>CAVSYI010000024.1:0-127614 GCA_963732045.1 Terriglobia bacterium | reverse complement strand
GTTGGCGCTTCAAAGCCGCCGCAACGCGAGCGCATTCCCTGCTGGAAATTTTTGCGTTCCTTGGCGTGAGGAGGTTTAGCGCTCGGCCATTCGCCGGCGATAGTTGGAGCGATGAAAGCCGCTGCCTGCCACGCCTCCGAATAATCCGGCAGAGAACCAGCAATCCGAGAGCCTGCCCAGAAGGTAATCGGGTGCCATCCAAACAGCGTCGGAGCCAGCCAGTTCCACAGATGCTTCACCACTTCACCGCAAATCGCCACCAGAAGCACGATCGCCGGCGGTGCCACAAAAAAGACCCATTTCTTCATTTCGATTCCCTCACTTCCTCAAAAACTCGTCGTGAATGCTTTGTAGTCGGTGGCGAAGGTGAAGCACTGCATACCGCTTGCGCGACAGCAGCGTGTTCACGCTCACTCCGGTTTCTGCTGACAACTCCTTGAAGCTCCGCCCCTCCATTTCGTGGGCCACAAATACCTCGCGCTGCTCTTTGGGCAATTCGCCAAGCGCAAGTTCCATCTCATCCAGAAGCACGCTGCGAACGTAAAGCGCTTCCGGCCCGGCATCGGTCGATGGCAACAGATCTTCAATCTCCAGCAACTCGCCGTCTTCGTCAGCGAATGCCGCGTCGCTGAAGTTCACCGGCTTCTTCTTGCGAAAAAGGTCGGTGATCCGATTGCGCGCAACACGAAAAAGCCAGCCCGTAACAAAGTCAATCGGCGTCAGCAGGCGATGAGCCTCTACCAGTTCGCAGAACACTTCCTGCAGAAGATCATCTACATCTTCTTCATTCGGCACTCGCCTGCGGATGAAATTGCGCAGCCGCGGCCGTTGCTCCGCAATGACTTCGGCGATTTGACGGTCTTGCTCGATCATCGAAATCACGCTCATGGCTCATCCATCTGTTTCCCTAGACGGATGACGATCGTAAATATTGTAGAAATTCAAATCGGCTGGCCGGAGTACCGCAAGCCTCTGAAAACAGGCTAGAATCAACGATCAAGCCGAACAAACACTTTGGGTCCGTGTCGGAATTCAGGAAAACATCAACCACAAAGGACACAAAGGTACACGAAGGAAAGGCCGAAGGACCGAATTCGTAACATTCGGTGGGGTCGCATTCTTTAGGAAATCGTCGCCACATCACTAAGTTGTAGATCATGAAAATCCCAATGCTCACCCAGACCAGCACTGCAGTCTTTCCTGCAAAACGTCTTTGCGGATCGGCCGATCTGCGTACTGGAACCGGTAAACGAGTCCCATAACCACCCAGCCGATGACGCTGGAAACAAATTGGGCGAGGTAATAGTGCATAGTCTTCAGATCTTTTTGGATTATTCTCCTTTGCGACTCATGCGAAAACAAAAGGGACCACCTAGGTAAAGCCAAGACTAATTGTGATACTTCGTGTCCTTCGTGGTTTACGGGTTGTGGCTTGATTAGCCCTTGGGTCGCGTATCCATACCGAAGTCGCTCTCCACGCGGCGGTACCAGGTTTCGTCGTCACTGCCGTTCAGATCAACCCATTGCTCATCCGTCATGCCGCTACGCCACTGCAAGAATGGAGCAGCATCGGGTCCGACCGGATGGCGGAGTTGCCAGGTTCCGCTCTCCGCGATCTCCACGATCTTTTGGGCGACTAGCGAAGGCGGCGACGGATTGTTTCAGCGAAGCCTCAAAAAGAGCGGCAAAGCGCTTGGTCTGCCGGTACGGCGAATTGGTTCGGTGGCTCTCCAATGCGCCGCGCCATCGCGGTGTCGATGATGCCGGGTTCGACAATCGCGACCCGGACATTGAAAGTCTTCATCTCACCCGCAAGACCTTCACTCAACGCTTCCAGTGCCCACTTCGAAGCCATATAGGAAGTGAGCGGAGTACTGGCCAGGCGTCCGGCCACCGAGCTTACGTTGATGATGCATCCGCTACGCCGTTGCCGCATGTGCGGCACCAGTGCCTGAATGCAACGGAGCGCTCCGAAATAGTTCGTCTCCATGACTGCCCGGAAAACGGCCATGGGAAGCTCCTCCACCGTGCCTGATCCCTCAATACCGGCATTATTGACCAGTACGTCGATCGAACCATGGTCTTTTAGAATGGCTGCGATAGAACGAACCACCGACTGGTCGGAGTCCACGTCCATGACAGAGACAGTGATCGGCAATTTCTCCCGGGTGGCCGTTTCCGCAAGCTGCGGTGACTGCGCAGGGTTGCGCATAGTGGCAAACACTTTGTAGCCTGCACGGCCAAACGCCAGCGCCGACTCGAGACCGATTCCTTTACTTGTTCCAGTGATGAGTACCGATTTCATATGTGACTCCTGGGCAAAATGGGAGCTTCGATTTTATCGCAGTCACTTGCACATAATGTCGGTGTCCGCAATTGTCTGCCACGAGCCACATGGAGCCGCGGGCGGCCATGCCCCACGCATTAACCGAACGGCTAGGTGAGTTAACCGTCGGGTTAGCTCGAATTGATTCCCGATCCGTGTTCTCCTCGCTTCCAGATCGCCTGCAGGTAATAACGTACTGAAAATGAAACACTTCCCTGCAGCCATGACAAAGTTCTCGCGACCTTCGAGACTTTGGCCCGCCACCTGCAAATAGCTACCTGCAAATTAAAGAAAGATAGATATATCAATCCCCAAAAGGAGAAATCGATCGATGAGCACTGCACAGGTTCCTACTCTGGACATGAACAAGCTGAACGTTTTTATCGGACAATTCGTGACTGACCTCGGCGCCGCAGTCCACGCCGGCATGGTCGTCATCGGAGAAAAGTTAGGGCTCTACAAAGCTCTGGCCAACGGCCCCATGAACCCCGCACAACTGGCGGCCAAGACGAAGACCGATGAGCGCTACGTGCGCGAGTGGCTGGCGTCACAAGCTGCCGGCGGCTACGTCACCTACGACGCGAAGACCAGCAAGTTCAGTCTGACTCGAAGAGCAAGCCTTCACGCTGGCGAACGAAGACAGCCCCGCATATCTGCCCGGAGCATTTGAACTGGCATTGGGCTCGCTCGCGGCGGTTCCGCGCATCACGGAATCTTTCCGCACCGGCGACGGCATGGGCTGGGGTGAACACGCTGACGGTGTCTTCCATGGTTGCGAAAAATTCTTTCGACCCGGCTATGCCGCCAATCTCGTAAGCACATGGATTCCCGCTTTACGCGATGTCAAAGACAAGCTGGAGGCGGGGGCGCGAGTGGCCGACGTCGGATGCGGAAAGGGAGCTTCCACCATATTGATGGCGCAAGCTTTCCCCAACTCGCAATTCTTCGGATTCGACTATCACGACAAGTCGATCGAAGCGGCACGCGAGTCAGCGCGGCGCAATGGTGTCGCCGACCGCGTCACGTTCCACGTGGCAAAGGCGAAAGAGTTTCCCGGCAAAGACTACGACTTCGTGACCGTCTTCGATTGCCTGCACGACATGGGCGACCCGGTCGGAGCTGCTGCGCACGTCCGTCAGTCGCTGGCCAAGGATGGCACATGGATGATCGTTGAGCCCTTCGCCAACGACCAGTTGAAGGACAACCTGAATCCAGTCGGCCGGGTCTACTACAGCTTTTCAACCCTGCTGTGCACGCCGTGCTCGCGTTCGCAGGAAGTCGGACTGTGCCTTGGAGCCCAGGCCGGCGAGCCGCGCATTCGAGAAGTTGTAACCGAAGCCGGCTTCGACCGTTTCCGCCGAGCGACGGAAACGCCGTTCAACATCGTCTACGAAGCTCGACCGTAATTTGCTTGACCCAACGTGCGAGAGCGACGGCCTCGGTGAGAAACGAGCGCCGTCGCTCTTGTACTTTTCAACGCGCCAGAAGCGAAGATTCGGCCCTGGCAGGCGCTTTTCGAACTTTCCTCATGGGCACAAGCGGTTTTGAAATAGCGGTTTCACCAGTTTAGGATTGCGTTCGGATCATCTTCGCCGCTGTCACACCGGCAAAGAAGATTCAGTCAAGGTGCTTTGTTCGACGACGAGTTGGCCGAGGCTGCGGCCCGGGACAATATGAACGCCTGGATCGCTCGCGCCTGGTCAGGCTTCAGCGAGTCTTTGAACGACGGCATTCCAAGCGACTCGCGAGTGCCTCCAAGGACGATATCCTCGAATTGATGATGCGTTTCGGCAGAGGCGTAACGGAGGTCAGGAACGCCAGAGCCCGCGATAACGTTCACTCCGTGGCAATAAACGCAGAACTGCCCGTAGAGGAAACCGCCTTCGTGCACGGTGGCTGGCGGAGCATCGTTTTTGATCGCCGGTGAAGGAGGCCTGGGATGTCCGAAAGGCAGAGGGTCAAGTTTCGCGCTGCCACCGATCGCGAAGGTAAGGATCCGGCCAAAGCCCGGTTTGATTGGACCTGCCCCGGGAAGATTCACTAACCCAGCCGAGCCGCCCCATCCCACCATCAACGTAAGATATTGGACTCCTCCCACGAGGTAGGTGACCGGCGGAGCCATGATTCCTGTGCCCGCGTTGAACTCCCAAATCTTCTTACCGTCCGTCGCACGATATGCGGAGAACATCCCGTCGGAACGGCCCTGGAAGACAAGGTTGCCTGCTGTCGCGAGCACGCCACCGCTTTCTACAACGGGATAAGTTACATTCCACACTTCGCGCTGCTCTACAGGATTCCAGGCGATGAGCTTACCGATCGGTGGCGGAGTAGCGATCAGCTTTTTGAGGAGCGGCCCCTCGTAACGCGGCGTGTCGCCAAGGTTCCACATTGTCGGATGTGATTTCCAATTCTTTTCCGGAACGTGGAGGAAGGTACTCCCTTGTCGAGCCGGCACGTACACCAAACCCGTGGTGGGATTGAACGCCATCGGATACCAGTTATGAGCCCCGCCCGGTTCCGGGGAAACGAGCACTGGCTCCAGGCCGTTATAACCAGTAGCAGTCTCCACGGGTCGTCCGCTCTTCGGATCGATCCCGCTGGCCCAGGTGATGCCTTTAACAAACGGCTTCGCGGAAAGAAACTCGCCGGTCTGGCGATCGAGCAGGTAGAAAAAGCCGTTCTTCGACGCCTGCATGATGACCTTGCGCACCGTGCCGCTGATCTTCAGTTCCGCCAGCATTAAAGGCTGAGTGGCGTCGTAGTCCCAGTTGTCTCCCGGTGTTACCTGAAAGTGCCACACCACCTCGCCGTCACTCGCCCGTAGAGCGAGAATGGAGGCAAGATAGAGATTGTCGCCACCGCCCGGGCTGCGCAGATCGCGGTACCATGCAATTCCGTTGCCGGTGCCGGCATAGACCAGATCCAGTTCTGGGTCATAGACGATGGAGTCCCATGGCGTGCCGCCGCCTCCCGCAACCCACCACTGTCCGTGCCACGTTTTCGCGGCACTCTCCAGTGCTTTAGACTCGAATCCAAGCGCAGGATCCCCTGGCACGGTGAACGTACGCCAGACAAGCTTTCCGGTTTCCGCGTCATACGCGGATACGGAGCCCCGGACGCCAAATTCCGAACCTGCGTTCCCGATGAGAACCTTCCCTTTGGCAATGCGTGGAGCGCCCGTAATCGCATAGGGCTTGGATTGGTCAACGGTGACGGCGGTCCAAACCGGTTTGCCCGTCGCCGCATCCAGCGCGATAAGTCGGCCGTCAAGCGTACCGAGGAACACCTTGCCGTGGTAGAGAGCGACTCCTCGATTCACAACGTCGCAGCAAATCCTGCGAGCACGAGACCGAGGGACTTCGGGATCGAAGGTCCACAGGATTTCGCCGCTTTTTGCGTCCAGTGCATATGCAACGCTCCATGCGCCGGTGGTGTAGATCACACCGTTCGAGACCAGTGGCGTAGCTTCCAAACCGCGGTTCGTGCCCAATTCTCGACTCCAAAGCAGGCCGAGTTTTGACCGACGTTCTGCTCGCTAATCTTGTCTAAGGGGCTGAACCGTTGCTCGTTGTTGGTCCCCCCATACATAGTCCAATCTGCAGCCTCGCCAGCCGGCGTTGAAGACCTAGACGTCCTGTAGGCGGCCAGTAAGACGACAATGGAACCCACAAATAAAAGCGACAGGCTGTCGCGCGTTTTCACGGCGATCTCCTCAAAATGCTAGATTGTCTTTCTTTATTGCCGGCCTGACTGGAATGCGCACGCTGGCCGCGGTGAATGTCGGTGATTAGAGCCCGATACGAGTCGGGTGTCAAGTAGATGCCCGCAGAGAATTAGATCAAATGATGCCGTCCATCGACGACGAACCGCACCTACTTGAGAAGATAAGAGTGGTCGGCTCTGGCAAACGATTTTCGAACTCTTGTCAGTGCTGCCATCGTCTGAGGACTTCGACTTATCACGCCAAGGCCGCAGGATTTTTCAAGTAACGATCCACAATGGCATCGACGGCGCGATAAGCGAGAGCCAGAAGAGTCGGTGTGGGATTCGCCGAAGCGTTCTGCGGAAATGCCGACGCGCCCAGAACAAAAAGATTGGGAGTCTGCCAGTGCTGTAAGTACGGATTTATGACCGACCGCTCGGGAGAGCCTCCCATGATGGTGCCTCCCTGAACGTGAGTGGTCTGGTAGCGCGTTGCGTCGTAACTTCCATACCCTGCAAACGGAGTAATGTCTTTGGCGCCCATGGCACGGGCGAGTTCCACAGCCTTCGGAGTCACAAACTCGGCCATCTTGCGTTCGTTGTCCCGCCAGTCAATCGTCAGACGGAGGAGCGGGTCGCCGAAGTGATCTTTATAAGTAGGGTCCAGATCCATGTAGTTGCCCTTGTAAGCCAAGTGTTCGCCGTTGAAAACGACGCTGGCCGTCCGGTCATAAGCGTCGATCGCCGCTTTCTTCCACTCCGATCCCCAACGAGCTTTCACCGTTTGCGGGACCACGCCAAAGCTTGTCATCGGACGGTATCCAAAACTGTAGGCCAGCAGATTGCCTCCCCGTAGAAAGGGCAGTTCGCTGTGATCAAACGAGTCGCCGTCGAAGTCACCGACACACATGCCGGCGGCTCCGGAACCCATGAAGCGGTTCAATGGCTTCTCAAAAAACGTGATTGCTCCCGCAAAGCAGACCTGGTGGGTCAGGTTGCGTCCCACCGTGCCTTTGCCGGTCTCAGGGTTGTAAGGTTCGCCAATACCTGAGAGCAGCAGCAGCCGGGTGTTGTTGAGGGTCCACGTTGCCAGAAACACCAGTTCCGCGGGCTGGAAAACTTCTTCTCCGGTTGCATCCACGTAGGTGACGCCTCGCACTTTGCGTCCGCTGCCCGCTTTCTCATGCACGATGCGGCGGACCCACGATGCGGTCCGAATCGCGACGCTCTTCCGCGTCTGGATCACCGGCAGAAGAACGTTTGTAGGCTGGCCCTTGGCGCCGACCATGCATCCGAAACGATCGCAAAAGCCGCAGTAAAAACAGGCAGTGCGTGAAATTCCGTCGGGATTGGTATACGGCTCACTCAGCGTCGCGGCGGGATACGGATAAGGATGGTAGCCAAGAGTTTTTGCGGCATCGCGATACATAGCCGAAAAATATGGCATCTTGATCGGAGGCGTTGGGTACTCGGCGCTGCGCCAGCCCTCGAAAATGTTGCCGCCCTCAATCTTTTTGCCCCGAATGTTACCTGCCTTCCCCGAAATCCCGAGCAGCAACTCGGCGCGCGTGTAGTGTGGCTCGAGTTCGTCGTAGGTGACGCCCCAGTCTTGGATCGCGTGGTCCGCAGGCAGGCGTTTTGCCCCGTATCGCTCCGTGGTTTTAGACAGCAATTCGAAACAGTCGGGCTGAAAGCGAGGAAATTGACCATTCCAGTGCTCGCCCGCACCGCCGATGCCTGTACCCGGAAGAAAAGACCCGTGGTCGCGCAACGGAAGCGCGCGTTGGGTCAAGTTGTGCCGGAACGTGACCGTTTCCTGCGCGGGGTCCTGCATCATGTGAAGCCGGATCGCGTAGTCCAGTTCATCCATGGTGGCGGAGTAGTCGGCAGTCTCGCGTGGCCTTCCGCGTTCAAGGACGGCAATTGAAAGTGAGGTGCGGGTGCCGAGTTCCTTGGCCATGAGCAGGCCAGTCCACCCGCCACCTATGATGACGACATCCACCGTGGGCAAAGTCTTCACGCTTCGTCCTCGCTGGGACGAATGTTATTGTCCCCGGTCACCTGCCGCAGGCTCGCCGGCTTGGGCCGAAATGCTTCCCCGTAATGCTTATCGACATCGGCATAGTTGCTCATGCGCGGTCCGGGGAACCCGATCAGTTGCCAACCGATCATGTCAACATTCCCGCCATGCATGGGATCGCAGAACATGCCTTCAATCGTGTTGCGTCGGAGAAGTGAAAAGAAGAGAGTCGATTCGATCTGCCGTAGCTTCTGGTCCTGCTGGGCGGGCGCCAGGCCGTCGAAGCCTTTCAAGTCTTTCAGCGCGCTGCGATAGATCTGCTGCGGGTTCGCTTTCCCCTGATAACCAAATTCCGGTGGAACACCTTCTTCGAACGGCTCCTGCGTGTAGCGATGGCGGTCCCGTCCCCAGGGACCAGCAAGTTGCCGGTCGATGTAAATCGCCACACCCGCTTCCTGCGCCCCGGGACCCATCTCGTCGCTGGGAAAGATTCGCGAGGCTGCGGCAGCAACGATCAGAGCTTCAGCCTCGGAGAAAAAGCGGAGAGGAATGCGAATCGATGGTCCGGCTTGCGCGGAAAGCCGAAAGGCTTTGCGATCAAGCGAATAGACGAGCGCCCCTCCGATGCTGGCTGCTGACAGGGTAAGAAAATCGCGTCGGCGCATAGGCGACAGAGGATATCACCTGGGTGTCGGTCGAAACAAAAGGTGACGACACGGTCACAAGTCAGCCTGGAAAAGCTTGAACCACAAAGGACACGAAGGTTCACGAAGGAAAGGCTAAGATTAAAGCCTTCGTGTCCTTCGTGGTTCATGTTTTTCTTGCGGCTGGCAGCGTAAACTGTCGCGTTACTGAAGAGAGGCGAGAACTCAGACCGACGATTCGCGAACTTCCCAAGGTGAATGATTTGGTCGGGACGGGCAGATTTGAACTGCCGACCCCTCGCACCCCAAGCGAGTGCTCTACCAGGCTGAGCCACGTCCCGACTGGAAGGAACCGGCCGCATCTTGCCAACGCGGCGGTGGGGTTGACTCAAGGATTTTACACTAGCTGCGGCGATTCTTGCGCTTCGGGGCCGGCTTTTCCTCCAGCACCGCGAATTGAATCTTCTTTTCTACCGGATCGATGCGGTCGACCAGCACCCGTATTCGCTGTCCCATGCTGTAGATCTTGCGGTTGCGCTGGCCGATGATCTCGCGGGTGTTTTCGTGATAGGTGTAGCGGTCGTCGGCCAGGGAATCTAGCGGGACCAGGCCTTCGACGAAGAGGTCGGTCAACTCCACGAAGAATCCGTATTTGGTGACGCTGATGATCAGGCCGTCGAAATCCTCTCCGACGCGGTCCTGCATGAACTTGACCTTTTTCCATTCCATCAATTCGCGCTCGGCTTCGTCGGCGCGGCGCTCGGACTGGCTGGATTCTTCGGCGATGTTGTGCAGTTCTTCGAGCGAGATGGGACCGCCTTCGGGCTGGACGGCTTCGCGGTGGGCAGAGTGATCGCGCCGCTTCGACCACGGCGAACTTGTAGCGCCGGCATCCTGCCGGCCCGATGGCGGGCTGGAAGCCCGCTTAAGTTTGGGGCCGCTCTCTTGTCCGTAAGATGCCCTCTGATCCTTCTTCTTCCGTTGCTCCTGAATCGATTTCGCCTAGCGGACGTTCCGTCCGCTTTCGGGCCGGCGGGACGCCGGCGCTACGGTCGCGCAGCACTTCTTTCAGAATGCGGTGGACGATCAAGTCTGGATAGCGGCGGATCGGCGACGTGAAGTGCGTGTAGGACGTTGCGGCCAGCGCAAAGTGTCCCAGATTCTCTTCGGAATATCTGGCCTGCTTCAGCGAGCGCAGCATCAGGAAGGAAAGAATGCGTTCTTCCGGTTTGCCGGCGATCTTTTCCGTCAGCTTCTGATACATGCGCGGCGTGATGTGCACGTCTTTCGGAATCTCGATCTCGCGTGTGCGCTTGCCGGTGCCGTAGTTGGCGCGGCGGTCGGTCTTGAGCTGTACGCGCTGGATCGGCAGCGCTCCCACGCCTAGTGAATATCCGAAGGTGGCTGCGATTACTTCAAAGTCGTAAACCCGCTTGGCATCGGGCTTTTCGTGGATCCGGTAGAGCGAAGCAATGCGCTTGTTTTCCAGATACGACGCAACGCACTCGTTTGCCGAAAGCATGAACTCTTCGATCAGACGATGTGCGATGTTGCGCTCGGAACGGGTGATGCTCTTCATCAGTCCGTTTTCGTCGAACTCGATCACCGGCTCGGGCAAATCGAAATCGATGGAGCCGCGGCGCTCGCGCTTGCGATTGAGAATCAACGCCAGGTCGCGCATCCGTTCGAATCCAGCCACCAGCGGGCTGTAGCGCTCGCGCGCACCGGCATCACCTTCGAGCACCAGGCTCACATCGGTGTAGGTCATGCGCTCGGCGGAGCGAATGATTCCTTCGCTCAATTCGTATCCGAGAATCTCGCCGTGATGATCGATCTCCATGACGCACGACATCACCAGGCGTTCCACCTGCGGACGCAGGCTGCAGATATCGGTCGAAAGCTCGAGCGGGAGCATGGGCACGGCGCGATCGGGAAAATAAACGCTGGTGCCGCGCAGGCGAGCTTCCTGATCGAGTGCCGAATCTGGTGTGACGTAGTGGGCCACGTCCGCGATGTGTACCTGCAATTCGAAGTTGCCATTCTCCAAAAGCTGCACGATCACCGCGTCGTCGAAATCACGCGCTGTTTCGCCGTCAATTGTGACAATAGGCAAATCTCGAAAATCGCGTCGCCGATTCTCTTCCGCACGTGGAATGATCGGCTCGGCGTCCTGTGCTTCTTCGAGAACAGCAGGCGGGAAACGATGCGGCAGATGATGCTTGCGGATGATGATCTCGACGTCCGCGCCGAAATCGTCTTCATAGCCGAGAATCTCCACCACTCGTCCACGCGGATTCTGCGTGGCTGTAGGCCAGTCGGTTATTTCAACGTCCACAACGACATTTTCCAGATCGTCCCAGGCCGCGCGGCGCGCCGCTTCCTCGCCCAGCACACGATGCGGACTCTTTCTACTCACGGGTAGCGCCCGCACCCCGCCGGCATCTTCTCCTCGCGGCGGAAGCCCGGAGTCACCGGTGTCAGTTGAGGACGCCGGATACTCCATCCCTTCGGGTATCACGATGTCCTGGTTAATTTTCTGGTCGATTGGAGTTACGAAATTGTGCCGGCTTCCGTAGTGAAACTTCCCTACCACGGTCGAGTGCGCCCGTCCGACCAGGCGCACGATTCGTCCTTCGGCGCGGCCATCGGGACGAACGTTGCCGATTTCCACGATGACGCGGTCACCGTGCATCGCCGATCCCACCGCTGGAGGCGGAATGAAAATGTCTCCGACCAGGCGGGCTTTCAGGCGTTCGTCGAGAGAATTGGGTTCCGGAATGACAAAGCCGAAGCCATCGCGATGCATGCTCAGACGGCCCACCGCCATGTTCTTGCCGGCCGCAGCTTGCGGAATGGCGTAACGATCCGGACCAACCTGCTGAAGCTGTCCAGCTGCCACCAGTTGTTTAAGACGCTCGAATAGCTCGCGGCGGGCATCTCCATGAACTCCGAGTTCGCGCAACAGCTGTTTGAAGCCGGCAGTGCGTTTAGGCTGGCGCTCGATCTTCTTCAGGATGGCGGAATCGGAAAGCATGGACGGGTCTTGAGTCTTGGGTATCACTCGTAAGGATACCTGAACCAGCCCGGCAGGTTACGCGCTTCAGGAAACAGACGAGGGGAAATACTTTTCCTGAAAAATGCGGCGATGGTGCAGTTCATGGCCGGCAATCATGTAGGCAAGCGCGCGAACGGTGACCTCGTTGTTGCTGGCCGTACCACGACGAGTCCAGGCTGCATCATCGAGCGCACGAAAGAGCGACACGGTAGCCTTTCGAACCGATGCAAGCTCATCAACCAAACTCGCCAGGGTGCAATGAGCGAACGGCCCGTACTTCACGTAGTCATCCTGCTCGAAGCCGGCGAGAGGAGTTTTGTCGTTGCGGGAGATGCGCAGTGCCCGGTAGCTGAAAACGCGCTCAGCGTCGATAACGTGTCCCAGCGATTCCTTGACACTCCATTTTCCCGGAGCGTAACGAAAATCTCCGTCGGATTCCGGTCGTGCAAGAAGAGCCAGAGTCGCAGGCAACTGGTTTTCCAGAGTGACGAGAATGTCTCCCTCCGGGACCAGGGAAATATATTTGTCGTAGTAGGGTGCGTACTCGTTGGACTCGGGACGGGTAGCCACCAACTGATTCGTTGTCATGTATCTCTCTCCGCTATCGGCTCACATCACAGGATACCTGAGGTGACTCTCGCGGTGAAAGCTGCAGAAACTGGAAACCGAAGGACACGAAGGTACACGAAGGCAAGCCAGAGATGAACACCTTCGTGATGCTTCGTGTCCTTCGTGGTTTATGGTTTTGCGAGACTCTATCGTGGAACTGCCCCCGCTGCCGGAGGATTACTGCAAATCAAGCTGGGTCAGCTTCACGGCGCAGCGTGCATTGTTGCAATTACCCACATTGACCACGCCTTGCGTGCTGAAGTACACGCTGGAAGCCTGCCCCGAAGTGCTGACGTTATCGACAATAATTCCGCTGACGCCCCCTGCGTAGCTCACGTTACTTAGACCGATGGAAATACTGCCACTGCTGATGTCATTCGTAATGATTTGTCCATTCGTGCCCGCGCCCATGAGCCCGCTGATCAATAAATCATGATGACCGCCGCCCAGGTTGATATTGGGATTGTAAATTTCGGTAAACGGGGCACAGGCCAACCCTGCGGCGCTGGGGCTGCGTGCAATGGATCCGGTCGGGGTAGAGTCCATTACCGGATAGGCGTCGAACCCGATCCAGTAGTGGTAAGGGTTCGTGTCTCCGGGGCCGGTTCCACAAACGAAGAGCTCGCCCGTGCTCGGAGTCGCTCCGAAGTAATTGTTGTCGAAGGCGCCATTGTGAATGTTCACATTGGTTGTAGTGTTGCCGACGCTGCCCAGACCGATGTGAGTCCGGACCAGGCCAGTGAAGTCCATCTTTACCTGCGCCACGACGGCACTCGCTCCTGCCGTCCCGTCGTTACCGGAGAAAGCATAGATCCGCTGGCTGGCGCCGGAGCTGTCCATGATCACGGAATCAGTAATGCCATACGACGCGCCGCTCGCGGTGCAAGGGGCAGGCGTTCCCGTGCGTCCAGGCGGGTTCGTTGTGGTACACCCGCCGCCGCCAATCATCACCGGACCAGCGTTCAGCGTCGGGCTGCCTCCGCTGGCGTTGATTGCCCACAACTCACCCAGTTGATCGCCCACGAAAAGCCGGCCGCTGGGGTAGTCATAAACGGGACCATTGGGTTGCGCCGCCGCTCCGCCAGTGCCAGCGACGGGCAGGATGTAAGTCCAGTCCACTGCGGGATTGGAGTTGAGAGCGCAGTTGAAGACGCAACTGATGCGATAAATCTTGCCATCGTTGGTGCCGACGAAAGCCTTATCCGTCTGGTAGTCGATCCATGGAGAAGACAGCGTGTCGCTGGCTGTCAGCGAGAGGGTCACCGATTTGAGGCATGAACTTGTAGCATTGCAGGCGCCGTTCAAGGTTGGAGTGACTGCGGTAGTCGCGGCTGTCCCTTGTCCGGCCTTCCAAGTAAGTACATGGAAGACAGTGGCTGCCCCCGCGCTCTCCACGTAAGCGATCTTTTTTCCATCCAGAGAAATAACCGGGGACGTCAGCACCGCTCCGCCTGAGGTACTCCCGTTGTACGCCCAGTTGACGGTAGGAGCCGCACCGCAAAGTCTGGGAGTCGAACCGCTGTACAGATTGGTGACTCCGACAAGATTGGCTTGTCCGGGTGTCGCCCCGGCAACGTTCAAGCCGAATACCACGTAGTCATTGGCACAGCTCGCTGTCGCGTTGATATCGAAGCTGTACTTCGCCGGGAACATATTGGGCGCGACGATGCCAGCTCCCAATGGAATGCTCCAGTCAGCTTTCAGCCCGTGACTCTGAGGAGGCACGGGGCGCCGGGGATCACGTCCGCCTCGTCCAAATCGTCGATTGTCCACGGAAGCCGAAAAACGATTGCGCTCTACCAACCGGAAAAGCATGCGCGGCTCTGTTTTAGCCCTCTCCAGATCGGCTGCCGGCAACCCACCACTCATGGTTACGTGGTGGTACGTCCAGTCCTGTACTCGCCCCACGTGTCGCTTCTGGGACTCCTCCTGGGCTGCTGCGGCCAAACCAAGGCAGCAGGCGATCAGCGACAGGCACATCACATAGCGGTAAATCCGTTTCATTGCTTCCCCCAGGGCCAGGACGGTTGGTACTGCACGATTGGCTTCCTCCCAAAGATTAAAGGACTCTAATCAAAATCAGGTCCTTGTCTCGTGAAACTCGCGTTACAGTAGTAACCTCGGTCTGCAACCATCTGTTGTCGGGATTTCTTGCCGGATGCGATCATGAGTTCGTGGAAATGGTCCTGGGAGAAAATACTGCCCGGGGAGAAATTTGCACGGTCTTACGAGTAGTCGGCACACGCCGACGCGGAAGTTGAGGAGAATTGCTTTCGACTCGGATCTTGCAAGTCTCGCCGTTTCTTCAAATAAGCGATTTTCACAGGCCGGGTTAGCAGCTTGCTGGAGTAAAATGCGAGTTGGTCACCGAAGTGCGGCCTTTACCCTGAATCCCAACGAGGAAAGGACTTTTGTCACATGTGGAAACCCACGAATCAGCCTACGACTCCAGGCCGGCCAGGTGAGCCGGAGCGCCCGGCGGCGCCCGCTCCCGCCCCAACTTCTGCCGTGAGCGAGCCTGCTCCCGCGGCACGTCCGGTTACGACGACTACGGCGGACCAGGCCACAATCGGCAAATCGCTGGTGATCAAAGGCGAAGTGACGGGTTCTGAGTCTCTCTACATCGACGGACGGGTGGAAGGTTCCATCAATCTGTCGGGAAACCGTGTGACCGTCGGCCGCAACGGCGTCGTTTCCGCCAACATCAATGCCCGCGAAATCGTGGTACTGGGCAAAGTGCGCGGCAACCTGACTGCCAGCGACCGCGTTGATATCCGTAGCGACGGTTCCCTCACTGGAGACGTCGTGGCCGCCCGCATCTCCATCGAAGATGGAGCATTCTTCAAGGGCGGAATCGATATCCGCAAAGCCGGCCAGAAGTCGAATGCCGAAGAATCCAAAGCTCCCGCTGAAGCAGCTACCGCAGCCCGAGTCTAGATTTTTCCATAAAGATCACGGCGGACACTCTTGATCGATTCAAGAGGGTCCGCCGTTTTTGTTTGGATGGATTTAGCTGAAAGCTGACGGCTGAGAGCTGACAGCTGTTTTACGGCTCTATTCCCTTGGTCAAATCCTCGGCCTGATTTTCCGCAACTCGGGGATAGGCTGGTGCTTTTCGACGGCGAAGGTCTCTCACCAATGATGATCGCGTCATCCACAAGCCCGCCGCGACTGTACCAGCCCATGTGATCGTAATCAGGCCAATTGCCTTGAGGTCGGCCACCCGGCTGTTGTTCACCAGCAACACTCGACCGACTTGATAAGCAAGCAGTCCGGCGACCAGCGACGTGACTCCGGCCTTCGCAATTTCTGCCCAATTTAATTCGTTGACGCGGATCAGGCGTCGTTGATGGAGCAACAGCGCGAGCGCCAGCGTATTCGCCACGATGCCGATGTCGGAAGCCATCGCCAGTCCTACGCTCGACAATTTGTGGAACAAGACCGAATAAATAGGAATCGATGCCAGCGTGATCAAGCTGCTCGCCACCATGGGAACAAGCGTATTTCCGGCGGCGTAAAACGCGCGCGAGTAGAGGCCCTGCGCCGACCAGAAACAAAGCGAAAGCGCGAACCAGAAGAAATAGAGAGCGGTTTCCTGGGAATCGGAAAACTGGAAATGTCCCCTTCGGTAGACCAGATCGATCAGGGGCAGCGCCAACGCCATCATCAAACTCGTGGCCAAAAGTGAAGTCGCTACGATCCGGTAAATGGAACCATTCACCGTGTCGGCGAACTCGCGCATCCGTTTTTCTCCAAACAGCTTGGCGAAGAATGGCAGCGAAGCCTGGCTGGTGGCCTGCCCCAGCACCGCGATCGGGACCGCGAACAAACGCTTGGCATAGTTGAGCCGCGTGATATCGCCCACGGCTCCGGAAGCAAAGTAGCGCAGAATCCAATCGTCGGCGGTGACCAGCGACACGCCCAACATCAGCGGAATCGACAGACGCACCCATTCGCGAAAGGCCGGATTGCGGATATCGAATGACGGCCGGTAACCGGTGCCGATGCGGGCCGCGCCAATGGCATTGATCAGAAACGGACCGAGGAAGCTTCCCGCCAGCGCTCCGTAAGCCAGCGACGAGATTCCATAACGATGCGATAGCAGCACGCCACCCAGAATGATGGCCGCGTTATAGAGAAGCGGCGAGAACGCAGGAAACAGAAAGAGCCGCCGTGAAAGCAACACCGCCGAGACGACGCCTCCGACATAAAAGAAGATTTGTGCCGGCAACAGAATGCGCGTCAGGTGAACACAAAGATCCATCTGTTCCGTGCTGAACTTGGGAAACAGGTGCCGTGAAATTTCCGGAGCAAAGAATTCCGCAAGCAGAACACCCACGCCGAGCACGGCGGTCATTACCGTGATGATGATCGAAAAAGTCTTCTGAGCTTCGTGTTCTTTGTCCTCCGCCACAAAGCGGGTGTAGATCGAAACAAACGTGATCGAAGCGGTCCCGCCCGCCACCAGATAATTCAACCAGTCGGGAATGGTGAAGCCGGCAAGGTAGGCGTCCGTCGCAGGGGTGGCGCCGAATGCGTACGCGATATATGCCTCGCGCACGTAACCGATTACACGCGACAGCATGACCGCCGTCATGAGCAGGAGCGTTGCAGAAAATGCAGTGTGCTGATGCGAAGGACGGAAGAGGCGAACCACGCGGGCAAAGCCGCGAACCTGGGTGCGCTTCAGAAGAGTCTGCGAGAGTTCGCCATCAAGGGGCGATTCTACACGCAAAGATTCCGGCTCACCTGATAGGCCGGATGGTTCGGGTAGCAGTTTCCGGTTTCCAGTTTCTGGTTTCGAAACCAGAAACCGGAAACATGAAACTACTAATCGGCTGCCGGATGCGTACACTCTCGTGTCCTTGTAGACCACGCCGCCCTTCATCACGAAATCGACATGCTCCAGCGCCCGTACATCGGCCAGGGGATCGGCATTCACTGCAATGATGTCGGCAAACTTTCCGGCTTCAACCGTACCCACATCTTTCGCCCGTCCGATCAGATCGGCGGCGCTTGAGGTCGCGGCGCGGATGGCTTGCGCCGGCGTCATGCCATATTTCACCATGTAGAAAAATTGCTTGGCATTGTCGCCATGAGGATAGACGCCCGCGTCTGTGCCAAACGCCATCTTCACGCCCGCCTGAAATGCCTTGCGGAAATTCTCCCGCTGCAGGCGGCCGACCATTCGCTCTTTGTCGAGATTTTCCGTCGGCAGTCCCCACTTGGGCGCTTCATTGAGGATGTAATCGTCGTTGTAGATATCCATCACCAGATACGTCCCATGTTCTTTCGCCAGGCGAATGCCTTCGTCGTCAATCAAACTCCCGTGTTCGATCGAGTCGATGCCTGCGCGGATCGCGTTCTTGATGCCTTCGGTGCCGTGAGCATGCGCCGCGATTTTCCGTCCGCCCATGTGGGCCGTGTCTGCGGCGGCCTTCAGTTCTTCAAAGGTGAATTGCGGCGCCCCGGGACTGTCTCCCTTGGAGAGCACGCCGCCGGTGGCCAGGATTTTGATCACATCCACTCCGTACTTTTCCTGGGCGCGAATAATGTGACGAATCTGGTCGGCGCTGTCAGCAATGGCAAAGTCTCGCTCTTCGGGAAACATCATGACCCGCGTCTGCGGCGAGAAATTGTTCAGATCGCCGTGGCCGCCGGTGATCGAGATCCCTGGGCCACTGGCCACGATACGCGGCCCGACCAGATATCCTTCGTTGATCGAATTGCGCAAATCCACCGCCAGAAACGGATCGGAACCCACGTCGCGCACCGAGGTAAAGCCAGCTTCCAAAGTCTTGCGCGCATTCAGAACAGCGGCGAAAGCGTGGTCGAACGGCGTGTCCTTGAAGTTGTAGATTTCGTTATAGCGGTCGGCGCGCGAACCCAGATGGGTGTGGCAATCGATCAGATCCCGGCAGCACGGTCGCCTGCGAGAGGTCGATCACTTTGGCACCCGGCGGAATCTTGATATCGGCCGCGGGAGAAACGCTCTTGATCCGGTCATCCTCAATTGCAATCACAACGTTTTCGCGGACTGTGTCGCTGGTGGCGTCGAACAGACGCCCGGCCAGAATGTAGCTGGCTTTGGAAGTTGGGGATTGGGCAAATGCGACGGATGAAATAATCAGGCAAAGTAGTACTAGGTACTTCGACACGTGCAGATTCAAGGGTCGCTCCTAGGTAATAGTTCGGGCTCGAAGTGCTGAGAAGTCTCACGGTTTGACGCATTTCGTGTCAAGAGGAAAGCGCCTGTGTTTGACGGTAACGGCCGAAACCTTGAACCACGAAGGACACGAAGTACCACGAAGGCTTTAATCCCAGGCTTTCCTTCGTGAACCTTTGTGTCCTTCGTTGTTCAAGATTTCGTGCCTGAAGCATTTCCATATTTTGACACTGCAATAGCGCCCGCCGGATAATCCAGACTGTGTCTGATCCCATCTCTGCGCAGAAATCTCCTCGCTCCGCAGTTTTCCGGCGCTCCTTTCGTAAAGCTTTTCCGTCAGCCGTACGCGGCGAGGGCGTTTACCTGTGGGACACGGAAGGCAATCGCTACCTCGATTTTTCTGGCTCGGCAGCGGTAAATTTCATCGGGCACGGCGTCCCGGAAATCTCCGGCGCTATGTCGGAGCAGGCCAGGCAATTGGAGTTCGTTCATACCAGCCAGTTCACGACTCCAGTGGCGGAAGAATACGCGCGAGAGTTGCTGGAATTTGCCGGAGAGAATTTTCGCGGCGGCGCGGTGTACTTCACCTGTGGCGGGTCTGAATCGGTCGAAACGGCGCTGAAGCTGGCGCGGCAATATCAAGTCGAGATCGGACAGACCAAGCGCCACCAGGTGCTCAGCCGGACGCAGAGTTATCACGGCTCGACCCTGGGCGCGCTTGCGGTTTCTGGCAACAAGCGGCGGCGCGAAATGTATTTGCCCATGGTGCGAGAGTTCGCGCATGTGGGAATTCCGTACTGCTATCGCTGCAACTACGACTGCACGGACGGCTGCCGCAATTGCGGACTGGAGTACGCAGCCGAGTTGGAGAATGCGATCGCAGCCGCGAACGGTGAGGCTGCGGCTTTCATCTTCGAACCCGTCAGCGGGGCAACACTGGGCGCTGTCACTCCGCCGCCCGGATATCCGGAAAAGATTGCAGAGGTTTGCCGGCGCAACGGCGTCCTGCTGATCGCCGACGAAGTCATGACCGGCATGGGCCGCACCGGAAAAAACTTCGCCATCGAACACTCGGGCATCGCCCCCGACATCTTGATTGCAGCGAAGGGTCTCTCCAGCGGCTACGCTCCGCTTGGCGCCGTCATCGCCACGAAAAAGGTCGTAGATGGAATAGCCTCGGGGGCCTTCCTGCACGGCTTTACATACAACGCCCATCCCGTCTCGCTGGCTGCGGGACGAGCCGTGCTGCACCGTCTGCGACAGCAGAAACTGGTTGAAGCCGCGGACTCCGATCGCGAGGTCAGCGTTGCCGCAAAGTTGGAGCAATCCCTCTCAACTCTGCTCGACTTGAAAACAGTCGGTGATGTCCGCGGCATCGGGTTGCTGCGAGGCGTAGAGTTCGTTTCGGACAAGCAAAGCAAGAAGCCCTTCGCTCCGGAATTGAATTTTGCCGGCAAGGTAGGCGCTGCCGCCCTGAAGCGAGGATTACTCGTGTACCCGATGCAAGGATGCGTCGACGGCACCTCCGGCGACCACCTGCTCATAGCGCCCCCGGCTGTCATCACCCCAGAGCAGATCGACTGGGCAGTCGAGCAACTAAGAGACTCCATCGAAGAAGCGTCCAAGTAGCGCCGGCGTCTCGCCGACTGTCGTGGGGGCGTCCCGCCCCCACAAGCGATTCATTGAGCACAATTCCTTCTAAATTGGCTTCAGAATACTGAACTTCGTGGTCGCTAAATGCGTACCCCGAGCATGCGCGTATTCATCCTCCTCGCCGCTGCTTGCCTTCTCTCATATCCTGGCGTTGCTCAAACGCAGAATCAGCGATCCGATCCGACAACAAGGCGGTGGCCAAACAGGCCTCCGTGGCCACTACAACTCGAGATGCGCGTGCCGTTCGAGCCTACGGCATTCCCCAGCGGACCGCACGTCTACCTGATGTACGAGTTGCATTTGACGAACTTCATGCCAGCGCCGGCCTCGCTGAGTCGCATTGAGGTGTTCGACGCAGATGCGGAAACGTCCAAACCGATTGCGACCTTTGATACAGCGCAACTGGAAACCATGTTGCAGCCCTTAGGTGGTAAGGCGGTTTCTGACCCCAAAGACAGGCTGGTTATCGCCGATGGCCAGAGCTCAATCGCGTTTATGTCAATAGTGTTTGACCGGGGCTCGCATATCCCGGACCGACTGCTCCATCGCGTGACCACGGCATACGCTTCGGAAGAAGGCGCGGTCATTTCCACCCATCACACTGAGTTGCATGTGCTCGGGCCGCCGGTAGAAGGGGCAGACTGGCTTGCAGACGATGGGCCCAGCAACGATCAGGATAATCATCATCGGCGCGGCGTTGTCATCCTTGATGGGCAGGCAGTGGACTCGCGCCGGTACGCGATCGACTGGAAGCAGGCAAGGGACGGTGCGTCATTTTCTGGCGATGCGCGCGACGTCCGCTCCTATTACTCCTACGGGAAAGCTGTGTTGGCGGTTGCTGACGGCCGCGTCGTCACTGCGAGAGATGGCCTTCCCGATAACATCCCCGGACACGGCGACGCGTTCCACCCGGCAGTGCCAATTACGTTGGAAACAGTGGCGGGCAATACAATCACGCTCGACCTGGGTGGCGGCCAGTTCGCTTATTACATGCATCTGCAACCGGGAAGCTTGCAGGTGAAAGCAGGGGATCGCGTGCGGCGTGGGCAGGTGTTGGCGCGCGTCGGCGGTTCCGGAGACGCTCGTGAGCCGCATCTGCATTTCGAAGTCACCACTTCGTCGAAGCTGGTGGCTGGTGAAGGCGTGCCATATCTCATCGACCGGTACCGTTCCAAGAGCACGGGTGACGGACCCACGGAACTCCACACCCGCGAATTGCCACTAGATCACAGCATCGTTACATTCGGGGAAGACCGCCGCGATTGATGGTTAGAACACTGACCACAGTTGGATTCTGGTCGCGTCACGGGCCAGGCGGAAAGGAAAGGTCCTTAAGTTAGCACTATGGCGCCTCGCCCCCTTTTGCGCGAGATCGAGATGCCGCTGGCCAGTCCTACACGCAACATCTAGCTTATTATCAATTACTTACCAACTGATCTACAGTTGACCTCCAGTTTACCCGCTGTGCATTGCGCCTCGCCGCCTTAACAACCAAACTGGCTCCGCAAGTCAAGAATTGGAGCAAGGAAATGGCAAGTCCAATGATCGATTTCTGCGAACAGGCAAACCCCAGCGTGCTGACCGAAGTGCGCCGCATCAAACCCTTCGAAAACGCGTCTCGCATCCACAATGGCTTAACCGCCAACCCCGAAAAACGGGTCCTGATCTGGCTGGCGGAACGTACGCCGCGATGGATCAGTTCCGACCACCTAACCTTGTTGGGGTTTGGCGCACAGGTGATGGCCGGCGTGAGCTATGCCTTCGCCCGATGGAACCGGTACTGGCTTCTGGCAGTCATCTTCTTTCTGGCGCTCAACTGGCTGGGAGACAGCCTCGACGGCACTCTGGCCCGGGTACGCCGGCAGCAACGTCCCCGTTACGGGTTCTACGTGGACCACATCGTCGACAGTTTCGGCGGGCTCGCCCTCATGGGCGGACTGGCGCTTTCGGGATACATGCATCCCTACATCGCGATCGGACTGCTGGTGGCGTTTCTGTTGCTTTCTATCCAGTCCTATCTCGCCACGTACACGCTGGGAGAATTTCAGCTTTCGTTCTGGAGCTTTGGCCCGACCGAACTGCGGATACTGTTATCGATCGGCAACTTGACTCTTCTATATCACCCGATGGTTTTTCACGGGCACTACCGATTGTTTGACGTCGGCGGTGCGATTGGATTGGTTGGCATGTCTGCGATGGTCATTTTCTTCACCATCCGGAACACACGGCGTCTCTATGCAGAGGAGCGCATCCGATGACGCACGCCTGGCGGCCTATGGCCATGCGCTGGCTCAAGTTCAATATTGTCGGCGGGATCGGTATCGCAGTGCAGTTGCTGATGTTGGCCTTGCTGAAGACGGCTTTTCATTTCGACTACTTGCTTGCCACTGCTCTGGCGGTCGAAATCACGGTGATACACAATTTTATGTGGCACGAGCGCTTTACCTGGGGGGACCGAAAAGGAGCCGGATTCACGCGCTTCCTGAAATTTAATCTGACCACAGGACTATTCTCTATCGCCGGAAACCTTCTGCTGATGAAGCTGCTGGTGGGATTCGCGCATGCGAACTACCTACTGGCCAACGGAATCACGATCACGGCTTGCTCGGTCGTGAACTTTCTGGTGAGCGATGGTTTTGTGTTTGCAGTGGATTGAACTGAAACTCAGTCCACGTGACTGTGGGCCTGGCGCTCAACCGACCAGATATCTTCCGGCTTCTGCTCGAAGGGATACACGTGCACCATCCAGCCGAATATCTGAGGCATGAATTTACCGCCAGCTGCCTCGCAGGCGTCGCGAGTGGTGATCGATCCGGCTAAACCGAACTTTGCGTGTGGTCCCCAAGCTTCGTTCTTTTTTTCAGGCGGCGGCAGGCACATGTTTATGTGCGCATGCCACTGGGCGATGCTCAGCGGAATTCGCTCGTCCAGATCATTCCAGTTTGAATTCTTGGGAGCGGTGTACATGACACCGATCAGCTTGTAGCCCTCGCTGTTTTTCTCATAGAGCAGCGATGTCGGATGTTCAGGATTGAATTGAATCGCGGCCTCAAACGCATAGCGATAGTTGGTGAAGTGATATTGCTTCTGCGGCAGGTTCGGTAGAAAAATCTTGTAGCCGTCGGCGAGAGCAACTTTGTAATCCGTATATTTTTCCGCCGCGGTGCGCGCCGCTGTCACGACCTGATCGGCTTTCTCCTGGTCGCCGGGCTTCAGATCGCGCAGGGTCGTCATCTTCATGTGCGGCCCCATATCCATCTGGCGATCCGCCATGGAAAGCATGGCGTGAGCGCTGCCATCGTTGTTCATGCCCTTCATATCCGGCATGGCCATGTCGGTCATTTTTGGCGAAGTACTGGAGGATGTGCGTGGCGGTGCCTGGGTCGATGCTGGAGATGATTCTGCGGGTACGTCATGCGGCACATCCGCCGGAACCTCTGGCGCGGATTTGGCCGAATTCGAATTGTCGTCCTGGGGTTTCTGTTCCTGTGCGCTCAATGGCAAGAGCGTGAACAGGATGAGCGAAGCCAGGGCCAGAATCCGTCTGCTCATAAGTTACCGATTGTATTAACCCTGACTGAGCCCGGATGTTTCTGCAATAAGAAGCGGAGTTTTTGCCATTACGCCCGTAACTCACACAAAAGAACGTGGCGAGGTCGGAACACCGGGCGTAGGTTGTCGGCAAAAGAGCGAGGTCGGGACGCCGGCGCTACGAAGAGCTACGCCGCCAATACCTGTTGTACCGCCGCCTCGCCCGAACGCACACAATCGGGGACACCAATTCCGCGATAGGCATTGCCCGCCAGGGCCAGACCTGGCCATTCCTTCAAGAGATTCTCGATCCTTTGCAACCGATCCAGGTGGCCAACCGTATATTGGGCCATCGCACTCTTCCAGCGATAGACGCGAGCGAAGAGCGGCTCCGCTTTCAGTCCAATGATCTGGCGAAGTTCCTCTCGCACGATACTCAAGACCTCATCATGTGTAAGTTGCAACACTTGCTCGTCGCGGCTGCCGCCAAGAAAGCAGCGCAACAATGCCCGATCTTCCGGAGCGCGATGCGGGAACTTGTTGTGCACGAAAGTTGCCGCCAGCATGCGCTTGCCTTCCCTGCGCGGGACCAGAAACCCGAAGCCTGGAGGCAAACTGGATCGCACTTCCTTGTCGAAACCCAGCGCAACCGTCATTGATGAGCTATAGGAAATCGATTTGAGTTCGGCGGCGAGGTCATTGCACGTTATCTCGAGCAGTGGGACTGCGGCATGCGCCGGCGTGGCAACGATCACAGAGTCGAAGTGATCAGAGGCGTATCCGGCGGACACAACCCAGCCTCGATCCTGTCTCTGTACCGCAGCTACGGGGGTGTTTGCCAGCAGTGTCTCCGGACGAAGGGCCGCGACGAGAGCTTCCGGCAATTGCTGCATGCCACGTTTGAGAGAAGTAAAAATCGGCGGGCGAGACTGCGGATTTTTCAGCTTCTTACGCGCCGCCAGCATGCCTCGGCCCAGGCTGCCGTATTTTGATTCCATCTCAACAAAGCGGGGCAACACGGCACGCACACTGAGTTGCGAGGCCTCGCCTCCGTAGACCCCGGAAAGCAGCGGATCCGCCAGACGATCGACCATCTCCGCACCGTAGTGGCGCTCCACCAGCGAGGCAACGCTTTCGTCGGCAGTCGATCGGCGAGGGGAACAGCGCCACTCCTGCATCATGCGAAATTTTGTAGAAGCAGAAAAAAGCGGAGTCAACATGGCTGGCGTCAGTTGGGTGGGGACCATGAACATCAGCCCATCGGGCATGGGTACAAGCCGGCCATTTACGACGATGTAAGTCCTGCGATCGCCGTCGTTCGACCCAATCAGCTGATCTTCCATCCCGAGCCGGCGGCAGAGGTCCGCAGCCCAGGGCTTTTCCGTCAGAAAGGAGTCAGGGCCAGCTTCAACCAGGCAGCCATCAATCTGCTCCGTGGACAGCACACCACCGAAGCGCGGTCCGGCTTCGTAAACCACAAATTCTAACGACTCACCAGCCTGCCGCCGTCCCTCGAGCGCGAAAGCAGCCGCCAGCCCAGAGATTCCGCCGCCGACAATCGCGATCCGTTTCATTCTTAACTGATGTTGCAGGTCATGGGTTTCAAAATTGCATGGGCAAGGACGGCGTAGTCAAAGGCTAACCACTCTTAGCCGAGTATTCCTGCACAAACCTGGCCAGCGCCTTCACATTCTCCACCGGAGTCTCAGGCAAAATTCCATGCCCTAAATTAAAGATATGTCCGGGACGTCCGCCGGCTCGCCTCAGAATCGCCCTCGCACTGGCTTCGACTTCCTTCCATTCGGCAAACAACAAAACCGGATCAAGGTTGCCCTGCACAGCTCCGGAACCCACGGCAGCCCAGCCTTGATCCAGAGGAATCCTCCAGTCCAGGCCAATGACCTCGGCTCCGGTCTCTTTCATCGATGGCAAAAGCGTCGCGCTGTCAGTGCCAAAATAAATGATGGGCACGCCCGTTTTTTGCAACGACCTCACGAGTTCTGTAGTTCGAGGCAGCACGTACTGCCGGTAGTCGTCCACGCTGAGACATCCCACCCAACTGTCGAATACCTGGATCACGTCGGCGCCTGCCCGCACCTGCTCTGCGGCATATTCGGAAACCACGGCCACCAACTTGCCCAGAAGCTCGTCCCATGCGGCAGTCGAGGAGTACATCATCTTTTTCGCGTAGACATAATTGCGCGAGCTGCCACCCTCGATCATGTAGCTGGCCAGCGTGAAGGGCGCGCCGCAGAAACCGATGACTGGCAGTCGCGGACCGAAGTGTTTGCACACTCGCTGCACCGCTTCGGAGACATATCCCAGATCGGCGGCGCGATCGGTGCGCAAGCGGGAGATGTCCTCCTGATCTCGTACCGGCTTCTCAATCACCGGGCCCTCGCCAGGAGAGAAATGAAATGGCAATCCCATGACTTCGAGCGGAAGCAACAAGTCGGCAAAAATGATGGCTGCATCCACGCCCAGGGCCTCGGCAGCAGTGATGGTCACCTCGGCCGCAACCTCCGGCCGCTTGCATATTTCAATCAGCGAATACTGCTTTCGGACTGCGCGGTATTCCGGCATGTAACGGCCCGCCTGGCGCATGAACCAGACCGGAGTCCGGTCAACAGGAAGGGCACGGCAAGCCTTTACGAAGCGCGATTCGGGAGCAGACATTGATTCTTTAACTGTAGCATTTTGGTGGACGCACCACTGTGTCGGCGGGCATTCTGGGGAAACCGAAACATGGTGGAACGAAGTGTCTAGGGGCATCAAGAGAGTACCTCCAATCGCCCTCGGATTCGGCCTATCATTCCTCTTGAGATCAACCCCCCGGGAGGTAGTTCGCATGGCGGCGAGTCAGGTAGTTCTGTATTTTGATAAACCGGAAGACGCGCTGCTTTTCACCCTGGCCGCCAGTTCCATGATTTCGGACGACGGCCCCGGTCGCGCCGACGAAGCCCTGGTAAAGGTGGCTGCCGAAATCCGCAAGGCGAGCCGCATCACCACTGAGGGTGTTCTGGAGCCGTCCAACTAGCCTCAGCTGTCAGCCACAGTCTCCGTATAGCAGTCACTCTGCTGATTTCCGTTCGTTCGATTCCATACCCTCATTCCACTTGCGTCGGAAAAGCGACCCCGATCTTTCTTTTTCAACACCCCAAAGTTTTGCTGTAAAGATTCTTCCAGCCCGTTCGCTGTAAGAGGCTGGGAGGTGCGTTCGTGGTTCAGGATTCTAAATCCGCGAGGAAGCCTTACCTTGCGCCTGCTTTCGAAGTATTGGATCCATCCGCCGCCCATGCAAAACTCGCTACCGTCAACTCCCCCAATGACAGCAGCGCCCAAGAGATGTTGTCAGTGAGTAAAGAACAACTCGAGAAACAGAAATCAGCGAAACCTTCCTTCGCGATCAGCTTTTCGTCGCACTAAAAAAGTAGAGTTTGTAGACAGACCAGGCCGATGAAACACGAACACATTATTTGGAATCCAGCTATCCAGGAATGGTTTTGCCTCAGGTGCGGCCGGACTTCAGATCACATCGGCGAGCAGGATGCTCATATCGAACTCGATCTTCACGAATGCCACATCCCCTGGGTCGAGATGCCGAACGTTAGTTTCGAGACGCCAACAGATAAGTGATTTTCGGGGTCATTCGCGGTCAAGATTCGAATAGGCTTGTTGCGCCAGCACCAGGCCTCCGAGAACCCCGGCCTGGCCTCCCAGCTGCGGCGGGACCACGTACTGGTTAATGTCTCGCATGATCTCAGTCGCCTGCACATATCCGTTGAGCAGGGCCACCAATTCCTGCCGAATCCGGCTAAAGAGATGCGCTTGCCGCAACACGCCTCCACCCAGCAGAATGCGTTGCGGTGATAGGGTGAGCACCCAGTTGGCGAGCCCGTGAGCCAGGTAGTTCGCTTCGAGGTTCCAGGCTTCATGGTCCGAGGGAAGATCCTGCGCTGCTTTGCCCCACCGGGCCTGCATGGCGGGACCGGAGGCCAATCCTTCGAGGCAATCACCGTGATAAGGACAGGCGCCGGGATAGGGGTCGCGTGCCAGATCGTGAGGAACCCGAATGTGCCCCATCTCGGGATGCACGAGTCCGTGCAGAACGCGTCCGTTGATGATGGCGCCGCCACCGATGCCGGTGCCGATTGTCAGATAGAGAAAATCCGTCAGGTTTTGGGCTGCACCCCAACGGGCCTCGCCCAGCGCAGCCGCATCGACGTCAGTATCAAAGCCGACGGGAACTCCCAGCGCATCGCGCACTGTGCCAGCCAGGTTGTAATTCTGCCAACCTACCTTCGGCGTGGACGTCACATAACCGAACTTTGCCGACGTGCGGTGCAGATCAATGGGCCCGAAGGAACCAATGCCAACCGCCTTCAATTCGCCCCTGGATTCTTCATGCAGGAAGTTGATTGCGATTGCCAGCGTGGCTTCAGGCGTTGTCGTGGGAAACTGCACCGTCTTCAGGTCTCCGGGCCCAGTCCCGATCCCACAAACGAATTTGGTCCCGCCAGCTTCGATCGAACCGAACATATTCTCGACACTCGCCCCAAGGAGTCTGCCACATAAACTGTGCCACGACAAAATTTCGAAATTTCGAGGATCCTGCAAGGCAGCTGGACGGGTAACCGGTACCCCGGCTCTCGGCGGGTTTGGGTGTCCATCTGGGTGGCCAAGTGTTTCGAATTTCAGCTACACTTTTCTTAATGTCGTTCAAAAATTGGTTGCCAGTAAGTTCCCTGTTACTGCTGGCGCTTCTGTTGCCCAGCTGCGGAGGCGATGGCATGTCTACGCCAACGCCACCTCCGAATACTGCCACGATAGCGTTGACCACTGTGGTCAGCGGACTCAGCAACCCGCTCGGACTTGAAAGGCCGCCGGGCGACGACCGCTTCTTCGTGGTCGAGCAGCGTGGAACCATTCGCATCCTGCAAAACGGTGCTCTACAGTCCGGGAATTTTCTCGACATCCAGAGCCTGGTGAACTTCGACGGACAGGAGCAAGGACTTCTGGGGCTGGCGTTTCACCCCAACTACAGCAGCAATCACAAGTTCTACGTGAATTACACGCGCGACCTTGGCGGCCTCGAAACCGTGATCGCCGAGTACCAGACCTCGACATCCGACCCCAACCAGGCCGATCCCAACAGCGAACGCATTCTGCTCGTCGTAAACCAGCCGTTCCCCAACCATAAAGGCGGCCAGTTGGTATTTGGCCCGGACGGCTTTCTGTATATCGGACTTGGTGACGGCGGCAGCGGCGGCGATCCACTCGGAAACGGCCAGAACCTGTTTTCGTATCTTGGGAAGATGCTCCGGATCGGCGTTGATCCTCCGTTTAGCGGAGGCCTGCAATACACCATTCCAGCGGACAACCCTTTCGTTGGCGGTGGCGGTTTGGGCGAAATCTATGCTTACGGGTTACGCAATCCCTGGCGCTTTTCCTTTGAGCCGGTCACCAATCGCCTGTTCGTCGCCGACGTAGGCCAGGAGAGTTGGGAAGAGGTCGATATCCTGCAAAAGGGTGGGAACTTCGGCTGGAATGTGATGGAAGGCACGCACTGTTTCAATCCATCGACAGGCTGTGACATGAGCAACAAGGTTTTGCCGATCACAGAGTATCCTCACTCCGATGGCATCGCAGTAATTGGCGGATATGTCTACAAGGGCACCGGCATTCCTAGTCTGGCGAACAAGTACATTTTTGGCGACCTCACCGGGAAGATATGGAGCCTGACCGAAGCGCCCGCCAATACATGGACTCGCGGCGATCTGCTGTCCACAGGCCGCACCCTCACAACTTTTGGGCATGATGCCGCCGGAGAGCTTTATGTGGTCGACCAGAGCGGCAGCATTCTGAAACTGGTCAAGCAATAGCCGGAACAAATAAGATCAGTTGGTGCCCCATTTCTCGCGCACTTTGCGAGAAGTGGGACTCCACGAACTCCGGAGCAAAGGAATTCCTCCCCGCCCCACGAGGATTCAAAATCCCGCCCGCCCCTCTCGAATCCGCCGTGAAAAATCAGAAGCATCATTCGCCGTCCGCGCCGCAGCATTGATGTGTGCCTGATCCTTCAGTTGAGCAAACGAAAGATTCGCCGTGGCCAGGTCTCCACGTTCGTAAAGCATCTGGTCCGCGCGTCCGTTCAGCAGCACGCGCAAGTCCCATGCGGATTCGCCCGCCAGCGCTGTGATGTTGGTCGTGCAGTTGTTGGTCAGCGCGTTGTACCACTCCGGACGATCGTGAATCCGGTTTATCTTCTTCAGATAATTCAAAAAAGTGGCCCGCGCATGTTCTGGAGTGGCGCGAGTGTGGAAAAGATAGGTTTCTTCACCTTTACGATAATTCGTCCGTAGTCTCACAACATCGCGTTCGTCGCTCACGGTGTAAATCAGTTCGTAGTAGCGGAAAAAACCACGCAGTGCTGAATACACCTCGCCCACTTCCTTCCGAGTCTCGATCGACATCGCAACATAATCATTGTCGCCAAACTGAAAGCTGACAATGGGATGTGCGATCCAGGGCGATCCCCAGTGAGTAAGAAAAAGATCCATGCCGCGGAGTTGGGAGAGATCGAACGACCGCGTCTCCCAGCGTGGGGTGTAATCGCCCTCTGTCCTGTACTCGCAGTTGCGGACGTTGTGAATAGTGACTCGGTTGCCGTCGATTTCCGCCCAGGCGGTTTGTGCGACGTCAGGCTGCCAAGCCCGGTCGTTGGAAGGTTTTAGAGTCAGCCACCAGATCAACACCAGGGCGAATCCCACGATGCAAATCTCGATTCCTATGCCTCCACGGCGGAACACCAGCAATGCCGTCAGCATGGCGATCGCGTAGGCCGAAGCGAAAACAATTTTAAGATTACTGCCGGGGACCAGATCGAAGTACAACGCGGCGCTGCCCAGGCAGTCAGCAATGCGGCGAGAAGTGTCGCGAATCCGTATCCCATGAAACCAACGACTCGCCGCCACGCAAGAGATGGCTTCATTCAGCGGTCCAGTTGTTATGCGTAGATTCCGCGCTCTCGTAGAGTGTACGCGACACGATCGATAGCCAGCATGTAGGCCGCAATGCGGTTGCTGACCTGATGGATCTCAGCAAACTTCAGAACTTCAGCGAACGCGGTCCTCATGGTGTGCTGCAGCTGATCGTTGACTGTGGATTCGGTCCAGAAATATCCCTGCCGGTCCTGCACCCACTCGAAATAGGAAACGGTAACTCCGCCCGAGTTCGCCAGGATGTCAGGAATCACGAAGACACCCTTCTTCACCAGAATTTCGTCGGCCTCGGCAGTAGTCGGGCCATTCGCGCCCTCGCAAAGAATCTTCGCCTGCACCCGGTCGGCGTTGCGAGTGGTGATCTGATTCTCTAATGCTGCCGGGATGAGAACATCGCAGTCCGCGACCAGCAAGTCTTCCGAACTCATTTCTTCGCAGCCAGCGAATCCGCTGAGCGATCGATTACTCTGGTAGTGCTGCAGAGAGCGCCTCGATATCGAGGCCTTCCTTGTTATAGACTCCGCCCTTGCTGGTGGAAACTCCGACCACCTTGTATCCCCGGCGCCGCATGAGGCGGGCGGCATTCGATCCCACATTGCCGAAGCCTTGAATGACCACACGAGACTCGTCACGAGTCATCCCCAGCCGCTTTACGGCCTCATCGCAAACCGTCATCAGGCCGCGTCCCGTGGCTTCGATACGCCCGTGGGAACCGCCCAGTTCGAGCGGCTTGCCCGTCACCACCGCAGTGACCGTATGCCGGACGTGCATGGAGTATGTATCCATGATCCACGACATAATCTGCTCGTCGGTGTTGATGTCCGGACCGAGCACATCTTTCTCCGGACCAAGCAGCTCCATCAATTCCGCCGTGTAGCGTCGGGTAAGGCGTTCGAGCTCACGTTTAGACATCTTGTCCGGATCACAAATGACTCCGCCGGCAGCGCCGCCGAATGGGATGTCGACCACAGCGCACTTCCAGGTCATCCAACTGGCCAGGGCGCGAGTCTCGTCCAGGTTGACGTTGGGGGTGTAACGGACGCCGCCCTTGGCAGGGCCGCGATCAATCGAGTGCTGGACACGGAACCCGGTGAATGTTTCCAGTTTCCCATTGTCCAACTGCACCGGGATGTGCACGATGATCTCCCGGCTGGGCTCGCGCAATATCTTCCAGAAGCCCTCGTGGAGCTTAAGCTTCTGCGCGGCCACATCGGACCGGGCCACTTGCGCTTCCCACGGATTGACTTCTTCCTGATATGCAGTCGGCATTGAGGATGTCTGAGACGGAGGCGTAATCGAGGGCGAACCGTCCGCAGGAGATTTTATCTCACTATGCGGAACTTCGCTCTGACTTGTTAGAAATTCAGAGAGAAAACGTAAGGACAATGTGTGGATCAAGAGGGCGTCATACTGATCTTGCAAAGGATCCAGCGCGGACCGGGGTCCCGCCTGTGGGTGCCGGGCCGATCCGCGCAAAATTCTTCGGGACTGGAGTCCCTCAGGATGACGCCAGGAAAGAAGCGCTTTTGCTATCCCTTCGTAGTTCCCGCCATTTTTTGCGCTTTGGTGCGGATGAACGCGTAGGGCAACGCGGGCAATGAATTGAATTCTGCCGCCGCTGCGTAAAACTTCTGCGCCTGATCTTTATCGCCTTTAGCCTGATAGGCCTGTCCCAAGCGAAATAGATTGCGCGGATCCTGCTGGTTCGCTTGTTGCAATTCTGAAATTGCGGTGTCGTAATCCTTCTGGGCGAGGGCAATTCGACCTGCCAGTTCATGAGACAACTTTAATTGCGCGGGATTCTTCGAAGCCTCCGCTCCCTGACGATACTCTGCAGCATGAGACTTCGCGGCAGCAAAGTCCTTTTTCGCAATCGCCAGAGCGGCCAGATTGTAATGATGCAGGAGCTTGGCGTTGTCTTTGATCTCCTGCGACAAAGTTGAGCCTTCGATCAACTGCAACGACCGATCGAACTGCTGCGCGGCCAAGTCATACTTCGGCATTTCGGCGATGATATTGCCTTTGGCCTGAAGGTCCGCTGCCATCGCGGCAACGTCGTTCTTCTTTTCCGCGACGGCATATTCCTTGTCCATCGCCTGCACTGCTTTATCCAGATGACCAGCATCGGAGGCTGCGACCGCCATGCCGAAGTAAGCCGTCCGAAGTTCGCCATCGTTGCGCGACACCTCTGCCATCTTCTGCAACTCGGCATCCGCGTCGCTCGGCTTGCCCATGTACATTAGCGCGGCGGCACTTCCGAAGTGCGAGGGCACGAAGTGCGGATCGATGGCCAGCGCCTTGCGATATTGCTCGACTGAATCGCTGAACTTGCCCATCTTCAACAACAGCTCTGCGTAAGAGTCATAAGGATTCGGATCGTTCGGAATCAGCTCAATGTATTTCTTGAACGCCTGTTCGGCGTTGGCGTAGTCGTCCACCTGCCGGTAGGCGTAGCCCAGCATGTTGTAGGCCGGAGAATAATTCGGCGCCAGTTCTGGCGCCTTCTTCAAATGCTCGATGGCCTGGGGATAATCCTGCTGAGCGAATTCGAATGCACCCAGGTTGAAATGCGCTCGCTCGTCGTTGGGAAACATGGAGACAAGCTTTTCGAAATATTCTTTCTGCTTCACCACGTCGCCGTTTGATCCCGCCTGGTTCGCGAGGATAAGAATCCGTTCTCCTTCCGAAGTCTTGTCGGCTAGAGCGACCGCCTTGTTCAGGTGGTCAAAGAAGTCCTTGGCGGTCGGGGCGGCATTGGCGAGCGCGAGCTCGGCTGAGGCAAATTCGGGATCTATCGTGACCGCTTTTTGGAAATGTTCGATTGATTCTTGCGCCTGAAGCTTTTCCGAGAGGTCGCGGCCCAGCAAGAATTCTTTCCGCGCTTCCTCGGACTTTGTCGTGATGGGAATCTTGCCGCCGCCAGCGGGCGCCGTCGCGGCAGTGTTCGTCTTGTCACAGGCAATCAAAGTTGCCATGCCCAGCACAACCCCAGCGACCATCAAGCGATTGAATCTAGTGTGGCGCATAAGATGACCCCTTTGAAGTTCTAGCGGATGGACGGACTCGTCGGCCTGGAGATACGGAATCTGAATTACTATTTTGGGCCTCGTTGTTGCTAGACGCTGGCAGCGGGAGTTTGGATAGCAGAAATGGCTGGTATTTATTGCGTCCATCAAGAATGGATGCAACATAACAATTAACAAAAGACGGGCGCGAAGGCGAGCGCTCTCCCTCATCACATAGAGACGCCCGCCGTCTACGAAACCTTCGGCGCACTCTGATCCGACTAGGTTATGTCGAATTGATTCCGGAATTTCCCCAAAGGCCGCAGCAGGTAATGAACGCTGCGAACCAATTCGATCGGAGACCGCTTGCTCACTATGCTGCTCACGCCGAGTGCACTCAGTTGTTCGCGCTCAGCCCGGGACGGAAGCTGGTGGTAAGTGACCACGGCCAGCGGCTTCACTCCAGCGTGTTGAAAGTGAGTGAGCACCTGAATGCAGTGCCGGTCGGAAAGATAGTCATCCAGCACCAGCAAATCGAAAGCGCCAGTGGAAAGAACCTGGAAGGCAACGTCGCCGTCCACCGTCACAGCCGTTTCGTAGCCCTCGTTCTCGAGCGCCTGCTCCAGTGCCACGAGAACATCCTCATCGTTGTCCGCAATCAGAATCTTGCCCTGCTCGGCTTGTTCCATTGTTTCCTCCGCAGTTTGCCTTGCGTTGCGATAGTGGGACCCGAGTCGAGAAACCCGGGTCCCAAGGGTTGTGAGGTTGCGGCATCAACTGCCTTCGGACGAGGTCGGAAGGTCGAGGTCCAAAAGGCGCATCCTCGACTTTTCGTAGTCCATGATCGTGTCCACGGTTTCGTAGAGTGAGTCGGCGTGGTTGTAAAGACTGGTCACCGTATTCGTGTAGGGCGACCAGTATCACGCTTTGCCGGTCATCGGATAGCAGATCGATGGCTCGGGTCAATTGCTGTGCAACTCCAACCAGGTGGGGCCGTGCGTTCTCAATCGCCATCCTCTGCCCTTCGTTCGCCTGGGGCTTAAGTTGCTCCAGGCTGGTCAGGGTCTGGCCCAACTGGTTGACATGCGTTTTGAGGATTTCGAGACTCTGAGCATGGCTCATCCAGTGCATTTGCCTGGCAGACGTCATCGAGTCCAGTTGTGTCCGCGTGCCGCCGCATCTCGAGAGCCGTCTGCTTGAACGACGCTAGTTGATCGGCAACCTTGGGATGCCCGTTGTCTATTCCTTCGGACACCTCGGCACGTGCCGGGAGTGAAGCCAGAATGCCCAACATCAATGCGGTCATTAAAAATGATGCCATCCATGATTTCTTTTCCTTTGCTCTCATTTGTTCCTCCTTAATTATTGGCCGCCCAATCGCAGCGGGGGTCCCCGAACGTGGTGCAGCCGAATCATGATGATGTGATGCGACCACTGCGGCCGGCGAAGACTACAAAATATGATTGCTACCGTTAGCTTTTGGTTAAGTGAAACTTCTTTCATGACCTGACAAAACGAAGGATCCGACAGTTAAGCTGGGTATATAATCGTGCCGTTGTTCCAAATTTTTTATTAACGACAAAATTCTCGTGGAATGGCTCAATTACCATCACCTGCACTACTTCTGGACCGTGGCCCTCACGGGTAGCATCAGTAAGGCCAGCAAGGAGCTGCGTGTTTCGTCTCCTGCCATCAGCGCTCAGTTGCACAGCCTGGAAGAGAGTCTCGGAGAGAAATTGTTTGTCCGTTCCGGTCGCAGTCTGATCATGACCGATGTTGGACGCGTCGTTTTCAGCTACAGCGAGGAGATTTTTGCGCTGGGGCGGGAACTTACCCAGACAGTAAAGAACCGTCCTACCGGACGGCCTTTACGACTGGTGGTCGGCGTTGTGGACGTGCTCCCGAAGATGATTGCGCAATGGCTGATCGCGCCGGCGCTGAAACTTCGAGAACCGGTGCACATCATTTGCCGGGAAGGGAGTTCCGACCAGTTGAGCTCGCAACTCGCGGATCACGAACTCGATGTGGTTTTGTCGGATGTGGCTTTCGCTCCCAACGCCAGAACTCGCGTTTACAACCATCTTCTCGGCGAATGTGGTGTGACCTTTGTAGCCACATCAAAGCTTGCGAAGAGTCTGAAACATAAATTTCCACATTCGCTCGACGGCGCTCCCATGCTCTTACCGATTGAAAGCACCGAGGTGCGCAGAAATCTTCACCATTGGTTCGATTCTCTGGGAATTCATCCCCAGATTGCCGGAGAATTCCAGGACCACGCCCTGCTTCGGGCTTTCGGACAAGCCGGCATCGGGCTGTTCCCAATCCCTTCAGTGTTCGAAAAGCAGATCGAGCAGCAAGGTAGTCTCCAGCGGATTGGCCGTACGGAAGATGTCCGCAACCGCTTTTACGCAATCAGCGTCGAAAGAAAGCTGAAGCATCCAGCGGTGCTGGCAATTTGCGATACTGCGCGACAACTGTTCGCCTGAACTGCTACGGAGCGAATGCGTCCATGTCGTCTCCCACTTGATATATTCAAAAGCAACTGATGCCGGTCGAATCTCAATCCGCGTCTCATAAGCCGCTGCGGGAAGACTTCGCGTTGACTCTGCGGCTCGCTTTGCCTCTCATCATCGCCGAGGTCGGCTGGATGAGCATGGGTATCGTGGACACCATCATGGTGGGGCGTTTACCCAATAGCGCCATCGCCATCGGAGCTACCGGCCTGGGCCAGAGCCTGTATCACAGCATTGCAATCTTCGGCGCCGGGCTGTTGCTCGGACTCGATACCTTCGTCGCTCACGCTTACGGCCGCGAAGATCTGGATGATGCGCGACACTCCCTGGTCAACGGACTGTGTCTCGCTTTTGCTCTTACACCAGTCCTGATGTTGGCTGTGTCTTGCTGGCCGGCGCTGATGCAGCACTTCGGAATCAGTCCGGAACTCGTGGAACCGATGCGTCCGTTTTTACGTGCGCTCAACCTGGGCACCCTGCCCCTGCTCGCCTACTTCGCCCTGCGGCGTTATCTGCAGGCGATGAACGTAGTGCTTCCCATTATGTTCGCGCTCATCTCCGCGAACCTGGTGAATCTGGTTGGGGACTGGGCGCTGATCTACGGCCACCTGGGATTGCCCGCCATGGGAATTCCCGGCTCCGGATGGGCCACTTGTTTTGCGCGTATCTATATGGCGAGCGTGCTTGTCATTACGTTGCTCTGGGTGGAATCAAAGCGCTCAGCGCCAAAGTGGGCGGGTACGATACGGGTCGATCTGCATCGGATTGCAGCATTGCTGAAGCTGGGCCTGCCGGCAGCAGGCCAGATCGTTATGGAAATCGGCGCTTTCTCCGCGGCTACGGCAGTGATCGCCAAGCTGGGTCCTGTACCTCTTTCCGGTCATGAGATCGCGTTGAACATGGCCGCTCTTAGTTTCATGGTGCCGCTTGGAATCAGTTCGGCCGCGGCCGTGCGCGTCGGACAGCAACTTGGACGAAAAGATTCTGCGGGAGCGCGTCGCGCAGGATGGTCGGCGATTGTCCTGGGGGGCGCATTCATGACCTGCTCCGGCCTGGTTTTCGTTTCCATTCCGACATGGATTGCGCGATTGTTCTCTCCCGACCCGATTGTGATTCGCACCGGCGCGAGACTCTTGCTGGTGGCGGCCGCGTTTCAATTGTTCGACGGATTGCAAACGGTCGCCACTGGAGCCCTGCGCGGCGCTGGCGATACCAGGACGCCGATGCTGGCCAACTTCATCGCATACTGGCTGATCGGACTGCCGCTCGGCTACGTCTTATGCTTCAAGCTGGGATGGGGCGCAGTCGGCGTGTGGATTGGCCTGTGCGTCGGCCTCATCCTGATCGGATCCGCCCTCCTGCTGACGTGGCACCGAAGAAAACTTCCGGCATAGCGGTGTCGGCTTAGGGCGTCACGCTGGAAAGTCGTCTTTGGCCATTGGTCGTTGGTCGTTGGCCAACAACAAACGGCTCGTAGTGGACGACCAATTTCCGGAGCCAGGCTCAACAAGTTCTGCTCGGCTAGTCCAGCGCAGAAACTTCAAAGCTGCAGGCACCCTCTACGTCATTCTTCCCCGATGTCCTCGTTCCACACTTCGGGATTCGCACGGATGTATTCGCTCAGCAAGGAAGCGCACTCTGCGGAATCGAGGTCAATCACTTTCACTCCGAGCGATTTAAGCCACTCCACGCCGCCCTTAAAGTTGCGGCTCTCGCCGACTACCAGCGTGCCAAATCCGAACTGCCGGACCAATCCGCTGCAGTACCAGCATGGTGCGAGCGTTGTGACCATGATGAGGTTACGATAGCTGCGCTGCCGCCCGGCGTTGCGAAATGCGTCGGTCTCGCCGTGCATCGACGGATCGCCATTTTGCACCCGGCGATTGTGACCTGCCCCAACCAGTCTGACCGTGTGCATCAAAGATCGCAGCGCCAATGGGAATACCGCCTTCGGCCAGCCCTTTTCGGGCTTCAGCCAAGGCGACCGCGAGCATTTGGGAATAGTCGAGACTCAGCGTCGTGTCCTCCCGGCATCATTATGACATCCAGCCTGGAGCCAGCAGTCTATGTTGGATTTGGGTTTCCTGGAGCAACAGCATTTCAATTTCATGGTAGTTTGTTTAGCGCAATTGGAAACGTTTACATTTAAGGTGGCGATACTCCCGTCGATCTCGTTGCCAGAAGAGAATGCTAGAGGAGAATGTTCAATGAAATCTTCCTGGAAGTATACAGCCCTCATTTTGATCCCGTTTCTGAGCTTAGCCGCGCCCGCGTTCGCGCAGAATAGCTACAGCCTCCTCTCTCCCGACAAGCGGATCGAAGTAAAGATACGGACTGGCGACCGCTTCCAGTACGACGTTCTCTTCAAGGGAACAGCCCTGCTGCAGAACTCGACCTTCTCTATCAACATTGATCACAACACTCTCGGCCTGCAACCCAAAGTCAAGGCAGCAAAAGAACGCAGCTACAACGGCACTCTCGAGCCAGTAGTGCGTCAGAAATTTGCCAAGATTCAGGAGAACTACAACGAACTGCGGCTGACCATGGAGGGCAACTACGCCGTCGTCTTCCGCGCTTACAACGAAGGCGTCGCCTATCGACTGGAAACATCGTTACCGCAATCCGAAGTGAAGGTTTACAGCGAGGAATCGAGCTTCAACTTCCCCGACGATTGCAAGGTTTTCTATCCCCAGGAAGAAAGTTTCTTTTCGCACAACGAGCGGCACTATCTGCCAATGAATTTGAAGACGATCGCGCCCACCGCGATCGCCAGCCTGCCCGCAGTGGTCGATGCTGCAAACGGCGTGAAAGTGGCGATTGCCGAGTCCGATATTGAGGACTATCCCGGACTCTGGCTGCGTGGCACCAGCGGCAACGGGCTGGCGGCTACTTTTCCTCCCTATCCGCTCAAGGAGACGTTGGAGAAAGATCGCGACTTCAAAGTCACGGAAGCGGCTGACTACATCGCCGTCACTCGTGGTACTCGCAGCTATCCGTGGCGGCTGATGGGAATCGCAGAGAAAGACGGCGATCTGATCACGAACCAACTGGTCTGGCTGCTGGCCAAGCCATCGCAGGTGCAAGACACCTCATGGATCAAGCCCGGCAAAGTCGCATGGGACTGGTGGAATGCGCTCAACATCGATGGCGTGGATTTCAAGTCCGGGGTCAACACTCAGACTTACAAGTACTACGTAGATTTCGCAGCCAAATACGGCTTGCAGTACATCATCCTCGACGAAGGATGGTACAAACTCGGCAATCTGCTAGAAGTGTCTCCCGACCTCAACATGGAAGAATTGACGGCATACGCTAAACAGAAAAACGTCGGCATCATTTTATGGATGGTCTGGAAAACGTTGGATGACCAGTTCGATCCGGCATTCGCGGAATTTCAGAAATGGGGAGTGCAGGGCCTGAAGATTGACTTCATGCAGCGCGACGATCAGAAACTGATCAACTTCTATTTCAAAACCTCCCGCGAAGCGGCCAAGCACCACATGCTGGTTGATTTCCATGGCGGACAGAGCCAGATCACCATGACCCGCACCTGGCCCAACATGATCAGCGGCGAAGGCGTTCGCGGCCTCGAATGGAGTAAGTGGAGCGCGGAAACCGAACCGCAGCACAACATCACGCTGCCGTTCACACGCATGTTCCTGGGACCCGATGGATTTCACTCCCGGCGCGATGTTGAATGCGACAAAGAAAGATTTTTCTCCCGTATTCGATCGTCCCATGAGTCTGGGCACGCGCTGCCACCAGCTAGGAATGTATGTGGTGTTCGAGAGCCCGCTGCAAATGCTTTCCGACAGTCCGTCAAATTACATGCGTGAGCCGGAGATGATGGAATTCCTCTCCCCCGTTCCGTCGGTGTGGGACGATACAAAAGTGCTCGACGCTCGCATCGCCGAATATGCATTGGTCGCGCGGAAAAGCAGTAAGGACTGGTACGTCGGCGCCATGAACAACTGGACTGGCCGGGATCTGCAAGTAGATTTCTCGTTTCTACCCGCCGGAACTTTCTGGCTGGAAGCGTATCAGGACGGAATCAACGCCGACCGCGTAGCCAGCGATTACAAAAAGACCAAAACTCAGATCACACGAGACACCAAACTGAAAATAACGCTGGCGCCCGGTGGAGGTTGGGCGGCGAGAGTCCACCCGTAATCCCTGTCACCCTGAGCGCAGAGGATCGCTTCGCTGGCGAAGCGGTCCTCGAAGTCGAAGAGCCCCTATTAATTCAACAAACCAGCGTTCTCAGGAATTTGTCTGTAGTCTCCTTGTCATTCAGGCTGCACCAACCCTTGACCTACGTGTAGATGTTCCGCGCGCTACAGGAATGCCCTGATTGTCCCTTGATTGTCCTGCCTGTAACTTTGTCCAGCAATGAAGCTGTGGTGAAAACTAACGAGGAGGACTTCAATGGGAACAATACTGATCGTGCTTCTGGTGCTGTTGTTGTTGGGCGCGCTTCCGACATGGCCGTACAGCGGCAGCTGGGGATATTACCCGAGCGGCGGGCTCGGACTGGTTCTGCTGATCGTCGTCATCCTGGCGCTTACTGGTCGAGTCTGACGGAGCGAGTTATTTCTCGCTCTCCTTGGAGTGAGTCTCGATCAAGCGCTTCGTCAAAATAACCAGCGCAAGGATCTGGGTCCACTCCGAGACGACGTTTCCGGCTACTTGTCCCCACTTGGAGTCTGGGTCGGCGTGTTTGTAGACGACGACCCAGCAGGCGCCGGTGGCTAGCAGAAACAGAGTGAGGGAGTGATTGGTGACGGCCTCCCAAAAAGGTCCCCGCAAATTCAGCGGCGGTTTTCTACTCTCTGCCGAGCCGCGTTCGTAGAGATACTTGGTGGCCAGTACCGTGACCACCACTCCCGACCAATCGGCAATCGCATTCCCGAAAAACGAACCCCAATGTGTTTTGGGATCACCGATTGAATAGAGGACAATCCAGAGAATCAGAATCGCAACACTCACAAGGCTCAATGAGTGATGCGCTAAAAATCCCTTTTTGCTGGATTTTGTTTTTCCGCCCTTGGGCTTCGGGTCACTATTCTTTGACGGCACGGAAATCAGTCTAAACCTTATTCACTGCGGGATAGTGAGCGCATCGCTGCGTTCAAAGACAACAACAAACGGCACCCCGTTGGGATGCCGTTGTGTTGTTCTTCAGCCCGATATGACGATCTGAGTTAGCGCCGGCCAGACCCGCCGTGTGGGCCTCCACCGCCGCCGTGGCTGCCGCCGCCACCCGATCCACCATGGTTTCCGCCACCACCACCGCCTCCACCGCTTCGCGACGGAGCCGATTCTCTCGGAGCGCTTCCCCGCACTTCAGAGGATCGCGGCGTCACGATCGGCTGCCTCATTTCCAACGGCGGCCGGGAGTAGCCTCGCGGCGAGTCCTGGGCCATGCCGCGTCCGCCAACTGGTTCCATCTGAGGACGCGACATCTCGTTACGGGATGGATAATTCGACGCGGCCATTCATGCCGCCGCCGCTGTTCATCCCGCTGCCGCTCATCCCACCGCCAACCCGATCCGGAGAGCTCTGAACGTTTCCGCCCGACTGCGGTGTGAAGCGCCGCCATCCGCCATCGTTGTTCGAAGCTCCCGCTCCAGCCGAATTTCCCGGACGTGGAACGTTGGACGCTCCGCCGGACGACATACCCGACGATCGATTCATCCCGCCATAAGGCTGTCCGATATTCGAGTTCGTCGAAGCTCCAGCTCCAACCGAATTGCCCGGACGTGGAACGTTGGACGCCGCTCCCGACGACATGCCCGACGAACGATTCATCCCGCCATTGGGCTGCCCCGCATTCGAATCCGGAAAACCGCCGCCATCCTGAACCGTCGGAAGGCGAAGGCCGTCCCGTGTGATCGTTGTTCACGTTGGCGTTCGCGCTCGCGCCTCGCTCCGCCTGCTGCGCGCCTGCGGCGCTACTAAATCCGCCCGACGGAGTACGAACTCCGGGCGTGGGTCTTGCCACGCCGTTCTGGTTCGTCCCTCTCGAGAAGGTCTGCCCCGAAGCAGCTCCGTTGCGCTGCATCGACTGCTGCATCTGCGACACCTGGCGGTCGAACGACGGTGGCGCTGCTGCCGGACGCGACTTCGAGAAGAAGCGCTGTTGCTGATTGCCGCGCTGCAACGACGACGTTGCTGCCGGACGATTGGTCACCGACAATGCTTCGCGCGTCGGAACTACCGGAAGATTTCCGGTCATCATGCGTCCGCCGCGAAAAGTTTCGCCGTTCACGCCGATCGGCCGTGCTCGTCCCGTGCCGAACTGTCCGGTCGGAACCGTCGAGATTCCTCCGCGCACGCGCTCGTTCACCGCAGCCATACGCAGGTTGGAATACGCGCCACCTGCACGAAGCGGTGCAATCCCGCCAAATCCACGTCCCGGACCGTTGTGAAAGTTGTTGATGACCGTAACGTTGGTGATGTTGACGGTGTTGTAGCGCGAGCCATAACGGCCATACCACGGATAGAAAGTGTCACACGGCCCAACCGGCAACCAGCCGACGGAACCGAATCCGAAGCCAACTCCAACGCCGCCGCCGAATCCGATGAAGGAGACGTACGCAGGCGCCCACACCGGCCTGTACGCGGGATATCCACGCGCCGGTCCCGGCCACCATACCCACGAGCTGTTGTAAACGAACCAGCGTCCGTAGTGATAAGGAGCCCAACCCCAGGGTTCGTACGAAACCCACGTCCAGCCCCATCCTGGCTCCCAAACCCAACGCCCGCTGCGATACGGCGCCCAACCCGGGGCTGCCGCAGGGCTCCACACCGGACCGTAGTCTGGCACCGTCACCCAACGTCCGTAAGTATCGAGATCTTCCGAACCGACGTAATAGCGGTTGGTATTTCCCCAAGAGTCAGCGTCGCGGATCGTACGATCACGGTCGATGTTCCAGGTGTCCCACGTATCTTTCGCCGTCGCTGAGTCCACCTTGTACTGCGTGTCGTCGCCGCTGCCGCGCACGATCACCATCTGGCCCTGCTCCACCTGGGTGCTGCCCTGCGGCGTGGAAATCTCTGCCGCTCCCTTGCGAACGATGACCTGAGTCTCGCCTTCGGAATTTACTTCGACACGGTAGACTCCGTCGCGCTGCGCGGGACGAATGGCAACGTTCGCCGTGTCGATTTCAACCTGGGCTTCCGTGCCCTTGAAGACTGAATAGTTGATCAGTCCATGCGCCAGCTGTATCTGAACTTGATTGCGCGTAAGGTTCGCCAGGCTGGCTTCGGTGTTGTCGCTGAGGCGGAGAATGTTTCCATGATCCAGCTGCACTTCAGCCCGTGAGTTGACGCCGGTCGAAACTTTATCGCTGCTCACCATGGGCTGGTTCAAAGCGGCGGTGGCCCAATCCCCGGAGTCACCACGCTGCGTGGAAACGTCTCCGTGGATCAGACTGACGCGAGCCACGCTCGACCTGGGTTCGGCTTGCGCCTGACCTTGTGGCTGCTCCTGACCTTCCGGCTGCCCTTGCGACTGCAGAGGCACTTCTTCCGACACCTGTGCACCCGCCATCGAAACCACGCTCAGGATCAGTGCTCCAACCATCAATGCGAATCTATTTTTCATGGCCCCACCTCTCGCGGGAAAACCCCGCGCACGATTGACATTGCAGTTGCCTTGCCAAATGGCCTGTTTAGTAGAGAAATAAGTCCAGCTTTTTCAATGGGTTATGACGGGCGTGGCGGGAGGGATCGAGAGCGAATGCGCCGCTGGTTCAGTTCAACCGTAAGTGGTGGTTTTCAACCACCAGCCTGGGTGGGCGGACACTCCTGCCGCCGCCTTTGACTTTGCTTTGATCTGATTTTCGACACGACACAACCAACCGACTCCGTTCGTCGGAAAATAAGAGTCAAAACGCGGACAAGAGTGTCCGCCGCACACATTCCCACTGGGCTATTCTTCGCCTTCTTTTTCTGGATCGTCGCCGATGCCGATCTTCGAGAGCCGGTAGCGTAGCGCATTACGGGACAATCCCAGCATGCGCGCGGCTTGGCTTTTATTTCCGTGAGCGCGGCGCAGAGCTTCGCGGATCATCTCGTCTTCCCACTGCTCCAGCGTCATGCCTTCAGGAAGAAAGCCTGTCGGAGACATCTGCCGACTTTCCCGTGCCTCGCGAATCGATGTGAATGTCGCTGGCCTCGAGCAACGGGCCTGCGGCCAACGCCGACGCCCGCTCCATGATGTTCTGCAATTCACGAACGTTTCCGGGCCAGTGATAGTCCATCAGAATCTTGAATGCTTCCGACGAAACGCCGGTGATTTTCTTGTCGGAATCCTCGCGCGAACCGCGAGAGAAACAGATTCACCAGGTCCGGAATATCTTCCTTGTGTTCGCGCAGCGGAGGAATATCGATTGGCACGACATTCAGCCGGTAGTAGAGATCTTCACGAAACGTTCCATCTTCGAGCGCCGCCCGCAAATCCCGGTTGGTGGCGGCCACCAGCCGCACATCGACTTTGATGGTCTTGGTGCCGCCCAGTCTTTCAAACTCCCGCTCCTGCAAAACGCGCAACAACTTCACTTGCGTCGCCGGCGGGACATCCCCGATTTCGTCGAGAAAGAGTGTCCCTTTGTCAGCCAGTTCGAATTTCCCCGGCTTGCTCCCGGACGCGCCGGTGAACGCGCCTTTTTCATAGCCAAACAGTTCGCTCGCCAGCAAATTCTCAGGAATGGCCGCACTGTTGATCTTGATGAACGGACCCCCAGCTCTCCGCGATTTCTCGTGGATAGCGCGCGCCACTAAATCTTTGCCGACGCCACTCTCTCCGCCCAGCAGAACGGTCGAGTTGGTCGGAGCCACCCGTTCCACCGTGGCCAGAACTTCCTGCATCCTCGCACTGCGTGCCACCAGATTGGGATGCGCGTAGCGCTGTTGCAACGCCTCGCGCAGCGAGCGGTTCTCCACTCGCAGGCGCTGCACATCCAGTTCCTTGTGAGCCACCATGCGCATTTCGTCGAGCGAAAAGGGTTTCAGTACGTAATCGCTTGCGCCGGCCTTCATCGCCTCGACCGCCGTCTCCACCGTGCCGAATGCGGTCATGACAATCACTGGCAGAGCGGCCTGAAAGCGCTTGACCGCCTGAAGGAAATCCAGTCCGTTCATACCCGGCATCTTCAGATCGGTGATGACCAGATCGACGGGATTGTTCTGCAAAAGCTTTAATCCGGTTTCCGCATCTTCGGCGGATAGAACCTGGAAGCCGTCATCCCCTAGATCAAGCTCCAGGAGACGCCGCATTTTTGCTTCGTCCTCGACAATCAGGATGGTGGCTTTCGGAGTTGTCATGAGGCTTCAGTTCCCAACTGGCCTCTTGCTCGGCCGGAAAGAAAATCACGAAACAGGCTCCCTGCGAATCACCTTTTTCCAGCCGGATGGTGCCGCCGTGCTCATCCACAATCTTCGAAACGATGGAAAGGCCCAGTCCGACACCGGTTTTCTTCGTAGTCACAAAAGGATTGAAAATCTGTTCGCGCATCTCGGCCGCAACGCCAGGGCCACTGTCTTCCAGCCGCACCTGAACTCCCTTGCGTCCGTTCGAGCGCGCGTCCGCAGCCGATACTTCAAAGGTGCCGCCCTGGTCTCCCATGGCCTCGTATGCATTCTGCACCAGATTGAGGAATACCTGCTCGCACAAGTTCTCGTCGAGCGGCACCAGCGACAAGTCTCTCTGATAGTCACGCCGCACCACCACGCGCCCGCCCTTCCATTGGTCCGCCACGGATTTCAACGCCTGGTCGATTAAGTCCGTCACTCGCAGCAGGCGCGTTTCGGTGCGCAGTGGCCGGGCAAAATCCAGAAAGCGGGTCACCAGCGCGCTCGCCCGGTTCACTTCGCTCGATATGTATCCCGCCAACTCGCTGGCCAGAGGATTCGAATTCTCCAGCTTGCGGTTGAGCGTTTCCGCCGATCCTTTGATGACTCCGAGCGGATTGCGGATTTCATGCGCCAGGCCGGCCGAAAGCTGACCCAGCGCCGCCAGCCTCTCGGAACGCCGCGCTTCCGCCTGTGCCAGTTCCAATTGGCGGTTCGCTTTCGTCAGCTCTTCGGCTGCCTGCTGATATTGCAAAGTCGTCCGGCGAAGATCCAGGGTAAAGCGGTTCACCACGATTGCTGCCAGAAAGAAAAACATGATACGGATGGCGAGCTGGGCCGCGCCGGTTGGAGTCAGCGTGTACTCCTGCAGCGCCGGGTAGAGATAAGAGCAATAGGCCGCCGAGGCTAGTGAAGTCCATAACAACGCGCCCCTGGCCCCGAAGTGAATCGCCGCGGTAACGATCGGAACGTAATAGATCGGATAGTAGCTGCTATTGATACCCAGCTCGCCGGTGTGATTGATCAGCAGCGTAGCCAGACAGAATCTTGACCAGCACAACGGCCGACGGTCCGGTTCGCGGCCAGTTCGCGATGATTCTGCCTTCGGCCAACTGCACCACACCGATAGCCAGGAGTGCCAACTGCTTGTGCCGTTCCTCCACTGGCGGCAACGCGGCCAAGCCCGAGCAGGAAGATGAGCCACAGCACGTCCATCCATCGGATACCGCCGTGTGCTTCTTCGCTCATATCAGAGGATGGCTACGACAGACTTCACCTCGTCAGCAGTGTATCTTGCCTCGCAACCTGACCGTCAATTTGCGAAAACCATAACCACAGAGGACAAGGAGGACACTGAGTAAGCCTGGGCACAAAACCTCAGTGCCCTCCGTGTCCTCTGTGGTTCATGATTTGTAAGGCCTCTCAAACCCTTACTGGAGGCCGGATTCCAGCCAAAATCGCCGATTTCCACAGTAGCCCATCCGTGCCATTCACAGATTCCCGCGAAGCCTCTATCTTGATCTTGAGCAGACTTCGGGGGAGGGCTGTTCGACAGACGTCCCATGACTCAATTGAGTCTGGGACGTTTTGTATTGTGCGGGCATAACTTGGTTTTCGTACATTCTCAAGGACGCGAATGCCCCCTGACCTTCAACCCGAATACGCCTCCTATCCCAGCCTTCGCGAACGAGTGATCATCGTCACCGGCGGCGCCAGCGGTATCGGCGAAAAAATCGTCGAGCAATTCGCCCGACAGGGCGCGAAGGTGGCTTTTCTGGACATTCAGAACGACGCCGGAACCCAACTGGCGCAACGGATCAGGCCGCGGGCGATCCTGTCACCGCAATTTCTGCAGTGTGATCTCACCGACATCGACGCGCTTCAGAAATGCATGCAGGCGATCATCGCGAAATTCGGAACGGTCGACGTGCTGGTCAACAACGCCGCCAACGATGCTCGGCACGCCATGGAAGAAGTGACTCCCGAGTATTGGGACCAGACGATCGCAGTCAATCTCAAGCATCAGTTTTTCGCCAGTCAGGCAGTGATTCCGGTCGATGAAGAAAGCCGGCCGAGGTTCCATCATCAACATGAGCTCGATCAGCTGGATGATCCCGGCGGTTGGGTTGCTCGGTCTATATCACGGCCAAGGCTGCGATTGTCGGACTCACTCGTACCCTCGCTCATGAACTGGGCGCGGACAACATTCGCGTGAACTGCGTTCTCCCCGGCGCGATTCAGACCGAACGACAGAAACATGCTGTGGTACACGGAAGCCTACAAAGCCGAGATCCTCAAGCGCCAGGCCCTGAAGCGTATGATCATTCCCGAAGACGTGGCCCGACTGCTGCTTTTTCTGGCGGCCGATGACAGTGACGCGATCACCAATCAAAGTTATGTCATCGATGCAGGTTATGTCTGAATTTCTTCCAGGCCCTTTTCGCTTCAATCCGTGAATGGCGGAATCGAGACGTGACAAATGACAGAGCAGGCCACGGTTGCTGAATCGCAAATTGAAACCCATCAGCCGGCGCAGCCTCCTGCAAGGCGTCTCCGCGGCCACAGTCGTGGGAATGGTCGGGAGCCGTCGTTTTCGCCAAACGCCTCCGCTGCCGAGCCTGCGAACAGTGCCTGCCCAGCGGCCACAAATCCAAAATGTTTCCCGACAAATTTCTGTGGGGCTGCGCTACCGCCGGCCATCAGGTTGAAGGCAACAACACCAACAGCGATCTCTGGTTGCTCGAGCACCTTCCCGAAAGCCTCTTTAAAGAACCCTCGGGAGACGCCTGCGATCACTATCACCTTTATCCGCAGGACATCAGCATGTTGGCCGATCTTGGCTTCAACACCTACCGTTTCTCGCTGGAATGGGCGCGCATTGAGCCTGAGGAAGGATTCTTTTCCAACGCTGAACTGGAACACTACCGGCGCATGCTGGCCACCTGCCGCGAGCATAACCTGACCACGCTGCTGACCTATTCTCACTTCAGCATGCCGCGCTGGTTCGCTTACAAAGGAGGATGGCAGAATCCCGAAGCCCCGGATCTCTACGCACGTTTCTGCGAAAAGGCCACACGGCACCTGGGCGACCTGGTGGGATACGCGTCCACCTTCAATGAACCTGACGTTCCCCAACTGCTGAACTGGATCAATCCTGCGGGAGCTCCGGGATCAATTCTCGAAATGATGCAGGGCGGGCCTGATCCGAGCCCGCAAGCAGCTCAACGCCCCAGAATTCGGCAGCTTCTTCCTCGGTGACGCCAGGAAGATTCGCGATGGTCTGCTGGCGGCACATCACAAAGGCAGAGGCTGCGATGAAATCAGTGAGAGGCGACATGCCGGTGGGTTTCAACCTGGCCATGTCAGCCGACCAACCCGCGCCCGAAGACAGTCATCTGGCGGAAAAACGCGCCGATGTTTATGGTCCGTGGCTGGAGGTTGCGAAGCAATGCGACTATCTCGGAGTGCAGATTTACTCGCGGTCGATCGTGGGCAAGAAAGACTTGCCCCCTCCCAAGGGAGCAGAGCTTGACGCAGATCGGATGGGAATTTTATCCCGAATGTGTCGAGCAAGCGGTTCGCTACGCCAGCAAGGAAAGCGGGCGTTCCGCATCATGGTGACGGAGAACGGCATCGCCACCACCGATGACAGCCGCCGCGTGGAATATCTGCGGCGCGCGCTTGTCGGCCTGAAGCGCGCCATTGACGATGGCGTGGACGTGCGCGGCTACGTAGTCTGGTCGCTGCTGGATAACTTCGAGTGGATGTCCGGCTTCGAACCGAAGTTCGGCATTGTGGCCGTCGATCGGGCCACGCAACGCAGAACCATCAAACCCAGCGCGGCAATGCTCGGCAATATCGCGCGCACGAATTCCCTATAATCTGGTCGTCTGTATTCTTGGCAGCAAATGACAAATTTAGTGATGGGAGTGAAAACGTATACATGAATCGCCGATACTGCCTCACCTTGGACCTGAAGAACGATCCCGCACTGATTGCCGAATACAAGACGCCATCACCAGAACATCTGGCCCGAGATTACGAAAAGCATCAAAGACTCCGGCATCGAGGACATGGAAATTTATCTCCTGGGCACGCGCATGTTCATGATCATGGAAGTGAACGAACACTTCTCCTTCGCAGACGAAAGCGCAGGCCGATCGCCAGAACCCGAAAGTTCAAGAGTGGGAGAATCTGATGTGGAAGTTTCAGCAGACCGCTCCCCGAGGCAAAACCGGGCGAGAAGTGGTTGCTGATGGAAAGAGTATTCAAGCTGGAATCTTGATTGTCTTTTGCGTTGCGGCTTTCTGTCCTCGATTTTGATCCGCAATCGAAAACGGTTCTGGGCCGCGTAAACCGCGGCAATGCCGCTCCGGCCATGATTCGCGACCAACCAGTCGTCCGCCAGAAACTCCAAATACTCCTGCATGCCGTCGCCGGTTTTGGCCGAAAGTTGGAAGACGCGCATGCCCGGGCGGACGGCCTGAATATTGCGTTGTGTGGCTTCCCAATCGAACTCAACCGCGGCGGCCAAATCGCTCTTCGTGACGATGGCCACGTCAGCGCTGTTGAAAATCGTCGGATACTTGAGCGGCTTGTCTTCGCCCTCGGTCACCGACAGCAGCACCACGCGCAGATCTTCTCCCAGATCGTAGGACGAAGGACAAACCAGGTTGCCCACGTTCTCGATGAAGAGAAAATCCAGTTGGCCCAGGTCCCATCTCTCTTCGTTGACGGCATTCTGGACCATGGCGGCCTCGAGGTGGCAGAGCGTCCCGGTAATGATCTGCTTGACCGGAGCCTGGCTGCGCGCCAGTCGCGCCGCATCATTCTCCGTCGCCAGATCGCCCACCAGAGCGGCGACGCGATAATGCGGGCGAAGCAGGGTCAGCAGTCTTTTCCAGAAACGCCGTCTTGCCCGAGCCAGGACTCGAAACCAGGCTCACCACGAACACTCCGGCGGCGTGAAAACGGTCGCGAAGAGCGCGGGCGACTATATCGTTCTGCTTCAGCACATTCTTTCGAACTTCCACCAACCGGGGTTCCGGACTCATCACTGTATCTCCAGTGCAACCACTTCGAGTTCCTTGCCTTGAACGATCTCGGAAGTCGGCGTGCCGCATTCGGCACAGCAAAACAGTTGGACCGAACTGAGTGGGCGCTGCGCCTTGCAATTCGGACAAAAGACTATCACTGGGACCTCTTCGATCACCAGCCGCGATCCTCGCAGCGGAGTATCGTCGCACGCCATCTCGTAGGACGAGAGCAGGGCTTCCTTGACCACGCCGGACAGGGCTCCCAGCTTGAGGTGCACGGCGTTGACGTGCACCCCGCGCTGCAGCGCTTCTTCCTGCGCCATTTCGACGATGCTCATCGCGATGGAAAGTTCATGCATAAGCGCGCTCAGGGGCTGAATACTGTTCACGCCAGGTCCTCCGCAAGCTCGGGATGACGCGGCGTAAGAAGAAAGCGGTGGCGCAAACGCCGCCAGCGCCGCCTGTCCCAGGCTGATTCCTCCGTCATTCGGTGGCACCGCATGATTTGTCCACACGCAAATCGCGCTCGTCTTCGAGCAGCGACTTGATATCTTCCAGCAAGAGTTCGTTCTGGAAGACTCCGCCGGACAGAACGATGGTGTCCAGCGCGTGCGCGTCGCAAATGCCGGATCGCGCAATCCCGCAAGCCCGACGGCAACTCCTCGCTGGAAGGCTCGCGCAATTTCGCCCGGATCTCGGCCGCGCTGGCGGTCCTCAACAACACTCTGCAGCAGCGGACGAAAGTCCAGTTCCTCGCCGGCAGAAGGGAAACGGATACGCTTCAGTGATGGAAGCGCTTCGCGCCAGCTGTTCGACCCACATCGCAGCCTGTCCTTCAAAAGTAATTTCGCGGGTGAATCCGAGCAGAGCCGCAACCGTATCGAAAAGCCGGCCCATCGAAGTGGTAGAAAAAGTTCGCACGCCTTTGGTCACCAGTTCCAGCAGCGTTTCCAAATCGTTGGGGAAAGTTGAAAGGCGCCGCGGTCATGTCAGGCAAGGCATCCAACTGCGCCAGAAAGCCCGCCGCGGCCTGCACCGGGTATTGCGCGGCGGCATCTCCGCCGGGAAGCTGCGCGTGGCGCAGATGAGCGACTCGCTCAAAGCCTTCTGCTGATGCTGCCCACAAAAATCTCGCCACCCCAGATGCTTCCGTCGTCGCCGTAGCCTGTGCCGTCGAAGCTCACTCCCAGCACGCGCTTCTCCCACTCGCCGCGTTCGGCCAGCACCGAGGCGACATGCGCGCGATGATGCTGCACGGCGATCGTCCTGCTGAGCTCCGCAGGTCCGAAGCGTGGAGCGTCGAAGCATATTGCGGATGGCCATCGTGCACCACCAGCAAGTTCGTCCCAATCGACCTCATACATCGACATCAGGTCGGAGATGGTTTCTCGAAAGCGCGGAACGCTTCGTAGTGATCCAGGTCTCCGATGTGCTGGCTGACGAAGGCCTGGCCGTCGACCACCAGCGTGATGGTGTTCTTCAAGTCGGCGCCCAGCGCGAGGATCGGCCGCTGCGCAAGGCAGCGTCGCCACCGCCCCGGGAGCGTAGCCGCGGGCTCGCCGCAGAATAACCGGACCGAAACGCCCCATCGCGAACGACGGAATCGTCAACCCGGCGCGCGATCGGCCGCTGTCCGATCAGGAATGCGTCGGCAATTCCGGCGAGACGCTGCAGCGCATCTTCGTCCTCGTAGGCGATCGGCTCGCTCGATCGGTTGGCGCTGGTCATGACCAGAGCTTCCGGAGCGCCGGCCGCAAACAGCAAGTGATGCAACGGAGTGTAAGGAAGCATCACGCCCAGTTCGTTGTTCTGCGGTGCCACTCCGGTCAACTCTGCTTTCGCCGGCGCCAGCACGATGGGTCGAGCGAAGAAGTGAGCAGGTATTCGCTCTCTGACGAAAGCTCCACCAGCCTGCGAGCTTCTCGAGATCGCGGACCATGACCGCGAACGGTTTTTCCTTGCGATATTTGCGCTCGCGCAAAGCCGCCACGGCCGCGGGATTCCGGGCATCGCAAGCCAGGTGATATCCGCCCAGTCCTTTCACCGCGAGAATCTTTCCCGCGTTCAGCAGCTGCAGCCGCGTGGTGAATGGCGGATTCCGCTTCCTGGCAGGGTCTTGTCCTGCGGCTGCAGATAATAACCCGGCCCGCAGGCCGGACAGGCGACCGGCTGCGCGTGAAATCGGCGGTTGCCTGGATCGCGAATTCTTCGGCGCAATAGTCATCGAGCGGCCAGTCCTTCATCGTGGTATTGCAGCGGTCGTAAGGCAGGCCGAGGACGACGGTGTAGCGCGGGCCGCAGTTGGTGCAGTTGATGTAGGGATAGCCGTAACGCGGATTGCGCGGGATCGAAAAGTTCTTCGAGGCAATCGTTCGCACACCGGCAGGTCGGGTGAAATGCGGACCGTCGGCCGCTCCCGGCGCTGGCTCTCGCGGATGGTGAATCCGTTCACGCCGAGCGGCGCGACTGGCTTGAACTTCCATTTCCGCAATGCTGGCGGCGGGCGGCGGCTGCAGTCTTCATCTCGCGCACAAATGCCTGCAGACCCTGCTCGGCGCCTTCCAGATAAATCTCGACGCCTTCCTCGCCGTTCAGCACCCATCCGCCGAGCGTGTTGGCGCGGGCCAGGCGATACACGAAGGACGGAAGCCCACGCCCTGCACCACTCCGCGAACGCGAATGGAACAGGCGCTGGCCATGATCACTCCGTGTCCACGACGCAACTGCGTCCCTGCCAGCCGACCTGAACCACCTTGCCGTCCTCCACCAGCAGCGGAACGGTGCGCTGCCCGCCTGCCACTTCGCGCATGCGCACGCGGGCCGCGGGATCGGCTTCGACGTCGTACTCCACAAATTCCGAGCGCTTCCATTCCAGCCAATCGCGCATTTCCTCGGTGTAGGGGCAGCGCGCGGTGCCGTAGAGTTCAAGCCTGGCCACGATCGAGCACCTCCAGCGTTTCGCGGATCACGTGATAGATCGAAGCCTGCACTTCCTGAATGCGCGGAATGTAATCGCAGTGCACCACCACGGGGAAATCCGCCAGGCGCCGGCGCTTGATCTCGCCGCCGTCGTAACCGAGCAGTGCGACGGTCAGCAGATTGCGTTTGCGCGCTTCTTCCAGCGCCATGATGATGTTGCGCGATCCGCCGCTGGTCGAGATGGCGACGGCCACATCCTCCGGGCGCGCCTGCGCGATCAACTGGCGCAGGAAGATGGCCTCGGTCCCAATGTCGTTGGCGACCGCCGTGATGTTGGCTGGCTCAAGCGCCAAGCGACACCGCGGGAACAGGCTTGTAGCCCGAGCGGCGGAAGCACGCAGTCGATGGCCCAGATCGTTGGCGTCGGTCGCCGAACCGCCATTGCCGAAAAGGATGAGCTTGCCGCCGCGCTGCAGGCGCTGATGAATGGCGCAGCCGCGTGCTGCTGATCTGTTCGGACTCTTCGCGCGCCACCTGGCCGCGCAATTCGGCGTCGTCGTGCACCTTCATCAGAATCGAAGCTGCGACCTCGGCCAGCAGGTCGGTGGTTCCCTGCTTTTCCGTGCCCAGGAATGGATAGAGAAATCCCGACTCGCCTACGTCGTGGCCCAGTTCGCGATGCTCGAAGAAGACGTGCACCGTCTCCCACAGCGTGTGATAGAGAATCTCGATCATCTCCTGGTGCATGAACGGATCCTGCGTGGGGGCATCGAGCGCGTACGAGCCTTCCATGCCGGGAAGAGCGAAGGTCATCGCGTCCCGCAAGTGCGCCTGCTGCAGCGTGGCCCAGACTTCGGGATCGCCTTCGGGCGGACCGAATCCCATCACGATGTCTTCGGGATGAAGAATGGCTTCGAGCCAGGGACGGAACAGGATCGACAGATCGAGCGCGGGCAGCGCGCGCTTGCCCACGATCACGGGATGAACGAATTCCACCGAAACGTGCTGCGCGTCGGTGGCGTAAGGGCCGCGCCCGAAGGCCAGCAGGCGCCCGCCGCGCAGAAAGCGTTCCGACATCTCGCGGCAGGCTTCAGCGCCAGGCGCGGCGCCTCGCGCGAGAAGAACTGTTCGAAGAGTTCGTTCCGCTCGAGCAGCCGCTCTTCCACCTGGCTTGCGAGTTTGATGGCTGTTGCCATGATTTTCTACTCTAACAAATGCGCGGCAGAGGATCGCCGACCAGCATGTCCACGATCCGGCTGCCGCCGTAGCGAGTGGTCACCAGCACCGTGCCCGCCGGCTGTTCGCGCACTTCGCCAATCACCTGGGCTTCGCTGCCGCCCGGCGCCAGGTTCAGCGCATTGATCGCGGCATCGGCGTACTCGGGAGAGACCACCGCCAGGAACTGGCCTTCGTTCGCGATGTGCAGCGGATCGAGTCCCAGCAACTCGCAGGCGCCGCGCACCGTGTCGCGCACCGGAATCTGATCTTCGAAGAGAACCATGCCCAGTCCGCAATCGCGCGCCAGTTCGTTCAAAGATGTAGCCGCACCGCCGCGGGTTGGATCGCGCATCCAGCGAATGCCGGGCCGGCGGCGTGAATCAGAGCTTCGACCAGAGGAAGCACGGAGCGCGTGTCGGAGCGAAGATCGGCTTCGAGATCGAGTTCGCCGCGCGCCAGCAGAATGGTGATGCCGTGATCGCCGATCGGTCCGGAGAGCAGAATCTTGTCGCCGACGCGCACCGAGCGCGGATCGACGGTCACGCCAGGAATCAGGCGGCCGATGCCGGTGGTGGTGATGTACATCTGGTCGGCTTTGCCGTGCTCGACGACTTTGGTGTCGCCGCCGGCGATGCGAACGCCCGCGTCCCGCGCGGCTTTTGCCATGGCGCGAACTTCCGCTTCGAGCACCGGCGTGGGCAGTCCGGCTTCGAGGACAAAGGTGACAACCAGGGCTTCGGCCCGGGCGCCCGAGACTGCCAGATCGTTCACCGTGCCGTTGACGGCAAGTTCGCCGATCGAGCCGCCGGGAAAGCTCAGAGGGCTTGACCACAAAGCTGTCGGTCGTGATCGCGACGCTGGTGCCATTGATGTCGATGTGCGCGGCGTCGCCCAGGGGTCCGGGAGCAGAGCCGAAGAGCAGCGGAGCGAAGAGACCTTCGACCAGTCTGCGGCTGGCCTTGCCTCCGGCTCCGTGCGCCATCTCGATTTGCGGATCGCGAAACCGGACGGGAGCGAGCCCGGTCGTCCAGAATCGGCTGCGACTACGCGATCGACGTCAGGCTGGTCGCCATTGCTGCTTTCCGGTGTTCGTAGTTGTAATAAGCGGCGCATGATCCTTCCGATGACACCATGAGCGCGCCGATAGGATGCTCCGGCGTGCACTCACGGCCAAAAAGTTTGCACTGATGCGGCTTCAGCACGCCCTTCAGGACTTCTCCGCACTGCGCGGCCTTGGGATCGGTCACGCGAATGCCGGGCACGTAGAAGCGCTGCTCCGCGTCCCACGCGGCGTATTTGTCGTTCAGGCGCAAGCGCCGATTGCGAAATGAATCCCAGACCGCGCCATTCGAAATAAGGACGCAGCTGAAAAACCTCAGCCATGGCCCGAAGCGCGGCGCGATTGCCTTCCCACGGAACCACGCGCTTGTACTGGTTCTCGACTTTGGCTTCGCCCGCCTTCAACTGGCGCAGCAGCATGACGATGGATTGCAGCATGTCCGAGCGGCTCGAAGCCGGAGACAACGATTGGCTTGTGCTGATCTTTGGCGATCCACTCGTAGGGACGGCAGCCGATCACGGTCGAGACATGTCCGGGACCGATGAAAGCATCGAGTCGCATGTCGGGCGAATCGAGAATCGCGCGGATCGCGGGGATGATGGTGACGTGATTGCAGAACACCGAGAAATTGTCGATGCCTTCGGCCTTGGCCCGCATCAGCGTGAGCGCAGTCGAGGGCGCCGTGGTCTCGAAGCCGATGGCGAAGAACATGACGTGCTTGTCGGGATTGAGGCGCGCAAGCTTCAGCGCATCGGACGGCGAATAGACGATGCGAACGTCCATCCCGCGGGCTTTGTGTTCGAGCGGGCTGCCCTGGGTTCCGGGAACGCGCATCATGTCGCCGAAGGCGGCGAAGATTACATCTGGGCTGCTGCGCGATGGACAGACCATCGTCGATGCGTCCCATGGGAAGCACGCAGACCGGACAGCCCGGTCCGTGGATCAGTTCGATATTTTCCGGAAGAATGTCTTTCAGGCCGAAGCGATAGATGGCGTGAGTGTGGCCGCCGCAGACTTCCATGATGCGGTAATGGCGCTCGGTGCCGGCCAACCGGCGAATTTCCTCCGCGGTCCTGGAAATCAGCTCGGGTTCGCGAAACTCATCAACAAATTTCATGCCCGATCGCCTCTCGCTGCTAATTCATGTTATCCAGACCGTAGCCCTCAACTTCCTGCATGGCGCCGTCAATTTCTCCCAGAGCCCTGAGCGTATTCATCTGGTCGAGAGCATCCTGCTCGCTGATCTTGCTCATGGCAAAGCCGACGTGGATGAGCACCCAGTCACCCGGCAACGGGCTTGTCGTCCTGCAACAACCCGAGATCAATCCTGCGCCGGACGCCGACCACATCGACCAGCGCCGAATCCGCATTGTCGCAAGAGATTTCTACGATCTTTCCAGGTATAGCGAGACACATGCGACATTCTCCAATTTCGATCGTTGGCCATTGGTCGTTGGTCTTTGATCGTTGGCCGATCCACGGTGCATCATCGGTTTTGTCTCGGCCAAGCCAAGGCCAAGGACCAACGGCGCCTTCTAACTTTTGCGAGCCACAATATCGAACGACAGCTTCAACTCGTCCTTAAGTTTCACTGTGCCTCCCGCAGCGGATACGGGGCGAATTTCGTAATCACTCTGCCGGACAGAGAAATCTCCCGCAGCTCGCAGAGTTTCGCCTTTCATCGTTACCCGCGCCGCAATTGGCAGGGCACGAGTTACCCCGTGCAGTGATAACTCGCCGTTCAACGTGACCGCATACAAATTTTCGGAGATCTTCTGGATTGAGAGCGACTCGATTGCATTCGTAGACGATCTCTTCGAATCCATCTGTCTCCAGAACCTCGTCATGCATGCGGCGCTCGATTTCCTCGCCGGTCTTTGGCACTGATGTCGTCTGTCACGGTCAATGACGCTGCTCGAATCACTAGTCGAACCGACGCTTCTTCTAAGGCATTGGAAGTGAACTGTACCTCACCTTCGAAGTCCGGAATCGCAATCGTCGGGTTATGACCGAATGACGAAAGCAATCCCGTCGCAAAGGCGCGCACAACGAACGTGCTCACTTTGGGATCGATCACGTATCGGACTTGCGTTGTCTCTGGCGCTCCTGCGATCGGCAAACGTGTAGTCTCCCTTGCACTCGCTCTGCAACCTGCCCCTTGTTACATCGCGCGCAATTTCAAATAACGATCCAGATCGGGCAGTGCCAAGCTGGCCAGATCGCCGACTCCCAACTGTCCCATGTACCGTCTCGCGATCGGGTTGGTCAGAATTAAGCCCGCTCCGAAAACCATCAGGGCCACACCACTCAGCATGAACAGCGTGTCTCTGTCGCTGAAGCTTCCATTACCGTCTTTCATGGACAGTCTCCTCTTCTTTGGAATGTCTCACAGTCTCGAACTTCTCCGCGTCAAGCCGGCTTTTGCAATGCATCTCGATTCTGAACCGTCCCGCTTAGAATTCTGTTCACCAGCGATTCCACAAGTTTCACAGCCTCATCGACGGCAATTTCAACTGGCGCGCTCAATCCCATCTGCCCTTCTTCTCCTCCGAGTGTTTCCGGCTCACAGCCGACGAGCAAAATGTTTTTCACTTCGATGTTCATCGCCCGGGCCATGCGCAGAACACTCTCCGGATTCATGGAATGCGCTTCCACCGTCGCGTGAGAAGCATCGGGATCGTTCAACGCTTTCACATCGGGTTCGATGACGTAGAGCGTGCCAGCGGGCTGCCCGTGCGAACACGCATCCACCAGAATTGTGGTTTCATATCCATCCTGCAAAGCGTAGGCCAGATCGAATCCCCGGATTCCAAAATCGACCACTCGCACATTGTCGGGAAGTTTGAGACTTGCCATGCGTCGCACCACTTCGACACCAAACGCGTCGTCGCCGAGAAAGATATTTCCGATACCGGCGATCAGGATGCTTGGTTTCTGCACTGATTGATATTCCCGCGCTTCCTCCTCAGACAGCGGCTCGACTCTCCTCGGCATTGAAGAAAAAGCGGTGGCCGGGCTGGCGCAGCAAGCCCATATCCCTGCCTGGATCGTTCTCCAGAACTACACAGACATGGCACTTGCCTTCATAATCCTGCTCGATGCACTCAATGGTTGCGATCTGCCCGGCCAGCGCGATATCCATCACGTCGCCACCTTCCCGCGGACGCAGGCGCACGCGGCTCCCGGCCTTAACTTCGATCCCCCCAATCTGCAGGTGATCGACGGAAGTTTTTTCTTCCAGAAGTTGCCACTCCCACTCGTTCATTGGACCTCTTTGACTGGGCGCAGCCCGCGCAAAACTCCGTGGAGCTTCATAAACTGTTCCTCCGGCATGGCTTCGGTACGTTCCAGCATGGCCCGAGCGCGCTCATCCGATTGGCTCATCTCGCGCTTCTCATCGTCGGTCAAAGTCAGAATGCGGAGAGAGAGAATTTCGTCGATCTCGGTGCCGTCAAAAAGATCGCCAGCGCTTTCCTGTGCGATTTCGGGATAGTCATAAAGAATGATGGGAGAAGACAACAGCGTATCGCGTTGCCCTTCTTCTCCGACAAGGACGGGCCAGGTCCCGATGTTCTTGCAGGTCGAAGCCAACTCGGCGAGCGGTTCAGGAGGTGCGAGCAGCGAAACGAATTGTCCTTCCCTCACGCCCAGGACCGTGTGAGATGAAACCATCGAACTTAGCAAAGCTTCTTCGCGCCGGGATTTATCCGCCGCTTCAAACGGTGTCGTGTTGCACACCCGGACACTGATCCGGAATAGTCCGTCAGCAACTTTCTGGCTCATGACTTCGATCACGCCGCAAAGAGCCTTGCGTTCACGGACGATCACACCAGCGAAGACCCCTGTACGGTCACGGATGTGTTCGAATTCCTTATCTGATTGGAAGCTGAACGCATCTGGCACCAGCCTGTAGCCGAGAGCGCCCAAATTGCACATCGGCAAAATGACATCGCGCTCAATTGCCTCCTGCCACGGCTGGTAGACCCGATCATCCAACACCAGCCGGTCTACCGGATGAAACTCGCGCACAGCGCTCGACGAGCCGTTATTCAGGACAGTCATCTTGCCGACTGTACGCGCCACCAACTGAAGAAAACGGACGCGCACTTCAATTTCGGTCTTAGCGTTGCCTTCGACGAGGCACTCTGTCTGCATGCTCCAGGCCTCGCTACCCTTTTGTGCTTCGCTGTAAGACTGAGGACAGAGCACGCCGAAATTCCAGCGCTGCTGATTCTTTACCGAAGACGGGCGATAGGGATACAGCATGTAGCCCTCGTAAAGCACCGCTTTCGCGATCTGCTCCACCGCTCCCAAATTCATCGGATCACCGTCTCTCCCTCAGGTTGCGGGATGATGCGTTCCAGCACTTCTTCCCATGTTGGAATACCATGCGTCACTTTGTATTGGTACAACTGATCAAAAACGTCTTTGCGCAGTGACAGCCAGGCGCTGTTGGGATAGTAAGTTTCCATCATTTCGCGCCAAATTCTTATCGGCAGCTTGAAGCGCGCTTCCTTATCCCAGGAGATGGGAGCGACCTGCAGGTTGCCTTCCGGACCAGCGTAGAAGACGGTGCCGCTGAACTGGAGGCACACCGGCACGTCACCCTCCGCCAGGCCTTCGAAATATTTGGTCGCTGCCACATTAAAATCGAAAGAACACGGCACCGGAAGATCGACCAGGGTTGATCCTGTGAATGAAGGCACGACGAGATTGGCATGCGTCCACAAGAGACTTCGCAGGGTCTGTCCCCAACGGCTGGGTTCGCCAAACAAATCGAGAAGGCGCTCCTGATCTTCCGCGGAGTATTTGCGGCGAGTAACTTCCAACTGGATCTGGCAGCGCAATGCCACCGTGTGAATCACTTGTTCCGGATTAGCCGCGGAAAGACGCAACTTGAACGCCAGCAGAGGAGTCGCGGCATTGGCGACGACCTGGACACCCTCGACTTGGAAGTTCAGATCAGGCATGCAATTCCTGTGTAATCGCGGATCCGTTTACATCCACTTCAGTCGATCGAGCTTTTACACTGCTGAAAAAGTCGCCCAACTCACGCCAGACTTCGGCCCCGCCGGAGAGTCCCTTCCAGTGCAAGCGGATCAGACCAACCAGTTTGTAACATTCGTCGATGGGCAGAAGGTAATACTCGGCGGCGGAAAATCCGCGCGAGTATCCCAAGCGGTTGACCAGCAACCCTTCCACATCGGATTCCATTTCGTTCAGAACCGGATTCCGCGCCACAATCTCATTCCACGATTCCAGCACCAGCAGTGACTCGGTTGCGCCCGCCGGGCTGGGATAGAGGGCGATCACCCGGTTTTCCAGGCTGCTCTTGAAAAAGAAAACCATATTGATCGGGACCATCAATCCATTCCATTCGGCATCGGTAAGCTGGAAGCCCGGCAAAGAACGCACGCGCCGCGGCACACGCTTGAATTTCACACCCTGTCCGCTGAAAAGAATCGCGCAGGCATCGCAGGCACAGACAATCTTCCGCTGCGCCACTTCGATCAGATGGGGATGCACCGGCGACAATCCCACGCTGCATAGCTCGCAACGCTCTTGCGGACGTTCGCGGCGGGCAAACTGGCGCAGCGTACCGAAACCCGATTCTGTGAATTGGCCTGCACTCATAGCGTCAGCATTCCTGCTTCACTTGTAGAGCGGCATCCTGCCGGGACGCCGGCGCTGCAAAATCCTTCAATCTCCGCTCGGGTGCATACTCGCCGGAGCCTGTCCCACCAATGTGTTCAGAGCTACAAATCCAGAAGCCGGCTTCTCTTCAAGACCTTCGATGACCAGTGAAGACAGATCCGGCGCGGCATCGTAGATGGCTGCCTCCACCGTCGCCTGAACGGTTTTCCCAGTGGACCCGCAAGTGTGCGAGCCAGTTTCCACCCGAAGGCGAATGGTGCCGTCACTCACACCGAGCAACTGAATTTCGCAGCCCTGCTTTCGCAACTGCGGTCGCAGGCTGTCCACTGCTTTCGTGACCCGAGTCTCCAGCTCTGCCGGATGGAGTCCATAAAGAATCAGCACACTGCTTACCAACGGATCGCGACCCAGCCGGTCGATGATGTTCATGCCTGAGTCTCCGGCTTCAGCAACAATGTCGAGCGTTTTCTCGAGAGCAGCGCCATGCAAATCCATTAGTGACTGCATTAAACCCTTGGCCGCTGCCCGCACCGCTGGGTCGGCGATCGACTCTATCTCAGCCACCAACCCGCCGATACGCTGCACGTCGTCCCGAAAATCTCTGCCGTCGGCCACATTGCTCCTTGTCGAACCGCAAAACTTTCATCCTGAGCGAAGCAGCGGATTCGCCTCGCGAATCCGCTACGTAGATCGAAGGATCCCTAACCGCTTACTGTTACCGAACTTCATTCGATAGACTTCCCCGCTCACGATGACACACCATCGTGCAGTCAGGGTTGAACGCCGAACATCGGGGAATGGTGCGTTTCAAGCACTTTGCCGTTCCCCAGGTACATATGCACCCCGCAAGGCAAGCAAGGATCGAAGCTCCTCACGGCGCGCATGATGTCAATTCCCTTGAACTTGTCAGGACCGTTTTCTTCGAAAATAGGCGTGTTCTGCACCGCATCTTCGTACGGACCCGGAGTGCCGTAAATATCGCGTGGATTGGCATTCCAGGGAGTCGGCGGATAAGGATGGTAGTTCGCGATCTTGCCTTCTTTAATCACTACGTGATGTGAAAGCACTCCGCGAACTGCTTCGTGGAAGCCGCAGCCAATGGCCTCTTCCGGCACTTTGAATTCCGTCCATGTCTTGGTGTGCCCAGCGTGCAGTTCCGCCATTGCCTTTTCCATGAAGTGCAGGGCAGCGCAAGCGGCGTAAACCTGGAAGTAGGTACGGGCACGGTCGCGTTCGATGGCATTGCTCCACTTGGGAATCTTCCATTCGAACTCGACTTCAGGCAGCGACGTAGTTTTGGGCAGATACATCTTTACGCTGCTGCCGGTGGATTTGATGTATCCGATGTCCACCAGTCCTGCGAGAGCTGTTGCCCACAGTCGAGCGATCGGGCCGCCGCCTGTGTCCATGGCCAGATGGTCCCCCGTCCGCTTATCGAACCAGCGCGGTGACATCACCCACGTGTACTTGCCGCCAAAGTCGCGCTTCTGCGGATGTGGAATCGTGGTCTGGTTCCAGGGATGATTCTTGTCCACCGGATTTCCCAGAGGATCGGTTTTGACGAAGGTCTGCTGATTCTTCCACTCGTCGTAGTAGGAACTGCCCAGCAGGATGCGGATATTCAGATTGATGTCGACCAGGTCGGTCGTCACCAGTTTGCCGTCGACCACGATCCCGGGAGTAACGAACATACCCCGGCCCCAGTTCGTCATGTTCTTGTAGGTGTAATCGCAGACGTCGGGATCGTTGAATGATCCCCAGCAGGCCAGCAACACACGCCGTCGTCCGACTTCCTCATAACCCGGCAGAGCGTCATAAAAGAAGTCGAACAAGTCGTCGTGCAGAGGCACGACTTTCTTCATGAACTCCACATACTTCATCAGCCGGACGAGGTAGTCGGTAAACAGCTGGACAGTTGGCACCGTGCCGACGCCGCCCGGATAGAGTGTTGACGGATGAACGTGCCGCCCTTCCATCAGGCAGAACATTTCACGCGTCATGCGGCTCATGACCAGAGCTTCGCGGTAGAAAGCGCCGGTGAATGGATTGAGCGCAGTCATGATGTCGGCGATGGTGCGGTAGCCATGCGCACTGGCGTGCGGCGCCGCTGTCGATTGAGCCTTGGCCCAGACTTTGGGATTGGTCTCCTTGACCATCTGCTCGCAGAAATCCACGCCGACCAGATTGTCCTGAAAAATATTGTGATCGAACATGTACTCGGCAGCTTCGCCGAGATTGACGATCCACTCCGCAATCGGAGGAGGCTTTACGCCAAACGCCATGTTCTGCGCGTAGGTGGCGCAGGTGGCGTGGTTGTCGCCGCAGATGCCGCAAATGCGGCTGGTGATGAAGTGAGCGTCGCGCGGGTCTTTGCCCTTCATGAAAATGCTGTACCCGCGAAAGATGGACGAGGTGCTGTGACACTCGACCACATGCTTGTTCTCAAAGTCGATCTTGGTAAAGATGCCCAGACTGCCCACGATCCGGGTAATCGGGTCCCAGTTCATTTCGACCAGGTTCCCTTTTTTTCCGGGAGCATCTGTCGTCGGTGCGGTAATAGTGCTCATTTCGATCGCTCCTTTGGATTTTCGTGAAAAGGTTCTTAGCCTGGTTTCTTAATAGGACCTGGGGTGATAACCCGTAGTCAGTTCAGCGCGCGGATGCCGCCACTTCGGCTCTTTGTTGGCGGTGTTCTGAGTCATTGAGCGCAGAGCGCGAATGGCACGGCCGTAAGCTCCGATCGCTGAAGTAGAAACTCGTGCACCGGGCGGCTCGTCCATGAAGGGCATGAATTTGTCAGGGAAGCCGGGCATGGTGCAGCCGATGCAAATGCCGCCGACGTTAGGGCATCCACCGATTCCTGCCATCCATCCTCGTTTCGGTACGTTGCAATTCACTACCGGGCCCCAGCATCCCAGCTTCACAATGCACTTCGGAGAGCCGTACACTTCAGCGAAATCGCCTTGCTCGTAGTACCCGGCGCGATCGCAGCCTTCGTGAACCGTTTTCCCGAACAGCCACGTAGGACGAAGTTCGTCGTCGAGCGGAATCATGGGCGCCAGTCCCGCCACTTGATAAAGGAGGTAAAGGACAGTCTCCATGAAGTTGTCCGGCTGCACTGGACATCCCGGAACATTAACGATCGGCAGGCCGGCCTTCGATTTCCAGTCCCAACCCAGGTAGTCCGCCAGACCCATCGCGCCGGTAGGATTCCCTTCCATCGCATGAATCCCGCCGTAGGTCGCGCAGGTGCCGCATCCCACTACGGCCAGGGCCTTGGGAGCGAGACGATCGATCCACTCGTTGGTGGTGATCGGCTGACCGGTCTTGGGATCCGTTCCAAGTCCTGCCCAGTAGCCTTCCTTCTTTATCTTCTCGTTCGGAATGGAGCCTTCGACCACCAGTACGAAGGGATCAAGCTGTCCCTTCTCCGCCTGGTACCAGAATTTCAGAAAGTCATCTCCGTTCTCATAAGCGAGGACGGGATTGTGCAGGTGAACCTTCGGTAGGCCGGGAATTGCTCCCAGCAGAACATCTTCAATGCTGGGTTGGGTTGCGGCAGTTACTGAAACCGAGTCTCCATCACAACCCAGACCGGCGGTGATCCAGAGAATGTGTACCTCGGCGACTGGTGATGGTTTTTGCGTGATCCGACCGTATGGAACTGTCTCCGGCTGCCATGGATGGTGTCTCCTTTCCCATCTCTACTGAAGAACGCGAATTAACGGAATATGGGGTGGTGGTGTTCCGATACTCAAATGCTTTTGAAACGAATTTCTGATTAAACGAATTTCCTGGTTATCAGTCCTTAAGTTCGGAGCGGGAACTTGAGAGAGTGGCCGTGTGCTACAACGCCCCTAGGATCAATAAATTGAATAAGCCAGCACAAGCGGGAGCACCACTTTTTCCCTTTCGTGGGAACCACTATTTTCTCTATCAGGGTTTCCCCGATGTTTTCGGGGGAGAGTAAGCGAGGAAAGGAATTACGACTCAGGAAGCAATGTGTGGCGGCGGACACGCGCTGTCCGCCCCACACCCGCTTCTTTACGCGCTCTTTTCGTTCATGTTCCACTGAATGGCATGCTGCATCAGTTCGCGGGCGCTGCGCAGGGATAGTTTTTCCTTGATGTGTGCCTGGTAGGATTCGACCGTCTTTACGCTGAGGTGTAATTCTTCGGCAATCTGCCGCGTGCCATGGCCCTCGCCAATGAGACGAAAAACTTCCAGCTCGCGATCACTCAGGTCGGCGATCGAAGAATTGCGAACCGTGCCTGAACCCGTGATGTAATGTTTCAGCATCTTGTTGGCGATGCGATCGCTCACATAAATCTCGCCAGCCAGAATGCGGCGCAACGCCACCAGCACCTTTTCCGTCGCTTCCTGCTTCATGATGTAGCCATTCGCGCCCGCTCGCAGGGCCCGTTCCGCGTAGATGGACTCATCATGCATGGAAAGAATCAGCACCGGCAGCTCGGGATGGCTGTTTCTCATATTCTTTAACAGGTCAATTCCGTCGGGGCCATTGAGCGAAATATCCAGGATGAGAATGTCAGGCTTCGACGAAGCCAAAACATGCATCGCGCCGGTTGCCTCTTCCGCTTCGCCACAAACCAACAGGTCAGACTCCTGATTGATCAGCAGTGTCAAACCCTGGCGCACAATCGGATGATCGTCCACCACCAGAACCCGGTTTTTTCTCGGCGATGTCTGGTTCTGCGATTTGCCGGTGAAACCATTGTCTGTCTTCATCCTGACTCCCTCGCTAATCCCCCGCAATGTTCGCCGGTTTCTGAGCCGCCGAGTTAACTGGGAAAAAACATGTCACAGCCGTTCCGCCGCCAGAAACGTGCTGGATCTCGAGCGACCCGCCTATGACCCGGGCCCGGTAGCTCATCAGATGGCGGCCCATGCCTCCGTTGTTGGCTGAGAGATCCGAGATTCCTGACCCATTGTCCGTAATCGTAAGCACGCCCTGCTCCCTCGGCAGCGGTCAGATCAATCACGATTTCGCTGGCATGGCCGTGTTTAATCCCATTGTTAACCGCTTCCCGCGCAATGTAATACAGATGCGTGGCCATCGTGTCGTCATGAATCAGGACCGGGGTAAAACATTGAAAACGGCAGGAAATTCCGAACAGATCTTCCACTTCGCCTGCCCACTGCTGTAACGCCGACATCAATCCGTGCGCGTCCGACACCACCGGTAGCAGGCCTCGCGCCAGTTCACGCGTCTTATGAATGGCTTCATTCACCAGTTTCACGATCTTGGCCGCGTCGCCGGCCTCGGGCATGCTTTTCTCCATGAGCTTCTGTTCCTGCACCTTGCTCATGAAGGCAATGCCGGTCAGATGCTGGCCCAGGCCGTCGTGCAGGTCCTGCCCGATGCGCCGCTGTTCGCGCCCACTGACTTCCAGAATCGTCTTTTCCAGATGCTTGCGTTCGGTGATGTCGATTCCGGTCGCAATAATGTAGGTGGGCGTTCCGTCGTTGCCCGGCAGTACCGTGCTCGACCATGCGATCCAGCGGCGCGAACCGTCCCGCTTCACCAGGTAGCCCTCGTAGTCGCTGGCGCGACTGGTCGGTGCAGAGTTGCTGAAAAACGGACTGGAAGCGGTCCACTTCTTCGGGAACCATGAACAGGTCCCAGATTTTCTGGCCGGCAACTTCCGTCGAGCGAATAGCCGGTGGTTTGTTCGCAGGCCCGATTGCAGCGGATGATCCTGCCTTCCGGATCGAGCACCACGACCAGCGCCCCGACCGTGTGGAGAATGGCGGACACCACGTTGCGCTCCTCCTGCAATGCTTCTTCTGTCCGCTTCAGATCGGTGATGTCGAATCCCACGCCATGGATGAACCAGGGCTCGCCGTTCTCCTTGCGAATCATCTTGGCTTCGCAATGAAACCAGATCACCCGGCCGTCGCGCGCCACCACGCGATAAGCGGAACGCAGAGGGTTGCCGGTGAGAAACATCTCGGCGGCTTCGATGCTCCAACGCTGCTTGTCATCGGGATGAATGTGGCTATACCAGCGCACCGGATCTTCCAGCCATTCTTCCTGCGAAAAACCCAGCGCCGCTTCGATCTGCGGGCTGACATAGGCTTCGCCAATTCCGCGATCGAGATAGGCCATGAACACAACTGCTGGAATCTGTTCAACCAGTGCGCGATATCGGGCTTCCAGATTGGGAAGTAGCGGATTCTCCGCCGAATCTTCGGACTGTTCCGGCGGATATACGATGCGGCGAGCGCGTTCGGATTGTTTGCTGAAGACTCCCGCCAAGCCTTCGAGAATTTCTTCAGCTTGCCAAGGGGTCATGTCGGGCTCGGCAACCGCAGCCGGACGTGTTGGGTGGACACTCATGTCCGGCGCGTTTGACTTGGACTTATCCATTGCAATCGACTGAGACAATCTAAAAAACTATTCAAAAACAGACGGGACGCTCCGCCCGACATCGTCTACTTCGGATGCACTCGTTTCCGCCAGCCTGGCTCTTTATTCATGGACGACTGGGTAAATCGCCGCGAGAGCATGAATCGCTCGCCCATAAGTCTGCACCGCCGCCGAAGACAACAACGAGCCTGGCGGCTGATTCATGAACGGCATGAACTTGTCAGGAAAGCCGGGCATGGTGCAGCCGATACAAATTCCACCGACATTGGGACAACCGCCAATACCGCCCATCCAGCCACGTTTCCCGACGTTGCATTGCACCACCGGCCCCCAGCACCCCAGCTTGACGATGCAGAGCGGTGAACCATATTCCTCGGCGAATTGTGCCTGCTCGTAAAAACCGCCGCGATCGCAGCCTTCGTGCACCGTATTGCCAAAGAGCCAGGTAGGACGCAATGCCTCATCAAGGGGGATCATTGGTGCGCGACCCGCCGCCATGTAGAGCAGGTACAACAGAGTCTCCATGAAATTGTCCGGCTGCACCGGGCAGCCCGGCACACAAACGATGGGGATGTCGGCTTTTGACCGCCACTTCCAGCCCAGGTAATCCGCCAGTCCCATGCAGCCCGTCGGATTTCCCTCCATGGCATGAATGCCGCCGTAAGTCGCGCACGTTCCTGCCGCGACCACGGCCCAAGCCTTGGGCGCAAGCCGATCGATCCATTCGCAAGTCGTGATAGGTTGGCCGGTCGTGGCATCGGTACCAAAGGAAGCCCAATACCCTTCCTCCTTATTAGTCTCGTCCGGAATAGAGCCTTCGATCACCAGGATGAAGGGATCCACCTGGCCTTCCGCCGCCAGGTGGAAACGCTTCATGAACTCATCGCCATTTTCGATCGCGAGGAAGGGGTTGAGGAAGTTAACTTTAGGAATCCAGGGCAGCGCGCCCGTGACAATGTCTTCGATGACTGGGCTGTGTAGCCGCAGTCATGGCAATCGTGTCACCGTCGCAGCCGAGACCGGCCGTTATCCAGAGGACATCGATTTCCGAAATCGGCGCGGAGCTCGGACCATCAACTCCCGCCCTGGCAACTGCATCCGGCATCGCGAGACAACTCTCCGCCGTCTGAAAGCAAGTTGCTTCCCGGCAGCCTGCAAGAGAAACGGCTAACACTCCGCTTCAGCCGCGTATTCTACCCCAAAGTTTCACCTCTTGACGCGCTTCGAATGCGGCATCCCTGGCCAATAACACGCAGGTGGTGATTCGCGGCCGATTTATCTGTTCATATCCGACAACGCAAACTTGCCCAGCAGAAACGGATGCGAGGTGGGAGCCTTGGTCTCGGCTCCAGCGGCTGGGTAGGGATCCTGAGTCAGCGTAGGGAATCCCCAAATGTTGCCGTTCCGCAGGTCGATTGCCACCTTGCCCATTACCTGGCGGCTGCCATCCGGGGCCCGCAGCATCACCACTCCCGGCTCGAAGTAAATGGGCTGAGGGTCGCCGGATTGAGCCTGCGCCACCGGTGGAGCAATATAAGAATGGATGGCAATCGCACTCAAAGAAACTGCAATCACAAATAAAAGACACCTCACCACTCTATCTATTCCCATGCGCTCTCCAGAATGTTGCTTCGAATTTGCCGGGATTTTAACCCTAAGGGATTCCGGAATCCACGCTTACGTTCCGGGACGTCTACTCGGTGGGCAGCAATCCACGGCACAAACATCAGGACGGGGACCTAAAACCCCTAATGCCAACCTGGGCTTGCTCTCGTCGAGCCGCTCCTCGACCAGTTCACGAATCATGCGGATGAACCTGGGATGTGTGCCTACAGTCGCGGCCCGCACCATGTGAATGCCGAGTTCCTCGCATAACTGGCGGGCCTCGGTATCCAGATCGAAAATAATTTCCATGTGGTCTGAAACGAAGCCAATTGGAACAATCACCACGTCCGTTGTTTCTCCGTTCTGCCTGACCTCGCGAAGACAATCGAGGATGCTCGGTTCCAGCCAGGGCTGCGACGGAGGTCCGCTACGGCTCTGATAGGCCAGCCGCCAATTCTTTCGTCCCACTTGTTCCGCCACCAGACGCGCGGTTTCTTTGAGCTGCATTTCGTAATCAGAACTTGCCGCCATACGTCATCGGAATGCTGTGCGCGGTGTAGATGAGCTGAGCCGTGGGCTGCCGTGGTGCAGGAATCTGATCGAATGCTTTCTGAATTCGATCCGCGCTGGCTTCGACGAATCCGGGATGATTGTGAAACACGCGAATCTTTTCCACGACGGGCGCGCCCTCGCCCACCGCTTCCTGGGCCCGCGCAATATCTTCTCGATACTGCCGGCAGCTCGAATACGAACTGTAAGCGGAAGTCACAAAAGCCAAAGCGCGCTGGATGCCGTCGGTTTTCATCTGCCGCAGGGTATCCGAAAGCATCGGATGCCAGTTACGATTTCCCCAATAAACAGGCAAGCGAGGGCCATGCTCGGCTAACTCTGCTTCCAGGGCCGAGATCAATTGACGGTTCTGGTCGTTGATCGGACTCTTCCCGCCAAAGTGATAGTAGTGTTCCGCCACCTCCAACATGCGCTCTCGAGGGACATTCTTGCCGCGTAGGACATTTTCCAGAAAAGGCATAACATCCGCGGGCTGCTCCGGACCACCAAAGGAAGTAACCAGAATCGCGTCGTATTTCATGGGATAAAGACCTTTTCGGCGACCGTCGCTCCTGCTTCTGAAGTATATCGAGAACCGCGAACACCCTTCTTCGAGCCGTCGACGTCCCTGACGCCAAACCACGGAGGGACAAAGGACTCTGAGAGAACTTGGAATCAAAACTCTTGTTGGTGCCTTCTGTGTCCTCTCTGGTTTGACGCCTGTTCTGTATCCGCTCTATCTGGATTGCGGAAGATAGTTCTTGACACATTCCTATATCGGAATATATATTGACCCTCGTGGCACGAGCAGCTACCACGTCGGATGCCTTCAATGCGGTGGCCGAGCCCCGTCGGCGCGAGATCCTGAACTATCTCGCCCTAGGCGAACGGCCAGTTGGAGACATCGTGGTTAGGTTGCGCCTGGAGCAGCCTTCGGTATCCAAGCATCTGCGCGTGCTCCACGATGTCGGCCTGGTCCACGTGCGGCGCTCCGGACGGCACATGCTGTATCGGACAAACGCTGAAGCAATTCGCCCGCTTCACGAATGGACGAAAACGTTCGAACGCTTCTGGAACCATCAACTGCTTCGCGTCAAGGAACGTGCCGAGGCAAAAAGCAAGCTGGCGACAAAATCTGATCAGAATTGAATTGAGGAGGAAAGATGACTTCGACAATGACTGCTGGAATCGAGAATTTGACCCTCAACATAACCCGCGAAATACATGTGGACGCGCCGCTGGAAACAACGTTTGAGGCGTTGCTGGAACAGATCGGTCCCGGAAACGAGTCCTCTAACGGACCGATGCCCATGAAACTTGAGGCGTGGCCCGGCGGTCGATGGTATCGCGACCTGGGCGAAAACAACGGCCACTTCTGGGGAACCGTGCAAGCCATCAAACGGCCGACCTTGCTCGAAATCTCCGGACCACTGTTCATGTCGTATCCGGCGGTTTCGAACGTGCAATACCGCCTGACTGCGGATGGCGGCGGCACGGTGATCAAGTTTCATCACGCCGCCCTCGGACTCATTCAGGACGAACACAGACAAGGCGTCGTGAAGGGCTGGACCTACCTGCTCGATCGCATCCGGGCACGGGCCGAAGCCGGCCGTTCCCGCTAGCGGTCGTTACGGGGGAGGAGATAGTTATGTGCCCAGCGTGTATGGCGAGTGCGGCATTGATGGCGGGAAGCGTTGTGACCACCGGCGGGGTCACTGCGTTGGTTGCGAGGATGGTTGGCCGGAAGACAGGGAAAATAGTATTTCAAATCATTTAGATAAAGGGGAGCAGAGATCATGACTACATTGACGAGCAAAACGGAACTTTCGAGAGTCGTTTCCCCCGCAGAATGGCTGGCAGCGAGGAAAGACTTGCTGAAGGATGAAAAAGAGTTCTCCCATCTACGCGATGAGTTGAGCCGGAAGCGGCGCCAAATGCCGTGGGAAAAAGTCGAGAAGAACTATGTGTTCGATGGACCGGGCGGCAAGGAGTCTCTCGCCGATCTATTTGGCGGACGCAGCCAACTGATCGTCTATCACTTCATGCTTGGTCCCGGATGGAAAGAGGGCTGTCCGAGTTGCTCATTCCTGGCCGATACATTCGACGGTATTACCGTGCACCTCGCCCATCGCGACACCACGCTGCTGGCGGTTTCGCGCGCGACCCTGCCGGAGATCGAGGCATTCAGGAAACGCATGGGATGGCGCTTCAAGTGGGTGTCGTCGTTTGCGAACGACTTCAATTACGACTACCACGTGTCGTTCACCAAGGACGAAATCGCCAAGGGAAAGATCTCCTACAACTACGATATGACGGAGTTCCCTTCCGAGGAAGCCCCCGGCGCCAGCGTGTTCTACAAGAACAAAGACGGCGAGATCTTCCACACCTATTCCAGCTTCGGCCGTGGACTGGACCTGATGCTGGGCGCATACAACTATCTCGACATCACGCCGAAAGGCCGTGACGAAGACAACCTGGTGTTCAGCATGTCCTGGGTTCGCCACCACGACCGCTATGACGACAACTATGCGGTCGATGCGAAGCAAACCTACGTGGCTCCAGCAAAGTCAGAGTCGTCGTGCTGTTCGGGAGCGGACCACAAATAAACTGCACGATTCGTCAATGAGGCGGGTGAGCACTACAAGCCACGTAGGGGTGTGTGCCCCACCCGCCCGGACGAGGGCGTCCGGGCCTACGCGAGTTTGCCTCATCCCATCATTTCGGATTCGCCCCTTTCTCCACTCCCTGAGTGCTGAGCAGCCGCAGAGCATCTTTGGCGTTAAACGGATAGCGGCGAACAGATTGTTGCCCGGTCGTGCTCAGCGAAATGTCCACACGCCGGTTGTTGGCCAGCACAATGACTCGTAAATTAGTCAGCATCTTCTGACGATCATCGTCGCTCAGTTCAGGATTCTGTGCGATCTGTTCTTTCACCTGGCTGGCGGTCAGATTGTCCTCTTTGCCAAACGATTGAACCTCGATGCTGCCTGCGGGAACACCATGTTCGACCAGGAAGCCCTTGGCGCGGTCCACTCGTCGCTCGGTGAGCGCTTTGTTGTATTCGCTCGATCCGCGCAGATCGGCGTGGCCGCCAAGGATCAGTCTGGCCTCGGGCCTGAATGTGAGGTAGCGGGTAAAGCCGGATGCCAAGTCACTCAACACACCCTGCTGGCTATCGACCAGTCCGCCTCCGGGATTTTTCGCCGTCGGACGGGCAGTCTGGAAGTAGATGCTGTGCAGGGCCAGCCGCGACTCCAACTCCGTAACTTCCGCCGGAGGCCCAGTCGGACGAAGGGCTTCCACCATCACGCTGGTGGTTGACGAAGCTGTCAGCGCAGGATTGCGATCGTCACTGGCAGTGCATGTGATGGTGATCGGTCCCGGCTGCGCGCCGCTCGTGTCCAGAGTGGCTGTGGCGTCAGTGCCGGACAGTGTGCCAGCCGTGGCGCTGTAGCTATAGAGAATCCGGCGCTGGTCGGGACTGCTGGCGTTGGATCGGATGCTCGCGGATGAGCCAGCAGTCACAGTGCTAGGATCTGCGGTGCATGAAATCTCAGGAGGATGTGGCCGTTTTACCGTGAATGTGGCCGCACAAGAGGCGACACCTCGCCTGCTGCCGTCGGTTAAGTTTGCACTGACCGTGTAAGGCCCCGGTTGCAAACCAGCGCTATCAATCTGCGTGGAAGCATTCGTCCCGGCAACGCTGACACCGCTCCCACTCCAGTTGTAATGCACCGTGCGATGCGGGTTGAAATTCGATCCATTTGAACTTGCATTCACTGGTTCCCCGGCAAAAACTTCGGCTGGATCGACCGTACAGGCCGCAGCCGGCGGGAGCGGCGGCGGTCCGCCACCGAACATGAAATTCAGCCCGGTCTGCAGTCGTACGCCCCTGATTTCGGTTTCCGGAGTCGTCGCCGGAGGACCGTAGCGGTAGTTGGAGTAGACAAAATCGGCGCGAAGCATCCGCCATGCGATATGCCGCGTCAGGTTCAGGTCGAGGCCGCCGCCAGCCATGATCCCCAATTTCTGAATGTCGTGAAAGGCATCCGGCATGAGCCGGTGATCGCCCACCAGCACTTCGAGAAACGGAGAAAAATAGCGATGACGAAAAGTGAACTTTGGACCTATCGAGAGGTTCGAGAGCGCGGTATCATCGACGCGGTCCGTTCCGACTTCTCCGCTATTCCACAGCGTGCTGCTATCGAGCGTAATTCCCAGCCAGCGGTTGAAATCATACGTGACGCTTGCGCCCACACCTCTCGGATTTGGCTCCAGCCGGCTGCTCACCGGCAACAATCCCAGCGGAAGCACGCCGTGTATGTCGGCCCCGGGATGGAAGAAAGAATATCCGCCATACAACTCCCATTTGGGGCCGGGCGGCTCCTGTGACAGCGCAACCGGTGCAATGCCAATTGCAAAAGCAATCGCCGCCAGGAGGATGACAACAACTGAGCCGCGAGGGCCGTGAGAGTCAGATGACATACAAAGATTCCTCCGAACTTAGTGACTTGAAGTTCTGTCGAAAACCACCCGGCGAGTCAGGCCCAATTGATCGAAAACCGGACACAGCCGCTCAGGGCGCGGTGACCGTGTTGCTGTCAAATGTGACGGCGCCGTTGCGAGCTAAAGCTCTGCCCTGCAAGCTCGCGCCTGTGTTCAGGGTGACGGATTGGAGCGCTATGATGTTTCCCTTAAAGATGGAGTTCGTGCCCAGAGTCGCCGAACTGGAAACCTCCCAGAAAACATTCTTGGCCTGGGCTCCGCCCGCGAGCACCACCTGTGTGCTGCCTGACGTGGTCAACGTGGATCCGATCTGAAAAATGAAAACCGCATTCGCGTTGCCCTGGCCGTCGAGCGTGACATTCCCGGCCGACAACATCACCGTGCTCGCGTTCTTGTACAAGCCCGGAGTGAAAGTCAGTCCGCTCAATTCCCCGGGAAGCACTGCGGCTCCGAGTAAGTTTGCGGCGTAGTTGTAAGCAATGGTCAAATCCAGCTCACCCTGCGCGGCTGTGGGATCGGTGACGTGCATGACAGCCGGGGAAACCAGGGTTCCTGGCGGGAATCCGGTCACCGCGCTTCCGGGACTGAGCCCCAGATCTCCTCCTGCAATCGTGGTCGGGCCGGTATTAGTAACCGTCGATCCCGCGACGGCGTCGAAATTCGCTGCCGACCCAAGCGGCACCGGCAGTTGACAGGCCTGGGTCGCGGTCACAAAGCTCCACACAAAATTGCTGGCCAAACCATTGCCTGAGAGGTCTTCGGCTCCAGTTGTAATCGTGGCCGTGTAAGTTGTGTTCAGCGCAAGAGTGGCGGCAGGCGTGAACGAGGCGACCCTTCCAGTTCCATCCAGGCTGACAACACCGACCACGGGAGTTACCCCGGGTCCGGCTACGGTGAACGTGGTTACCCCGATGGTGGCGGGATTCATGGCCTCGTTGAACGTGGCAGTCAACAACGAGTCCAGACATACGCCTGCAGTTTCATTCGGCGGAGTTACGGAAATCACCGCCGGAGGAGGCGGCGTCGTGCATGCAGTCGGAGAGGTTGTGAACGTCCATACAAAATCGCTCGCCAGCGCATTGCCCGACATATCCTCCGCGTCGGTCGTAATGGTGCCGGTGAATGTTGTGTTCAGCGCGAGTGTGGCAGCGGGCGAAAAGACAAAAATCTTGTTGGCCTGGTCGTGAGTAATGGTTCCTGCGACCGGAGTTACGCCCGGCCCGGCCAGCTTGAAAGACGCAGAGTTGATGCTTCGCAGGCAGCATGGCCTGAGGGAAGGTCACTGCAATCACAGTGTTGGAACATATTCCGGTGGATTCGTTGGCGGGACTGACGGAACTGGGCGGGAGGGGCGGTTGACATAACGTGGGGCCGGTCGTAAAGGTCCACACGACATCATTTGCCAGATTCTGACCCAGGAGATCGGCAGCTCCAGTGGTGATTGTGGAAGTGTATGTAGTGCTCGGCGCCAGAGCACTCGCGGGAGTGAAAATCGCAGTGTTGCTCGTCGGGTCGTAACGTGACTTGCCCGTTCACGGGTGTCGTACCCGGCCCGGCTAAGGTGAAAGTCGAACTATCGATCGTCGAAGGATTCATTGCTTCGCTGAAAACGGCGGTGGCGACTGTATTGGGACACGCCCCATTGGCGGGAGTCATCGACACCACTGCTGGAGCACCAACCCCTGAGCACGCCATCACTCCAGTGGTAAAACTCCACACCAGTGGGGTTGCGAGTGCATTGCCATAAAGATCTCTCGCCTGGGTTGAGATAACAGCGTTGTACTGGTATTCGGAGCGAGAATGCCAGAGGGCGTGAAAGTCGCGGTTTTGCTGGCAACGTTGTAACTGACCTGACCCGGCACGGCCGTGCTGTTCGGACCAGTCACAGTAAAAGTTGTGCTATTGATGAAAGCCGGATTCATCGCCTTACTGAACGTGGCGGTCACGATCGTGTTAATACAGGCGCCACTGGAGCCGCTCAAAGGCGCCACGGATGTCACCGTCGGTGCGGTCAGGGTTGAGTTGCCACCGGTGTTGTCAGGATCGCTGCATCCGATCGTGACTACCAGGAGCAGAAATGCCGTGAAGCTGATCGTGAGCGTGCGGTACCTTCGCATGGCCATCACCCTTCTTTTTCGCTGCTCGGCTGAAGCATCGCCGGTGAGTCGAAATGCAATTGGGTGACCGAACTCGAACGGGCGTGCTCCCTGCTGCTCCAAACCTCAGACTTCTCGTGCGCTCAGGAATGGCGAAATCACTCGCACGTTCTCTCGCACATCTCCCGCGTCCTGAACAACTTGATCGATGCCACGAAGCATACGCCGCACTTCGCTCCACGGCAATCATTTTTTAAAGCGCTTAGTCGAGAGAAAGCCACCGGCGAAGAGATCGAACGGACGCAGATTTTGAGTCGATTCCGTTCCATCCTGGGAGAGGGTATTCCCATGATGGAAATAAAATGAGCGATGAAGTAAAGCTGAACGGCGATGCCGCCGAAGTTTCCGACCTCACCGAGTCTCCGGCGTGTTCTGCTGCCAGTCGAGGCTTCATGTAAGATTCATGGTTCATATCCATCGCAGCCAATTGACTGGCGTACCAGCCACTCGGACTCAATGAATCAGATCGATTTAAGCAATCGTCACGCCGTGATCACCGGAGGCGCGCAGGGCATCGGATTTTCCGTCGCCCGCCGCTTTCTCTCCTCAGGCGCTTCAGTTTCCCTCTGGGATCGCGATCAGCAACTGGTCGCGTCTGCCGCGAAAGAACTCGCCGCCCACGGCACGGTCGACGCCGTCACCACCGACGTCACCGACCCCGAAAGTATTCGCCAGGCCACCGACTCAACCGCGAACAAGTTCGGACACATCGACATCCTGGTGGCCAACGCCGGGATTTCCGGCCCCACGGTCAAGACCTGGGAATATCCAGTCGATGTCTGGAAGCAGGTGATTGACATCGATCTGCTTGGCGTGTTCCTGTGCTGCCGCGCCGTCGTACCCATCATGCTGAAACAGAAGTATGGACGGATCGTGAACGTAGCTTCAATTGCAGGCAAGGAAGGAAACCCCAACGCCTCGGCCTACAGCGCCGCCAAGGCCGGCGTCATCGCGCTGACCAAGTCATTGGGAAAGGAACTCGCCGACCAGAACATCGCGGTCAACTGCATTACGCCGGCGGCAGCGCGCACCAGGATTTTCGAGCAGATTTCGCAAGAGCATATCGACTACATGCTCTCCAAGATTCCGCGCGGGCGCTTCCTCGAACTCGACGAAATCGCGGCTTTGGTGGCGTGGATGGTGTCCGAAGAAAACTCTTTCACCACGGGCGCGGTTTTCGATCTGAGCGGCGGACGCGCCACCTATTAGCCGTTCACGGCGCCGGTCGCAAGAACCACAACCACGAAGGACACGAAGTATCACGAAGGCTTCGAACGCAGGGTTTTCCTTAGTGAACCTTGGTGTCCTTCGTGGTTCATGCTTTTCCGGAAGTCATTAGGCGACGCTATTTCTTCGCGACGACTTGCAGTTTCACCCGGCGCAGCAAATCTGGTGCTTTCATTTGCCGACAGCGTTCGTCGAAGTCGGGACGCGGTCCCGTCCAACGAAGATCTTCGACTGATTCGAAAACCGGCACGTCCAGCCGTAAGGTTGCGAGGGTGCGAAACAACACCGCATCATCCCACGAATTAAACAAAGACTCGGAAAGCGCGCGAGCTCGCTTGATCGATGGATGCCACTTCTGCCAATCCTTCGGAATGTCTTCCAGGCGAGGATACTGAGAGAGAGTGAGGGCCGCCGCCTTCGCGCCCCATCCCGCGACACCGGGGAATCCGTCCGCGCTATCGCCCACCACGGCGAGATAGTCAGGAATTGATTTCGGCTGCACTCCGAACTTGGCGACGACCCCAGCCTCATCGCGCACAATCTCCTGCCTTCGGTCGAACTGAACGACTCGTTTGCCCACCACACACTGGCTCAAGTCTTTGTCAGGCGTGCAAATGAGAACCTGACTCACGCGGTCGTCCGCCGCTGCCTTGCTGGCGGCCGAAGCCAGTGCATCATCGGCTTCGAAGTAAACCATCGGCCACACCAGGACTCCCATTGCCTGCAACGCTTCCTCAAGGATGGGGAACTGCGACAGCAATTCTGGGGCTACACCTTCGCTGGTTTTATATCCCGGATATAGATCGTTTCGAAATGATTCCACCACGTGATCGGTGGCAACCCCAAGATGGGTCGCGCCGCGTTCGATCATGGAGAGAACGGAGGTCAGGACGCCGCGCACTGCGCCGATCTCCTGACCGTTCACATCCTTCGACGCGGGCACGGCGAAGAAGTGCCGGAACAATTCATACGTCCCGTCAATTAAGTGCACATCCATGCGGCTCCAATCACTTTCCCAAATGATGTTATACGATGCTGTGTCACTCTTTACACGGAGGCGTCATGCACAAGCCGTGCCATCAAACTGGTGATCCATTCGGAGTCTTTATTTTCAAGAGCCGGTCGCTGTGCGCGGCTCTCGCCCTATTCCTGCTTCCTTCAGCTTTGATGGCCGCGCCTCCTTCTCCGGCCGCCGACCGCGTATACCGCAACGGCGTGATTTTCACGGCGAATGCCAAAAATGAAACTGCCGAGGCGCTCGCCATTCGCGACGGGAAAATCGTTTACGTCGGCAGCAATCAGGGAGTAGCGCCATTCACCGGTCCGGCAACCGTGTCTGTGGACCTGCAGGGAAAATTCCTGATGCCGGGCCTGATCGACGGGCACATGCATCCTCTCGAGGCAGGGCGGCAACTCTTGCAGTGCAGCCTCAACTACGAATCGCTGACCGTCGCGGAACTGCAGCAGCGGGTCCAGGCCTGCCTTGACCACTCGAAGTCTACCGACCCGAACGCCTGGCTCGAGGTAGTGAGCTGGTTCCAGGAAAGCATGCGCCCCGCCGGCGTGAAGACCAGCCGAGCCACGCTCGATGTGCTGAAAACGACTCGTCCGATTATCGTCCGTTCGTCGTTCGGGCACACCGTGCTCGCCAACACACGCGCGCTACAGCTTGGCAAAGATCACAGCCAGCACGCCCGATCCCATTGGCGGAAAGATCTGGCGCGATGCCAGCGGCGAACCGACGGGCGTGCTCGAAGATGCGGCGCACGAAGGGTTCACCGAACTTTTGCCCAAGCCCACGGCAGAGGAAGACGTGACGGCCGCGAAAGCTGCGCTCAAGGCCATGAACCAGCAGGGCGTCACCAGCTTTCTCGATGCCGCCGCGGCGGCCGAAGACATGGCAGCCTTCGCGGCAGTTCGACGAACTGGAGGCCTCACGGTGCGGGCGCACTTTGCCCCGGTAATCGCCCCGGCGGAAAGCGGCAATCCTCAGGGTGCAGTTGCGCGCGTGGTGGCGTTCGCCAAACAATACGATGAAGGCGCAATCGCCGCCGCACCGGGTATCACGGTCAGAAACTCGAAGCTGTTTCTTGACGGCGTGATCGCCGCCCCCGCGTTGACAGGCACCCTGCGCGAACCTTATTTCACTAATACTGGACCAGCAGAGAGTCCGCACTGGGCACCAGGTCCGAGCCGTGGACCGGCAGTCTACTTCCCTGCGGATGCGCTTGCGACCATCCTCGTCGCTCTCGGTCGCTCCGGGATCGATCCTCACATGCACGCCGATGGCGACGGAGCCGTCCACGCCGGACTCGATGGCATTGAAGCACTACGTAACGCCTTGCCCTCGGCCGACATACGTCCGGCGATCGCACACGACGAAATCGTCGATCCGGTGGATTTTGGGCGCTATAAAAAACTGGACACAATTCCAGTGCTGTCATTCCAGTGGGAAAAGCCTGCAGGAGACACGCTGGGACTCAGGAATTATTTTGGTCCAGCGCGAATGAAGATTCTGGAACCCGCCGGATTACTGGCCGCGGCCGGGGCCCGCATCGCCTTTGGCAGTGACTGGCCGGTAGACAAACTAGACGAATGGTTCGCGCTCAAAGTCAGCGTGACCCGCACCAACTCACCCGACGCGCCAGCCGAGTACCGGGGCCGGCTGGGCGACGATCCCGGCTTGTCACCGGCAGCCGCTCTTCGCGCCATCACCATCAATGCCGCCTATGAGCTCCACCAGGACGACACAACCGGATCCATCGAAGTCGGCAAGTTCGCTGACCTCATTGTGCTCGACCGTGACCCACTGAAAATACCCGCCGAGGATATCGCCAACACTCATGTGCTCGAAACCGTGGTCGGGGGGAACGTTATATACCAGATTGCCGGGCACTAAGCGCCGCAGCGGACCCGGGCGGTCCTACGGTTAAGTTCAGCCGGCCCACTGAACCTTCCTGATAGACCAGCAGGCCTCGGCTCCAGAAAAGGAAGCTCCAAACGACATCAGTACGCCTGCAGTCAGAGCGTAAAACCCTCTGCCGCCGCACCTTTCGAGTGAAACCGGGCACGAAACGCAAGAAACCGTAAGTTTCGCGCCCTCCTTCCATTGTTTCCAATGCGGGGAATCGCTTTTTCGCCTGACGTTTGTGCTTGACTTCGCACTATGATCGAAAGTAAAAGATCATAATCGCAATGATGTGAAACATTGCGCCCGTCTCTTTATTATCCTGTCCGAACCAGAGGGTTGAACATGTCACGCTTCTCCGATGGGTTTCGTCGCCTTCAGTTCCTCTTCGGCATCGTACTCACGATTGCCGTGCTGCTGACTCCGCACGCGACGGGTCAGGCGAGTTATACGTCCCAGGTGCGCGGCAACGTGACCGACCAGACTGGTGCCGTCGTGGTAAACGCCCTGGTGACCATCACCAATGACGGTACCAATGTCTCCACCAGCGTCCACACCGACGAGCACGGTCTCTATCTTCTGACTGGCCTGCGCCCCAGCACCTACACCATCAAGATCGACGCCGCAGGTTTCCGGTCGGCGGAGAGCAAGAACGTGATTTTGACGGTTGACCAGCAGGCTACTTTGAACTTCAGCCTGAAGCCGGTCAGCTTCAACATCACGGTGGACGTGACCGAAGCGCCTCCTCTGCTCGACACCGACAGCGCCACTCTCGGCACCGACGTCAGCAACGAGTACGTGCGGGACATCCCTCTTTACAACCGGAGTTTGTTCGGTCTGGTGTTTCTGGCTGGTGGAGTAACCGAGACTACGGGCTCGGGAATCAACGACAACTATCCTTCAGGCACCAACTTCGTCTCCAATGGCCAGCGCAACGCGACCGCACAGGTCAGCATCGACGGCAGCCCCCTCAGCGCGCCAGAGCAGGGTGAAGGCGGTAACTCTAACGTGTACTACCAGCCTTCGGTGGAGATCGTGCAAGAGTTCAAGCTCCAGAACAACAGCTTTTCGGCCGAGTTCGGCAACAACGGAGGAACCGTCGTCAACATCGTGTTGAAGCAGGGCACGAACCAGTTTCACGGTAGCGGATGGTGGTACGGGCAACGGTCGGCCTTCGACGCACGCGATTTTTTCAACAGTGGCGAAAAACCCGATCACGTCCGCGACCAATACGGCTTCGCGGTGGGCGGGCCCATCATCAAGAACCGTACATTCTTCTTCGTGGATTTCGAAAAAACCCGGCAACGGGATCCCGTCAACATTGAAGGGATTGTGCCCACGGACCTGGAGCGTACCGGTGACTTCTCGCAGAGCCTGGCCAACCTGCCGGATCCGAACAATCCCGACACGGCCAGCGCGGGGATTTACGATCCTTGTGCGAAGAACACGGATCCGAACTTCGTGTGTCCGCGCGAGCAATTTTCGGATGGTGGAATTCTGAACAAGATTCCCGCGGCCAACATCGATCCCATCGGGCAGGCGATCTTGAATTTGTATCCGCATGCCAATGTGCCGAACGCGGCCTATCCGGACCCAAACTTCCGCGCGGTGACTCTGTCGACCGCCCCAGCCTGGCAGTTCGATGTGAAGATCGATCACCAGATCGCCAACAACCACAAGATCGGTGGCCGTTACAGCCGAGCACATAGTGAGAACACCGTTCCGACCATCGTAGGCAACGGGGATCAGGGCGATGGAGTGATCTACCTGACGACCGTACAGAACGGCAACCTTGAATATAACTGGGCGATCAAACCAACGGCACTCTGGACGAACCGCTTTAGCGTCGATCGGGTACACGCGCCCGGTATCAGCAATCACTATCCGACATTGAGTGATGTGGGGTTGCCGTCCATTTTGGACCAGAACGGACTGGACCGGATCCCCGCCATCAACGTGGGAGATCCTTTCCTCTCCATGTTTACCCAGTGCTGCGTGGACACCGCTTTTGCGCACTCTCTCTACAGCTACTCTTCGTCGTTGCAGTGGGTGAAAGGGCGGCATTCGATCACCTTCGGCGGCGAGCAGCGACAATTCTTTAACAACTTCTTCCAGCCGGACAATCCCACGGGGATTTTCAACTTCACGCGAGACGTGACCACCCAGGATCCCAATGGCGGCCTGGGAGACAACAATCAGGGCAATCCATTTGCCACCCTGCTGGTTGGTTATCCCTCGCCGGAAGATTCCGAACTGCACATCATTCCGTCTGTAGCGGATAAATCGGTCGAGTCGGCCTTTTATGTGCAGGATGACTGGAAGGTCACTCCCAAACTCACCGTCAATCTTGGCCTGCGCTACGAGTGGAGCACACCTTACTCGGAACGAACCAACCAATTGCAATTCAGCAATTTTACGGGGGACACGGGTATCAACATCCCAGTGGCTCGCAGTGCGGACCCCGCGTTCGACTTCGGACAAATCGGGCAATTGAAAGGAACGACGGTGTTCGCGGACTCAGGACATCGCAATGCCCGGGTGGATCGGAACAACTTTGCTCCGCGCCTGGGTTTCGCGTACCAACTGGCGAGCAACACGGTGTTACGGGGCGGGGCGGGCGTCTTCTATGGAATGAACGTCGCTACCAATTTTCAGTACGCCGGGCCTTCGTTCTCGAAGACGGCGCCGTTGTATTTCACGACCGACAACTATGTGACGCAATATGCGACGCTGGAAAATCCCTTCCCGGCAGGGCTGGCGCCGCCGCAAGGCAGAACCTATGGGAAGTTGGCGAACTGGGGATTCGGCAACGGCAGCGACCTGGACACGGGCGTCGCGCGCAATGCGGAAATCTACCAGTGGAACCTGGGAGTGCAGCACCTGTTGCCGGGACAAATCGTGATCGCGGCGGACTATGCCGCGAACCGCGCCACGCACCTTCCCTGGGCAGGCGCATCAACTTCCACACGGGAGCGCAACTTCCTGCCTTCGAGCATTCGCGATAAGCTTGTGGCGCAACTGAATCCCTCACACGATCCTGACAGTACGGCGGTGAGCGACTTCCTCGCCACCCCAGTTGCAAATCCTTTTCAGTGCTTCTTTGCAACCGTGGCAGCGCCGGCATCGTACTGTCCAGCGACGCCGATCTTCAACGCCGCCGATGTGGCCGATTCGCTGTACGTACAGGATCAGATCCCGCAGGGACTCCTCTTGGAGCCGTATCCGCAGTTCGCGGGAGGCTTTTCGGGTCTGCCGCGCCTGATTGCAACCTCGTGGTATCACTCGCTCCAGGTTCGATTCCAGAAGCGAGCGAGCCACTACGTCAGCTTCGAGGGGAACTACACATTCTCCAAGTCGACCGACGATTCTGCTGCGGGACGAAATGCGTGGCTAACCAATCTGGAATTCGACAACCCGCAACTGCTGGACAACCTGAAGGCCGAGCATGGGATCAGTGCGAATGACGCCACTCACCGGCTCACAACGGCCTTCATCATTGATCTGCCGGTGGGGCGCGGGCGCTGGATTGGCCGCGGCATGGGCGGCGTGGCGGATGCGATCGTCGGCGGCTGGTCGTTGAATACATTCCTGACGTTACAGAGCGGGCAGCCGATCGCGATCATCGACAGCAACTCCCGCCTGACGGACGGAAACCAACGACCGAACGTGGTGTGCTCGCAGCTTACGACTGGAATCAATTATCACGAGGCGGCCAAGACAGGAGCCCCATACCTGAACCAAGACTGCTTCGCCGATCCAGGGGACAACATTGCGGGCAACGCGCCACGGCATTTTTCCAATTTGCGCGGAGACGGGGTTCGCAACGTGGATCTTTCGCTTTCGAAAGAGTTCACCATCCGAGAAGGAAAGCTGCTGCAGGTGCGCGCCGAAATGTTCAATGCGGCAAACCACCAGCGCTTTGCCTTTCCGGATGTGGCATCGGGAGACGGCAGTTTCGGAACTGTGACTTCCACCACCAACAACTATCGCCGGATGCAATTCGGAGCACGCTTCCAGTTCTAGTTTTTTCTTTGCGTCCTTTGCGGTATTTCTTTGCGCACTTCGCGGTAAAGGGTTTGACGTTCACAAAATCAAACCCCTTGAACCGCAAAAGTCGCAAAGTAATCCGCAAAGGACGCGAAGAACTTCCCATGATTTCCCAACCTTGCTCAGGAGACATCCATCCCGTGTCCACTCGCTCGCGTATAGCTGCAACGTTTCTGTTGATTGTCGCAACCGTTGGTCTCTCCCAGGAAGTTCCCGCCGGACAGAATTGGACTCACTACGTACGCATCGGGGGCTACGGGCTGGGCAATCACAGCGCAGATCAGATTGTCCGCAATGCGCAGGACAGCAACGTCTTCGGTATCGAGGTGGACAACGACATTCCTGGGCGATACGAGAGCTTCGTAAACCCGGAAGAGAAGCTGCAGGCCATTCGTGATGTAGCTCAAAAAGCGCACCAGGTAGGCAATCGCGCGTATGTCTACATCGCCGGCACCGAATGCATCACAGCGAATGCAGACAAAACTACGCACACGCTGGCCAAGGAACATCCCGACTGGCTGCAGCGCAAGATCACCGGCGAGCCGGCGGTTTTCGGCGGAGGCTCAGCTTTCTGGATCAAAAAAGGTGATGAAGATGTATGGGTCAGCCCCTACGTTCCCGAGTGGCGAAAGATTTACATGGAACGGGTGCGTCAGATTGCAGGCACTGGCATTGACGGCATCTACGTTGACATTCCGTACTGGATGACTCACTTCGACGGATGGGAAGACTCCTGGGCCAGCTTCGACGACTACACGGTTGCTGAATTCAAGAAACAGACCGGACTGGATGCGCGCAAAGCCCTGAAGCTGGGCGATTTCAAAGATGCCAACTTCCGCAAGTGGGTCGATTTCCGCATCCAGACCTTTACCGATTTCATGCACGACATCGACGTGAATGCGAAATCGGTCAATCCAGAGATCAAGACCATTCCCGAGATCTATCCTGGCATCGAGCAGGAAGCGGTCCGTGTAGGCGCCGATGTATATAGCCTGTACCCCGTCGTAGACGTCATTGCGCACGAGTACGAATTCGGCAAAGGCAACCACATGGCATCCGAGCGAAATCCGCTGGACTGGTTCGCCTACCAGGTGGGCATGCATTCGTTCCGCGCGTTTGCGGAGGGCAAAGCCACCTGGATCCTGAACTATTCCTGGGATGGCGACAAGAAAGTGGATATTCGCGAGTCGATGATGAACCTCGCCATGTCCCAGATTATGGATGGCGCGAATTTCTGGGACGCGCCCGGCCACTCCATGGGCGGCTCAAACGATCTGGCGATGCGGAAGAAGATATTCTCGTGGATTAAAACCAACGAAAAAACCTTCTATCTCCCCCGCAGCCCGATTCATCCAGTAGGAGTTTATTTTTCCCCGCAGACGCGAAATTACTATGCGGACGAGTTCATCCGCTCCTATCGCGGCATCCTAATCCTGTTACTGCAGCAGCACCTCGAGTTTCAGATCGTGACTCCGCGAACCTTACAGCAATTCGCGGGCGATACGCTGGTGCTGCCAGATGTGCGGATGCTGGATGAGTCCGAGAAAGGCTGGTTGAAGAGCTACGTTGCGAGCGGCAAGAATCTGGTGATTACCGGAGAAGATGCCACGCAACTGACTCCGGCTTCCAACATCGCCCGGGTCGAACCTTGCCCGGGAAAAGAGTACATGGCTGCATTGGAGAAAGATTTCGAGCACACGACGCCGGATTCGCAAGCGGCTTTTCTAAAAACTTTTAAAAGTGACGGAAGCATTCAGATTGCCGCTTCTCCTGAGATCGCCACTTCCATCTCGCTCGTAGACGGGAAGCCTCACGTATTTCTGGCGAATTTCGCAGGACTGCGTGGCGGAGTGAATCCGGTCCAGACGGTGCAGTCCGGAGTCAAAGTAACGGTTTCGTCGGAAGTAAAAGGTCCAGGGTTCTTCTTGCCGTTCATGGGTGAAATACAAAAGGTGGACGGAGTTCGTATGGCAGGCGGTACATCCTACACTTTACCGCCGATTTCGAAGGGCGCCGTTTTCTGGTACGAGCCTGCGGCGGATCGTACAAACAGCTCGGCGCACTGATCACCTCGACGCTATAGACAACCTAATATCAGCCATTGGGCCGGCACGTCACCGCTCTAGCGGAAAGCGCACGCCGGCCATTCTCCAGAATAGTGCCTCTTCGTAACTCGGAGTCGCCGCTGCCCCCGCTGATCCACCCCGGTATACAATCGCAAATTCGTGTGGGCGTGACGCCCCAGATTTTGTCTGACCAAAACAAGGTACTGCGTGAAAATCCTCAAAGATCATGAGGTCGCCGAGCGCCTCGACATCCCGGAACTCGCCGCCGCCCTGGAATATGCCTTCAGGACCGAACGCCACAGCTTCACCATGCCGCCGCGCATGGTTCTTACGCAAGGCCCACACACCCTACTGATCATGCCTTGTTACGGCCATGGCCTACTGGGCCTGAAAGTCGTCACCATGGCGACCGAACCCGGACGTGGCGCTCACATCGTCAAATCTAATTACACCTTGTACGACGCTCAGTCTGGTGACGTGACTTTGCTCGCTGAAGCCGACTCTCTGACCGATCTACGCACCGCGGCAACTTCGGTAGTCGCAACCCGACTGCTGGCCCGTCCTGACGCGAAGGTTTTGGGAATTTTTGGTACCGGCAGGCAAGCCAGGGCACACCTCCCAGCTTTGTTCCACGCGCGAGACTTCAAACGAGTTCTGATCTGTGGATCGACTCCCCAACGAACCCAGGCTTTTGTGGAGGCGTTTTCCGCAACCGTCCCCTGCTCCATCCGGGCAAGCGATGCCAACACCTGTGCGGCGGAAGCCGATGTCATTTGTACCTGCACAACTTCGACCGTTCCTCTCTTCGATGGCCGTGTTTTACATCCGGGGACCCATTTGAATCTCGTGGGAGCATTCCGCTCGGATACTCGCGAAGTCGACGATGAAACCGCCCGCCGCTCGAGAATTGTTGTGGACACCTACGAAGGTTGTCTCCAGGAAGCCGGCGACATTCTTATCCCGCAGAGTAATGGGACCATCGGCACCGAGCACGTCATCGCCGATCTGCACGAGGCCCTGGCTGGTACCCGCCAGGTTCGGCGGGGGCCGCAGGACATTACTTTGTTCAAGAGTGTCGGCTGCGCGCTGGAAGATCTCGTCGCTGCGCGTCTGCTGTCTACTTGATTTCAATTTGGCAAGTTTTAACCACGGAGGACGCAGAGGACACAGAATACTCAGAAACAAGGCCTCTGTGTCCTCCGTGATAAATCCCGATTTGCCGGGCCTCAGCAGTGCGGTAAACTGTCGCCGCGAAGTCGTCGTGTCCTACGAATCGAGGAGGTCCGATCGTGTCTGATTCATTCGTCAAAGAAATCACTCGCCGAGGCTTCATCACCAAGGTTGGCCAGGGTCTTGTGGCTGCCAATTTTGCCGGTACTCTCTTGAAGGATGCCGCAGCGTTGCAGGTTCCAGACCCGCCGGGCAAGAAAATGGGATGGGCCATCGTCGGCCTGGGCAGTCTTGCGATCAACCAGATCCTGCCGGCATTCGCGAAATGCGAAAAATCGAAAGTGGTGGCTTTCGTCAGCGGACATCCCGACAAGGCGAACAAGCTGGCGCTGCGCTATGGCGTCGATCCGAAGAATATCTACAACTATCAGAACTACGATTCGATCAAGGACAATCCCGAAGTCGACGTGATTTATATAGTTCTGCCCAACGCGATGCATGCCGAGTACACGGTTCGCGGGCACCAGGCGGGCAAGCATGTGCTGTCGGAAAAACCCATGGCCAACACGCCGGCGGACTGCCAGCACATGATCGACGCGGCTCGCAAGGCGAATCGTAAATTGATGGTGGCATACCGCTGCCGCTATGAACCCTACAACCAGGAAGCCATCCGCATGGCACGTTCACAGGAATTGGGACCGATCAAGGTCATCCTGGCCGACCACGGTTTCAACATCGGCGATCCCACGCAATGGCGGCTGAACAAGGCACTAGCGGGAGGCGGATCGCTGATGGATATCGGCATCTACTCTCTGAACGCGGCGCGCTACTTGACCGGCGAAGAACCCACCGAAATCAACGCCATGATGTACACCACGCCGGGAGACATTCGCTTCAAGGAAGTGGAGGAAACGATCAACTTCCAACTCCGCTTCCCCAGCGGCATCCTGGCCAACTGCACATCGAGCTACGGCTACTCAGGCCAGAACCGTTATCGCGCGGTGACCACCAAAGGATGGTTTGAGCTCGAACCGGCGACGCCTTACACCGGCCTTGCGAATGTATGTGCACCACGACAACGTCACCGAAGAGCGCATACTCCCGGTGCGCGACCACTTCGCGACTGGAGATGGACCACATGTCCTCTTGCGTGATGGAGAATAAAGATCCACTCACGCCGGGTGAAGAAGGACTGCGTGACTTGACCATCATGATGGGCATCTACGAAGCGGCGCGGAGCGGAAGGACGGTCAAGCTGTAGGAATGTCGAAAGAGCCCGGTCCCGGAAGGGACCGCCGATGGTAGCCCGCCAGTTCACCTGCGGGTGCGTCAGCAAAACGATCCGCGTGCCGTAGGCACGCCTGAAACTTTCCCGAGCATTTGGGCCGTTTCAGGCGTCCCTCCGGGACGATTTGGGTCAGGGCGAGTTTTTAGAATTGAATTACTGCCGCTTACTCCGTATTTCTTCGAGACGCTTCTTCAGATATTCCCGATATTCCTCTTTCAATTTGGGATCCGAGGGAGACCCGTAAATCTCGCTGGATTTGTATTTCCCTTCATCGAACTTCTTCTTCGTCCACTCATCGTGGATGTGAGTTTCGTCGGCGCGATCGAGGACATCCTTCACGGCTTGTGGCGGAATGAAATAAACCCCTTCGCGATCGCCGACCACAAGATCGCCGGGCATCACCGTCACTCCGCCAATCCGAATCGGAATATTGATTCCGGTGAGCATAACGTTGCCGATGGGCGTGGGATCGACCGAGCGAAAATACGCCGGCATATCGATTTCCGAAATGCCGTCAAGGTCGCGGACGCTGCCATCCACCACCAGTCCGCCGCTGTGAGTAGCTTTCATCACGTAATAAAAGAGGTTGTCGCCGACGATGGTGCCGTCAACTTTCTTGCCGAAGAGGTCGACCACCAGAACATCGCCAGGCTGCAGCATATCGATCGCGAACTGGTTAGAGAGTTCCTTGACGCCGTGCGCCTTTGCTTTCGCATTGGCTACGTGGGACACGTCCGAGCGCTCCGGCATGAACTGAACCGTAAAGGCGCGCCCGACCATGGTTTTACCCGGATGGAGTATTTGAAATCCATCGGCATACTGATTGGGGAATTTCTTGTCTTCCAGGCCCGCCCAGACCTCCTCAGCTGATAAGCCGCGAGCACGTTCGATCAGATCGTCGGGCACCTTGGGCCTGCCATCCGGGAAACGGCCAAAGGGATTCTGCGCCGTGTAATCCAGCAAGTCCTGTTTCGAGAAGGTGCTCATTTGCGCCTGGGCGATGGGTGGTGAAGGCAACAGCATCGCGCAGGCTGTCAGGGAAATTACTGCTAGAAGTGAATGTGTGATTGCAGCTTTTTTCATTGGGGTCTCCCGGTATCTCTGCCCGCCGCAAAGTCTCAAATTGTAGAAGACTTGTCAAACCTCAGTGGCAAGGTGGAGGCGCCATAATAAACCGGAAAGATGTTGAATCGCTTTCGGTCACGCTTTACCCTGCTAGCGACTTAAGGGAGAAGGACTAATACTCCATGAGCAAATCGAACCTGCCCTCGTTCAACCGTCGCGATGTTCTGAAAACCGCAGCAGGAGCGCTCGGCGCAACCCTTCTCCTCGGCGATCCGGATGAGGCTTATCCCAGGAATGTGAACACGAACTCAAGCCCTTCGGCGCTGAAGATCACCGACTTGCGCGTCGCTACGGTGGTCAAGCCCGGCCCCAGTCCCTGCCCGATCATTCGAATCGATACCAATCAGGGCGTTTACGGACTTGGTGAAGTACGCGACGGCGCCAGCGCCACTTACGCCCTGTTTCTGAAGAGCCGCATCGTCGGCGAGAACCCGCTGCAGCTCGACAAGCTTTTCCGCAAGATCAAACAATTTGGCGGTCCTGCGCGCCAGGCCGGAGGAGTTTGCGCCATCGAAATGGCGCTGTGGGACATTGCCGGCAAGGTCTACAACGCGCCCGTATATGCCATGGTGGGCGGCGGCAAGTTTCGCGACAAGATTCGCGTCTATGCCGACACAACCGAATCCAATGACCCCAAGGTCTATGCCCAGCGCATGAAAGAACGAAAAGAAGAGATGGGTATCACCTGGCTGAAAATGGATTTGGGCATTGAGATGGTCTCGGATACTCCCGGGCACGGTGACCGCGCCATCCGACCTGAGCCCCTGGGAGACGACCCAACTCGAGCATCCTTTTCTCGCCATGGAAGTCACCGACAAGGGCATTGCGATGCTCGAACAGTATGTCGCCGCGGTGCGCGACGCGGTCGGCATGGAAATTCCTCTCTCCATGGATCACCTCGGCCACCTGGGCGTGAAATCGATCATCCGCCTGGGCAAGGCATACGAAAAATACAACCTCTCATGGATGGAAGACGTAATTCCCTGGACGTACACCGATCTGCTGAAGCAGATTTCCGACGAGAGCCCCACGCCGATTCTCACGGGCGAAGATATTTATCTGAAAGAACCCTTTCGCGTGCTCTGCGAAAAACATGCAGTGTCGAAGATTCATCCCGATCTGGCCACGTCCGGCGGGATCCTCGAAACTCACAAAATCGGAGACATGGCGGAGGAGTACGGCGTTCCGATGGCGATGCACTTTGCCGGAACGCCGGTCAGTTGCATGGCGAACGTCCATTGCGCCGCAGCGACGCTGAACTTCCTGGCGCTGGAAAATCATTCCCTTGACGTTCCCTGGTGGTCGTCGATGGTGCAAGAAGGAGTGAAGACGCCGATCGTCGAACACGGCTGGATCACAGTTCCAGACCGGCCTGGCCTCGGCGTGACCTTGAACGACGACGTGGTACGGCAGCACCTCATGCCGGGCACAGGATATTTCGAACCTACACCGCAGTGGGACCAGGAACGCTCCTGGGACAGGTTGTGGAGTTAGAAGTCACGAACTGAAGAACGATTACGACCTTGAGCGGAACATCTCACTGCGATGAAGCTTCCGCCAACTTTCGCAGTCGCTCCGTAACATTCAGCAGAGCGCGGCCATCGTGATAAGCCGCTTTCCAGATATATCCCTTATTTGTGGTGGTCGGCAGCCCGTCCGTGCCGATCAGTTCATAGACGCCGTGAAACTGAGAGTCGGTCTGATAGTCCTTGATGAACTGCCATTGCCGCTGAAAGGCTTTGAAGTATATGTCCGTCTGGCGACCATATTTTTCGTGCATCAGCAACAGGGAGTTCAGTCCTTCCATCTCCACCCACCAACTCTTTACCTTGGACTCCGCCTTGCCGAATGTCGTGCCGTCGTCAAAGAATCCGCCGTTGGCTTCGTCCCACCCCGTGGCGAGCGCGTGATCGACAAGTTGTTTGGCCATGTGTTCGGTGCGGGGATCGTGGCCGTGACCCAGGACATCTTCTGCTTCCAGCATGAGGTAGGCAGTCTCAATGTCGTGACCATAAGAATCATGGTCGGGGATAGGACGCCATTCGTTGGTAAAGTAGAGGTTCATCACCCCCGGTTGAACGCAAACCCGGTCCCGAATGACCGCCAGCAGCTCTTCCAGGCGCTGGCGTAGCGTGTCGTCCTTCCAAACTTCGTAAAGCTGGGTGAACGACTCCAGCAGGTGAATGTGCGTGTTCATTGACTTGTAGCCGATGGGAAACGAGGCGACCGGCACGCCTTGCAGCGTGACCGAGTCTGGATTGCCCTCGACCACCTTGCCGTCACGCGTTAGCCATTCGAAGTATCCGCCGTTTCTGGCGTCGTGGGCGTGTTCGTCAACCCACCGGAAAGTTTTCTGTGCAAGGTCAAGGGCCTTGGAATCGTGCGTCGCCTGGTAAGCCGCAGCGGCGCCGTAAAGGTCGAAGCTGATGCCATAAAGCTCCTTGCCATCGCTGTAGAACGGCGTGATCTGCCCGTCGTCGTCGACACCCCAAAAGAAGCCGCCGTATTTCTTGTCCCAGAGAACATTGCTCAGAAATTCCACACCGTGCTGGACGAAGGGCAGATACTGATCTTTCAAATCCGGCCGACGCATCACGATCTGGGCTGCGACCCAGGTCATCCTTCCCTGAAACACGGAAAACTTTCCCTGGCTTTTCGTGGGCTGCCAATCGCGAGCAAAATTGGAATAGAAGCCTCCGTGCTCGTGGTCAACGGTTCGCGGGAACCATACATTCAGGACGTCCCGGCGCAGCATGCCTTCAGTCTCGTCCGCGAACTTCAGGTAAGTTGCCTTGCTGGCCGTTGCGTAAGTGATCGCCTTGGGAGTGTCGGCTGGTGACTTCGCTATGGACCGGGCCGTGAATGTACCAATCGCCGCGACTCCCATGAAAACGGAGGTCGTCATCATCAGCAGCAGCATCTGCACCAGCAATCGTGTACGCGCCATAAGAATTTGACTGTGCACCTCACGTCAAGACAGCTACTTCTTCCCTGGCCACTTCCAGTTCCGTATCTCGGGCTTGTCGATGCCTTCGGTGTCGGCGTAGTCGATGCTTTCTATGATCTGGGCCTTCAGCCACTCCTTGAGATGTGCTCCCGGACCCTGCAGCCTCGGGACCCGGTCGATGACGTCGATTGCCAGATTGAAGCGGTCAACCTGGTTGCGGATGGCAAGCTCCAAAGGCGTGTTGATGTTTCCCTTCTCCTTGTAGCCGCGCACATGAATGTTGGCATGGTTCGTTCTGCGGTAGGTGAACTTGTGGACCAGCCAGGGATATCCATGAAAATTGAAAATGACTGGCTTGTCTGAAGTGAAGAGCGAGTCGAAGTCACGATCGGAGAGACCGTGAGGATGCTCCGTCTCGGGTTGCAGACGGTAGAGATCCACCACATTCACGAAACGAATCTTCAGATCGGGAAAGTGCTCTCTCAGAATCGCCACGGCGGCCAGCGCCTCCTGCGTCATGATGTCGCCCGCGCTCGCGACCACGACATCGGGATCCACTCCCTGGTCGTTGCTGGCCCAGTCCCAGATACCAATGCCGTTGGTGCAGTGAATGATCGCAGCCTCCATGTCGAGATAGACGAGGTGGGACTGCTTGTCGGCGACGATCACGTTTACGTAATCCTTGCTGCGCAGGCAATGGTCGGCCACGCTGAGCAGGCAGTTCGCGTCGGGAGGCAGATAGATTCGCGTGACATTGGCGCTTTTGTTGCTTACCAGATCGAGAAAGCCCGGATCCTGATGGGTGAATCCATTGTGGTCCTGCCGCCAGACCAGCGACGAAATCAGGAGATTCACCGACGAAATAGGCAAACGCCATTCCAGTTCGAGCTTCGACTTCTCCAGCCACTTCGCATGCTGGTTGTACATCGAATCGATAATGTGGACGAAAGCCTCGTAGGTATTGAAGAGACCGTGCCGGCCGGTGAGCACGTAGCCCTCGAGCCAGCCTTCGAGAGTGTGCTCGCTGAGCATTTCCATCACGCGGCCATCGGGAGCGATGTCCGTACCATCGGCGTCCTCGGGCTTGATTTCCGCCAGCCAGGTTTTGAGACTTGCTTCGTAAACGTCCTGCAGCCGGTTCGAGGCGTTTTCGTCAGGGCTGAACAGACGGAAGCTGCTCATGTTGTTCCGCATGACATCACGCAGAAACTTGCCCAGAGTCTCTGTGGGTGAGATTTCTTTTGTGCCAGGGCTGTCAATCGGAACTGCATAGTCGCGGAAGTCTGGAAGATTAAGCGGCTTGCGCAGCTTTCCGCCGTTGGCGTGAGGATTGGCGCTCATGCGGCGCTCGCCGCCGGGCGGCAGCTCCCGGAGTTCGGCGGCCAGCCTGCCGTCTTTGTCGAACAGTTCTTCCGGCTTGTAACTGCGCATCCACGCTTCGACGATCCGCAGATGCTCCGGATTGGTCTGCACGTCGAGCACCGGGACCTGATGGGCTCGCCAGAAATCCTTCCACTCTGTGTCCATCGACCTGCTTCGGCCCGGTCCATCCTTTCGGCGTCCGAAGTATGATCATCGGCCACCGTGGCCGTTCCGCGCGGCCACTGCTCCGCGCTTCCTTCTGAATAGAACGAATCTGCTGCACGCAGGATTCGACCGCCGCGGCCATCTTCGGATGCATCAGCTGCGGATCGTCACCTTCAACCACGTGAGGCGCCCATCCGTATCCGCGAAAAAGACTGTCGAGTTCCTCGGGCGAAATGCGAGCGAGCAACGTGGGATTGGCGATCTTGTATCCGTTGAGATGGAGAATCGGCAGAACAGCGCCATCGCGAATCGGGTTCAGAAACTTGTTGGAATGCCATGACGTCGCCAGTGGACCGGTCTCCGCCTCACCGTCTCCAACCACGACGCTGACGATCAAATCAGGATTGTCGAACGCAGCGCCGAACGCGTGCGAAATGCTGTAACCCAGCTCTCCGCCCTCATGAATCGATCCCGGCACTTCCGGCGTGCAATGGCTTCCGAGCTGGCCTGGGAAGGAGAAAGCGCGAAACAGCTTCAGCATCCCGGCTTCGTCGAGGCTCTTCTCCGGGATAGATTTCGGAATAAGTCCCTTCGAGATAGCAATTCGAAATCACCGCCGGAGCGCCATGTCCGGGTCCGGAAATGTAAATCATGTCCAAGTCGTACTTGCGTGATCACGCGATTCAGGTGAACCCAGGTGAAGGTCTGTCCAGGGTCGGACCCCCAATGCCCCAGCAAGCCGGTTCTTGAAATGCTCGGGACGGAGCGGCTGCCTGAGCAGAGGATTCTCGCGCAGATAGATCATGCCCGCACACAGGTAGTTGCAGGCGCGCCAGTAAGCGTCGATCTTGCGCAGCTCGTCAGAGGTAAGGGTTTGTTCGGAAGAGGCCGGTTGCAATTCATGATTTTGCGTCACAGACATAAGAATCACACTTCCCTACAGACTTTCTTTGATTGATAAAAGACCACGCGGGGACCTTCGCTTCGAAGTCTACTATTCCGCATGAGGGTCATAAAGGACGCGTTTCCCACAGCGGGTCCCTGGCCATCCAGTGATGACATGCCCGATGCGCGAGATTAAACTTGGCCTCACCCAATCATGAAAATCCTCGTGCTGAATTCGGGTTCCAGCAGCCAGAAGAGTTGTCTTTACGAAATCGACGACGCACTGCCAGATGATCCGCCAGCCCGCCTTTGGGAGGCTACGATCGAGTGGAACGGCGAGTCCGCGAAAGTAGAAATCAAGAACGCGAAAGGATTCGCCCAGACTCACCAGACCAGAGTTTCTTCTCGGGCACAAGCCATCGAGCACATGCTGGATACTTTGTGGAAAGGCGAGGCCAGCGTCGTAGAGTCACCTTCGAAGATCGATGTCGTCGGACATCGGGTGGTACATGGCGGTCCTCAGTTCGAAGATCCCGTCCTCATCAGTAGCGAAGTGAAAAATGCGATCGAGGCAGTTTCCGCGTTTGCTCCACTGCACAATCGCGCCGAACTGGAAGGCGTGGAAACCATCGAGAAACTAATGGGCTCTGTGCCACAGGTCGCGGTGTTCGACACCGGCTTTCATAAGAAGATGCCGCTGTCCTCAGCTGTGTATCCGGGTCCGTACGAATGGTTCGACGCAGGAATCCGCCGCTATGGTTTCCACGGTATCAATCACAAGTATTGTGCTCGCCGTGCCGCGCAACTGCTGCACAAGGATCTGAAGTCGCTCCGGCTTGTGACCTGTCATCTGGGGAACGGTTGTTCTCTCGCTGCTATTCGAGATGGCAGAAGTATCGACACGACCATGGGGTTCACACCGCTCGAGGGATTGATGATGGGCACCCGCTCGGGTTCCGTCGATCCCGGAATACTCACATACTTGATGCGTCAGAAGCGGCTCACCGGAGAGCAACTCGACGACCTGCTGAACCAGCACTCCGGTCTGCTGGGAATCTCAGGCGTGTCCGGGGATATGCGCGAGATCATCGATGCAATCAAGAATGGAAATGACAGAGCAAAGCTGGCTCTGGATATTTATGTCCATCGTCTGCAGTCAGGCATTGGAGCCATGATCGCCGTTCTGGGCGGAATTGATGCGCTCATTTTTACTGCCGGAGTGGGCGAACATTCACCAGAAGTACGAACTCGGACCTGCGAGAACCTGGGATACGCCGGCCTCAAACTGGATCCGGCAAAGAACGCGCAATCTCCTCCCGACCAGGACATCTCCGCAACCGATTCGCCAGCACGCATTCTCCTCATCCGCGCCCAGGAAGATTGGGAGATTGCGCGCGATTGCTGGAACCTCCTGGGCAGGAGCCAGGCTCCGAGGCATCATTAGGCTGCACGCTTTGTGATGGAGATCACATTCAGTCGTAAGTCCGGTCACTCCAGCAGTCGGAAAAATCGTAGTACATTCGAAATCGAAGGGGCCTCGCGTACTGGCTTAGAGACGGTAAAGAAGATTAGTGTTGCCAAATATCGGTAACGGGGAAAGATCGGGTGACTCTTACCTTCAGGATTGCGCAACCAGCGTGAGCGAAAAAGAAATCTTCAGTTCAAAGACCGGCCTCGATGCACTATTTCTGGCTGATTCCGTGGCCGTGATCGGAGCCACCGACCGGCCGGGCACGGTTGGACGGACTGTTCTCGAAAACCTGCTGCATCCTTCGTTTAAGGGAAAGGTGTACGCGGTCAATTCCCGTCATGCCGAAGTTTGTGGCCGCAAAGCCTATCCGACAATTGGCGACGTCCCCCAGAAAATAGACCTTGCGGTCATCGCAACACCCGCGACCACGGTTCCCGGCATCATTGGCGAATGCGTCGATGCGGGTGTGAAATCCGCCGTAGTGATCTCTGCGGGATTTCGCGAAAGAGGAGCGCAAGGCGTCGAACTGGAACGGCAGATTCAGGAGCAACTGCGTCGCGGCAGCATGCGCCTGATTGGTCCCAATTGCCTGGGGATCATGAATCCGATCATCGGATTGAACGCCACCTTCGCCAAGGATGCGCCCAAGCCCGGCAATGTCGCCTTTCTGAGTCAAAGCGGTGCATTGCTAACTGCGATTCTCGACTGGGCCCAGGTCGAGCAAGTGGGATTCAGCGCAATTGTCTCGACCGGCTCGATGCTCGATGTGGATTGGGGAGACCTGATCGACTACTTTGGCGACGATCCACACACCAGCAGCATTCTGCTCTACATGGAATCCGTCGGAAATGCGCGATCCTTTCTCTCCGCTGCACGCGAAGTAGCTATGCGAAAGCCCGTGATCGTGATCAAGGCTGGCCGCTCCGAAGCTGCGTCCCGAGCAGCTGCCTCGCACACCGGCGCGCTCACCGGAAGTGATGATGTGCTCGACGCCGCCTTCCGGCGTTCAGGCGTCCTTCGGGTCATGGCCATTTCGGATTTGTTCTATATGGCGGAAGTTCTGAGCAAGCAGCCTCGTCCACAAGGGCGAAGGCTCATGATTCTCACCAATGCTGGCGGCCCCGCCGTCCTGGCCACCGACGCACTCATTGCGAGCGGCGGACAACTCGCCACTCCCACCCCAGAGACGCTGCAAGCTCTGGACGAGTTTCTGCCGTCACACTGGAGCCACAACAATCCGATCGACATTCTCGGCGACGCTGACTCGGAGCGCTACGCCAAGGCACTCGAAATCGCGTCGAAAGATCCCAATAGCGACGGACTGCTGGTTGTCCTCGCGCCTCAGGGCATGACCGATGCGGCGGCGGTTGCCGAAGGCTTGAAACCCTACGCGAAGTCGTCCGGTAAACCGATTCTAACCAGTTGGATGGGAGGAGCCAGCGTCGCTCCCGGTGTCCAGATCCTCAACACTGCCGGCATTCCCACGTTCTCGTATCCCGACACTGCCGCACGGGCGTTTACCTACATGTGGCGCTATAGTGACAATCTTCGCGGACTGTACGAGACCCCGGCTTTGGCCGAAGGAAGCGAACTCGATCCCAACTCTCGAAGCGCCGTCGAAAATATCATCACAACCGCGCGCAGCCAGGGCCGGGTGTTGCTGAACGAATTCGAGTCCAAACAGATTCTGTCGCACTACGGCATTCCTACGGTAGAGACCCAGATCGCCCGCAGTGAAGACGCAGCAGTTTCGTGCGCGCATGCTCTTGGTTATCCCGATCGTACTGAAAGTTTTTTCCGAAACCATCACGCATAAGACGGATGTCGGCGGCGTCAAGCTGAACCTGCAGGATGAGGACGCCGTCCGCGCCGCTTTTCAGACTATAAAATCCTCCGTGGCGCAGAAGGTCGGTCCCGATCAATTCTCTGGCGTTACCGTTCAACCCATGGTGCGTCTCGAAGGCTACGAATTGATTCTGGGCAGCAGTGTCGATCCGCAGTTTGGGCCTGTTCTCCTTTTTGGTTCAGGAGGGCCATTGGTCGAGGTCTATCGCGACCATGCCCTGGCGCTGCCTCCACTGAATTCGACGCTGGCGCAGCGCCTGATGGAGCAAACTCGCGTCTTCACGGCCCTCAAGGGCGTGCGTGGGCGCAAGCCGATTGACTTGCCGGCGCTGGAAGGCTTGCTGGTTCGCTTCAGTCAACTGGTGGTCGAACAGCCGTGGATCTCCGAAATTGACATCAATCCCTTACTGGCTTCGCCGGAGCGTCTGCTGGCGCTTGACGCTCGTGTGGTGTTACATCCAGCGGATACCCATCCGGATCATCTTCCCCGTCCAGCGGTCCGCCCCTATCCCTCTCAGTACGTTGCCTCATGGACAATGAAGAACGGCACCGAAATTACTTTGCGGCCGATTCGTCCTGAAGACGAACCCGCGATGGTGAAGTTTCACGAAACTCTTTCCGACCGCAGTGTTTACCTGCGCTATTTCCACTCGCTCAGCCTGAGTTCGCGGGTCGCGCATGACCGTCTGGTTCGGATCTGCTTTGTGGATTATGACCGCGAAGTCGCAATCGTCGCGGAGCGCCTGGACGCGAAGACGGGCCAGCACAGGATTCTTGGAGTCGGCAGGCTGGTGAAATCCCACACCAAAAACGAAGGCGAAGTGGCAGTGCTCGTGTCGGACGAGTGCCAGCATCAGGGCCTGGGAACGGAACTGTTCCGTCGCGTCATACAGATCGCCAGGGACGAGAAGCTGTCACGGATCGATGCAGAAATGTTGCCTGACAACTTGTCCATGAAGAAGATTGCAAAAAAGCTCGGCTTCCACTCGGAGGCCACCGCCGACCCCACTTCGCATCGAGCCGTCCTCAATCTTTAAATAGGCGCTCGGGTTTATTGTGCCCGAACCGGTAGAGGCACACGCATTCGTTGTTCAGCGTCCCGCTTCGCCATATTCATCAGCACCAGCCGGATGAGGACGACGCCGGGAAAGATGAGCGACCAGTACTTTCTGAACTTACGCCGTGCGCTGTAGTTGGTAGTCATTACTCGCGTCTCGGTCCGCAATACCGACTCGCCGGATTCGATAGGATCGGCCCGGAGAGTCCATGCAATTTTCACAAAATCGGGCTGATTGAAAGCTGCAAACTCTTCAGGCGGAACACCGTGAAAAACTACGTCCGCCATCCAGGGCTGAGTCACAGCTCCGACCACAATCTCACGGCCCGGAACTTCGGCCAGCACGCGCCAGCCCAACCTCTTCATCTCGACCAACAGGCCTGGCGCTTCCGACGACGACCTGGAACGGGTGCCCATAAACCACGCACGAGTCTTGAACAAGGACTGCGCGATCATCGACTGCGAGAGATCGAGCCCGCATGCCGCCGCCAACACAACCTCCGTGGGAGCAGCCACGCGCCGGGCGTGACGCTCCACGGCTTCATAAACGGGCATGAAGCGATCGAGAAGTGCGTCCTCTTCTTCACGGCTCTTGGGCAGGCTGGGACGGCCATAGCCACACCAGGTTAGACCGGCGCACAACGCGTAGGATGCGGCCGCCAGTCCAGCGCCGCCTACTATGTATCTCGCTACCGACCGACCTCGACGCCTGGTATTCATGCCGGATTCCTTTGACTCTCGAGCGCTGCAATCGGCACGTAAACCAAGTTCAGGGCAGTGATCCCGCGTCCATTCAGTTGCATCGCAACATTATGATCGCACGAGCCACGCAATTTTTTTGCACTCAGGCTAGGGACTCGGAATCACGGCCCGCAACTGCGCCGAATACTTGCTCTCCGCGCCGTGTGAATCGACTGCAGTGTTGACGTAGTAATAGGTGAGACCGCTTTGAACCGAGTTATCGACGTACTTGGTGCTTGCATCCAGAACGGACGTAAGCTTAGTGTAAGGACCGCCCGAGCTTCCGCTTCGGTAGACGTTGTATCCGGCCACCGACGAAGTGCTCGCAGTCCACGACAGAGCCACGCTGTGTTGGGCTGCGCCGGTCCCTGATCCGGTCAGAGTTTCGACCGCGGGGGTATTGGCGGCGTTGCTGGCGAGCGAAATGCTTCCGGATGCAGTTCCGCTGGCCCTGGGTGTGAAAGTCAGGCTGACAGAAATGCTCTGCCCTGCGGAGATGGTTTTAGGCAAAGACAATCCCGCCAGGGTGAACTCCGAGTTTGTAGTGCTCGCCGACGAGATAGTCACGCTCGAACCTGTCGCAGAGAGGTTAGCCGTGAGCGTCTTACTGCTGCCGACGTTCACGCTGCCAAAATTCAAAGTGCTTGCACTCGAGGTCAGTTGCCCGGCTGAAACGCCGGTGCCGGACAGTGCGATCGTCAGCGAAGAGTTCGAGGCATTCGAACTCACCGTAATTCCGCCGCTGGAGCTACCTCCCGTCTTCGGATTAAAGGCTACAGTGAAGGTAACGCTCTGTCCTTTGTTCAATGTCATCGGCAGACTTAGCCCACTCAGGCTGAATCCGGTGCCGCTCACGTTCGCCTGCGAAATCGTCAACGCCGAACTGCCGGAGTTGGTCAAGGTTTCGTATTTCGTCTGCTTGCTGCCCACTTGGACGTTGCCGAAACTCACGCTCGACGGACTTGACGCAACTGTGCGCGGGGCCGAATTCGCTGGACTTGCGGCGGAAAGAAACATTGCAATCGAAAACACCAAAAAGGGGAGACGGGAAACTACCTGGGGGAGAGGCATGAGCCCGAGTTTCAGGCCTGGTGGCGAGCAGGAGTAGGGCTGACTAGGACATCTTCCCGCTCATAGGTTCCCAGACCTCTGAGTAATTCGCGTCATCCCGTACGCTGCGAGGTGTTTGGATTAGAAGGCCAGGTGATGATGGGATGACGAAGCTCAGAGACGAACTCCATCTCAAAAAGTTCAGGACAAAACTGGCAGGACATTTTTCTCGCCGCATGCTTGCAGCAGACCGAAGTCCACCATCCGGCGTACCAGGCTCAAATCAACTTGCACTCCCTGCTCTTTGAAGATTGCTTCCAGTGCTTCTTCGGTGGATCGGCCATCGAAATAATGAAGTGCCCGCGCCAGAGGTTCCGGCATGATCAGTGGATCGTAAGGGCTGTAGGCGACAACTCTAAAACCGTCGCCTTCCACACCTGAGATGCGAAACTCACACAGTTGAAGCCGTTCCGGGATCGCTTCCGATGTGAGATGGAGATACGCGTCGCGCAGAAGTCCGGCCAGAATTCGCACTCGCGGACCGCATACTTGCTCTACCCGTTCCCAGGTGAGCGGGTTCACTAGCTGAGCACAGGCGCGATAGAAGTCGATCTCGCGGCCTTCCCAGTCTCCCCAGAGCTCCCGATATTTCGCCAGGTCAATTTCGCCGCCTAATTCGGAAACATGGGGCACGCTCGATTCCATGTCGTCCACTTCCGCCGTGCCGGTTTTCAACTCCGCCAGGCACCAAAGCGAGAGCTCGTGCTCCACCTGGCGAAGCAGTCTGTCAGCCAATTTCCAGAAGCGAGCTCCCACCTCGCCGCGAACATGCTTGCAGTGCCAGGTGGCGCACACTCCCGGACGATGCCTCCAGACTCCACACTCCCCATTGGAACTTAGAAAATCGCAACGCAGTTCGGGTGCGCGTCCAAACACGTTTGGCGTGTTGCGATAGATCAAACTAAAGACTGCTCCGGGCCCGGCCCATCCTGGAGTGATAGCCGCCCTCCGCGAAATTCGTTGCTCAAGAGTCTCGCGGCCTTTGGCGATGGCAGGATCGGCGTCGCCAAGAATCTGTCCCGCCACGAAGTTTGGAAGATGAGGTTGGAAGGCACAGCACTTCGTAGCGGGATCAAAATAAATCGCGCCCGAAGATTTCTCCGGAGGCGCCAGCATCGCGCAGTGGTCGCACGTCGCCTTGGTTTCGGCGGGGATAAGCCCGCCGGTGATGGACCGCAGCCATGCAGCATACAGAGGGGGAAGAGTCTCCTCGGCGATCATGGCCATCCTCTGCCATCTTTGCTCATGATCACTGCCGGATGTAGCCATCCATTTGGGTGGATGCCTTATCCGCAGTTTTTGCTTTATTGACGGTCACGTCCTGAGAGATTTCAGAAACCTTGGCCGCGTCTACGTTGACGGAGACTTTTTCAGCATCCACACTCTTATCCATCTTGATCGCCTTATTGGCGTCGATCACCTTGCTGGCTTCTTTCATATGACCCGTGGAACCGATCTTGCCGAACTCTTTCATCTGTTGCAGATCCGCGCGCCCGGCGCCGCCCGCCACCTGAGCCAGATCATCCGCCTTTTGAAAAGCCTTGCTCGCGTTGACGAACTTGTCAGCTCCCAGCGATTTGTCGGCCTTGGACCACTTGTCTTCTTTGATTGAGGTACCGCCCGTGTGCACGTTTATCCGCAATTTTCAGCTGCTGAGGATTCACCTGCTGGGCGCCGCCCGGAACCTGAGACAGGTCTTTGGCCGAAAGGCGCGCCTGCATCGCATTCTTTGCCATGGAGTCGCCCAATGGCGCGCGTGGCAGGCTGGACTGTGAACTCTGGCTCTGCAGACTGCTCTCGGCATCATTCTGCTTCAGATTTTGCGCCGGCTGGAACTCAGGCAAATTGAGTTCCTGCCCGACCTTCAGCTTGTTGGCGTCCGCAACCTGAGGATTCACATTGTGCAGGCTATCGGGATCAACCCCCAGCCTCCGCGCGACCTCTGACAACTTGCTCTCTCCGAGTTGCACGGTTGCAACGGACTTGCCGATGGAGGTAGAGCTGTCACTGACCGGAATTGGGCCGGCAGAACCGTCGATTCTGGGCATGTAAATTTCCTCCTGTGACAGTTATCGGGCTTTCAACACGAATAGTTGCGGACAGAATCGAGTGATTCCCTACCGCCTGAAGGCGTTGATTCGCGCATGCGATTTTGTCTCATGGAAATTACAAAATCCGGACGCCCATTTTCTTGACTAATCGCTAGCCCATGGATATGCTTTTTCCCTCCAAGCCTGCTTCCGCAGCGGCGAGTTGCGGCGGCTATAGCGAAATCCCCCTGAACTAGGCAAGGACCTTGAGTCTCACACGAATCACGTTAATCGAGTGGTGGTTGAAAAGCGTCTTTCAGTCGCGTCGGCTTTACGTAATTCTCGGGAGGTGGGTTTTGTTGCTGAAAAGGGTTGCAGTCCTGGTCCTGTTTATTTCAATTGGGTTGTTCGCCACCGCGCAGACGCAGGCGCCCAATCTTTTTAACGTCGTGCCCTACTCGTCCCTGCATCAGGGAGCGGTTGCCAGCGTCACCAGCTATAAAGGATCCCCCTGCTCTCTGACGCCATCCACGCTGACTCCTTGTGGCGCACAACTCAGCGATCCCAACAACTTTCAGGCGCTGGGTGGCGTCTTGAACCTGAGTAACTCGCTCAATGCCAGCATCGCAACCGCCCTTGCGGTCATCCCTCTGGCTTCGCCAGCATCCGGCGTGATCATCAAGATGGATCCCACGACCGGTGCTGAACTGCCGGTTAGCAGCACCCTCGGACCGATCTTCACGGAACGCGCCGAAACCATCGGCAAGAACAAGTTTTACATTGGGCTTTCCAATCAGAACTACCATTTCACTTCGTTGAATGGCGAGTCGATCAAGGGTCTGAGAGTGCTGGATCCAGGTGGCGTCCCTTCGAACATTTCGTTCAACGGAAATTTCGTCTCCACGTTTCCTACTACCGTTGACGTCGCCATGGACGTCCGGCTCTCGCAAAATATCGCCTTCCTTACGTACGGCGTAACCAACCGCTTCGATATTTCCGTCGGCCTTCCGGTCATTCACTCCGAAGTGTCGTCGCGCACGACCAACGGACAGATCTTCGTCGGCGACGGATTCAACGGGAATGGAAACGGAAATTGCTGGTGCGTTGACACATTTACTCCCGGAGTCGCGCCGGTCAACGGCAGCGGACTGATCCTCTCGGACATCAATTTCGCCAACGACTCCAAAACAGGTTTTGGAGACATGCTGCTCAGATTCAAAGGCAACGTGCTCGAAGGCCGTAAAGTCGCGCTCGCGGTCGGGGCCGACCTGCGCTTGCCCACTGGTGACGAGAAAAACTTCCTCGGCACAGGCGCTTTAGCAGTCAAACCTTTCGCCGCACTGTCGCTCTACACCAAGCCTTTCAGCAATGGCATTGTTTTCTCACCGCATGTGAACGTGGGATGGCAGTTTGCCGGCAAGAGCATTCTGGGCGGAGGTATTTCAGGTGCGACAACGCGTTGCGTTGGCCAACGGAGGCACTGGCCTGGGCGCACCCTTCACCACGACCAAAGACTTTCTGCCGGATATTTTCTCCTGGGCGGTTGGAACTGAAGTGGCCTTCGGACGGCACAACACCGTGGTCGTCGACATTCTGGGAAACCAGATTGGATGGATTCACGGCATTCAGAACATGACCAATGGGTCGGTCTCGAATGTTCCGTCTCCCCAGACCAGCGCACAATCCGCGCCGCTCGTCACCGCTTCCGGTCTGGTGAGTGCGGGCCGTGTGTCCTTCGGAGAATACAGCGGGGCTTTCGGTTACAAGGCGCGGATCGCGGGTAACCTGGTGGCTACCTTCAACATGCTGATCCGTTTCGACAACAATGGTCTCACCGACCGATTCGTTCCGCTCTACGGCATCAGCTACACGTTCTAAAAACCTACTGCCCAAAGGGATCGCTGATCAACCAGCGGTCCCCATTTTTGTATAGCGAAACCCGCACAGCCTTCCTGTTTTGCTTCGGTTGAATCCCCGGTCCGGTCGTTTCGGAAATCAAGTCACAAGGAATTTGCGCTTTGTCTCCCGAGACGGTCGGGTCGCCCGTGGCCTGCAACTTGATTGAGACTTTGTATCCCGCCGGTGGTCGCAGCGCCTTCACGTATTGATCCGTCGCGCCGGGCCAAATGTCTTTCAGTTCCTTGGGCTGCTGGTGTTCGAAAGCAGCATTGAAGAGATCCAAAGGCTGCTGCAGGCTTTTCTTCTGCGTATCGCGCAAGGCCATCTGATCGAGGATCGCCTGCGCATCCGCACGATGCGCGCTTGGACGACGGCTCAGAAAAGCCTGCAGCGCGCTTTTGTCCTTCTTGTCCAGTTTCGCCCAAAGAACCTCGTCGGGATTTTCCTCTGGAACCGCTTTTTTCGATAACTGTTGGATCGTGGTGTGAGCCTCGTCTGCATGTTTTCCAGACGGAAATTTTTGCAGATAAGTATTCAGTCCCGCTGCGTCATGCGTGGTGCGGCTCCACAGCACGTCGTCAGCCCGCGCGAGGGCGCGATCATGATATTGGCCGGAGGGATAGCGCTTGAGGAAATCATCCAGCGCGGCGGAATCATTCGTGTTGGCCACCGCCTGCCAGTCGAGGCGGGCAATCTCTCCTTGTGCCTCGTCGGCATGTCTGCCGTGCTGATAGCGGTTCACATAGTCGCGGATCGCGCTCAGCGAGTTGCTGCTCTTCGCCTGCGCCCAATAGATGTCATCCAATTTCGAGTCGGCTTCAGGTTTGTGTACTCCGCTGGGATAGCGCTTCAGATAAGCGTTGACATCGTCTGCGTTGACCGAATCCTTGACGCGCGCCCAATCGGACTCTTCAGGCCGAGGTACTGATCCCGTCGAAGGTGGAGGGGGCGGAGGAGGCGCAATTTTGAAATCCGGCTGAGAGAGTTCGACCCGTCCGCCTGCAGGAAATTGCCGCGTGATCGGATTTGGCGATTCATTCTTCGCAATGATCGATACCTGATGCTCGCCTGCGGGGACACTCGTAGAGAACGCTCCGCGATTCGTAGCTTTGCCCTTCAATGCCCCATCCACCAGCACTTGAGCGCCGGCGGGTACGCCGCGAATCACCAACTGCCCAGGTTTTTCCGGAACTGGCGTGCCTGCGGCTGTTGTCGGCGGCGCAGGCTGGCTTGGGGTCGAAGGAACCATCGCAATATCGACTGCGTTCGTTCCCTGCGCGCCTACGGATATCGACTTCGTAGCGCTCTCATACCCTTCCAGTTCAGCCTCGATTTCATAATTGCCCGGCGCCAGCTTGATGTTGCAATCGGGCGTAACGCAAGATTGGTTCGTCTTGCTGATTCGAATCGAAACTCCTGCCGGCGTGGTCACGATCCCGAGCGGGACTTTGGTAGGCAGCGATTTCACCCACCATACGCCGGCCGCTAAAACAACGACCGCGACGGCTCCGATAGCAACTGCATTTGTCGGAAAAGGCTTGGCCTGGCGCTGCGGCGGACGCTTCGGAGGAAGCTTTACCGGCGCAGGCGTCGGCACAACAACCGGCCTCGGTACCTCGACAACCGGAGCCGCTTGAACTGGCTCGACGACATTCTCCACGACGGGCTCAGGTGTAGTCGTGGAACCCGTGAATGTCTGAGTAGACGCCGCGGGCGCTGACGGAGCTTCTAAATCGTGAACCGACGACAGCTCTTGAGTTCCATGAAAGTCGACCTGCGTCTCTTGCTGCGCGCGACGAATCTCTGCCTGCTTGCGAGCTTCGGCAGCGCGCAGTCGAGATTCTTCGCGGCGTTGTTCTTCTTCCTGCTGTTGGCGCTGTTGTTGGAGTAAGAGTTCCTGCTGTCGCTCTGCTTCTTCCTGGCGGACACGCTCACGCTCGCGCAGCCGATCTTCAAGTTCGCTCTTAGAGCGAACAAGCTGTGGCTCGTCCGGAAACGCCGCCAGCCCGCTTTCCAGATGGCGCAACTCGCTATCGAGGTCTCCACTCTTCCGTGCCGCTGCGGCTTGCGACAGGTAACCCGCAACCAACTGCTCTTTCTTTCGATCCTCTACGCGGGTTCGAAGCGTTTGCAGAAGCGCAGGATCGGGCCGTAGCTCCTCGGCATGATGCAAAAGAGTATTGGCGGACTGCCAGTCAGCTTTCAGCGCCAGGTCGAAAGCCCGCGTCAGTTGATCGATGGCTTGCTTGCGAACGACCGGGTCTTCCGGCGCAGTCTCACAACCACGCTTGAGTGAAGTGAATCCCTTTTCCCACTGGCTCTTCTCGAATGCTTTTTCGGCCGGTGCGAGTAATTTCTGGGCTTTGGCTCTGAGCTTGACCGCTTCCCGAATCCGGTTATCAAGATCAGCGAATTTGCTTTCGCCGGGAAACTCCTGTTGCGCCTGTCCCAGGACTGTCTCGGCTTGCTGCAGATCGCCCGACGCAATGACGCTTTCGACTCGTTGAACCTGTTCCGCCAGCCTTCGAGCCTGCTCCGCCTTTTTTGGCAGCGAGTTCTTCCTCGGAAAGCTTCTTGAGCCTTTCGACATTGCGGCTCAGATCGGGATACTGCGGATAGACAGCCTGGAGTGCGTCCCAGTGCGTCAGCGCTTCGTCGTAGTGTTTCGTCTCCTCTTGAGCCCGCGCCAGGTTCACCAGTTGGGTAACTTGCGTCTTGAGCTCGAGGGCCTCATTTAATTTGATCTCGAGAGTCGGCTCATCCGGAAACTGGGTCAACGCGTCTGCCAGAATCTGGGTCCGCTGCTCCAGTTGGGTTTCCTGATCGGCGCGCTGCTTCACCTGGTACAGGAAGTTCTGTTTCTCGAGTTGCTCTTTGTCCCGCTGCTCTCGTTCTCGAATCTGCTGCTGCAGCACTTCCCCGAATTCTTTTAGCCTTGAATCGTCTGCATAGGTCGAAAGTCCACGCGCAATCTCGTTCTGCGCGGATTTAAGATCGCCTCCCGCCTGCAAACGTTTGGCCTGTTGCAGGCACCGCCCGACTCCGTCCTCGCGTTTGTGCTCGGCGATCTTCGCCAGCAGTTCGGACGGAGCCTGATAGTTCGGTTGCAGCTCTGCAGCTTGTCCCAGCAGGGACTCCGCCGTGCGCCAGTCCGTACCCACCGCGGCCTCGGCTCCCTCCGCAAACGCCGACAGCACCGCCGCGCGGAGATTCGGCAGGTGCTCGGCAGCGGCAAATGCCTCTCGCAGCAGATCAGCCGCGCGCTTCCATGATCCTTTCTGAAACAGTGCCTGGGCTTCGGACAATTTGGATTGGGCGTCAGATTTTTTCGCCGTCTCCAGGTCGATGAGCGTTTCGAGTTCAGAAAGATCTTCGCGGCCGGCGAACTCGGTCAGGGTCTGCTTCAGCAATTCGGCGGCGCCCGTGATTTCGCCTGCCGCCACGTGACGCTCAATCTGCACCTTTCTCTGCCGCGCCAATCCGTTGGTCACTTGCTGCTTCAGGCCTTCGTATTCCGTCCTCAACGCAGTTGGGACTGAAGACGAAAGTTGAGAAACGAGTTCGAGCCGGTCGAGTGCGGCGCGAAGTTGCGCGGCATTGAGCAGCATGCGCGCATCGTTGAGCGCTTTTTGCACGGCACCGCTCGACGCCGCTGAGAGCTTTTCTGAAACGTAAGCTAGTTGCTGATCCAGTTCGGGCGTACTGCCGTAGGCGTCGCGGCTCTTTTCCAGCAATGCGATCGCACCGGCGTAGTCTTCCGCCAGCAACCAGTTCGCCAGATTTCCCCACCGCTTCATCGATCTGACGGAGTCGTTCCGCTTCCAGGCCTGCGGCTTCAAGCACCTTCTGGAAGTCTGGGCTCTTCGAAAATGAAGCCGGCTGCGCCTTCAGCAGATTGACCGCTTCACTCGGCTTTCGGGATTCAATCAGCTTGCTGGCAGCCGCCAGTAGCGATTCCAGCTTCTTTTCATGATCGAGAACCGCATGACGCGCTTCTCCGAGGAGGATGGTGAGTTCCTCATCGGGAATTTCATGGAGGGTCTTTTCCAGCAACTGGATGGCACGGTCATACTCTTCATCCGCGATCAACCCGCGCGCCTGGTCTGCCGCGATCTCTGCCGTCTGACGGCGTTTCTCATTGGCCGCGTCTTCCCTGGCAAATTGCAGCAGGTCGTCGATCTCGCCCGCATCCTGCAATTCGTTTCTCGCGATCTCGAGAATCCGGATCGCTTCGTCATGCTGCTTCGCGCGCAAAGCCTCCTTCGCTCTCTGCAGGTATTCGGCTTTCCGCTTTTCCAGCCGCTCGCGCTCCACGTTTTCGCGGACCACCAGCAGCAGCGACTGCAGGCGCGGCTCGCCGCCAACCTTGGCTAGAGCAGTCTCAAGACGTCCCACCAATTCCTCGCCGCGTCCCTGTTCGAGCAACGAGCTGGCCATTGCGAGTTGTTCGTCGATAAAGCGCTTGCGTTCGGCGACCTGGCGTTGCTTGTCCGCCAGCGCCTTGAGTTTCAGCAGCCCACGCTCCTGAGGAAAACTCTTCAGGCCTTGATCGGCTTTTTCCGCCGCGGTGGCGTAATCGTCGCGATTCAGCGCGTCTTCGATTTCGCGATTGACCGCTTCCAGTTCCTTGCGGCGACGCTCCTGTTCCTTCGCCGCAGTCGCGGATTCCATCAGCGCGCGAATCTGTGGTGCTGCTGGATCCAGCTCCTGCGCCTGTTGCAGTAACTCCAATGCGGCGGTAAATCTTCGCGACGAGATGTCCCTGCGCGCCTGCTCCAGGTAGTTTTCTAATTGTTGCTGGCGAGCGCGTTCCGTGTAGTCGTTTTCAATCGTCCTCTGCAAGGACCTGGCATGCGTGTCATTCGGGACAATGGCAAGAGCTTCTTCAATCGTCTGCCGGGCCATGTCCAGATCGCCCATCTGGTGCGCGGATTCCGCGAGGCGCACCGCTCGCTGGAATTTCTGGGCGAGCTGTTCGGCGGCTTTCACCGTATCGCGCAGCTGTTTCAGCTCCGCGCTGTCTTTGTCCAGGCTGATGGCGCGGTCGAGGTGCTCGAGTGCGGTGGCGTATTGTTTCTGGCCGAACGCGTCCTCGGCCTGTAAGCGCAACTGCTGTATCTCTTCGTCGATTTCCTGCCGCTGAATTTTTTCCTGCAGGTCGCGCAGCAGGTGAGAAGCCTTGCTGTGGTGCCGGTCGATTTTCAGGATCTGCATCACCTGCCCCTTGGCGCGATGCAGATCGTTGCCCTCGATGAGTTGCGTAGCTTCCTGGAGATAGCGGTGAATCATCTCCTGCTTCAGCTGGCTTTGCAGCTGGCCCAGGTCGAGTGCGAACTCTTCCGCCGAGGCATAGCGTTCGTTGCGGTCTTTGGCCAGCGCGCGATCGACAATCGCCTGAAGCTGCGGCGGATAGGAAGCCAGAAAATCTTTCAGCGGAGGAGGAGGCTCATGAATGATCTTTAACAGCGTGGACGCCGTACTCTCGCCTTCGAAGGGCAGCGCGTAGGTGAATAGCTGATACAACACCACGCCGGTCGAGAAAATGTCGGTGCGGGCATCGACCTGGCGCCCGTTCACCTGCTCAGGCGACATATAGCTGATGCTGCCGACAATCTGGCCCGTGCGGGTCACGTTCTTGTCGCCGAAGTGGGCAATGCCAAAATCGACGATCTTTACCCCACCGCCGGTGCACACCATGACGTTGGCCGGCTTGATGTCGCGGTGCACAATCCCGCGCGTGTGCGCGTAGTTCAAGCCCTGGCAGATGGCAATCACCAGTTCGATTTTTTCCACGATGCCCAGCTGCCGGCGCGATGAAATAATCGAATCCAGGCTCTCCCCATCCAGGTACTCCATGACCAGATAGGGATTTCCGCCGTGGTCGCCCAGTTCAAATACGGTGACGATATTGGGGTGCTGCAGGCTTGCGGTGGATTGTGCTTCCCGGTAAAAACGCTTCAACAAATCAGAGTTATCGGAAAACTGTCCGGTCATCATCTTGATGGCGACCAGACGGTCCAGGTACGGATCGGACCCTTTGTAGACGACGCCCATCCCCCCGCGACCGATGACGTCGATCACGTCGTACTTACCGATCTTGGTTGGTCGATTTACGGCCATAACCGGGGACCGCCACGCGGATCACGGAACCGAACCGCGAGCATCTACTCAGGACTGAAAGAAAACTGCGGATCCGAACCTGCAGCCGACTCCCGCCATCCCGGGGAGTGAGTAGTCCACACCGCGCGGATGGTGCATATTGTGCTACGAACCGCTAGTGGCTGCAACTAAAGCGAACGATTGGTAGTGTCCCTAGAGGAGTCTTCTTTGCGTTCTTTGCGGAATCCCTTTGCAACCTTTGCGGTTCAAGGCTCTTGGTCTCGCCGGTCGTCTGGATCAAAAGTCCTGAACCGCGAAGGTCGCAAAGGGATTCCGCAAAGAACGCAAAGGAAACCAGGGAACAAACTCAAGAACGCCTCAGTCCCCCACGGCAGGGATGAAATGCTTTGCACTCCGATTTAGCCGCTCCCCTTCTTTGTTATCGGAAAGGCTTCCTGGGGAAGCACCAAAAAGTGAAGTAATCGAATTCCCGTCCTCCGCCAAGAGTTGAGAGATTTAATGTCCCGCCGATTCCCGGCGCGGCGATTCTGCTGGCGAATCCCCGACCTGTGGAAAACGCCGGCTCGAGCCCGCTGCGGGCCGCAAAATCTGCAGCAAAATCGCCGGAAACCAGTTGACATCATGACACTTTGCTATTAGGATTCGGCGCCTCAAGAGTCCTCGCTGTCCGGAGCCCCCCAACCATGTTGTCAGCGAGATCAATATCTCATTTGGCGTATTGCGACCTCTGGACACGTAGCAGTCCGGAGTAAAGGCATGGCTTTGCGGCATGGGCACCAGCCGCAAACAGGAGCGGAAGAATGTTCCCGCGCAGGACCGCAAATCGTCCACAAGCACAAGACGATGGAGCGGCGGCGTCTCCCAGTGCCGATGTCTCCAAGCTGATCGAAACCAGCTTGTCCTACTCCCATGCCATCGCCGCCGAGGTGATGCGCAAACTCCCGCCCGATCTTGAGAAAAAAGACATTGAGGGATGGGCCGAGCTAGGCCTGGTCGAGGCCGCCAATTCCTTCGATCCCACCCGCGGCGTCCAGTTCAAAACCTTCGCCTACTACCGGATTCGCGGCGCCATCTACGACGGCCTGCGGAAAATGGGCTGGTATCCGAAGGGCCAGTACCGGCAAATGCGCTTCGAAATGGCGGCGAACGAGTATTTGAAGGACGTTTCAGCCGGTTCTATGGGCGCGGCATCTCCTGATGCGCAGTTGCTGAACCTGAAGGATTTAACCGCCAACCTGGCAACTTGTTACATGCTTTCGCTGGAGGCCATGCCGCAGGAACCGGTGGATCAGAACCTGATTTCTGCCGAGGAAGCGGTAGTCCTCGCCGAGCAAAGCAGGAACTTGCGGCGATCCCTGTCGCAACTGCCCGAAACCAATCGCCAGATCCTGGAGCACTGCTATTTCCAGGGCCTGACCCTGGAGCAGATCGGCCGCAAGCTTGGGTCTATCGAAGTCCTGGGTATGCCGTCTCCACGCCAAGTCGCTGGAGATGCTGCGCAAGAAACTGGTCCAGGTAACTGGGCCGGCTGCCCTGCCCCACGCAACGTTTACAGGAACCATCCGATAATCTGAATGTCATGGTTGACCCAATCGTCAGTAAAACCTCGGCTAAGCCCATCACGAACGCGACCGAGGATGGTGCGGCCAGCCCTCTAAAGACCTCCGAATCCAAATTTGACAAGGTGCGCACCCGCTTGCAGGATGAGCAAGCCCAGAAGCTTCAACTGCCGCCCGAGGTCAAGCAGATCCCGCCCGACCAGAAGAAAGTGCTGCAGGCCGAACTGTCCGCAAGGCTGGACAAGACCAAGGGAGCTTCCGCCCACCAGGTCTTCGGGGTGGACATGAAGCGAACGAAAGACAAAGTCGATAACCTGGCGGCGCGAGTAAACTCGCTGCCCAAGACATCTGCGTTCGATCCCATTCGCAGCCGTTTGACCAGTATCGATTCGCAGTTCAAGTCCACCGGGCAGCTGCTGGACTCGCTCAAAAATACGCAGAATCCGCAGGACCTGATGAAAATCCAGATGCAGATGTATCAGCTCGGAGAGAATCTGGAGCTGATGAGCAAAGTCGTGGAGCAGGTGACTTCCGGAGTGAAGTCGATTCTTCAAACGCAACTGTAGACACTACTTCTTTCAACCGAGGCTAGATTGCGCCGCCGACATCTTGCAAAACAGATTGTGCTGCTGTCCCTGACCCTGTTTCTCACTGCCTGCATGCGGCATGAGCTGCAAACCGGCTTGACCGAGCAGAATGCGCAGGAGATCGTGGTGTTGTTGAACGAAAACGGGATTGACGCTTCCGCCGCCAAGGAAGTCAGCGAGAAAAAGGGCGAGGAGAAGTGGAGTGTACTGATCCGCGGCGGGGACCAGAACTCTGGCCCAGGCATGGCGCGTCCTTCAGGAAAACGGCCTGCCTCGCGAAAAAGACAAGTCGCTCGAAGACGTGTTCTCCAACTCCGGGATGATTCCCACCGCTACGGAAGAGAAGGCGCGACTGCTGGTGGGCGTTTCGGGCGAAATCAACCGCACCCTCAAGTCGATTGCTGGAGTCGTCGACGCCCGCGTCTTAGTCGTGCTGCCGGACAGCAGTCCCCTGCTGGACAAGAGCGAGCGGGTTCCTCCAACTGCTTCGGTGCTGATCAAGTATCGCGGCAGCCAGGTGCCGTTGAGCGAAGACGACGTAAAGAAACTGGTCGGCCGGGCGGTCGAAGGACTGCAGCCGGAGAACGTCGCGGTTGTGTACAAGAAAATCGAGCTCAAGCAGGGCACCGACCGCAGCCTGATTCCGCAGCTGGGGAATCAGGAGTTTCTGATTGGTGCATTGATCCTGCTGACGATTTCCAGCGTGGGCTGCATCGGCATGATCGGCAAGAGCCGCTGGCAAAAGTCGAAGATTGAAGAACTGGAGCAGCAGGTGCGGGCGGCGCAACGTCCTGCGCCCGCCCAGATCGCAGAGCCGAAAACTGCGAGGGTGAGTTGAATCTTGAAGTGTTTTGCTATGTGGGACTACTGCGTTTTCCAGAGCAGCTGAAGGCTTCCCTTCCCTTATTGCCGGAGGCGCAGCGGCTACAAGCAGACGCCCTGCTGGCAACCATGAAAGATTTGCCCAGGCCGGAGTTGCTGCGGAAATGGTCGCGGCTGCGCGAGAATGAATGCGCGGCCATCCGGCAGGACGCCCTTGAAAGGGGAATCCGGCTGGATGAGCTTCCACCCTCGATCCGTGAGGGATGCCTTACCTGGTTGCTCGATCAAAATGAGTGACAAAATTCTAAAAGCCGACGCCCTTCCGGAAAAGCTGCTGGGCTCCACACCCAAGGTCCTCAAACGAGAAGCCTACGAAGCCTCGCGCGAAGCCCACGACGTAGTATCCGTGGCCCAGGACAAAGCCCGGCAAATTTTGGAAAACGCCGAGCGCGAGGGCGACGCCATCCGCGAACAGGCGCGGGTGGACGGCTACACCGAAGGTCTGTCGAAGTGGAATGAGATTCTGGCCGGGACCAGTCAAAAAGCTGCGGAACTTACAAAAGTCTGGGAAGACACGATGCTGAAGCTGTCCGTCCGGGTCGCGGAAAAGATCATCGGAGAACAGCTGAAACTGCATCCCGATACGATCGTCAGCATCATCAAAGAAGTTTTGCAGGGCGTCCGCTTCGGAAAGCACCTGATCATCCAGGTCAACGAGGAAGACGCAGCGGAAGTCCGTTCCCGCGTGACCAGCCTGAGAGCGTCCCTGGGCGTCAGCAACGAGATTGAGATTGTCGCTTCCACGTCAGTACCGCGCGGCGGTTGCCTCATCGAGAGCGAATTGGGCGTGGTGGACGCGCGCCTGGAGACCCAGTTGAAATGCCTGGAGGATGTGCTGGTCCGCGGCGTTTCCGGCGACTAGCACCATAAAAGCCATGGCCAACCGGGTTGCCGACATCAGCAAGTATCTCGACCGGATCGAGCGCGCCTCGCCGGTTCAAGTCCGAGGCCGGGTAAAGGAAGTCATCGGGCTGGTGGTAAGGGCGGTCGTCCCCGACGCCTGGATCGGCGAGATCTGCCTGATCCGCAATCCGCGGTCTTCCACTCCACTCAAAGCTGAAGTCGTTGGCTTTCGCGACGGCGACGTCCTGCTGATGCCGTTGGGCGAACTGGTCAACATAGGCCCGCACAGCGAAGTCATCCCCACCGGAAACTGTCTCACGGTGAAAGTCGGCAATGGCCTGCTGGGCCGCGTTCTGAACGGTCTCGGCGAGCCCATGGACGCGGAGTTCAAAGGCCCGCTTGTGAACTGCGACGAAGAATTCCCCGTGCTGGGGAATCCTCCCGATCCTCTGAAACGCATGCGGGTGACGAAGCCCATCTCGCTGGGGGTTCGCGCCATCGATGCCGTGCTGACCGCGGGCGAAGGACAACGTATCGGACTGTTCGCCGCCGCCGGCGGTGGCAAGAGCACACTGCTGGGAATGATCGCCCGCAACACCGAAGCCGACGTCAACGTGATCACGCTGGTCGGCGAACGTGGCCGTGAAGTCCGCGACTTTCATCGAGCAGGATCTGGGCCCCGAGGGCGTCAAGCGCTCCGTGATCGTGTGCGCGACTTCCAACGAATCATCGCTGGTGCGCTTGAAAGCGGCCTACGTGGGAACCGCCATCGCCGAATACTTTCGCAACAAGGGGCTGAAAGTAATCCTGATGATGGATTCGGTCACGCGCTTTGCCCGGGCCCAGCGCGAGATCGGCCTGGCCTGCGGCGAACCGCCTGCCCGCGCCGGATACACTCCGTCCGTCTTCGCCGAACTGCCCAAGCTGCTCGAGCGCTCCGGCAACTCCGATAAGGGTTCGATCACGGCGCTCTACACCGTGCTGGTCGCGGGCGACGACATGAATGAACCGGTGGCCGACGAAGTCCGCTCCATTCTGGACGGCCACATCATCCTGTCGCGCGAGCTGGCGGCTCGAAATCATTATCCGGCGATCAGCATTCTCGAAAGCGCCAGCCGCGTCATGAGCGCGGTCACCTCCAAAGAGCATCGCAAATCAGCAGGTGAGCTGCGAGAGGCGATGGCGACCTACAAAAAGAATGAGGACCTGATTCTGCTCGGCGCCTACAAGAGCGGCAGCGACAAACGAGTCGATGACGCCACTGGGAAAATCGATGAGATCAATGGATTTCTGAAGCAGGCGACCGACGACAAATCGAACTTCGCCGGATCGCTGCAGCAGTTGAAGAGCATCTTCCCGACGGGCACGAACTGACTATGACGCAGTTCACCTACCGGTTGCAGCCGCTGCTGGAGCAAAAAGAGGAACTCAAGAAGGAAGCAGACCGGGAGGTAAGTCGGCGAGAGCAGGAACTGCAGACCCAACTGGCAACGCTCGAATCACTGCAGCAGCGGGTACAGGAGTTGGTCGAGAAACGGCAGCACGCGCGGCAGGAACTGATGACGAAGCCTGGGGCCGCGGGCGCTCTCACGGCGAACGATGTGCTCAAAAGGTCCGAGTTCATCAAGGTCCTGGGTTCCGAAATACGCGAGGCGGAAAGCGATGTCAGCGCGCAGCGTGTGGTAATCGAAACCTGCGAAAGCGAAGTGAAAGAAGCGAAGGAGCATGCAGCGGAGGCCCAGCGCGAGGTTGAAGTGCTCCACAAGCACCGGGAGAAACAGCAAGAACGCTTTCGCCGTGAAGAAGAGGCCAAAGAAGAAGTTGCGCTGGATGAGATCGGAAACGTTTTGTACTCAACCCGGAGGCGTCCGACATGAGAATCGACGATTCACAACCGTCTTCCAGTGATCAAGCGGTAAAGTCTAGCGACCGCGACAAATCTTCGACCGATCAAAACAAGGATTCGTCCTTCTCCAAAGTTCTGGCGAAGAAACGCGACGGCAAACAGGACGATGCCGATGCCAAGACCGGCAAACAGAAAGATACGGATCCCGGCCTGATACCGGGCTTGATGGGAGGACCCCAGGCCCTGCTCGAGCAGTCGATGCAGCCCACGGCCGTGCAGAGCAAATCGCCGGTTCAGCTGCCTCCCGAGTTGCAGGGACTGGTGCGCGAGATTTCTTCCCTGGTCAATGTAAAGGGAAATCAGCAGGTCAACATCGAGCTGAATTCAAATGTGCTGAAAGGCCTGCACATCCAGATCGAAAGACAGAAAGATGGCGCCATCGCGATCCAGTTTCAAAGTTCGTCGGAAGCTGTCTCGCAACTGTTGTCGAAAAACATGGACGCGTTGTCTCAAGGCTTGATTGATCGCGGCGTGAATGTAGGGGACATTCGCGTCTCCGGCCGGGACTCCACGACCGGAACGCAAAGTTCGAGCCAAGGTTCAAAGACTCGTTCCACTTTCGGCGGCGCCAATTATCCTGCCGGACGCCAGGGAGGCAGGCGGTAAGGGCCCACACGCATGCCACTGGAATCACGCTCGCGACCACTGACCTACCGTTTCGAGAACCTGCCCACTCTCACACGGCAGCAGGTTCTTCTATGGAACTGGTACGCGCGCATCGGTCCTGACGAAACCGAGTGGATGTCGTGGGTAGGCGAAATCTTTGGGCATCTGCTCGAGCGCCCCGCCGGACAGCAATTGCAACTGGTGCAGTCCCATCTGGTGGACGCCCACGCCGCCGAGAAGATACTCAGTTTCGGATCGAAACAGGAACTGTTCCTGGGACGCAATCCCGACAACGACGTAGTCCTCCCGGCCAGCGCGATTGCGAACAAGCATGCGCGCATTGTCCTGAAAGACGGACGGGTCTACCTCGAAGACCTCGCCACTGCGCTCGGAACCTACCTGTGGGACAAGAAAATCCCTGCCAACCAGCCCCAGTTGATGACCAACGGGGACCAATTTACGATTTTTCCCCACCGCTTTCGCGTGCAGGTGGAACGCACATGGACTCCGGAAACCGACTTCGCGCTCAGCGAGTGCCGCATCACGCCCGTCAACCGGACCGAATTCTTCCAGACGTCACCGGCGACCTGGCGGCTGTTCGTGCTGAACGCCCATCCCAGCGGCGAGCAAGCCGTGCTGGAGCTGAGCCCGACTTTTCTGGCCAACCTGCAGCAACGAATTCTGGTCCCGCTCGGGGTGGAGCAGGCCAGGACTCCCGCGCCATCCGACGACGCGATGCTGGGCTTCATCATGCTCGCCCTGCTGGAGAACCTGAACCGCAGGCTACGCTTCCCGATGCAATTCTCCTTCGTAAGAGGCGCCCGCAAGAATCTCTCTGACACCACGCCCGGGATGGCCCTGACGTTCGCGGTAGGCATCGGTGGCGTGACCGGGCAGATTCGGCTCTTTGTGCCACTCGATTTCCTGGCTCTGGCTCAACCGGACACGCCCGCCGAACTTGGCGCGAAGTATCCTGCCGGCCTGACCTGGGCCCTTCCGATCTCCGCCGGGTTTCGTCGATCTGACTCCAGACGAGATTGCACAGGTTGGCCTCGGCGACATTCTGGTGGCACAACACGATCCCATTGCGCTTTTTCCCAACGACTTCAGCAAGGGCTGGAGGATGGTCCGGGACGGAAGCAACAACGGGCGATTCACGGTCGATAAGTACTTGGAAAGGGGTGTCTCAGTGGAACCTGGCGGCGAGTCTCAAGTTGCAACCAGACCAGACATACGATCGCTGCCCATGCGGCTGCAGGTCATTCTGGCGGAGAAAGAATTTTCGCTGGGTGAAATACAGTCGTTAGGCCCGGGAACCATCGTCGAGCTGGATGCTGGAAAGTCAGACCCGGTGCGGTTGATGGTCAACGGCAAGATTCTGGGAGAGGGAGAACTGGTGGAAGTGGAGGGCAACCTTGCTGTCAAGGTGCTGCGCTGGCGAACCTCGTAACCTTCAGGCACTGCTGATATGAGCCCGGCCGATCCTCTCAGTTCGATGAATACTCCAATTATCCAGTACTTCGAAGTCCTTCTGGCACTCGGCGGCGTACTGGCGCTGGCCTATGCGACCCTCAAAATCGGCCTGCCCCGCATTTTTGGAATGCGAACGCCCGGCACCGGTCCCATCAAAGTCGTAGCCCGCTACACCCTGGAACCCCGGAAGACCCTCTATCTGGTCCAGGCCGGCTCGCAGGTCTTTCTGCTCGGCACCTCCGACAACCAGGTTCAACATCTGACCGCTCTCACCGACGAAAATGCCGCGGAGATTCTACAGTCCGCGCGCAACGAAGAACCGCCACGTAAAGACTTCCGCGCGTTGCTCAACCGGTTTCAAGGAATCAGGGAAAGTCCACTATGCGATCCACCCGCTGGCACAAAGGAATGAAGCGCCTTCTGTGGATCGGAATGCTGCTGGCGCCGCAACTGGCCCACGCACAGACCGGTGGCCAGCCGGCGAACCCAGTCGTGATGGTGATCGTTCTGGGCGTGCTGTCGCTCGCCCCGTTCATCGTCGTCATGATGACTTCGTTCGTGAAGATTTCGGTGGTTCTGTCCATTCTGCGGAATGCCCTTGGAACACAGCAGGTGCCGCCCAACCAGATCATCACCGGACTGGCCTTCGTGCTGACCATCTTCATCATGGTTCCAGTGGGCCGGCAGATGTATGACCAGGCCGGTGTCGCCAATACCAAAGACATTTTCTCCGAAGCCAGCATCAAGAGCCTCTTCGACGCCAGCAAAAAAGCCAAAGAGCCGCTGCGCCATTTCCTCTCCCAGCACAGTCACGTGAAAGACCGGGAACTCTTCATGGAACTGGCGGTGCGGCTGGAGCGCAACGCTCTGGTAAACGAGAATCGGGGAAAACAGCAGGCGTCAGCGCCAGTTCCGGCGCAACCGGCGACTCCAGCGCCCGCTGCACCAACGCAGCCTGCAGCAGCAGGTTCGACGCAGGCGTCGGTTGCGACGCCAGCCCCATCCACTCCGCCGCCGGCTCCTACTATCGATGAAAGCAAAATCGAAAAACCTGACAAAGATGATTTCCAGGTATTGATTCCGGCGTTTGTCACCAGCCAGTTGAAAGAAGCTTTCGAAGTCGGATTCTTACTGTTCGTGCCTTTCATCATCGTGGACATGGTGGTAGCCAACATCCTGCTGGCGATGGGAATGCAAATGCTGTCGCCCAGCGTGATTTCGCTTCCCTTCAAGCTTTTGCTGTTTGTTGTTGTGGACGGCTGGTTCCTGATCGTGCGCGGCCTGGTCCTCAGCTATATGTAAGGAATTGCCAATGAGCATTGATGCCATCACGCGAGTACTGCGAGAGGGACTGTTGCTGATCCTGCTGCTGTCGGCCGGACCGATGCTGGCCAGCATGCTGGTCGGCTTCATCGTGAGCGTTTTCCAGGCCACGACTCAGATCCAGGAGCAGACCCTGAGCTATGTCCCCAAGCTGGCCGCGGTGTTTGTGACCCTGGCCATCATGGGACCGTGGATTCTGGCCCAGACCGTCAAATTCACCGTCGTGATTTTCGACAGCATCGCCACCGTGCGCTGAGGAATAGGTCGCATGCTCGACACCCTGCAACGGATCCTCGCGAATCTCGGAATCCACACCGAAATTTCGACGTTTCTGGTGTTGTTCGGGCTGGTCTTTGCGCGCCTTGCCACCGCCATTTCACTTTCTCCTTTTCTGGGAGGACAGGCAGTCACCGCCCGCATCAAGGTCGGCCTGGCCATAATGACCAGCATGCTGATCTTCACCAGCGTGGCGCCGAAGAGTGTCGGCGAAATGAGTACGATCACGGTCATGAGCCTGCTTATCAAAGAAGCCGTGATCGGGGCGATTCTGGGCTTCGTCTCCCAGATCGTGTTCAACAGCGTGCAGATGGCAGGGCGCCCTGGTGGACTACGGACGCGGCATGAGCCAGGCCACATTCTTCGCTCCCCAGTTGGAGACCAACGTTTCATTGCTCGGGCAATTGCAGTTTCAGGCGGCCCTCGCATTGTTTCTGGTTCTCAATGGACACCTGTTTTTTCTGCGCGCCCTGGCCTCGAGTTATCAGAGCGTGCCCATTCTCGAGTTCCCCAGGTTCGGAGACGGCACGCTGGCGGGAATGGAGCAGATGGCGCATTACACCGGCGACAGCATACGCATCGCCATGCAACTCGCCGCTCCGGCCTTGCTCACGCTGTTCCTGATCGATGTCAGCTTCGGCGTGATCGCCAAAGTGGCGTCCGGATTCAACGTCCACAACGAAAGCCAGCCGGTCAAAGCGCTCGTGGGACTGGGCGTAGTTCTGCTGGCGCTGGCCTACATCCTGAACAGCATGCCTGCGTATTTTGCCGACATGTTCCAGCAAATCGGAAGCTTCATGAACCATATCCACTAGGGTCCGTGATTTTTTGAGGTTGGGAAATGCCCGGCGAAAAGACAGAACAACCTACACAAAAGCGGCTGAACGAGTCCCGTAAAAAGGGTGAAGTCTTCAAGAGCAAAGACTTCGTGCAGGCCCTTTTGTTCATGGTCGCCGCCGCTGTGCTGATCGCCGGAGGCCCCGCCTACGTTGCTGAACTGCGCGACCTGATGAAAGAGTTCTTCACCCCGGTAGTGATGCAGGGAACGATGCCGGCCAACGCCATCCTGAGCCGCATGGGATATGCCTGGTCTAAGTTCATGATCCTTTCGGCTCCGCTGCTCGTGGCTCTCGTCATCACCGGAGCGGCGGCAAATTTCCTCCAGGTCAAGGCCCTGTTCGCGCCAGAGGTCATTCAACCGAAATTCGAGAAGCTGAATCCGCTCAACGGATTCAAGAACACTTTTTTCAGCTCCAAGAGCTACATCGAGCTGGCCAAGACTCTGCTCAAGTTCTTCGTCGTCTTCTGGCTGGTCTACGCCACAATCAAAGCATCCATGCGGGACATCATTCCCACGCCGGGACTGCGCCTCGACCAGACGGCTGGCCTGGCGGCCCATCTGATGACCGGCATCCTGCTCAAGGTCGGTGTGGTCTTTGTCCTCCTCGGAGCGGCCGACTTCCTCATCCAGAAAAAGATGTTCATGAAGAAGATGATGATGAGCAAGGAAGACATCAAGCAGGAATACAAGGAGCAGGAGGGCGATCCGCATGTGAAACACATGCGCAAGCACCTGTTCCAGCAGATGATGAACGAAAGCATTGCGCGCAACGTTCCCCGGGCGACCGTGATCGTGGCCAATCCCACCCACCTGGCGATCGCGTTGCGTTATGACGAGGCCACCATGCAGGCGCCTAAAGTGACCGCCAAAGGCCAAAACGTCATGGCGCTGAAAATACTCGACATTGCGAAGCAACATCAGGTGCCGGTCGTCCGAAACATTGGACTGGCGCACAGCCTTTATGACCTGGAAATAGGACTTGAAGTCCCCGAAGACTTGTACGAAGCCGTGGCCGAGGTACTGAACTTTGTAAGCCAGCTGGCAGGCGTAGAAGGCTAAGAGCAAAGAAGCTAGAAGCAGGAGAACCCATGAGAGTCGATTACACACTGCCCTCCATACAGCCCGACGCTTTGCCGGACCTGACTACCGCGACGGGCGAAACCGGGCAGTCGTTCCGCGAGCAGTTGCGTACCCCGTCTGTTCAGCTTCCGGTCAATTGGGAGCAGGAGATGCGGCTCGACGCCCGTCCTTTTACCGGCACTTACATCGGACCGCCGCCCCGTCCGCACAATATGGAGGTGAGCGACCCTGAGGTGGAGCGGGGACGATGGCGCAACATGCTGACGCGGCATGACAGCGCGCTTGATCCGTTGAACCCATCCTCCAGCGAACCCTCGCAGCAGCCGGTACGGTCCATGCTCAACCTGCTGCTGGATATGCAGGACATGGAAGACTCCATCGTTGCGCAAAACGTAGCCGTAACTCGAGGTTAAACATGCCTGAAACCACTGGGACAAACGCGAGTTGGACAAGCGAAGAGATTTACATGCTGGCCGACCGGGGATATGGCTTCTACCGGCAGGGCAGCTATCAGGAAGCAGTCGTGATTTTCGAGGGGCTGATCGCCATCGATCCGGCCAATGCCTACTGCCGGAGCGCACTGGCGGCCATCAGTATGGCCATGGGGGACGCGCATCGTGCAGTCAGCGAACTTTCGCTGATATTGAGCCGGAATCCGTCGAATCACGAGGCCCGGGCCCGCCGTTGCGAAGCCTATTGCGAGCTGCGGAGCTGGAAAGAGGCCCGTCAGGATCTGGCCATTCTTCGCCGCAACGGTGAGCGTCACCAGGTCCAGCGGCTGACTTGGCGGCTGGAAGCTTCCGGAGCCCCCAACTAGCAACTTCCCTGAGGGGCACTCGATAACTGTAGTGAGTTTGGGACCTAGCTGGAATCAAACACGAAGGAGAAAAACATGGGTGCAATAGGCGATGCAGTTAGCGGTGCCCTTAACACCGTGGAGCACTTAGGAAGCGCGGTTGGGGATTTGGCCAGCGGCAATATCAGCGGAGCTCTCGGTGATGTTGGTAAGGCTGCAACAAGTGGGATCGGCGCGGCAGTCAATGGATTCATGGCTGCCAACCCTGAGATGGGTGCAATCGGCAAACTGGGCGGCGGACTGTCCTCGTTGCTGGGAGCAGCAGGCGGCGCTAGCGGTCTGGGTGGGGCCGGTGGAAGTCCTAGCCCCTTCGGTCTGGGCAACCTGTTGCCTGGCGCTCTTCAAGGTCCGTTGCAATCGATATTCGGTGGCGGCGGTCTGGGCGGAATTCTTGGCGGAGGCGGTGGCGCGAGTGGCGGAGGCCCCGATTTCGGTGGGATTGGCCAGGGAGTGTCACAGGGCGCAGGCGGCGCAAGTGGCGCCACCGGCAGCGCAGGCGATCAACTCAGTCAGCTGAAGAACATCGACGCTGGCGCTGAAGCTTTCCAGTTGGCGCTGTCCCTGGAACAGGTTCAACACCAGGAGAAGATGGCTGCCCTTAAGGCAATGGGCTCTGCGTTCCAATAAAAACGATCTCACCAGGAGGATTAGAAAAATGGCACAGCAAGAAGCAACGGTCACTGAAACGAATCAGAAGGCGGCGCAGAGACTCTTGGCGGGCGAGCAACTCGGAGCGGTGTTAGGACTCTCCGAACTCCAAGTCCAGGGATTCGCTGCTCTCGGCTACAACCTGTATCAGCAAGGCCAGCTGAAGGAAGCCGAGAAGTTGTTCCGCGGCGTAACGGCTTTCGACAGCAAGTCTTACCTCGGCTATGCCGGATTGGGAGCGGTCGCTCTTGCAACTAAACCGCCCGATCTCGACGCGGCCTACACCAACCTGACCAAAGCGTTGGAATTGAAACCCACGACGCTTCGGTCCAGGCCAACCTCGGAGAAGTTCTGCTTCGGCAGGGCAAGCTCGAAGAAGCGAAGAAGCATCTGGAGCGGGCTTTCCAGCTCGATCCCGGACACAACGATCCTGGCGCAAACCGCGCCCGGGCCCTTGTGAGCGGCCTTGACATGATCGTCAAGGAACTCCAGAGCCGGATGCAAGCGCAAGGCAAACCAGTCGCCAAGGCTAGCTAAGATCGGCTTCTGTTATCGGATGCCGGGGCTCTCACGGGCCCCGGGTCCGTTGTTTGTCTAACGGCATACAGGGCAATGTTTTGAACCAGTCCGACGCCAACTCCCGAGGCGCTGGACGTAGGCGGTTTTGTTGTCGGGAGAGAGTCCCGACCGAGACATGATCGCCAACATCCAGGCTCAAATTCTGGAAATGAAGAAGGAGATTCTGGACGGAAATCTGTCCAGCGTCCTGACTCGTTTTGCCGACCTAATCCTGGTCAGCCTGGTCGCAGTCATGATCGGGCTGATGATCGTTCCCCTCCCGACGTTCCTGCTCGACATTTTCCTGACCATCAACATCACAGTCGCCGTCACGATTCTGATGGTCTCGATCTACATCTCGAGCCCGACACAGATTGCGTCGTTCCCCACCCTGCTGCTGATCACGACGCTTTACCGGCTGTCGCTCGACATCTCCGCGACCCGGCTGATTCTGCTGAAAGCCGATGCCGGCGAAGTCATCCGTTCATTCGGCATGTTCGTGGTGAGCGGCAACTTCGTGGTCGGCGCGGTGATCTTTCTGATCATCACGCTGGTGCAGTTCATCGTCATCACCAAGGGCGCCGAGCGCGTGGCCGAAGTTTCCGCCCGGTTCACCCTGGACGCCATGCCCGGCAAGCAGATGAGCATCGACGCAGATCTGCGCGCCGGCATCATCGATTTCCATCAAGCCCGCGCGCGGCGCGAAGCGCTGTCTCGCGAAAGCCAGTTCTACGGCGCGATGGACGGCGCCATGAAGTTCGTGAAGGGCGATGCCATCGCCGGCATCGTCATCACCCTGATCAACATCGTCGGCGGACTGATCATCGGCGTCGCCATGAACGACATGTCCGTGGTCGATGCGGTGCAGACCTACTCGATTCTGACCATCGGCAACGGCCTGGTGTCGCAGATTCCGGCGCTGCTGATTTCGATCTCCGCCGGCATGGTGGTGACGCGCGTCGCCTCCGAAGCCAAGGATTCCAACCTCGGCAAGGATGTAGCCGGCCAGATTCTAGGACAGCCCAAGGCGATCGCTGTCGCGTCCGGATTGCTCACCATCATGGCCCTCATCCCGGGCCTGCCGAAAATTCCGTTCTTTCTACTCGCTGGGGTCACAGGCTCGCTGGCCTGGGGACTGTTTCGAGCACAAAAGATTCAGGCGGAAGCTCTCGAGAAATCGAATGTGGTCGCCGCTGCCAAAGTCCCAGACCCGCAACTCTCGCTTACTGTGCCTTTGGTTTTACAAGCGAGCGAAGCCCTGACACCGTATGTGGATCTCGGCACCGAGGCTGGGCAGAAATTTTACGATCAGTTGCTGAATGTCCGTAACGGCCTCTACTACGAGTTGGGCGTCATCTTCCCCTCGCTTCAGGTCAAGGGCCACGCTCCCGGAGAACCGGGCAGCTACACCATCTGGGCCAACGAAGTGCCGGTCATCAGCGGGCAGATTCGCCTGGATGCAGTGCTGATCAACGACTCCGCCGAAAGCATTTCCATATACGGCTTCAAAGGCGAGAACACTGCGAACCCGGCCACCGGCAAGCCCGCCGCATGGATCCCGCGCGAACAGGCCGAGCGCGCCAAGTCTGCCGGCTTTCAGGTTTGGGACACCCAGGAGATTCTTCTGCTCCATCTGGCGCACTACCTGAAGAAAAACGCCAAGGAATTTATCGGCGTCCAGGAAGTGCAGTACATGGTCTCATCCTTGAAGCAGAGCTATCCGACACTGGTGGAAGAGACTGTCCCCAAGCCGGTTTCACTCCAGATTCTCGCCGAGATTCTGCGCAAGCTGGTGGAAGAGGATGTTTCCGTACGAGACCTCAAAGCAATTCTTCAAGTGCTTTGCGACTGGGGACGGGTCGAGCACGACGCTCTCACTCTGACCGAGCACGTGCGTGTCGGACTGAAGAAAAGGATTTGCTATCAGATATCGCAGGGACGTCCGCTGCTGTTCGTCTACCGGCTCGATCCGGAATTTGAAGAGATGTTCCGCAACTCGATACGGCAAAGCGCGGTCGGCGCCTATCTGGCGATGGATC
>CAVSYI010000023.1:0-167129 GCA_963732045.1 Terriglobia bacterium | reverse complement strand
GTTATCGATAACTCGGTGGACTTCGGTTTCATGTCGATGCCCATCAACGATCCGCGTCTGACCGTCGTCCCCATCCATCGGGACGAACTGGTGGTCATCGCACCTCCGCAGCACCCGCTGGCGAAATTGAAATCCGCTCCCATCTGCGAAGTCGCAAAGTTCCCGCTCGTGATGCCCAAAGCCGGACACACCCGCGACGCTCTGGAGCAACTCTTCCACGAAAACAAGCTCAAGCCGCAGTACGCCATGGAACTCGATTCCAGCGAACTGCTCAAGCGCTTCGTCGCCGCCGACGTCGGCGTGGGCTTCATCGCCCGCTCCAACGTGCAGGAGGATGTGCAGGCCAAAGTCCTGGTCGCCATCCCCATGGCCGAAGCTCCGATTCGCCGCGACATCGCCCTGGTATTCCGCAAAGACAAAGCGCTCAGCCGCGCCGCCCTCGCCTTCATCGACACCACCGTCAAAATCAAAACCGTAGACCCGGTTGCGACGCCAAAAGTGTTAACCCGCTAACCCACACGATGAGATTAAAACTCCCTCCCGGCTCTTTTAAGGCCTACCTGTTCGATTGCGACGGCACCATCGCCGATTCCATGCCTCTCCATTATGTGGCCTGGAACAAAGCTCTTTCGGAATGGGGATGCGAATTTAACGAAGATCTCTTCTACGCCTGGGGAGGGATGCCCGTGGCCGAGATCATCGCCACTCTCAATCAGAAACACGGGTTGAATATGCCGGTACAACAAGTGGCGAAAAGAAAAGAAGACATCTATCTGGAAAGTCTTCCCCAGCTCAAAGCCGTCCCCGAAGTGCTGGAGCATATCGAGGCCAGCTACAAACAGATTCCCTTTGCTGTCGTGTCCGGCAGCACCAGGGACTCAGTGACGGCCTCGCTGCGGACGTTAAATATCCTCGACCGCTTCGAAGCTCTGGTCTGCGCCGGAGACTACCAGCGAAGCAAGCCCGACCCACAACCCTTTCTGATGGCCGCAGAAAAGCTCGGCGTGCCTTCTGAAACGCTGCCTCGTCTTCGAAGACACAGACATGGGCATACAAGCCGCGACGGCAGCCGGAATGGCCTCAGTCAAGGTTCCCCAGCCCCGAGAAAGAACTCCGACCAGAAGCCGCGAAGCGGCGCAACGAATAAAGCCCACGGCGCAAGCCGTGGGACAAATAGTGCGACCGGCGAGCGAGCCCCGAAGGGGCGAAAGAAGGGATGTGACGCAGTCCCGGCCCCCTCGTCCGGGCAGGCGAGCGAAGCTCGCCAGAGTTTTGGCCTTACCGAGTCACACAACTCGCCGAGCTTCGCTCCGCCGGACGGGCGAGGGCGCCCGTCCCCTTCACACGATCCTAGGGTAGAATCCGGTCAGTGAAACGAATCGTCCTAGTCCTCCTGGCCTGCGCTTCCCTGCTCCCGGCCCAGACCCGCAAGCCCACTTCGTCCAAACTGATTTCCATCAAAGTCACCGGCTCGACCCGTTACACACCAGCCCAGATCATCGCTGCCACAGGCCTGCAACTGGGCCAGACCGTCAACGACGAAGACTTCAAAGGCGTGAGCCAGCACCTGGGTGAAACCGGCGCTTTCAGCGATGTCGCCTACTCCTTCGAGTTCAATGCCGAAGGCATCCGGCTCGCCTTGCAAGTCAAGGACACCAATCCTTTCGTGCCCGTCCGTTTCGAAAATTTCGTCTGGCTCTCCGATCAGGAGCTCGCCGACAAGTTACGCACCCGTGAACCTCTCTTTCAGGGACAGCTCCCAGTCGGCGGCAACCTCGCCGACCAGCTTTCCGAAACCTTGCAGGCCATCGCCATCGAACACAACCTGCACGGACGTGTCGACTACCTGCGCGCCGGACCACAGGACGGCCCCATCGAGGCTTTCGAATACAGCATCTCCGGCGCCCCCATCACCATCCGCAAAGTGTCGTTTAGCGGCGCTGGCGCAGCAGAACTGCCATTGCTCACGGCCGCCGCCCGCAGGATTTCAGGCCAGGACTATTCCCGCAGCCGGCTAACCCTCGATGCCGACAAGAATTTTCTTCCAGTCTTTCTCCAGCACGGCTATTTGAAGGCTTCGGTAGGAGCACCTCAGCCCAAGGTAGTCGAGGAAACCGCCGACGAAACTCAGGTGGACGTCACCTTTCCCGTCACCCCCGGCCTCCAGTACAAACTCAGCAGCATCGAGCTTTCCGGTAACACAAATATCTTTCCGCCCGAAAAGCTGCGCGAGCTCATTCATCTGCAACCCGGCGAGCCGGCGAATGCCGTGCAAGCCGATCAGGATGTGGAAGACCTGAAAAAACTCTACGGGACCCGTGGCTACATGGGCGTCCATATCCAGCCAACGCCGGAGACCCACGACGCCGATTCCACCGTCACCTACGTATTCAAGTTTCAGGAAGGCAGCATCTACAAGATGGGCGACCTGGAAGTTCGCGGCCTCGACAGCAAAGCCACCGAGCGCATGATCGCCGCCTGGCGATTACTCCCCGGCCAGACCTACGATTCCGGCTACCCCAAGCTGTTTCTCGACTCCATCGCCGGCCAATTCCCCCCGGATCTATGGAAAATCGCCGTCCGCGAAACTCCCGAAGACCAGGACAAGATCGTAGACGTCTCCCTCCGCTTCGACGCCAAACGATAGAGACATCCGTCCAACGTAGCGCCGGCGTCCCGCCGGCCCGATGGGCGGGCAGAATGCCTGCCTGAGCCGGCGTTTGCGGACATTCCAAAATTTGCGCTCTTTGCGGTAAAGTTTTTGATCCCCGTAAAGCACAAGAGCGCCATCTTTCAGTATTATCTAAAGAGCAAACCCATCAAGGAGAGATATCGGATGCGATCGACGCAATTGTTTGCCGTAACGATTCTGCTGGCTGGAACCCTCGCCCTCGCCGCCGGCAAGCCTCAGTCCTTCACCGGCAAGGTCAGCGACGCCATGTGCGGCGCCAACCACATGATGTCCGGCGAGGCCTCCGAGTGTGTGCGCTCCTGCGTGCGCAAGGGTTCAAAGTACGCCCTGATCGTCGGCGACAAGGTGTACGCCCTCGACACCACCGACAAGGCCACTCTCGACCATCTCGATAAGCTATCCGACCACCAGGCCAAGATCACGGGCGAGGCCAGTGGCGATTCCATCGCGGTCTTGTCGGTCGCCGAAGCCAAGTAACGGGACGGTCTCCACCCGTCCGAAGTATCCACCTCGACACGTGGGGCTTTCTTTTTTCCGAATTACCAGTATTTTCATATTGCGTCCGCAACTCGCTATGTTATGTTTTAGCGAATTTGACCTTTAGCTTAGCGGTATGGGAGGAAACTCGAATTGTCTAAAGACATGGTCCCCAAGAAGATTTTCTTCACCAAGGGGGTCGGGAAACATCGCGAACGTCTCACTTCGTTTGAGCTGGCCCTGCGGGACGCCGGCATCGCCGCCCAGAATCTGGTTCGAGTCTCCTCGATTTTTCCGCCACAATGCAAACTTGTGCCGCGCTCCACGGGATTGAAATACCTGAGCCCCGGCGAAGTAGTTTTTGCGGTCGTGGCCGAGAACTCCACCCACGAACCGCACCGCCTGCTGGCATCGAGTATCGGCGTCGCCATTCCCGCCGACCGCAACACCTACGGCTACCTCAGCGAGCACCACTCCTTCGGCGAAACCGAAGACTCAGCCGGTGACTACGCCGAAGAGCTCGCCGCCGAAATGCTGGCCACCACCCTGAACGTCGAATTCGACCCTGACCGTTCCTGGGACGAGAAGAAAGAGATCTATCGCATCTCCAACAAAATCGTCCGCACCGCCAACGTCACCCAATCCGCAGTCGGTGACAAACGCGGCCTCTGGACCACGGTCATTGCCTCCGCCGTCCTGATCTTCGACTAAAAATGAAACGGCCCATTCGTCTGAGCAACGAATGGGCCGTTGTCTTTTGTAGCGCCGGCGTCCCGCCGGCTGTCGCGGGGGCGTCCCGCCCACGCAGCTTTTGGTTTTATTTCTTCGCCCCCACCTTCTCCTTCTTGCCCTTATGATTCTCGCTCTCTTCCCTAACCGCTCCAAAACCGCCGCCACAATCAGCGGCAATCCGACGGTAGCATCCACGAACACTTCCCCAAACTTCCCACCCTCAGCCGGAGGCACAAACTTCCCCCACGAAATCGCCTCGCTGTAAGGACTTCCCGACAAACCGCCCCAGTAAACCGGCTCAGGACAAATCCGCAGCCCGTAGTGATAGCGCTTCAGCGGAACATTTTCCCCCATCCGCCGGTGCCGCAATTCGATGAACGGACCAAACTGCTGCGACCAGTTGCGCGGCACTCCGCCGCCGATGGTGAAAATTCCCAGCCGCTTCTGCCGCAACAGCGTCGAAGCAAAATGCTCGAGGTCTTCAAAGGGATCAAAACGCATCTTGTGCCGTCCGGTCGCTTCCCGCATCCGGTTGGACAAAGCCACATCCAGCCCCAGTTCCGAATCGGTAAACGCCGGCACAAAAACCGGCACGCCTTTCTCATACGCCGACTTCAAAATTCCCCGCTGACCCTTGGCATTCTTCGCCAGAATACTCTCCGATGGCGTGGTTCAGCTTGTAGGAGCACATTATTTCGCTGGGATCCCAGCCTTCCAGTACTTCCGTCATGACTTCTTCTACGTCGTCGAGATTCTGTCTCCGGCTCCAGCGTGTCATAGACGCGGTTATATCCCTGCTCGTAAAGTTCCTCGTCGGATACTTCAGGGTTGTAACGGAAGTGCGCGCGTCCGGTGGCCTCAACCAGTCCATGAGCCATCAGCGCCCCGGTCGAAACAATTGCATTCACAATGCCGCGATCGATCAACTCAGCGATCATCAGACCCTGCTTGGCAACAGTCATCGCGCCCGCCAGAGTCATGACCACAAAACAATCCTTGTCGCGAGCCATGGCTTCGAGCACATCGGCGGCTTCGCCAACCTGGCGGCCGGTAAACGCGGTCTTCGACATCGCCCGCACCAGATCGTCGATCGAGTGCACCTTGGTCAGATCGAGCGGCTCCAGACGGAATCAAGTCGATCTTCAATCGGATCGTGCAGCTTGCGCTCCATACCCGCGCCATCATGATTCTCATGTTTCAATTCACACCCCCAAGTTGACCTGCACTACTCTACTAGAACCCCGCAAACTATTGCCACAGCAACTGAGAACCGAGAACTGATAACTAAGAACTGATATTCTATTTTCTCTTTCAGGAGGAAAAGTGCCGCCGGAGAAATTCAACGTCGGACTGATGCAGATGTCGACCACGTCCGATCCGGACAAAAATCTGCAACACGCCATCGACAAGATCCGCCAGGCTGCGGCGCGCGGTGCGCAGATCGTCTGCCTGCCGGAACTTTTTCAGACTCAATATTTCTGCCAGCGCGAAGACGCGCATTTGTTCGATCTGGCGGAACCGATTCCCGGCCCGACCACGAGAATCGTTGGCCGACGCTCGCGAAGCAGCTACGCATCGTCCTGATCGCATCGCTGTTCGAGAAGCGCGCGCCCGGCGTCTATCACAACACCGCAGTCATTTTCGACGCCGACGGAACCCTGCGCGGCCTCTACCGCAAGATGCACATTCCTGACGATCCGCTCTATTACGAGAAGTACTACTTCACCCCAGGCGATCTCGGGCTTCAGGGCATTCGACACCAATGTGGGCCGCGTCGGAACGCTCGTCTGCTGGGACCAGTGGTATCCCGAAGGCGCTCGGCTCACCGCGCTGCAAGGAGCGCACGATTCTGTTCTATCCCACGGCGATCGGTTGGCATCCCGCCGAGAAAGCGGAATTCGGCAATGCGCAGCACGATGCCTGGCGCACCATTCAGCGCGCTCACGCCATCGCCAACGGAGTTTACGTCGCGGTGGTCAATCGCGTGGGACCGAAACCGGAGACATTCGCGGCAATTCCGTCCCCGGCGCGGGCCTGGAATTCTGGGGAGGTTCGTTCCTCTGCGATCCCTTCGGTCGCGTGATCGCCGAGGCCTCGCATGACAAGGAAGAAATCCTGATCGGCGAAATCGACATCCGAAAGCGATCGAAGACATCCGCCGCAACTGGCCATTTCTGCGCGACCGCCGCATCGACAGCTACGGCCGAATCACCAGCCGGATGATCGATTGAAGTTTCATGAAGAAACAATCCGTCGAGACAAACTTCAAGTAAAACATTAACCGGCAGCCAGCGATGCCCGCCGAATGGGAGCCCCACGAAGCCACCTGGCTGGCATGGCCGCACTATCGCAGCGACTGGCCCGGAAAGTTCGAGCCCATTCCCTGGGTCTACGCCGAGATCATCCGCAATCTGGCGACGGCACGAGCGCGTCGAACTGATCGTCAACAATGCGCGCCTCTGAAAGCCAAGCCCGCAAAATTCTGACGAACTAGCGAATGCTCTGAGCGAAAACGTTCGCTTTCATCGCTGGCCTACGAATCGCGTCTGGACCCGTGACTCCGGCTGCACCTTTGTCTGCAAACCACTCCCACTCTGCATCCCGAGCGGAGCGGAGTCGTTCGCTCGCGACGACTCCGCGCAGTCGAGGGACCTTGGTTTCCCGACTGTCTCTGCCATCAAATGGCGCTTCAATGCCTGGGCAAAATATCCCAACTGGCAGCATGACGAAAAAATCGGAAGCCTCATGGCAGAAGCGGCTGGCGTTCGACGAAATTCGCGCCTCCACGGCAAAGAGCGCGTCGTGCTTGAAGGCGGCTCCATCGACGTCAACGGTCAAGGCACGCTGCTGACCACCGAAGAATGCCTGCTCAGCAAAATCCAGCAACGCAATCCGGGCATGACGCCGCAAGGACTACGAAAAACTCTTCGCCGAATATCTTGGCATCAGAAAGTGATCTGGCTGGGTTCCGGCATCGCCGGTGACGACACCCACGGCCACGTTGACGACATCACTCGCTTCGTCGCTCCCGACACGGTTGTCACCGCCGTCGAGTCCGATCCGAACGATCCGAACTACGAGCCGCTGCGAGAAAATATCCGCCGCCTTCGCGCCGCCACCGATCAGGACGGCAAGCCTCTGGCCATCATCGAACTTCCCATGCCCGCACCGGTCATCTTCGAAGGCCGGCGTCTTCCCGCCAGCTACGCCAACTTCTACATCGCGAACGGCATCGTGCTCGTGCCAGTCTTCAACGATCCCAACGATCGTGTCGCTCTCGACATCCTGGCCGACCTGTTTCCCGACCGCGAAATCGTCGGCATCTATTCCGGCGATTTAATCTGGGGATTCGGCGCGATCCACTGCATGACGCAGCAGCAGCCGAAAGGCTAAGCTCTTAGCCCTTAGCTCTGGCTCTTAGCTTAAAGCTCGTTGCGTCTATATCTGAAAATGGAGAGACCGCGAAACGATCCAAGCCGAAAGTGTAATGCGAGGGATTCAAGCTAAAAGCTAATGACTAAGAGCTAGAAGCTATCTCTTATACTGCGTCGGCTGCGGCCCCTTCTCCAGCATCTCGCGATTCCAGATAGCACCTTCGCGCGTGTAGCTGGCCAGTTCGAAATCCTGGGTCAGTTCCAGCGCGTCAGTAGGACAGGCGTCCTCGCACAGACCGCAAAACATGCAGCGGCTCAGATCGTAGGTAAAGTTGGTGAGTTCCTTGCGGCGGGTTTTCTCGTTGCGTTCACTTGAGACCACGATCAGATTTTCCGGACACGCCAGCGCGCACAAATCGCAGGCAATGCACATGGTCTCGTTGGTGTCGGGATTCACATTCAACCGCGGCGCCCCGCGGTAGCGCTCCGCCACCTGCGGACGTTGCAGCGGATACTGCTCGGTATAAATCTCTTTTGGATCCTGATAAAGGAACGTGACCTTCAGTCCCTGAAGCAGGTCCACCATGAAGATCTTGCGCAGCAGGTTAGGAATCCCCATAACGCGGTAAGCATACCACCAACGCGGTTCCGGCAGAAGTCCTCTAGGTTTCGAAACACAGGCGCCACTTTGCTATAACGTAACAATGCGCCTATCCGATTACGCACCCCGGCCCGCGCACCTCAAATGGCTGCTCGATTCTGACCCGTCCATCCGCTGGCAGGTGATGAGAGACCTTACAGATGAAGCCCCGCCCGCGATTGACGCCGAGCGGTCTCGCGTCGCAACCGAAGGCTGGGGAGCCACGCTTCTCTCTCGCCAATCTCCTGCCGGCACCTGGGGCGGCGCCCCCGCGGGTGGAGAAACGATTTGCCCAAGGACGATCGCGAGATGCTCATCACCCTCTACAGTCTCGTCGTCCTGATGGACCTCGGCCTCGACCCCGCCAGCCCGCAGGCTCGCAAAATGATCGACCGGATCGAAAAAAAGATGGTGTTCAAGCGGCTCAACAACCGGCCGTTTCTTGACGGCGAAACCGAGCCTTGCATCAACGCCAGAATCCTCGCCATCGGCGCGTATTTCAAAAAGCCGAACGACGCACTGGCGAAACAACTTCTGAGCGAGCAACTCGAAGACGGCGGCTGGAACTGCGAAGCGCCCAAGAGCCGGCGGTCGTCGTTCCACACCACCATCTGCGTTCTCGAAGGACTGCTCGACTACGAACGGGCGGAAGGCAAATCGGCTGCGATCACCAGGGCTCGCAGGAAGGCCGAAAATTATCTGCTCGAACGCGGCATGTTCCGCTCGCTTCGAACCGGCGACGTCATCGACAAACGCTGGCTCCGCTTCTCCTTCCCGACATTCTGGCACTACGACGTCTTGCGCGGACTCGACTATCTGCGCAATGCAGGCGTCAAACCCGACAGCCGCGTCCGTGAGGCCATCGAAATCGTGATCAAGCGCCGCCACCAGAACGGACGCTGGCCGCTCAACCGAATCCATCCCGAATACATTCCATTGCAGATGGAAACCGATATCGGCACTGCCAGCCGCTGGAACTCGTTGCGAGCTCTCCGCGTCCTTCGTTGGTACGACTCAACGTAGAAAGTTGCCAGGGTCCCCCACCCTCCTTCGCGTACTTTGAGAAGAGAGTGGGAGACGGTGGCCCATTCAAGCCCGCGTTTGGCTTGAGTGGGGACGGTTCCACGGATGAAAGAAATCTTCCCGCCGCGTCGTTCACGCTTTTCGCGCCGCAAAGAGCGTCCAAGTTACCTCAGTTCCTGAGCCGTCAGCTGTAACAGCAGTAAAATCTCCCGCATGAAAGCGATTCCGTGGCGCACCCCACTCGGCGCCGTTGCGGCCGGTTACGTGATCGTTGTGTTAGTCGCGGCGGTGCTTCTATTAGGGCGCCACATCCAGTACGTCACTCATCCCGCCGACGCAATGTCGTCCGGCGGCATGTTTGCATTTGGCGACTTGCTCCTGGGACTCTTCATCGGCGGCCTTTTCCTGATACCGACGTTTTTTCTTGTCCTGGTCATCCGAAAATCCGAGACGGCATACACCAGATATTCCCAGATTCTCCTGGGCCTGAGCCTTACAGCGCCGATTTGCTCGGGAATCCTGCTCATCCCCGCAGTGAGCCAGAGCAACTCGTTCCTGGGCTGGTTTTGTATGGGTCGTCTGTTCGCATCGCCGATCGTCATTGTGGCGCTGGCAGTCAGCCGGCTATTGGCGCGATTTGACCGTGCGAAACGCCTGATCCTATATGCGCTGCTGGTCGAGTTAGGAACAATCGCGTTGATGGTCGCGCTGTTTTTGTTTTTTGTCGCCCGTCGAGGGTAGACGCGGAGTCGCGTCGCGGTTCGGAATGGGTACGTTTAAAATGGTGCCACAGTGTTCGACCCACGATTAATCGCGGCAAGGTGGTGCTTCGGAGAATTAAATCACGCAGACTTGCCCTCCATCGCCATTGAGGCTCTGGAACAGGGACACGATGGCGTGATGTTGCGGCGTCTGGCGGGGCTTGTAAAACCCACGTCGCGAGAGGTTCGAGTTGAGGAAATTGATGGTGCGTTTAGAGAGCTGGGAATAGCGGCGCCCCTCCCGATACGAGAAGCACAACTGATACTCGCCACAGAAACGGCACGGGCGGCTGCTTCCGGCCAAAAGAATCCCTTCGATGCTGCAACTCATATCCGAATTGGGATCTGTCGCTTCAAGGAAGAACCTCCAGAGCTTGCGAATATTGTAAGGCTGTCAGAGAAGGCGGAACGCGCACCACGTTCTCTCTGGGGGAAAGCTGGAAAAAGAGATTCGGGCTGCTTTATCGGAATTTCTGAGTGCTCGCGAGTAGGTAAGTCTTTTTCTTCACCTCAAGCGGCCCTTTTGTTGGGGCTGGTGCCATGACCCACGATGAATGGCGATTACTTCGGTACGGACTACTGGCGGCATTCCTTATAGGAATCGTTCTCGTGCCAATTCTCCTACATGATAGGAATTTTCCGAGGTCAGCCGCTGAAGGAATTCTGGGGGCTATCGCTTTAGCTGTCTTTCTGCTGTCCAAGTACATGGAGCGGCGCAAGAAATCAAGCTAGCCCCTTGCGTTGAGTGCCTACTTCCGACAGGGGATTAGACTCAAAACCCCCTGTGCCCGCTGAAAGTGAGATCGCCCATCAGGGCCTTTCAACTCGCTTTTTGTATCGGTTGGCATTTTCCCGCAATTGCATTTTCTCGGCCGCATCCCGCAGCGCAAGCCAAAATTGAGTGCTGACGACACGATCTTTCGCGGCCTCCTCAAGTGCATCGCAAGCCAACTCAAACTCATTTCGTTCAAGGAACTCGTAATACTGGGCGAGGCTCTGCCCATCGTCGTCGGAAATCGGTAGCAAACTCCGCGCTCGGCACAAATCCGCCTTGATCAGCGCCCAGAGCTTTGGAAGGTCGCCCATGGGAATTGATGATAAATGTTGTAATCCTGCGTTTACACCAACCACATCCTCCTTGAACAAGTGAGTAATATAAACGAGCACTGGTCGCTGCCTAAAGCGTAGTCCTTATGATCGTAATCATCGCAGGTCTCCCGGGGACAGGTAAGAGCACACTGGCCCAAGCCCTCGCGCAACGCCTCCCGTGTGCAGTCCTCGATAAAGACTTAATTCGAGCCTCGCTCTTTCAACCGACGTATGTCGAGTATTCGCAAGCTCAAGACGATTTCTGCCAGGAGATCATGCTGCAAACCGCGACGTATCTGCTATCCAAACATGCCGACCTTAAGGTTCTCTTGGATGGCCGCACCTTCTCGCGCCGCTACCAGCGCGACCGTGTGATCGAGTTCTGCTCGCAACTGGGTACCCACTGGGCCATGCTGGAGTGCGTCTGTTCAGAGGCGACAGCCCTAGGACGGATATCGCAAGCCGTGGCGGCAAACAACCACCTCGCCGCAAATCGCACTCCGGACCTCTATCGGGAAATTCGAAAGGCATGGGAACCAATCGACCAACCCAAACTCGTTATCGACACCGACGAAAGCATCGAGTCATGTGTCGATCGAGCGTTGCGCTATCTGACGGCGAACACTATCAACACCTAGCATCCCACTCACGCCATGTTTCGGCTTGAGTGCGCTTACGAATCCCAATCTGAAGCTAACCTTAAATCCGACGAGAAAAGACAGCAGGCGGCGCAACCCCACTTGCCGCCATGGACGCGGACGCCAACCCATCGAATGACCACCGCATCCTAACTCGCCGGAGAAAAACTTATGAAGTATCTGAATTTTGTTTTGGCATTGTTGGTCTCGATGGTTGTTATCGGCTGCGGTGCCGGTCACGCGAACTTAACCAGCATCACGGTGAGTCCTGAAACGGCTACTACGACGAGCAGCCCGCAAGGTCAGGTTGGCTATACCGCGACCGGCCACTTCTCAAATGGCAAGAGCCGGGAACTGTCGCAGGTAGACGGACTCTCGTGGAAAACGTCGCAAACCAGTACCGGGACAGTTGCAGCCACCATCGGTTCGACCGGGGAAGTCACTTGCTCGGCGTCGGGAACAGTGACCATCACTGCGAGCGCCCCTCAAAACCTGACTTTCACCGTGAATAACGGAGTGCAAAACACATCCATGACAGTCAATGGAACAGCTTCGCTAACCTGCGAGTAAAGCCGCGCTCCAGCTTTCGGATAACCCGGACAGACGGGCTTTTCCCGCATTCCAGATATTTGCGCAGAGCGTGCAGGAGACGTTCCGTCTGTCCCGATCATTCCATAATTCAGTCGGTCAGTGGGAGTCTTCTCTCATCTGCGGGTGATAGATGACTGTCTGCTGAGTTTCATGTCCCGCTTGAAGGCCCGCGCTGCAGGGTTCCAAACGTAAGCTGTGACCTTACAGTGGAAAACACCATCGCTGTTCGCATAGTCGCAATGAGAATCAAAAAGCGCGTTCTTTCCGGGCACGAGTTTTACGCCAAGAGAGTGCATGACTGAGCTGCCGGAAAGAAATTCCACCCTTTGCTCCTGATTGTTGGCGTTCAGAAAACGAGAGAGAACAGGTTTGCCGTCTTGTAGGTTCACTGCGAGGATCGCATCCGAATAAGCGCCCCCGTTACACCAGTCCACTAGTGCGGTGCTCATGTGATCAGTGGAAGAGAAGTCTGCCGCATCGACGATTGAAGGAGCCCAGGGGACGCCTGGGTAGTCACAATGCAGGTTATGCTCTTTCAAGACCTTCTCGATGACGGGAATCATAGCGTGCCACTTGTCCATGGCCACGTCGTGAGGTTTCGTTGGTTGCTGTTGCGAGATGCCCGCAGCCGAAAAGAGAAGGATTACGGCTAGGGTAACCGTTTTCATAGCGACAGCTTACGCCAGCGGCTGCAAAACTAGTTACTGAGAACAGTCGATAAACCAAACCCGGCCACGCGAATGTCTAATGAGTACTATCTGGGGGCTGTGGTTTACTACTAGGCGATGACTCCTACGTTTAACCTGCGAGTAATACTATTCTGCTCCCTGTTATCCGCTTTTCCGCTCCGAGTCTCTTCGCAAACTCTGGTGGAACGACTGGGATACTCTGCCGACACAAAGCTCATCGTTGTGCACGCAGACGATCTGGGCGAAACCCACTCGGTGAATGCCGCTGCCATCAAAGCTCTGGAAGGCAGGACCATCAATTCCGCCAGCCTGATGGTCCCATGCCCATGGTTTCCCGAGATTGCCGACTATGCCAAATCGCACCAGGACGCAGACTTCGGTCTGCACCTCACATTGACCAGCGAGCGAATCTATTATCGCTGGGGCCCGGTCGCGCCATCCGAAAAGGTTTCGAGCCTGCTGGATCAAAACGGATACTTCCATCACGACTGGGAAGCGAACGCACACATTGATGCGAGAGAGGTCGAAGTGGAATTGCGCGCCCAGATAGAACGCGCTCTTGCGATGGGAGTTCGTCCCACGCACCTCGACTCACACCAGTACCGACTGATCTTCAACGGCAAGGAACTGTTCGACGCTATGCTGCGAGTGGCTCACGAGTACAAGTTGCCGATTTTCGTTACTCGGGATTGGTTCGCAGACCATCCTTATTTGCAGGCGAGCCTCGGTCCAGACGACATCGTGCTGGACCATACGGTTACGGTTGAAGCGGGACTTCCTCCCGAAAAATGGACGGAGTTTTATCTGGCTGCGTTGAAAAACCTGGCACCCGGCGTGACCGAGTTCGTCATTCATCCCGGTTATGACGATGACGAACTTCGCGCAGCCACCAGGGAACGTCCCACATGGGGTGCCGCCTGGAGACAACGCGACTACGATTTCTTTACCAGTAACCAGTTTAGGGGGATTCTTGCTCAACAGAAAATTAAACTGATCACCTGGCGCGAACTGGCCCGCGCTTCCAAGCCAAAATGACCTTCGTCGCCAGAATCGCTCACTGGAGTCAATGAGTGTAATTGCGACGTTACAATAACCTTCGATGAACAGAATGCATTTCTGGGTGTCTCGATTCCTTGTGAACGCCTCAATCGACCTGTAAAATCCGCCTGCAAGCGGGCAGAACGGCATTGAGTATCGTCTTCATCATTTCGGGTCCCTCCGGGTCTGGCAAGTCAAGCCTTGTGGAAATGTTGCTCCGATCCGTCTCAGGTATGGATTTCTCGGTTTCCTATACAACACGTCAACCTCGGGGTAGTGAGCGGAACGGCCGCGAATACTTCTTTGTCTCCCGAGAGGAGTTTGAGCAGATGGCGAGTGCTGATGAATTTCTTGAGTATGCGAATGTTTTCGGGAACGACTATGGGACTGCCCGTCGCTTTCTGACCCAAGCTAAGGAGAAGGGTCACGATCTGTTGGTTGACGTAGACGTGCAAGGGGCGTCGCAACTGAGGAAGAATCTCCCTGACACCGTTAGCATCTTCGTGATTCCACCAGATCGCAAGGAATTGGAATGGAGGCTTAGGAATCGGGGATTGGATGCAGAAGATGTCGTCCAGAGCCGATTGGAGCGATCTAACCGTGAGATGGAGCATTACAACAAGTACGACTACGTTCTCATTAACAAGCGCCTTGAAGACTCTGCCGATCAGTTGCGCGACATTGTGATCTCAGAGCGAAAACGGCGCTCACAGTAGGCCAGAACGTGGACACCCATTCGGACCGCTTTTTTTGAGCTATTCGCTGGATCACTCTCCCCCGCATCACCAAAGTCACCCCAAATCCCGGGGAACTATCACCCTACGTGCTATACTGACACTGCGTCTAATACCACGGTTGTGGTGCGGTTGCTCTGGTTAGAACCCTGAATTCCCGCCTAATTTTCCTCCGTTCGTCTTCGGCGTAATTAGTTAAAAACTGGCATTGCTAGTTGCTGCTCGCCCGGGAGCTTCGTGTGCGCGCCGCGATCGCTTCCGCCAACAGAAAAAGAGAAAAAACAATAATGCAAAGCTTCACCGAATTACCTCTCTCCCCTTATACCCAGGAGAGATTGTCGTCCCTTAACTTTTCCATTCCCACTCCCGTGCAGGCCGCAGCCATACCGCAGGCCCTCGCCGGCAAAGATGTACTCGCCACCGCTCAGACTGGAACCGGCAAAACGCTGGCCTTTCTGATCCCGGTCATTGAGCGACTTCTTTCGCAACCGGCAAAGCCTGATTCTGGGAAATCTGGCATCGCCGCTCTCGTGCTGGTTCCAACTCGCGAACTGGCCATGCAGGTGGTCGATCAGTACAACGCGCTGCGTGGCAACAAACTGTCGCCCGCGGCCCTGGTCGTCGGCGGATTGGCCGAAGGCAGCCAACTCAACGCGTTACGCCGCGGAGCCCGTATCGTCGTCGCCACTCCCGGACGCCTCGAGGACTTCCTCGACCGCCGCCTCATCAACTTCCAGACCTTGCAAGTCCTGATCCTCGACGAAGCCGACCGCATGCTGGACATGGGATTCCTCCCTGCCCTGCGCCGAATCGCCAAGGTTCTGCCTAAAGATCGTCAGACCATGTGCTTTTCCGCCACGCTGGAAGCGTCGGTGGTTCACCTGATCAGCGATTACACCCGGAACCCGGTCCGTTTGGCCTTCGGTTCCACTTCCAAGCCCTCGGAAAACGTCCGCGTGCAGGCTTTCGAAGTCGCTACCGACCGCAAGCAGGAAGTACTCCACCGCCTGCTGTCCAAGGAAACCGGACGCTGCCTGGTCTTCGCCCGCACCAAGCGCGGCACTGAGCGCCTGGCCAAGAACCTGAATCGTGAAGGCTTTGCCGCCGCCATGATTCACGGCGACCGCTCGCAATCGCAGCGCACCGCCGCCCTCACCGGATTTCAGCAGGGACGCTACCGCATTCTGGTCGCGACCGACCTGGCCTCACGCGGCATTCACGTGCAGGACATCGCCCACGTCATCAATTACGACCTCCCCGAGGTCGCGGAAAACTTCATCCACCGCGTCGGACGCACCGGACGCGCCGGTGAACTGGGCCTCGCCTCCACGCTTTACGCGCACGAACAGCGCACCGAGCTTTACCAGTTGGAACGCGCGCTGGGTATCCGCATGGAAAGAATGAAGGTCGAGGACATCGGGTCAGAACCGTTGCGCGTCCGCGTTCACATCGATCCCGCCGAAGCCTCAGCCCGCGGACGGATGGCTCGCCTTCCCGGCGAAGTCCTGCAAGCCCAGTTGGGAAGCTAAGCCGTAAGTCTCACAAAAATCAGCCCGGATCTTCACGGATTCACACGGATAAGGCAACAAAAGAATAAAAGATCTTGATCCGTGAAAATCCGCGAAATCCGTGGCTGATTTTGAAGTCTGACGTCTGAGGTCCGACGCCCGCCAAACTAAACGGAACCGCCAGCTCGAAGCCTGCGTAAATAACCTCAGGTGCCGAATGGCAAAGTTCCGCCTGATCTCAATCCTGTTCATGGCCGCTCTCTGCGCCCGCACAGCCCCAGCCGAAGACTCCGCCGACACAATCATGTCCCGCGTAGCCACCAACCAGGACAGCAGCGAGAAGCTGCGCAGCCAATACATCTACCAGCAGCACATCAAGATCATCACCAGAAAAAACAGCGGCAAAATCCTGCGCGAAGAAACTGCCGACTACCACGTAATCCCCAAGCCCGACCACACCGAACGAACTCTCGAACAACTCACCGGCCGCTACTGGCACAAGGGCAAGTACGAAGACTTCAGCGGAGAACCTGTCCCCGAACCCGACAGCACCGACGGAGACCTGATCCACGAATTCCGCGAAGACCTCACTAACGACAAATCCAAAGACGGCCTGGCCAAAGATCTGTTCCCCTTCACCAGCGACGAACAAAAGAACTACAAGTTCCGGCTCCTCGGCCAGGAACTCTTCGAATCCCGTCAATCATTCCACATCGCCTTCACTCCCATCGATGACGACGACATCGACTGGGCCGGCGAGGCCTACATCGACGCCCAGGAATTCCAGCCGATCTACGTCTTCACCAAACTGTCGCGTCGCATGCCCTTCGGCGTGCGAACTTTCCTTGGGCACCGACCTCCCCGGCATCGGCTTCGCCGTCCACTACCGCCGCCAGGACGATGGCGTCTGGTTCCCGATAAGCCTCGGCAGCGAATTCCGCATCCGCGCCTTGTTCCTGTTCAATCGCACCATGACAATCTCTCTGGAAAACAAAGCCTTCGAGCACACCCACGTAGAAAGCAAGATCGTAGCCCCATAAGCCTGTGTAGGCGCGAGCGCCCCGCTCGTGCGGCAGCGTATGTCAAGACTTCAAAAATCAGCCACGGATCTCACGGATAAGACAACGAGGAATAAAAAGATCTTGATCCGTGAAAATCCGCGAAAATCCGTGGCTGATTTGAAGTCCGAAGTCCGCGCCCACACAATCCCGTATACTTCTTTGAATAACAGGAGTTTCTATGGCCACCGTCCCCGACAACTTTGCAGAACTAAAACAGCGCCTTCGCGCCAGCTGGATGGCCGGCGACTTCGGTCAAATTGCCAAACTCAATGCCCGCGAGGGAGAAGGTTTCATCCAGCGCTTGAACTTGAAGCCCGGAACAAAAGTCCTCGACGTAGCTTGCGGCACCGGAAACCAATCCATTCCGTCGGCCCGCGCCGGAGCCGAAGTCATCGGACTCGACATCGCTCCCAATCTCCTCGAGCAGGCCCGCAAACGCGCCGCGGACGAGAATCTGAAAATCGAATTCGTCGAAGGCGACGCCGAAAAAATTCCCTACGAAGCCGCCCGCTTCGATGTCGTACTCTCCATGTTCGGCGCCATGTTCGCCCCACGCCCGGATGTTGTCGCCTCTGAACTCAAGCGCGTCTGCCGCCCCGGCGGCCTGATCGCCATGGGTAACTGGACTCCCGAAGGTTTCGTAGGACAGATGTTCCAGATCACCGCAAAACACGCCCCGCCTCCGCCCGGCATGCAGCCGCCGGTACTCTGGGGAGTCGAAAAGGTTGTCACCGAACGACTGAATCAGGGCGCAGGAAAAATCTCGCATCTCGACATGAAGAAGCAGCACCTGATCTTCGACTATCCCTTCCCTCCCTCCGAGGCCGTCGCCTTCTTCCGAAAATATTTCGGCCCCACCCAAACCACATTCGCCCGTCTCGATCCCGCCGGCCAGGAAGCCCTGGCGGCCGACCTGACCCAACACTGGACCAAAAACAACGAAGGTGACGCAGATCACACGGTGATCAAAGCCGAATATCTCGAAGTCCACGCCACCCTGGCCTAACCGGCCACTACAGGCCACGTAGGGACGGGCGCCCTCGCCCGTCCTGGCCGAGCAAACCTCGGCTATGTTGTCAAGGTCAAAGGATGCCCCGTGCAAGCTCCGCTTGGGCAAGGGTTTTGATCTATCCCATCCCCATCCAAATGCTATGATTACCCCTTCGTCGTAAGCGCTCCACCCACGACCCCCGTCCGGCATAGAGAAAGGCAAAAAGCTTTCGACATTAGATGAATCGCCGATTCTCCATCCTCTCCCTGCTCGTTCTGTCTCTCGGAATTTACGTCGCCACCGCCGCTCAGCCGGCGTTGCTCGACGATGCCGACGCCTCGCACGCGCTGGTTTCCCGCGAGATGCTGCAACGCGGCGACTGGGTCGTGATGTATCAGGACGGCATTCGCTATCTCGAAAAAGCCCCGCTCCATTACTGGATGGTTGCCGTCAGCTACAAACTTTTCGGGCAGGGCGCCTTTCAGACCCGGCTGCCGCTGGTGCTTTCCGTCGCCGCGCTTGTCCTGATGGTCTATTTTTTTGCCCGGCGTTTTTTCGGAGAGACTGCCGCCTTCTACTCCGGACTGATCACCTGTACCAGCGTCGGCACATGGCTGTTCACCCGCGTCATGGTTCCGGAAGCCATCTTCGCCCTTGAACTGACTGCCCTGTTCTATCTTTTTCTGCGGGGATGGCAAGGCACTCTGGACACTCGCGTCGCCTATTGGGGCGCGTCAGTCGTGATGGCACTGTCCGCGCTCACGCTGGGTTTGATCGGCGTGCTCTTCCCTCTCGGCGTCGTCTTTTTCTTCATCGTTTTCACCCGCAGCTGGGGACGCTGGCGCGAACTGCGAATCTTCTCCAGCACGCTGATCTTCTTGATAATCGCCGTGCCCTGGCACTGGATCGCGGAACGCCGCTCGCCCGGGATTCCTGTGGTCCTACTTCATCAACGAGCACTTCAAGCGCGCCCTCGGCACCCGCTATCCCCCGGATTACGAAGCCGTGCCTCTGCTGCTGTGGTGGGCCCTGCACCTGGTCTGGTTTTTTCCCTGGAGCTTCTTCATCACCTACGCTCTGCGCGAATTCCCCCGGCCAAAAACCTGGGGACCAAAGATGGAACCAATTCAGCAGGCCCGTCTTCTGCTCTTCATCTGGGCCGGTCTGATTTTGTTTTTCTTTTCCCTCACCAGCGGATCGCGGATGGAGTACTACAGTTTCGGCGCCTGGCCGGCGATCTCCGTCTTGTTGGGAATTGGCCTCAGTGACGCCGAAGAAGCGAAAGACCGCTGGCTCCCGCGCCTGCAAGCCGGACTCGCCGTGATCGGACTGGTGGCCTCTGTATGCCTGGGCTACCTGGTCATCTCGTCGCTCGATATTTCATCGAAGGGCGGCATCTCGCACCTGCTGCAGTATCACGATCTCGATACCTACCGGCTCTCGATGGCGCACATTTTCGATCTGACGCCGCAGACTTTCGCGGCCCTGCGTGGTCCAGCCGTTTTCGCCATTCTGATTTTCATCATTGGTTTTGGAAGATCCTGGCTGCTGCGCCGCCGCTGGAAGAATTCGGCCGCGACTCTGACTCTGGCCTTCGCCATGGCGCTCTTTTTCTTCGCCGCCAACTGGGCCTTCAAGAGGTTCGAGCCCAGGATGTCGTCGCGCGCGCTGGCCGACGCCATCCTTCCCTACCTTCGGCCGCAAGACCAGATCGTGCAATACGGCGACTTCAACTCGGGATCCAGTATTCCGTTCTACACTCATCGCCACGTCTGGATTTACAACGGACGCTTCGGCACCAACCTGGAAATCGGCTCGAACTATCCCGACGTCCCTCCTACATTTCTCGACGACAAACAGTTCCCCGCCTTCTGGAGCGGTCCGGAGCGGGTCTTCATCTTCGTCCCGGAAGAATTCCGCAAAGACGCGCTCTCCCGCCTCCCTCCCGATTCCAGCTATCTGCTCGCCGAGAGCGCCGGAAAATATATTTTCGTAAACCAACCGCTTCGTCCGGATCTACCGGTGCTCGCAACCGTGCTCAAGCGCCATCCGATGGAGTAATCGGTTGACCTCGGCAGAAGCTCATCCCGACACGAACAACGACGAACTCTTCATGGAAGAGGCTCTCCGCTCCGCCCAGCGAGCTCTCGAAGCCGGGGAAGTCCCCGTCGGCGCGGTGGTCGTTCACGACGGCAAAATCATCGGACGCGGCGGCAACCGCAATCTCACCGACTCCGATCCCACTGCTCATGCCGAGATCATCGCCCTGCGCCAGGCCGGTGCCGCCCTCGGCAACCATCGTCTGGAAGGCTGCGAACTGTTTGCTACAATTGAACCGTGCGCCATGTGCGCCGGCGCTCTGGTGCATGCCCGTCTGAAACGTCTGGTCTACGGCGCGGATGACCCAAAAGCAGGCGCCATCCGTTCAGTGATGCAGGTCCTGAATCATCCCAGCCTGAATCACCGCATGGAAGTAAGAGCAGGAGTTCTTGCCGGCCGCTGCGCAGAGTTGCTGCAAAGTTTTTTTCGTTCGCGTCGCGAAGAAAAGTAGTCGTCAGTCGTCGGTCTTCAGTCGTCAAAGGCCAACGGTTTTCCTGACGACTGAAGACCGACGACTGACGACTGCTTTCCGGAGAGGTGCGTGAGTGGTTGAAACGATCCGCCTCGAAAGCGGACATACCTTAACGGGTATCGGGGGTTCAAATCCCTCCCTCTCCGCCACTTTTTCTTCCCTCGGCTGAGTCACGCCTTCTTAAAGTACTGCACCTCGCGCTCATGCTTTACCGCAGCGGCACGAGTGGAAAACGTCCCCAGGTTCCGGCGACGCCCGGTCTTGGGATTTTTCTTGCGTGAATAAAGCCGATATTCTCCAGACTTCAATTTGCGAATCATAGCGCCCATATGATGCCGGCCGCGCTCCCCCTGTTTGCCCCCTCTATAATCATCAACTGAGAACCGAGAACTAAGAACTGGTTTTATTAAAACCGTTTTTATTATCACTGGTCTTACAAAAATGGAGATCCGCCGCCTCACCGCCCAGGATGCGAGTTCCTACCAGCAACTTCGCCATGAAGCGTTGCAACGCGAACCCCTCGCCTTCACCGATTCAGTAGCCGAGCACCAGTCCGTAACGCTGGAGACAATCAAGACTCGACTGACCGCCACCGAAGACAATTTCGTCATGGGAGCCTTCATCGATCGCCAGCTCATTGGCATGGCCGGATTCTTCCGGCGTAAGGGGGAAAAGATTCGCCATCGTGGCGGAATCTGGGGTGTATATGTCTCGGAGGCGTACCGCGGACAAGGTGTTGGGCGGACACTGCTGACCGAATTAATCAGCCGAATAGAACTGCTCCCAGGGCTGGAACAGGTTGCGCTCGCAGTCAGCCGTCAGAACGTCGGCGCCAAGGCGTTATACGAGTCTCTGGGCTTCGAGGTCTACGGCTGCGAAAAACGCGCCCTCAAGGTCGGGGATGGGTACGTGGACGAGGAACTGATGGTCTTGTATTTCAAGCGATGATTATCTGTTACCCCGTTCTCGCTACCTACTTCACGATGCCCGCGATCTCCACAATGTCAGCATCGCCTTCGCCGACCGCGGCAAAGATCCATTTTCCATCCGCGGACCAGTCGAGGCGCCGGGCGATGAAGGTACGTTTTTGCCCGAAGTCGGTGACCTGTCTTAGTTTTCCGTCCGCGGCGGACGCCACGTAGACATTGGTTCCCAGGCTATCGGCTAGAGGCAGCGCGAGCCACCTCCCGTCTTTCGAGATTACCGGTTGCAGCCCTGCCACAGTGGTATTCGCTGGCCGGAAATGCGGGTCAGCAAGGTCGAAGGACCACTGTCCGGCCGCGCCACGCGAAGCTCGTAATCCAGCGAACCATTCAGGTTTTGCAGCGGCACCACGTAGTACACCCCGACCCATCAGGCGCTGGCGCCGGTCCACGAGCGTTGTCGGAGCGCACCAGCACTGCTGGCCCGCCATCAACCGGGATCTTCATAAGCCGGTAGCCCCCGGTTTCCTGCACCGGTGAGGACTCGAATAATAAAGCCACTTGCTGTCGCCCGACCAAGCCGTCCAGGTACCCGCCGGGATAATCATGTGCAGATCGCTTCCATCGGGACGGACGAGGTAATAGCCTACTCGAAAGGCCTCTCGAAGACTCGGCCGGTCGCAAACGTAATCAGCTTTCCATCAGGCGACCAGATGGGAACTCCTATCACCTGGACCGGATCTTTTTCAAAAGTGATCTGCCGTCTCTGTCCGCCTGCCAAAGGCAGCACCCAGACATTGCCGTGCCCTCCGCTGTCGGAGAGATAAGCCATTTCGTTATCTCTCGAATCCAGAGTCGGAGTCTGCACCTGTCCGGTCTGCTTTGTGATTCGCACTCCGCGGCCCACGTTCTCTGTCGGTGTCCCATCCACCGGAAACTTCCAGATATCGAAATCCATGTGCTTCCGGCTCACCAGGATCCGCCCCTCACTGTCGATATCCGGGCTTTCGTCGCCAGCTTCGCCGAAGGTGAGCTGGCGCGGTTCGCCGCCGGATTTTGAAATCTCCCACAGATGCAGCGTTGGAAGATAAAGGAGTGTGCTGCCTCTCGCGCTGCTGTAAATAATGTGGGAGCCGTCAGGCGTCCAGGCCATCCCGCTCATCAGAGCACTCTCATGAGTAACAGCGTGAGGAGGACCTCCCGACGCAGAAACGAGAAAAATGTCGTCAGCCCAAATCTCCTCGTTGTGCAGGAAAGCAATCGTGCTGTCGTCCGGCGACCAGCGCGGCTGCCGATAGCTGGAGCTGGTGAGGGCCTGATTCACCACCCTCGGGTTCGACCCGTCACGCTCCGCAACGACCAGTTCCATTTGTTTGCCATTGAGGCGAAAGAAGCTCAGGTGCTTGCCGTCATGGCTAACGTCGGCCCCGCCAATGCTGGATGTCAGCTGTCGCGGCATGCCTCCCAGCGCCGAAACTTCCCACAACGTTCCTTGCGCGCTGCCTTCTGAAGGCGGGGTGTAATAAATGATGGCCGACGAATCCTGCGCCCACCTCGGCTCAAGATGTGGACCCGGACTGTTTGTAATTTGCAGGGGCGGACCGCCCGCAAGCAGGCGAACCCATATCTGTCGACTGCCGCTCGAGTCGCTGACGAACGCAACATACTTCCCATCGGGAGAAAATGACGGACTTTCCTCCATGCCGTCGAAATCAGTGAGACGCAGAAAGGTAACCGCCTTCGGACCCGGCGTCGCCCGGCCCCACACCCACCATGCCGCCACAACGGCGGCCAGCGCGACCGCCAGAAACCCTGCCACCCAACTCAGCCGGGTAAAGCGCCGCTGCTTCTTCAGAGCCACCGCTGGCCCCGAGTTAGACCCGGAATTCGATGCCGTGGATTCCAGATGAAACGCCAGGTCTCGCGCCGACTGGAAACGCTCTTCCGGATTTTTTTCCAGGCAATGGCGAACCACCCGATCCAGTCCCGCGGAAATATTCCGCCCGCTGGCCACCAGTTCGGGAGGATCTTCCTTCAGAATGGCGCTGGCTCTATCCGCTGACGTGCGTCCGCCGAAGGCCCGCTGCCCAGAGAGCGCCTCGTATAGGACCGCGCCAAAGCTGAAAATATCGGACCGCTGGTCGGCTTTCTCTCCACGCACCTGTTCCGGCGACATGTAACCGGCCGTGCCCATGACGACGCCGGTCTCTGTCCCGCGGCTCTCCAGGTCGATCGCCGTAGCGGTGCTGTCACCCAGGTCGGGAATGCTCAACTTGGCCAGACCAAAGTCCAGAATCTTGGCGCGTCCATCGCGACATATAAATAAAAAGGTTCTCCGGTTTCAGGTCGCGGTGAACAATTCCCTTTTCGTGTGCCGCCGCCAGCCCGTGCGCGATCTGGACCGCGTAATCAACCGCCTTGCGCGGCGTCAGCGGTCCGCCCACCAACCGGTCCCGCAGATTGCACCCCTCGAGAAATTCTGTAACCACGTAAGGAGAGCCTTCATGCGTGCCGATATCAAAGACAGCGAGAATACTGGGATGATTCAGCGCGCTGGCCGCGCGCGCCTCCTGTTCAAATCGCCGCAAACGATCAAGATCACGGCTCAAGGAACTGGGCAAGACCTTGATCGCAACTTCGCGGCCCAACCGGGATCGAGAGCGCGATACACCTCTCCCATCCCACCCGCACCAAGAGGCGAAACAATCTGATAAGGCCCGAGTTGTGTTCCCGGAGCAAGAGCCATGATTGGACTGGGATTATAGCGTCTTGGGGAGTGGGTCAGTCTGAACGCTCTTGCACGACCGTCATCGTTCAAGGGTGGAGCAGGCCTTCAAGCCTGCGGGGGGCGGTTCGCGTAGCGCCGGCGTCCCGCCGGATGCTTGACCGGGCCGCGAAGCGGCCCAAAGAATAAAGCCCAGGGCGTAAGCCCTGGGTATCAAGCCTGGTGCAGTAGTCGCCGCTATAGACTCCCGAAACCGTGGATTAGCTGACGACTGACGCCTGACGACCGACGACTGCTCCTCAGCTCCCCTGCACAGGCAGCGACGGCGCGCCGCCCGCGACTTCATCCCGGTTGAAGATCGCATTGGCTCCCATATGTGCCGGCCTGGGCGCCAGCATCTGCTCCTTGCGATACACCAGATTGCTGGCATTAAAGCTCGCGATTTCAAATCCGTGCCCGTGAGTAATTGCGTCCGTAGGACAAGCCTCCACGCAATACCCGCAAAAGATACATCGGTTGTAATCGATGTTATAGACCTTCGCGAAGCGTTCCGCTCCGCTCACCCGGTTCTCGGCAGTATTCTCCGCAGCTTCAATGTAAATGCAGTTCGAGGGACAGGCGGCTGCGCACAGGAAGCAGGCTACACACTTTTCCAGCCCATTCTCGTCACGCTGCAGGACGTGCACACCGCGGAAGCGTTCCTGAAACATGGCGCCCCGCAGCGGTCCCGGCCCGTCGGGATAATTCTCCACAACTGTAGGCTGGAACATTTCCATGAAGGTGATGCGCATACCTTTAGCGATGGCCGCGATATTTTTAAGTACTGGCATACGTAGTAAGTATACCGCACGTATAGAGCGCGCCCGCTCTACGCCGCCGGTTGTATTGCACAGCGGCCAGCGTATATGCTGATGACCTCTGCAGGGCCCCCTGTAGTCCGATGGCGCTCACAGTAGGCGCATCTACTTCGTCTTCCATAAATCGTCGTTTGATAAATCGTGAGAGGAGAAACAAACATGCCCGATCAATTCGAAACACTCAAGCAGAAATACCAGCCAGTCCTGGACAAGATTCAACAGGAAGGCGCTCAGCTTCTAAACGTCAACATGGACGGCAACCAACTCTACGTGAAGGCCATCGCGGTTTCGGAGGTCAGCAAGGACCGCATCTGGAATGCGATCAAGGCCGTCGATCCCAACCTTTGCCGATCTGAAGCATGACATCGAGGTCCATCAGGGCGCGCAGGATTACACCGTCCAACCAGGTGACAACCTGTCCAAGATCAGCAAGCACTTCTACGGCGACGCCAACAAGTATCCCGTCATCGCCAAAGCCAACAACCTCGACGATCCCGACAAGATCAAGGTCGGCCAGAAGCTGGTCATTCCAGCCGCAGCATAACACCGGACCTCGGACGTCAGACCTCGGACCTCAGGGTCACTGACAGTCCGACGTCCGAGGTCCGACGTCCGAGGTCCGGCTTCTGAGTTATACTGCCCGCCGCACATTAAGCGCGGCCGCCCAGGCCACGCGGGAGGAAGACAATGCATCTACTTTGGACGCTATTGATCGGACTGGTCATTGGGGCCGTAGCAAAGCTCCTGATGCCAGGCAAAGACCCGGGCGGGTTCATCGTCACCATGCTGATCGGCATCGCCGGATCGTTCGTGGCGACCTACATCGGTCAAGCCCTGGGCTGGTATCACGAAGGACAAAGCGCCGGCTTCTTAATGTCGGTTCTCGGCGCAGTCTTGCTGTTAGGCATCTATCACGTAATTCGCCGTAAGAGCGCGTAACCGTAGTAGGGCGGGCGCCCTCGCCCGCCGCTTTTGATTTTGGAAACTCATCTAGGAGAACTCATGCGCTGGACACCGGGTGGCAGCAGCGACGACGTTGAAGATCGCCGCGACGAAAGCGGTGGAGGCGGCTTCCGCCCCGGAGGCATCCATCTCGGACTGGGCGGTGTTGTCATCCTGTTCATCCTGAGCATTATTTTCAAGCGCGACTTCCTGTCCCTGGTCAGCAACGGTTCCATGGAAACGGGCACCACGGTCTCGCAACCCGATCCCGCGCGCGACGCGCAGGAAAAGCCGCTGGTCGATTTCGTCACCTTCGTCCTGAACGACACTCAGAACACCTGGAGCCAGGTCCTGCCGCAGCAAGGCGTTCCCTACCGCCACGCCAAGCTGGTTCTGTTCCGCGACGCCTACGACTCCGCCTGCGGCACCGCGCAATCCGCCACCGGCCCGTTCTACTGTCCCGAGGACGAAAAGGTCTACATCGATCTCGGCTTCTACGACGAACTCAAACAACGCTTCGGCGCTCCCGGACAATTCGCCGAAGCCTACGTCCTGGCCCACGAAATTGGACACCACGTCCAGAAACTTCTAGGCATCGAGTCCAAGATGCGCCAGGCGCAACAACAAAATCCGCATGACGCAAACGAACTCTCAGTCCGACTGGAGCTGCAAGCCGACTGCTTCGCCGGCGTCTGGGGACACTCGACGCAAGAACGCAACCTGCTTGACCCCGGCGACGCAGACTCCGGCCTGAAAGCCGCAGCCGCCGTCGGAGACGACCGCATCCAGAAAATGACCCGCGGCACAGTCAATCCCGAGACTTTCACCCACGGCAGCTCCGCCCAAAGAATGGAATGGTTCCAACGCGGCTTCCAGAACGGCTCAATCTCAGCCTGCAACACCTTCCAATAAGCACCTGAGTCTCGAGGGTACCCCGTCCAAGCTCCGCCTGGGCGGGTGTTTTGACTCTGAAGTTCACATGTCACAGACTCCGTTGCTCACGGTCTTCACCGACAAAATCCCCGCCCAAGCAAAGCTTGAGCGGGGCACCCTCGAGATCAGATAAGCTTCGCGAGGCACATCTCCGCGAAACACAATCAGATGAAAAGATTCATCATCACCGGCGCTCCCGGCGCAGGCAAAACAGCAATCATCCGTCAGTTAGAACTCGACGGCTTCAGCGTAGTCGAAGAAGCCGCCACAGACGTCATTGCCGACGCCCAAGCCCAGGGAACGCTCGAACCCTGGACACACCCGTCGTTCATCGACGCGGTCGCCACTCTGCAAAGAGACCGCCAGCTTCGAGCGTCCCATCAACCCGACAAAATTCAGTTTCACGACCGCAGCGCTGTCTGTACCGCGGCCTTGGCCACCTATCTCGGACACCCTCATACGCCCATTCTTACCAGCGAACTGGAGCGCATCAAGAAAGAAGCCATTTACCAACCTCGAGTATTCTTCATTCGCAATCTCGGCTTCATCACGCCTACCGAAGCCCGGCGAATCAGCTTCGAGGAAACGTTACGCTTTGAGAAACTTCACGAAGAGACTTACCGAAACTTTGGTTTCGAACTGTTTTCGGTTGAGCCCGGAAGCGTGGCGGATCGGGTCCGCAAAATTAGAGAGGCAATTCGTTGATGGTGGCCCATTCAAGCCCGATTTTGGCTTGAGTGGGGCAGCTCCATCACTGGACTAAGCGTTCCCGCCGCTCGTTCGCGCTTTCGCGCAGTCCACTCCGACTCGATCTCCACCCGTCCCTCACAGCCAGTTGCGTAGTGGCAAAAACTGCTCCACACCCAGTCCTCCGGACGCTCGCACAACCCGCGCTTGACCGGATTGCGGTGAATGTAGCGAAGCTTCTCCACAAACTGCGCGTAATTGCGAATATTAAAATCGTAGTACCTCTTCTGCCAGAAATGCTCCGCATCGCCAATCAAACGCCGCGATACTCCTTGCTTCAACGACTTCAGCGCATTCGGCCAAAGTATCTTTTCCCGCTTCGCTGAGCAGGAGGTGAACATGCTCCGGCATGACTACGTACCCGTAGACTTGGAGTTGGTAGCTGCGCCGCACCCGCTCCAAAGCTGACTCGAAGGTTCGGCAGCTGGTATCCGTTGTGAACAACCGATGACGATGGTAGCAGCAGAAAGTGACGAAATGACTCTGTCCGCTCTCTTGAAAACGTGTCAGTCCCCATGGCATGAGGACAATCTAGTTTGTTCGTTGGCCCGAGTCTGTGACATGTGAACTCCCCACTCAAACCAAAATCGAGCTTGAGTGGGCCACCTGGCCACGAATACGGTGGAGTCGGCCCTCTCGCTCCTGAAGCGCGACATTGTGGCACATGGCATATTCTGTGAAGCACCTTCCTGCCTATTTGCAAGAGATGACGTGGCTGTTCAACAAACGAAAGAACCTTACTTATTCCGTGACACCATGCTCAAACTGATCTCGGCTTCTAACGTCGAGTACAAGGAACTGACTAAGGCTGCTTAAGATTCCAATCGGATTCATAGAGGACCGCGCTTCCTCTGGTAACTGCCATCTTCCAATCCCATACTTTGTTATTTTTGTCATATCTGATCTGGAGTTTCTCATTGGTAGACCCATTTAACGCATCAATGTTTATGTTGTAATAACTCTCTTTGTCTATGGGAGGGTGTAACACCATAAATGGATAAGACATACCAGGAGCTAAATCCCGAAGATTTCCACTCGTCACGCCGCGAGCATTTTTACCAGAAAGGATATTTTTCATATCTTGCAAGTTAAGAAGATACGGCGGATGTCCTTCATTCATCCTCCAGTGTGGTTCTCTAATGGTGCGCAACTTTTCTTTGTCTGGCCCAGAGACTGAAGCCAGCAACGCTACACCATTGCGGCCTATAAGAACTGAAGCAGGCTCAATTGTAACGAAGTCATTTCCTCCTGTAACAGCATAGACATTGTCTCTAATGTCATTGCCGATGTTCTTGAAGTTGTTCTGCAGAGCAGTGTCAGCCAGCGCCGATCTACCTTCTCTATCTATGTTGTCTTTGTGGATAGCCCTTACTTCAACCAATGCGAAGAATATGAGAATCACTGCCCAAATGGTTCTCTCGCGTCCGCTCATTTCTCCGCGCATTGGCATCAGTCCTGCCGCCACTGCCATAGCAATGAGCGAATAGTTTGGCGGTGGGGGATTGAACAGCCAGTGAACCAAGAATACCCACGATAAAAACATGAGGCAGTCGCCCAATTCTCTCGACTGCCAGATAGCCTTAAAGTCTGCTGCCCAGCCTGCGATACGCATAGGGACTGCCTCCTCCGGCCCGCCCCAAGTTTACCAAGTCGGACGGGACGGGTGGCCCATTCAAGCCCGGTTTTGGCTTGAGTGGGGCAGTCCTGAAACCGGACAATGCCTCCTCGTCGCTCGTTCGCGTTTTCTCGTCTTCTATTCCACCTCTATCTGCCCTTACGGTCCGGTTGCTGGCTTTTGGATTAGCCTCCCCCCACCCTAAATTTCGCCAACAACGCGAAATTTAGAATGGGCCACCATCCTGTCAACCCCCTCTCCTGCCTCATTTCCCCTCAACCCATTCATTCGCTGGACAAAATAATCCGGCTCACCATGTCCCATTCCCCCTTTTCAAACTGCTATCCTATAAATAGAAAGTAAATAACAGGCGCGGGCGACGAGCTCGCGCCTTTTCTATGTTTAGGCGTGCCGGCCACCGGCAAATGCGGGGACGCGATCACGGGTTTCCCAGTCGCCTTGAAATTCGTCCAGGAAAACTCGAAACGGCTGCAGCTCTAAAGGACACGGCTTTCAGGAGCCTGTCCCGTGAGCAGCCGAAGGCTGTTGCCGGCGCGGTTTGTGAGCAAGCCCGGCGCATCCGAAATGCGTGCCCTTCCCACACCGGCGGAACGCACCTGAAATGTGCGCCCTCTGGAACAAGAAGCGCCGGCTCACCCGCCGGCGTCTCTTTAGTTGGGGCCATGGAAGACAGTGCGGAAGTTCCCGCCGGGCAACGCGCCGGGCGGGACAGAAAGGGTAAGCCACAGAAAGGTACTGACAAACAGCGGGGAGAGTTGGCCGAGATGGCATTCATGTTCAAAGCCGCCGGCCTCGGATTCGGCGTCGCCAAGCCCTGGGGCGACAGCGAACGTTACGACTTCATTCTGGATTCGGGAAATCGATGCTGGCGCGTACAGGTGAAATCCACATATGTCGCGCGCACCCACTGCTATACGGTCCACTCACAGGGACACTCTGGCGGCACCTACGGGGATATACCGCAGAGCAGATTGACATGCTGGTCGCCTACATCGTGGCGGAAGACGCATGGTACGTAATCCCCGTCGCCGCCTTTGTCCCACGCACGGTGCTCGCCTTCTATCCTTCAGGCTGTAAGAAAAGAAATAGTGGCATGTACGAACAGTATCGCGACGCCTGGGATCTGATGAAAGAAACACCGGACGATCGGCTCTCACCAACTCACGCGCTCCTGGGGAGATTTGCTCTCCAAGATAAATGCGATGCGCAAGCGGCCCCAGACCCACGTAGGGGCAGGATGTCCAAGCCGCGCCTACATCGAACCCATGGCTACGACGACGGCTTACTCCAGGCCCAGGTCTTTCCACTTCTTATCGACCAGGGCTTTGGTCTTTTCGTCCATCAGGATTTCATCGGGCCAGGGACGAGTGAAGCCTTCACTCGGCCACTTGCGAGTGGCGTCGATGCCCATCTTCGAGCCGTAGTTGGGCAGGCGCGAAGCGTGGTCCAGAGAATCGACCGGGCCGAGCGTGAACTGGATGTCGCGCTCCGGATCGATGTGATTCAACACCTTGAGCGTGACTTCGCCGACGTCCTGCACGTTCACATCTTCGTCGACGACGATGATGCACTTGGTGAACATCGCCTGGCCCAGCGACCAGATGGCGTTCATCACTTTGCGCGCCTGTCCGGGATAGGACTTGCGAATCGAAACCAGCATCAGGTTGTGAAAGACGCCTTCGAGCGGAAGATTGATGTCGACCAATTCAGGAATGGTGAGGCGCATCAGCGGCAGGAAAATGCGCTCGACCGCTTTGCCCATCCATCCATCTTCCATCGGCGGCTTGCCCACGATCGTGGTCGAGTAAATCGGATTCTTGCGATGCGTGATGCACGACACGTGAAACACAGGATAGAGATCTTCGAGTGAGTAGAAGCCGGTGTGATCGCCGAAGGGGCCTTCGGTGCGTAGTTCGTCGAGATGAACGTGGCCTTCGAGAACAATCTCCGCGGACGCCGGCACTTCGAGATCGACCGTTTCGCACTTCACCAGCTCGACCGGCTTCTGGCGGAGGAATCCGGCGATGAGATATTCCTCGACATCGGGAGGCGCGGGGACGATGGCGGAGAAAGTAATGGCAGGATCGGTGCCGATGGCGACCGCGACTTCCATTTTTCCACGCGGCTGATTTCCCTCCAGGAGGATCGAGCCGCCGGAAGTTCGAGCCATGACATCCACCGCGGCGGAAGCGCGAGCGCTCTCCTCCGCATTGGCTTTGGCGGCAGTCCGGAGAGCTTCGCGGTAATGTTCAGCGCCGACCTTCTGCCGCTGCCAGTGCATGCCGGTCGTGCGCTCGTCATAAACCTGCATTCGATACATACCGACGTTGCGCTTGCCGGTTTTGGGATCGCGCGTGACTACGCAGGGCAGCGTGATGAAGCGTCCGGCATCTTTGGGCCAGCATTGCAGAACGGGAAATCCAGCAGCGAAAAATTATCGCGCTTGATGACTTCCTTGCACGGTCCGGTTGAAACAGTCTTCGGAAAGAACTTGCCCATCTCCGCCAGCATGGGGAGCATTTTTACTTTGTCGAGAAATCCCTGCGGAGATTTCACGTCCATGAACGAGCGGATGCGGTCGGCGACCTGATCGAGGGCATCGACTTCAAGCGCCAGGTTCATGCGGCGGGCGGAACCGAACTGGTTGATCAGGACCTGCGATCCTGGATGGCCTTTGATGTTGGTAAAGAGCAGTGCGGGTCCACCTGGCGTGGATGAGGATTTGCTCTTGCTGACGCGGTCGGCGATCTCGGTGATCTCGAGGATCGGATCGACTTCAACGCTGATTGTTTTTAGTTCGCCGGCGCGTTCGAGCGCCGCGATCCACTGTCGCAAATCGTCGTAAGCCAAAATCTGCCCCCGCTTGGAAGAAGAATTATACGGCAGCCACCGCTACAAGCTGGCGCGCGCTGCCATGAAGGAGTAGTTCGATGGAAAAGCCGCCGGTGAAAATGGATGGCGCGCCGAACACGAATCCAGTGCTGGTTGCGCCACACGGAATCGAAGAAATTGTCCGCGTATTCGGTGACATTCGCGGGCACATTGGACCGGACGGGAAACTGGCAGCGAGCTGGCAGATGAATTATCTTGCCAGAGCGAGCTTGCCGTTTCCGTTGCGGCTGGCCTGGGATCCTTCGCGGACCATCACGCAGATGACCTGCCATCGGCGTATGACTTTGGCTTTTACCGGCGTCTTCCGCATGATTCACGAGCGAGGGCTGCAAACATCGGTGACCAGCTTTGGCGGATGCTTTGCCTTTCGACCGCAACGGACCGGCTATAAACTTTCAGCACACAGTTGGGGGATTGCGATCGATTTGAACTCGGAGAGCAATCCTCAGGGTTCCGCTGGAAACATGGATGCCAGAGTGATCGATATCTTTCGTTCCGCCGGATTCGAGTGGGGAGGAGAGTGGAAAGGCAACGCCTGCGACCCTATGCATTTTCAGTTTTGCACCGGATATTGAAGCGGGCTGCGCTTCGTTGTGCGCTGCATCTAACCACCTTTGAATTGATGGGTTCGAGACAGCGTCTGCGTCTGGGTTTTCTGAAAACCAGTTTCTAGTTCCTAGTTCTCGGTTCTCAGATATAGTTCTTGGACATAGACCACAGCCGGGGTGATTGAGTGAAACGACGTGTCGTGATTACGGGTATGGGTGCGGTGAGCCCTAATGGAGTGGGGAATGCTGCGTTCTCAGCGGCTATTCTGAATGGGAAGAGCGGGATTCGGCGAATTACACGTTTCGATCCATCAGAAATTCAGGTACAGATCGCCGGCGAAGTTCCTGATTTTGACGAGCTGGCGTGGGTGGAAAAGCGCGAGCGCAAGCATGTATCGCGAGTGCTGCCGCTGGCACTGGCGGCAGCGACCGAAGCGCTGTCCACCGCCGGAATTGATGCGGCTTCCCTGCCCCTGGAAGAGAAGCGGCGCTTCGGCGTAATTCTCGGCTCGGGCGGCGGTTCCCAGGAATTTACGGAAGAGCAATACCGTTTATTTTTTCACGAAGAATATAAGCGGATGAGTTTGTTCTGTGTCCCAACCGGAGTGATGGGAACTCTGTCGAGCGAGCTTAGCGTGCGCTTCGGGCTGCGCGGACCCAGTCATGTGATCACGACCGGATGCACTTCTTCGACTGACGCCTTCGGATATTCGGTGCGGCAGATTCAGTCGGGGCGGCTCGACATGTCCTTGAGTGGAGGGGCGGACGCGCCTATCTCGCTGGGCATCGTCAAAGGCTTCATCCTGATGAAGATCCTGACCGACTCCTGGAATCACGAGCCGACGCGTGGGTCGCGGCCGTTTTCGGTGGACCGCGACGGTTTCGTGGTGGCCGAAGGAGCGTGGATGTTTGTGCTGGAAGAGTACGAACATGCAAAAGCTCGCGGAGCGAAGATGCTGGCTGAGATCGCGGGCTACGGCTCGACCTGCGAAGCTTTCCACCGGGTGCGATTACAGGAGTGTGGTGAAGAACCGGCGCGAGCGATTGGCCTGGCAATGAAAGAGGCTGGGATCGGGGCGACCAATGTGCAGTATGTGAATCTGCATGGAACTTCGACGCAATTGAATGATCGCATCGAGACCCGGGCGTTAAGACTGGCTCTGGGAGAACATGCGGCGCAGGTTCCGATGTCGGCGTTGAAGTCGCAGATCGGACATCCTCAGGGAGCATGCGGCGCGGCAGGAGTGGCTGCCACCATCGTGGCGATGCAGCACGGGCAGATTCCTCCGACTCTCAATCTGGAGTCTCGAGACCCGGAATGCGATCTTGACTATGTGCCGGATGTTGGACGGAAAAAAGAGATCGAGCATGCGGTTTGTAATTGCATTGCTTTCGGATCGAAGAATTCGGCGCTGGTGTTGAAAAAATGTGGGTAGAGCAGTCGTCAGTCGTCGGTCATCAGTCGTCGGCGAATCCTAGCCGGATGGGCCAACGACCAAAGGCCAACGACCAGACGACGGCGCTTTTAAGTCTGAACCAGATGGAGAATCGTTCCTTCCACCTTGGGCCAGGCGTTGGAGCGGGGATCGATTAGGTCGGAGTGGCTGGCGGTGGAGATTTCCAGGTAGTGCACGTTTTCGCCTTGCTGTTTTTTTTGTTCCGTATAGTTGCGGCTTAGAAATGGCGGAACAGAATCGTCGGCAGCGCCGTGAATCAGCCATTGCGTGGCCGGGATCTTCAGCTTCATGGGATCGGCTTCACGATAGTGCTCGGGAACACGGCTGGGTTCTCCACCCAGAAAATCTACGACCGCGTTATCGCTGAGATGAAGGTCCCAGGCCTGCTGCAAGTCCACCACACCGGCCAGAGAAACGACACGCTTGATGGCGGGTTCGTGACCGGCCAGGCAGAGCGCCAACTGTCCCCCTGCAGAGTGGCCGGTGACCACTAGTTTCGATAGATCAAGCTTGTAGCGTTGGGCGATCTGCGACACGTAGCGGTAGGCGCTGCGCAGGTCCTCGAAGGTGCCCGGCCATCCTCCGCCTGGATTTCCCACGCGGCGATATTCGACGTTCCAGGTTGCCAGGCCCTTTGCAGTAAGGGCGGCACACATGTGTCCCGCGTGGGTGAGGTCGTACTTGGAGCGCCAGTAGCCGCCGTGAATGTTCATCACTACCGGGAACGGCCCCGGCGACTTCGGGATCCGCAACTCGCCGAATTGGTTTGGATCGCTCCCGTAGGTGAGGCGAGCATCAGCAGGGGGCGGTGGGAGCGTGTAGAGATCGTCTGCGGGCATTTGAATTGGACTCGAAGCTGAATGATTTAAGACTAACTTCTATTCAGCTTCCGAGTTAGAAACTTGATTTGTTAAAACCCAGTTTTTAGTTCCTGGTTCTCAGTTCTCAGTTGCCTTTGAGTTTTAGTTTGGATTTGTTTTCTTCCAGGAATTCCCGGAGTTTGTCGGAGGCTTCGAGGAGTCGAGTCCATTGTTCGTAATAGAGCGTGACTGGGAAACGGCCCAGGCCGTAGACGCTGACGCCGCCTTTTTCGCTGACGCGGAATTCCAGGCTGCCGGTGCGGCGCGCTCCCTGCTTTTCGAGTTCGGAGAGACGGGCTTTCAGTTCTTCGTACGTCGGTTCTGACATGAATTACCTCGGAGAATATTAAGGATTTATGTTGGAGCGGGAGACGGGGATCGAACCCGCAACCAACGGCTTGGGAAGCCGCTACTCTACCATTGAGCTACTCCCGCTCAATATCAACCGCTTCAGGGTACCACCCTGGCGAATTGCGGGCAACGACGCCTCGGCTATTCAATGGGCTCGACGATGGTAACCGGCCCGGACGATCTGCGGTCCGGCAATTGCACAACTGTGATGGCAGCGAGTACGAATACGATGCCGACGACCTGCAACGGGCGCACCACTTCGCCGAGAGCGATCGCGGCAATGACGATTGAGAATACGGGCTCCAGACAGCTGACTACGATGGCACGAGTGGGTTCGAGGTACTGCAAGCCAGCGAAGTAGCAGGAAAACGGAGCCATCACTGAGATCAGAGAGAACAGGATCAGGAAAATCCACTGGCCGGCAGAGTAGTGAGCTGCGATCAGCTTCCAGGGCGGATTGATCAGAAGCCAAAAGGCCGTGGCGCTGGCAGTCACGTAGAGCAACACGATCCAGCGATCAAGGCGGGCCAGAATGTCGTGGCCTCCAATGTTGTAAAAGGCGAAGGCAAATGCGGCCACCAGACCTGCCATCACTCCGATTGGGTCGAGCCGCAATCCGTTGCTGCCGAACACTCCAATGACCAGAGAAATTCCGGTCAATGCCAGGCCGACCGCAGTGACCTTTTGCAGTGTCGCCTTTTGCAGTCCGCGGGCGACGGTGTAGAGCAACACCCAGATGGGAGCTGTGTATTGCACGATGATGGCGGTGGCGACGCTGGTTCTTTGAATCGCCAGATAGTAAGCGTAGTTGGAGATAGCAACGCCCAGTATGCCGATCACCGCAACCTGGCGAAGGTCGCGTGCAGGAAGGATCAGGCGACGTCCTCCACGCAACAGCAAGAGAACAGGAAGCAGCACCAGGAAAGAGAATGTGGAGCGGGCCTGGGAGAGAATTAAGGGATCGATGGAGCTGATGGCGTGCAGGCCGGGGAGTCGTCCGGTGAAGGCGGCACGGCCGAGGCTGGCGGATATTCCCCAGAAGAGGGTGGCGGCGGCGATGTACAGGTAGCCGCGAACGGGTTTTTGCTTTTCCGAGTGCAAGTGTGCAGGGTACAACAAATCTTATTGTCGGATGGCGGCGGAGTGCGAGGTCCCTGGTGGCTTACGCTTTAAACCTTTAACCACGAAGGACACGAAGGTACACGAAGGAAAGCGAATTCACTGCCGAGCTTTGCGCGGCTGGGGTAGGGCGGAAACCTGCACCTACGCGGTTCGTGGCGCTATCTGGCGTTGTCGGTGCTGGGTTCGGGGTGGATCAGGACACGGAACAGTTCCGGAAATTCCTGTTTGAAGCGGATTTCGAGTTCGGTCGAGATATCGTGCACGCTGGAAAGCGGCAGATCGTCCGCCATGGTGCAGTGGGCCGAGACATAAATACGGCCGCGCACCCGTTTGATGAGGATGTCGTGCATGTCGAGAATCTCGGGGAATTTTCCGGCAACTGCTTTCAGCCGTCTTTCCAGTTTGGCGTCATGCACCAGCTCGTCGGCGGCCTCAATGGTGGCGGGCTCACTTTCGATGTGCGTGAGAATGGAAGAAATCTCCGGCACATCCTGGCGAATCTCGGATTCGAGGACAGTCACGCGGTCGTGGGCCTCTTTCAGACTGAGGCGTTCGTCGAGTTCCAGGTGCTGTTCCACGTGCAGATGTCCCTGGAAATCCTGGACGCTGACGTCGTGGACGTTGAAGTTGTAGCGAGTGGCGACAGCCCGGACGCGATCGAAAATGTTTTCGGTATTCAGAGCGCGGGGGACGGAATGCACGATCACGTCAGCGTCGGGAAGGACTTCGTGGACCGCGCTGGTCACGGCTTCCACCATTTGCTCGGAACGCTGGAAGGTGACGTTGCGGGCCACGCCGACGGAGAGGTCGGCAAAGTAGCGATTGCCGGCACGGCGGATGCGGACGCGGTCCACTTCGAGCATGCCATCCACGCCGGAAACCGCGGCGACGATCTTGTTGCGCACTCCGGCGGGAGCGGCATCGAGCAGCGCGTCGATGGTTTTGCGGGCCAGTCGCCAACTGACGTACACGACTACGCCAGCCACGCATAGTGCTGCGACCGGATCGGCATCGCGCAACCAGCCTATGCCGTATTTTCGTCCGAGCAGGACAAGGGTCAGGCCGATGATCACGATGCCGCTGGACCAGATGTCGGTGGAAAAATGGAGAGCATCGGCTTCGAGCGCCTGGCTGTCGTATTTGGCGGCGATCCGGCCCAGGGCGCGCGAGCGCCAGAAGTCAACCGCCATGGAGATGAACATCACGGCGAAGGCGGCGATGCTGGGCTCGATCTCGACGTGATGGAAGAAGAGGCGTTTGGCGGCCTCATAGATGATCCAGACGCAGGTGAGCAGGAGCAGGCCGGTTTCGATGAAAGCGGAGAAATTTTCTACCTTGCCGTGTCCGTATTGATGATCGGCGTCGGCGGGTTTGTCGGAAACACGGACTGACATCAGAGTGATGATGGCGGCGATCAAGTCCAGCACGGAATGCAACGCTTCCGAGAGAATGCCCAGGCTGCCGGTGGTAACGCCCACGACAATTTTCAGCGCGGTGATCGCCAGCGCGGCAATAACCGAGTTCCCTGCCACTGCGCGCTTTTCGGCGCGCATGGAGTCCGAACTGTAGACGGCAGGCGATCCCGACATAGCGGCAATTATAGCTGTGGAGGTCGGGCGTCGGACCTCAGACCTCGGACTTTGGACTTGGCGTCAGGCCGCGGAGGGCGGAACCTTGGCGTTCAACACGGATCATAGGCGAAGTATGGGAGGCGGGTTATTATAGGTTTCGTTGTGTTTTTGAATCGACCATTCGCTGACGTCTCGACATTTCACCTGTAACCATCACTTCAACTCAGAACTCAACACTCGCTCCGGAGGGAAACTCTCATGCATCGTGTTACCCGCTTTCTTATGATCACAGCCCTGGCCCTTGGCGCTGCATTCAGCGCGCAGGCGCAAACCGCACCTATCAAACCGGGTCTGTGGCAGGTCCACATGGAACGTGAAGTCAACGGACAGAAAGCGCCGGACATGAGCGATCGCCTGAAGAATCTGCCTCCGGAAAAACGCGCGCAATACGAAGCCATGATGAAACAGCGAGGCATCGCCACCGACGGCAGTGGCCCCACGCGGGTCTGCTATACCAAGGAGTCTCTCGATCGTTCCGCCTGGGCGAACCAGGCGACCGACTGCAAAGCCGATTTCAGCAGCCGCAGCGGAAGATCATGGAAGTGGCATACCTCTTGTCCGAAATCAGGGTATGAGGCTGATGGCGAAGCCGATTTCCTCGATACGGAGAACTACACCGTGAAGTCCACGTCGGTATCGAAGATGAACGACAAAGTACGCAATTCGAGCACGACGATCACCGCCAAATGGGTGGGCGCGGATTGCGGCGATGTGAAGCCGTTTGAACCCAAGCCCTGATGAGAGCAGTCGAGTCATCATTCTGCTCGATTTCATTGCCGGAAGATGGTCCAGAATGACTGAATACTCCCACTCGGCAAAGGCGGCGAGGGGTCCTCATCTCTATGCTAGGATTCTCGGTGCGCCTGAACGGTCACTTCCCTGGAGGATTTCGATTTGACGACTCATCGCGAATGGATTTGTGTGTTGTTTTTGACGGCTATGGCGTGGGGACAGGCGGCGAAACCCACCGCCCCTCCCGCACCTCCAAAAGCGGCCAGCGCATCCAGCGCAGTGGCCCCCAAAGCTGACGCTGCGGGAACGGTTGCGCCGGACACGACTGTGATCACTATCAACGGACTATGCGACAAGCCTGCGGCCCAGAAGGCCACGGCTGCCGGGTGCAAGACAGTAGTCACGCGCGCCGAATTCGAACGGTTGATCAGCGCGGTCGCGCCAAACATCGCGCCAGCAGCCCGAAAACAACTGGCCACCCAGTACGGCACCGCGTTGGTGATGGTCCACAAGGCGCACGAAATGGGTTTGGACAAGGGACCGAAGTTTGAAGAACTCATGAGAGTGGCCCGCATCGGGGTCATCACGAAAGAACTGAACCAGCAACTGCAGGACGACGCCAGCAAGATCCCGGACAAAGACATCGAAGCTTACTACCACACCAACGAAGGGGCGTTTCAACAGGCCGATCTGGAACGCGTGTTCATCCCACGCAGCAAGCAGGTTGTGGAGAGCAAAGACAAACCTGCCGACGATGCGGCCAAGAAAAGCCAGCAGGAATCCGAAGAAGCCATGAAGAAGCTGGCAGATTCATTGCGGGCACGGGCCGCGGCGGGAGAGGATTTTGAGAAGCTGCAGGAGGAAGCCGCAGCTGCGGCGGAGTTCAAGGGAAAGCCTCCAACCAAGCTGGGCAAAGTGCGGCGCACCAGTTTGCCGCCGGATCAGGCGCAGGTTTTCAGTCTGAAGCCGGGCGAAGCTTCACAGCTGATTACGACTCCGAACGGTTATCTGATCTACAAGATTGGCGAAAAAGACACGCTCCCGCTGGACAAGGTGCGGGACGAAATATTTTCCACGCTGCGCTCTCAGCGCATGCAGGAGACGCTGCAGAGTATTCAGGCGTCGGCGACTCCGCAATTGAACGAGAAATACTTTTCGGAAGCACCGGCGGCCGCTCCCGGCGTCGAACCTGCCAAACCCGCAGTGAAGGCCCCTGAAGCCGGTCCCAAATAAATGGGCGATGCAAAACCAACTGTAGTAGTGACGGGAATTTCCGGCAATCTGGGAACTCGTCTGCTGCCGCAACTGGCCGGGTTCAACGTGATCGGACTGGACGTCGCGGCGCCTGCGACCGATCTTCCGCTGCAATTCGAGCGCATGGATCTGGGGACCGAGGATTCCTGCCGCCAGCTTTTTCATCTGTTACGCGACACGCGGGCTCAGGCCCTGGTGCATCTGGCGTTCATCCTGGACCCGGTGCGCGCGGGTGTGCTTGACGTCGACCGCATGTGGCAGATCAATGTCGCGGGAACGGCGCGGGTGATGGAAGCCATCACCGAAGCCAATCAGACAGAAGCGATCGTCCAGAAATTTGTTTTTCCCAGCAGCGTTTCAGTTTACGGATCGGACTTGACCGGACCCGCGACTGAGGAACATCCCTTCGGCGCTCACACTCTGCCCTACGCGATTCACAAGATGGAGGCCGACAAGGTGGTGCAGCAGCGGGCTCCGGCGCTGCGAGGTTGCAGTGTGTACATGCTGCGTCCGCATATTTTTGCCGGGGCCAGCGTCGAGAACTACATGGTTGGCGCTTTTCGCGGCACGCCCGGCGGGACGCAGCGACCGCGCGGCTGGCATGAGGAGCAGCGGTAAGCGACTGCCCTGCATGCTTCCCCGCGGGCAGCGGTATCTGGAGAACCGAATTCAGTTCGTGCATGTCGATGACATGGCCCGGCTGATCGTGACGGATTCTCGAGAAGACAGAACCGGAAGCACAGAGACTGACATTGCTGAATGTTGCTGGACGCGGCGAACCTTTGACCTTCGAACGCTGCATCGAAATGGCCCAGGCCAAGCTGGTGCGGCTGCCGGGCAAGATGGCGTTTCGGCTGGCATTGAAAATTCTGTGGCAGATGGGAATTGTTGTCGATTCCGCCCGAGGCGGCGCCTTACATGACCGGCGAATACGTCATGAATACAGATCGGCTGCAAAAGTTTCTGGGCGAGAATTATGAGGACGTAATTCGGTATACGGTCGCGGATGCGTTTGCGGATTGCTTCAAGAGCGAAGCGCCGGTGAAGACTGAGTCGGCTCCGGCTGAAGTTTAGGGATCAGCGCTGCGAGGGCGTGACGCCCTCGGGACAGCCGGCGGGACGCCGGCGCTACTAGACCTTTCTTCCGCGATAGAGGCCGGCGATTCCCAGGGTGTATGGGGTCCACGATGGATCGCTGAAGCCCGCCTGGCTGGATGCGCTGCAACATTTCATCGGGAGCGGGGAAACGCGCTACCGATGCCGGAAGGTAGGCGTACGGGCCTTTTACTCCTGAGATCAATGTGCCGATCGACCGGCAGGATGTGTTTGAAATAGATGCGATAGACACTTTCCCACCAAGCCCTTGGGCTCGCCAAAATCCAGGATGCCGAATTCTCCTCCGGGGCGCAGGACGCGTTTGATCTCCTGCAGTCCAGCGTCGTAGTCGGCGAGATTGCGGAAACCGAACGCGGATGTGATCAGATCGAAGTGCGCGTCGGGAAAGGGCAGATGAAGAGCATCGGCTTCGACCCAGCGCAAGGATGTGGCTGCGGCTTTCTGGCTGGCGCGCTGCAGCATGGCGTGAGAGAAATCCGCGCCCAGAATTTCCGGAGAAGACTTCCCTGCCTGACGGCGCAGTGCGAGCGTCATGTCTCCAGTGCCGCAACATAGGTCGAGGACGCGCGCGTCTGGGCGGGAAAGAATTGCGGCGAAGGTGCGGGCTGTTCTCTTCCACCACAGGCGATCGATGTTCATCGACAGGACGTGGTTGAGCAGGTCGTAGCGAGGCGCGATCGAGGTGAACATCTCGCGCACGGCGCGGGAGGCGGATTGGGCGTCGGTTGCACCTTCAGGGGCGGCGCCGAGGACGGCGGATTTTGGGGAGTCGGTCAAGTTTTCTTGTGGCGCGAAAAGCGAAACCTCAGGCGCTAAAGCGCGTCGAGTTCCAGCTTTCAGTGGCACGAGTGAACTCGTGCCCTTCCCTTTTTCGTTGCGAGCCTCTCTCGGCGCGACCGGTTCTCGTTTGCACGTCCGTCTCGTTGCAGGCCCATCTCCCGCTGGGGGGAACGTTGCTAAACATCACGAGCGAAAATCGTGCTCCCGCCATCTCTCCTTTTCTAACGGGAGAGGCGGCGCAGCTCGTCTACGGCTTCGATTACGGCTTGCTCGGGTACGTCGTTGGCGATTTCTACTTTGCCGATTTCTCGCGGCAGGACGAAATGCACGACTCCGTTGCGAGTCTTTTTGTCGGACTGGAGCAGGCGTAACAGGTCTCGGCTGCGCGACTCGACTTTGGGCAACCGGCCCAGAGCGCGAACTGCATCTGTGATGCGCGAAGCGCTGATGCGGTCGATCCGGTCCACAGCGGAGGCGATGTTCGCAGAAGCGATCATTCCCCAGGCGACTGCCTCGCCGTGCAGGAAATGTCGATATCCGGTGTCAGCCTCGAGGGCGTGGCCGATGGTGTGACCCAGATTCAACACGCGGCGCAGGCCGTTTTCGCGCTCATCGGACGACACTACTTCGGCTTTCAAACGCACCGATTCGGCGATGATCCATTCCAGCTTTTCCGGGTCTTTACGCAATTTCTTTGTGTCAACATTTTCGAGAGCGCGGAACAGTTCGGGCTTGCCGATCACTCCGCACTTGAGAGATTCGTAGAGGCCGGCGCGAAACTCACGGTCAGGCAAGCTCGAAAGCACCGCGGGATCGATCAACACCGTGCGGGGATGGTGAAAAGTGCCGACGAGGTTTTTCCCGGCGCGCAGGTTGACCGCAGTCTTGCCGCCGATCGACGCATCGACTTGAGCGAGAACAGTGGTCGGAATCTGTATCAGGTCAACGCCGCGCATGTAGAGCGATGCCACCAGACCGGTGACGTCGCCTACCACGCCTCCACCGAAAGCGATTACGACCGAATTTCTGTCGGCACCCAGGCGGCTCAATTGCTCGGCTAGTTTCTCAACGGTTGCCAACCGCTTGTTGCGTTCGCCATCGGGCATTTCCAGAATTTTTGCGGTGAATCCGGCGGCGGAAAGCGAGGCCATCAACTTCTTTCCCCACTTCCGGCGAACTGGTGGAACCGTGACCACAAACAGGAGTTGATGCTTCGTAGGGGCGTCGCCGGGGGTGGCGGTGTAGATCCTTTGAAAAAGATCTTGCAGGGTCTTGCCGGAACGCTGCAACAGGCCGTTTTCGATGACGGCGTCGTAGGGTTTTGGTGGAAGAGCAATGGATACGCGGCTCATGCCTGTTCATCATAACGTATGCGGTGTGGTGGCTGGCGGGTTGAGGCTTGAACCACAAAGGACACGAAGGTTCACGAAGGAAATCTTCATGCCGGCGCCAAGCGTTTTCAAGGCAACGAGCGAGCTCTCGGGCCTACGTTGCTTTTGCTTTTTTGGGATTTGCCACAGACGCGATGACTGAGATGGTCAGGACACCTGCCACGGCAGCCAGGGCCCAGTGGGTCGGGATATCGACGTAGTGAGAGACGAGCATTTTGGCTCCGACAAAAACCAGGACCAGAGCGAGACCGTAGTGCAGGTAGCGGAACATTTCCATCATGCCGGCGAGGGCGAAGTACATGGAGCGCAATCCCATGATGGCGAATACGTTCGAGGTGTAGACGATAAAGGCGTCGCGCGTGATGGCCAGGATGGCGGGGATGGAATCGACCGCGAACAACAGGTCGGTAGTTTCAACCACCAACAGGACGACGAACAACGGTGTGGCGTAGAGTCCGGTACGGCGAACGAAGAACTTGTTGCCTTCGAAGTCCTTGGTCACCGGAACCCAGCGGCGGAACACGCGCAGCACCGGATTCTTCTCGGGATGGATCTCGGCTCTCGTTCTGAAAGAAAAGCTTGATGCCGCTGTAGACGAGCAATGCTCCGAACACATAGATGATCCAGTGGAATCTCTGGATGAGTCCTACCCCGGCAACGATGAAAATGGCGCGCATGACCAGGGCGCCCAGAATTCCCCAGAACAGGACCTTGTGCTGGTGGGCGGGCGGCACCTGAAAGAAACGGAAAATAAGGAGGAAGACAAAGAGGTTGTCGACACTGAGCGAAAGTTCGATGACGTATCCGGTAACGAACTCCAGCATGGGCGTGCGGCCGTGCCAGAAAAAGATCACGACTGCAAAAACTGCGGCGAGCGCGATCCAGGCGACACTCCAAAGCATGGCCTCGCGAAATTTGACGGTGTGGGAGCGGCGATGGAACACACCCAGGTCCAACACCAGCATGGCGAGGACGAAAAGATTAAATAAGATCCAGAAGAGTAGCAATCATCGCCCCAGGTTTCCGAGTGTGGTCGGACACTGATGTCCGACGCCTTTGACTTTGACTGTATAACAAAAGCTTAGTCGCGGTCTCAGGCAAGGTCAGCTTCAAAGAGCAAAATCAAAGTCAACGGCGGCGGACAAGAGTGTCCACCCCACACGTTAATCTTTACGGCCGTGCTTGCCGGTTTGCCATTCGCTCCACATGCCGAAGGCTTTCAGTTGGTCGTCCAGATGAGTTTCGCGGAGAGTCTGTTCGATTTCGGCGTGGTGAAGGCGTGGGCCCGGAGGCGCGGGAGCGTTGGCCAGGCCGATGGTCAAGGCGCTGGCTTCGACCACATGTTTTCTGAGTTGCGCGAGATCGACTTTGTCCAGGGTGTCGGACATGGCGTGATAGTTGAGCAGGTAGTTGGACTCTTCCTGATTGGCTACGAAAGTCGGGACGCCTTCCAGCATGAAGTCAAAGTTGTCGGTGCCCCAATCGGCGTCGGTGGTGAGGGTTGCCGCATCGAGAGCTTTTAGAGGAGCGACCAGAGCAGTGGCGGCATCGACTACGTCACGACGGCCGCCGAGGGAGAATCCGGTGACGCGTCCGATACCGGAATCCAGGACTACGACGCCCGCGGCCTTATCCAGTTCCGGACGATGAGCGATGGCGTATTGGTGTGATCCAATCAGTCCCTCTTCTTCTCCTGAGAAAAGGATGAAGCGGATACTGCGCCGGGGGCGGACACCGGAAGCTTTGATGGCGCGCAAAGCATCGACGACCAGAGCGGCGTTGCAACCGTTGTCGAGCGCGCCTGTGCCGAGATCCCAGGAATCAAGATGTGCCCCGAGGATCACGAACTCGTCTGGCTTTTCGCTGCCGCGAAGCTCGGCAACCACGTTCTGCGCCGTGATCGGGCCGCCGATTGTGTTCGGGATCGAGAGGTCGGCGTAGAGCTTCTGGCCGGAGGCCAGCAGGCGAGCGACGCGTCCTGCGTCCTCACGCGCGACCAGGACCATGGGCAAGCGATCAATCTCGCCGTCTCCTGAATTGGTGTGACGGTAGAGCAGGTCATGCGGGCGAGTGGATTGAAACGCAACCGCCAGGGCTTTGCCTTTGACGGCGCGGTCGATGACGGCGGGGGCTTTCAGGTATTCGGCGAAGAGGTCGGCCCAGGTCTTCATCTCCTCGGAATGCACCAGAACGATGGCGCCGGCGATGTTTCCGGCCTTGGCGAAATCTTCCTCGGTGCCTTGCGCAACATCAATCACCGGGACGTGAGTGTGCGGCGCCAGTGCCGGAGCCCAGGCAATGGAAACCGTCCGCAACACGAACTGCTCCGGGGCAACTACCGTCATGCGAGTTGCGCCTTCGGCCCACGATGCCTGGATGGGGAAATCTTCTGTATGGACGCTATCGGCCCCAGCGGCTTTGAACGCCGCGATGCCCCACGCAACCGCCTTCTGCATGGCGGGCGTGCCGGGGACGCGGCCTCCGACCTGGTCCGTGAGTTGTTGCAGATTGGTTTCCAGAGTCGAAGGCTTCTGGGCCTCGGCCATCACGCGATCGGTTGCGTTTTGGGCGAAGGCGGCGCAGAGCAGGATTGGGAGCAGAAGGAGGTAGAGCCGGGCTTGTCGCATCCCGCGAATTAGAAATGAAAAGTTGGAAAAGAGCAAAATCCGGATTCGGATTCCGGTTTGGATCTGGTTCAGATTTTTGGTCGATCGGATTAGATTTTTAGTTCTTAGTTCCCGGTTCTCGGTTCTCAGTTATTTCTTGTCTAGAAGTTGGATGGTTCGCAGGATTACTTTGCCTACGATCTCGATGCTCTTGGGGCTGAGTTTGTCGAGGGTGTCTTGCGGGGTGTGGTGGAAGACGTTGCCGTAGCCGTAGTCGAGATCGATGAGGTCGGCACAGGGCACGCCGAGATGAACGAACGGCAGGTGATCGTCTTCGACAGCGATGGTGCGTCCGAAGAAGTGTGATTGATAGCCGAGTTGTGTGGCTGCTTGCAGGACCATGTCTTCGAGCCAAGGTGTGGAGCTGGCGTCGCGATCGACGTTCAGATCGGCGTCGCCGATCATGTCAGCGAGCAGGAAGGCTTTGATGTTTTTAAGCGTGCCGTCTTTTTGCCACTTATCGGCCAGATGGCGGGAGCCGTAAAGACTGTCGGTATCGCTCCATTCTTTGACGGCTTCTTCGCCGTCAGTCAAAAAGAGCCAGACGCTGTAGCCGTCGACGCTTCTCTCCGCGGAGTTGGTTGGCGAGTTCCAGCAAGATGGCTGTGGACGAGCCGCCGTCGTTGGCGCCAACGTAGCCGGTATTGCGCAGCGGATAGTTGGTGTCGTAGTGGCCGGCCACGACGATCACGCCTTCGCGGGTGCCGGGAAACTTGGCAATGATATTTCGTACCGGAAACTTGCCTTCGGGAGTGGAGGCGGTAAAAGCGTCTTCTTCGACCTGATCGTTTTTCAGGTGGGCGAGGATGTAATTTTCCAGCTTCTTGTGGTTGGGCTGCCGATCGGGCGTGCGCCGAAGGCTGTGACCTCGCGCGTGTACTGCATGGCGCGAGTGGCGTTGAAGGATTCAGCGCGGGCAGTAACTGCCAGAATTAGTAGTGCAGCAAGAACTTCGTAGCGCAGGCGTCCCGCCGGCTGTCGCGAGGGCGGCCCGCCCTCGCTTTCGTTACGGAAAAACTTCTCTGCCGAGCTTTGCTCGGCTGGGCGGGCGGGGGCGCCCGCCCCTACGTGGGTGCGGGTGGTTCTCATCTGTCTTTTCGGGCTTGGCGGGCCTTGCGTTGTTTGGGATGGACCAGCCAGGCGATGCCGATACTGATGATGTAGAGACCAACCATTGGCGCGGCAAAAATGCACATGTTCAGAATGTCAGTGGTCGGAGTGATGATGGCAGCGATGATGAAAATCACCAGGATCGAGTAGCGCAGGTTGCGCCACATCCAGCCGGCGGTGACTATCCCCATCAGCGACAGAAAGAAGACGAGGATCGGCAGCTCGAAAATCACGCCCATGCCGATCATGATGGTCAGGAACAGATCGGTGTACTCGCCAATTGTGATCATTGGCTGGAACTGTTTGCCGTAGTCGATCAGGAAGGTCAGGGCCGCCGGATAGACCATCTTGTAGGCAAACAATCCGCCTGCCAGAAACAGCAGGACGGTCGAGAACATGAACGGGAAGACGTAGCGCTTTTCGTTGCGGTAGAGGCCGGGAGAGATGAACATCCAGACCTGGTAGAGCACGATCGGCGAAGTCACAAACAGGCCAGCCAGGGCCGCAACCTTCAAGTAAAGGTTGAAGGGTTCGGTGGGGTTGAGATAGACCAGTTTCTCGGCCATCCCATTGCGGTGCAGGGCATCCATGATGGGGCGCTGCACGTAGCCGAAAATGAACTCGTGGTAGTTCCAGCAGGCGAAAAAGCCTACGGTGACCGCAATGATGGAATAGATCAGCCGGCGGCGAAGCTCCTCGAGGTGGTCGAGGAAGCTCATGGCGGTGAGGCCGTCGCGCGAGTCGTCGGCGGGGGGAAGCTCGGCTGCCATTTCAGGCATCGGGAGCCTTGGCCAGCGAATTCGTCTCCGGGACGGAAATATCGGCGGGCGGCAGGCTGCCTGAGGCTACCGCACCTGCCGGAGCCTGGACGGGAGGCAGGATGGTCTGGCGGGTCTGTTCGACGTCCAGCTGTGCGATTTCGGACTCAATTTGAGCCTTGAACTCGTTGGAAGCCCGCTTGAATTCGTTGAGCGCCCTTCCAATTTGCCGTCCTATTTCGGGCAATTTCTTGGGCCCAAACAGGATCAGGGCAAAAAGGAAGAGGAAAATCATCTCTGGGAAGCCCAGGTTCATATTTCACATGATACTGCTGGAGGGGATTGGCGGCAATCCGGGTACAGCGCCAAAATCTTTAACCACGGAGGACACAGAGGACACGGAGATCTGGCACCGCAAGCTGTGCTCGGTGCATCCAATTCGTAGTGGATTGAGGCGAATAGCGTCCCATGGACTCACAGGTCCTGATGGTTACTTCTGGGTGGCCGAAACAGTGGCTAACTGGGTCCTACAGCGTTATACTTCGCTAAGACGCGCTGGCTGGGGTGTTTCCTACGTCCCCGGCGAAGGAAAAAATGATGGTTGGTAGTTCTCGTCGCGCACTTTTCCTGGTTGTTCTCATTCTCGTTACCTGCGGATTTCTCGGGATGCTGTACGGGCAGAAGCTGAATCCTTCGGCCGCTCCCGGTGGGGATTCGGATGTCCGCGACAGCTTGCGGCAGTTCACCACTGTGTATGACGTGGTGGAGCAGAATTATGCCGAACCGGTGAACCCCGATAAGGCGATCTACAACGGGGCCATTCCGGGCATGCTGCACGTGCTGGATCCGCACTCGAATTTCTTCGATCCCAAGGCCTATTCCCTGCTGCGCGAAGATCAGCGCGGAAAATATTACGGCGTGGGCATGACGGTCGGGCCGCGCAACAACAAAGTGATTGTGATTGCGCCGTTTGTGGGAACGCCTGCGTATCGCGCGGGAATTCGGCCGGGCGACATTATTGCCGCGGTCGATGGCAAGCCTACCGACAACATGAGCACTGGCGATGTAGCCGACCTGCTCAAGGGTCCCAAGGGCACTACTGTCCACATCACGATTTTGCGTGAAGGCGCGGACAAGCCTCTCGAGTTCGCGGTGGTGCGCGACGAGATTCCGCGTTACAGCGTCGACCTGCACTTCCTGATCAAGCCGGGAATCGGCTATATGCACGTCTCCGGATTCAACGAGACGACGGAACATGAAGTCGCGGATGCGCTCGATCAGATGGGCGACCTGAAGGGATTGATTCTCGATCTGCGGCAGAATCCTGGCGGCTTGCTCAACGAAGGCGTGGGCGTGGCTGACAAGTTTCTGCATAAGGGTGCATTTGATCGTTTCACATCATGGACGGTCTTCACCGGAGAAGCGCTACACGGCGGCACACGGCAACGGCGGCAAGGAGTATCCGCTGGTGGTGCTGGTGAACCGGGGAACGGCTTCGGCGGCGGAGATTGTCGCGGGCGCGATTCAGGACCACGATCGCGGATTGATTGTGGGAGAGACCACGTTCGGCAAGGGGTTGGTGCAGACGGTGTATCCGCTGTCGGAGAACACGGGACTTGCGCTGACTACCGCGAAGTACTACACGCCGAGCATGCGGCTGATTCAGCGTGACTATTCCAACGTTTCGCTTTACGACTACTACTTCAATCGCGAGAGCGAAGAGAACGCACACAACGCCAGCCGCGAAGTGAAACTCACGGACAGCGGCCGCACGGTGTACGGCGGCGGCGGCATCACGCCGGACGTCAAAATCGCGGCGGTGAAGAGCAATCACTTTCAGGATTCGCTGCTGCAGCATTACGCGTTCTTCAATTTCGCGAAGCACTATGCAGTGACGCACCATCCGGCAAAGAACTTTGAAGTGGATGATGTGGTGCTGCAGGACTTCCGCAAATTCATGGACGACGAGAAGATCGCTTACACCGAGGCGGAGTTGCTGGAGAACAATGCCTGGGTACGGTCGAGTATCAAGAGCGAGATTTTCGTGGATGTCTTTGGGCAGGAGGAAGGCTTGAAAGTGCGTGCGGAAACCGATCCGCAGGTAACCAAGGCGCTGGAGTTACTGCCCCAGGCCAAGTCTTTGGCGGAAAGTGCGCGGAAGATTGTGGCGGAGCGGACGGGCGGGCATCCTCTGAACCAGTAGGGATTTAGCAAGGCAGATTTGAGATTTAAGATCTCAGATTTCAGAAGCTAAGAAAGGTCCGAATTTTCGGGCCTTTTTTATTGGTCTGTAATGGTGAGGGCGGGACGCCCTCACGACAGCCGGCGGGACGCTGGCGCTACGGGGCTTTTCGTTGACTTGGGGCGGTGATCCGCTCATAATCCGCAGTTGAGGCTGGTTTTGACCCTTGCCGGCCTGCCAGTCCCGGACATCGGATGGCATCCCCTTATAGCCAAATTCCGGCTGCTTTTTGCCGCGCCCAATCCCTTGAGGCGCGGATCGACCGATGGTGATAATGAAGGAGGGGGTGTGGATGTTAGCGGCGATTCCTGCGCTGGTGGCGGGGTGGACGGACTGGCGCTCCCGGCGTATTCCGAACTGGCTGACGGTGCCGACGCTTCTGCTGGGGATCCTGGCGAACTCTGTGGCAGCGGGTTGGATCGGGAGCGAAAGAAGTCTCTGCTCGGTGCTGGTTTAGGGTTGGGAATCCTCTTGCCGTTTGTGCTGATCAGGAGCCTGGGCGCCGGGGACTGGAAGCTGATAGGGGCGTTGGGCGCGTTTCTGGGGCCGTCGCGGCTGATCACGGTGCTGATGTGGACCATCCTGGTCGCGGGATTGATGGCGGTGGTGATGATTATCTGGACGAAGCGGGTGAAGCAGACGGCACGCAATCTCGCTCATATGATTGCTGGGCTGTTTACGCTTCATCTGCCGGGGCCTGAGGTTTCGCTGGATAATCCGGAATCTTCGAAGATACCGTTTGGAGTGGCCGTGGCGGTGACGGTTGTTCTTTATACTGTGAGTCAGGCGTGGAGCGTTCTCGGACGGCAATGAAATTCTGGAAAAAACTCGCTGGCGAAACGGTTGGCGCCGAGATCGCGGAGGCGGCCGTCGTACTGCCGCTGGTATTCATGCTGATCCTGGGAATTTACTGGTTCGGGCGAGCTTACAACATTTACGCCACAATCACCCATGCAGCGCGCGAGGGGGCGCGGGCAGCCACGGCGCAGACTTGCGCGACCTGCGGAAATGCAGCCCTGGTCGAGAGCCAGGTAGCGACCCGAGTGGCGCAGGCTTTACAGGCGTCGAAGCTCGATCCGACACAGGTGAGTCCCCTGCTGCCCAGTCCGGTGATGAAAGATTGTGTGACCGGGGCGCCTGTGATTCCGGCGTGTGGATCGAGTCCGGCGGTTTGCTTTGCGTCGAATGTCAGGCTGAACGATCCCACAACCGGGCCGGCATCCTGCGGCGTTTCGGTGAGCTTTCAATATCCTTACCAGTTTTATTTGCCGTTCACTTCGCTGAACAAGCAATTGATTCTGCTGAAGGCCAACGTGCAGACCACGGGAGAAGATTAATGGCGGCTCCCGAATCGCGATTTCGCGCGTGGATGACCGAGCTATTCGCTGACACTTCCGGCTCACAAATGCTGGAGTTTGCGGTTACCCTGCCGTTGCTCGTGGTCTTTGTGGTGGGAATCTTCGACTTCGGCGAAGCCTTCAACACCAAGCAGAAGCTTACGAACATCACGCGCGAGGGAGCGCGGTTCGCATCCGCCCTGCCTACAAATGATCTGGATGCGATCGGAACTCCTGCGTCAGTGACCGCGATTCGCGATCTGGTGGAGAGCCATTTGCTGACGGCACGAATGAACGATTGCGGCCTGGCGGGACAAGCGGGAATCAACGGTCCTGCATTGACCTGGACATACACCGCTGCCGGAGGCGGTTGCGCGGCGCCGCTGATTCTGACCATTGACCGCAGCTATTCATTTCCGACTACCGTGGGCGGCTACACATTTAACGTGATCAGTACGCATGTGACGCTGCAATATCCGTATCGCTGGCAATTCAACAAGGTCATTGGATTTCTCGCTGCCGGGGCAACGTATCCGGGAATCAGCCAGCTTAAGACTGAAGCAGTTGTGCCCAACATGGAGTGAGGGTGTCATGAAGCAAGACTCGATTGACCATTCGCCGGCGCAGGGGCGAGCGCGGCCAGACCATCGTTCTGGTGGCGGTCAGTCTGGTGACGCTGCTTGCGATGGCCGCGCTGGCAGTCGATGTCGTGACTCTGTACGTTGCACGCAGCGAGATGCAGCGCGCCGCGGATGCGGCGGCGCTGGCGGCGGCGAAGGCGTTTGTGGATTCAGGAGTGACGTCCGACCCGACGAATGCCACGCGACAGACTCTGGCCCAAACCATGGCCACGAATGTGATCAATTCGATTTTGACGCAGAACAAAGTTTCAGGCGCAACGCCTCTGTTGGTGGCGGGCTCGCCGGCATTCGACTTTACCAAGCTTGGCAATCCGCAAGTGACCGTGACCCTGCAAAGGACCGATCTGCCAACCTTTTTTTCCAGAATCTGGAGCACTAGCCTAGCCACCGTGACCGCCTCGGCCGTGGCGGAAGCCTACAATCCCTCCAATTCACCTACCGGGTATTCTCCGATTGAACCTAAGTGCGTGAAGCCTCTGTTGGTCGCAAATCGGGATCCTAAAAGTGGTATCACTGGAACGAACTTAGTCGATCCTACAAGCGGCGCGCCGGTCGCTGCGAATGTAGTCGGAGAAAGGGTATTTATCACACCCTGCCCTAACGGCGCATGCCCGGCAATTGCCGGACAGTTTCTTCAATTCCGCCCGGCGCTGGTTGCCCCCGGAACTGCGAACCTCTGCCCCGGAGGGTGCACACCCCCCGCGTCTGACTACGAAACCAGTATCGACTGCTGCGATTCAGCCAATCCGCCGGCTACACAATACCTGTGTGGCAAGCCGGCGACAATTGTGGTTGACACTGGCTTGCTGAACCCCCAGCTCAGCACCGAGACGAACCAAGGTCTGCAATGTGTTACGAACCACCCGGCAGAGGACACGCTTGACCCAACGACTCTGCCCGACATGCCAGACTTCACATTGGGCACCGAGCCTCCCAAAATTATCGCGGGAAGCGGACCGCTATCGGGCAACGCGGTCACGACGAGCCGGTCGATTACAACGCTTCCAATTGTCGAGAATCCAGATGTAAATCCAGTCCGGGTGATTGGGTTCCTCGAGGTGTTCGTCGATCCAGTGACTCCCGGCGTACCAACCAATACTCAGGCGCATATTTTGAATGTGATCGGGTGCGGAAATAGTCCGGGCGCGGGGCCTGCGGTTTTAGGAGGGGGATATTCTCCCATTCCGGTACGGCTGATTCATCAGTAGCAGTACTTCTGGAAATTCTTCTTTGCCTTACTGCATATTTGCTGCAGCACGAGCGAGCGCTCCTCGCGACTGTGTCTTAACGCTTCTTTCGCCCCTCTGGGGCTCGCCCTCGATCCACTTTTTGTCCCACGGCTTGCGCCGTGGGCTTTATTCTGGCGCCGCTTCGCGGCTTTGCGCGGATCAGCTACCCAATTTTATTTTTGCTCCGGTCCACGTTGCGACAGAGTCTCGGTCGCGCCTACATTTTTGCGGTGGGTTCGTCCTACTGGGGCGGCGGGACCGTCTTGGGGTTGGGGCTGCTGATTTTCCTGCTGGGGAGGTCCCGGCTGTTGGGCGTCGGGTTGCTGTGGAGTTTCGGGTTGAGGCTCCTCGGCTTGCGGGGGCGGCATTTCGGGTTCGGGTGTGGGTGTGGGATCGGGCTCGCTTTGGGTAACTGGCGGTGAGGGAGGGGCGATGGCTGGTTCGGAGGTTCCTCCGCCGGCGCTGCGGTAGGTGAGGATCACGCTTTTCAGCTTGCCGGGATCGTGCTCGGAGTCGAGCATGATGAAGTTGAAGCGCGATCCGTTGAGCAGCGAGACCAGAGCTTCGCGAAGCGGCTGTGGGGAGATGCCTACTACGATCTGTTCCTGACCGCCTCCGGGTGGGATCGTGATCTCCGTGCCGGTCTGGCGTTTGACCTCGTTGAGGATCTGGGCCAGGCTGACGTGGTCGGCGACTTACGCTGAGGCGTCCGTTCTTGTATTGGACGTCAAGATTGGAAGCGGGCTGGGCGGGCTTTGCCGGGAACGAAACGTTTTCGACGTGAGCTTTTGCGGAGGCCTGCTGCTGGTCGGACATGAGCTTGACGATGACGGTCTTGCCGTCGGGAAAAATCTGGAAGTGCTGGGGGCTGTTCAGGTCGATGACCACGCGGGTGACCATAGGTTTCTCGCTGAAGCGTGCGACGCGGTATCCCTTTAAATCGCCCTGGTTCAATAACTTGCTGTGCAAGTCGGGCGCGGGCTGGGTGTCGGGAAAGTCGAGCACCAGACGATCAGGGTCAGTAGCGGACTGGCTGCGCAGGGCTACGGGCTGGCTGGCGACAAATTCCACAGTAATGCCGCCAGGGGCGCTGGTTACTGTAACGCTTTGCAGCACGGTACCCGGCTTGGTGGTGGGTGGCTTTGACGCGGCAGCCGCAACCGCTATGAGCCCGATGAAAATAACAAATTGGCGACAGGTTCCGCGCATCCGATTTCGATTTTAGCAGCGTTGGTGCGGCGTGGAAGGGGGATACGTCCTTCCGAGTAATTACGATTTGGTGACGCAGGACGGAATTGGGACGGGTCGATTTGGGAGTTTCCGCGCGGGTAGGTTCGAAACGTGCCTCGGGTGGCGCTCAATTCGGAAGCAGCATTCCTTCTTCTTGTACGTTTGAGCCCGTATAGGAGTGGCTTTCCCTTCTGCCTACCTACGTTTGAGCTTATAGGGATCCTTCGACTGCGTGGCTGCTTCGCGTTGCGAAGCTGCCACTCGCCTCAGGATGACACTAGTTTCTCAGGGAGAGTTTTCGCCGACTGGAAGGATTGTCGGCTTCGTTTTTCAGTGGCGGCGAACACAAGGTCCCTCGACTTGTCCTCACCGCGCTTCGCGCGGCTCGCAGCAGCGCTCGGGATGACAGGGTAGTGAAGGCGGCGTCAACCCGTTTGTGAACGCCTTCGCACCTACTCTTATCGGTTAGTTCTTACTTCTTTTCTTCTCCCCCTGCGGTTGCGGGCGCGCTTGCCGACGCTGACAGTCTTGTGACTTCAGCCAGTTGTTTCTGGGCTTCTTCAATTTCTGCCGGTTGAGTCGCCACCTTTAAATAGTTCTGGATGTGGGTGGCGGCTTCGGTGTAGTTGCGTTCCTGGGCCAGAACGACACCTAGCAACAGTTCCAGCCTGGGCAACTGGTGCTGGTCATCGACTTTCAGGCCCTGGCGGGCGCTCTTCTCGGCGCTGGCGAAATTACGCAGATAGTAATGGGCGAGCGCGTTGCGCATCCATGCATCGGGGAAGCTCACAGGATTCAGCGCGAGCAATTGGTTGGTGACGTCGATGAGCGGCTGCCACTAGTTGTTCTTTCGTATCCAGCTCGGCCAGGCTGCGGTAGGGATTTACATATTTGGGATCGGCGATAACGGATTGTTCGAAAGAATGGCGTGCCTGCGTGGGGTTGTTCTGGCGGAGCTGGACGCGTCCCAGATCGTTCCAGGCGACGGCGTAGCGAGGATAGATTTCTACTGCCTTGGCCATCAGTTGACTGGCTTCGTCCCATTTCTCCTTGGAGGCCTTTTCGCGGCCTTTCTCGTAGGCCTTTTGGGCATCCTTGGGCGCCATGGCGCTGGTGGCGCTGATGGTAAGACCGTCGACCTGGGCGATGCGGTGCAATACCAGGCGTCCAATGTCGGCGTTTTCGAAGGTGGAGAGACGGCTGCTCAGATCGACAGACTGAGAAGTAAAGCCGGGAAGATCAGCCAGCACTTCGCAATTACGCCAGTCGCGTTGCATGCCGCCGCCCAGCATGCTGGGACCGCCGCTGGAATCGACGTCAGCGCCGCTGATTCCTGCTGCCATTGCTGAGGTCCGGTCGCCCAGTTCAAAACCGAAGCCGCCGTGCGAGTCGGTGTGCGCTACGGTCTGTCTCTGCCCCCGGCAGAGCATCTTAATATTGGCCGATTCGGTGAGTTGGGTGCCGTCGTCAAGCACGACTTTGCCGGTAATAAACGCCCTCTGACCGAGAGGTGCGTTCTGGTTTCCGATGTTGGGCTGCATGGTGCCCGGACTCGGAGAAGGGTTCGTGGTGGTGGGATTACGCCCGCCACCGGCACCGGCGCCGCCGCCACCGCCGCCCGGCTTCGCCTGGGCAGAAACCAACACGGTGCAGGTGAGGGAGAGAAACGCACAGAGAGTGAGGCGGTAATTCATGGCAAGCCCCCAAGGACAGATTGAGAGGATTATACGTCCGGAAGTCGGGCCGCGAGGCAAAGTTATTTCCGGGCTGGGTAAAGCCACAAGCGTTAACCACCGAAGGACACGAAGGTATCACGAAGGAAAACCCCTGACAACCTTCGTGATACTTCGTGTCCTTCGTGGTTAACGCCTTGGCAGGTTGGTCGGGGTCAATGCGAGCATCCTGAGTCTGCTATAGTTTTGCGCATTGCAGAGTCTGGTTAGCGAGGTGTTTTTCCGATGGCACGAATGGTTCGATGTGGACTTATACAGGCGGGAAATGTGCTGGGCACGGAGCATTCGCTGAGCGAAATCCGCGATGCGATGGTGAAGAAGCATGTGGAGATGATTGAGCAGGCGGCGAAGCAAAAGGTCCAGATCCTGTGTCTGCAGGAGTTGTTTTATGGGCCATATTTTTGCGCCGAACAGGACCCGCGCTGGTACGAAATGACGGAGCCGGTGCCGGATGGCCCGAGTACGAAATTGATGCAGGAGCTGGCCGCGAAACATCACATGGTCATCATTGTTCCCGTGTACGAGCAGGAGATGCCCGGGCTTTACTTCAATACGGCGGCGGTGATCGATGCCGACGGACGCTATCTGGGGAAATATCGCAAGCATCATATTCCGCACTGCCATCCCGGATTCTGGGAGAAGTTTTATTTCACGCCCGGAGACCTGGGCTACCCGGTGTTTGACACCAAGTACGCCAAAGTCGGGGTGTACATCTGCTACGACCGGCACTTCCCGGAGGGAGCGCGCGCCCTGGGACTGAATGGCGCGGAAATTGTTTTCAATCCGTCGGCGACGGTGGCCGGGACTGTCCGAATATTTGTGGGAGTTGGAGCAACCGGCGCATGCCGTCGCCAATGGATATTACGTTGGAGCCATCAACCGTGTGGGCATCGAGAAGCCCTGGAGCATTGGCGAGTTTTACGGCAAGAGCTACTTCTGCAATCCGCGGGGGAAGATCATCGCGCAGGCCAGCCGGGACAAAGATGAAGTGCTGGTGGCGGATCTCGATCTGGATATGATTCAGGAAGTCCGCAAGGTGTGGCAGTTCTTCCGCGACCGGCGTCCGGAAACTTATGGCGTCCTGACCACGCAGAGCGGTAAGGGCGGGGCGAGGGATTAGGCCGCCGTGGGTCCGTTTCACAGCGTCCGGTAGCACAGGGCCACAAACGGACTGCGACCGGTTCTACGAAGATAAATTCCAAAGATCCTGCCCCCAACCCCGCCCAGGCACGAGGCATCAAAAGCGGGTGCCTTCCTTACTCACGCAAATCTTGTGGCTGCTGATTCTGGCGATTCCGGTTGCTTCGATCGCGTGGACTGTTACGCACGAAGAAATCTTTCCGCGAGCCGCGCGATTACTGCAAAGAACAGAGCGAGGATGCTCCAGCGCTTTGGCGGCGTAAGTTTTTCTATCTGTTTACTTGCGAATACTGCTTCAGTCACTACGTCTCGGTAATCCTGCTGGTGATCACGCATTTCAGGCTGCTTTACCCCGATTGGCGCGGATACCTGATTTCACTGTTCGCTCTAGTCTGGGTGGCAAATTTCTATATGGCTGTCTTTGCGAACCTGCGGCTCGATATACGGCACGAGCGAATTGAGATCAAGTCCAAGGGCCTGGAGTTGCAATCGAAGGAAGAAAAAGTGAAGTCCGGGCAAGCAGCTTGAAGCAGCATTCCTTTCGATAAATCGGGTACAATCCCTCGCATGCCAACCCGACGATTTGTACCCATGATGGTACTGATGCTTGCCACGGTTGCCGCCTTCTCACAACAAGTTCAGAGACTCGACCCTGCCGTCGATCAGCTGGTTTCGCAGAAAGCCAAGCTCGAAAAAGTAGCGACCGGGTTCAACAAGTGGACTGAAGGCCCGGTATGGACTCGTCAGGGCACACTTCTCTTTGCCGAGATCCCGGCGAACAGCATTAACCAGTGGGTGCCGGGAAAAGGCGCGAGTCTGTTTATCCATCCCAGCGGATATGAGGGAGCGGAGCCTTATCCGGGGCCGGAGCCGGGATCGAACGGAATGACTCTCGATGCCGACGGCCGGGTCACCATCGCCGGACACGCACGGCGCAACGTGTGGCGGCTGGAGTCGGTCGATCCCCATGCGCAGATCACGGTGCTGGCGGATTCGTACAAAGGGAAAAAACTCAATAGTCCGAATGACCTGGTATACAAATCCGATGGGTCGCTGTATTTCACCGATCCGCCGTACGGTTTGCCTACGGAGAGTGATAACGATTCGCTTAAAGAGTTGGATGTGAACGGAATTTATCGCGTGCCTGGCGCACGTCAGCAGAAGCCGGGAGCGTCGCCGGACAGGGACAATCTGCAACTTCTGGTGAAGGATTTGGGGCGGCCCAACGGTCTGGCGTTTTCTCCGGACGAGAAGTACATGTACGTCGCGGAATCGGTAAAAAAATTCTGGATGCGTTACAAGGTGCAGCGCCGATGGATCGCTCACCGATGGATCGGTCTTCATCGATTGCTCGTCAGATCCGGCGAAAGGCGTGCCGGACGGTCTGCGGGTGGATGCCAAGGGGAACATGTGGGGTGCGGGGCCAGGCGGCGTATGGATCGTTTCTCCCGAAGGCAAACATATCGGGACGATCGTGGTGCCGGAGGTAGTCGGCAATGTGGAGTTTGGCGGGAAAGACCGCAAGACTTTGTACATCGCGGGGAGTACCAGTATTTATCGGATTAAGGTGAGCGTTGCTGGGGATCGTAAGCACTGAACTGAAAGGTGCAGATTCGCGGAAGAACCAAAGTTAATTCTCGTCGCTCCTTGCATTCTTTTTGCTCTGCTGTGCAGGAAAACTGACTCCGTTCATTGGTCAGGTTCATACGGGACAGAGAGGACCTAATATTTTTTAAAACCAGTAATTAGTTCCTGGTTCTCAGTTCTCAGTTTCAGATTTCCCGCTATTCTTGCCTCTTCGAAAGCCGCGCCACTCCGTGTATAAGATTAGTTCCACAAATGCCGACACCAACTCCTTCCACTCGCGCCGCCGTCGAATCCAGTCCTCTTTATAACGCCGATCTTGCGCCGACTGTAAGGCCCGGCGAAGTTGCCTCCGGCGATCGCGGGGCACGGACGTGGGGCACCTACAACTACGCTGCGCTTTGGGTCTCGATGTCGGTCAACATTCTGACGTACATGCTGGCGGCCAGCCTGATCCAAGGAGGGATGAACTGGAAGCAGGCGGTGTTTACCGTGTTTCTGGGAAACTGCATTGTGCTGGGGCCGATGCTGCTGAATTCGCATCCCGGGGCGCAGTATGGGATTCCCTTCCCTGTGCTGGCGCGGGCCTCGTTCGGAGTGCTGGGCGCGAACGTAGCCGCAGTCTTGCGCGCGCTGGTGGCTTGTGGATGGTTTGGCATCCAGACATGGATTGGTGGCGAAGCGATCAGCGTGTTGCTGGCGACGGTGTGGCCGGCCTGGAAGTCCGTGCCGCATGGTGCCGGCATCTGCTTTCTGGCGTTCTGGCTGATCAACCTGGTGGTGATCCTCAAGGGGATTGAGTACATACGATTTTTGCAGGGGATCAGCGCGCCTGTCCTGCTGGGTGTGGGCTTGCTTTTGCTGGGTTGGGCTTATGTGCAGGCCGGGGGCTTCGGGCCGATGCTTTCGGCTCCGTCGCGCTTTGCCAGCTTTCCTGAATTTTTGAAGTTTCTGATTCCCGCGCTGAACGCGACCGTGGGTTTCTGGGCGACCGTGTCGCTGAATATTCCTGACTTTTCGCGTTTTGCGCGCAGCCAGAGGGCGCAGATTATCGGTCAGGCGCTGGCTTTGCCGACCACCATGACTTTGTATTCGCTGGTCGGCGTGCTGGTGACGTCCGCGACTGTTGTGATTTATGGATCGGCGATCTGGGATCCGGTGCAGCTTTTGAGCCGGTTTCATTCAAAACTGGCGGTTGTGGTTTCGCTGATAGCGATCCTGCTCGCGACTTTGAACGTGAATATTGGGGCCAATGTGGTTTCTCCCGCGAATGATTTTTCCAATCTGTGGCCGCGCAAGATCAGCTTCAAGATTGGCGGTGTGATTACGTGTTTCATGGGCATCGTCATCATGCCCTGGAAATTGCTGGACAACTACAAGACCTTCATCTTCGGCTGGCTCGGCGGTTACGCGGCGTTTCTCGGGCCGGTGGCGGGCATCATGATTTGCGATTACTGGGTGATCCGGAGAAGACGGTTGCTGGTGGATGATCTATATCTGCGCGGCGGAGCTTACGAATATTCCCGCGGATTTAACTGGAAGGCTGTGGGGGCTTTGTTCTTTGGAGCCGCCGTGGCTTTGATCGGGTTGGTTGTTCCCGCTTTGCGTTTCGCTTACGACTACTCCTGGTTTGTGGGGTTTGTGGTGTCGTTTGTGGCTTACTACTTGATGATGGCGGGGGATCGGATTCAATAAAAACCCAGTTCATAGTTGTCAGTTCTCGGTTCTCAGTTGTTCTTTCCGCGGGCAAAGTTTTGGAGACTCTTTAAGGAGTGGGGAATCTAATGTAGTAGAGATTATGGAGCAGAAAAGCAATCCTCGGGTAGTGATCGTCGGAAGCGGATTTGGCGGACTGGTGGCAGCGCGGACACTGGCGCGATATCCGGTCAAGATTACGCTGATTGATCGTCAGAATTTTCATACCTTTCAACCTCTGCTTTACCAGGTGGCAACCGCCGGGCTTTCGCCGGGAGAAATTGCCGCGCCCATTCGCTGGATTCTGAGGAACCGCCGGAATGTCGAAGTGCTGATGGCGGAGGTGCAGGATTTCGATCTGGCGCGCAAGGTGGTGAAGCTGGCGGATGGCGAAGTTCCTTACGACTATCTGATTGTGGCGGCGGGCGCGAGCCATGCTTATTTTGGACACGACGAGTGGGAGCCCTTCGCCCCCGGGCTCAAGACCATCGAAGACGCGTTGGAACTTCGGCGGCGAGTGCTGCTGGCGTTCGAACTGGCGGAGCGGCAGGCTGCGAGCGGAAAAGAGCAGGTACAGATCAATTTCGTTGTAGTCGGTGGCGGCCCTACGGGCGTGGAGTTGGCTGGAACGCTGGCCGAGATCGCGCGCCGGGCGCTGGCTAACGAGTTTCGGACTATCGATCCGCGAAAGACACGGATCATATTGCTGGAAGGTGGGCCCCGAGTATTGGCGGCTTATCCGGAAGATCTGTCGCGCAGCGCGGAAGAGCAGTTGCGGAAGTTGGGCGTCGAGGTGCACACGTCCACGCTGGTGACCAATGTGACGCCGGGAGCGGTGCACATGGGTGAGACGCAACTGCCCTCCGCCGTGATTCTGTGGGCGGCGGGGGTTGCGGCTTCGCCGTTGGGGAAGAAGCTTGGTGCGCCGGTGGACCGCGCCGGACGAGTGCTGGTGAATCCTGATCTGAGTTTGCCGGGGCATCCGGAAGTCTTTGTGATTGGCGATCTGGCCGCGCTCAAGGATAAAGATGGAAAGTGGCTGCCGGGCGTCGCACCGGTGGCTATGCAGGAAGGCAAAGCTACGGCGCACAACATTGCTGCTGAATTGGAAGGCGAACCGCGGAAGAACTTTCACTACTTCAATAAGGGAAATCTGGCTACGATCGGACGCGCCGCGGCGGTGGCCGAGTTTGGGAAGATTCACATTTCCGGTTTTTTGGCCTGGCTGGCCTGGTTGTTTGTACACATTTTCTTTCTGATCGGGTTCAGGAACCGGATCATCGTGCTGGTGCAGTGGGCATGGTCTTATTTCACCTACGAACGCGGAGCGCGTCTGATCACCGGAGACCGGCATTTGCCGGGGTGGGACGAGATGCTCGCGGAAGAGACCAGTGATGTCAAAACTCCTGCAGGATTGACCGCCGCAAAGTAGCGCCGCCGTCCCGGCGGCTGTCGGGTGGACGTCTCGCCCACCCTGCGGGGGTAGGATGCCCCCGCGACAGCCGGCGGGACGCCGGCGCTACTTTTTTGGGTCCGTGGCGGTAATTTCGGAGACAATAGAGTTGACGGGTGTAACAGATGAGAGTGCTTTTTCGGCTGTGCGGCTTCTGCTTGATTCTGATATTCGGCGCTTCAATTCCCTCCTCTGCTGAAATCCTGAAGATCGTTGTCAACGACACGATTCATCCCATCACCGAGGAGTACATCGGGCGGGCGCTGGCGGAAGCCGAGCGGAATAAAGATCAGGCTCTGCTGATCGAGATGAATACGCCGGGCGGCCTGCTGGACTCTACCCGCAACATCATTGAGAAAATCCTGGCGTCGCCGGTTCCGGTGATCATTTATGTCACGCCCAGCGGGAGCCGCGCGGCGTCGGCCGGATTTTTTATTCTGCAGAGCGCCGACGTGGCAGCCATGGCGCCGGGGACCAATACGGGCGCGGCGCATCCGGTGACGCTGGGTGGCGGCAAAGTGGACGACGTCATGAAAGAGAAGATGGAGAATGACGCCGCCGCGCTGATGCGATCCGTGGTCTCGAAGCGCGGACGTAATGTCGAAGTTGCCGAGAGTACGGTGCGGCAATCGAAGTCGTTTACCGATCAGGAGGCGTTGTCCCAGAAATTGATCGACTACGTGGCGACCAGCGAGCAGGACCTGCTGAAACAGATGCAGGGAAAAACCGTCAAGCGCTTCGACGGGAAGACGATCACGCTGAATGTGGCTGGCGAAAACATTCGGCTGTTCGACATGACGCTGAAGCAGCGGATCCTGGCGTTCATGATGGATCCCAACATCTGCATTTATCTTTCTGGCGATCGGAGCTTTGGCGCTTTACGCGGAGTTCAACCATCCTGGAGCGGTGGTGCCGGGAACGGTGGGGATCGTGTTTATCCTGCTGGCGGTGTTCGCGCTCAATCTTTTGCCGACGCGATTTGCGGCCGTCGTGCTGATACTGGCGTCGTTTGCGTTGTTCGCGCTGGAAGCGAAGTTCGCGGCACATGGGGTTCTCGCTATTGGCGGAATCACCACCATGGTTTTGGGTGGACTGTTACTGGTGGACGCGCCGATCCCCGAGATGAGAGTGCATCTGCTGACCGCGCTGGCGGTGAGCATTCCGCTGGGCGGGATCACGGTCTTCCTCATGAGCATTGCGTTGAAGGCCCGGGCCAACAAAGTCGTGACCGGGGCGCAGGGACTGGTGGGAGAAATCGGGATGGCGCAAACGGCGCTCTCACCTCGCGGCAAAGTTTTCGTTCATGGCGAGATCTGGGATGCCGATGTCGTCGACGCGGCGTGCTGGCTGGGCAGAGCTGTCGTCGTGCGTGGAGTCGAGGGGTTGGAGTTGCGGGTGGAGCCGTCAGGGGTGGTGCAGCGGGTTACTCCGGTGGCGAGTACGGCTCTGAAAGGCTAGGTTGGCATCTTGCGAGGCACTCCATTCTTCGGGGAAATGCCGTATCCTTAGGCATGTAGCGGTGTAATCCGCCACGGAAGCGTTCCTGACCTTGGGGCGCGGAGGCTTCGGATGGGGCTGTCGTTTACTGGCATCGTTGTAATCATTGTTGTCCTGTACTTTCTAAGCTCAATCAAAATTCTGGCCGAGTATGAGCGCGGCGTCATCTTCCGCCTGGGGCGATTGCTCTCGGACGCGAAAGGGCCGGGGCTCATTTTTGTTTTTGCGCCGCTCGACCGCATGGTGCGGGTTTCGTTGCGGCAGGAAGCGCTGGAAGTGCCTCCGCAGGACATCATCACGCGCGACAACGTGACGCTGAAAGTGAATGCCGTCATCTTTCTCCGGGTGATTGAGCCGCGCAAGGCGGTAGTCGAAGTCTCCAATTACGTCTACCAGACTTCGCAATTCGCGCAGACCACGCTGCGCTCTGTATTGGGCGAACAGGAACTGGATGAACTTCTCTCCCACCGCGAAAAAATCAACCTTCGGCTGCAGAGCATTCTGGACACCCACACTGCTCCCTGGGGCGTGAAAGTCACCAACGTCGAAGTCAAACAGGTGGATATGCCCGAGTCCATGCTGCGGGCCATGGCCAAGCAGGCTGAGGCGGAACGCGAAAAGCGATCGAAGATCATTCACGCGGAAGGCGAGTTCTCGGCCGCACAACGCCTGGTGGATGCCGCCGCCCTGCTGGCGAAGGAACCGGTCAGCGTGCAGTTGCGATACCTGCAGACTTTGACTGAAATCGGAGTGGAGAAAAATACCACGGTGATTTTTCCGGTCCCGGTCGACTTTTTCTCAGGCATTCAAAAAATACTTGGCAAGACCGACACGGACACCGCCAAGAGCTAATGGCTACGCGGCGAGGTGGGATGAAACATGGCAGCGTCTGAAGACACAGAGATCACACTAGGGACGGGAAAAATGCTGGCCTTGTTTTTTGGGCTGGTGGCGCTGTGCGCCGTGTTCTTCGGAATGGGATTCTCGCTGGGCAAGAACTCCGTCCCAGTCCGTGCGGCTCCGCACAGGCGGCGATGGCCGCTTCCAACGTGCGTCCGACGGCGGTCAAGGCTGGCGAACCGCGCCCGCCATCCGATCTCACCTTTTATAAGGCAGTCGAACAGAAAGACCCGAATGCCGAGTTAAACGCGAAGGCAGCGGACGCGCCGGCAACCAAGCCTGCAGCGTCCGACAACGACGCGCCGCCCGATCCGACCGCCCTGGTTGCAAATCAGAGCAGCTATTTCGTACAGGTCGCAGCGGTAAGCAAACAGGAAGATGCATCTGCACTGGTGGATGCGCTCAAGAAAAAACAGTACGCCGCCTTTGCCGCTAATACCCCGGGAGACAAGCTGTTCCACGTACAGGTCGGTCCTTTCGCGGATATCAAGGAAGCGGAAGGCGCGCGAGGACAACTGGTGAAGGATGGATACAATCCGATTCTGAAGAAGTAGCGCTGCCGGCTCCGTACTCTGATTTCAGATTTGAGATTGTAGATTTCAGATTGGAAAACCTCGGTTTAAATCTGCAATCTCAAATCTACAATCTGAAATCTCTCACTACCTGCTGTATCTCTGCTCTTTCCACGGATCTCCGTACATGTGGTAGCCGTTTTGTTCCCAGAAACCTGGGGCGTCGTGGTCGAGAAACTCCAGGCCACGTAGCCACTTCACCGACTTCCAGGCGTACAGATGAGGGACGATGAGGCGCATGGGAAAGCCATGGTCAGCACTCAGGGGTTCGCCGTCGTGGTGTGTAGCGAGCAGGACTTCTTCGCGGTCGAGATCGGCTAACGGGACGTTGGCAGTGTATCCCTGCTCGGCGTGAAGCAGAACGTAGGCGGCTTCGCGGCTTCGGACGTACGCGAGCCAGCAACTCGCGGAAGGCGACACCGTCCCATTGATTGTCAAAGCGGCTCCAGCGAGTGACGCAGTGGAAGTCGCTGGTGCGCTGGATTTTGGGCAGCGCGTTGAATTCCTTCCAGTTCAGAGTCAAGGGATGCTCAACCAGGCCGGTGATGCGAAGGTCCCAGGTGTTGGGGTCAAATCTCGGGACCGAGCCATAGTGCAAGACGGGCCATTTGAGCGTGAGAGATTGGCCCGGGGGCAGCAGGCCCTCGCTTTTCTTCAGCTTCTCGAGTTGTCGGCGGTCGGTGCCTTCGAACAGCATGAGCAGTCGTCAGTCTTCAGTCGTCAGACCTCAGAATTTCGGAGCACGTGGGCCTGTTATGCAATTGGACTACTGTCGCGACGCAAAAGTTTCACTTACATTTCCTGTTCCGTAAAGGCAGCCGAAGCAATGGATGGGCTGACGCCTGACGACCGAAGACTGACGACTGTATTGACATCCGTCGATTTGATAATTCATGCTTGCTGGCATGGCGCAAACGGAGCAGGAACTGGATCGGATTTTGCATGCTGTGGCCGATCCTACGCGGCGGCGGATTTTGCAGGCGCTTAAGGAACAAGGCGGATGTTCGATTGGCAAGGATGTGGGGTTGTGCGCGTCCGATATTGAAGCGCGGATTCATTTGACGCAGCCTACGATTTCGCATCATATGGCGATTTTGACCAAGGCTGGCGTGGTCGAGGGGAAGAAGATCGGGCTTTGGGTTTGGTATCGGAGGAATGAAGGGGTTTTGCGCGAGTTTGCGCAAGGCGTTGCGGAAGAGTTTGTAGGATCGCGCTGCAAACACTGCCGGCGTTGCCAACTCCACTGGCAGGAAACACAAGGTCCCTCGACTTGTCCTCACCGCTGCGCGGCTCGGAGCGGCGCTCGGGATGACAGGGAGCGAGGGTTTCGATTCGGTGGAGCGCTTGCGGCCACACGGGGCTGGGCAGGATGCCCACACGCGACAGCCGGCGTGGACGCCGGCGCTACGAAACCATCTTTAGCCGGCTACGGCGGCTTGGGTTTTTTGCAGGAGGCGGCGAGCCTGGGAGATCAGGTCGCTGACTTCGAACGGTTTCACCAGATATGGGATGTTGTTGTCGTGCAGGAACGAGCGGATTTCGGGCTCGACTGCACTGGAGAACGTGAACATCAGGTGTCGTTCCAGGCCCGGACGGTTTTCCGAGATCCACTTATAAACTTCTGGAGCATTCCATCCGTTCGACATTTTGCCGTCGATGATCATGGCGTCGAACGATTCCTCCAGCAGGCGAGCTTTCACTTCATCGCCGTGCATCAGCGTGACGACCCGGGCTCCGGCTCCGGCCAGCACGTCGCGCTCAAATTCCAGAACTGCTTCTTCATCCTCGACCAGCAGGACGCTGCCTTCGATTACGGACTTGCGGGTAGAAACAGGCGAAGCGGCCTGGGGAGCGCCCGCGCCGGCGTTGGCTGGAAGACGAACTTCGATGATGGCGCCGCCCTCTTCGCGATTGCGGGCGGAGATGTCTCCGCCGTGCTCCTTGATGATGCCGTAGCAGATGCTGAGGCCGAGGCCGGTTCCCTTGCCTACGCTCTTTGTGGTGTAGAAGGGATCGAAAATGCGGTTCGGCTCCTTGATGCCGGGGCCAGAATCCTGGAATTCGGTGATCACCGTGCCTTCGTGGGCATAGACGCGGACTTTTAGCGTGCCGGCGCGGTTGCATTCGAGCATCGCATCCACGCCGTTGTTGATGACGTTGAGGAATACCTGCTCGAGCTGGTGCGGATCGGCGGTGACTGCCGGGATGGTGGACTCGATGTCGCGCTCGACCTTGATGTCGTTGACTTTCAAATCGTAGTCGCGCAGAGCCAGAGTTTCGTCCAGCACTTTGCAGATATCGACTTGCTCTTTTTGCGGCTTGCGCTGGCGAGCGAACGACAACAGATTTTGCACGACGCGGTGAGTGCGCTGGGCCTGCTTGAAAAGCTTGCTGACGAAATCGGCGGCGCGTTCTCCGAGTCCTTCGCTTTCGAGCAGCTGCGCATAGCCGAGGATTGCGGTCAGCGGATTGTTTAGCTCGTGCGCTACTCCGGCGATCAGCTGTCCGACGGCTGACATCTTTTCGCTCTGCAGCAGTTGTTCCTGGGTGCGGCGCAGGTCTTCGTAGGCGCGGCAGGTTTCCTCGTAGAGCCGGACTTTTTCGATCGTCGTGGACAGCTGGCGGCCGATCGCGACCAGCAGGCTCTCGTCGTTGCTGGTGTACTCGCGGCTCTCGCGGCTGCTGATGCCCATAATGCCGATCGGTTTATCTTTTCCCCATAGCAGCACCCATATCCACGATGCCAGGCCGTCGGCGCCAATGAATTCCGCGACTTGCGCGGGGAGATGTGGCAGATAGTCCGCGGTGATGACCTCCGTGCGGGAGCGGGTGACCAGATCGCCGAAGCCTTCGGTGAATTTGATTTCAGAGAGGCGGGCGCGTTCGGCGCTGCGCTGTCCCCATCCGGCGCGGCGGCGGAAGGTGGTTTCATCCAGATCGCAAAGATAGATAGAACCGGTCTCCGCTCCGAGCAGCGAGATCACCTGGCGGAGAGTGAGGTTCAGAATTTCGTCCAGATCGAAAGACTGGGTGGCGATGACCGCCATGGCATTGAGCGCGTTGAGTTCGCGGTTGCGGCGGCGGATCTCATCTTCAGCGCGCTTCTTCTCGGTCATATCGAGCAGGAAGCCCTGATAGCGCTCGATCTTGCCTTCGGCGTTGCGGGTGGCGAAGCTGCTCTCCATGGCGGTGAGCAGGGTGCCGTCCTTGCGGCGCAGAGTCACTTCAAAGTTGCGCACGTAATTGTGCTGTTCCACTTCGCGGCGGAAGACTTCGCGCTGTTCGGTGGATGCGTAAAGCTCGGCGTCCACGTTCAGAGCCAACAGCTCTTCGCGGTTGGTGTGGCCCAGCATGCGGATGAAGGCGTCATTGCAGTCGAGCAGCTTGCCTTCCGGTGTGGCGACGAAGACGCCTTCCTGCACCTGCTCGAAGAGCAGACGATATTTTTCCTCGGCGATGCGCCGGTCGGTGGTGTCGCGGACTACGTGAATGGTTCCTTTTTGCTTGCTTCCCTGCTCGACGTAGGAAGACGTCGAGACCATGGCGAAGCCGCCGAATCCGGGATCGGGGCCTTCGTGAAAACCTTCTTCGTCGTGTCCGCAGTAGGGGCAGCCTTGCCACTGGCCGCGATTGTGGGGCAGCACGGTTTCGCAGAGCTGTCCGACGGCGTCAGCGGGAGCCATATGGAGGCGTTCCAGCAGGGCGTGATTGGCCTTCATCACACGGAATTCGGAATCGTGCAGCAGAACCAGATCGTGAATGGAATCGAATGTGTTCGTCCACTGCCGGTGGGAGCGAAGAATCTGTTCCACCAGGCGAAGGTTTTCAACCGCCAGTCCTAACTGGTGAGCGGTGGTGGTGAGGAACTCCAGTTCCTCGGGGGAATAGAGCAGGCGATGCCGGCTACCCAGAGCCAGAGTCCCGATGGCAGACTTCTTGCCCAGCACCGGCACCATGACGACGTGGTGAAACTTTTCCTGCTGCAGATAGGGACGCACTTTGTCGGCCGCGTTCCGCGGTCACCAGCACTACCGGGCCGGCACCATTGAGGGTGCGTTCGAAGTCGTCGTCCAGAGGCACCGAGAGGCGGTCCTGGGCGAACTCCTTGGAAAGGCCGATCTGCTGAGCAATCACCAGATGATCGCCTTCGAGCAGGCGGAACCAGGCAGCATGGGCGTGCATCAGGCGCTTGAGTTCGTCGAGCGCGGTGGCCATGATGGGGCCTTGATGCTGGGCGCGCGTGATGCTGGTGGTCAGGGCGTTCACCACGCGCATGCGGCGCATGTGTAACTTGTAGTCGTCGAACACCAGCAGCAGCATGCTCAACCCGGCGACCATGCTGACCATCAGGTTGGATCCGATCGGGAGGTGCGAAGTAAGCGGGGGCCAGTTGAGATGCATAAGCAGCATGCTGAGGCTCAACATCCACGGACCCAATTCCCAACGCGCCCAGCGGTAACGGATCAGGCGGAGGGCAGCGGTGATGGCGACAATGCGATAGGCAACCTCGAGGGCCACCCGCAGGGTGATCGAATCCGGCCAGAACCACACGCGGGCCACCGCAAAACTCATTACCGTCAAGGTAATCAGCAAAAGCGGCAACAGCAGCTCTCGGGCGTTGGTGTAGACGAAAATGGCGGCGGCGAAAAGGCAGATCGCCAGCACAAATTCGGCGTGCGAAATTGCGATGAGGTAGGCCGGGACGGCCCCGGCAGCGTGTTGCCCGAGGGTCCAGCGCGAGACAAAGTAGGCCAGCCAGCCCAGGGTCCAGATCAGCAGGTAACGCTCGCGAAAGGCGCGGAAAACCAGCAGGCTGGCGGCGAGCAGGATCAGCGCCGCCGACTCCTGGGGCGTCAAACCGGGGACAGTAATGTCCCCCGCCGCGAGCCAGCTTGAAAAGCTCAATAGATTCATCGGAACAGATCGTCGGAACCGGGGGAAACGCTCCATCTTTTAATAGCATGCCGCCCCTAAGGGACGATGTCCTTTCCCTGTCCTTCTGGTTACTTTCGGAATCTCGGAACTACGGTAGAATTGGCCGTACACTCTAGAAAACCATGCCAGTTGACCGCATTCTGGTTGTCGACGACGAGGAGACCATTCGCGAGATTGTGTCCGCGATGCTGACTACCGCGGGCTACAAGTGCCGACAGGCCGGCTCGGGAATGGAAGCTCTGGCGCTGCTCGAATCCGGCGAGGAATTCGAGTTGATGCTCTCCGACCTGATGATGGCCAACCTGGACGGCATCGGACTGCTGGAACGAACCAAAGAACGCTTTCCCGAAATGCCGGTGGTGATGGTCACCGCCGTACACGATATTTCGGTGGCGCTGGCCGCGATCCGCAACGGCGCCTACGACTACCTGCTGAAGCCGTTCGAACGCGAACAACTGCTGGCCACGGTGCGCCGGGCGCTGGAGAATCGCCGTCTGAAGCAGGAGAACCGTGCTTACCAGACGAGCCTCGAATCCCTGGTTGCAGCCCGAACCGAACAACTGAAAAAAGCTCTGGTCGATCTGGAACGTTCCTACGACATTACGCTGGAAGCGCTGGGCGACGCGCTGGACAAGAAAGACGCCGAGACCGAAGGCCATTCCAAGCGCGTGACCGCATTCACCATTGCCATTGCGCGGGCCATGGGACTGTCCAAGGATCAGATCGCTGTGATTGCGCGCGGCGCGTTTCTGCATGACATCGGCAAGATGGCGATCCCCGATGCCATCCTTCGGAAGCCGGGCAAATTGACTCCAGATGAAATTCTGATCATGCAGGAGCACTGCTACCACGGTTACGAAATCCTGAAGAAAATTCCGTTCCTCCACGAGGCGGCTGAGATTGTTTATGCCCACCAGGAAAAATACGACGGCACCGGATATCCCCGAGGATTGAAGGGCGAAGAGATTCCGTTGGGCGCGCGCATGTTCTCGGTGGCTGACACGCTCGACGCCATTACTTCCGACCGGCCGTATCGTCCGGCACAGTCGCTGACTGCGGCGCGAGACGAGATCAAACTGTGGTCGGGGCGTCAGTTCGATCCTAGAGTCGTGGAAGTCTTCCTCGAAATGGACACCAAGATCTGGCCTGACCTTCGCAAAGAAGTGAATGCCCAGGTACAGCGCTTTGCCTATTCCACGGCTGCGAAACTCTCTACCTAGTTTCCGCCGCAGTAAAGCTTTTGACCGCAAAGGCACGCAAAGGAAACCGCGCAAAGAACGCAAAGAACTCACGTGTTTAAGCCTGGGTTCACATTCGCTGACTCTGTTGGGTAAAAACTCTCTACCGCCCGACTCCACAGGCAGCAATACCCGCGTCGGTCACATCCAACCACAAAAGCGGGACGTTCCGCGGGTGAGGTTCATGTCTATGAGGAAGCCTGGTTCGTGGCGGCTGTTGTGTTTCGCTCTGCTCCTGGCAAGTCTGCCAGTCTTCGCCGAGGAGCCGACGGCTTCGGCTCCGCCTCATGCAATTGCGGAAGGAACAAGGTTTATGGTCCGGCTTGAGGACAAGCTTGATGTCAGCCGGGTCCGGCCGGGCAAGCGCTTCAAGGCCAGGTTGATGGAAGACGTGATGGGGCCGGACGAGACCATGCTGGTACATGGCAGCACGATTAAGGGCCATGTTAGCCAGGTGGGAAACGGATTTCATCCCCGACTGTTGTTGAGCTTCGACGAAATTGAAACTCAGCGCGGCTGGACGCCGCTGATGGCAACCGTGATTGACGTTCCGAGCGAACACGGCCTGAAGACGGGAGAAGAAGGCGCAATCGAGCGTCAGGGGCAAGGCGGCGGTGAGCATCACGATCCGGATTCTGACGGCGTGAGCGCGAAGGCAGGTGCGGCTGCGGGCGTGGTGCGGGCCATTTTCAGCGACCACACGTTGCGGCTTGAGAAAGGCACGATCCTCGACATTCGGCTGGATCGTCCCGGTGCAGCTGCGCTGGCGCTGAGTTTGTGTGGAGCGGACACTCTTGTCCGCCGCTTTTGATTCTGCCGTTGATTTCTAGACCGAATCCGTCATCTCTTCATTCGAAAACCAAAATCAAAGTCGAAGGCGGCGGACAGGAGTGTCCGCCCCACACTGGCCTGTGGCATTATGTTGGCCTGTGCTCAGGAGAGAATTCATGAAAACTGCGTTCTTATTGCTGCTTGCATTGCTGACTTCTTCCGTTGCTTTCAGTCAGGATCGTCCTACCGTTACCGCTCAACCCAACAGTGTCTTCGTTGGCGCTGACGGAAAGTTCGAAGCGAATCCCGATACCGCTGTGATGCAATTCAACATCTCCGCGCAGGAAGCGACCTCGCGCGAAGCTTACGATCATGCCTCGAAATCGGCGGAGCAGGTGCGGCAGATTCTTCGATCGAATGGCATTGAGCCGAAGTCGGCCGAGATCGGCTACATGTCGTTACAGCCGGTTTATGACTTCAAGACCGCCAAACGAAAACTGGTGGGATATCGAGTGAATGCAAACGTCTCGCTAAAGCTGAAGGACTTTTCCAAGATTGCTCCGATCGTGCAGCAACTCGCCGATGCCGACGTCACCGAAACCCAATCGCTCAACTACACGCTGGAAGATATAGACGCTGCCAAAGCAAAAGCCGTCGACGATGCCTACCGGCGGGCTCGGGAGTCGGCGGTGGCACTGGCTCGGAGCGCGGGGCGCGGGCTGGGAGAGTTATCGTATGCGTCGGTGGATACGTTTGAGAACGTGCGTCCGATGGTAATGGCGGGAGCGATGATGAAGATGAATGTGTCTGGGGCTCCGGCGCCTTCGGAGGAGTTCACACCGCAGTCAGTCTCGGTGACGGCGCATGTGAATGCTTTATTTGGGTTGAAGTAGAAGTTGCAAGAAACACTCGTTTAACCACTGAGGACACGGAGTTCACAGAGGAACCCCCTCTCACGAGAATTCATTTTTGACGGAGCATGAGCGAGGGTGCTCGCGCCTACAGTCATTTTGGAATGCGGGTTGCGTCCAGAGGAACTTCGCGCTGGATGACCATTTCCAGGGTGGTGCCGGCATCCATTCTTACATCGCTGCCACGGCTGAAGAGGCCGATGGCAGTGCCGACTGCGCCACCGACTCCGGCGCCGATCAGGCCGCCTTTTGCGCCGTTGCTGAGGCCGCCGACGAGCGCTCCGGTGCCTGCCGCGGTGGCTACAGTCTTCGCCTTTTCGCCGGTCTGGCTATCCTGACGGATTGTACCTTCTTCGTCTTTCATCGAAGTCTTTTCGGCTCCGGGGACGTTTTCGACTGCTCCCGGCAGCACGACCGTATAGCCGCTGGGATAGATCAGCGTGCTGAAGTGCATCAGGACTTCGGCGCGTCCCTTTACGTGACCGGCGCGTTGGACGTTGCTGATCCGGCCCTGCACATAGGTGCCGGCGGGGATCACGATGCGTTCATTGACTACGACCGGAAACGTGGTGACCGCATAAACTGCGTCGCCTGCGCGGGCATTCTTGGTTGAAACGGATTGCTTCAGAGCGAGCGGGACCTTGGTGCCGGAAGGAATCGTAAGCTGGCTGGCGTCGTTGGTAGAGGCGGACTGGGCCGCGGCCAAACCGCAAGCCAGGAGCATTAAAACTGCTGTTCGGATCACGCTCTTCTGCATCATCGGCTCCCCGAAGCATAGGCCGGACGAAGAAAGGTTAGCCAGGCCCGATAAAAGTACGATGCAACTTGAGGATCGAAAGTTTGTCGCTATTTTTGCGGGGCCGTTTCCTGCACGCTGGTGGTGCGTTGGTTTTCCCTTACATTTCCCATGAACTGAGACTGCAGACGCTGGGCGCACAGTTCGCCGCAGACGTGCAGGGTGCCTTCACGCGCGGCAATTTCGTCATCCCAGGGACAAAGGTAGAGCACGGGCCGGTTGAATTCGAGGAATGAAGTCCACATCAGCCACCAATGATCGGTAAGGCCCTTCAGAGTTCCGCAATTCGGGCCGGCACAGCGATACATGATATTTGCGGCGGCAGGTGCGGGTGGTTTTCCGGATTTCATCCTCAACTCCCAGGGTCACAAATTGACTAAGGACATTCTAGCGGAACTGCGGCGCGGCGGAGGACTTACTACTACTTGTAAATCAGGTACTTCTGGCGGACCTGGAGGAATTTCTCCAGCGGCGCTTGCCAATCGTCCGCGATGCGGCGCGGATCCTGGCCGGAGGCGATGGCATCGTACACCGACTGGCTGTCGAGCAGCTCGATCATACGATCCATATGGAACTGCTCGGGATACAGCTTGTGCAGAGCGGATGCCAGCTCGATGCCCAGTTCGGCGGCGTCCAGGGCGTTGCGGTCGATCAAAATGATGTTGACGCCTTCACACTTCTTGCCGGAATGGACGCTGGCACCCGGAGTGAAGCTGAGCGGGACAAAGCGTACGCCGGAGATGTTTCTCGCGTTCAGGTATTGAGCCAGTTCTGCAGCCTTGATCCAGGGCGCGCCCAGCAATTCAAAAGGAGTGTCAGTGCCGCGTCCCACGGAAACGTTCGTGCCTTCCACGAGGCCCACGCCGGGATAAAGCGTGGCCTCGGTGAGGCTGCGCATGTTGGGCGAAGGATTGATCCACGGCAATGTGGTGGAATCGTACCAGTCGCCGCGCATCCATCCTTCCATGGGAACGACCGTCAGCTTGGCATTCAGGTTGCGCTCGCCGTTGAACATCTTCGCCAGCTCTCCCATGGTCATGCCGTGACGAACCGGGATGGGGAAATAGTTGGTGAAGCTTTCGCGGCCGGGATCAGAAACGGCGCCTTGCACGAAGGAACCGGTGATTGGGTTAGGACGGTCGAGAACAAAGATTTCAATGTCCGCCTTGGCCGCGGCTTCCAGAAAATATCCCAGGGTGGTTTCGTACGTGTAGAAGCGGGTGCCAACGTCATGGACATCGAACACGATCGCATCCAGATTCTTCAGCACGTCGGCCGAGGGACGGCGATCTGCGTCTTTGGCGCCGTAGACGCTATACACGGGGACTCCGGTTGCCGCGTCCTTGGAGTTGGCGATGTCGGTAGTGTCCATCGCGCCGGTGACGCCATGCTCGGGACTGAAGATGGCATCCAGCGAAATGCCGGGGGCCTGGGCAAGGATATCGATCGTGCGGCGTCCTTGGGAATCAACGCCGGTCTGATTGGTCAGCAGTCCGATTCTTTTTTTGCCAGTGGTGGAACGAAGCGGATCGAAGTTGTGGGCCTCGAGCACGTCAATGCCGCTCAGCACAGTCCCGTTGCGGGTGGCGATGCGGCGGGCGGCGGTCTGGGCTTCGTTGTATCCCGTAATGCTTTTCAATCGTACTTCGTCTTTCTCGTCGACCGTCAGTGGAAGTGCTGCCGCCACGGCGGTGGCAACCTTGGATCGTAGAGCAACCGCGCTTCCCTTTCCACGGGGATGGACGGCATTCGACAGCAGGATAATATACGTTTGCGTGGTGGGATCAATCCACAAAGATGTGCCGGTAAAGCCGGTGTGGCCGAACGATCCGACCGGGAGAAGATCGCCGCGATTGCTGGAAAAAGGCGAATCGATGTCCCATCCGAAACCGCGAAGAACCTGAGCGGTGGGCGGCTGTTGCGGCGTAGTCATCTTCTCGACCATTTCCTGCGACAGGATTGGACTGCCCAGGAGCAACGCGCTGGCAAACTTTGAAAGATCGTCGGCGGTGGAGAAGAGTCCAGCGTGTCCGGCGACGCCTCCCATGCGGCGCGCCCGCGGATCGTGAACGACGCCCCGCATCATCTTGCCTGCTTCGTCGTACTCGGTGGGAGCAATCTTTGGACGCCACGCTGCCGGAGGCAGGAATCGGGTGTGCGTCATCCGCAACGGGGTGAAGATTTTTTTGGCGCAATAGTCGTCCAGGGTAGTTCCGGTGACACGCTCTACCAGTGCGCCCAGAGCGATGAAATTAGTGTCGCTGTAGAGAAAGCGCGAACCTGGCGGGAATGTAGGTTTCTCGGCAAAGGCCAGACGGAATCCGGCTTCCCGGCCTTGCCAGGGTGGATCGAGATCGAAATCTTCGCGCAAGCCGGAGAAGTGCGTCAGCAGGTTGCGGACGGTGATGTCAGCTTTGCCGTTGTCGGCGAATTCGGGGATGTATTTCGCCACCGGATCGTTCACCCGAACTTCGCCTTTTTGCACCAGCTGCATGACGGCCGTGGTGGTGGCGACGACTTTGGTAAGCGATGCGACGTCGAAGATCGTGTCGACGGTCATGGCTTCGCGGCGTGGTTCGAGTGCGCGGTTGCCGAAGGCTTTGCGGTAGATCACATGGCCGTCGTGTCCTACAAGCACTACCGCTCCCGGAATCTGGCCGTCGTGAATGGCGTCGAGGACGATGGAATCGAGAACGGAAAGTTTCGGATTGGACGCAACTTTGTCAGAGGCCGCCGCAGACTTGTGCTTCCCGACCCCGCTTGCCGAAGCCAGACTGGCCAGAAGCATGATCGCAATCAAGCGACACGTATGTCGGCAACGAATTGAAAATATTGAGTGAATGTCTTGACTTTACACAACTAGCGCGGCGCTGCTCAAGACACCGAAGTGCTGGGGGTGTCGTTTGTGGTATCGCGGAAGATCCGGGTAGCGCCGGCGTCTCGCCCACCTCACGGGAGAGCCCGTGCCAAGCTCGAAACTGCGAGGCAACATCAATAGGCGCAATCACCTGATTTACGTTTAGGTGCTTAAAGAAGAGAAGCTAGGTGCAACGAGCCTTGTGTCGTTCGGATTGTCCGTGAATGGGATGCTTTCATATGTCCCGCGAAGACCAGCGTGGTAAGCAGCAAACAAGCGCTCACGTACATAACCGTTTTGAGCTCCGTGGAATGGCCGACAAGTTCGAACGCGAATACCACCACGGCGAAGAAACGGGCCGCAAAACACGTCACAGCCGAGACGGCGAGGCTCAGTAATGCTCCAAACCAACTCAAATGGTAGTACCCGAGAAAGATCGGAAGCACTGACAAGAACACCGACGCGAAGGCAATGATGGCGTCGAATTCATGCGGCCACCCTAAAAATGGGGTTCCGTGACGGCCGCTCAAGGCAAGTGCAAACGGAGACGCAATGACTGCCGCGCAGACCGAGGACACCACAAAAACCTGCAAACGGCTGAGTATGTGAACTTTCTGCCACACGAAAGCATTATAGCCAACGCTGCACCTGCACCTTTACCCGTTCTCCGAACTTTGTTATAACCCGAACATTGAGCACTTTATCCCTTTGTCAGAAAGATCTCCCTCGCTGAAGACTGGCAGCCAGGACGCAGCTCGCTTCCCTGCTCCTGCCCACGGGCAGCAGGACGCGAAATTTGCCGCAGCGTTTGATGTGATCCAGAAAGGCATCGAGCAGAGAGTTTTTCCCGCCGCTTCGATCGCCGTCACCAGTCACGGAAAACTAGTCGCGCTGAAAGCCTTCGGCCGATTTACTTACGAACCTGACGCTCCCGCAGTGACTGCGGCTACCGTATTCGATCTGGCTTCGGTTTCGAAGGCCGTGGCGACCACGACGATGGCGATGATTCTCTACCAGCGTGGACTGATCGATCTGGATGCGCCCGTAGTCAGCGTCGTCCCGGAGTTTGGCGGAAGCGATGTGCGGCGCGGCGACGTGACCGTCCGGATGCTGCTGGCGCATTCTTCGGGATTGCCGGCGTACGAGAGACTCTTTCTCAAGACGCAGAACAAAGACGAATTGCTGGCAGCGGCCTTCAGCACTGCACTCACCGCTGATCCCGGCGAGCGGGCTGAATACAGTGACATCGGCTTCATCATTCTGGCAGTCGCTTTGGAGCGCGTCGCCGATGAAAGCCTGGACCGGTTCTGCCAACGCGAAATATTTGGTCCGCTGGGAATGGTGCACACTACGTACAATCCGCCGGCATCGTGGAAGGCTTCGATTCCTCCTACGGCCGATGACCGCACATTTCGGAAGCGGATTATCCAGGGCGAAGTGCAGGATGAAAACGCCAGCGTTCTGGGCGGAGTCGCGGGACATGCCGGCCTCTTCTCGACGGCGGAAGACCTGGCAACTTTTGCTCACGTGCTTCTGCAAGGAGGTTCACCCTTGGTGCGTCCGAGACTCTGGTGCTCTTCACTCGCCGGGAAACCGTGCCAGTTGGCACTTCCCGGGCCTTGGGTTGGGACACGCCTTCTTCGCCCTCTCAGTCAGGAAAGTATTTCTCAGCGCGTTCATTCGGACATCTGGGATACACCGGCACGTCACTCTGGATCGATCCCGAACGCCAGCTTTCCATCACCATGCTGACCAATCGGACCTGGCCGGACTGCAGTAACAAAGCGATCGCAAATGTGCGGCCTGCTTTTCACGATGCGGTGGTGGAAGCGTTGGAGAAAGAACTTTGAAGCAACGATCTGGCAAACCAAAAGAAGAACTGAACCGGCTTACCACCGAGCAGACGAATCGGGCTTCGACTGATCTGGATTTGAAATCGTCGTTAGAAATTGTCCGCGTCATCAACAACGAGGATGCCAAAGTGGTCGACGCGGTACGACGTGCCTTGCCGCAGATCGCACGGGCGGTCGGACTGATTGCGAACGCGCTGCAAAAAGGCGGCAGGCTCATCTACGTCGGAGCGGGCACCAGTGGGCGGATTGCGGCTCTGGACGCGGCGGAGTGTCCGCCGACATTCAATGTCGATCCCAGGCATGGTGCAATTCGTCATGGCTGGAGGGCCGGCGGCGCTGGCGTCGGCGCTCGAGGCAGATGAAGACTCTCGCGAACTGGGGCAGACGCGAGATGGCGAAGAGGAAGCCGGGGCGGAACGATGTGGTCGTCGGCATCGCGGCCAGCGGACGCACCCCGTTCACCATCGCGGCGGTCGAATATGCCGGAGCAAAGGCGCGCAAACGATTTCCGTCACCTGCAATCGCAACACGCCTCTGCAACGAGCGGCGCATCTTGCCATCGTGACCGAAGTTGGGCCGGAAGTGATCTCCGGATCGACTCGCATGAAAGCCGGTACAGCGCAGAAGATGGTTCTGAATATGCTTTCCAGCGGGGCCATGACTCGGCTGGGATACGTTTATGGCAACCTCATGGTGAACGTCACGCCGCGCAATTCGAAGCTGGCGGCGCGGGGAGTGAGCATTCTGCAGCAGGCGGCGGACGTGAGTTCGGACGTTGCCAGCAAGGCTTTGCGGGCGGCGGGAAATAGCGTGCCGGTGGCGCTGGTCATGCTGCAGGCGGAGGTGGACCGCCGGGAGGCGGAGCGGGCGCTGAAATCGGCAGGCGGGCATGTGCGGCGGGCGATTGCTGGGGCGCGAAGTCTGTGAGAATTCCGCCGGCGGCCGTCGTGGGGCATCCCGCCCACCCATGCGAGGGCAAGATGCCCTCGCGACAGCCGGCGAGACGCCGGCGCTACGAAAACCTTACGGCCGTGTACTCCTGAGTAACAATTTACTAACCACTCTTTTCCGCTGTCACCGTTAGAATAGACGGGCCTATGGACAAGTTCGTAATTCGCGGGGGCAATCCGTTGCTGGGGACCATTCGAGTCAGCGGCGCCAAGAACGCGGCGCTGCCGGCGATGGCTGCCGCCCTGCTTACCGACGAACCCGTTATCCTGGAAAATATCCCGCAGGTGCGCGACATCGAAACGACCCGCAAACTGCTGGCCGCGATGGGCGCCGAAGTCGAACTGGGATACGGACGGGCACAGCATCGCACCACGATTTGCGCCCGTAATCTGACCAGTCCTGAGGCGTCGTACGAACTGGTCAAGCAGATGCGCGCATCGTCGCTCGTGCTCGGGCCACTCGTCGCGCGTTGCGGACGGGCACGCGTTTCACTTCCGGGCGGATGCGCCATCGGAGCGCGGCCGATCGATCTGCACATCAAAGGGTTGGAACGCCTGGGTGCCAAAATCACTCAGGACCACGGCTACGTTGAAGCCAGCGCCGACCGGCTCAAGGGCGGCGAAATTGTGTTCGACAAAATCACCGTTACCGGAACCGAGGACTTGCTGATGGCAGCGACCTTGGCCGACGGTGAGACCGTCATGCAAAATTGCGCACGCGAACCCGAAGTTGCTGATCTGGCCGAACTGCTCAATAAAATGGGTGCACAGATCGAAGGCGCGGGCACTTCCACGATCCGGGTGAAGGGCGTCAGCAAACTGCACGGAGCGAAACATCGAATCATTCCCGATCGCATTGAGGCTGCGACGTTCATCATTGCCGGAGCGATGACTGGCGGCGATCTGAATGTTGCGGGTTGCGATCCTTCGCATCTGGACGCTTTGATCGAAAAACTTAATGAAGTCGGCGTCAAGACGCGTCAGACTGCTGACTCGGTGCGGGTCATGGGAGACGTGCCTCTTAAAGCTGCGGACATCGTAACCGAGGAATATCCGGGCTTCCCTACTGACATGCAGGCACAGTACATGGCGCTGGCCACGCAGGCCGAGGGAACGTCGATCATCACGGAAAACATCTTCGAAAACCGTTTTATGCACGCATTGGAAATGGTCCGCATGGGTGCGAATATCAAAATTGAAGGACGGCGCGCAGTGGTGCGCGGACCATCACCGTTAAGCGCGGCAGCGGTGCTGGCGTCCGATCTGCGGGCTTCGGCTTCGCTGGTGCTAGCAGCGCTGGTGGCGGAAGGTGAGTCGATTATCGATCGCGTGTACCACATCGATCGGGGTTACGAAAACATCGAAGAAAAACTCAAGGGTGTAGGCGCGCAGATTCGCCGCATCGGAGAGATTCTGCCCAAGCGCGCAGCAGCCCCGTCCCGAGTGTAGGTGCGAGAGCGTTCCCGCTCGTGCAAGCCGGAAACTCAAACAACTCCACGAATGACACTGCGGCCGCCGCCGCTGAACCTCCTCGGATACAATCGATCCGTTCTGCGGAGGATTGTCATGTTATCGCGCCTTGTGTCGCGAGTCTTGCTGCTGCTGCTGACTTCGCTTACCGTTCACGCCCAGAGTCCTGAGCTGTCGAAAGCGGTTCAAGAATTCGTGCGAGTGAACGGCGGCAAGGTTGTGCTCACTCACGTTCGGATTATCGATGGCACGGGAGCGCCAGCAACCGACGATCAGAATGTCGTAATCGAGTCGGGAAAGATTGCGGCGATCCAGAAGGGCGCCGACGTCGCGGCCGACAAGGGTACGGCCGTTCTCGATCTGCACGGCTACACCGTGATGCCCGGGATCGTCGGGATGCACAATCACCTTTTCTATATAGCGCGGCCCAACCTCGACAGCCGGCGTCATTTTGATGATCCGGTCGTGGTGCCACAGATGACATTCTCCGCGCCGCGCCTCTATCTGGCGAACGGCGTCACCACCATGCGCACCACCGGCAGCGTGGAACCTTACTCGGACTTGAACCTGAAGCGCGACATCGACGCCGGCAAGCTCCCCGGGCCGCATCTGGATGTAACCGGGCCCTATCTCGAAGGTAGCGAGAGTTATTTTCTCCAGATGCCGCACCTGACCGGGCCCGACGACGCGCGGCAGACGGTGGAGTACTGGGCTGATCGCGGAGTGACTTCGTTCAAAGCGTATATGAACATCACGCGCGCCGAACTGAAGGCGGCGATCGATGCAGCCCACAAACGTGGGATCAAAGTGACCGGGCACCTTTGCTCTGTCACATATAAAGAGGCTGCTGAACTTGGCATCGACGATCTGGAGCATGGCTTCTTCGTCAACACGCAGTTCGATACCGACAAGAAACCCGATGTCTGCAGTCAGAGCGAGGGCGACGAAACTCTGGCCCGCATGGACGCGAACAGTACCGAAGCCAAAGCCCTGATCAATCTCTTGGTCAGTCATCATGTGGCCATTACATCGACGTTGCCGGTCTTCGAAGCAGACCGGGGCGGTGGGCGTCCACCCCTGCGCCAGCAGACTCTGGATGCGATGACTCCCGAGGCGCGAGAAGATTTCTTTCTGCTGCGGCAGCGGCCGGTGTCGGCACCAGCCACCGAAAATCGATCCCGCGATGCTGTGGAAGCATGATCTGGATATGGAACGCGCCTTCGTAGCTGCAGGAGGATTGCTGCTCGCAGGTCCTGATCCAACGGGGAGGGGCGACGTGATTCCCGGATTCGCGGATCAGCGCGAGATCGAATTACTCGTCGAGGCCGGATTCTCTCCGGTTGAAGCCGTCAAGATCGCCACGCTGAACGGAGCTGTTTATATGGGCAAAGACAAGCAGATCGGGTCGATCGCCCCCGGAAAGAACGCTGACCTGGTCGTAATGAAGGGCGATCCTTCGAAGCAGATTTCAGATATTGAGAATGTGGAGATTGTTTTCAAGGATGGCATCGGGTACGACTCGCGCAAACTACTGGATTCAGTACGTGGACGATATGGGCAGTATTGAAGCGATCTAGGACTACAACTTTTTGCGAGGAAGTTTTTGGACTATCAGAATGTTGATGCCGGTGTCTTAGACGACGCCCCACTTCTCGCAAAAAACGAGAAATGGGGCACCCTCTTTACCGTCTGCCTCAAATATTTTCAGAAGGACCCTTGTCCCACTGCTTGAAGAGAAGCACGTTATAGCGACACGTTGATCGCGATGGCGATTCCTGGATGCTGCCGGTTGTACATGTAGTATCCGTCGTTGACGTAGTCGACATAGACATCGTCAGTCCTATACCAGGCAGGCGACCATGTTTCCGGGCAGGGATCGACGACGCTAAACCAGTATCCACCGAACTGGAAGCGGGGATAGCCTTCGACTACGACGACCGGAACCTGGTGGACGCGGAACCAGTGTCCGCGGCCGAAATGGGCGCGGAAGCGATCGTCGGGAATGCGATACCCGTGGTATCCGCCGCGATCGTGCCAGCCACGATGCTCACGGTGCCAATCATGCGCGCGTTGGCGTTCCCAGACGTCTTGCCGAACGTAACGAGGTCCCGACTCGTCCCTTCTAACCTGGCGATACTCCACCGGGCCGTGGGCACCGTAAACGTGACGCTCGGGTCCCCTCTGATAGGCCTCATGGGATTCGCGAGGCTGCTGGTAATGATGTTCCGGGCCATTGCCCCGGTTGCCGTGTTGCGCCTGCGATGGGTGCGCGGCTTTCGTGTTGCTGTCCGTGCGGGCCGCCGTCTTCATGACCTCTGGCCCGGCCGTTCTGAGCGCCGGCAAACCCTGCTGTCCCCAATAACAAAGCCACTATTGACGTGCTTAGAATCGCCCCTGATTTCATGATTGAGTTTCCCCCGATAAGGGAATCTTACCGATTGCGTTACCTGGGTCCCAGATTACTGAAGACGCAATCCCTCGGAAGCGCGACAACTCTCGGCTTTATTCCGCTCTTTTCTGCTTTGGGGAACTAAAAGTGCACGAAGATGTCGACGCCAAAACGGGTTCAACGCAGCAGTGTACTTCTCATAGTTGACTCGCGCGCGCGCCTCGCTTAAACCTTGGACAAGAACCTCCATTCAACCAGACGAATGCTTCAGGATTGCGCATAACTGCGTAGACCTATCGCATGAGTGTGTTTGAACGAAGCGTTGGTCCGTCAGAATCAAAAAATTACCTTGGGGAGAGGTTTAATGAAGTTGGTGGTCGCGTTTTGCCTGCTTACAAGTCTGCTGAGCTTCGGACAAAAACAAATAAAAAATGTAGAACAACTGCCCAGCGCAAATGGAGTGAAGGGATGCAGTGCGTTTCTATTGGTGCTGGGAGCACGATCCTGCAACGCCAGGGCTTCAGTAGGAACGAGCCGAATGAGCGGGTCGCTGCGGCGATTCGATGTCGTATGGAAATATTATGGCGGACAGCGCTTCCACGTCTATCTGGGAAAAGATGCCAAATCGACCGGCTTCACCCTTGACACCTGGATCTACTTCAACCAGTTGGCAACCGTCCATAACATCGAAATCGACCTGAATCAGGTGGCTTCGAACGGGGCCACGAGTAATCTTTGGCCTGCAATGCAACTTTCCGCGTGGCAGGTGGCAGTACACCACGAACCAGTCGGGCAACCCTCGCTGGAATGATTCGAACGTCGCGTGTTCGAGAAAAGTGTGGACTGGCGGGGTCTGGCATCACGTGATCCTCAAGTACTACCGCGACGATGCCGGAAATGTAATTTACGATTCCGTGAACATGGATACACGGGTGTCAAAATTCGTGGGCGCCGCTGGGCCGAGCGCTTTCAACCTGGGCTGGGAAATTGGGCGACAGGTTGTGAATTTCCAGGTGGATGGGAATGGCACGTTTTCGGGTACGACCGCGTTCATGGACGCTCTAAGAGTCGCCGAAGAATAGTCTCAGGCCTACTTCGGAGGTGTGGGCGAACTTAGAACCTGGTCGAGAAACGCTATATAAGCCGCAAGCAGATCGTAGGTCTGGTAATAGTCGTCCGGGTGTATCGCCGAGATCTTGTCCTTCGAAGAGTGCAGGATGCCGGCGCTCCAGCTTGTCTGCGTCAGCGAGTGAACGGTTATGCGGGGAATTTTGCGTTCGGCAAACACTTCGCCGTCGGAGCTCCCGATCTGCTCGACATTAACGCCGGTAACGGGGAAATTTAGACGCCTGGCAATGCTAACCAGCGCACCGATCAAGAGTGTGTCTGAATGGCTGGCCCACACCTCGGAAGGAGCAAGACCCAAGGTGTCCATATTCACCATCGCGTCGGTCGCCGCCACTTGCTGTTTCGTCATTTGCCGCACGTAGAAACGCGACCCGACGAGACCCTTTTCTTCGTCAGTGAATCCGATGAAGATATATGTATGCTGGCGTGGCTGACCCTTTACTGCTTCGTAGAGTGAAGGGAGCAGGGATGCTCCGCTCCAGTTGTCAACCACTCCATCCCCTGCGGAGACCCGATCGTAGTGCGCCCCCACAATAATGACTCTATCGGAACTTCCCGGCAGCGAGCAGATGACGTTCGGCTGCCTCGATCCATTCACCGATTGTTCAGAAAGATGTTGATCGTCGCAGCCGGCATCGGAGAACATTTGCCTGAGGGTGGCTTCGCGTTGCTCGTTGTTGCCGGCATATTTCGCCAGTCGTTTTTCGACGATCTGGCGGGGAACCAGCGCAAAACGAACGCTCTCAGAGAATAGGGGAGTCCATGAATTCAGCGGCAAGAGCAACAGCATTGCCGCCTTAAGGAGAGATTTCGACGGAGAAGTACGCTGGGACATGCGCCCAGAATAACGCCTCGGCGGCGGACCCGCTCAAAGAGCGGTTTAGATTTCCTGAAAACAGAAACCGGAAACCAGAAACTGCCTTACTGTACGACCAGCACAATCTGTTGCGTTCGCGTGGCGGAACCTGAGGTAGCCGTGACAGTCAGGTTGTAGGTTCCTGCCGGGGTCCCTGTGGTGGTCGTGGTACTGCTGCTGGAACCGCAGCCCATCTGGAAGACGACGAGCGTAAAGAAGCAGGCCAGAAGCATTCCCATCAGCACCCGTCGCCGGCGCGACTTTTTGCCTCCGATGCCGGCACCCAGCAGGGCCAATCCCGAGATCGGGAAAATCGCCGCATAAAAAGGCCGATTGGCCGGGAAGAGACTAGCCGGAGTGGTCACACGCGCGGTGGTGTTGACCACCAACTGGCGGCTCTGGGCTCCGCTGCTGAGATTGGTAAACGAAGAGCCGTTGGGGAATGTGGTTTGTCCACCTGAGGGCGCGCCTGAAGCAGACAAGGTCACTGTGTTCGGGATATTCCCAGTGGGAGTGACCGTGACCGTGAAGCTGGCCGGTGTGCCGGCTGGCTCGGTCAAAATAGTGGGAGACACGGAAATAGCGAAATCATTGACGGTCGCGACCGCAGGCGGCGGAGCAGGAGTCACCACCACCGGAGTTCCGAAGACAGTAACTCTGCCGCCGTCGCTCAGCGAGCCGTTGACTGTGGGCGTCAGTATGACTGTCACGGTCGCAACCGCTCCGCCGTTCAAGGTCCCCACTGTGCAAGTCACAATGCCGCTGGACGCCGGACAGCTGGTCTGGCCGGGAGAACTCGCGGCCGAAACAAAGGTCGCACCGTTCGCCGGGAGGACGTCGGTAAAGATGATTCCACTCGTGAGATCGCCGTTATTCGTAATCTTGTAAGAGAACGTTACGTTGTTGCCCACGCCAATCGGATTCGGACTCACGGTTTCGACGACTGCCAGGTTCAGAATCGCACCCAGCTTGGTCACGAAGGCATCGCTGCCGCCCTTGATGGCGCCCTGAATCGGGCTTGCCGTGGGAAAGTCTGCCGAGCCGGTCTCTCCTGCGATATAGCTGTTGCCCTGGGTATCGGAGGTGATGCTGGTCGCGAAATCGCTCCCGCTGCCACCCAGATAGGTGCCGTAGTGGCCGAGAGAGATCGACGAACTGGCGGTCGTGTCGATGCGGGAGGCGAATCCGTCCACGGGGCCGCGCAAAGCACCGTCGATCGGATTATTGGGGACTGGGAAGTCGCCGGAATTGGTGTATCCGGCAATGCGGGCACCCTGAAGACTATCCACGGAAATTCCCAGAGCCACGTCGGTTCCGGCTCCACCTAGATACGAGAAGTAAGTCAGCGGTACGGCTGTGGTGGTGCAGGATGTGCCGGTGCATGGTGTCCCGAACTTGCCGAGGAACGCGTCGATCCCACCTTTGTTCGTTCCCTGAAACGCCGTGGTGCCACTGGGAAGAACAAAATCCGTAGATGAGGTTGAGCCCGTGACATAGACGCTCAAGCCGGTATCCACGGCGACGCCATATCCCACCTCGTTGCCGGTCCCGCCCAGATACGTTGAGTACAGCAATTGTGCTCCAGCTGCGGCGGAGGGATCGAGCTTGGCGACGAATGCGTCAGGAGCCGTGACCGACGTCGAGCAATTTGGCGTCGTGGTCGGAGGCGTCAACGGCGGAGGCGAATCCAGGCAACCCTCGTAAGCATTCAGGATCGGGAAATCTGTAGCTGAGCTCCCGGTGTGCAGAAAGTTGGTGCCGCCAGTGATGTAGACCTTCGAATTCGCGTCCACAGCGATGCCGCCACCCAGAGTCACACCGTTCAGCGGATTGCCTCCGCCGAAATAAGTGGAATACGCCAGGCTGGTAAACCCAATCAATGCGGGATCGACTTTGCTGACAAAGAACTGGCTGGTGCCGAGCGAAGAAACCTGAATTGCTCCCAACGTTGCCGGGAAGGAATGGGTGGCGTCGGGCTGGTTGGTGGAAGTCGTCGCGCCGATCACGTAAATCTTGTTGCGAGAATCCAGCGCAAGACCGCGGGCGGACTCTTCGCCGTTCCCGGACAGATACGTCGAGTACACCAGGCTGTGTCCGGTGGAATCGAGCACGCTCACGAAGGCGTGGTTGTTTGCGTTCGTCGGAGCGGTCTGGAAGGCTGACGCCGAAGTCGTGGGAAAGTTGGTGGAGGTAGTATTGCCGGCAACCACGACGTTGAATGCGGAATCGGCGGCAACCCCGACGGTGCTGTCCGTTCCGTCGCCACCCAGATAGGTGGAGAACAGAATCGCGGAGCCGGCGGCATTTAACTTAGTGACAAAGACGTTGGCGGTTCCCGCGATCGTACCCTGAAATGCGGCAGGAGGAGGCGTGGTTCCGGTTTGCGGTGTCAGCGGGAAATCCGTGGACGTGGTCGAGCCAGCCAGATAAATGTTCGAAGAAGCATCGATCCCTAGTGCGGGACACCCGGACGGAGGCGAGGAAATCGCGCCGACAAGAATCCTCACGTTGCCAGGGCAAGCTTCAGCGCCGCTGCCGCCAAAGTATGTCGAGTAAGTCAATACCGGATCGATCACCAGGGCACGGCGACGGTCATACGCTCCGAGTTCGAACGCAATCTTTCCGTCTTGCCGCACCACGAATTTAGCTGCGACCGGTAGTCTTTCCGCGCCGGACTGCTGATAAACCTGCGGCGCTTTCAACTGAATCTCGCCGCCGTTGCTGGCCAGGATCAGATTGCCGCTGGCGTCGAGAGTGGTTTTTTCCGGTCCCTGAAAGTGCAGTGCGATTTGTGCGGGATCGGCGCCGGGAGCGACCTCGAAATCGTATTCCAGCTGTCCCTGGTTGCCGTAATAGACCAAATCGACGCCGGGATACACCCCCTGATAGCGCACTCGCGCAAATTGCGGAATGTCGCGATGCCATTTTGCCGGATCGTTACCGATCAAATAGTTGCTCTTGCCGGGAAGTTGGTTGGCTCCGGCCACGGCTGCGGCTGGGTTTCCGCCCGCCAGTTCCATGCGGACGACCGAGCTATTCTGGTTCGAACGCAGACTCAGCACCGCCTGGTTCGGAGTCAGGAACAGCCCATAGCCTGCACCGCGCGCGAGGAAATCGACTTTCGAATCTGGTTTGTCCTTGATTGGGCTCAAAACGCAGAGGGAGTTGTCCAAAGTCGGCGGTGGCGCCTCGATTGGGGCCAATATCAGGGGTGGAGAACGCCGCTACTACCGGATTTCTATCCGAAGACGCCCATTGCGAAACCGGAGAACCCGACCACAGTGCCAGACCAGCTATCAGCAGCAGCAACCCAAACGACACCAGGACAGGGCAATGTCTTGATTGCAAACCCCGGAAATTCAATCTCACTCGCTTCCTCCGACTATCCCAATTCATGGAGAGGGAAAAACCGACACACAGGCAGCACACGGCTAGCGCCAGCTAAGCGGCTTGCGTACTTTGTCACCAGAATAAGGGCTAAAAAATAAGTAACTACTTAAACATCTGACGGATAGCCTGTCAAGCCACGCACCAATCCCGGGCCCTGCGATGGTCAGATGCGGGCAGCAATCACTTAAGATGCCGAGGAAAACCGTAAACCTCGTTTGCGATCCAATATCGCGGCCCGCAGAATGGCACAAACCCAGTTCCGGCTGCAAAGTTTTTCACCGGGTTCGATCGCCGCTGAATCCCCAACGCGCCGCAACCCGCTCTTTCTATGGATTCCCGCCGTTCAGACCAACTCTACCTTGATGGCACCGCGCGTGCTTCTACCTGACTTCGCTTTGGTCTGCCTTACGGCCCTCCCCACAGCTTTCCAGATGTTTTGAAGCGTTAACCGAGTCAGTTCCCCGCGCGCTTTTGCGCTTGCAAACTGTTGCTGGATAAGTAAATCTGACGCTAGGGTTGTCTATCGCTTGATAGCATCCTGGGTTTGGAGTGAAATTTGGTTGGATCGGGATCCATGCACCTGCGAAGAGAAAGTTCCATGCAACAGTCCGCTCAGGAACGGCGTACCATGCGGCGCTTTGACATGCGTTTGCCAGCGTCAGTTCGGGTGGCGGGTAACGGGCTTCGAGACTTGATGACCGAAACCCAGAACGTCAGCGCACGCGGCGTCTTCTTCTATCTTGATCGTCCTCTGGCCGAGGGCTCCCGCATTGAAGTGACCATGACCTTTCCACCGCACGTGACCCTGACCGAATCGGTGCGGGTACGTTTCACCGCCCGGGTGGTGCGGGTGGAAAATCAGCAGTCTGTTTCCAGTATTGGCGTGGCGGCGATGATCGAGGAGTACGAATTTCTCAGATCGAACTCCGCTTCAGAATTCGACAGGGCGGAAACTGGAACCTAAGCAGTTGCAACAACGCTTGCCTTCGCCTTCTTTCACTTCTTCTTTAGTTCATCAATGTCACGGCTCACCCGCTGGTAGCGTCGCACCAGAATCCCCAGATACGCGATGTGGATAATCCAGGTGGCGGCGTAGGCGGCATACAGGAAATTCATCTTGAGCCTCCGGGTTCTTCCAGCGCTTGCAGTGCCTGGGTTTCTTCGACCTTCCGCTGCAGAATTTCCAGGCGATAGCGGGACCAGCAAACCAGCGCGGCGAAGCGCAAGGAACGCCAGCCAGTTGATCAGCAACACCTGCAGCATTTTCGGATCGATGGAACCGCCACCGCCGATCACCGGCTGAGGATGCTGGGTGCGGAAGATCCAGATAGAGAAATACACCAGCGGGACATCAAGCGCCCCAAAAACGGCCAGCGCGGCCGCCAACACCGGAGTCTGACCGCTGGTGGAGAAACGGCGCAGCATCAGGTAACTGATGTAAATGAGCCAGAGGACGAGGGTGGAAGTCAGCCGCACGTCCCACGTCCACCAGATTCCCCACACCGGACGCGCCCACAGCGGCCCGGTCACCAGGACGACGGTGCAGAAAACAACGCCCACTTCGGCGCTCACTACGGCCAAGGCGTCGGTCCGTTCGACCGAAAAATATCTTTTGATGAGGAAATACAGCCCGGCAATGATGATTCCGGTAGTGGCAATCGACGACGGCTCCATCCCCTCAGGCAGGGGTCGGATCACGAACGCCGCAATGAAGGTCGCAATCCCGATGGCGATCACGGTCCAGTTCGCTACTTTGTCAGCCGCTGGGTTGCGCCGTACCAGGTACTGGATCGAGCAAACAAAATTGATGAAGAAGAGCAGGAAGGCCGTCCACGCCGAGGGCACGTGGTAGTAGAAAATGCGCTGCACGTTGCCCATGGTCTGCTCAGTGGGAGCGACAACCAACGCTTCATAGAGGGCAAAGCTCAATAGCACGGCGGTCAGCAGCCCGAAGATCGGGAAAAGTTTTTTCAATTTCTATTCCGGTCGAACCCTATTCCGCATTCAGGACAAGTTCGAACAACAGCAGACAAGCCACAGTAAACACCACGTCGTAAGTAGTAAGCAACACAATCCAGAAACGGGCAGAAAGCTCGCCAGTCAAAATTGCGGTCGTCGCGTTCACCATCGCCAGCAGCGCGGGGATCGACACAGGGAACAAAAGCAGCGGCAGCATAATCTCGCGGCTGCGGGTGCGGAGCGACATAGCTGCGAAAAACGTACCGTTCACCACCAGCGCCCACGTCCCCAGAGCCGCGACCGGAATCAACTGCCAGGCCGGACCCAGTGCCCGCAGTTTATAGAACATGATGAACAACGGCGTCATCAGGATTTCCAGCACTGCGACAAAAATAAAATTGCCCAGCGCCTTGGCCAGGAAGAGTGCATTGGCCGGAGCGGGAGAAACTCGATATGCGTCCAGGACCTGATTCCGCAGCTCACGTGCCCAGGTCTGGTTGAGCGCTACCACGGCGGCGAACAGGAACGCCACCCAGACCAGTCCGCCGGCAATCTGGCGCGATTCTTCCGCATTCGGATCAAACGAAAAGCTGAAAACCACGACCACCAGCAGGGAGAAAAACAGCATGGAGTTGATCGCGTCTTTCGATCGCCACTCCAGGCGTAGATCTTTGGCTAACGTGGCTCCGGTCACGCCGGACGGGACACTGCGATGTAGATTCGCTCATCGTGTCTGTACCGGTTGCAATTCGGTAGTGCGATGCGTGATCTGCCCTGCTTCCATCCAAACGAATTCGTCGGCAACGCCTTCCAGTAAAGAAGCCTGGTGAGTGACGACGAAAATCGTCTTTCCTGCGTCGCGCATTCGCGCCAGCAGGTTGACCATCGTTTTGGCCGAGCTCAGATCGACGTTGGAGAATGGCTCGTCCAGCAATAGAAGTTTGGGATCGTTCAACATGGCTCGGGCCAGCGAGAGCCTTTGCCGCATGCCTTGCGAATACTGTGCCACCGGACGTGCCAGCGCAGGATCGAGGCCAACGGCGGTCATGTTCGCTGCAGCAGCCGAGTCGTCACCGATCCCGTAGAGGCGGCCGAAGTAGCGCAGATTCTCCATCCCGCTCATTTCGTCGTACAGAAGTGACGGATGCGCCATGTATCCCAGCTCGTGGCACACAGAACGCAAGTTGGTCGCTCCGAGGATTGACATGCTGCCGCGCGTCGGCGGAGCCAGGCCGGCCAGCATGCGCAAGAGTGTCGTCTTCCCTGCTCCGTTGTCGCCCAGAATCGCGTAAAGCTTTCCCGGAGCAAATTCAGCGCTGACGCCGCGGAGCGCGGCGAAGCGGCCGAATTGCTTGACCACGGCGCTGAGCGAAATGATCGGAGGCACGGCCATGCGTAATGGAAGATAGCCGAAGGCAGAAGTGAAGTCGAGAGCCAGACGAACCACGTAGGGGCAGATGTCCTCATCTGCCCAGTCGAGCGAAGCTCGACAGGTTCTTGCCTAAGGCGAATTGCGGAGCTGTGCTCCGCCGGGCAGATGAGGACATCTGCCCCTACGTGGTTCGTGGCGATTCGCAGATTCGGTTAGTTCGACATGGCGGTACTTGCTGCTGGTTGGCCCGCCTGCTGGGGAGCATATTTCGAGGCGCATTTGGCCTGAAGCTGCTTGGCGTGAAAGACGCCATCGCGGCCGAAGTTGCCATCGGCCAAGGCCTGGGAATTGTCTTTGAAAGTATCAGGTGGCGCTTCAGTCCCGCTGTAGACGACCGGCAGAAGCTGATCGTTTTCTACCAACGCGAATTCAACTCGGGTACCAGTGCGCTTAATCGATCCCGGCTGCACATTGCCAGCGACGCGCAGATGTTTGGTGTAGGCACCGTCGCCCATGCCCTTCAATTCTTTAATGGTGACGTAGTAGCTCTTGCTCTCCTGCACTCCGGTGTACGCCAGATATCCGAGCGAGAGCAGAATCACCACGACCGCCCCGCCGAATTTCAAGTACGTTCGCGCCTGGTTCGACATGACATTACGACTGTATTCCCGCGTGTGGGCGCGGTCAAGATGTCCGGATGGGCAGTGTGAGGGGGGCAAAAAACCATAAACCACGAAGGACACGAAGGTACACGAAGGATTTTGCCTCGCGGTTCCTTGCGTGTAACTTCGTGTCCTTCGTGGTTTATGGGTTTGCGGTTTGTGGGTCTCCGTCCCAAACTATTCAGCCATCTATAATAGAAACCGTACCCAATTTATCCCAGCGAGGCCTGATGATTCATCCCTGGCACGACGTAACCCCCGGCGACAAACTGCCGCAGGAGTTTTACACCATTGTCGAAATCCCCTTCGGATCGAGCGTGAAATACGAGCTTGATAAAGCCAGCGGAATGATCAAGCTGGACCGTGTTCTGTACTCGGCGGTTTACTATCCTGCTAACTATGGCTTCATCCCGCAGACTCTGGCCGAGGACGACGATCCGCTTGACGTTCTGGTGCTTTGCCAGGAAACAGTGGTCCCACTGACCATGATTCACGCCCGCACCATCGGGCTGATGACCATGATCGATACCGGGAAGAAAGACCACAAGATCATCGCGGTCGCCACCCAGGACCCGGAATTCAACGCCTACCGTGAAGCCAAGGACATGCCTCCTCACCGTTCGCTCATGTTGCGGCGCTTCTTTCAGGACTACAAGCAGTTAGAAGGCAAAGCTGTAGAAGTCGATGAGATTCAGCCAGCGGCAGAAGCCTATCCCATCATCAACGATGCTCTGCACCGCTATAGCGAACAGCGGCGCAAGGGTTTTAAGGGCTTCGGCAGCCACTAGCACTTGTGGCAGCCCGAGGCTCCCGAGGCCGGAAAAAAGTGCTCAAAATTGAACACTTTTTCCGGCCTTCTTCCCTTTATCGTGAGACGATCAGGGCTGTTCATGAACTCATCTCTCCAATCTACGAAGTTCATTCTGTCGTTTCTGGCTGTGCTCAGCGCGCTGCAGACTGCGCAAGCACAACCATCGCCTCCGGTTACGATCGACGCTCATGCCGGGTTAAGCGCGGAACAAGTTGTGGCCAGCATGGTCCGGAAAAACCTTGAGCGTTCCCAGGCGCTGGAGGCCTATCGGGCGACCCGGATTTATCGCCTGGAGTATCGCGGCTTTCCCGGCTCGCGAACCGCGGAGATGATCGTGGACGTGAAGTACCACTCCCCCGCGACGAAGGAATTCAGTATCCGATCGCAAAAAGGGTCGCAGCTGCTGATCGATCGCGTCTTCCAGCGGATGATAGAGAGCGAAAAAGAGGCGGTCACCGAGGACTACCAGCGCCGGATCGCTCTCAACAACGACAATTACCGTTTCGCGATGGCGGGATATGAGACTACGCCGACCGGTCCTTCTTACATTCTTTCGGTAGAGCCCCGAACCAACGACAAGCTCTTGTACCGTGGACGAATCTGGGTCAACGCAGATGACTTCGCGGTGGCACGGATCGAGGCTGCGCCGGCGAAGAATCCTTCTTTCTGGACCAAGGAAACGAAAATCGAACAGGTCTACATGAAGGTCGGGGATTTCTGGCTGCCGGTATCGAATCGCAGCAACAGCGCGATCCGGCTAGGCGGACACGCACAACTTCAGTATCGACTACCAGGACTACCAGATCACCGCAGCAAGCGCGCTGCGCACGTCGCAGAGCGCAGCAGGATCAGAGAGTGGTTGGGGGCACCTTGTCCGCCGCCTTTGCTTTTGTTTTCTGCGGCTTAAGAAAACGATGTCCTGGGGAAGCGTGAGGGAATGCTCGAATGAGCGCCGGCGTCCCGCCGGCTGTCTGGCGGGCATCCTGCCCGCCCATCGGGCCGAGGCCGGCGCTACAAGTTCAACGGCCACCGGACCGAGCTACCAGTTCTTGCCGCCCAACGCTGCCTGCTCGCGACGGGCTTCCTGTGCGGGGATGAAATCGGCGTCGGCATTCTTCCAGATCTGCAGCAGTTGATCGTAAGTGCGCGAAGCCGCGGCCGGATCGGTCTGGGCCTGCGCCCGAGCCGTTCCCAGCAGACACAGACCATAATCGGGAAACTGCGACGTACCGTTTGCTCCCTCACCAAGCGAAATGCCCCGATACCGGATTCCCGGCTCGAAGTCGGTAATGGCTTGCTGCGCATTCTTCATCTCTAACGACGCTCGGCCGCTAAGATGCGGGGCCTTCGACACCAGCAAGTAAGGAGCAGCCGGCGAGAGCAATCCGCGCGACTTGTTCCGGGTGATGCTGCAAAAGGGCTGCCGCGGCTTTCACTTGGGGCAGATAGATTTCGTTGGCCAGGGTGTTGTTGGGCGCGTCCGAGGCCACTCGCGCCATTTCTTTAAGAGCCGGGCCAGTATCGCCGCACAGGGCAAGGGCCAGGGCAGCGTCAGGAACGGTGGCAATCGAATGGTCGATGGCCAGTCCACGATTGGCGGATACCTTGGCCGCCGAACAGTTCGAGACCAACGCGTCATGCAGCGCTTTCACCGCGTAGATTCCACCCGCGGCATCGGACAGATGTTGCTGCTCGGCTCGTTGCCCGGCATGCTCCCACAGCCGGTCAGCGTCATGCATCTTGCCCATGGAGAAATAAATCGATGCCCCTCCAGCTTCCACGTTAAAACCATCGGGACGGGCAGCCGCCCACTGCACATGCTTTTCCCAGTCAGGACGATTGGACAGGAAATCATCAGTCATTGCGTTGTTATGGTAGTTGGTGTCATCGCTGCCACCCTGGTCCACGGCTTCTTTCAGGTAGCGTTCGCCTTCCTGCACCCGGTCCAGACCGATCAGCGTGCCGGCGAGGTTGTTGGCGGCGACATTGTTCCACTTGGCAATTTCCCAGGTCTTCCTGAAACCTTCGGCCGCCTGTTCATATTCGCCTACAACCGCGTAGGCGTTGGCCAGGTTGTTCCACGCTGCCGCATCCCGCGGATATGTCGCCACGAACAGCTTGTAGGCTTGCAACGCCTTGGGCAGATCGTATTGCTGTAGGGCATATTGAGCCTCGATGTACATCCTCTCGCGCTCGGTGACGCGCTCGCGCAAGTCGTAGGCCTTCTTCAGATACCCGATCGCTTTGGTGATCGCACCCTGGTTCCCGTACGCCACTCCCAGGCGCGCATAGGCCATGGCAAAACTGGGGTCGAGCCGCAACGCCTCTTCGTAAAAAGAAGAAGCCTGGGGAAAATCACGGCCCATGCGATGCTCTTCTTCTCCCAGCGAAAACGCGTGGAACGCCTGCAGCGAAGTCGTAGTCACGTTGGTGTAGGGCGTGGACAGCTTCTGGATCGAGGCCATCGACTCGCCCAGCCGCGCCCGCATCGCCGTAGCCGCTTTCGAAACCGCTTGCAGCACCGTCGTCTTGTCCGAAGCAGTCTCTTGCTCGCGGGCAAACACTTCTCCGGTGGAGCAATTCACCGCGTTAATCGAAATAACGTAGGACGGTCCCAGGTTGGCGATGGTCCCGGAGAGATAGGCCTTCACACCCAACCGCTGGCCAAGTTGTTGCGCCAGTTCCGGAGTAATCCTCTGCTCGCGGGTCTGTCCCAGATATTGCAGGTTGCTGTGCAACTCCGCATCGCTCACCAATTGCAGCAACGGAGACTGCTCGAGCTGAATTGCCAGCGCTTCCTTCAAGGTCGAATCGAAGACTGCGTCGCCGGTTTGATTGGTGAAGTCGGCGAGAATGAGCTGATCTTTGTCGGTGAGTTGCACCGCTTTATGCTTGCGCCAGTAGAATCCACCAGCAAGGATCGCGAGCAAGAGAACTATCGCAGCAGGAATCAAGAACTTCCTGGATGACGACTTCTCTTGAAGCGGAACTGTCGCAACAGCGCCGGACGAGGCCGATGCGAACGCCCGAGCCGAGCCGCTGGTTTTCTGCTGCGCTGCGGACACCGACTCAACCGGCGCGGCGACTCGCGCTATAGACCAGCTCGGACGATGAACTCACTGTCGAACTGCGCCCTGATTCCAGATCCCGCTTGAGCCGGCGCAACTCCGACTTGATGTCCACCGCATGCTGGTAGCGCAGCTCGCGATCTTTCTCCAGAGCGCGGTTGATGATGTCTTCCAGCTTCGGCGGCAGGTTCGGATTCAGCCGGACCGGCGCGAGCGGCGCACGGTTCAAGATGGCGTCGAAAATTACTCCGGAAGTTTCTCCGCGGAACGGCACGGCGCCGGTCGCCATTTCGTACAGCACGATGCCGAAGGAAAAAAGGTCGGTGCGCGAATCGAGGGTCTTGCCGCGCACCTGCTCCGGCGACATGTAAGCCACCGTGCCCAGCGCCGATCCCGGACTGGTGAGGTGCTGCTGCGCGTTCGCGTCCTCGGTCTTGGTCACGTCCGACGGGTCGAGAGCGCGATTGGCGTCATCCGCAACCTTGGCCAGGCCGAAATCGAGAATCTTGGCGGCTCCGCGCGAAGTCACAAAGATGTTTGCCGGCTTGATGTCGCGGTGGACGATGCCCTTGGTGTGCGCCGCATCGAGCGCTTCCGCGATATCGATTCCGATCGAGAACAGTTGCTCCATCTCCAGCGGGCGATTGCCGATGAGATGTTTCAGGGTCTCGCCTTCCAGGTACTCCATGACGATGTAGGCCTGATCGCCCTCTTCCCCGATGTCATAAATGGTGCAGATATTGGGATGGTTCAGGGCAGACGCAGCCTGGGCCTCGCGCCGGAAACGGCTGAGAGCGGTAGGGTCGCGGGTGACATCTTCAGGAAGGAACTTCAGCGCGACGAAGCGATGGAGGCGCGTGTCTTCGGCTTTGTAGACCACGCCCATCCCGCCACCACCGAGCTTCTCGATCACGCGGTAATACGAGATGGTTTGGCCGATCATGTTTATGGTCAGTCATCTTAGGGGTGAGGTGGAAACAAGTCAACGCAGGAGGGGTTGCGGGAGTCAGCCAACCTCACTTGTGCTTTCGTAAGAAAGGCTTCAGTCCGAGTCCTAACAGAATCGCCCACCCAAACAGCAGACCAATCCAGAGGGCAATGAACGTGAGATTCCCTAGTTTGGGCGGAAGTTTGTCGATATATACGGCGACCAAACCAAGGCGAGTTTCCCTTAGGACTGTGTTTGATTCGATGATCCAAATGTCGGCACAAAGCCAAACCAATCCAATTGCAAGCATGGCGTATTGCCTGAGCTTCACGCAACGGCCTCTATGTTCTTCTCGGATAATGATTTCAATCGTCCCTACGGGACGGAGCGTCTTGCTCCTCGGTTATCCGGCGTTGAAACGCCGGGCTACTATCAGACGTCCCTCCGGGACGATTCGCGCACAGACCGGTGGTTTGAAAACTAGATCCCGTCGAGCTGCGCTCGACTGGGCGGACGAGGGCGTCCGCCCCTACGTGGTTCGCGTCACCAGACGCGGCAGGCGTTCTCCTGCACCATGGGCTGGCCGGCCTTGCAGTTGAATGCCTTCTGGAACTCGGGCATGTTCTGCACTACGCCGTTCACGCGATACTTTCCCTGGCGAGTGAGGATCGACGCTGACCAGCATGCGGGAAAACTCCGGACGCCGTTTTTCGCACCAGGCGCGGCCGTATCCCAGGAAGAAACGCTGCTCTGGAGTGTAGTCGCTGGTGGGTTGTGCAGAGGCACCGTCCGTCATCATCTGCTGCAACGCCATCAGGGCGACGCGTGCGCCACCGTTGTCCGCCGTGTTTTCACCCAGAGTCAACTTGCCGTTCAGCTTGAGATCATCGACTGCGACGAAACTGCTGTACTCATCGGCGATGCAGCTGGCGCGCTTTTCGAATTCGGTGCCGTCCTCCGCCGTCCACCAGTCGCGCAGGTTGCCCTGGGGATCGAACTTGCGGCCCTGATCGTCAAAGCCATGCGTCAGTTCGTGACCGATCACCAACCCGATACCGCCGAAATTCGTCGCGTCGTCAGCCTGCTTGTCAAAAAACGGCGTCTGCAGAATGCCCGCAGGAAACACAATTTCATTCCGTGCCTGGTTGTAGTAGGCATTCACCGTGGGCGGCGTCATCCCCCATTCATTTCGGTCCAACGGCTTGCCGATCTTGGCAATCTGGCGGCGCGCTTCAAACTCGTTGGCACGCTGAAAATTTCCCAGCAGATCGCCGCGCACAACCTTGAGCGAACTGTAATCGCGCCAGACGTCGGGATAGCCGATCTTGTTGCGAATAGCGTCCAGCTTCACTTTGGCCTGCTTCTTGGTTTCTTCAGTCATCCAGGGCAGAGTGCGGATGTCCTGATCCAGACTCTTTTCCAGCGCGTCCACCATCTTCAGCATGCGCTGTTTGCCGTCGGCGCCGAACGCCTGCTCGACGTAGCGCTGGCCCAGCGCCTCGCCGAGTGCCCCGTCGGTGGCAGTTCACGCAGCGTCTCCAGCGCGGCTTGATCTCGGATTGCCCGGTCAGTGCCTTCTGCATCTTGAACTCGGCGTCCACGAAGGGCTGCGAGAGCCACGAAGCACTCCCGTCCAGAAGATGCCAGCTCACGTAGGTTCGCAGGGCATCCAGAGACTCTGTCTCCAGGACGCTGTTGACCTGCTTGAAAAAGTCCGGGTTGGACACATTCAGAGCAGAAAACTTTGGCGTATCCATGGCTGCAAAAAAGCGGTCGAGATGAAAATTAGGAGCCAGAGCTTCGGCTTCCGCAAGAGTCATCTTGTGATCGCGGGTTTTGGGATCACGCCGCGCGGTGCGGTCCAGGGAGGCCTTTGCCAGAGCGGTCTCGATGCGCAGGACCGACTGGGCCGAATCCTCAGCCTGCTTCGGCAGATTGGCCGGTCAGCGTGAACAACTGGGTGGCATACTCGACAAAACTCTTCCGCGCAGCCGCCATCTTGGGATCGTCTTTGAGGTAATAGTCGCGGTCGGGCAGCGACAAGCCGCCCTGGTCAATGTAGGCGATCACATCGTTGGCGCTGTGCAGGTCAGAAGACGAATAAAAGCTGAACAGCGGATTGGGCCCCAGCATCTGAACCCGCGCGATGGCGTCGATCAGCTTGGCCTTGTCTTTCGTTTTGGCGATGCGGTCCAGCTCTGGCTTTAGCGGCGTGACTCCCTTGGCGTCGACCGCCTTTTCGTCCACGCAGGAGCCATAATAGTCGCCAATCTTCTGGGCGATGGCGTCGCGTCCGGCATCGGGAGCCGACGATTTTTCCAGAATCTCGCGCAGGATCACCGCATTTCTTTCACGGATTTCGACGAAGCTCGACCAGGATGTCTGGTCCGCGGGGATTTCGGCCGACTTCAGCCAGTTGCCGCAGGCGTACTGGTAGAAGTCCTGGCAGGGATCGACGCTTTTGTCGATGGCGATCGACGTGGGCAGCCTGGCCGAAACTGGCAGCAGTCAGCAGCAAGAGAAATGCCGGCAGAAAATATTGTGAACGCATGAAAAACCTCGTGGATTCGAGCGTCGATTTTATGGCCTTGGGCTTAGACGGACAAGACCAGAAAATGTTATGTGACGGCTTAAGGCAAAAAGATTACCGCAAAGGACGCAAAGAATTCCGCGAAGATCGCAAAGAAAATCCCTTCTCAAGATTTGCTTCGCGAACTTTGCGGCATCTCTTTGCGTCCTTTGCGGTAATGATTTTTTCGCCTTTGAAATCTGCATCGAGCCGCACGGCGTATAATCTGTAACAGAAACATTAAGGAAAAATTGGCTCAAATGACCTCATCCAACGGCAGCAACGGACACAGTGTTCCTAAACCCCGGGCAGAGTGGATCGCAAATCGCAAGGCCAGCAATACAGACGGCAACTTCTCCCAGATGCGCTATGCGCGCAAGGGCGTGATCACCGACGAGATGGCGTACATCGCGCACCGCGAGAAGCTGACTCCCGGAACTGGTTCGCGACGAAGTCGCCCGCGGTCGCATGATTATTCCGGCCAACATCAACCATCCCGAACTCGAGCCGATGTGCATCGGCGTGGCCTCGCTGTGCAAGATCAATTCCAACATCGGCAATTCGGCCGTCACTTCGAACATTGACGAAGAACTCAAGAAGCTGCACACCTCGGTGCACTACGGCGCCGACACGGTGATGGATCTCTCGACCGGCGGCAACATCCACGAAATTCGCGAAGCCATTCTGCGCCACTCGCCGGTGCCGATCGGCACCGTGCCGATTTACGAAGCCATCTCGCGGGTCAAGCGAATCGAAGACCTGAACGCGAACGTGATGCTCGAAGTGATCGAAGAGCAAGCCGAGCAGGGCGTGGATTACATGACCATCCATGCCGGCGTGCTGATTCAGTACCTGCCGATGGTCTCGAAGCGCATCACCGGCATCGTCAGCCGCGGCGGCGCGATTCTGGCGCAGTGGATGGCGCATCATCACAAGCAGAATTTTCTCTACGAATGCTTCGACGACATCTGCAAGATTTTCGCCAAGCACGACGTCTCGTTCTCGCTGGGCGATGGCCTGCGTCCCGGCTGCATCGCCGATGCCAGCGACGAAGCCCAGTTCGCCGAACTCAAGACTCTGGGCGAGCTGACCAAGAAAGCCTGGGAGTACGACGTGCAGGTCATGATCGAAGGCCCGGGCCACGTGCCGCTCGACAAGATCAAGGAGCAGGTGGACAAGGAAAAAGAGCTTTGCTACGAAGCTCCGTTCTACACGCTGGGACCGCTGGTCACCGACATCGCTCCCGGCTACGACCACATCACCTCGGCCATCGGCGCGGCCATGATCGGATGGCACGGCGCGGCCATGCTCTGCTACGTCACGCCGAAAGAGCATCTCGGCCTGCCCAACGAGAAAGACGTGAAAGACGGCATCATCGCCTACAAGATCGCTGCACATGCGGCCGATATCGCCCGGCATCGTCCCGGAGCCCAGGACCGCGACGACGCGCTCAGCTACGCCCGCTACAAGTTCGATTGGGAAAAGCAGTTCGCGCTGTCGCTCGATCCCGAGACCGCGCGCTCCATGCACGATGAAACTCTGCCCGACGATTACTACAAAGAAGCAGCGTTCTGCTCCATGTGCGGCCCGAAATTCTGCTCGATGAACTATTCCAGCAAAGTGGATGAGTACAACAAGAAGGTACACGGGCTGGAGAAGAAAGACTATTCGGAACTGGTGGACAAACTGGTCAGTCTGAAATAGGCGCGTTGGCTGTGTGTGGTTAGTGTGGTCGCGGGCGAGTCGCCCGCGACCACACAAACCACTACACACTACCGCGCAGCTATTTTCCGAATTCTGCTACGCCGTCCCAGACCAACTGAACTGCCACCGCAAATATCAGAAAGCCGAATATTCTGGTGATGCCCGCGACCATTCCCGGCCCCAGCCTCGCCACCAACGGCCCTCCCAAACGCAGAAACAGGTAAACGCTGAGGGCCAGCGCTGTGATCCCGATCACGATGCCGAAGTAAGTCGTCATGCTGGCGGCGTTGGCGGCCAGACCCATCACCACGCCGATCGAGCCCGGTCCGGAAAGCATGGGCATCGCCATCGGGGTCAGGGAGATGTCAGTTTTCTTCACCGCCTCGTCGCTTTCCGCCGGAGTAATGCGGGTTGACGCAGTCACCATGCCCCAGGCAGTGTGGGCCACGATGAGTCCGCCGGCAATCTGCAGAACCGGCAGCGAAATTCCAAAGAAGTTGAGGACGAAGCGTCCGAAGAACATGAAGACGACCAGGATGCCGAATACATACGCGGCAGTCTTCAGCGCGGTGTGGTTGCGCTCTTTCGCTGGAGAAATCGGAGGTCAGGGCAAAAAACAGCGGCACCCCACCAAACGGATTCACGATAGGAAAGAGCGCAAGAAAAGTCGCGCCCGCCGCGGAGGGCAGGGTCTTGAGAACTTGTTCGACCGTATTTCCGGCGGTCATCAGCGATAGTCCTCCAACACCTTGGCCGCGCGATTCAGTGCAGCGGCCAGCACCGCGATCTGCTGCCGCGTCCGCTCCAGATCGTGCTTGTCGATGGCCTCATTCACGCCGGGAATCACCACTGCTGCGTAGCCCGTGTACTGGCCCGGCGCATAAATCGCGTGCCGGAACCACGGACGATTGGGCAGTCCTTCGGGAATCAGCAGAGCGCGTTCCGCCTGGCGCAGAGCCTGATTGAGCCGCGCCGGCATCGTTTCCCGGCCTTTCCTGCTTACGCCGAATCTTGGCTCCGGCCTGCTCGAACTGATGAGCAGCGCGAATCGCATCTGCGAAATTGGGAGGCTGGCCGCCGAATGTAGCGTCGGACTTCTTTCGCGCGGCGTCGATGTAGGCGGCGATTTCCTTGCCGTATTGCTCGTAGTCGTAAGGCAGCACGTCGGCGTCGGACATGCGGATTGCTTGCAGTCCGAACACGCGCGCCATCTCCTGTTCGTAAACAAAATCGGGATCGCCAAATTTCTTGAACCAGTTGAAGTTGTCGAAGACCGAATGGTAGACGCCGTAGGAACCGCTCGAACTCACGTCGGACGATGGCACTCCGAGATGCTGCAGGAACACTGTGTAGTCCGAGCCACTGCCCAGGTCTCCAACGGGCACATCGGCGTTCCCTGCTGCGGGAAGGCGCTCCGCGCCACCAATATCCGCCGTTGGCCTTCGTACACCTTCCGCACCGGCCTGGCTGGACTTTCGCCACTCGTCATACACCATGCCGCCCTTCGGGCTGGGCACGACTCGAGTCACATCACGGATGAACTGTTTCAGCGTAGGCACCGACGACGCCCCGAACTTCGAGCCCGAGACCGCGACATCCATGTTGAAGTATGCGACTGCGTTCGCCAGTTCGGATTCGTGCTGCTCACCCCACTCGGTGGATCCGATGAGTCCTTCTTCTTCCCCGTCCCAACTGCCGATGACGATGCTGCGCTTCGGCTTCCACCCTGATTTCAGCAGCTCGCCGATGCCGTGGACCGATTCCAACATTGCGGCAGTACCGCTGTTGGGATCGACTGCACCATAGACCCACGCATCACGATGATTGCCCGCGACGACCCATTCGTCGGGCAGTTCGCTGCCACGAATGCGGCCGATCGACGTCCCAGATGGTACGGAACTGGTAGTCCTGCTTGAGGTGGATCTTCACTCTTCGTGGGCCCTGGCCCGACGTGGTAAGTGAAGGGCAACGAGCCCTGCCAATCGCGAGGCGAGTCTGGTCCGCCGAGATGCTCGAGAATCGGCCAAGCGTCGGCGTAAGAAATCGGCATGGATGGAATTCTGGGTAATTGCGTCGATTGTTCCGGAGGTGTGCGTTTGGAATCCGGAAGATCCGGCACAGAGGCAATTCCCGGCGTGGTGGGATCGCCGGGAAACTGGAACATATAGCCGATGGAGCCGCGCTGTACGCCGGTGTCGGGACGCCACGGCCCTTGCGGGTATTTATCTCCCAGGCGCCAACCGTCGTCCGCGGGATCGGAGTAGATCAGTACACCCGCCGCTCCGTGCTCCTGGGCCACGAATGCTTTTACGCCGCGGAAATTCTGTCCGTAGCGCACCAGAATAATCTTGCCGCGCACGTCGATTTTCATCTGCTCGAGCTTTTGAAAATCGTCCGGGGACCCGTAATTCGCGTAGACCACTTCTGCTTCCGCGTCACCGGAAGGCGACATGCTGTTGAAGGGCATCACCACGCGGGGATCATCCTGAAAGGGATCGGCGCTGACTCGCTCGCGCGTGGGACCATGCATGGTGACCCCGGCGGGCGAGGTCATATCCACGGTGATTTCCGCGGGATAGTTCATCCAGACGCGGTATTCGACAATCTCGGTTTCGAGGCCGGCGTCGCGGAATTTCTGCGCGACGTAGTCAGCGGTGGCCTTGTCCTCGACGGTGCCAGCCATGTGCGGCGCCTGGGTCAGAATGCGCAGGTGTTCTTCGGCCAGCTTCGGATCGGGCACGGCCAGAAAGCGGGTTTCAATCGCCGTCTGTCCGGCGGAGTTGCGGAAGCCGAAAATCGGAGGCGCGGTTGTGTTGTCCTCGGGCAACGCGGGTTGCGAGTTTCCACTTACGTGGGCCAGAAACAGAATGGAAAACAGGATTGAAAGGAGGACAGTGGCGGAGATAACTTTCATCGGGCTCCTGGAGCGGGCACGGCACTGCCAGCTCCTTTAGGTTTTCGCCAGCTCACGCAACGCAGCGAATGTTTCTTCGAGACTCGGGAGTTGATCCAAAGCGTAAGTTCTGGTGAAACGGATCTTGCCCGACTTGTCGATCACAAAGATTGCACGATCACAGGCACCATTCAAAGGCTCGGCTTCGCGGAAAACTCCGTAAAGGCGGCTGACATCTCCGTGTGGCCAGAAATCGCTGCCCAGCCAGAAATCAAAAGGGCCAATCTCGCGCTCCCAGGAAGTGGTATTCATGATTGAATCCACGCTGATGCCGAGCACTTCCGTCTGCCGGACCTGAAATTTTTCCCGTTCCACCTGGTAATTCACCATCTGCTGCGTGCTGACCGGGTCCCAGTTCGCGGGATAAAAAGCGAGCACCAGATTGCCTTTGCCTCGGTGCTCGGCCAACCGGAATTCTTTTCTGACGCCGCCAATCAAAACCGGGATTTTGAAGTCGGGCGCGATATCGCCGGCCTGCAACAACGTATTTCACCTCATCCCATGCATGGGCATATCAAACTCTCACTTGTCCGTTACCTGTCACTTCGTACTTGGCCGAAGTCAATTCCGCCAGGGCGAAGGGCCCACGGCAATGCAGTTTTTGCGTGCTGATTCCCATCTCCGCGCCGAATCCGAACTCGCCTCCATCGGAGAAACGGGTTGAAGCGTTCCAGTACACCACTGCCGAATCCACAAGCCGCTGAAAGAGATGAGCGTGGGCTTCGTCCCGGGTCACGATCGCTTCGGAATTTTTCGTCGAGTGGCGGTTGATATGTTCAATCGCATCCTCGATGCTGGGCACGATGCGGATGGCAATACAAAGCCGCAGATATTCTTCGTCCCAATCCTGAGCTTCGGCGGGCCGGACATTCATTCCGTCGGCGAGGCGCAGAGTTTCATCGTCGCCGCAGACTTCGACACCTTTGTTCAGCAACTTTCTTACGATTCGCGGGACATACTCGGCGGCGATGCTGTGATGCACCAGCAGCTTTTCGGCGGCATTGCACACCGACGGACGCTGCGTCTTGGCATTGATCACAATGTCGTCCGCCATTTCAAAATCGGCCGACTCGTCCACGAAGATGTGGCAGTTCCCTGCTCCGGTTTCGATTACCGGCACGGTAGCATTGTCAGCCACAAGCGAGATCAGTCCCGGACCGCCACGCGGAATCAGGACGTCCACCAGTCCGCGCGCTTTAATCAGTTCATGCACCGAATCGCGTGTACTCGAATCCAGCAACTCGATTGCGCCTTCGGGAACGCCGTCCACCTGATTCAGGATTTCAACCAATTGCTGATTGCTGTGAGCCGCTTCCTTACCGCCTCGCAAGACGATCGCATTCCCTGTCTTGAGGACCAGCGACGCGCAATCCACGGTCACGTTTGGACGCGATTCGTAAATGACACCGACGACGCCCAGCGGCACACGTACTTTGCGGATGTGTAAACCGTTCGGCCGCGTCCACTCCGTAATGGTTTCACCGATTGGATCGGGAAGGCTCGCCACCTCACGTACACCTGCAACCATGCCTGCGATCCGCTCGGGAGTCAGCAAGAGACGGTCGCGCATGGCACCGGTCAGTCCCGAAGAGTCGAGGTCTTTTTGGTTCGCCGCAAGAATCTTCGGAACGTTGCCTGTGAGCGCATCTGCCATCGCCAGCAGGATGGCATTCCTTTCTGACGTGGTCAGCTGCGCCAGACGGACCGCAGCGGCACGCGCTCGCAAGCAGTTTGTCTCGAGTCGATCTCGGAGTCTGGACACTAGTCGCCATCGGACGACCTTTTTCGATGAGGCGGGAAATAAGTTCCGATCTTGCGCTCGAGCGCCAGAGGAATGACCTGCTCGGTGCGCCCATTGGCGATCACCACGCTCGCGCCAGCCTCGCTGGCTACCTTGGCGGCGCGAAGCTTGGACCGCATGCCGCCGGTGCCGAGCTTGCCTTTGCCGTTACAGACCGCCTCCATCTCGGCAGTGAGCTTGCTTACGGTGCGTAACAGGCGCGGGCGTTTACCGTTGGGGACGTAGAACCCGTCGACATCGGTGAGCAGAACTAACCAGTCGGCCTTGACCGTGGTGGCCAGCAGCGCGGACAGTTCGTCGTTGTCGCCGAATGCGCCAACCAGTTCGCGGACCGACACGCTATCATTTTCATTCACCACGGGAACCACGCCGAGTCCAAGCAACTCCTGCAACGCATTCTGCAGGTTGCGATAGCGGACGGGCGAAGTGAAGTCATCGCTCGACAGCAGCAGCTGGGCCACAACTTTCTTACCGAAAAACAGTTGCTCGTAGGTGTGCATCAGCAGACTCTGCCCGACCGCGGCACAGGCCTGCATCAGGGGCACGGTCGTCGGCCTTTCCTGAAGGCCCAGGTGGGTCATGCCGGAGGCGATTGCTCCTGAACTCACAATCAGATACTCGTTGCGGGAAAGATCGAGCTGGTCGATCAGTGCCCGCATGCGCGTCGTATCGATGCGTCCGCCGGGCGCAATCAGACTGGTACCGACTTTGATGACGAGGCGCATGAGAGTCTAATTTAACAATTTGGGAGGATTTGAGCGAATGTAACGGGAGGTTCACGTGGGGCGTGCGCGGGCGCCTGCCCCACACATAACCCGCATCAACATTTCACGCTAAACTATTTTTATGGCAGTGCAGGATTCCACTCAACGCTTTTCATCGCGCGTAGGAAATTATGTCCGCTATCGCCCCAGCTATCCGCCCGCTGTTCTTGATCTGCTGAAAACGGAATGCGGTCTAACCGGCGCATCGGTTATCGCCGATATCGCCTCGGGCACCGGCATCTTCACCCGCATGCTTCTGGAGAACGGGAACCGCGTGCTCGGAGTTGAGCCGAATGCCGAGATGCGACACGCCGCGGAAGAGTTCCTGCGGTCGCATTCCAATTTCACCAGTGTTGCAGGATCGGCGGAGGCCACCACCCTGGCCGATCACAGCGTAGACTTTGTCACTGCGGCCCAGGCAGCCCATTGGTTTGATCGCGAAAAAGCGCGCCGTGAGTTTATCCGCATCGGTAAGCCAGGAGCGTGGACGGTGCTGCTCTGGAACGAGCGCCGCACGGACTCGACACCGTTTCTAAAAGCATATGAGAGGTTGCTGGTCGAGTACGGCACCGATTATCAGGATGTACGCTCAGAGCGCACCACGGAGCAGATCGAGACTTTCTTCTCGCCCGCGCAGTTTCAGGTGCGGACATTTGACTACCAGCAGGAATTCGACTATCCCGCGCTGGAAGGAAGATTGCTGTCATCTTCTTACACCCCGCAGGCCGGTGATCCCGGCTACGATCCGATGCTGCGGGAGCTGCGGCGGATTTTTGATGAGTATCGTGTCAACGATAGAGTGGCGTTCGAATACGACACGCGGGTGTACTACGGTCAGCTGGGTTGAGGTTTGTCGGAAAAGCTTTAACCACAGAGGACACTGAGGACACAGAGGAAATCTGGAGAGTTTGCACGGAGAGTGAATGGGTAAAGCGACGAGAAGACGTTTCACATGACACCCGACGAGTTCCGCCGTCACGGACATTCCGTGGTGGACTGGATCGCCGACTACTACGCGCGCATCGAGTCATACCCCGTGCTCTCGCAGGTTGAACCCGGACAGATTCGAGCGCTCGCTGCCACCTGATCCGCCGGCCAGGGGCGAGTCATTCCCGGCAATTCTGGCCGATATTGAAAAGCTGATTCTTCCCGGCGTGACGCACTGGCAATCGCCAAATTTCTTTGCCTACTTTCCTTCGAATGCCTCCGGCCCGGCGATTCTGGGCGATTTGCTTTCCTCAGGGCTCGGGCGTGCAGGGAATGCTTTGGGCCACCAGCCCGGCATGCACCGAACTCGAAACCCATGTGCTGGACTGGCTGGTCCACATGCTTGGCCTGCCGCAGAAGTTTCTCTCTACCAGCAGCGGAGGCGGAGTCATCCAGGACACGGCTTCGAGCGCATCACTGTGTGCATTGCTGGCGGCACGGGAGCGGGCGACGAACTTTGCCAGCAATCGCGCGGGTTGCGATGGCAAGCTGGTGGCTTACACATCGTCGCAAGCGCATTCTTCATTGGAGAAAGGCGCCCAGATCGCCGGCATCGGGCGGGATAACCTGCGACTGGTCGATGTCGATAAAGATTTCGCCATGCGCCCCGAAGCCCTGGCGCAGCAGATCGCACGGGACCGCGCTGCGGGGCTGATCCCGTTCTTCGTGTGCGCCTCGGTGGGCACAACGTCTTCGAATGCGATCGATCCTGTACCGGAAATCGCACGCATCTGCCGCGAAAACAGTCTCTGGCTGCATGTGGATGCCGCAATGTCAGGAACGGCGGCGCTTTGTCCTGAGTTTCGCGACACCCACGCCGGCGTGGAATTTGCAGACAGCTACTGCTTCAATCCGCATAAATGGATGTTCACGAATTTCGATTGCGATTGCTTCTATGTCGCCGACCGCAAAGCGCTCATCCAGACCCTGAGCGTGTTGCCGGAATACTTGCGCAACAAAGCCACCGAAACCGGAGCGGTCATTGACTATCGCGACTGGCAGATACCGCTTGGCCGACGCTTCCGGGCGCTCAAGTTGTGGTTCGTTATCCGGCACTACGGTGTGGAGGGATTGCAGCACCACATTCGGGAGCACGTTGCTTTGGCACAACAGTTTGCGGCATGGGTGAGAAATGACGATCGCTTCGAGATTGCTGCGCCGGCGCCCTTGAACCTTGTCTGCTTCCGCCACAAAGGTGGAGACGAGGTGAATCAAACCCTGATGGACCGTCTCAATCGCAGCGGTGACCTCTATCTGACGCATACGCGCCTCAACGACCGGCTGACGTTGCGGGTTTGTGTAGGACAAACGAATACGACTCACCGGCACGTCGAGAGAGCATGGAAGCTGATTCAGGAAGAAACTGCGAGGTTGGGAACGGTCTAGCTCGTGTGGAGCGGACACTCTTGTCCGCTGCCTTTGATTTTAATTCTTAGTTATCAGTTCCTGGTTCTCAGTTCTCAGTTTTTGCCATACGGGCCCTGCGGACAAGATACTTTCCATTCCCTGCCAGAAAGCGCGCCAACGCATCGGCCACCGCCTCCAGCAACACACGGTCTTGTGCGCCAAAGGCATTCACGCGATCGCTTTCAACGCCTAACACTCCCAGTTCGCGCGAAGCTAATTTCATCGTAACCAATATTTTGGATCGTGTTTCTGGAAGCGTAACTTCATCAGAGACTGCCAGCGGCCATCGCCGGTTGAGTCGCGCCATCCGCAATGGCCAGAAAAATTCCCGCCCAGGCGTAATGCCGTCCGCGGCAAAGCAGGTCGATCACATCCTCCAACGGAGAACCATGCGCGTCTGGCCGATTGGCCGCGAGCAAGCATTCGACGTCAGCCAGCAACTGGCGGGTAGGACGGTAGACTTTCAAGGGCGAGTCCTGAAGGTAAGGAAAATCGACGGCCAGTTTAACGGCAGCAGCGACCGAGGGTCAACGATTTACCGCTTCTCCAACTCCTTGGGTTTGTCCGGCGGAGGTTTAGTAGCGGAGGCATCCGGAGTCCATGCGGTCTGGTTCGCTCCAGCCGACGGGTTGATGCCGAAATCCCACACATAAAGATTCATTCCGTCTTTTCCCATCAGCTCGACCACCGCATATTCTCCGGGCTCAAGATCTCCCGATGGCGTTATCTTCACCCAGCCGCCGGTAATCTTGGTGGCGGTTGTCGTCACCAGCTTCTGTTCCTGGCTGACTTTGCCGTAAAACGCGATCTTTATGTTTCCGACGGTACGCTTGTCTTTGTTGTTGCTCTGGAGACGAACGATGCGAAATCGGTCCCAAGGCAGTTGCTCTTCCTTGGTTTTCTCGGCGATCTGGAGAGCCTTGTTGAGCTGGTCCTGCTGTTCCAGGTTGACGTAGATGGCGGGCACGGTGACGTGCGCCTGAATTTTGGCGTGCGAGCCAGGCAGTTCGATGATTTGCTTGGACCCGGCAATCGGATTAATAGTGGCCCGCAGAATATTGCCCTTCATATTCTTGTTGAGCTCGCCGCTGCTCTGTTGCAGTTCCACTAACTGAGGCTGGCTCTGGAAGGTATCGAGCAGAATGACTCCGCCATCGTCGGGCAGACGAAGACCGGGAGCCACGTGTGGAGAGCGAGCTTCGTCGGCCTGCCGCTCCGCTTCCAGTTCTTTATCGAGCGCCATCGCTTCGGGAGTCGGTTTGCCCGTGGCACGGTCCTTTTCATACTTGTCAGTGGCGGCCCAATCGACCATCGACTTGGGGACTTCTTCCCACTCATTTCGTTCCGCGCTCAGGTAGCGTACGCGTTCGCCCTTGACCTCCCATTTGGTGGCAAGCTGGTAAGAACCGTCGGTGAGGATGAGGCGCTTGGCTAGTTCTTGCGCGGGCGCAGGCATTAGCAGCGCCAGGAAGACGATCGTTCCGGTCAGAATGCCAATCGAAAGTCGATAAAGCTGAAGCATAGGTTCAACTACTTAGATGCAGCCCTATCATGCTCAGTGTACTCCCGAGAGCTTGTTTCCTCGCGACTCAAAACCCAACACCTTGAACCACCAAGGACACGAAGTAACACGAAGGATTCAGCCCGGGGGATTTTCTTCGTGGACTTCGCGCCCTTTGTGGTGAATAGTTTTTCTTCCTAGTCACAAGAAAACATTTCTGGCATAATTGGTCGTGCACCCATCCTGCACGAAATCTCAAAGACAATTTAAGGTGAGGAATCGATGTCGGCAAAGTACATCTTTGTGACCGGGGGAGTGGTGTCTTCATTGGGCAAGGGTCTGGCGGCGGCCTCTATGGGCTGCCTGCTGGAAAGCCGCGGGCTGAAGGTCAACCTGATGAAGTTCGATCCCTACCTCAACGTCGATCCAGGCACCATGTCGCCTTTCCAGCACGGAGAGGTCTTCGTCACCGACGACGGGGCCGAGACCGATCTCGACCTGGGACACTACGAACGCTTCACCCACGCCAAGCTTTCCCGCGACAACAACTGGACCACGGGCCGAATCTACGAACAGATCATCGCCAAGGAACGGCGCGGCGACTATCTCGGCAAGACCGTGCAGGTGATTCCTCACGTCACCAATGAGATCAAGGCGGCGATGAAGAAGGTAGCGCAGGATGTGGACGTTGCCATCGTCGAAATCGGCGGCACGGTCGGCGACATCGAGTCCTTGCCGTTCATGGAAGCCATCCGCCAGATGCGCCAGGAACTGGGGCGCGACCACACCTTGTTTATGCACGTCACCCTGGTTCCGTTCATCGCCGCTGCGCAGGAACTGAAGACCAAGCCGACGCAGCATTCGGTGAAAGAGCTGCTCAGCATCGGAATTCAGCCTGACATTCTGCTGTGCCGCACCGACCGGTTTCTGTCCAAGGACATCAAGTCGAAAATCGCGCTCTTCTGCAACGTGGAAGAAGAGGCGGTCATCACCGCGAAGGACGTTGCATCCATCTATGAAGTGCCGCTGGTGTTCTCGCGTGAAGGTGTGGACTCCCTGGTGCTTCGATACCTGCGCCTGGAAGCCAAGGATCGAGACCTCAAAGACTGGGAGGAGATCGTACATCGCGTCTACAACCCGAAGGCCGAAGTCACGATTGGCATTGTGGGCAAATACGTCGAGTACGAAGACTCCTACAAGTCGCTGAAAGAAGCGCTGATTCACGGTGCGCTGGCCCACAACCTGAAACTTAATCTGAACTGGATCGAAGCTGAAGGACTCGAAGCCGGAGACCGCACCTACGAAGAACAACTGGTCGACTACGACGGGTTGCTGGTGCCGGGCGGCTTTGGCAAGCGCGGCATCGAAGGCATGCTGCTGGCAATCCGTTACGCGCGAGAGAAGAAAGTCCCGTATTTTGGCATTTGCCTGGGCATGCAGACCGCCTGCATCGAGTTTGCGCGCAACGTATGCGGACTGGCTGACGCCAACTCCAGCGAGTTCGATCCTGCGACGCCGCACCGCGTGATCTACAAGCTGCGCGAACTGCGCGGCGTCGAAGAACTGGGCGGCACCATGCGGCTGGGCGCCTGGACCTGCAAGATCGAGCCCGACACTCTGGCCTACAAGATTTACGGCAAGCCGGAGATCAGCGAACGTCATCGCCATCGCTACGAATTCAACCGCGAGTATGAAGAGACGCTGACCGCGGGCGGCCTGCGGATTTCCGGTTCCACTCCAGACGGAACTTACGTGGAGATGGTGGAGTTGCCCGATCATCCGCATTTCATCGGATGCCAGTTCCATCCCGAGTTCAAGTCGAAGCCGCTGGAGCCGCATCCGCTGTTCAAGACGTTTATCGGCGCGGCGTACGAGCATGGATTGAAGCGGCGGTCGGAAAAGACGGCTTCCGAAGTGGAAATGTTCCACCGGCCGGAAAAGGTTGGGAAAAGATAGATAACCGCAGAGGACACTGAGGAATTCGAATCGCCCTTAGGATGTTCCTGGTGTTTCTTTGTGTCCTCTGTGGTTCAAGATCTATGACCACTTCTTTCCAAATCGACAACGTCCGGATTGGCTCTGGCAGTCTCTTTCTGATTGCCGGTCCCTGCGTGATTGAGAGCGAAAAACATGCTCTCTTCATGGCGGAAGTAATCAAGGGCGTAACGCGTTCACTGAACTTTCCTTTCATCTTCAAAGCCTCCTACGACAAAGCCAACCGCACCTCCATTCGCAGCTATCGCGGACCTGGCCTGGTCGAAGGCCTGCGCATCCTGAAAAAAGTGAAAGATGAAGTGCACGTGCCGATTCTGACCGACGTGCACGAAACGGCTGACGTCGCCAAGGTCGCCGAAGTAGCCGACATCCTGCAAATTCCTGCGTTCCTTTGCCGACAGACCGATCTAGTGGTCGCTGCGGCCATGACCGATCGCGTGGTCAATATCAAGAAGGGACAGTTCGTCTCTCCCGCGGACATGCGGCACATCGTGGAGAAATGCCGCACTGCGGGAAACGACAAAGTATTCGTGACCGAACGGGGATCGAGTTTCGGCTACAACAATCTCGTCGTCGACATGCGCTCGCTGGCCATCATGCGCAAGTTCGTGCCGGTCGTTTTCGATGCCACGCACTCCGTGCAACTACCCTCCTCCGCTGCCGACGGAGATCATGCCGTCAGCGGAGGACAGCCCGAGTTCATTCCGGTGCTGGCGCGCGCCGCGGTGGCGGCCGGCGTCGATGGAATCTTCATGGAAGTCCACGACAACCCCAAGGAAGCCAAGTCCGACGGGGCGAACGCGCTGGAGTCAACCAAGCTGCGTGGAGTCTTGAAAGAGTTGCAGGCGATACAGAGTTCGCTGGTTGTAGCCCACGCCAAACCCTGAACCGCTCTCGCCTATAAGTCTGCTAACATGCGGCCGTGCGTCGCCTCGCAGTGACTGCACGCTAGAGGCCGTCATGAAATATCTTTCTTTCGCATCCCTCATCGTTTTCTTATTCACAACCCTGACAGCCATCGAAAGCACAGAACGCCGCAACTGCCGCGCCTCTGAGGGTCGCGATCGCCGGGTTGGTCCACGGACACGTCGACGGCTTTTTCCAACATTCATTGCGTCGCTCTGACATCCAGATCGTTGGAATCGCCGAGGCCGACCAGCAGGTTGTCGCCCACTACGCAGCGCAATACGGCCTCGCCCAGAGTCTGATGTTTACCGATCTGGAAGACATGCTGCAGAAAACGCACCCGCAGGCAGTCCTGGCGTACACCAACACTCACGACCACCGCAAAGTGGTGGAGATATGCGCCCGCCACGGCGTTCCGGTCATGATGGAAAAGCCGCTGGCGGTCAGCGCCGAAGATGCGCACGCCATCGCGGACGCGGCGCGCAAGGCCAAGATCCAGGTGCTGGTGAACTACGAGACATCGTATTACCGCAGCAACTACGCGGCTTACGACCTGGTGCACGACAAATCCATTGGCGACATTCGCAAAGTCGTAGTCCACGACGGACATCAAGGGCCGAAAGAAATCAATGTCCGGCCCGAGTTTTTCGCGTGGCTCACCGATCCCAAGCTGGATGGCGCTGGAGCGCTCTACGACTTTGGCTGCTACGGCGCCGATCTAATGACCTGGCTCATGGATGGGCAGCGGCCGATTTCCGTTACGGCTGTCACTCAGCAGATCAAGCCGGACATCTATCCGCGGGTGGATGACGAGGCGACCATCATCCTGACCTATCCCAAGGCGCAGGCCATCCTGCAACCTTCGTGGAACTGGCCCTTCGACCGGAAAGACATGGAAGTGTACGGCCAGACCGGCTACGTGATGACGGTCCGTCACGACGATGTACGAGTGCGGCTCAAGGACGGAGAGGAACAAACGATGCCGGCCAAGCCGGTGCCTGCTCCTTATGATGATTCGTTGTCTTTGTTGCGCGCCGTTATTCTGGATGGAGCAGCGCCTGGTGCGCCCGCTTCTCTCGAGACGAATGTGATCGTCGCAGAAATCCTCGACGCCGCCCGGCGCTCGGCGGCTTCGGGAAAATCAATACGTCTCGCGGACCAAGGCACGGGCAGTTCGCATTGAATCTGCTACATTTCAATCTCATCGCCTGATGCACATCGTCTGCACCATTGCCGGAATCTTAACCATCCTGGCCATCCTGCTGGATGCGTTCGAGACAGTTGTGCTGCCTCGACGGGTTCAACGCAGCTTCCGTCTGACCAGTTGGTTCTACCGGCGTACCTGGATTCCGTATCGAAGAATGGCAAGCCGCATTCCGTCACGGGCGCGGCGGGAGAATTTTCTAAGTTACTTCGGACCTTTATCGCTGATATTTCTGCTGATCTTGTGGGCCACTTCGCTGATCTTCGGCTTCGCTCTACTGCAATACGGAGTGGGTGAACACTTCCGTCTGAGCGGCGAGCCTCTCACTTTCGGCCTGCTGATCTATCACAGCGGTGAAACCTTCTTCACTCTCGGTTACGGCGACATTATTCCCGACTCCGGTCTGGCACGCGTTCTGGCAGTCATTGAATCCGGTCTCGGCTTCGGTTTCCTCGGCGTGGTGATTGGCTATTTGCCGACGATCTATTCGTCATTTTCCCGGCGCGAAATCGAAATCTCTTTGCTGGATGCGCGGGCCGGATCGCCGCCGTCGGCTGCGGAATTATTGTCCCGCTTCGGAAACTGTCCGCAGCAGGCAGTGCTCGACCAAATCTTCAAAGACTGGGAACGCTGGGCGGCGGAGGTGCTCGAAAGCCATCTTTCATATCCTGCGCTCAGCTTTTTTCGCTCGCAACACAACAATCAATCCTGGCTGGGAGCGTTGATCACGATTCTGGATGCCAGCGCGCTGGTCATCGCCGGCGTCGATGGACTGCGTTATGAGCAGGCCAAGATCACCTTCGCCATGGCGCGGCACGCGGTCGTTGATCTGGCTCAAATCGTGAATGCGCGTTATGACCCGAATTCGCCTGACCGGTTGCCCGAAGAGGAACTGAAGAGGCTGCGCCAGAGACTGGCAGAGCGCGGTGTAAAGCTAGGCGAAGGCGCCGCGTTCGAGGAGAAGCTCTCCCATCTGCGTTCGCTTTATGAACCGTACGCTGTCGCGATTGCGCTGAATCTTTCGATTACGTTGCCGCCGTGGATCCATCCCGACCGGCAGAAAGATAACTGGCAAGCCGGCCCCTGGGATCGCGCCATACAAGCGAGGGGCCTGGCGGCACGAGTGCAGAGTATGGATGATCATTTTTGAGATAGCTATCAGCTGTCAGCCGTCAGCTTTCAGCTCCAGATTCCGTTCTCCGCCTTTGAGATGAACACACAGACCATCTTCGTCGAGCTTTTGCGGGAAGGCATTCGGTGCTGGCGGCCTGTACGGGCGGAACCTCTCGGCGACGAGTTATATCGAATTATCGACCCAATGCCTGAAGACGAGGACTGGGCGTTTGCTCCCGGCGATACGGTGAAATGCAAGATGCACAGGTTCGCGAATGGTGACGGGTTGCTCGCTCACCAAAAAGTTGATGGCACGAAGAATTCAACTTAGGCATCCCTGAAACTCTGACTGCCTTGTTCTGCTAACATCTTTTCCTTCCATGAAACACATTGGTGAAAACGTAGTCCGCATCGAGGCTGAGGCTTTGCGCGCGTTGGCCGACCGCATTGCGGGACCGATGGCTGCGGCCTTCGACGATGCCGTCAATTTGATTTATGGCTGCGCCGGCCGGGTTGTGGTCACTGGCATGGGCAAGAGCGGCATCATTGCTCGCAAGATCGCGGCCACTTTGAGTTCTACGGGAACGCCGGCGCTGTTTATGCATCCCGTCGATGCCGTGCATGGGGACTTGGGCATGGTGGTGCGCGGCGATGTAGTGCTGGCCCTCTCGGCCAGCGGCGAGACGGAAGAAATTCTGCGTTTGCTGGCGACGCTCAAGCGGCTGCAGGTGCCGCTGATCAGCATGACCGGCGATGCGGTGTTCGAAAAAGCCGCGGGCGAGTCGCCCGCGACTACACAGAAAATATCTACGCTAGCCGCCTCCGCGGATGTTGCATTGGACTGTTCAGTCGCACAAGAAGCTTGCGGGCTGGGGCTGGCGCCGACTGCATCGACAACCGCCATGCTCGCCCTCGGCGATGGCTTGGCAATGGCTCTGGCTGAGAAGCGCGGCTTCAAGGAAGAAGACTTTGCCAATCTGCATCCCGGCGGAAAACTGGGCAAGCGACTGGCCAAGGTCGAATCGCTGATGCATCGCGGAGAGGCTGTGCCACGGGTCACGCCCCAAACCAGAATGCCGGATGTGATTTACGAAATGTCGCGCAAGAAGCTGGGTGTGACGGCTGTAGTCGACGGCGAGAAGCTGGTGGGAGTGATCAGCGATGGCGATCTGCGTCGCCTGCTGGAAAAGCGCGGCAAGGATGTTTTGGACCTGACCGCAGCGGAATGCATGACGGTGAAGCCTCGAACCATCGGCGCGAATGAGTTTGCCGCCACGGCCCTGGCCTTGATGGAAGAAAAAAAGATCACGTCACTGGTAGTAGTTGACGGAGATATTTTGTTGGGAATTCTCCACCTGCACGACTTGTGGGGAACGGAGATGATGTGAGAATTGTGCTAATTTGGTAATTGAGTAATTTTGTAATTGAGAATCACATCCGCCCCGGTCGCTGGCATAGCTTTTCAATTACACAATTACAAATTACCCAATTGCACAATGGAGTCCCCATGTATCACTACGATCCGAAGACCGCGCTGGAAGAAATCACCGAAGACGCCACCCTACCGAATCCCGTCCACGTGCGCGACATGATCCTGCGGAAGCGGCTTGTCCCGGAGAAGTCTCTGGAGTTGAATCGTCTGTTCGTCGAATATCAGAAGTTCTTCGGCGAGGCGCAGAAGCTTGGGTAAGGAAATCTTGAAGCAGTTGGTGGCTTTGACGGTCGGTTAGACGGGAGCTTCATCCAGTGAGACGATAAACTGGATGCCGTCGACCCGCTTTTTCTGTAGGCGGCGGTCATTGGTGACAAAGAGATCTACTACCGCTCCGCCAGCACATGCGAGTTGTACAGCATCAGGGGCGCGTACGGAACGATCACACCTAATTGACGAGTATAGACGGGCTGCCTTCAGATCGAACGGAAGCACTAGCGATGCCCTCGTAATCGCTTCTTCATACTTCCGGCAAAGCTCCTCATTTGCTTGTTCTGCGGGCTTCACCAAGATTTCTCCCAGGGTCAGGGCCGAGGTCAACAACTGGTCTCCGCGCGACAGCATGTTCTTCCTAAGATCGACTACCGCCTTCGACAGTTTGCCGTAATCTTCCAGCAAGTAGATGAAGAGGTTCGTGTCCCAAAAGATCCGGCTCATTCCCAGCCCTCTCGGATGCGTCTCACATACTGGTCGGCGTGCTCATCCGCCCAGAGATGCTTGCCAGATCCCCGAAGAGCAAGGAGCGGATCATCGCCGATGGCACTGGTTCCTGCAGCTGAACACCAGTCGCGATACCAATTGAGCAAACCGCTGTAACCATACGGCATACTTTCCCGGCTCGGAGTTGTTTTGGCACCTTTCCGCTCGGGGTGGTAATAGTCGCCAGGACGAAACAGACGACGACGCCCCGGGGCTGTTTCGACCAGCATACAAGGGCGGCCCGGGTTCGGCGCGCGGTTGGCTACACAATGCTGCACCACGTGAACATAAAATCCGGGCCGAAGCGATCCAGAGGACTCCCTCCACATCTGCCTGGCACTCTCCATGATTTCCCCAATGGAAAAGTCGAACTGCTCCGGATGCTTCTGATGAAGCAATGCAGTCGCGATCCATACTTCGTCCGCCACTTTCGTGCCCGTCTTAGTCGCTGACATCGGCATATTTCCCGCTCCCACGTTTCGCCCTAAGTATGATATTGGATGTATTGTATGTATGTCAATACATATTCATACATTACTATTTGAGAGCACCGGTCTACTTCTTCTGGCGAGCTCCGCTCGCCCGCCCGGACGAGGGCGTCCGGCCCTACACGCACACTGCTCATCATTTACAATCATGAATTCCCTGCTACCCAGGATCCCTAACTATGCATCGTTGGTCTCAGCTCTTTATTCCTACTCTGCGCGAAGCGCCTGCGGACGCTGAAGTCGCCAGCCACAAATTCCTGGTCCGGGCAGGCTACATCCGCCAGCTGGCTGCCGGAATTTACTCCTATCTTTTTATGGGGCAACGGTCGTTCAACAAGATCACCAACATCGTCCGCGAAGAAATGGACAAGATCGGGCAGGAATTCTACCTGCCGGCCATTCATCCGCGGGAACTGTGGGAGGCCAGCGGACGCTGGGCCGTGATGGGCGACAACATGTTCCGGTTGAAAGACCGCAAGGGCGCCGACTTGTGTCTGAGCATGACGCACGAAGAGGCCATGACTGAGATTGCGCGCAAAGAGCTGCGCAGCTACAAGCAGCTTCCCCAGATCTGGTACCAGATTCAGAGCAAATTCCGCGACGAACCTCGCCCCAAAGCGGGTCTGCTGCGGGTGCGGCAGTTCATGATGAAAGATTCGTACTCTTTCGACATCGACGCCGCCGGCCTGGATGTTTCCTATCAGAAGCATTACGACGCTTACTGCCGGATTTTCGACCGCTGCGGATTGAAATACATGGTTGTGGAGGCGGATTCCGGTGCAATGGGCGGATCGCAGTCACACGAATTCATGGTGCGGACGCCGGCCGGAGAAGACCGGATTGTCAGTTGCGAAAAATGCAAGTACGCGGCCAATCTGGAAAAGGCAACATCGAAGCTGGCTGCCGTGGAAGATCTCCAGCCTGAGGGAGACGGTAAGCCGCTCGAAGTGCACACTCCCGGAATGAAAACGATTGAAGACGTCGCGAAATTTCTCGGGGTCTCTCCGAAGAACAAGATCAAGACGCTGGCGCTGATGGCCGAAAGCCTGGATGCCAAGACCGGCAAGGCATCGGCACGCGCTGTTGTATTGCTGATGCGCGGCGATCATCAGATGAACGAGGCCAAGCTGTCATCCGCGGTGGGCGGCAAAGAAACGCGCCCCATGCAGGACGAAGAAATCCGGAAGCTCTTTAACTCGCCGGCCGGGATTTCTGGGACCGATCGGCATCGCCTGGGCCAAGGACATGAAGGATGTCGAACGTCCGGTGTTGCTGGTCGACAAAGCGCTCGAAGGCCGCACGAATCTGATCGGAGGAGCGAACAAAGAGGACTATCACCTGAAGAACATCACGCCGGGCCGCGACTTCGAACCCACGGCTTACGTCGACCTGCGAAGCGTAACCGCGGGAGAAGAATGTCCCAACTGCGGCGGAGCACTGCGCATCGACACTGCGGTCGAAATTGGCCACATCTTCAAACTTGGGTACAAGTATTCGGATTCCATGGGTGCGCGGGTTCTGGACAAGAACGGCAAAGAAGTCACGCCCATCATGGGGAGCTACGGCATCGGAATTGAACGCATACTGACCGCCGCCATCGAGCAGGACAACGACGATAACGGTTTCTGGCTGCCGCCATCGATTGCGCCATTCGAAATCGTGGTAACGCCTACCAATGTGGGGGACGAGAAACTCCTGAGTACGGCCATCGACATAGCGGCACGCCTGGAAGCCGCCGGATTTGAAGTTCTGCTGGATGACCGGGACGAGCGGCCTGGAGTCAAGTTCAAGGATGCCGATCTGGTCGGTATCCCCTTTAGAATCACGGTCGGGAAGAAGGTTACTGAAGGTACTGTGGAAGTGGTTCGGCGCTCGACTCGCGAAATGCAGGATGCTAGCATTTCTGCAATAACCGACTATTTCGAGAAGAACCTTCGGTCCGTGCGCTGAGCATTTTTGGCTTGCGCGCGACCGGAAACGGAGCGCGCAATGAAGATGGTTTTTGGCATTCTGATCATAGTGGCCTCGGTCATCCTACTGGCCACGCTGGCGCCTCCCTTTTTCAGCAACTACCAGTTCGAGGACGCATTGAAGACTGAATCACAGATGACCACCTATACGACCAAGACCGAGGACGTTATCCGCGATGAAGTTTTCAAGAAGGCCCAGGAACTGGATGTTCCGGTCACCAAGGAACAGATCAAAGTTGTGCGCAACGGAGTAGTCGGCACCGGGTCGGTCGAAATCGACGCCGCGTACACGGTCCATGTGAACCTGCCGTTCTATCCGATGGATCTTAACTTCAATGCTTCTGCCCGCAACAAAGGTGTGTTTTAGAGGCATGGATTCGACCGCAGGCGCGTCGTAACTTCGGGGCGCTTGCGGGTAGTCCTGATTCGCAACTTCCGGCGCGAACCTGGAACGCTAACCTTCTTACTTCAGTACTCTTGTTTCCCACTCTGGTCACTCCCTAACATTCAGGAATACTGCCCCGGAACCGCCCAATCGTGCGGAATCGCAAGTCGCGGTTTTCGGCGTTGGTGATGCAAGTGCAACGCCACGTCCACGGTATATAGCGTCCGAAGTTTTTGGAGGATGTATGAAGTTGGTGAACCGGATTCTCTTCCTGCTGTTCGCAGCGTTCGCAATGTTTGGCTGGTCAGGCTGCGGAGGTGGCTGTCCTACCACGTCTCTCAGCAGCAGCGGCGGATCGGGCGGCTCGACAGGCGGAACCTCGACTGGCGGCTCGGTTTGCGGTCCGGGAAATCCCGGTGGTGGAGGAGGAAATACTTCTTCTTTTCTGTACTACCTCAGCAACACCAATATTCTCGGCGCCAGCCTCAGCACCACGGGAACTTTCGCCAATCTGACGTCGTTCACGGCGCCGACCCTGCCCAGCAATGCGGGAAACGATATGGTGATTGTGAACAAGAAATTCCTGTATCTGCCGCAGAATGATTCTCTGACGGTTCAGGCCTTCGCCATCGACCACAGCACCGGCGCATTGACAGCAATCAATGGCAGTCCTTTTACTACTGCGGGCGCCGATTCGATCGCGAGCGATCCAGCCGGACGCTTTCTCTTTGTGGGAAACGACAATACCGGGCTCATATCAGTGTTTCAGATCAATGCCACGACCGGAGCGTTGACCGCCGCGCCGGGTTCACCGTTCTCAGCTTTTAATCTTGATTTTGTCCATGTGCTGGCTGTCGATGGAACCGGAAAGTTTTTGTATGCAGGCCAGGGATTGGCCGCACTGCCGGTTTATGCCTTCTCCATCGACCAAAATACCGGCGCACTTTCGCAGGTTGTGGGAAGCCCGTTCGGATTGGGTGTGGCCGTCGTTCGCACTGATTTCACCGGCAAATTTGCGGTTGGCCTTACCGGAATCAGCGGCGACAACCATCTCTATGTTTTCGCCATTGACGCTACGACTGGCGCCTTGGCGCCGGTAAGCAACTCTCCGTTCGCGACCACCATGTCTACGCCTGAAAACTTGCGGATTCATCCCAGCAGCCAGTTCGTGTACAGCTTCGGGCTGGACACGAACAGCGCCGTCTCGGCCATCGAAGGCTTCAGCATCGATGCCACCACCGGGGCGCTGACGCCCTTGGCCGGTTCGCCATTCACCAGCCTGCCTATCGTGGCCGACTGTAAGTGGGACCAGGGTGGAGGAGAAGCATTCTGCGCCAACGCGGCAGCCAATGCATTCTCGGTGCTGAGTACGAGTACATCCACTGGAGCCCTGACCCACACCGTGACCGATTTGACGGTGACGAACGACGCTGTTCCGTTCGCGCCGACCGATTAGTCCCCTGGGCCAGTATCAGAGTGCCAACCTTCGTTCCCATAAAAAGCACGGGACAACGGGGTAGAATGAAGAATCCGAAGCCATTCTCTAAACTCACTCGAGGATGGCAGAGACTCTCGGGTCTCTCCGGCAACAGAGATTTGTTCGTCGTTCGGATAACGGTAAGTGCATATTCCATCGTCTAAGCCCGTAGGGGCACGTCCTCTCATCGAATTGTGGCCATAAAACTTAAGATCCCGACAGGCAAGCAAACTGGCAAGACCGGATGGCTCACTCGTGACCCGCTCTTGCGAGCGGCTTTGGTGGTTTTCCTCATCCTCGCCACTGCAGGCGGATCATTCCTCACCTACTACTACGTGAAGTTTGGACGGATGATCGACCAGCGGTTTAAAGGTCCCGTCTTCGGCAATTCCGCCCGAATCTACGCCATCGCGCATCCAGTCCAGGTAGGGGAAAAGATCGAAGCCAAAGAGATTGCCACCCAACTGCGCCGCGCCGGCTATACGGAACAAGACAGCAAATCGCCCATGGGCAGTTTCCGCCTGTTCGAAGGCGGCATCGAGATCAAGCCGGGCCCCGACTCTTATCACAGCCCTGAGTCCGCGGTTATTCGCGTCCGTGGCGGGAAGGTGGAAAGCATTACCAGCAAGGCAGGGGATCTGGCGGCCTACGAACTCGAACCGCAGATGATTACGTCCCTGTTTGACGCAGGGCAGCGCTCCAAGCGCCAACTGGTGACCTACGACGAAATTCCCAAGCTGATGGTAGACGCGGTTCTGGCCATCGAAGACCGGCGCTTCTTTCAACACGGTGGCGTGAACTTCCTGCGCCTCGCCGAGGCTACATGGGTTGACGTGATTCACGGGCGGCACGAGCAGGGTGGATCGACCATCACCATGCAGCTTTCGCGTGCGTTCTTTCTGACTCCGCAGAAGACAGTGAAACGGAAATTGTCGGAGATGCTGATCGCTCTGGAAATGGAGCAGAAGCTCAGCAAGCAACAGATTTTTGAGTTCTATGCCAACCGTGTCGATCTGGGACAGCGCGGTTCGTTCACCATTAGCGGCTTTGCCCAGGCGTCACAAGCTTATTTCAATAAAGACCTGAAGGACGTGACTCCAGCAGAAGCTGCTCTGATTGCGGGAATTATTCAGGCGCCGAGTTATCTTTCGCCGTATCGCCATCCGGAGCGCGCTCTCGAACGCCGCAACCTGGTGCTGGACAGTATGGTGGAAACCCACAGCCTCAGCCAGGCCGATGCGGAGAAAGCCAAAGCCACTGCGTTGAAACTGGCTCCGCCCAATGTCGAGGCCAGCGACGCGCCCTACTTCGTCGACCTGTTGCGCGAAACTTTGATTAGCAAACTCGACGAGCGCCAGATGAATGATCAGGGCTACCGAATCTATTCAACGATCGATCCTGATTTGCAAAAAGCGGCAGCTGCGGCAGTGCAAACCGGAATGAAGCTGGTCGACGACCAGGTCACCAAGCTGCGCACGAAGCGGACAAAAATCGGCAAAAACAAATACGAGACGACAGTCCTGCGCGGACCGCAGGCCCAAGTCGCAATCGTCGTCATGGATCCTCACACCGGTGAAGTCTTGGCCCTGGTAGGAGGCCGGAACTACGGCGTCAGCCAGCTGAATCACGCGGTGGCGAAGCGTCCTACGGGGTCGATCTTCAAGCCGTTTGTTTACGCCGCCGCCATGAACACCGCGCTGGACGGATCCAATCCCGTGTTCACGCCGGCTTCGACTGTGCCGGATGCGCCCAGCACTTTCGCCTACGGCGACCAGATTTACGAACCCCGCAATTACAAAGAGGAATACCACGGTGACGTGACCGCGCGTTACGCGCTGGCCATGTCCCTGAACAACGCGACCGTCAAACTGGCGGAGGAAGTGGGCTACGAGAAAGTGGCGAACCTGGCGAAAGCAGCCGGGATTACATCGGTGAAAGCCACGCCAGCCATGGCATTGGGCGCTTACGATGCCACCCCCATGGACATGGCGGCGGCCTACACCGTCTTCGCCAATGCCGGAGTGCGTTTGTCGCCGATCGTGGTCAACTCGGTGCGTAATGCGAATGGGGATATTGTCCTCGATTTCAAACCCGAGAACCGGCCCGTGCTGGACCCTCGGGTGTCTTTCGTCATGACCAACATGATGGAAGGCGTGATGAATTTCGGCACGGCCTACGCCGTGCGCCAGCGCGGGTTCACCGCACCCGCCGCAGGCAAGACCGGCAGTTCGCACGACGGATGGTTCGCCGGCTACACCAGCAATCTGTTGTGCATCGTCTGGGTGGGCTACGACGACTACAGCGATCTGCGACTGAGCGGAGCACAGACTGCGGCGCCGATCTGGGCCGAGTTCATGAAGAAGGCTGTCACCTTGCCGCAATATGCCGATCCCGCAGCCGTTTTCCCAGCCCACCGGCGTCGTCGACGTGCAGCTCGATAAGACCACGAATCTGCTGGCAACTCCGTCCTGTCCAGAGACTTACAGTGCGGCATTCATCGCCGGTACCGAGCCCAGCGAGACCTGCGACCAGGGCACCGGGATGCGCGGTTTCTTTTCGCGGGTATTTGGCCTGGGAGGCGAGAAAGCCCTTCCGCCGCCACCACCTGGTGCCCAGCCTGGAACTCCGGCCGCGGCAGGCACTACGCCTGCCGAGGATCCCAACAAAAAGAAAAAAGGTTTTTTTGGCAAAATTGCGGGTATCTTTAAGGATGACAAACCGTCTAACGATCCACCGCCCAAACCGGCGGACGGTAGCGGTAAGAGTCCTCAGTAGACGAGCTGGCACCGAGTTGGCTCTGTCTTCAGGAGCGGACTTATGGGTCGTCAATATCTGCTGTACGCCCTGCTTGCAGTGATCTGCCTCCCGCCTTCCCTGCTGGCTCAGATTCATCACTTCGATCGCCAACATTCCTCTGAACAGGTTGAGGTCTATCCGCCACCGGTGCGGCGCGCCGATACTCCTGCCGGTGACGCGACAGTTGCAGATCTTGAGCAACGGGCCGACACCCTGCGTTCGGAGAAATCTTACCTCGATGCTCTCGACTACTACCGGGCCGCCGTCGCCAAAGAGCCAGGCAGCGCCCGGCTCTACAACAAGATCGGCATCAACGAATTGCAGATGGGACGCTTCAGCGAGGCCCGCAAGGATTTCGAGCGTTCGATCAAATGCGACCGCCAGTTCGCCGACGCCTACAACAATCTGGGCGTGATCTACTACCTGCAAAAGAAATTCGGTCCGGCTATCAAGCGCTACGAAAGCGCCATCAAGTTGCGCGAGGATTCCGGATCCTATTACAGCAACCTTGGAGCGGCCTATTTCTCCAAGAAGGACTACGTGAAAGCCAGCCTGGCTTACAACCAGGCGTTGCAACTAGACCCGGATATTTTCGATCGAACATCGCACAACGGAGTACTGGCACAGATGTCATCCCCGGCGGACCGGGCGCGTTTTTACTACGTGCTGGCGAAGCTTTATGCCAAGAGCGGCGTGAGCGACCGTTCGCTACAGTACCTTCGCCGGGCGCTGGAAGAGGGTTACAAAGGGATTGAGGACGTCTACAAGGATTCGGAGTTCGCCGGATTGCGGAAAGATCCGCGATTTACCGAGCTGATGGCGGCCCGGCCGGTGGCGATTCCGGTAAACAATTGAATTACAAATATTTACAAAATCCTACGAAACTTTCTGCCGGCATGGTGTTTAATTATTTCAATTACTCCTGAAAACAACAGGGTGAGTAAGGAGAAACGGTAGCCCATCGGTCGTCGACCCGAGCACGCCCCAAGCAGACGGCCGGTGGGTTTTTTTGTGACAAGAGTCAAGCTTTTAGCTCATTGCTTTTGCATTCTTGGCTAATTGATCGCAAAGCTGTCCGGCTTTTAGCCTCAGCTCTGGCTTTTAGCTAATCCAAACCTTCGGTTCTGTCCCGTCTGGAACTTCTGTTGGCTTTTGATTTGGCTAAAAGCTAAAAGCTAACAGCTAAAAGCTGACTTTCAATTCCCGCCTGAGCTTTCATTCCGAATGTAGGTTTCCACCGACTGTTTCCACTTTCCCTGCGCCTTCAGAATGAATTCGATCACGTCGCGTAGCTGCGCCGTCGCCGCCGGCGTGTGGGGTTACGTAGTGGGCGGCAGCTTTGACCTCGCGGCGGGCATTTGCGACGGCCACCGAGAAACCACAGTTGCGCATCACGGGAAGATCAATGACGTCGTCACCGACAAAAGCAACTTCGCTGGCCGTAAGCCCCTCACTTCCTAATATTTCGCGGAAAACCTTCAACTTGTCTCTGCTGCCCTGGTGGACCTACTTCGAGCCGGAGGTCGCGAGCGCGAAGTGCCACGGTTTCAGAGTTGCGCCGGGTGATGAGGCCGGTCTTGATTCCCGCGATCCGGGCAATCGATATGCCTGCGCCATCCTGCGCGTGAAAGCCTTTGGCTTCGACCACGAGCTGGCCCTGGGCCGTCTGAACGGGAAAGAGAAAAAGTTTGCCGTCGGTGAGGACGCCGTCTACGTCGAAGAGAAGCAGTTTGATTTTTTTGGCGCGGGCCTTGGCGGATGATGTTTTCGGCATTGCGGCGATTTTAGCATTCAGCTCCACCTGCCACGCGGGGCTGATGTCTCACCTGCCCGGCGGAGCGAAGCTCCGCGAGTTTGAGTCAGTCAGCGGCATAAACCTCTGGCGAGCTTCGCTCGCCTGCCCAGACGGGGACGTCTGGGCCTACGTGGTTCGTGCCTGGCCACGCGGCTCACTCTCAGGCGAACATTTTACGAAAGTCGCATGTTAGAATATCCAACGATGTCCCCCCTCCCTTCCACCCTCGCCTGGGCACACCCTCTGGTCGCGGAGTGGTTTGTCGGAAAGTTTGGTACGCCGACCGAGCCTCAGGAACAGGGATGGCCGCACATCCTCGCCGGGCGCACGACGCTCATTTCTGCCCCTACCGGCTCGGGCAAAACTCTCGCCGCGTTTCTGGCCTGCATTGATCGACTGGTGCGCAAAGCACTGGCCGGTCATCTCGAAGACCGCACCGAAGTTCTGTATGTGTCGCCGCTGAAAGCGCTGGGCAACGATATCCAGAAGAATCTCGAAGGGCCTTTGAGCGAGATTCTGAAGATGGCGGGCGACCGTGGATTGCTGATGCCGGAGATTCGCACAGCGGTCCGCACCGGCGACACGCTCATGCACGAACGGCGGGCCATGCTGAAGCGGCCACCGCACATTCTGGTCACCACGCCTGAGTCGCTCTACATTCTGCTGACCGCTGAGAGAAGTCGTGCGATTCTGCGCGATGTTGAAACCGTTATCGTTGACGAAATCCACGCCGTCGCCGATGACAAGCGCGGCGCACATCTGACGCTTTCGCTGGAGCGACTGGAAGCGCTGACCTATCGACCTCCGGTGCGCATCGGGCTCTCCGCAACCCAGAAGCCGATTGAAGAAGTCGCTCACTTCCTGACCGGCAACGGCCGGCCAGCGCCGGTAGTCGTCGATGTTGGACACAAGCGCAAGCTCGATCTCGCCGTCGAAGTGCCCGGCTCGTCATCTGGGGCCGATCACAACCAACGAAATGTGGGACGAGGTCTACAACCGGCTGGTGGAACTGGTGGAGCAGCATCGGTCCACGCTGGTCTTCGTCAACACCAGGCGGCTGGCGGAGCGGATCGCCCATCACCTCGGCGAAAGGTTAGGCGAAGAAAACGTTGCTGCGCATCATGGAAGCCTGTCGCGCAAGCTGCGTCTGTCCGCGGAAACAAAATTAAAAGAAGGCAAGGTCAAGGTGCTGGTGGCAACGGCATCGCTCGAACTGGGAATTGATATCGGCACCGTGGACCTGGTGGTGCAGATCAGTTCTCCGCGGGCGATCGCAGTGGCTCTGCAACGCGTGGGGCGTTCCGGTCACTGGCGTGGCGCCATTCCCAAGGGACGATTCTTCGCCGGCACTCGAGATGATCTGCTGGAATGCGCGGCGCTGGTGCACGCGATTCGCCAGGGAGATCTGGATCGTCTGATCATTCCCGACGCGCCGCTGGATATTCTCGCGCAACAGATTGTGGCATCTTGCGCAGCGGAGGGCACCACCGCTCGTGTGGCGCGGGCGCCCCGCCCGCGAACGCTGGAAGCCGTATCAGAAGTTGGGGATCCAAGACCGGAATTTTGGAGTAGCCATTCGGTCGGCACTGAAGACATCGCCCTTGCCACTCTCGACACGCGGGCGGGGCGCCCGCGCCACACAGACAATCCCGAGCCTACGGAGGGCGGATGGGACGAAGACGAACTCTTTGCCCTGGTCACGCGCGCCTATCCCTATCGCAATCTTTCCCGCGAGACTTACAACTCGATCCTCGAAATGCTTTCCGAAGGGATTGCTTCGCGCCGCGGACGTTACGGCGCTTACATCCATCACGATCGAGTGAACCGCAAGCTGCGTCCCCGGCGCGGCAGCCGTCTGGCGGCCATCACCAGCGGTGGCGCCATTCCGGAGACTGCACTATTCACCGTCGTAGCCGAGCCCGAAGGCATTGTTGTCGGCACTCTGGACGAAGATTTTGCGGTGGAGAGCAACGCTGGCGACATCATGCTGCTGGGTAACACCTCGTGGCGCATCCGCCGCGTGGAGGGCAAGTCCGGACGCGTATTGGTGGAAGATGCGCACGGCGCGCCGCCCAGTGTTCCCTTCTGGCGTGGCGAGGCCCCGGCACGCACACAGGAACTTTCAGCGCACGTGGCTGGTCTGCGCAAGGAAATCAGCGATCGTCTTGCGCCACACTTCTCCGATTGGCATCTCGCAGAGTCAGCCTGCGGTTGCCGAGACCGTCGCATGGCTGAAGGCCGAATGCGGACTCGACGATTCCGGCGCCGAGCAAGCCGTCGAATACGTTCTGCAAGGTCGCGCCGTGCTGGGAGATGTCCCTACGCAGGACACCATCATCGCCGAGCGCTTCTTCGACGAAGGCGGCGGGATGCAACTCATCATTCACGCTCCCTTCGGTGGTCGTATCAACAAAGCCTGGGGACTGGCGCTGCGTAAACGTTTCTGCCGCAGCTTCAATTTCGAATTGCAGGCCGCAGCCACCGACAACGGCCTCAACATTGCGCTGGCCGAGCAGCACAGCTTTCCGCTGGCTGACGTTTTTCATTTCCTCAACGCAGAAACGGTGCAGCCGGTGCTGGAGCAGGCCGCGCTGGCTTCTCCAATCTTCGGCACGCGCTGGCGCTGGGACGCCAACCGCGCGCTGGCATTGCTGCGCTTTCAGGGTGGCAAAAAAGTTCCGCCGCAAATCCAGCGCATGCGCTCCGACGATCTGCTGGCCTCGGTCTTCCCCGACGTGGCAGCGTGCCAGGAAAATATCGAAGGCGACATCCAGATTCCCGATCATCCCCTGGTGAACGAAGTGATGAAGGATGTCCTCACCGAGGCCATGGACATCGACGGTCTCAGAGCTCTGCTGAGCGGCATTCAAGAGGGACGAATCCGTTGCCTCGCGGTAGATACGCCAGTGCCGTCGCAGTTCTCGCACGAGATTCTGAACGCCAATCCCTACGCTTATCTCGACGATGCTCCGCTGGAAGAACGGCGGGCGCGAGCGGTGGAGATGCGCCGCATCCTGCCTGAGTCTGTGCTGGAAGAAGTAGGCAAACTCGATCAGGCAGCGATCGCACAGGTGCGGCACGAAGCCTGGCCCGATGTGCGGGACGCGGACGAACTGCACGACGTCTTGCACACACTGATTGCGTTTCCCGAGAGCGGCGTGGGGACAGCCGCCCTCGGCTGTCCAGCGCGAAGCCGCAGCGGTTTTGGGAAATATTCTTTCCCTGACTTCGCAATCTGATAATCCGTCCGCTGGTCGAACTGCGCTCGAGTGGACACCTGAGATTGGCCCTCACGTAGGCAGTGAGTGGCAACGATATTTCGAGAGGCTGATCGGACAGGGACGGGCCACGCGGGCCGAGCATGCGGGCAAAACCTACTGGGTGGCAGCGGAGAGAGCCAAGGCATTTTCGCTCCTGTTCCCCGACGCAAAGTTTGATCGCGCCATAGCCGAGATTCAGGGAAATACGCCCTCGTCCGACGATGCACTGCTGACCCTGGTCACCGGCTGGATGTCGCATCTGGGGCCGGCGACCGCTTCACAGCTTGGCGACATGCTCGGGCTTCCTCCCTCCGAAATCGAGAAAGCATTCCTTCGCATGGAAGCCTCCGGCGCTTTATTGCGAGGCCAGTTCACCGATGCTGCATCGCGGGCGAGTCGCCCGCGGCCACATGAGCCGCAGCAGCCGCAAGAAAATGGACCTGAACTCGAATGGTGCGACCGGCGGTTGCTGGCGCGCATTCATCGCCTGACTGTCGCGACACTGCGCAAGCAGACCGAACCCGTCACGGCGGCGCAGTTCATGCGCTGGCTTTTGCGCTGGCAGCATGTTGCCCCGGGATCGCAAGTCCAGGGAGAACGGGCCACTCTCGATGTACTGCGGCAGTTGCAGGGGTTTGAAATTCCAGCCAATGCCTGGGAGCGGCAGATTCTGGCCCGTCGGATTTCCGACTACGATCCCAAATGGCTCGACCAGCTTTGTTTGACCGGAGCCGTGGGCTGGGGACGATTGTCGCCTCATCCTGCCACTCTCGATGACACGGCGGCAGGAAAGCGGCGCGTGATTCCGACCAGCGTGGCTCCGATTACATTCTTCGTGCGCGAAGAATCCGACTGGATGACGCCACATCGTCCCGATGCCGGTCAGCCTGAAGCACGCGGTCTGAGCGAAGGCGCGCGCCAGGTGCTGGAGTTCCTGCGCCAGCGGGGGGCCTCATTCTTCGCCGACATTGTCCGTGGCACGGATCGATTGAAGGCCGAGGTCGAAACGTCCTTGTGGGAACTGGTTGCCGGCGGCCTCATCACGGCCGACGGGTTCGACAATCTGCGCTCGCTCATTGATCCCAAACGTCGTGCAGGACAAGGAAGTGGACGCGCCGCGCGTCCGCGGCATAGTACGGGCCGCTGGGCGCTTTTGTACACAGACCAGGCTGCCGATCGTAATCGTGCCGTGGAAGCGACATGCTGGATGTTGCTCAAACGCTACGGGATCGTCTTTCGCGATTTGCTGTCCCGCGAGCCGAACCTCCCCAAATGGCGCGAAATGCAAATGGCCTTTCGCCGGTTGGAAGATCGTGGTGAGATTCGCGGCGGACGTTTTGTAGACGGATTTCTGGGCGAGCAGTTTGCTCTGCCCGTGGCAGTAGAGTCTATGCGAGCCACCCGAAAAATGCCGCCGTCGGGAGATATGGTCGTGCTGTCGGCTGCTGACCCTCTGAATCTGGTGGGAATTCTGGTGCCTGGGGAGAGGGTGCCGGCCATCTCGGGACGGACGGTCACTTTCCGTGACGGAGTGGCGGTGCAGGAGAACGGCCCGACGGATGCACAACAATTCGCGGCGACTGGCGATTAGGAGATTTCTGCTCTAAAAGGGGTTCGAACAACCAGTTCTCAGCTGTCAGTTCCCGGTTCTCAGTTTTGGCGGCAAAAAATGATCGGGAACCCGATGAGGGGGTCCCTCGGATTCCCGACCAGTACATCCCGGCGAAATTTCTTAAAGCGCTTCCCCCGTCGCTTTTTGCCGAGCCGCACTGGTGCGTTCCAAGCATGTTTGGAGCCATCCATCGAGAATTGGCACTGCGATATAAGTACCTCATTACACACGTCTTATAACTATCCACCGCTGCATTTGGCCGGGTTGCTTATCGTAGGTCCTATCCAAACGGATAGAGGTCTATCTGTTCGGATAGTGGAACAAGCAAGTACAGCGTGTTCACGAATCTCAAAAAATGTGTTAAACCGTAGCCGTTAGCGAGGTGTGACAACGGTGAAGCCCAGACTCCAGGTTGCCGCGGGACCATTGGCAGATTCAATCTATTTCCTAACCGAACCCGAAGTGCGGATTGGAAGAGACCCATCTAACTCCTTGGCCATCGGCGATCTTTCCCTTTCCCGGCGTCACTGTGTCCTGTCTCGCCGCGAAGATGGTTACACCCTGCGCGATCTCGAGAGCCGCAATGGCACCTTCGTGAATGGCGGCGTTGTTTCGGAAAAGCGGTTGAACCACGGAGACCAAATCTCGGTGGGAGAATCGGTCCTCGTATTTCTGATCAAGGACACTGGTAGAGCGGAGGGGCGGGAAGAAGTGGAATTCGACGATACCCTGACCCATGCGACCACGCAGATTCGTCCGCAGGATGTTCTCTATCTGCAGCCCGAGCGTATTCAGAAGGAATTGCCTACAACTTCCCGGCTGGGACGCAACCTTAACGCGTTGCTGAAAATCAGCCGGGTTGTACACTCCATCTCCGACCTGGATCAGCTGCAGGCGCAGATCCTCGAACTGATTTTCGAAGTAGTGCCGGCCGAGCGCGGTGCAATTCTGCTGGATGCCAATGGCAATATCAGCGACAAGTTTTCTTCCGTTTTCGCTCACCATGGGCCGAAGAAACGTGGAGAGACAGTGCGTGTCAGTCGCACTATCACCCGCCAGGTCATGGAAGAGGGAGTCGCCATACTCGGTGGGGATGTCCCGGGAAGTCTCAGTGGAGTCGAGAGCCTGGTGAGCTTACAGGTGCGCTCGTTGCTGTGCGTGCCGCTCACCGTTTTTCAAAAAGTAATCGGTTGTATTTATCTGGACACAACGAATCCGGCGACTCGTTTCGATCGCGATCATCTGGAACTGGTGGCCAGTATCGCGGGCATCTCCGCGGTGGCCCTGGAAAACTCGCGGCGATTGCTATGGCTGGAACAGGAAAACCTCCGACTGGCGGCGGAGATCAACCTGCATCACAACATGGTCGGAGAAAGTGCCGCCATGAAAGAGGTCTACCGTTTCCTGTCGCGAGTTGCGCCGACCGAATCCACGGTTCTGATCGGCGGCGAAAGCGGCACGGGAAAAGAGTTGGTGGCGCGAGCTATCCATCGCAATAGCCCGCGAGCCACTAAACCTTTCATGGCCATCAACTGTGCTGCAATCCCGGAAGGTCTTCTGGAGAGCGAACTGTTTGGCTATGAACGAGGCGCATTCACCGGGGCCGCCGCACAAAAGAAAGGCCGGCTGGAAATGGCCGATGGCGGCGTCGTGTTCCTCGATGAGATTGGGGAGCTGGCACCGGCTTTGCAGGTGAAGCTGCTGCGCGTGCTGCAGGAACGGGAGATCGAGCGCCTGGGCGGCTCGCGTTCAATTTCAGTGGACATTCGCCTGATTGCTGCGACCAACAAGGATTTGGCAGCCGCGGTAAAAGCCCGGGCATTTCGCGAGGACCTTTACTACCGCTTGAATGTAGTGTCGCTGCAGGCGCCTCCGCTGCGAGACCGCCTCGCGGACATCCCTGTCCTGGCGGAATATTTCGTCACCAAATATGCGGCCAGGTGCAAAGTGAAACCTAAGAGGATTTCCGCGGAAGCCATGGCCGCACTCGCCAACTATGATTGGCCGGGCAATGTGCGGGAACTGGAAAATTCAATCGAGCGCGCCTTGGTGTTGGGAGTATCTGAGAGTATCGAGCCGGAGGATTTACCCGAGTCGATTCTGGAGAGGGTTCCCGGGCCCAGCCAGGGCGAGGCGAATTATCACGCCGCCGTGATCCAATTGAAAAGGCACCTCATCCTCACCGCGCTTGAGGAAGCGAAAGGCAACTACACCGAGGCGGCGCGCAATCTCGGTGTGCATGCCAACTACCTTCACCGGCTGGTGCGGAATCTGGATTTACGCGACTCAATCCGCTCGTTCCCTATTCTCCGGAGCGGAACGGGTAGAGCAATGGATGGCCGAGTATAAACGTGTCAGGGTAGTTTCAGCGCCATCAGGGTTGCCGGATTCAGATAGACACCCTGCCACCGTACCGCCAAGTGCAGATGCGGTCCGGTGGCGCGGCCCGTCCCTCCGCTAAGTCCGATCTCATCTCCGCGCTTGACCTTTTCGCCCTGTTTGACCTTGATTTCGGACATGTGAAGGTAAAGGGTCAGCAGCCCCTGCCCGTGGTCGATCACTACGCAGTTTCCTTCAAAATACAACGGGCCAGCCAGCAGGATGGTTCCGGAATTAGCGGCGGAGATGGGTGTGCCTGTGGGAACGGCAAAGTCCAGTCCCTGATGCATGCTTTGCACCTTGCCGTTAAAGGTACGCCGCGTGCCGAAGACATCGGAAACCTTCGCATCGACCGGTGCATGAAACTGTCCGGACCACTCCCGGTCGGGATCGGTGTGGTGAAAGACGTCCTGCTTGACGGTCTTGTCTTGTTGTATGCGTTCCAGTTGTTCCTTGCTCGGCTCGGTAAAGCGTTTCGCAACGCTGACCGCAATACTCGGATACTTCGCGGCGCGAATCACGATCCTTCGGGAAAAAGATATTTCCGTTCCCTTGGCAGTTGTTCCCTTCAGGGAAAGAGCATAAGTGCCGGGTCGAGTCTCGAGACTGACTCCCGCAATCCCGTACCAGACCTTCGCGGTGGAGTCATGGCTGAATGAGATCTGGTGTTCGAGCCAGGTGGCGGAGATGCCGGTCAATCTCACAGGCGGTGTGACTTCCAGAATGATCGGAGACCCGTTCACCAGTTGCACTGGTTGCCAACGAATGGTCCAGGGCTTTCCCGAAGCTGGCTTGGATGCGGGAGCCTCAGCGGCCCTGACGAGATTGAGCCAAGCCAAAGGAAAGAAGATCAACAGCCAGAGGCCGCGGATAGCAGAGGACGACAAGGTTTAGGCTCCTGCTCTCAGCCTAGCATTGCCGGGAAGATACGGAACTCACAATCGGTGAGGTGAACCTGAGCGGGAACGGTTACTGCTGGCTGGGAATGAAATCCAACTGGACTTCGGTGGTGGTAGGGCGCTCGGCGGGTACATATTTCCACTGCCTGACGGCCAGCGTCGCCGCGTCCACCAGGATCGGATTGCCGCCGATGGGCGAGATCTTTCCGACCGAACCGTTCGGACTGATCGAAATCGATAGCCGGACAACTCCGCCAATCGCGTTCTGCTTTAACTCCCGCGGATATTTGGGTGCCACTTTATAAACCAGCTTCCGCAAGGTCGGATTGTTTTGAGCGGGTGCGAAGGTCGTGGTAAGTGGCGCCATGACCAAACAGAGCCCGGCGACGGTCTGACGCAAGCCCAGGACTCGGCACGACTTTTTCACTTGGTCCAAGAGGGTCCAATGCAGTGAGTAGGATTGAAAGGCAACGTTGCGAGATTAGGAAATTCGTAACACTTCTACAAGTTACGGATGAATGGCAGGCAGTAATGTGACTGCAGTAACTTACGGGAAAAAATCCTGTCAAAACGGGAGAAATTCCTCAGAATCGGGGTATTGCAGGACAACCGACACGATCTAAAAACGCAGCCACAACGCTTCCTCTACAGATCTAGGTGTACCACCCTCGCCAGTCCAAGCCGTGGTGAAAATAGAACAGGTTAATCCCAGGCTGGTTCTACGAGGACCTGCTCACTGCTTGTCGTACACTCCTATTCCCTTTAGGGGCTTCTCTTGCGAATGATCCGTGTATTTCACAGTAGTGATTTTGCCGTCCTTCGAGACAACTATCGTGGCGTCAGTTACAACTTTTCCAGCTTTCTTGGTTTGGCCTTTTAGTGTATTTGCGTTTATACGCTGGTATGACACCGAATCTGAGGATGGGTCCCCAGTGACGGGATATTCTTTGCCGTCGAATTTGGCTTCGTAACTGATCTTGAGTGCCTCGCCCTTGTCGGTGATTACGTCTTCGTTCAACTTCAGACCGTTGTCGTCCGCATCAACGACAGCGACGTCGCTCTTAGGCGCTGGGGGCGTCGTTTTCGATTTGGCTAGATTAAGCTTCCATGTTCCGCTAAACGGACTTTCAGCGGCGAACAAGCTAAGTGACATCACCAAAACTACAGCTAACATTTTTGGAAGGCGCATAGTTTCACCTCAAAGAATCGGTCGAATTTTAGCACTCTTTTCTCCGTGGCAAGCCTTTTCTGGGCGCTATCGCCCAGTGAAGGCGATTCGCTTTGCGTCCTTTGCGGAATCTTCGCGAACTTTTCGGTTAAGGAAAGCGTCTACCGCAAAGGACACGTATGAAATGCCCTCCTAGTATGAATCAATTATTGACTCTTTCTGAACTCCCTGTGAGGCTCCTTAGTTGGTGTGGGGCACTACAGCGCGGAGGGCAGTGTACTTTCGTCTGGGAATTGTCTCTGCCTCTTGTTTCTTAGCCTTTTTGATGGTGGGCTGTTCAAGACGGATCGATGCCTCTTCGCTGGTGACGGTGGAGCACACGATATCGCCTGACCCGCCCCGGGTCGGGCCAACTACGGTCGTTCTACGAGTGACGGATCGCGACGGCAAACCGGTATCCGGAGCCCGCATCGAGTTGGAAGCGGACATGTCGCATCCCGGGATGGCGCCAGTGCTTGAGGAAACGAAGGAAACTAAAGCGGGCGAATACCAGGCCGAGATCATGTTCGGAATGGCGGGAGACTGGATCGTTCTTCTCCATGTGAGATTGCCCGGCGGTCAAACCCTCGAGCGCCAGTTCAACGTAAGTGGCGTTCGCCCCAACTAGGCAAGTTGTTGACTCCATCTTCAATCCCGGCCCTGGATCAGTCTGAGCCCCAGCCATTCGATCTGATGCGAGTGCCGGGACTTGGACGGCTGTTTCGCTGGCGGTACGCCCGTCCGTTGCTGCAGGCTCCGTTGCTGATCGTCAGCGTGGTCATGATCCTGCACGGCTTGTTTGGGCCGAGCCTGGCTCCCAAGAACCTGGCGACCACTCTGAGTTGGCTGCACTTTCGCGGATTGCTGGTGCTGATCCTGTTGTGTGCCGGGAATTTTTTCTGCCTGGCCTGTCCGTTTATGCTGGTGCGCCAGATGGCGCGGCGATTCTTCAAACCGCGATTCAACTGGCCGCGTGTGCTGCGCAACAAGTGGTTATCGGTGGGGCTGTTCGTTCTTATCTTGTTTGCCTACGAGCTATTCGACCTGTGGTCGTCGCCATGGTGGACAGCGTGGCTGATTATTGCCTACTTTCTCACCGTGCTCGTGGTCGATGGTCTTTTCAAACACGCATCGTTCTGCAAGTTCGTTTGCCCTATCGGACAATTCAACTTTGTGGCCTCAATGCTTTCTCCCTTGGAAGTGAAGGTTCGCGAACCTGACGTCTGCATCACTTGCCACACCAAGGACTGTATTCGAGGACAGCGCGAGCCTGCCACTGACCTGGTGGTGATTCGCGGTTGCGAACTGGCACTGTTTCAGCCACGCAAGGTTGGAAACATGGATTGCACGTTTTGCCTGGACTGCGTCCATGCCTGTCCGCATGACAATATCGGAATCCTGAGCCGGATGCCTGGCGAAGAACTGCTCAGCGACCCTCTTCGTTCAGGAATTGGCTACTTCTCTCAGCGCAAAGACCTGGCCGCGCTGGTAATCGTGTTTACTTTTGGCGCACTGCTGAATGCGTTTGGCATGGTCGGTCCGGTTTACGCCGTTGAAAGCTGGCTCGGAAGGATGCTGCACGTGAGCCAGGAGGCTCCAGTGCTCGGCCTTATCTTCACCTTCTTTCTGATTCTTGAACCGGTCGTTCTGCTCGGATTAGCCGCGTGGGTCACACGCTTGTGGTCTGGCAATCAGCGCGCACTGATGCCGCTAATGGTGAGATACACCTACGGACTAGCTCCCCTTGGTTTCGGCATGTGGCTGGCCCACTACGGTTTTCACTTTTTGACCGGACTGTACACCTTGATTCCGGTTACTCAGAGCGCGCTGGCAAGCGTGGGATGGCCCGTCTTAGGCACACCGCGCTGGACTCTGACCGGGTTACCATCCAACATCGTGCAGGTCATTGAGATCGGATTCCTGCTGCTGGGATTTGCGGGATCCCTGGTGCTGATCCACACTCTGGCACACGAGGATGTCCCGGATCGGCCATTGCGCGCGTTCGTTCCCTGGGCAGCAGTCAGCACAGTCCTATGGGTGGCGTCGATGTGGCTGATGTTTCAACCCATGGAAATGCGTGCCATGCTCATGAGCGGATAGTGTAGGACAGGCGCGCGCGTCCGCCGCCGTAGATGTTGTGATGATTTTGATCTTTGTTTCTGTGTTCTCGATCTGTCGCAGTCGATATGAAAACGAATTGCCAAACCGGCGTGCAAAAAGCCTGGGCTTGTGTCGTGGCCGTGCTGCTGCTGCTGTTGCCGGCCCGAGCCCACAATGGGCCACCGTTTCCTATCATCGAAAATCAGAAAGTCGGACCGTGTGTGATTTCTCTCTGGACTCATCCTGATGTCGGCACCGGAACTTTCTTCGTGCTGGTAGATCCACTGCCGGGCAGCAAGATTCCAGGTGATCTGAAGATCACAATCGGCGTCCAGCCGGAAAGCGGGAGACTCTCCGAAGTCGTTTACCCCGCCACTCGCGACGACACCAGGGGTCAGGCACAATACAAGGTTCTAGCAGAGTTTGACCGGGACGAGTTCTGGAAAATCCGTCTGGCGATCACAAGCGCACAAGGTAGCGGTGAAGCGCTCTCCAGAGTCGAAGCCACGCCGCCGGGCTTCGGACGATGGGATCTTCTTTTGTACCTTCTACCATTTCTGGCGATCGCGTTCTTATGGTTTCGCGGAATGGCACGTACCCGAAACCGCAGGAACAAGAGATTACAGGTCGCGTGAGATGTCGAACGTCCTGCGCGAATAAAATGACGGCTGTGCTAGATTGCAGACGATCCTGCAACGAACGGGACTTTGATTCTGACCGATTTGTTGCGAGTTTTTTGCGAAGATTTCGACAGCACCCAACTATGCATATACAGCGATCGAACGGTGTTCAACGCGCCCTTCTGACTGTTGTCCTGACGGTGATGGTTGTATTCACCAGTTGCCACAGGTCTCCGAGATTACCTGGCAAGAATTCGAAGACCTACGCTGATATGGTTTCGGCCTTTTACATTGGCCTGGCAGCGTTGCAGGTTGGCGATGATGTCCACGCTGAGAGCAAACTCTCGGAGGCGACTCAGCTTGTTCCGGGCGAGCCTGCCGCGTGGGCTAACTGGGGAGTGCTGGCGTTGCGGCAAAGAAATTACGATGTGGCCGCCCAGAGACTGGAGAAGGCACGAGGGCTGGCGCCGAAAAACGATCGAATCTATGACCTGCTGGGGATCTTAGAGAGTCAGCGGGGGAATTCCGCCGAATCGATTGTTGATTTGCGCAAAGCAGCCGATCTGAATCCTCAGAACCTGCGAGCAACCTACCGTCTGGCGGAAGAAACGGAACGGCTTGGCGCCGACAAGGGAGCTGCCGAGGTTCAGCAACTGTTAGAAAAGATCCTCTCCGCTCAACCTGACAACCTGGCCGCGCTGCTGGAGGTGAGCCGGATCGCAGCCAAGCGCGGAGACGATGCCAGGTTGAAGTCGGCAGTGGCCGAAATCAGCGCCCGGTCTTCAGGATGGCCGCCGGAAGTGCAACATCAACTCGCCGCTGTGCAGTCAGCCACCAAAGGCTCGGACCTGCGCCGGGCGGCAACGCAAACAACATTTTTGCGCAATGTGATGATGCGGGTGCCCGAATATCGGCAGAGCCTGACTGCGATCAAGGCGCCGCCCGGTGATGAAGCTGAGCCGTTCACTCACTTTCTGCGGCTCGAGTCTCCGGCCTTCCGTCCGGCGTCTGCGGATACAGCGATTACTTTCAACATTCAACCTGTGCCCGATCTTGTCGTCACCGGAAAGTCAACTAACAATCGCTGGACTTGGGTTGGTTCAATTCCGCTGGGTAGCGCCGGTGCGCCCGCAATCGCCGCAGCGAATGGCCGCGAAGTGCGCTTGTCGACCGGGGCTACATTCCCCTTTCCCGGTGGAAAGACCGGTGTTCCGCCGATGCCCGAGGGCATCGCGCCGATCGATTTCAACTATGACTTCAAAACCGATCTGGTACTAGCTGGAGCCGGCGGCGTACGTCTTCTACGGCAGGACAACCCGAAAGCTTTCACCGACGTGACCGCGCAGGCCAAACTACCCGAGGCAGTCATCAACGCTCATTACACGGGAGCGTGGGCAGTGGACATCGAAGCCGATGGTGATCTCGACATCGTCCTTGGCGCTGCAGACGGCACACCGGTCGTCCTGAGAAATAACGGGGATGGGACATTCCTGCCCATTCACCCGTTTTCTGGAATCTCGGGTGTGGCCGGATTTGCCTGGGCCGACCTGGACGGCGATGGCAATCCTGACGCCGCAATCATTGATTCCACGGGCAAGCTGCACGTGTTCATGAATCTGCGGCAGGGACAATTCCACGAGCGCCCGCTGCCGCCAGGTTTTTCGTCCGTAAAAACAGTGGCAGTCGCGGACGCCAGCAATAACGGCATTCTCGATCTTCTCGCAGTGCTGGCCGACGGGGCCATCATTCGCATCTCCGACAAGAATGAAGGACAGAGCTGGGAGGCCACGGAAATTGCGAATGTCCCCGACACAGGCAGTGTTTTTGCGGGCGATGCGCGTCTGCACGTCGCGGATCTGGACAACAACGGGGCCCTCGATCTGTTTCTTTCGCCCACTACCTTGATCAAGGATAGCTCCACCACCGGCGCACTGGTCTGGCTCGGCGATGCAAAGTACAAATTCACGCTGCTCTCACAACCCGTGGGACCGGCGTTGGTGTTTGACGCCGCCGATGTGGGCAACAATGGCCATCTCGATCTACTCGGTCTCTCCGCCGACGGGCAAGCGGTTCGGGCAATTAGTCAAAGTCCCAAGAACTATCACTGGCAAGTGGTTCGTCCGCACGCGGTTCAGGCGGTTGGCGATCAGCGCATCAATCCGTTCGGCGTCGGCGGCGAAATCGAAATCCGCTCTGGCATGCTGGTCCAGAAACAACCGATCACAGGGCCGCAAATTCATTTCGGATTGGGCGATCAGACCGAGGCCGAGGTGGTACGGGTCGTCTGGCCGAATGGCACGGTACGCGCCGAGTTTGGGGTGAAGGCCGATCAGGATGTCGTGACCGAGCAGCGGCTGAAAGCTTCTTGTCCGTTCCTCTTCGCCTACAACGGCAAGCAGATGGAGTTCGTGAAAGATGCAGTTCCGTGGGGCTCGGCCATCGGCCTGCGCATCAACACGCTGGGCTCCGCACAAATCGCCGCAACCGGCGAGTGGTACAAGATCGGACGCGACCAACTCGTGCCGCACGATGGCTTTTACGACATCCGCGTTACGGCGGAACTGTGGGAGGTCTATTACTACGACTATCTGTCGCTGATGACGGTTGACCATCCTGCGGGCACGGAGATTTTTGTCGATGAGCGCTTTGTAATTCCGCCAGCAAAACTCGGTATCACCACGGTAGCAACTCCGCACAACGTCGCGCGGGCGATGGACGACACTGGTCAGGATGTCACAGACCTCGTCAGCACGCTTGATGGAAAAGCCGTCAGCAGTTTTGGGCGCGGCCAGTTTCAAGGCGCTCACTCGCGATCATTACCTCGAAGTCGATCTCGGCGAGGATGCACCGAAGACTGGCCCGCTTTATCTGATCGCGCAAGGTTCGATCCACGACACCGAGTCATCGGTGAACGTCGCCATTACGCAGGGCAATCGCTGGCGTGCGCATGGCATGAGCGTCGAAGTGCCCGATGGCCGCGGCGGATGGGTCACGGCACAGGACAACCTGGGTTTTCCGGCAGGCCGCAAGAAAACCGTCCTATTTAATTTGACCGATGTGTTTCGCCCCGGCACACCGCGCAAGGTTCGAATACGAACGAATCTGGAAATTTACTGGGACGCGATCCACTGGGCACAAGGCGCACCCGACGCGCCGCTGAAAGAAACGACTCTCGATCCGTCTGTAGCCGATCTGCATTATCGCGGCTACTCGGTGATGAACATGCCGGTCGGCGCAGGCGCACCCGAAGTCCCGGACTACCAACAGATTGAAGGCACCAAGCAGCGCTGGCGCGACCTGATCGGCTATTACACGCGTTACGGCGACATCCGCGAACTGGTGTCGAAGATTGACGACCGTTATGTGATCGTGAATTCCGGCGACGAAATGTCGCTGCGCTTCCCCGAGCAGCCACCCCCGCCGGCGGGCTGGGTGCGCGACTTTGTGATCAAGGGCGATGGCTGGATCAAGGACGGTGACTTCAACTCAACGTTCTCCAAGACCGTGTTGCCGCTTCCCTATCACGCCAAGAACGAATACACCACGCGCCCGGGTGCTCTCGAGGATGAATGGGCATACCGCCAGCATCCCGAGGACTGGCAGAACTATCACACGCGCTACGTAACACCTCAGGTATTCCAGAATGCGTTGCGGAGCGAGCTGTCGAAATGAACGGTAATCGCATCGCAAGGGCCATTGTCGGGATAATTTTCGTCGGCACTAGTTGTGTCCCCGCTCGTGTTCAAGCGCCTGGCGGCACGACGCACGGCGGAGAAATCAAACACCGACTCGAAGACAGCGCTGGCGCGGCACGGCTTCTACCTGCAGGAAGTTTCTCAGGCTGCCGGCATCAAGTTTGTTCACCAGGCGCCGGAACTCGATCCCAAACTGAAGCCGATCATGCCCGAGGTCGCGTCGATGGGCGCGTCAGTGTCCATCGTTGATTTCGACCGCGACGGCTGGTCGGACATTTACGTCGTCAACAGCGCTATCGGAAGCAAGAACGCTCTATATCGCAATATGAGCTGACGGCACTTTCAAGGACGTTGCCCCCGAACTCGGCATCGCGGATGTAAATCAGGAAGGCACTGGAGTCTCCACCGGCGCGGTCTGGGGCGACTACGACAACGACGGCTACGAAGATTTGTTCCTCATCAAATGGGGACGCCCTGAGCTTTACCACAACGACCAAGGCCACGGCTTCACCCGCGTAAGCGAGCAAGCCGGGCTGCCCCGCTGGATCAATGCCAACACCGCCATCTGGTTTGACTACGACGGCGACGGCCTGCTCGATCTTTTCGTCGGCGGTTACTACGACGAAAAAATCGACCTCTGGCACATCGCGACCACGCGAATCATGCCCGAGAGTTTTGAATACGCCAAGAATGGCGGGCGCAAATATCTGTTCCACAATCTTGGTAATGGAAAATTTGAAGAGGTCGCCGAAAAGGTTGGCATCAATAGCCGGCGCTGGGCGCTGGCTGCCGCAGCCGCCGACCTTCGCGGCACGGGACATCCGGATTTATTCGTCGCCAACGACTATGGCGTTTCCGAGCTTTATTTCAACGATGGCAAGAAGTTTCATGAAGCGGGAGAGCAGACCGGCGTGGGCTTCGCCCCCAAGAGCGGCATGAACGCTGCTTTCGGCGACATCCTCAACCAGGGCCGCTACGCCGTCTACGTTTCGAACATTTCCGAAGACGGCATTCTCATCCAGGGAAATAATCTGTGGGTGCCGAAGCAAGGCACGTCAGGCGATTCCATCAAGTACGAAAATCTGGCGCGGGATTTCGGAGTCGAACTGGGCGGCTGGAGTTTTGGCGCGCAGTTCGGCGATCTGAACAACGATGGCACTCTCGACCTCTACCTCGCGAACGGCTACATCTCGCTCGATCGCAACCGAAGCTACTGGTACGACTTTTCGAAAGTGGCGGGTGGCAACAGCACCATCATCGGCGACGCCAGGAACTGGCCGGCGTTTGAAGGACGCAGTCTGTCGGGCTATCAAAATAAGCGGCTGTGGCTGAACGATGGCGCCGGCAAGTTTGTCGATGTCGCCCAGTCGGTCGGGGTCAGCGACACTTACGATGGTCGCGCCGTCGCGCTTGCCGATTTGTGGAACCGCGGCGTGCTCGATGTTGTGGTCGCCAATCAGAAGGGGCCGCTGCTCGTCTACAAGAACACGGTGACGCCGGAAAATGAGTGGATCGAATTTGAACTGGAAGGCACCGCCAGTAACCGCAGCGCAATCGGCGCGCGCGTCACTCTCTTCTGGAATGGACAGCAGCAGGTGCAGGAAGTCTCCGGAGGCTGTGGATTCGCAGCGCAGAACCAGCGCCGCCTGCATTTTGGTTTGGGGAAATATTCGCAAATGGAAAAGGCTGTGATCCGCTGGCCGTCGGGAAAGCTGCAGACCATCGACAAGCCTGCCACCGGCCAACTGCACAAGATTAAGGAGCCCGCATGAGCCAGCAAATGACTGCGCCCTTGACCTCGCCGCCGGCATCGCCTGCGGGCTGGCAATTTTTCAGCCTGGACAACCGGTACATCGCGCCGATTTTTATTACCTGCATTCTGCTGGTTGGGCATTTGTCGTTCGGCATTCTCGAAAGCTATCAGCGGACGCTGCTGGCCATCGCGGTAAGTATCGTGACGGAGCTGGCACTGGGCCGCCTCTTCTTTCACAAATGGGTGCATCCGGCAAGCGCGTACATCAGCGGAATCAGCGTCGGCATTCTGGTGCGTTCGCCAGCTTACTGGCCGTACGCGTTGTGCGCCGCGATATCGATCATGTCGAAATATGTGCTGCGCATCAAGGGACGGCACATCTGGAATCCATCGAATTTCGGCATCTCGGTATTGCTGCTGCTCGCTCCCGAAACCGTGGCTGGTTTGAGTATTCAGTGGGGCAACTACCTTCTTCCGATGCTGGTGATCTGGGTGTTGGGCTCGGTGATTATCTGGCGGCTGCATCGCTTCCATATCACTTTTACCTACGTCGCGTCATTCATTGCTTTCGGTTTTATGCGCAGCTGGTTGACTGGGAGTCCGTGGCAATCCGAGATCGCGCCCATCACTGGACCCATGTACCAGCTTTTTATTTTCTTCATGATCACCGATCCGAAGACCACTGTGCGATCGAAGAAGTGGCAGTGCGTAGTGGTATTCCTGGTCGCAGTCGCTGAAATGATCATGCGGATGAACCAGATCGTTTACGCTCCGTTCTATGCACTGTTTATCGTGGGGCCAACAGCCATGCTGGTCGAGATATGGCTGGACTCGCGGCGCGCGAGTGCCGAGAAATTGGCAGTCGCTCGATAACACGCAGGACGCCACGTGGTTCAAGGACACTGAATTGCCCATGCCTCGATGCCGGGTCACTCTTTGTATAGCGCTGCTCGCTCTTCTGGCTTCGGCCGGATGCAAGCAGCAGCGAAATCGGAGCCTCAGGAAACTTCTTCGCAGCAGTCATCCGCCAGCCCTGTGGCATCGGCTCCCGCTCCTGTAGCAGAACCAGCGCCTGCACCAGTTGCCAGCACCGCTCCTGCCCGGCCTTCGGGGCCAATCGAGTTCACCGACGTGACTGCACAAGCCGGCATCCATTTCAAACACAACACCGGAGCGTTCGGAAAGAAGTACCTGCCAGAAACCATGGGCAGCGGCGCCTGCTTTCTCGACTATGACAACGACGGCTGGCAGGACATTCTGCTGATTAATTCCATGGACTGGCCGAACCATCTGTCCGGAAAATCCTATCCCGCGCTCTATCACAATAATCAGGACGGAACCTTTACGGACGTCACCCGAGGCGCGGGACTCGCGCTGGAGGTCTACGGTCAGGGCTGCGCCATTGGCGACTTCGACAATGACGGCAAAGTGGACATTTACATCACCACTGTCGGGTCCAACCATCTATTCCACAACCTGGGTCACGGCAAGTTTGCTGATGTAACCGCGAAAGCCGGCGTTGCCGACCCCGGATTCTCCAGTAGCGCATTGTGGTTTGACTATGACAACGACGGCAAACTCGACCTGTTCGTCGCCCACTACATCGAATGGTCGATTCTGACCGATCAATACTGTTCTTTGGACAACAAGAACAAGTCTTACTGCACGCCGCAACGATACAAAGGACAAAGCTCAAGCCTCTTCCACAATAAAGGCAACGGTGTGTTCGAGAACGTTACGCGGCATGCCGGACTCTACGATCCCAGCAGCAAGTCGCTCGGCGTAGCCATGCTGGACTACGACAACGACGGATGGATGGATATTCTCGTCACCAACGACACCGAACCCAACAAGCTTTATCACAACAATCACGACGGAACTTTCACCGACGTTGCTATCGCCGCCGGTGTTGCGTATGGCGAAGCGGGCACGGTGCGCGCAGGCATGGGCACGGACGCCGCGGACTACGACAACTCCGGCTGGCAGAGCCTGGTCATCGGCAACTTCACCAATGAGGGTATGGCGCTTTATCACGGCGATGGATCGGGCTTATTTACCGACGAGGCCCCCGCGACCGGAATCGCCGGCATGTCCACCAAGTCGCTCACCTTCGGCACATTCTTTTTCGATTATGATCTCGACGGCCTGCTCGATCTGCTTGCGGTCAACGGCCACGTCTCCGACGATGTAAGCGTGGTGCAACCCACTTTGAAGTATGCCCAGCCGCCTCAATTGTTCCGTAATCTGGGCCAGAAAAAGTTCGAGGAAGTCACTCCTAAGCTTGGGTCCGCTCTCAACCGCGCCATCGTAGGACGGGGAGCCGCGTACGGGGACTTCGATAACGACGGTGACCTTGATCTCGTGATCATGGCCAACGGTGGTCCGGCAAGACTGCTCCGCAACGACAATGCCAACAAGAACGACATGCTCCGAGTGAAAACCATTGGGACGCGATCCAATCGGGACGGCATCGGCGCGAAGGTAACGGTGAAGACCAGCAAGGGTGCGCATCTTTCCGCCATGGTCAAATCCGGTTCCAGCTATCTATCGCAAAGCGAGTTGCCGCTCACCTTCGGATTGGGCAAACCGGAGGAAGGCAAAAAGGTGAGCCTGACGATCGTTTGGCCCAGCGGCCAAAAAGACTCAGTGGCAAACGTCGAACCCGATCAGTTCATCACGGTTCAAGAAGGAAAAGGCATCATTTCGGCCAAGCCCATTGTTTTCGCAAAACCTTGAACCACAAAGGGCACGAAGGTACACGAAGTAAACCTGATGGGGAAACCCTCGTGCTCCTTTGTGGTCGATGATTTTTGCCGACGGCAAGATCTGCGCAACGTGGGACTGTAAACCTGCACGCGAGATGCTTCGGGCCTGAGGGTCCTCAGGATGACGTCCGAAGGGGCAGATTGTTCAAACCCAAGTAACTGCTTCCGCCTCTGTTTCACTCTTTCCGTCGCTAAGTTCAATGTTATCTTTGTGACATCTTCATGGACATTCTCCAACAGCTTTTCGAGCAGCGTTTTCACACGCCGGCTGAGCAAGTGCAGCCGTTGCAGGGAAAACTGGGCGGCTCAGGACGGAAGATCATCCGGCTCACCGGCTGGAGGATCGAGCGCGATTGGAATCCTGTATGACGTGCGTGAAGAAAACGTCGCTTTCCTCGAATTTTCCCGGCACTTCCGGCGGCACGGTCTACCGGTGCCGGAAATCTATGGGGAAGATTTAGCTCAAGGCGCATATCTCGAAGAAGACTTCGGCGACACTACACTCTTTGAATTTCTCTCGAAGCATCGCGCCGGCGACAAGATTGCTCCCGAGGCAGTTGAGGCTTATCGAAAAGTCATCGCCGTATTGCCCCGCTTCCAGGTAGAGGCCGGGCGCGATCTGAATTACAAAGTCTGCTATCCGCGCGGCAGCTTCGATCGCCAGTCGATCTCGTGGGACTTGAACTATTTCAAGTACTACTTCCTTCGTCTGGCGGGCATCGCGTTCAACGAACAAGCCCTCGAAGATGATTTCAGCCGCCTGACGAAATTCCTGCTGAGTGCCCCGCACGATTATTTTCTGTATCGCGACTTCCAGTCGCGCAACATCATGTGGCGCGATAGTCAGCCGTATTTTCTGGATTACCAGGGCGGACGCAAAGGGGCGCTGCAGTACGACGTCGCTTCCCTGCTCTACGATGCCAAAGCTGACTTGCCGCCGGAGCTACGCCAGCAATTGCTCGACCACTATCTCGACACGCTGGCCGGTTTCATCAAATTCGATCGCGACGGGTTCATGCAGCACTACTACGCCTACGTTTACGTCCGTATCATGCAGGCGCTGGGGGCGTATGGCTTTCGCGGATTTTACGAACGCAAGGCACATTTTCTGCAGAGCGTCCCGTACGCACTGAAAAACCTGCGTTGGCTGCTCCACAATGTGACTCTGCCAATTGCGGTGCCCACGCTGATGGAGGCGTTCAACAGCATGCTGGGTTCGGACAAACTGCAGAACCTGGCTTCGGACGCCGAAAATCTGGAGGTCAGGATTTTTAGTTTTTCGTTTCACCGCGGCTGGCCCAAAGATGAAACGGGCAACGGCGGCGGATTCGTTTTCGATGCCCGCAGCCTGCGGAATCCCGGACGCGAGGAGCAGTTCAAAGCTCTCACCGGCAGAGACGCTCCGGTGATCGAGTATCTCAATCAGCAGGAGGCTGCACACCAATTCCTTGCCAGCGTACTTTCGCTGGTAGATGCCAGCATCAGCGAGTATCAGAGGCGCAAGTTCAAGCACCTGATGGTGTCATTCGGTTGCACCGGAGGGCAGCATCGCTCCGTCTATCTGGCTGAGCAGCTGGCCAAACGCCTGCGCAACCGGAACGGGGTCGAGGTGATCTTGCGTCATCGTGAACTGGAGACGCTCGGCCAATGAAGGCCATGGTTCTGGCTGCCGGCCTCGGCACCCGGCTGCGTCCGCTCACCAATGACCGTCCCAAGGCACTTGTGGAGATCGGCGGACGCACGCTGCTGGAGATTACACTCGCCCGTCTGCGTGGCTTTGGCATCACTGAAGTCATCATCAATGTGCATCACTTTGCTGACCTGGTTCTGCAATACCTGAAGACCAACAACAATTTCGGGATGAGGATCGCAGTCTCCCGCGAGGATGTACTGCTTGACACCGGTGGCGGCTTGAAAAAGGCTGCATATTTCTTTCTGGACGGTTCCGGCCATGCGGACGATCCGTTCATACTGCACAACGTTGACGTCATCAGCACGATTGATTTGCAACGGATGGTGCAATTCCATACTGAGCATCACGCTCTCGCCACGCTCGCGGTGCAGGACCGCAAGACCTCCCGCTATCTGCTATTCGACGAACAATCCCAGCCTTTGCGGCCGCCGCTCCGGAAGCGACGGGCCAACCGAGTTAGTTCGATCTTCATCCCAAGCGCAAGCGCTGGCTTTTGCCGGCATCCACGTGATTTCGCCTCGGTTGATTCCAATGATGATTGAAGAAGGCGCTTTTTCCATCATCAACTCCTACTTGCGTCTTGCCGCCGAGGGCGAGAAAATCCTCGGGTTTCGCGCCGACGAATATTATTGGCGTGATCTGGGACGGCTGGAAGACTTAAAGCAAGCTGCCCAAGACCTGGAACAAAAAATAATTCCGCAATAGCCTTCGTCAGTTTCTGCCGTCTCGTTCTGGCCCCCCGCGAACTCCTAAATCCTTCAGGATCGGCCTCCCGATGCCTGGGCGTCGTCCATGCTGTAGCCCCTTTGCAACCTCGGCGACATACCTGACAGGTTTGCCAGTCGCGCACTGACAAAAGAACAGCTACAAATGACCTGAAAATACCTATCCCGGTGAAATTACGGGAGTTGTGATCTCGATCACATCCATGGGTGACTGCGCTCCTATATCTTGCACTCACTGTTTTAGGAAACTGCCGGAAGAAGTCTTGTCACGAGCACCGGGTCGGAGTGTCGAAAGCGGAGGTAACAGGGTAGTTCGCTGCGGGCAGATTAATGTTCTGTGATTTGCGGCACTTGTGAGCAATTTTGAACAGATTGGCTTTCAGCGCTTTCTTAATCTTTTTGATCTATGACACGGCCAGGCAATCGGTAGCGAAGGCTGTGCCTGGGTGCCGTGGTGCCGGTTCTGGCCATGAGTCGGCGCTGACGGATTGAGAACCAGGCAAGGCTCTTCATTTGTGGCACATCCCAGTTTCGAAAAAGGGAGAACGATGAAGCCATTGAAACGGTCTCCGCGGATTCTGTTTATGGTTGCGCTCGCATGCGCCACGGCCATGACCGCGTCGCGAAGTTCGGGGCAAGACAATGCCAAGCCAGCGACCGCTGCGCCTCCATCTGCCACCACCCCTGCGGCCGCGCCTGAGGGCGACTACGTCGGCACCGAGGTGTGCGTGACCTGCCACGCCGACCAGCAGAAGAGTTTTGAGCACACCATCATGGGTAACGCCATGGCCCACGCCAAAACTCCCCAGGAGAAGCTGGGCTGCGAAGCCTGTCACGGACCGGGCAAGGCCCACGTCGAAGCCGGGGGCGGCAAGGACACGATTCCTGTCCGCTTCACCAAGGATTCCACCACGCCGGTCGAAGAGCGGAATGCGGCCTGCCTGTCCTGCCATACCAAAGGCAACCAGATGTTCTGGAGCGGCAGTCCTCACGAGTCCCGGGCCATGGCCTGCGTTGACTGCCACAACGTCCACTACGGCAGCCCCGCTGAACGTTATAAGGCCCTGGCTTCCACAGACTCGCGCTACGGAGCGCCTCTGACCGAACATGTCGGCACGAAAATGCCGCAGCCGGAATTGTGCCTGCAGTGCCACCAGATGCGGCGGGCCCAGTTGCAGCGCTCGTCGCACATGCCGTATCGCGAGGGCAAAGTCACCTGCACCAGTTGCCACAATCCGCACGGCAGCCCGAATCCCAGCCAGCTGTTGCAAAGCTCCATCAATGAGAACTGCATCAGTTGCCACACCGAACGCCGCGGTCCATTCCTGTGGGAGCACCCTCCGGTGATGGAGAACTGCGCCAACTGCCACGAGCCGCACGGCAGCAGCAATCCACAGCTTTTGAAGGTGCGGATGCCAAGGGTCTGCGACTCTTGCCACGATGCGAGCCGCCACCCGACGCAGCCGCAGCCGCTTGGATCGATCAAGAACTTCAACCGGGGATGCACCAATTGCCACTCTTCGATCCACGGATCGAACCATCCGTCTGGAAACGCCTTTTTGCGTTAGCTAAGGAGCGAGCCATGAAAATCGTCAGAACGAAATACCTGTCCCTGATGCTGGCTCTCCTGATGGCGCCCGCTTTATTCAGTCAGGACAAGGACAAGGACAATGCCCAGCCACCTCCTGTTGCTGGAGTGGTCGAACTCGGCAGCCGCTGGAGTTGGGGCGACGTCTATGGCCGTCCTGACCTTCCATTTGATCCATCGCTTAAAACATCGAAGTACAACGAGTACCGCGATGTGCGGGACGGATTCTTCCTCCCCAAGGTTCGCTTGAGCATGGACGACATCGCCGGGTCAAAGTACTTTCTGGACGTGCAATCGAACAACGCAATTTATCGCGACCAGAGTTACCTGGCGACTTTCGGCGCATGGAACCAGTTCAAAGTGCAATTCCGCTACGACGAGATTCCGCACACTTACACCAATACCGCCCGCACCCTTTACACCCAAACCTCACAGGGAGCGTTCACCATTCCGTTGCTCACGCGGAACACTCTGCAGGGACTGGCTGCGACTGCCTCGACTACGCTCCCGAGCATCATTCAGACCCAGCTGGTGCCCAGCATGAACTTCATCGTTCCCGCCATCGAGCGCCGCGCCGGGACGATCCTGTTCGCCTACGACCTCACTCCGGATTGGGACCTGCTGGCTTCCTACTCGCGCGAACACGAGTCCGGCACACGCCCGCTCGGCTTGATTTTCAATTCCAGCCCAAGCGCCTCGTTGACCGGAGGCTACGGAGCGGAAGTGCCGGAGCCGATCGACTACTTCAATAACACGGTGAAAGTCAGAGCTGAGTACATCAGAAAGAGGTTGGGAATCCAGATCGGATATACGGGGTCGTTCTTTCAGAACAATACCAGTTCACTGTTTTTCGACAATCCGTTCCGCACCACTGATTGCGTCGCGCCCAACGGTTGCACGAACGCGACGCAAGGCCCGGCGACAGGCCAGGTAGATCTTTACCCCGGCAATCATGCCCACTACATCAACTTCGCTGGGTCGTTCCTGTTGATGAAGCACCTGCGCCTCCTGGTCAGTATCAACGCTGGGTGGCTGCGGCAGAACGATCCTTTTGTGCCGTACACCACCAATTCGATATTGCTCGCTGGTACCGGTCCCTTGCCGGCTTCGAGTCTGAACGGAGAAAAGAAGACTCTGGCCATGAATTACAAATTGATCCAGGGCATCGGCAAGAAGTTCGACATCAAAGCCGGTTACCGGCAATACGATTACATCAACGACACGCCAGTGCTTAGTTTCACTCCCGTGCAAGGTGATTTCGGCGCGGCGGATCTCACCAGCCCGGAGGAAAACACTCCCTTTGGATACAACCGGAAGAACATTGAAGTCACCGGCAACTGGTACTACGGGAAGAAGAGTTCGGTGAAAGTGGGATATGAAGGCGAGATCATGGACCGTTCGCATCGCGATGTCGAGCATTCGACCGAAAATGGATTTGTAGCCGCCATCGATTCGGCTCCACGCAAGGACTTTTCGTTTCGCGCATCCTATCGCTACGCGGTTAGAAATCCGGAGCAATATCAGGATGATCAGGCGATCGAGACAGCCGGAGGAATTACCAACGATCAGATCTTCAGCCGGCGCTTTGACGAGGCCGCCAGAACCCGCAACCGCGGAGACGCCCAAGTCCAGTACAGCCCGACTGACCGGCTCAGTTTCTCCGGGTTCGCCGGAACCATGCAGGACAACTACAACCAACGGGGCGGCGTCAACAGCGCCACGCCGCTGAACTTCATCGCCGGCACTGCCAATCCCTACTTCCTGTATGGAGTGTTGAAAGACCTCTCTTACAACGCCGGCTTCGACAGCGATTTCACCCTGACCAACGCAGTCACGATGTTTGCCGAGTACTCTTACGAGCGCTATTACAAATCGATGGCGTCAAGATACAGAGTGCCGGGCGGAGCCACGCCCCTGCCGCTCGACTGCAGCATTTCCGGACGAGGTTGCGACAGCGCCAATAACGACTGGGGCAGCACCTCGCGCGACTTCGTTCACATTTATGCCGTGGGTTTCGATGTGCACTTCAACAAGAAAGCGAATCTCAACACTTATTACTCGCTGTCCGCGGCGAAAGGCAACGTAGACAGCCGGCCGTTCGGCGACCCTACGCTCCTTACCGGTCCTGACAAATTCCTGCTGACTGGTACAAACGCAGCCGTAGATTACCCGGAGACGGTCAGCCGGAACCATCAGCTGGTGGCCACGTTCCGGTACAAGCTGACCAAGAACGTGACCTCCAAGGTCGAATATCGCTACCTGCAATTCGATTCCAAGGACTATCAGACCAGCGCCATGACCCCATACATGGGATGCGTCAGTCCAATCGCTCCCAGGAGCGCCGGTACCGGGATGCACGAGTCCTCAACTGGGCACGCCCAGTCCGTTCTATCCCTACTTCGTGGTGGGCGACACCAGTGCCGCCAGATACTTGTTCCTGGGGGCTGATCAGCCGTCGTATCGCGCGCACTATCTGGCGGCTACGGTCGAGTATCACTTTTGAAATTCGGGGCCGAACTGGAGTTATGTTCTGACCGCAGGGTCAGTTGTAAGGACGTTAGTCGCAAAAGAGACTGGGACATTCAAGGAGGAATACAAAAATGGCAAGCCTGAGAATCACTCTGCTTCGCGGAGTGTTGATGACAATTCTGGCAACTGGCCCGGCTCTTTGGAGCACACCCGCAACCGCCGACGCTGCCGGCAACTACAAGGCGAAATGCGCCGCCTGTCATGGCGCAGACGGCAAGGGCGAGACAGCGATGGGAAAAAAGTTTGGCTTGAAGGATCTTGCCTCGCCGGACGTGCAGAAAATGAGCGATGACGAGCTAACGACGATGATTGCAGACGGCAAAGACAAGATGCCGAGCTACAAGAAAAGTTTGAAGCCCGAGGAGATAAAAGACCTGGTCGGGTACATCCGTTCGTTGGCCAAGAAATAGAACTTACAATGTGGGCGCGAGCGTCCACGCGATCAGCCGTGATTGCGTGGGGACGGCTGTCCTCGCTTGGTCTATATCACGAGACTGACATGCATTTTCCTAACATCCTGCTGCTCTCTCTGATCGCCTTCAGCGCCGTACTGATCGGCGTGCTGGTCGCCCGGCCCGCACTGACGATGACGCGTGGAGGCAAAATCCTCGCGTTCATGGTTCTGTTCCTGCTTCCGTTGCTGTGCATGGCGATGGGCTTCAGCTCGGAGTTTCAGCGGGCCACCAGTACTTCGTTCTGCCTGTCGTGTCACACCATGGAATCCCACGGCCGCAGCCTTTACGTGGATGACCCGACTTATCTAGCCGCCGCGCACTTTCAGAACCACCGCGTTCCGGCGGACGAAGCCTGCTACACATGTCACACTAACTACGCGATGTTCGGCGGATTCAAGGCTAAATTGAACGGGCTACACCACGTCTACGTGCAGTACCTGGGTAAGCCCCATAATCCCATTCGTCTCTATGAGCCCTACAACAACCGGGAATGTCTGCACTGTCACCAGGGCGCACGCTCGTTCGAAGAAGGCGCTGTGCACACGGCCGATCCGGATCTGCTTCCGGCGGTGAAGGCGAATAAACTCTCCTGCCTCTCCAGCGGTTGTCATGACGTGGTACACAATGCCGACCAGTTGAGCAAAGTGAAATTCTGGAAGGGAGCCAACTGATGGCAACGACATTGAGACTCGAGAAACGGCTAAGGCTGGCGGGAATCCTGGTGATTCTCGGACTACTGGTCGAAGGCGTTTGTCTGCTGCGAGCGGGGCCGCTCGCGTTTATTTTCCTGGTCGCAGTCGGTGGTTTTTTGTGCGCGGCAGGCATCGTCGTGTATCTCTACTCTCTGGTTTCCTCCGGTGAAGGCACTCCGAAACTTTGACCCGGCCAAGTATCCGGCCTTTCTTCTCAAGCATTTTGTGGCAGGATGGATTTGCAGCCCGTAGGGGCAGACGCCCTCGTCCGCCCTGATCGAGCGAGGCTCCACCGCTCTTGCGGGCCCGTGCTCGATATGCAGAGGAGATTCATGGAGAGGAAACAGGCAACAACCACTATCTTTCTGCTGGCGTTGGCCGCGGTCGCGCTCTACTTCTGTTACATCATCGCCAGACCCTTTCTCAGCCCCATCTTCTTGGCGGTGATGATCGCGATCGTCTTTCACCCTGTTCACACTCGCGTCCGGATGCGGATCCGGGGCCGCAATGCGGCAGCTCTGATCTCAACCCTTCTGGTCCTTGTCATTCTGGTTCTTCCAGCAATCGGATTAGGAATCGTGGTAAGCCGCGAGGTCACGGGGCTCTATCAGTTGTTGAGCGAACGCAGCGCTGAGCAGGGCGGATGGAACCCCTATGTGATGCACGCCATGGAGCGTCTGCTCGGCTGGGCCGGTCGGTACATCGATCTTTCCACTTTTGATTTGCGGGGCACGATCCTGCGTTGGCTGGAAGGAATCAGCAAGTTCCTGCTTTCCTGGGGTGCTCGCGCGGTAGGCAACATTCTTTCGTTTCTGGGCGACGCCCTGGTTGCCTTCTTCACATTGTTCTTTCTTTTTCGGGAAGGCAGCTCGATGAGAGAGAGTGTCGCAGCTGTCCTACCCCTCAACCGTGGCCAACTGGAACGCCTGTTCACGGGAATCAGTAACTCTATCGTCGCCAATGTCTATGGGTGCCTTGCCGTGGGCGTGGCCCAGGGAAGTCTGGCCAGCCTGGGGTTCTGGGTCCTCGGTCTGCCTTCTCCAGTTCTATGGGGTATGGTGACGGCGCTATTTTCACTGATACCAATCATCGGCTCAGCGGCGGTGTGGGGTCCCGCTGTGATCGTCCTGATGGTGGGTGGACATTGGTGGAAAGGGCTGATCTTGCTCGTCTGGGGAGCGGCGGTGGTGGGGCAGGTAGACAGCCTGGTACGGCCCTACGTGATCAGCGAGCGAGCAAATCTGCATACGTTGCTGGTGTTCTTCGCCCTGCTGGGTGGAGTGAAGGCGTTCGGGATCATGGGTCTCTTCGTCGGCCCTGTCGTCCTTTCAGTGGCGCTGGTGGTGCTTGAAATGTTGCGAGAGATGAATGTAGAAGCTTCCGCCACCTGAGAACCCTACGCGCAGCACAGCCTGAAAACTGTCAAGAGATTTTGGTGGACCTGGTCGGGATCGAACCGACGACCTCTTCCATGCCATGGAAGCGCGCTCCCAGCTGCGCCACAGGCCCACGTGAGAAAACTTGTAGGAGGGACTAAAAGCAACTCAATTCTCGCTTACCCGCTATCGATAGTCAAACCCGACAGCCGCTCCCGGCATCTCTAATCGATGCAAATTTTGCGAAAGCCAGGAAACTTAGTATCCTGAGTGGCGATTTGCGGCAACCTTCATGAAACTAAACCTGACCGCCGTTTTACGATGCTTGTCCCTGTTGCCGCTTTGCCTGGCGGCAAACGCCCAGGTCATTGCCGCGAACGAAGCCGCCCCTCAGGGTCCGGTTTCGTATTCCTCGGTGAATCAGTTGAACTCGCTGCTCTCGCAGCTCGAGCAGGCATCACAGGCGGCACAACTGGATTTGGCCAAGCTGCGCGTCGAGAAATGGAAGACCGATTCTGGCACCAAACGACAGGCCCAGGGTAATGTGGAATCGATTCAGCGAAATCTGCAGACTGCTCTGCCCGAAATCATCTCCGAACTGCGGACGTCTCCCGAAAGCCTTACTTCCACCTTCAAGCTCTATCGCAATCTGGACGCGCTCTACGATGTGTTCGAATCGGTTGCCGAGTCAGCGGGGGCATTCGGTTCCAAAGATGAGTTTCAATCGCTCGAGAATGATGTCAGCGCTTTCGAGAAAGAGCGGCGTTCCGTTGCCGAGCGCATGGAAGCCCTGGCCGGAGCAAAGGAAAACGAAGTCACGCGGTTGCGCGCGGCACTACAAACCGCTCAGGCGAATACGCCGGTGGCGCCACCCAAGAAGACTGTGATCGACGACACCGCACCGGCGAAGAAACCGGCTCCGAAGAAAAAGGCAGCGCCCAAACCCAATCCGAATGCAACCAATCCTCCAGCGAGTCCGGGTTCAGCAACGCCTCCTCCGAAGTGAGAGAACCTGATTCGAGTTTCAAATTCCCTCTCGCTGCAAATCTTCGACACTTCGATCCAGTGAACTACCCAAAAACCGCACCTTTCTATCCACACTTCTTGAACAACCAACCATAACGTATTGAACTACCAGTACTTACACCCATGGAACTCTACCTGCCACGGCGGGGTCTATACATATAGCGCTGTACGTTTTGGTTGAGTGAAAAAGTGCGTTTTACTTTTGGGCTCGCGGACGGAAGAACCTATAATGGGGAGGTGACGCCATGACTCTGATGGCGGGAGCAACCACCTTGGGTGATCTTGCAGTCTCGATAGGAATCCGGACCCAGCAGTCGGCGATCGTGGCGGAACTTAAGGCAGGATCTGAAGACGCCTACGCCTGGCTCATCGCAGAATTTCACCAGCCAATTTACAGCCTTGTGTATCGCATCGTCGCCGATCCGGCGGACGCGGCTGATACCACGCAGGAAGTTTTTCTGAAAGTGTTTCGCGGCATGAAACATTTTCACGGCGAATCCAGCCTGAAGACATGGATTTACCGTATCGCTGTGCATGAGGCTTCGAACCGCAAGCGTTGGTGGTTCCGGCACAAATCGAAGGAAACTTCGATCGAGCCGAACCTGGATGAGAGCGGATCGAACGATTCGGGCACGAACGATTCGCTGGTCGACCACGGCGAATCGCCCTTCGACATGGCGGTGCACGAGGAAGTTCGGGCACGAGTCGAAGAGGAACTGCGGCAGGTTTCGGAGCCGTATCGCACCACGGTCATCTTGCGCGATCTGGAAGAAATGTCGTACGAAGAGATAGCTGAGATTACCGATGTCTCGCTGGGAACGGTAAAGTCGCGGCTGACCCGCGGCCGCGAGGCGCTGCGGAAGCGTTTGACAGGATACGTAGTGGAAAATGCACAACAACTCGGCTTGCAACCTCCTGGGGAGGCCAAGAAACGCCCGTCCGGGTGCCGCATTTCGGCGATCGAGGTGTCACGATGACGTGCGCCCAAGCCAAGCCGTTGTTCTCTCCCTATCTGGATGGAGCGGTTACCGGTAAGCAGATGCGGGAAATCAGCCATCACCTTGAATCCTGCGATCCCTGCAACCGGCAATATGTATCGCTGCGGCAGACCCAGCATCTTTTAGCTCAGGTGGGATCCCGCCGCGCCCCTGCTGATCTTGCGTTGAAGCTTCGAGTGGCGATTTCGCAGGAGGCAGCACGGAGCCGCGGAAGAAGGCTGGAAGGCATTCGGGTGCGATTTGATAACGCCCTTGATATCTTCATGCTGCCTGCCACGGCAGGCCTGACGGCCGCGGTCGTTATCTTTGTGGTGCTGATGGGCTTCCTGGCGCCGCTACAAGCGGATAATTCCGACGTTCCCCTGATGCTCCACACCGCGCCCCAACTCCAGCAATCGGCTTTTGGGTCAACACTCGATTCCATCACCGATGATTCCCTGGTGATCGAAGCCTATGTGGATTCGCAGGGACGGGTGCAGGACTACCGAATCCTCTCAGACTCCAAGGAAGACTCGGCTTTGCTGTCGCAGGTCAAAAAGAACATGCTCATCTTCAGCACCTTCTCGACTTTCCGTCCGGCGCTTTCGATGGGCAGGCCGACTACCGGGCGGGCGATTTTGTCGTTCTCGCGAGTCAGCGTAAAGGGCTAGCGATAACCGTTTTGTCGGAATCATCCGGCATTCAAGCGGCGGTTCCGAATAAGAAACCGCAACAGCCTCCATTGATTCTCCGGCGGGCATTCCTTACACTTGGATAAGATCGTTTGCCCCCATACCGGCCAGCCTGCAGGAGGGTTTCCCTGAGTCGTAGGTTTAGACGCTCGCTTTACGCGGCTTTGTTCGCCTTGCTGGCGGAGCTGTCCCCGGCGCAAAATCAAAGCCCTGTCGCTTTGGATACCAGCGAAACTCTGTTCGCGGTGCTGACCGCAATCAACACCTGCGGATATGACCAGGAGCTGGCTTCATCCGACCCCCTGCGCTCACGCGTGCGCTCCGAGGTCGCCAAGGCCCGCGAGGCCACACAGGAAGCCAAAGACGCTACCCAGGCCATGTGCACCTTCTATGAGGCGCACCAGCAGCCGGAAGCCTCGAGAACTCTCGCACAATATACGTCCCTTGCCCTCTACACCACGCCGCCCCCGAATATCGCAGCGAAAGTGAAAGACGCGGATATGCCTCCCGACGCGGTGGCTGTGATTGGGATCCTTCCACTGGTCCAGAAATTTTACGAAACGGCCGGTTTGCACAACATCTGGGAAGGAGATCGGCAAGCCTACTCCGCATTGACCGGGCGCTACCACGAAGCGCTGGCCAAAATGCTGTTCGACACCCAGATTTACCTAAAGCTGCCGTCATCCACCCGTCTGGGACGCGAGTTCACGGTGTACATCGATCCCATGGGCGCACCGGGCCAAACCAACGCCCGGAATTATGGGTCTGATTACTATGTCGTGCTCTCACCAGGCCCTGGCGCTGGGCTGAAGATGGACCAGATCCGGCATACGTATCTGCACTATCTGCTCGACCCGATGGCCATGAAGTATCCCGCCACGATGAAACGCCTGGAGCCGTTACTGGAATCGGTCAAGGCCGCGCCGATGGATCAAAGCTTCAAGAGCGATGCGTCTCTGCTGGTGACCGAGTGCTTTATTCGTGCGATCGAGGCGCGTACGGCGGGATCGAAAAAATCCCCGGAGGCAGAGCGGTTGCAGGCGGTCCAGGCTTCAACCGAGCAGGGATTCATCCTGACGCCTTATTTTTACGATGCTTTGATAAAGTTCGAGAAGGACCCGGCCGGACTGGGTAACGCTTATGGCGATCTGGTCAGCGCCATCGACCCGGGAAGAGAAAAACGGCGCGCCGCCCAGGTAAAATTCGCCTCCGCCGCCGACACCGAGTTGTTGCATCTATCGCGTCCCGTCCAGGCGAAGTTGCTGGTCGCAGCCGAGCAGAAGCTTTCCTCGGGCGATGCTGAAAGCGCCCAGAAACTGGCGCAGCAGGCGTTGGACGAGAAAAATGAAGACCAGGGCCGCGCCCTCTTTATTCTGGCGGAGGTCGCCACCCACAATTCGGACATGCAAGGCGCGCGCAATTATTTCGAACGCGCGCTGGAAGTGGCGCATGAACCGAAAGTGGTCGCATGGTCCCACATCTATCTGGGAAGAATTTTCGATTTGCAGGAAGACCGCGAAGCGGCAGTGGGGCACTACCAGGCCGCGGTAATCGCCAGTTCAACGTTACCCGAAGCCAAGGCGGCAGCGGAACTTGGGATTGCAGAAACCGTATGAGCCGACCCGCCGTTCGCAGTAAGATTTTGGCAGCGCGCATCAAAAGAACGATTTAGAGATTGCCCAAGGAGAAAGCATGAAGCAAGCAGCGATGCTAGTCGTGATACTGGCGCTGGCTACATTTGTGTCCGCGCAAACCCAGACCCCTCCGGCGCAGGCAGGTGGTGCCGCCGCCCCGGCAACGCCCCCTGCGGGCAAGCGTCCGCCCCAGGCCAAGACTCAGGCTGAATTCGACGCCTACAAAGTGGCCGCGGCCGACACTGACGCTGCAGCTCTGGAAAAAGCGGCAGACGATTTCGCCACCAAGTTCCCTGACAGCGAACTGCGAATCCTGTTGTATCGGACCGCGATGCACACCTATCAGACCGTCGAACAATTCCGAAAAGATGATGGATATGGGACGCAAGGTCCTGAAGATCGATCCCGATGATCCTGAGGCTTTGGTGGGCGTGGCACAGGTCCTGGCGGAGCGCACGCGCGAAACCGATCTGGACAAGGACCAGCGTTTCGACGAAGGCACGAAACTCGCCCTGCACGCGATCGAAACCACCGACACCGACATCACTGTCCCGCCGGGCACTCCCCAGGACAAAGTGGACGCTTACAAAGGTTTCCTGCGCTCAAGCGCTTACTACGTGCTGGGCACCATCCAGTACTCGCGCGAAAAATATGCCGACGCGGAAGGCTACTTCCACAAGTCGCTCGATGCCTTCCCTTCCCAGCCCGACCCGCTGGCTGTGTTGCGCCTGGCGCTCTCGCTGGACAAGCAGGAGAAATATCCCGAGGCGTTGAAGTACGCCAATCAGGCCGTGTCGCTGACCGAGTCCAACCAGGGCACGACTCTCGCGACCCTGTCACGCAATGAGCGGGACCGGTTGGTTCAGTTGACCGGTGGCAAGCCGCCGGCCAGCGCGCAGAATCCAGCGCCTCCGAAGTAGATGAACCCGGACGTCGGACTTCGGACCTCAGACCCGGCCTCAGGGATTGCAGGTCTGAGGTCCGGAGGCTGACGTCTGATGTCCGAGGTCCGAAGTCCGAACCCCAAACCATGAAGCCTCGCGACATTGCGCTCCTGCAAACCGGCCTCGGGTACCAATTCCAGCGGCCGGAGCTGCTGGAGCAGGCCTTGACCCATAGCTCCCAGGCACGCGAACTCGAAGCCCTGCAGGCAGCCGGCGGCCCGCGCGTGGGAGACAACGAACAATTGGAGTTCCTCGGGGACGCGGTCCTCGGATTCGTCACCACCGAAGAGCTCTACAACCGCCTGCCCACGTTTCGAGAGGGCGAACTCTCCAAACTCCGTGCCCACCTGGTCAGCGAACGGCATCTGATTCGAGTGGCCCAGGAATTGGAGCTGGGCCACTACCTGAACCTGGGACGAGGCGAAGAGAAAAGCGGCGGCCGCAACAAGACAGCCCTGCTGGTGGACGCCCTGGAGGCAGTTCTGGCGGCGATTTACCTCGATGGTGGACTGGAGGCGGCACGCCAGTTGGTGATGCGGTGCATCGTCAAGCCCGGAGCTGGAACGGATCGCGTCCAACGGCACCAGTCTTCCGGTCACCGATTACAAGTCGGCATTGCAGGAGAAGCTGCAAGCCACCGGGAGACCGCAACCGACCTACGCGCTGGTGAAGGAGCGCGGCCCGGAACACAGCAAGACCTTCACCGTGGAGGCGCGCCTGCAGCCTCTGGACAGCACCGGCAAAGCCGAGTTCGTCGGGCGGGCCGATGGTTCCACGAAAAAGAATGCCGAGCAGGACGCGGCCCGCCAGGTGCTTGAATATCTGGCTACGGTGCCTGTCGAAACCAATGGCAGGATGCAAACGGAACGAGCAGACCCAGTGACCACCATGCCTGCAATCGCTGAAGTGAAAGAAAAGCGTGCGCCGGCGGACACCGTGAGTTCCCTGCAATCGCTGCTCGCGACTGTAGTCATCGCCGTCTTTGTCATCACTTTCATCGTGCAGGCCTTTCAGATCCCGTCCGAGTCCATGGAAAATACGCTGCTGATTGGCGACTATCTTCTCGTCGACAAACTGCGCTACGGTGGAAACAGCTTCTCCGATCTTTTCATGCCCTACCGGCAGGTGCAGCGCGGAGATGTGATTGTCTTTCGATATCCGGTGCATCCCACCCAGCATTTTGTGAAACGCGTCGTCGGAGTACCGGGCGACCGGGTACGCCTGATCAATCGTCAGGTTTATGTCAACGGCCATCCTCTGCAGGAATCCTACGTCCGCTACAGCTCTGGCATGCATGACACTTTTCGCGACGAGTTCCCTCGCCTGAATCTTCCCGTGCCCGGCCTCGAAGGGGGCTGGTGGCTGGAGATGAAAAAGCTGGTCGAAGACGACGAGTTGATCATTCCTCAGGGAAATTATTTCGTGCTCGGCGATAACCGGGATGAGAGTCTGGACAGCCGTTACTGGGGTTTCGTCCCGCAGGAAAATGTCATCGGGCGCCCATTGCTGATCTATTGGTCGGTCCGCAACACCGACCAGGATATGCCGGTTTCGCCCACCCCGGGTGATAAGCTTGTTCACTTCGCCTACGCGGCGACCCATGTGGTTCAAATGACGCGATGGGACCGCACTTTTCGAGTGGTTCGATAACAGCAGCCGGAGCGAGAAAGACTAGTGCCCAAGAAAGAAAAAGTAGAGACACCGGAAGAAAAGCCAAAAGAGACCACAGTCGAGTTTCTGGCATCGCTGGCGGCGGTGCTGGTAACCGGACTGTTCATCATCACGTTCGTCCTGCAGGCCTTTGAAATTCCCTCCAGTTCGATGGAAAACACCCTGCTGATCGGCGACCACGTATTCGTGAACCGGGTGCAGTTCTCTCCGCCCACGCGCTGGGCCGGACCGCTGCTTCCCTACCGCGACATACGGCGTCAGGACATCGTGGTCTTTCTTTCGCCGGCCGAACCAGGCCTCTACGTGGTGAAGCGGGTCATCGGAATTCCCGGAGATCGAATTCATCTCCGCAATGGAATGGTATTTCGCAATGGCGAAAAGCTCGATGAGCCATATGTCATCCACAGCAGCGAGGAAGGTCCGAACGACTATCGCGACAACTTTCCCGCCGTGCCGCCGTCCGACTACAACCGCCTCTTCGCCGACTGGCAGCAACTGCTGCCGCAATACATTCAGGGCGACGACATCGTCGTGCCTCCCAACAGCTACTTCGCCATGGGAGACAATCGCGACGTGAGTTATGACAGCCGCTACTGGGGATTTATCCCGAAAGAAAATGTGATCGGCAGGCCGATGTTCATCTACTGGTCGTTCGAAACGCCGCCGAACCAGTATCTGCATACTGCGATCAGCGAACGTCTGGGTTTTCTGACGCACGTAATCATTCACTTCTTTGACGAAACGCGTTGGAAAAGGACCTTAAAGGCAGTGCGTTGAAATTTTTTCGTTCCAGTCGCGGCAAGGTGGTGGCAGGCGTAGTCCTGGTACTGGCCCTGTTCCTCGTACGGCCGGGAGCGCAACGTTTGCGTGCCAGAATTGTGCAGTCGATCAGCCTGGCACTGGGACGCCCCGTAGATGTCGGGTCCGTGACCCTCCGCTTTCTACCTCAGCCTGGCTTTGAACTGGAAAATTTCGTCGTCCACGAAGACGCGGAGTTTGGCGCGGAGCCGTTATTGCAATCTTCCGATGTCGTCGCCACCTTGCGGGTTAGTTCGATGTTACGGGGGCGCCTGGAAATCGCCCGCCTCAGCTTCACCGAACCCAGCATCAACCTGGTCCGTAATCCCGAAGGCCGCTGGAACCTGGAAAAGCTGATTGAACGGGCCGCCAGCACTCCGGTTGCTCCCACTGCCAAAACAAGAAGCGAAGCGCGTCCCGGATTTCCCTACATCGAGGCCGATCACGGCCGGCTCAATTTCAAATTCGGACAGGAAAAAAAACCTTATTCGCTGACCGAAGCGACATTCGCCTTGTGGCAGGAATCCGAAAATGCCTGGGGCATCCGGCTGAAAGCGCAGCCGATGCGAACCGCTCTGATGCTGGCGTGAGATGACCATCGCGAACATAGCCGAGGCTCAGGAAATCCGAATCTCCACAGCGATTTCGCCAACGACATTTACGTCGACCGGTTTCCTTTGAGCATCGACAATTTGAATTTTAAAACCGTGAATGCCTCGGCCGATCGGCACCCGCTCCTGATCAAATTCAGCCCCGCACTCGAAGTAACTCACCGCTTGCGGCGTCTCGGTCGATCCGTAAAAATTCGTGTGGCGCACGGCCGACGCAAGTTTCCTGAATTCGGTGATCAATCTCGGCAGCTAACTGGTCTCCGCCCCCAGAGATATTTCAGAGCCGGCAACCCTGCGTCCTTCAACCCGCCTGCTAATATAATTTGCCCGAGCGCCGGCGTCAGGTGGACTACAGTGGCCTCCGCGGAGCGGAGCCATGCGCGCAATGCGCCAGGCTCCGTGATCATATCTTCGGCTTGGAAATCAGGAGAGCCGCGCCGATGGACAATGGCGTGAAGATGTCCCGCAACAACGGATCGTGGGACAACCCCGAAAGCATCGTAAAGCGATCCTTGTCACTGAAAGCAAAAGTTTCAGTGTGCCAAGCGATGAAGTGCGACAGTGGTCGGTGGTCGCAGCAAATACATTTGGGATCCCCTGTGCTGCCCGATGTAAACAGGAAGTATGCCGGGGTGTCCGGCGTCGCTTGGTCGAGAAACTCCCCATGCTGCCGCTGGCAACCAACTCATCATCGAGCGCCACTTTTACAATTGGCAGCGCATTGGCCGAAGCAAGGCGTTGAGCAACTTGCGACAGGTTGACGTCGCCCGCGACGACCAAGGCTTGCGGCGAACTTATTTAAATCAGCGAGTTCAGTCGTGCTTCGGGATAGGAGCTATCTAGAACAACAAAAACCGCACCAAATCGCAGTGCGCCGAGCATGGATGCGACTAGCTCTGGACCGCGCTGGGCCAGAATCGCGATCGGACGCTCACGCTCGCAACCGGCCGGAAATAAACTCCGCAGGTGCAACGGACCGAGACCAGCCCTCGAGATCGGCATAGCTCATAGATCCTGTTGGATGCGAGATGGCGAGAGCGTCAGGAGTTAGGCGAGCCCTTTCAAGAAATCTAAATTGAATAATAGGGCAACAAGCATTTTTGAGGGGCATTTTGAACCACTTCGCCAACGGACAAGTCTTAACAAAAATAACCTGACTAACAAAAATAGCCGGATGTCACAGGGACAATTACGACACGCAGTCCTCTCCTAAAGTTTTTCTTTTTGCAAAAATGCCTGCAATTATTCTGAAAGGTTAATGTCGGCTTAGCCAATGGATCCATGCCGGAATTGTCCCTGCTGCCAGTACTATTTCGGGGATTTTGATGGTCGAGGGGGCAAAAAGGTTTTCTGGAGAAATACAGCGGTTTTGTCGTAGGATGGCGCACGACGATCAAGGACATCCTACCTAACTAACTATTTGACAAAAAAAAGATTTTCGTCTTCAACGCTTTGCCGCGTAAGGCGGCCAAACACGAAGCCCCGCCGATGCGTCCGGCCATGTTGCAATTAAAGTTCGTCTTGGCCGCCGTCGGATTGGCAAGCGGCCGCTATTTCAGATACCCTCACTTCAAGCCCCAGTGCTTAAGAGGGGCGCGGACCGGTTTAGAGTGAGCGTGCGGTATACGGCCTTGGCGAACCGCCGCGTTACAGTTTATGATCTGCTTTTACCAAGTATCACCGTCCGCAAATCAAATTTCAAGGATCAGAAAATGTCGCAGGCCATCAAGATCGTGATCGTTGCTGCATTTGTTGCTGTGCTGGGCGGCATATCGAACGAGGCG
>CAVSYI010000022.1:0-94678 GCA_963732045.1 Terriglobia bacterium | reverse complement strand
CCATTGAACAGAACAGAAGTCGCGTCTCGTTCTCCGGATGCAACACCGGCCGAGTAGTAGCCTGGATGAACGAGGCCGGCCCCCTCACCGTTCTCTTCCGTTTGCGGATCCCCTTGTTTGAACTCTCGACAAACTCCCACTCGATAATCTTTTCCGACTGCATGGTCCGAATTGCGTAGTCGGCTCCTCGTACTCCCTCGTACTCGGCAATGAACACCGCCTTGTGCTGGTACTCGCATTCTTCAGCGTGCATGAGCACCTTTGCGGTCATGCCAGACACGAACTTCTTTCGCTCAGCAGGAAGGAAGTCTGCCACTCGCTCCATCAAGAAGTTTTTCCCCGCAGAACTGCTGCCTTGAACAGTGACATGCAGGGGATCCGCAAAGCTGCGCGTGAATGCCTGCCAGCAAGATCGTGAGCGCGTTTTCCTTCTCTCCGACCAAACCTGCGTCCTCAATATCGCCCAGGAAACGGCTTACCAGGTCTACCTCATCCGATATTGTTGATCTGCTCACTTTGCTTCCGCCAAGAATCGCGCAATTTCAGCAGGGTGAAACAGCAGCCGACGGCACAGCCGAATGGGACGCAGCCGCCCTTTCCTAACCCAACTCCTAACGGTGTGCGGGCTGACGCATAGGGCTTGCGCAACTGCGACTAACGTGAGTAATTGCGGAATGGCCTCCGGCATCACTCACCTCGCGCCTTGAGTCTGGTTTCTACGGCACTAGCTGGGATTCGCCACATCTTGTCGACCTTCTGGGCCGGGAGCTTGCCGGACCAAACCAGGTCATATACAAACCGGATGGAAACCCCGAGTTGCTCGCGGCATCCCTTATCGAAACTGCGTCGGCACTCGTTTCATTCGACTGTCCTCCTTGCTCAATTCTTCTTGAGGTTCTACTAGTCACTGTGGTACTGTCAACTAATATTAGTAAATGCATTTGCATCATTTCATTAGACGATATGAAACAGCGTGCTCGCCACACATTCGCCGGACAGCAAGACGGCACGGACCTAGTCGAGTGGCTTAACAACCAGGAACCGCCGAGGATCGGTGCCGACCACAATGAGCTACGAGCCGAAGCTCGCACTCGCAAGCGGATTTCCCAGCTCATTCAAGACTTGAACACGAGCGCAGAGACTTTCATTCGTGAGGGTAAGCCCGACACAACGCTGAGCGAAAGCATCGACCGCCAACTGTCGCGATACACGCTCAGAGTCAAAACGGTGCACGTGCAGGATGAAGGCAAGTACAAGACATTCGCCGAGCCCAAGTGGATTTTCGGGTGGTATTCGAGTGCAGGCGCCCGTGCTGCTGAGATGATCTTTCGCATCGTCCGCCTGGGCGAGCGTGGACTGTTGGCGAGATGCGCAACATGCGGCCGCTGTGAGCGCTGGTTCTACGCGAAATTCAACCACCAGCGCTTCTGCGGGAAGAAATGCCAGATTGCAGCATTATCAGACCAGCGAGGAATGGAAGACTCGTCGGCGTGAGCGGTACCAAAACAGGTGAATGGAGAGGAGTAGCAATGGCACTCGTAAAGCGCGGTAAGACGTGGCACACGCACTTCTTCGTCGACGGTCAGCGCTTCCGGCAGTCGCTCGAAACGAGCGACTGGCGCGAGGCCCAGGCCAAAGAGAAGGAACTTATCGCACAAGCCACTCAAGGCAATGTCGCCGCTTCGCATCAGGGCTTCGCGAAGCTTCCGTTCAGCCAGGCTGCCACAAGCTACTTCAACGGTCGCAAGCTGGAATTGAGCGAATCCAGCCAGAAGAAGGAGCGACAACTCTTGGTCAAGCCGCGTGAGTTCTTTCAGGAAAAGTGCCTCACGAAGATCACCGGGGAGGATGTCCTGCGCTTCAGGGAGTGGCGAAGTGAGAGCGGTGTTGGGCCCGCAATCATTAACATGGAAGTGGGTGTCATTCGCCGCATGCTAAAACGGGCGAAGCGCTGGCATCAACTCGGCGCGGATATCCGCCCGCTGAAAGAGCCGCGCTCTATCGGAAGGGCGCTAACCTATGTGGAAAAGCTGAGACTGATCCGCGCTGCCGGACAGAATGAAGAATGGCAACGTGCTCAGGCCGCAATGTCCCTTGCGCTGTGCACGACTATGCGCGGGTGTGAAATCAAGCGACTGCAGTGGCGGGACATGGATCTACTCAACCGGGCAATCCTTGTTCGCACGAGCAAGACGGACGCCGGGGAACGATTGATTCCGATGAACGACGAAACACTGGGGATCGTCATGGGGTTGCGGGAGCGCGCCAAGGGATTTAACGGAGCCGAACCGCAACACTATGTCTTCCCCGCCTGTGAGCACGGCCACGTTAACCCTGCGCGCAACCAGACAAGCTTTAGAACCGCATGGCGGAGGCTCACAAAGGCCGCTGGCCTTTCCGGACTGCGTTTCCACGATCTTCGCCATCACGCTATTACTGAACTGGCTGAGTCTCAGGTATCCGACCAAACCATAATGGCGATTGCTGGCCACGTCAGCCAGAAGATGCTCGCCCGCTACTCGCACGTGCGTTCCGAGGCAAGACGGCAAGCGGTCATGGCACTCTCGGCAAAACCAATGGGGAGCACGTTCAAGCGGAGCAGAAGTGAGGGTTACGACACAAACTACGACACAAATCAGAGCACGGCTGAAGTGCCATCACCGGAAGTGATTGAAAGTATGGTAGGCACGACTGGACTCGAACCAGCGACCTCTACCGTGTCAAGGTAGCGCTCTAACCAACTGAGCTACGCGCCTGCCGACGATCTTTATTATTGTACCGGGCTCGCGATGTGTGGGCAATGTTGGGTTCGGTAGCGTCGCAGTTGCCAAATTTGGCGGCTCGCGGCGACAATCCTTAGGTGCAACCGATCGAGTCACATGACGTGCCCGCGCGCAGCGTGGAAAATCCGTTTCGGCCTGGCGCCGTCGTGGTGGTTACGCTTAGTAATCCCAGGGAGAAATTCTGGGGCGCGATCCTGGCGCTCACGGCTCAAGGACTCGGTCTCTCCGGCATCGAACTAGGCTCGTTCGACGACCTGGTCTCGATGATAAAGGCAGGCGATCCTGCCTCTTTCGGTGTAGTCTTCTTTCCGATGCATCGCATTGAGCGCGTTGAGCTTGATTTGCCGGATGGCAATATTCCATCGCTGTCGCAGCGTTTCGCCGAGAAGACAGGATTAAAACCCGCCACCGTCCTTACCGGCAAACTTGCGGCCACTTCCAGCCCCCTGGGAGATTTGGAATGAAGCTCTCCCAACTGCTTACCGCGCCCAACCAGTTGACCCTCCTGCGGATGATGTTCGTGCCGTTTATCGTCATCGATCTGGTGGCCGGACATTACAAGTGGGCGTTGATCTTATTCGTGCTGGCTGGATTCAGCGATGGGCTCGATGGGCTGTTGGCCCGCACTCTGAAGCAGCAGACCGTGCTGGGACAGTATCTTGATCCCATTGCCGACAAACTTTTGCTCAGCACGATGTTCATGGTGCTGGCCATTCTTCACAAAATTGCGTGGAAGTACACCGTACTGGTGTTCAGTCGCGACATTTCGATTCTCTTCGCCAGCGCCGTGCTCTATGCCATCGCCGGGCTGCGCGACTTCCGTCCCAGCATTTTTGGGAAAGCCAATACCTTCGCCCAGGTGGCTGCGATTTTTTTTGTGATGCTGTTTCAGGTCAAGCATGACCGCTGGGTTTGGATCACGCAGACCACCTTTTTGCATGCCACCGTCGGATTCACAGTAGTCTCCGCTCTTCACTATGTTGTGCTCGTCGGGCAGCGACTGCGCGCCGGCAGCCATGTTTCCACGGAGACCGCCAAATCCGCGAAAGGTTCGATTTGACCGTGTTTCCGGTGTCCCCCTAGAATTAACGATTCCGTCATCACACTTCCCTATCTCATGGCTCTGCGCCTGTACAACACGCTGTCCGGCAAGATCGAAGAATTCCATCCGCTGCAAAATAACGAAGTGCGGATGTACGCCTGCGGACCGACGGTTTACGACTACGGCCACATCGGCAACTTCCGGACATTTGTCGCCGTCGATATTCTGCGCCGTTTTCTTCGGCAGAGCGGCTTCGAGATCCGCCACGTCATGAACATCACTGACGTGGACGACAAGATCATCCGCAACTCCGCTCAGGAAGGTTTGAGCGTCAAGGAATACACGGCGAAGTACGAAAAGGCCTTTCTCGAAGACAGCTCCACTCTGAATATCGAACAGCCGATTCTCGCTCGCGCCACCGAGCACATCGAGGAGATGGCGCGATTCATTGGCGAACTGGTAAAGAAGGGTTTTGCCTATCGCACCGACGATGGCTCTTATTACTTTCGCATCGCAAGTTTTCCCGCCTACGGCAAGCTTTCGAAAAAAGACTTTGCCGGAATGGAAGACGGCGCGCGCGTTGACGTGGATGAATACGAAAAAGACAACGCTCGCGACTTCGCCCTGTGGAAGGCTCCCAAGCCGGGGGAGGCGTTCTGGGAGAGTTCGATCGGGCCGGGACGTCCCGGCTGGCACATTGAGTGCTCGGCCATGTCGATGCAGGAACTGGGAGACACTTTCGATCTGCACGCTGGCGGCGAAGACCTCATCTTTCCGCATCACGAGAACGAAATCGCGCAATCCGAAGCTCTGACCGGAAAACCTTTCGTGCACTTCTGGTTTCATGCCCGCTTTCTCCTGGTTGAAGGCGAGAAGATGTCAAAGAGCGTGGGCAATTTCTTTACCTTGCGCGACCTGGCGCTGAAGGGATACAAGCCATCCGCGATCCGGCTGCTGCTGGCTTCGGTGCCTTATCGTCATCAGCTCAACTTCACCTTCGACGGGCTGAAGCAGATGTCCAGCAATGTGGAGAAGCTGCGGAACTTTCAGCTGCGCCTGAAGACTGGACAATTCCCTTCCGGCGCCACCGATTCCACGCTCGCCCGCGAAACGGTTGAGCGCATGACTGCGGCGCTCGACGACGACCTGAATACCGCGCAGGCGCAGGCGGCCATTTTCGACATGGTGCGCAAAGCTAACGTCGCGATCGACAGCGGTCTGATGAAGAAAGAAGACGTTGCCCCGCTGCTGGCAGCGCTCGACAAGTTCGACGAAATCTTTGCCGTGCTGCGCGATGACGACGCTCCCAAGATGAAATCCATCCTCGAATGGGCAAAGGCTGAGGGCCGCGAGAAAGATATCAGTCAGGAACTACTCGACGCCGTGGGCGCGCAAAGCCTTCCTGATGCCGAGATTGAAAAGAAAATCGCGGAGATGGAAGCTGCCCGCAAAGCGCGCAACTTCCAGGCCTCAGATGCGATCCGCGCCGAACTTACCTCCGCCGGGCTTCTCGTCGAAATCACCAAAGATGGAGTGCGCTGGCGCAGAAAGTAGCCGGTCCTCCCGCCCGGCCCAAAACCCGAAACTGAGAACCAGAAAGGTGAAAACAAAAACTAGAACTGAGAACTAAAGCAGTTCCCAGTTATTAGTTCTCTGGTTCTCAGTTTCTAGTTTCGGGTTTGCGCACTCTTGGCTATCGCAATACTCGCTGGCTGAGAGCAGCATCAAGCGCTGCATTGCCACTGGGAGCACACACCTGCTGGTTCCACTGCTTCTTCAAGTCCGCAGGACTCGGGATGGTGACGCTTTGCCGCGACGCGATCTTCGGCGTTGCAACCTGAGCCTTTGGGATGAGCGAGGCAAAACTGCTCACGCTGGTAAGAATCAGATTGACCGCAGCTGTGATACGAGCGGAAAGCGCCGGATCGCTGATGTGAGCTGCCTGCAACAGAGCCGGCAGGTTCTGGTTCGTATCCTGAATCAGGCTTTCGATCTTCTGCAGAGTGTCGGCGCTCGGACTGGTTTTGTACGTGTTGTATAGCGATTGCAGAAGCGTCAGGTCTTTGCTGGCCTCTGACGAAAGATTCTGGATGGCCAAGGTCTCGGCCGGAGTCAACTGTTTCCCCGATTGCAACGTTGACAACCAGGGCGCCAATGTTCAGCGCCATCTGAGTAAGCACTGGCAAATCGGCGAGGGCCACGCTGATCCACTGGGCGCTGCATCCGGTCGTGATCAGGGAAATGCTCAGAACAACGGCCAGTATGATTCTGCTTGTCGAATTCATTTTCATAAATGCTTGTCCTCATTGAGATTTGGGTTTGGTTGAAGTTGAAAGGAATAGCCGAGCCAGGCTCGGCCTGGACAGCCGAGGGCGGCTGTCCCCACGTGGTTCGTGGTGGCTAAAAACAAAATCGCCACCGGCCGAAGCCGATGGCGATTCTGTGTAGAACGAAAATTCTAGAATTTAAGGTTTATGTTTAAGCCGCGTTCTCGCTTGCCTGCGCTACCCGCAATATTGTCGCTCTCATCGAAATGACGCCCCAGTATCTGCAGGCCGATCGGTAGTTTTTCTTTGGTCTCACCACAGGGAACAGAAATTCCCGGGATTCCAGCCAGGTCCGCGGTGACGGTGTAGATGTCCGCCAGATACATGGCGAGCGGATCATCCACTTTCTCGCCCAGCTTGAATGCCGCCGTGGGACTGACCGGACCGACAATCGCATCCACCTTCTTGAATGCTTCTTCAAAATCCCGCGTCAGCAGGGTACGCACTCTTTGCGCCTTCAGATAATAAGCATCGTAGTAGCCTGCGCTGAGAGCGTATGTCCCCAACATGATGCGGCGCTTCACCTCTGCGCCAAAACCCTGGTCGCGACTGCGCCGGTACATTTCCGAAAGCGTGCGTGCGTCTTTGGCGCGATATCCGTAACGCACTCCGTCAAACCGTGCCAGGTTCGACGACGCTTCGGCCGTGGCCACGATGTAGTAAGTCGGAATCGCATATTTGGTGTGCGGCAGCGACACCTCTACGATCTCGCAGCCCTGTTTGGCCAGTTTCTGAATTGCCGCTTCGATCGCGTTGCGAACTTCTTTGTCCAGACCTTCGCCCAAATATTCCTTGGCTACGCCGATCTTGAGCCCGCGGACCGGCTTCTCCAGTTCCGCGACATAATCCGGGACCGGAACTTCGGCGGAAGTCGAATCCATGGGATCACGGCCAGCGATGGTGCGAAGCATGATCGCCGCGTCTTTCACCGTTTTCGTGAGGGGCCCGATGTGGTCGAGCGACGACGCAAATGCGATCAAGCCATAGCGCGAGACCCGTCCGTAGGTCGGCATTGTGCCGACCACGCCGCAAAACGAAGCGGGCTGGCGAATCGAGCCGCCGGTATCCGAACCAAGAGTCGCCACTGCCATGTCCGCCGCCACCGCCGCCGCCGATCCTCCGGAAGAACCACCAGGAACTCGCGTGAGGTCACGGGGATTGTGTACCGGCTTCCACGCCGAGTTTTCGTTGGACGATCCCATGGCAAACTCGTCGCAATTCAGCTTGCCCAGCACAACCGCGCCAGCAGCTTCCAGACGGGCGACGGCGGTGCAATCGTACGGCGGAATGTAGTTGCCGAGAATTTTCGAACCAGCCGTGGTACGAACGCCCTTAGTGACCATCACATCTTTGATCGCGACCGGCACGCCGCCCAACGGCGGAAGCTTTTCGCCCTTCGCCGCCAAAGCGTCCATCTCCAAAGCCTTGGCCAGCGCCCGATCTTTGCAAAGAGTCAGGAATGCGCCGATCTTTGGATCGTCGCTCTGGATCTTGGCGTAGAAACGATTCCGCCAGCGCGGCAGCGGTGGTCTTGCGCTCCTGCACGGCGGAGCGGGCGGCATCGATGGTGAGAAGGTTTAGGTCCATGGAAATTCGTCGTCGGTCGTTGGCCTTTGGTCGTTGGCCAAAGACCATGGGCCAATGACCAACGGCTATTTTCTATCTTTCAATTACTTTCGGGACTTTGAAGAATGTTCCGTCGGAATCTGGAGCATTTGCCAGCGCCACGTCATGCGGCAGCGACTTGCGCAAGCCTTCGTGGATATCTTCGCGGCTGGCGTAGGCGAAACGTTCGCTGCCCTGCTTCGACTGGTCGACGCCATAGCGGTCGGAAACCTGTGCCATGGGCGGCACGTTCGTCGTGTCCAACTCGTTCAGGCTGTCGATGTGTCCGAGAATCGAGTTCAGGTCGCGCACCATGCGGGTGCGCTCTTCCTCGGTCAGTTCCAGGTTGCCGAGATCGGCGACGTAGGCAACATCTTTTTCAGTGACTTTCATGTTCGGTTGCACACGAGCGTTTTCGCTCTCAGCTTTGTCCGCGATCACAAACTCAATCCGTCTTACGCTCTCCGCCACGTAGCGATTGATGACCGCCAGATATTGCGGGGCCAACGCCTGCAACTCCGTGCGCCAACCGTGGTCCGGGACTTCCACCCGCAGGACGCCGTCAACAAAATTGATGGCCTTCGTCCGGGCAGAGACCGCTGGACCGCAAGCTATCGACCAGGCCAGCAGCGGGCCTTCTCCCGCAGGAGACCGCCGCAAGCTTCCGGCAACAATCCTCTCCAGTCCTGCGCCGACTTGTTCCATGGCTCGAGTCATCATCGAGAATGAAAACCTGGTGGGAACGAAAACGATTTTACCATTCCCGAAGCTTTCCGCCGGCTACGTAAAACCACGCTCTCTGTCGCCTATATTTTCAGGATATCAATTTGTGGAGGGTAAATGGGACACGCGAGGCAACAATATATTTTGTTTCCGCTCAATCGTTTAGCTCAAAACCCGTGTGAAAAGGGGCTTGACAGATTTTTTCCTCGACAGTCAGTTCTGGCTGTGAATGGCTTGCTTCCAGAGGAAATTCGCGTCTCACGTATTCGAGGGCGCTTTCTTTTGACTGCAATCTTCCTTCGAGTTGGGCGTCCTCCACCTGGGCAAGAATTTCCTTGAAGCGTGGTCCAGGAAGATAACCGGCTGCGATCAGATCGCCGCCGGTGATGAGCGGCAGCGGGCCGAATGGCTTCCGGAGGAGTCGCAGCGATTCTCTCGCGGGTAAGGTTGTAGGACGCGAGGTTGCGGTGACTGGCCCGGCAATCCAGACGGTGCAGTTCGAGGTGCTGGTCAAAATGCGGCATGCGCACAAATCTTTTGAACGTTGAATCTTTCATTTGCGACACATGTGAGAAACGCATGTGGTTGGCAACCAGGGCCAGAATCTGTTCCGTGTCGTCGTTAGAAAAGCGCAGGCGGCGGCAGATTTCTTCCGCCATCTTCACGCCCACATCCACGTGATTATCAAAGCGAATGCGATCCGGAGCGATGCGAAACGTAGGCGGCTTGCCGACATCGTGCAAAAGAGCTCCCCACGCCAAGCGTCGGCGGACAGGGTTGCGGCAAATTTTCGAGCAGCAACAGCGTGTGCACAAAAACATCGCCTTCGGGATGGAACTCCGCTGGTTGCTGAACGCCCTTCATCGCGGAAATTTCGCGCAGGACGTTCTGTAAGAGACCCGTCTCATCGAGCAGGAGAAATGCGCGGCGTGCGTGACCTTCGGTGAGCATCTTGGTCAATTCGTCGCGGACACGTTCACGAGAGATTTGATCGATCCCTGCCGCAAGTTTCTGAATTGCGGCAAAGGTTTCGGGCTCGATCGTGTATCCGAAGCGAGCGGCAAAGCGCACGGCGCGCAGCATCCGCAGTTTGTCTTCGGAGAAGCGAAGGTCGGCTGGTCCGATAGTTCGAATGATCCCGCTTCGAGATCTTTTCGTCCGCCAACGAAATCCAGAAATTCGTTCTTGACGGGATCGAACAACAGGCCGTTGATCGTGAAGTCGCGGCGCTCAACATCTTCCTGCGCACTCTTGCTGAAACGCACCTGGTCGGGATGGCGGCCATCGCTGTAGCCGATGTCGCTGCGGAAGGTCGCGACTTCGACCATGCTATTCGTATCATCTCTAACCGGAACCAGGACGACTCCAAACTGCGCGCCCACCGCATAGGTCTCGGGAAAGATCCGCATGACCTGGTCCGGCGTTGCGTCGGTAGTGACGTCATAATCGGTAGGTTCAAGGTCAAGCAGGACATCGCGGACGCATCCGCCGACCAGGTAGGCCTGATGGTTATGGTCGCGCAGGGTGCGGATGATCTGCTCCGCGAACTGTTTGGTTTCAGACATTGTGGTTCTTTAGAACTGGTCACTCGCGAGTGAACGGCAACGTGGTGGAGGTCTCCGCAGTTGCTCGGTGCGGTTCAGGCATTCCATTCCTTCCGCAGGCGATCTCGTTCCGCCTCGCTCAATCCGAACCATGATTCGGCAACGTCCCGGACGCGTTCCAGGGCGGTCTGCATCTCCGCATGCTTGCGCTCGCAGTTCTTCTGCGTCCGCGTCGGGCGAAACCAGCATCAGCGGAGAGCTTACGATTACTGCGCGCGAAAAGAGATGCGGAATCTGCCATCAAGTCCCAGGCTTTTGCCAGCGTGTACGCCTTTTCGACCCCGATGTGGAACACGTAGATGGGGCGGCCGGTCTTTCGGGCGAGCATCACGGGTCCTGGTTTGGCGATGTAACGCGGTCCGCGTGGACCATCGATGGTAAACGCAGAGTCAAAACCCTCATCCATGCGTCGCGCCATGACCGCCAGTCCGCGCAGGCCTCCGCGTGTCGAGCTTCCCTGGGCAGTAGCAAAGCCGAAGTGTTCGATCACGCGGCTCGTCCATTGTCCGTCGAAGTTGGTGGTGTTCATCACGACCACGCCCCGGTTGCGCCAGTACCACGTGGAAGAAATGATGCAGCGATGCCAAAAGGCGGAAATCACCGGCTCGCCCCGTGCGCGGGACTGGTCGGTAGTGATGCATGCCCAGGTTCTTCGAAACGCAGCGTGGGTCCAAGAATGCGAATGACAGCGATGACCGCCGAGGCAATGATCGGAATCTGCATTCGCCGCCAGCGCGAGAGTTGCGGCAAGCGGGTATCGTAGAGCGAGCTGACTGGCTCGGTGGTGTGTGGCGCGCTCGGGCTTTCGCTCGGCATCACGAATATTGTAGTCGCAGATGAACCACGTGGGGCCATCAGCCCCGGCTGTCCGGCGGAGCGCAGGTCCGCGGAGTTGGGCGCGAAGAACCGTCGAGCTTCGCTCGACTGGACAGCCGAGGGCAGCTGTCCCCACGTGATTCGTTTAGACTAGAAACATGGCTGGCGCCTACATTCTCGGCATTGAAAGTTCCTGCGATGAGACTGCTGCGGCCGTGGTGTATGCGGGAGAGAGAATGGTTTCGAACGTGGTCTTTTCGCAGATCGCGGCTCACCAGCCTTACGGCGGCGTGGTTCCCGAGTTGGCTTCGCGCGAGCATCTGAAAGCGATTGTGCCGGTGGTTCGCAAGGCGCTGGCCGACGCGGGACAGACTTATCAATCGATTGACGCACTGGCGGTGACCCAGGGGCCGGGCTTGGCTGGCGCCCTGCTGGTCGGCATCGGATATGCCAAGGCACTGGCCTTCGCCCTCGACAAGCCCTTGATCGCAGTGAATCACCTTGAAGGGCACATTCATGCCGTGCTGCTCGAAGAGCGGCAGAAAAGTAATCGTCCGATCAACTTTTCCGGTGCTGGCGCTGGTGGTTTCGGGCGGCCACACGCATCTTTATCTGGCGGAGGAGAAGGATCAGCACTGGTCGTATCAGAACATCGGCCACACTCGCGATGACGCCGCCGGCGAGGCGTTCGATAAAGTTGCGAAGCTGCTGGGACTGGGATATCCGGGCGGGCCCATCATCGACCGGTTGTCCACCCACGGCGATCCTTCGGCGGTGAAGTTCTCGTCTTCGCAGCTCAAGCATCGGGACCGCAATGACAAGGGCGATGCCGGCAGCTGGACCTCGTTTCGATTTTTCCTATAGCGGCATCAAGACATCGGTTCTGCGCTATGTCGAAGATCCACAACATGCAGGCTTCGATCGAGGCGCGCCGCAAAGCCCTGGCTGGAATCGAAAAGCCAGCGCTTGAGGACTACCTGCTGCATTGCGACAGACAAACGCTGAATCTGGTGGCTTCGTTTCAGCGGGCGCTGGTGAGCGACCTTGTCGCGAAAACCCTGGCTGCGGCGCGAGCCTGCAACGTTGCAACCTTATTCGTTACGGGTGGCGTTGCTGCGAACAATGAATTGCGCCAGCGCTTTGAGCAGGACGCGGCCATGGAAGGCCTGCCGGTGTATTTCCCATCGCGTCCGTTATCGACGGACAACGCGGCCATGATCGCGGCCGCGGCGTATCCGAAGTGGTTGACGCAGGACTTTGCTGCGATGGATTTTTCCGCGGAAGCGGGGATGGCTCTGCGCTGATCAGTTCGAAAATCTTTAACCACCAAGGACACGAAGGTTCACGAAGGAAATCCCAAGGTGATTGGTAGATCGGCTTGGATGAATCCGGAAAGGCTGGAGCTGACGGCTGACAGCGCTGCCCTACTTCTTCACTGCCGCTTTGGCTTTTATAACCCGGCTTTCGAGGAGAGCTTCCAGCGCCTTGGTGAGCTGGGCTTCGATGTCGATGTCCTTGAAGATGGCGAAATTCGCGCGATGCTCATGCGCGTCGAATCCGCTGTTCTTGCCGGCGACAATCACGATCGGAATGTCCGCGGTTTCGGGTCTGGCCTTGAGCGCAGTGATCAGTTCTGTGCCGCTCATCTTGGGCATCTGCATATCGGTGATGATGATGTCGGGATGAATGCGACTGACGATCGGCAGCGCTTCCTCACCGTTGGTGGCTGACTCCACGGTATAGCCACGCTCTTCGAGGAACCGGCACACGGTGTGCCGAATGAGCATGGAATCATCTACAACGAGCGCGACGAGCGGAGTTTGGCTTTTTGCGGACAAGATATTCCCCGGGCGACATTAACAAATTGTTATGGTCGCGCCAAGGATAAAGGCCTCGAACGGAGTTACCTTCGTCACGCGCATTCGTGTCCGCAGCCGTGATGGCAGGCCTGGGCGACAACCGACGAGAGGCGATCGCTACAAATTCAAAATTCCTTCGGTAGCTTCTCGTCTTCGATGATCATGTCCTTGAATTCGCTGGATTCGAAGATTTCGCCGCATTCCTTGCATTCGACGAATTCGGAGTCTTCTTCGCGAGCCACGATCTGGACACGAGGATGCTTGCATGGTGCCTTGTCGGTTTTCTTCTCGGGGAGTGGAGACGACGGGGATGGGGTCATAAATCCGGGTTCTAGCTTCCCTGGCATACGGCAGAGGGATTTTGCCGGAAATTGGCGGTATTTTAGACCTGCACCAGAAGTTGTCAAGTCCTTCCGTTAATCTTTTGATTTTTTCTGTGGAAGAGAAGGCCAAAAGCGCAGTGCTCCGACCGGAATTGCGTCGCGCGCGTCAATTGCGATCACGGTCATTCCTTGTCCAGTCTGTTAAAAGCTCTCCAGCGACCACTCAGCATCCCTTTCTGGCCTTTGCCTGTAACAGGTTGCATTTGGGCGGTTTGGCGTCTAATATAGATCATATCCGACTGAAAAGGTCGGATTTGTCCTTGAACCATGCTGAAGCTGACCAAAAAGGCGGATTACGGATTGATGGCCATGAAACACCTGGCCGAGCACGCCGATCTGGGAGCATGCAGCGCCAAGGATGTAGCCGACGCCTACCGCATTCCCCAGGAGGCGCTGGCCAAGATTCTGCAGCGGCTGGTGAAGGCTGGGCTCCTGCATTCGCAGCATGGGACCAATGGTGGTTACACGCTTGGCTCGGGATCCAGGAATGATTTCAGCCTTCGAAGTGATCCGTGCGATTGACGGTCCGCTTTTCATTACTTCGTGCGTGACCGTGCGCGGCGAATGCGATCAGAGCGATCGCTGCAATATTCGGGAGCCTTTGCGCCGGGTGAGCCACGGAATCGAAGAGCTGCTGCGGAGCATCACTATCCTAGAGATGAAGGACGAACCGGCCCACGGCAGCGAGCAGGGCAGCCGGACAAAGCCCGCGACAAAACGAAGACATCGACGGAATTCGTAACGATTGGATGAACAGGTTCTGAGGAGAGCAATCATGAGCACAGATGTAAAGACGATCCCCCAGGGAACAAACGGACACAGCGAGGTCAGTACGCAAGAGCAGCGCACCGCCGCCAACGGCGTCAAGCTGCCCGTCTACATGGACAACCATGCCACCACGCCCATGGATCCGCGGGTGCTGGAAGAGATGCTTCCCTACTTCATGGAGAAGTTCGGCAACGCCGCCAGCCGTAACCACTCGTTCGGATGGGCGGGCGAAGAAGGCGTGGAGACCGCGCGTGAGCGCGTGGCCAAGCTGATTGGCGCAACTCCCAAAGAGATCATTTTCACTTCGGGCGCCACCGAGAGCGACAACCTCGCCATCAAGGGCGTAGCCGAGATGTACCGGGAAAAAGGCAACCACATCATCACGGCCGTGACCGAGCACAAGGCTGTGCTCGATACCTGCAAGCGGCTGGAGAAGTACGGCTATCGCGTGACGTACATGGCCGTTCAGAAGGATGGCCTGATCGATCTGGAAGAACTGAAGCGCGTCATGGATGACAAGACCATCCTGGTGACGATCATGGCGGCCAACAACGAGATTGGCGTCGTACAACCGCTGGCCGAAATCGGCAAGCTATGTCGCGAGCGCGGCGTGATCTTCCACACTGACGCTACCCAGGCGGTAGGCAAGATTCCAATCGACGTGAACAAGATGAACATCGATCTCATGTCGATCTCGGCGCACAAAATGTACGGTCCCAAGGGCGTCGGTGCGCTGTACGTGCGGCGGAAGAATCCGCGAGTGCAGATTTCCGCGATCATCGATGGCGGCGGGCACGAGCGCGGCATGCGTTCGGGAACCTTGAACGTCCCGGGAATTGTCGGGCTGGGCAAGGCTTGCGCTATCGCTTCGGAAGAGATGGCGAAGGAAGCTTGCACGCTGGCAGGCCTGCGAAACCGGTTGCGCGACCGCATCATGGGCCGGCTGGACGAGACCTACATCAACGGATCGTGGGAGCATCGCTGCCGGGCAATCTGAATATCAGCTTTGCCTACGTGGAAGGCGAATCGCTGCTGATGGGCATCAATGACATAGCAGTTTCGAGCGGATCGGCATGCACCTCGGCGACTCTTGAGCCATCTTATGTATTGAAGGCGCTCGGCACGGGCGACGATCTGGCACACAGCTCGATCCGCTTCGGCATCGGCCGCTTCAACACTGAAGCTGAAGTGGATTACGTGGCCGACCGGGTCATCGAAACGGTCGAACGCTTGCGCGAACTTTCGCCTCTATACGAAATGGCGAAAGAAGGCGTGGACTTGAAGAGCGTCAAGTGGGCAGGCGAGTAAGGGCAAGGGTGAGCAGATTTTAGCTGGAACAGCTTTAGGCAGGACAGGTCTAGGCAGGAGCAGGTGTTGGCAGGAGCAGGTCCAGGGTGGAGCAGGGCTTTAGCCCTGCAATAACCACTCAGAAGAATTTGGGGCTTCAGCCCCTGATGTGCTTCAACCTGCACCCGCGCAGCATGACACAAGTTTAATTTTTAAGGAGAGGGTCAAAATGGCATACAGCGATAAGGTTCTCGATCATTACTCAAATCCGCGCAATGTCGGCTCGATGGACAAGAACAGCACCGAAGTCGGGACTGGTCTGGTCGGCGCTCCGGAATGCGGCGACGTGATGAAACTGCAGATCAAGGTAAATCCGCAGACCAACATCATCGAAGACGCGAAGTTCAAAACGTTTGGCTGCGGTTCCGCAATCGCGTCGTCCTCCCTGGCCACCGAATGGGTGAAGGGCAAGACGGTCGAAGAAGCGCTGCAGATCAAGAATACCGAGATCGTGAAAGAGCTTGCGCTGCCTCCGGTGAAGATCCACTGTTCGGTACTGGCGGAAGACGCCATCCGGGCGGCGATTCATGACTGGAAGGCGAAGCAGGGCGCGACCAAGCCGGTGGATGCGGCCGTTAGTCGTTAGTCGTTGGCCTTGGTCGTTGGCCTTAAACATCCAACGGCAATGGTGAGCCCAAGATGAACCTGGTAGCGGAAGAAAAGAAGCCGGCGGCTCCGGCCAAGGGCGGCGTCAAAGTCACGGACAAGGCGCTGGCCAAGGTGCGGACTGCGATCGTCAAGGAGGGCATCTCGCCTGAACAGGGTGGGCTGCGCCTGGGCGTGCAGGGCGGCGGGTGTTCGGGTCTGAGCTACAACATTCGCTTCGACACCCAACCCCGGGAGCGTGACCGGATATTCCAGTTCGGCGATGTGCGAGTCTTCGTAGATCCGAAGTCGTTCATCTATCTGAACGGAATGGTCCTGGATTATCAGGAGACTTTGATGCAGCAGGGATTCGTGTTCGTCAATCCGAATGCGTCGAAGTCGTGCGGCTGCGGAACGTCATTCTCGGGGTAAAGTTTGTCGTAGCGCGGGCGCCCTCGCCCGCGAGCTTGGAGCGGCAAGGCCCTCCGCGCTCGTCTGGTCGAAACTTCCTCGATCTCCTCTGAGAGTTATTGCGGCGCATGCGCCGGTCGCGGGCGAGGGCGCCCGCGCTACACAGACAATGGCGATTGATACGTCCAAAACGATCTCGACTACTGGTAGCGGTGACGCCACCGCAAGTTGCTGGTCCTGCGGCGACATGCGTGCCGCGCATTTTTGCCATGCCTGCGGCAAAGTACAGCCGCCCGCGCCGGTAAATTATTTTTCGTTTTTTGGACTGCCGCGGAAACTCAATCTGGATGTGCCAAGCCTGGAACGGGAGTTTTACGAACTAAGCCGGAAATTGCATCCTGACCTGAACGCGCGCGCCGACAAGCGCGAGCAGGAGTGGAGCCTGGAGCAAAGCTCGCTGCTGAACGACGCTTACCGTACTTTGAAAGACCCCATTAAGCGTACGCAGTATCTGTTGCAACTTGAGGGCGTCGAACTGGAAGAGCAATCGAAAACCGCGACCGAGCAGGCGCGTGCCACCGGCGCGGTGAAGAAACAGATCGTCCCTCCCGACCTGCTGGAAGAAGTGTTCGATCTCAACATGCAACTCGAAGAACTGCGCATGAACAAAAAGATGGGCGAGGACGATCCCGCGCTGGTGCAGGATCTGGAAGCGCACAAGGCCCAGTTCGAAAAGAAGTACGAAGAGTTGGCCGAAGAACTGAAAACTCACTGGAGCCGCTGGGATGCGACATTGGACGGCGACAACGACGCGGAACGACGTGGAGCCCTGGACAGCATGGTCGATCTGCTGAACCGGCGTAGCTATATCAGGAATCTGGTTCGGGACGTGAATGAAGCGCTGGAAACGTAAAGCGATTCTAGATTTGTGATTTAGGATTTTAGATTTTCAATCTCAAATCCTAAATCTGAAATCTAAAATCTCCATGTCATCTGATCGCATCGTCGGTATCGATCTCGGAACCACCAACTCCCTGGTGGCTTTCATGCAGGGGGACAGGCCTGTCGTAATTCCGGGCGAAGACGGAGTGAATCTCGTGCCATCTGTCGTCGCGCTGGACGACTAAGGACCAGACCATCATCGGCAACGCGGCGCGCAAGTATTTGATCGAGACTCCCGAGCGCGCAGTCTACTCGATCAAAAGGCTGATGGGGCGAGGCATTGAAGATATCCAGCAGGAACTGAAGCTGTTTCCCTTCCAACTGGCGGACGATCTGCAAGCAGGAGAGGTTCTGCGCATCCGGCTGGGCGAGAAGACTTTTACGCCACCCGAAATCTCAGCCTTCGTTCTGCGCCAGCTCAAACGTAACGCGGAACGATTCTTCAATGCGCCGGTGACGAAAGCGGTTATCACCGTCCCTGCCTACTTCAACGACGCCCAGCGGCAGGCGACCAAAGATGCGGGACGAATTGCCGGACTCGAAGTCCTGCGCCTGGTGAATGAACCGACTGCCGCTTCCCTGGCCTATGGTCTCGACAAGAAGCAGAACGGCATTGTCGCAGTCTACGATCTGGGCGGTGGCACGTTCGATGTTTCGATTCTCAAACTGCACGACGGAATCTTCGAAGTCGTCGCCACCAATGGCGACACGCATCTGGGCGGCGACGATATCGACAATCTTCTGATCGCGATTGCGCTCGACGACATTCGCGGGGACATGGGCATCGACGTTTCGCGGAATGGTGAAGCTGTGGCCACCATTCGCAAGGCGGTCATCGAAGCCAAGATTGCACTTTCTTCCGAGATTGCGACCACGCTCGAAGTCGAACTGCCCGGTGGTAAGCACTATGCGCGAAAGATCACGCGAGAACAGTTCGAGCAGTTGATTCAGCCCATCATCGACCGCACCGTCGGTCCCTGCAAGCAGGCGCTCAAAGACGCAGGCCTTAAGCCTGAACAGATTGACGAAGTGGTGCTGGTCGGCGGCTCCACGCGAATTCCGAAAGTGCGCGCGCTGGTGGAAGAGTTGTTTCACCGCAAGCCGCATACCGACCTGAATCCGGACGAAGTTGTCGCGCTGGGCGCGGCGGTGCAGGCCAATATTCTTTCCGGTGGCTCCGAGGCCACGGAGAATATGCTGTTGCTCGACGTAACGCCTCTGTCACTCGGCATTGAGGTGGCGGGTGGCGTGACCGACAAGATTATCCTGCGCAATTCGACGATCCCTGCTTCAGCGACGCAGCACTACACCACCCAGGTGGACGGGCAAACCAATGTTGCCATCCACGTATTGCAGGGCGAGCGTGAACTGGCGAAGGATTGCCGCTCGCTGGCGCGCTTCGAACTGAAAGGCATTCCTCCGATGCCGGCGGGGATCCCGCGCGTTGAGGTCAAATTCCTGATCGACGCGAATGGCATTCTGCATGTCTCGGCGCGCGAGCAACGCAGCGGCAAGGAAGCAGAGATCGAAGTCCAGCCCAGTTACGGTCTGACCGATGAGCAAGTCGAGAGCATGATTCTCGATTCGTTCGACTCGGCCGAAGAAGATTTCCGGCAGCGGCAGGTCATCGAAGCACGCAATGAAGCCGGCACGATCACGGCGGCTCTGGAAAAAGGAAAACGAAGTCCGGCCTGGGGACAGCTCACCAGTGACGAGAAGAAACGCATCGCAAAACTGGAAAAAGCTTTGAACGAAGTGACGGGCAAAGACGACTATCAGGCGATTCGTGACGCCATCGACGCGCTGAACCAGGGCACCATGCGGCTGGCCGAGCTGATGATGGACACCGCAGTGTCTACGGCTCTCAAAGGCAAGACGATGGACGAAGCCGACATGGGTGAAGGTCCGAATGCGCCGCATCCGGTCGCCAAAGCGGAATTTAAATAAACAGTTGTTAGTTCTTAGTTGTCAGTTCCCAGTTCTTGAACGATTCGAAGTTAGGAGCAGCGAATGGCGGAACATAAAACACAAGGCGCGGGCGCAGCGACAGTCGATGCTCCAGGCGAAAATACGGTCCAGGTCACTTTTTTGCCTGAGGGCAAGACGGTGCAGTTCGAGCACGGCAAGCTGCCTTACAAAGATCACGGCAAAGAGGAATCTCTGCTCGACGTTGCGTTGAACAATGGCATCCGGCTGGACCATGCCTGCGGCGGCAACTGTGCCTGCACCACCTGTCACATCTGGGTAAAGGAAGGCGCCGAAAATCTTTCCGAAATGGACGACGATGAAGCCGACCGGCTGGACATGGCCGCCGATTTACAGTTAAACTCCCGACTCGGATGCCAGGCGGTAATTACCAAGCCGGGCAAAGTCGTAGTCGAGATTCCGGCGTGGAATCGGAATTACGTGTCGGAAGAACACTAGAATCAGTTTCCAGTTTCTCGTTTCTAGTTTCTGGTTTCTGGTTTAGAAACTAGAAACCGGAAACCAGAAACTGATCCAAGGAGCTATTTGCAATGCCGAAAGAACTGACCTGGGATGACGCGGACGATCTGGGAATCCTGCTCTCGGAGCAGCATCCTGAAACTGATCCGCTGGCAGTGCGCTTCACGGATTTGCATCGGCTGGTGACCGAGCTGCCGGATTTCAAGGACGATCCCAAGAAATCGAATGAAGGAAAGCTGGAGGCCATCCAGATGGCGTGGCACTCGGAATTTCTGGATCGCACTCAGGCCTAAAGCACACCGCAGCGGCTGAAGCCGGGTCCTTCAGGCATTGTGCGGCACGACTGAAGTCGTGCCCTTCCCAGTCGTGCCATCCCCGTACTGCTTGGCGTCAAAGTCAAAATCCTTTTCGCAGAATGAAAATCGCGCGTGCGTTTCATTTCGTGGATTCCATTTCCCGGTAGTATTTCTGCAAGACATAAAACGCCTGCTTGTGCTCTCCGTGATTCGAAACCAATCCCTTACGATTGAAGTAGTCCTGCGTGCCGGGCAGCAGGCGGCGTGGTGAGTGGAAGTCCATCAGGACCCAGGGCGACATCCCTGCCAGCGCTGGAATCTTTTTCAGCATCGTGATCTGGTGCTGGTAAAGACTTGCCTGGTACTCCTCGGTCCAGCGTTCATCCGGAGCGCCGTGACGGCCGTAGGGAGCTCCCGCACCGAATTCGCTGACGATGACCGGCTTGTCCCAGCCGAACTTCCATTGCATGCGGTCGGCATCTTCGGGAAATCCTCTATACCAGCCGAGATATTCATTTAACCCGAGAACATCGAGATACTCTCCCAGCGCGTCGTTGAGCACGCGAGTGTCCGGTCCGGTTTCGTCAACGTGATTCATGGCAGAGGTGATGAGGCGAGTAGAGTCTAGCTGCCGTGCGCTGTCGGCAAGCTGGTGCAGAAACGTAAGACGCGCAGGCTTGACCGGAGTTTCGTTCGAAAGCGACCAGAAAACGACGGACGCGCGATTGTGATCACGCGCAATCATCTCGTGAAGCTGGTTGTCTGCATTTTGCAGCGTTGCTGGATTTTCCCAGTCAATGTCCCAGTAGACCGGGATCTCGGACCACACCATCAGTCCCATGCGGTCGGCGAGGCGAGTCATATTCTCGCTGTGCGGGTAATGAGTCAGGCGTACAAAATTACATCCCAACTCGTGGGCCCAGCCCAGCAGAGTCTCAGCGTCCTTTTGAGTGAACGCGCGTCCTCCACGAAGCGGAGCCTCTTCATGAAGCGAAATGCCACGCAGGAAAACGGGTTTGCCGTTGAGCAGGATTTGGGTGCCGTGAGTTTCAATGGTACGGAAACCGATTGAATCATGTATTTTGTCCGATCCACTCGACAAAACAACATCGTAAAGTTTGGGATGATCGGGCGACCATAAGTCCAGCTTGGCTGGAAAGCGGAACTCGGCGCGTCCAGTAGCATCGGTAGTGACCGTTTGTCTGATCGCCGCTTCCGGTATTTCCACCGTGACTTGCTGCGCTGCTGCAGAACCAAGTTGCACCCAGCCCGAGATCTCATTGCTCGAACCCTTGGCCAGTTGCACGAAATAATCCTGGATAAAGCTTTCCGGAACTTCTACCAGGTTCACATCTCGAGTGAGACCACCGTAATTCCACCAGTCGGTGCTCACCGATGGAACAGCATCACGCCTCCGGGCATTGTTGACCTCGGCTACCACGAAGTTGTCGCCCTCGTGAATCTTGTCGGTGACTTCGAAGTTAAAAGGCGTGAAACCGCCTTCGTGTTCGCCCAACGCTTCCCCATTGAGATAGACACGAGTGTAGTAATTAGCGGCGCCGAAATGGACGAAGACGCGAGTGTGCTGCCGCTTGCGATAGGAAAACGACTTCTTGTACCAGACCGGACCTTCGTAGAAGAACAGCTCCTTCTTCTGCAAGTTCCAGTCGCCGGGGACATTCAGAACATCCGATTTGTCGAAGTCGTACTCGAGCAGCTCATGCTTATCTTTGACTTTGGCATTCAGGTAGAAACGGGCGTTGAGGCCGGTTTCGTAGGGATCGATGATGGCCTGCCACGGACCATCCAGGCTGATGGTGGTGCGGTTGGAAATATTGTTGATCAGCGGCGAAGGATTCGCCGCGGCGTAGGCCAACGATGTAAACGTTAACAAAAGAAGAAACAGGCGTCTCATGGAGGCCTCGTGAGTCGGGCAATCTTAGTGATGGACCCGCGACGGTGTCAAACCGACCGCGGGTTAGGCCCTCTCGGCTAGCGAACACCCGTGGGCGAAGTATCTTCCACGTTGGCCTCGCGCAGAAACTTTGCAGCTTCTTCCGGCGGCGTGGGATTGATGTAGAAACCCGTTCCCCATTCAAAGCCCGCGGTTTTTGTCAGCTTGGGCATGAATTCGATGTGCCAGTGATAGTGATCGTTGTTCGGGTCCTGCACCGGAGAAGTGTGGAAGACCAGATTGTAAGGCGGGTTATCCAGCACGCGCTCTGCCTTGGTGAGCAGGGTCTTTAGCGCTTTGGCCAGGTTTTCAAACATATGAGTCGAGGAATTCTCGAAGGCCGACTCATGCTGTTTCGGCAGAATCCAGGTCTCGAATGGAAAACGCGGCGCGTAAGGGGCGAGCGTGATGAAATCGGGATTTTCTGCGACCACGCGCGTACCAGTCTCGGTTTCCTGACGAATCACGTCACAGAAAACGCAGCGCTCTTTGTACATGTAGTACTGCTTGGCGCCTTCGATTTCTTCACTCACATAAATCGGAAGAATGGGCAACGCGATCAGCTGCGAGTGCGCATGTTCGAGAGAAGCGCCGGCCGCCTCTCCATGATTCTTGAAGATCAGGATGTACTTGAAGCGACGGTCTTTCTTGAGGTCGAGAATGCGGTCACGGAAAGTCCAGAGCACGTCTTCGATACGCTTGGGCGGAAGATTCGCCAGGCTGGCATTGTGGTCCGGAGTTTCGATGATGACCTCGTGAGCACCGATGCCATTCATGCGGTCGAACATGCCTTCCGCCTGCCGATTTAGATTGCCTTCAATGCCGAGCGCGGGAAACTTGTTGGGAACAACGCGAACCGTCCAACCTGGCGAATCGCGCTGCGGTGGAGGCCCGCCATTGGGGTTGGGACGGTAAGCCTGAATCTCCGGAGGAGTTTTGGATTCGTTGCCGTAACAGAACGGGCAAAAGCCACCCTTGATTTTGACGGCCTCTCGGGCGAAATCCGTCGGACGCTTGGCACGGTCGGTAGAAATGATGACCCATCGTCCCACGATCGGGTCTTTTCTAAGATCAGGCAATTTCGGAAGTCCTTTCCTTGGGGCGCTTAGAGCTGGACGCCTGGCGCGAACTTTTTATTTTACGCCTAACGAGCCACGGAACGTCGCTTTGGGTAATGCAGAGGTGTGCAAAACCTTGAACCACCAAGGACACTGAGGTGCACGAAGGAATGCTAAATCGTAGCCCGTTTTCGATTATGCCGAGATGTTCCGGAACAGTTCGAAATGCGGTCGGCGTGATGGCGCATCGTAATACACACTGATGACATCGAGGCGCCACTGGCAGGAGGGCGGAAGATGACGCAGATATTCGCGGGCCACCGCCAGAAGTTCGTCGCTTTTGTCGCGATCCACTGCTGCTTCGGCGGGCATCACGTCATGCGTTGTGCGGGTTTTGACTTCAACGAAACATAGGATGTCCTCATTCCAGCCGATCAGGTCAATTTCGCCGCGGCGATTGGGCGAGCGAAAATTACGAGCAACGATGATGTATCCGTTTCTCCGCAGATAGAAGTAGGCATCCTCTTCTCCTCGCCTGCCTGTCCGGAGATGCTCGGCGAGATTGTCGGGAGGCAGGAATCGACCCGAGATCCAGTCGAGGATGCGAATCGCAGCGTGAGCAATGCGGCCGGAAAGCATGAATTCTCGTAGCGCCAGCGTCCCGCTGGCCCGATGGGCGGGCAGGATGCCCGCCGGAAAGCCAAGGAGTGCGCCTCTACCTAATTTGCGGATTCTAGATTGCGGGGATGGAGCGATGCTGTGACGGATGTCACAAGGTGTGGTTCAGGAGGGACTATAAAGTCAAAATCTTAACCGCAAAGGACGCTAAGAAATCCGCAAAGAACGCAAAGAACGGCCGCGACAATGATGTTTGTGGCGATCCGTCAGTGATCTTCGCGGGCTCGCAGCCAATCGAGAAACATCTGCTCAATCGGCTTGTCGTAGGTCATCAGGACATGGCGGACTGTGTGGCCGCTGACGAAATGGCAAACCTCTTCCGCCAGGTTTTTGGCATGATCCCCTGCACGTTCGAGCGATTGGGTCATGAAGATGACCTGCAAACTGGCGTGACGCTGTACATTTTCGGGATTCTCGATATGCCGCAGGAAGATGAGATTCCGCAAGCGGTCGATCTCGGCGTCAGCGCGCAATACATCAACCGCCCGTTTCACATCCCGAGTCGAAAATGCCGTTCCCGCATCGGAAAGCATTTTCTCGAGCACCGTAGCCATGTGAGTAAGGTCGCGAATGTCCTGCGGATCGAGGCGAGCGCACACGGATTGGGCGCTGCCGGAAAAGCTGAGCAGCAGGTCGCCGATGCGTTCCAGGCTGATCATGAACTTCATGCACGCCAGGAGTTCACGTGCTTCCAGCTCGGTGACCTGTGTGATGATCTGGGTGACGCCGGCATCGATTTCCATGTCCAGGCTGTCGAGCACTTTTTCCCGTTCGCGAAGGGTACCCAGCAACGAACATGATGCGGTCGCAACCCCTTCGGCCGCAGTAGCGGCCGCTTCCTGCGCAACTCTGCAAGCCTCAATCGTGCGCTTCACCAGGTAGGCGTATGGGGAATCCGGTTCCGGGCTTCTCAAAATGGCCGTGCTCATGGGCGAACCTCTCCCGACAGCGGGCTCAATCGACCGTACCGTGCGTACTCGGGTTCTGGTCTTGCTGCTGTGAATGGTCAATAGCGCAGCATAGTTGGATTTTGCAAGGGCTGGGTTAACAGGAGGTAAATTTTAGCCCGAATATGCCAAAGGCGGCGGACAAGAGTGTCCGCCCCACACCACCTAAGCAAGCGGCAGCGTAAAGAGGAAGGTAGATCCGTGGTTGAGCTCACTTTGAGCGCGGATCGAGCCGCCATGGGCCAGCACAATGTGTTTGGCGATCGCCAGTCCCAGTCCGGTTCCTCCGGATTCACGAGAACGCGCCTTGTCCACGCGATAGAAGCGCTCGAATAACCGTGGCAAATGTTCGGAGGGAACGCCCGGACCAAAATCCTGTACATAAAATTCCACGCCCCCTGGCAGCGGTCGCGCCCCCAGAACAACCTTGCCTCCCGATGCTCCGTATTTCAACGCATTGTCCACCAGATTGGAAAAGACCTGATGAATGGCCTCGGGATCGGCTCCGACCTGGGCCGTAGCATTTTCTTCCACCTTTAACTCGACATTCTGCGCTCGGGCGATCTCGCGAAAGCTCTGCACTGCTTCCTGGAGAAGGTCCGCTGGCAAGGTGGGCTGGATATCGAAACGCTGCTCTCCCGATTCCACTCTCGCCAGAGTGAGCAGGTCCTCGGTGAGTCGCGACATGCGCAAAGCGCTCTTGCGAATGATCTCGAGAAACTCGCGCGAGTGGTTGTTTTCAGGTGCGCTGTCGAGCAAAGTTTCGGTGTAGCCCTGAATGGAAGTCAATGGAGTTCGTAACTCATGCGAGACATTTGCAATAAAGTCGCGACGGGTCTTTTCGATCCGTTCAGTTTCGGTTAGATCGCGCAGCACGGCCACGGCGCCGCCGCCCGGCATAGGCGCAGCAGTTACATCGAAGGCGCGGCCGGGAACGATCGAACCCGCCCGCGCGGTAAATACCTTTCGTGCTTCACTCGCTCCACGCACGGCCATCAGGAAATCAGGATCGCGGACGGTCTCGACCAGCAGCGCATTCTTCCGGGTATGTTGCGGTACCAGCTTATCCATGGTCTGGTTCGCCCACTGCACGCGATCATCCGCGCTGACTGCGATGACGGCGTCCTGCATGCTGTTCAGAAGAGTTTCAAGCTGACGCTGGCTGGTTTGCAATGCAGCGAAACTATCTTCCAGATGGCGGGCGGTCTTGTCGAGCGACGTAGCGACTTGCCCGATCTCATCTCCCGAAGGTTCCTCAATGCGCGCGGTCAGGTCGCCGGCAGCAATGCGATCGGCAAATTGCACGATGCGATGCAGACGGCGAGCAATCGATCGGCTTGCAATACTCGAAATGACAAGGGCCACCAGGAATGCCAGCAGCGACCCGAAAAGCAAATGGCGGCGGACTCGAGCTAACGCGGCATCAACATCGGAAAGAGGATAAGCCAGACGAACCGCGCCGCCAGCCACGGGCGCAGCAACATAGAGAAAAGGAACGCCTACCGTGTGACTTCGGCGGGTATCAGTACCGATGCCGCCTTTCAGAGCTGCAACAAACTCGGCGCGCTGGGCATGGTTTTCCATCGAGGCAGGATCGGCTTCGGAGTCGGCCAGCACTTTGCCCTGAGCGTCGATAACGGTGGCACGAGCTCCGGCGACACGACTTACATCAGCAACCAGGCTCCGCAAACTAGAAATCTGCTCGGAATCAGGCGTCGCGGCACCTCCCAGCCCGGAGAGCCCGTGAACGCCATTCACCTGTAGGGCGAACATCTGTGTTTTTTGCCTGAGGTTAAGATCAATCTGCTGCAGCAGAGAATCTTTCCAGGCGTGGTGAATCGCGAAATCGAAGGTCACGGTGGCGGCAGCGATTACCAGAACAAATGCAGCCAGCAGTTTGAAAAATATCCGCTTCCTCACTTCGGGGCCTCGAAGCGATAGCCGGCCCCCCGCACCGTCTTGAGATACCGCGGATTCTCCGGATCGGGCTCGATCTTTTCTCGAATGCGGCGCACGTAGACATCCACGGAACGCGGAGTGACGTAGGCAGTATCGCGCCATACCGAATCGAGCAGCTGGTCGCGGGTAAAAACACGGCCGATGTGCCGCGCGAAATAGTCGAGCAGGCGGAACTCGGTGGCGGTTGTGGTGACCAGGTTGCCATCCACGGTAAGCGTCATAGCGCTGGGATCGATTTCGATGCCACCGATCTTGACCGGCCCTGGCGAGAGCGGCCGCTCAAAGCGCCGCAACACGGCCTTAACCCGCGCCACCAGTTCACGCGGGCTGAATGGTTTGGGAATGTAATCGTCCGCGCCCAGCTCCAGTCCAAGAATGCGGTCCGCTTCACCGCTCTTTGCCGTCAGGAAAATTACCGGAGTGGCGGCCAGCGCGGATATTTGACGGATCTGGCGGCAGAGTTCGAGGCCATCTTTTCCGGGAACCATGATGTCGAGAATAAAGAGCGTTGGCCGCTGGCGTTCCGATTCCGAAATGACTGTGTTTCCCGTGGAGAATACTTTCACCGCGAATCCGTCAGCTTCCAGATGGTGACGCACCAGGCGGGAAATGTCCGGATCGTCCTCGACCACAAATATGCTGGGTTTCATGGGACGTATTGTAGCGGGAGGGCCTGTGGGGAACCTAACCCTGCGATTTTCTGAAGGCTGAGGCGATCTCAATGATGAGATTCCCCGAGCGCTCTTGTCGGTAGGTCATCTTCGGAGGAACGACAGTGGTTGCGCTGTATTCCGTGACTACAGCGGGACCGGAGTATTTCTTGCCGGTCGCGAGAGAATCGCGTGAAATGATTGCGGCTGTTTGCTTTTTTCCGGAGAAAAAGACTGGAGAGAGATCTTTAAAACCGCTGCCGGGCTTTGCCCGGCCTGGACGGGCGAGGGCGCCCGTCCCCACATGGCCTGAGGCAGGACCTGCGGTCAGCCTTGCTTGCTTTGACTTGATCGTCGAGCGTAGGCGAAGCGTTACAAGTTCCACTTCGCGATTCGGATAGTCATAGCCATAGCGGCGTCGGTGCTCCCGCTGGAAATCGCGCACCAGATCCTTTGTGTAAGGAACATTCAGTTCGTATCCCTGGCCCTGGTAGCGGACGTCCACGCTGCGCTGGTGGCTGATTGCGCCTTTCCATTCCTCGGCATGAAAATCCTTTTCTGCGCGGCGGACTAGAGTTGCGAACTCGCGTTGCAGCCGCCGTATTGGGAGTTTCTCCGCCGTGCGCAAGAGAACCGTGCGCGAGTAATCTTTGACGACGTCGCTGACCAGGATGCCGAACGCGGAGAGCGCGCCGGGCATGGCGGGAACCAGCACGCGCGGAATGCTGAGCGCCTCGGCCAGTTCGCAGGCGTGGAGAGCGCCCGCGCCACCGAAGGCGACAAGCGTGAATTCTCGCGGGTCGTATCCGCGTTCGATCGAGACCACGCGGATGGCTTTCTCCATCGTGGCATTGACCACGCGAATAATTCCCACTGCAAATTGCTCCGGGGACAGCTTCGATTGATTACGCTTCAACCACTCGGCGACAAGCCGGCGAGTGCGATCGAGATCGAGGGTGAAATCTCCACCAAGAAATCGTTGCGCCTGCAAGCGGCCAAGAAGCAGATTCGCATCCGTCACCGTAGGCTCACTGCCGCGCCCATAGCAGATTGGGCCGGGGTCGGCTCCGGCAGATTCAGGACCTACGCGCAGCGCTCCGCCGGCGTCGAAGCGTGCGATGGAACCGCCCCCAGCACCCACGGTGTGTATGTCAAGCATGGGCACGCCGATCGGGAACCCAGCAATTTCGGCCTGGCTACTGGCACGGGCTTCTCCGTCAACCAGCGCGACGTCGGTGGATGTGCCGCCCATATCGAAGGTGATGATTCGTTCGAGGCCGCTGCGGCGCGCCATGGCAGCGGCTCCTACTACTCCTCCCGCCGGCCCGGAAAGAACGGTGCGTACCGGTTCGCGGGCAGCGGAGGCGAGAGCCGTGATCCCTCCACTGGATTGCATAACGAACATACGGGACTTGGCGCGGCGATCGTTATTGTGGCGAACCAGATTTTGTCGAGCCAGATTTTGGCGAACCAGATTCCCCAGATAGCGCTGCATCACCGGCTGCAGGTAAGCGTTCACCACAACCGTGCTGGTGCGTTCGTATTCACGGAACTCGGGAAGAATCTGGTGAGAGATTGAGACCGGTACGCCGATGTCTTTCAAGGCAGCGGCGACCGCATCCTCAGTTTTCGGATTGGTGAAAGAAAACAGCAACGAGATTGCAATCGCTTCGGGGTGTTTCTTCTTAACATTTCCAGCGAGAGTATCTAAGTCCTGCGGAGATGGCGCATGCAGAATCTCTCCGTCGCTGGCGGTGCGTTCGTTTATGCCAAAACGCAAATCGGCGGAAACCAGCGGTTCCACACGATCGAAAAAGAAATCATAAAGTTTGGGACGGGCCTGGCGGCCGATCTCGATGGCGTCCTCAAAACCGACGGTGGTGACCAAGGCCACGTGCGCGCCTTTGCGTTGCAACAGAGTATTTGTACCAACCGTGGTGCCGTGCAGAAGGACGGTCCCGGAGCGCGGGCCGATTGTTTTCAGGGCTTCGAGGATTGCCTGTGAGGGATCGGACGGCGTGGAAAAAACCTTGAGCATGCGTACCTGGCCGCGTTCCACCCAGACGCAGTCGGTGAAGGTGCCTCCGGTGTCGATGGCGATGTGGAGAGTTTGCGTTCGTGGGCGAGGTAGCATCGAAGTCAAATCGGAAGGGTAACATCCCAGACTGATGGGGTCATCCTGAGCTTACGCGTACCAGACCGCAGGAGCAGCACGCGGCGTTATTCTTTTGATAGGCTCATGCAATGGCGAAAGAATCAGCCAGCGAGACGCTATCGATCGAGGGACGGGAAGTCCAGATAACGCATCCCGACAAATTGTATTTTTCGTCGCAGGCGCGCATCTCGAAACTCGATCTCGTGCGCTACTACATAACGGTCGCGCCGGGCGCGCTGGCCGGGATCAGAGACCGTCCGATTGTTCTGAAGCGTTTCGTCAACGGCGCCGAAGCCGAGGCCTTTTATCAAAAGCGTGCACCGACCCAGAGACCCTCGTGGTTGAGAACGGTCACGCTTTCGTTTCCTTCGGGCCGGACCGCGGAGGAAATCGTCGTCGATGACGCGCCTGGTCTCGCCTGGATCGTCAACTTGGGTTGCATCGAACTGCACCCGCACCCCGTGCGCTCCAGCGATCTTGACCACCCCGACGAACTGCGGATCGATCTCGACCCGGTCCCGGGTGTGAGTTGGGATGACGTGCGCCGCGTAGCTCTCGAAGTGCAGGCGCTGCTCAAAGACGTCGGGCTTCGCGGCTGGCCTAAAACCAGTGGCTCACGCGGCATGCATATCAATGTGCGCATCGAACCTCGCTGGACGTTTACTGAAGTACGACGCGCTGCCATTGCTTTGTCTCGCGCGGTGGAGCGGCGTGCGCCCGCGCTGGCCAGTTCGAAATGGTGGAAGGAAGAGCGGCACGGCGTGTTCCTGGACTACAACCAGAATGCAAAGGACCGCACCACGTGCTCGGCGTATTCGGTCCGCCCGCTTCCCGACGCCCGGGTTTCAACGCCGTTGCACTGGCACGAGGTCCCTGACTGCAATCCCGCTGACTTCACGATATTCACGGTACCGGAGCGCTTCGCGAAGATCGGCGATCCGCATGCCGCCATTGACGCAGAGCCCGGATCGCTGGAAGGATTACTGGAACTCGCGAAAAAAGACGAAGCCTCCGGTCTCGGAGACGCGCCCTGGCCTCCGCACTTTCGCAAGATGGAAGGAGAAGCGCCCCGCGTCATGCCCTCTCGCGCCAAATCAGCAGCGAAGAAGCCGCCACGAGCCAAGATGCCGCTCATCGTGATTGCGAACTCTACCGACAAAGCTGCCGCCCTTGCAGGACTGGAAAGATGGAAGAGTAAGCATTCCGAGATATCAGCTCTTCTCGCCGCGGACGATGTGCTGGTCGACTCCATGCGAGGCCGATCTTCCACCTGGACTCGCATCCGGGTCAATCTGCGTCATGTACCCGAAGCACAACGGCCGCCGCAGGAAACTCCCGACCCCGATGACGATCCCACGCGTGAATGGCGGCAATGGCGCAAGAAAAAGGCGGAGAAAAGAGAAAGCGTAGTAGGAGGCGATCCGGCGCAGCTCAACGGCCCTGCGGAAAAATCTCTTCCAATTCCTGTGGTGGAACCACTTCGAGCTGCGCGTAAGTGCAATCGCTCGGCTTCTTATCGGTTCGCCATCGGCGGAACTGCGACATATGACGGAATCGGTCTCCCTGCATGTGTTCGTACGCAACCTCCACGACAAGTTCGGGACGCAGCGGTTCCCATGACAAGTCCTTGCCCTGGCTCCAACGGCTTTGGCCGCCCGGCATACGCTTGACGCCGTCATCAGTCGCGGCTTCGGCCTCCGCCCAGGCTCTCCACGGATGATTTGCAAGCGCATCTTTGCGATACGGTTCGAGAAATTCCGCCAACTCCTTGCGCTTGGCAGCGCTGAAGCTCGCACAGACTCCGACGTGCTGCAAAGCGCCGGAGTCGTCAAAGAGGCCAAGCAGTAGTGAGCCGATCAGGGTGCGATCACCTTTTTTGTACCAACGAAATCCTGCAACCACACAGTCGCAGTCACGCTCATGTTTGACCTTGAGCATCACGCGTTTGTTTGGCTCATAGGTTCCCGCGGCAGGTTTAGCCATAACACCGTCAAGTCCCGCGCCTTCAAAGCGGCGAAACCAGTCGGAGGCGACGCTGCGGTCGGTGGTTGCCGGTGTTAGATGGATAGGCGGCGGGGTCGATGAAAGCAGCAATTCCAGCTCACGGCGGCGAATTTCAAATGACTCTCCCCGAAGGTCCCGGTCGTCCCGGCAAAGCAGGTCGAAGAACACGACTGAAGATGGAGTTTGTTGCGACAGAAGTTTCACTCGCGATGCGGCCGGATGAAGACGCAACTGGAGTGCATCGAAGTCGAGACCGTTGTTCTTGACGATGACAATCTCTCCGTCAAGCACGCAGCGCGCAGGCAAGTGCCGAGCGCAATGGATCCAGCAGCTCAGGGAAGTAGCGGTTCAGAGGCTTTTCGTCTCGGCTCTGGATCAGGATCTCATCGCCATCGCGAAAGACAAGCGCGCGAAAGCCGTCCCACTTCGGTTCGAAAATCCAATCTCCCTCGGCTGGCAGTTCGCCGACTCGCTTGGCCAGCATCGGCAACAGCGGCGGGTTCACAGGAAGTTGCACACCTCATGGTATACCGCGCGCTCATCTTGGACTGCTGGCACAAGTCCCCGGGGTGCCCCACCCTCGTCTCTCCGTTCTTTGGAGAGACAGGGTGGGAGGCAGCGTCAGTTTTTTTTTTCGGGTGGAGCAGCGCTTTAGCGCTGCATTAAAACTGTACTGGGTGCGGCTTCAGCCGCTGAGGTACCTTGTGGAAACTCCCGCCCTGTCGTTCCAAAGTGCGGAACGACGAGGACGGGGCACCCAGTCTCTAATTTTTGTTTGGGAAAGCCAGCGTCAGCAGAGTCTTCTGCTCGACTTCGTGAGCCTTGGCTGATCCCGTGGCTGGGCTGGCACTGGCGGAACGCTTCACTGACAACACTGCGCGATCTCCGGCGATCCGGCGCAGGCGAGGCAGTACATAGAACAGCGCACCCATGTTCGCTGGTTCTTCCTGCACCCAGACGACTTCGCGTGCCGACGGAAATTGTCCGATCGCGGCTTCCAGTTCCTTCTCGGGGAATGGATACAACTGTTCGACCGCGACGATCGCCGTGCTTTGGTCATTTCTCTTCTTACGCTCGGCGCGCAATTCGTGAACGATCTTTCCGGTGCACATCAGGATGCGGGTGGCGTCGCTGACTTCCGTGTCCGGCAATACGGTCAGAAAACGCTGGTGGGTGAAGTCTTCAATCGGAGACGAAGCGTCGGGATGGCGCAACATGCTCTTCGGAGTGAATACGACCAGCGGCTTGCGCCAGTGGCGCAGGGCCTGGCGGCGCAGCAGATGGAAATACTGCACCGCATTCGACGGCTGGCAGATCTGGAAATTATCGCGGGCCGCGAGTTGCAGAAAGCGCTCGGGCCGGGCGCTGGAGTGCTCCGGGCCCTGGCCTTCGTGACCATGCGGCAGAAGCAGCACGACGCCTGAGAGCAGTCCCCATTTATCTTCGCCGGCGCTGACGAATTGATCGATGACCGCTTGCGCGACGTTGGCGAAATCGCCGAACTGCGCTTCCCACATCACCAGGGTCTCGGGATAGTCGCGGCTGTAGCCGTACTCGAAGCCCAACACCCCGGCTTCGGACAGCGTCGAGTTGTAAATTTCGCAGCGCGCCTGACCGTCGGAGATATGTTCGAGCGGAACGTACTCCTGCTCATTTTCGATATCGAGCAACACGGAGTGCCGCTGGTTGAAAGTGCCGCGTCGCGTGTCCTGCCCGCTCATGCGAACAGGAACTCCGGCTTTCACCAGTCCTCCAAGCGCCAGGGCTTCAGCCATGCCGTAATCGACAAGGCGCTTGCCGGTGCCCATCTCGGCGCGCTGCTCCAGCAACTTCTTGACCTTGGGATGGATGTGGAAGTCCGCCGGATACGTCGTGAGCTTAGCGGTAATTTCGGTAAGCTCTTCCGCAGAGAGTCCGGTGTCCACCTCATACTCAGGCTTGTAGCGGCCGCCGATGTAGTTATTCCAGTAGTTCGGCAGTTCGCGCAGCAGTGGTTTCTTGCGAATGCTTTTCGCTTTCTTCTGCGCCGCTTCGAACTCTTCTTTGATCTTCTCTACTTTTTGTTGAATGTCAGCCGCGCCGATGTCTTCGGCGTAAATCTCCCACAGCGGCGGATGATCCTTGATCACTTTGTAGAGCAGCGGCTGAGTGACGGTGGGGTCATCGACTTCGCTGTGACCGTGGCGGCGGTAGCCGATCAGATCGATGACCACGTCGCCCTTCCAGGTGTAACGATAGTCGGCAGCCAGTCGGCCTACGCGAACGACCGCGTCCACGTCTTCCGCATTCACGTGAAAAATTGGAATGGACTGACGGCGCGCCAGTTGTGCCGAAAACCGCGACGAATGCTCCTCCCTGTACAGAGTGGTGAAGCCAAGCAGATTGTTGGCAATGATGTGCACCGTGCCGCCGACCGTGTAACCCTTCAGATCGGACAGGTTCAGCGTCTCGGCCACGACGCCCTGACCCGCGAACGCTGCGTCGCCGTGGACCAGCAATGGCACGAATTTGTGATCTCCATCTTGTCCGGCGCGGTCTTGCTTGGCGCGTGTGCGGCCCACGGTCACCGGATCCACCGCTTCCAGGTGGCTGGGATTTGAGACCAGGTGAATGTGAATCTTCGTCCCGGAGCGGGTCACGTATTCACCGGTCGCGCCCATGTGATATTTCACGTCGCCGCTGCCCAGAACGCTGCGCGGGTCAACATCTTCAAAGCCGGCAAAGATTTCCTCGGCAGGACGTTTGGCCACCTGCACGATAATGTTCAACCGTCCGCGGTGGCTCATGCCCATTACCAGCTCCACCGCGCCCTGCTGCCCGGCTGCGTCGAGAATTTCGTCCACCAGCGGAATGATTGCCGTCACGCCTTCGAGCGAGAAGCGCTTGCTGCCGAGATAGCGTTGCTGCAATACCTGCTCGAACAGATCAGAGCGGATGAGCTGGTCGAGCACGCGTTCCTGATCCACTTCGGGCTGGGGACCTTCCAGGCGCTCCTGTATCCAGCGCCGCCGTTCGGGGTCGGTAATGTGCATGAATTCCGCGCCCACCGTTCCGCAATAGATGCGGCGGGCTTCGTCGGCGAGTTCGCCCTCGATGCGCAGGCTCGGATGCTCCACGGGCGGCAGAAATCCGAGGGGATCGAGATCAGCCTCCAGATATCCCCAATGACGGAAGGGGTCGAATACGCGCTCACGTTCACCGTTGGGAGCGTCCAGAACAGCGGTTGCGGCAGATTGACTAGCAGATTTGGATCGGGTCGCCATATGTCTACTACTAGAATAACGGATGCAGCCGGATACGTGCTGGATTCGTGCCCAAGAGGGCTCAGGTGGGTACTTGGCGGCCTAAGCGGCTGGCACCGCGTGTTTCCGTTGCCTTAGGCAACGCCTTCATTAACAAGCCATTAAGCAGGATCGTGATTACGGAAGCCGCCAGCGTAGCGTGGTAAATATCCTCGGTAACCAGGTGGGCATCGCGAGCCACCCGCACCAGTACGTAGGAAAATTCGCCGATCTGGGTGAGTCCCAGGCCCACCAGCAGGGCAGTTCGCGGAGGATAGCGAAACAGCCAGACAACAGCAGTCCAGATCACGAACTTGCCAAGCATGGTCAAAACCACAATCGTTCCCCAAAGTGATGGCTGGGAGATCAGGATGTGAGGATCGACCAGAGCGCCGATGGTGACAAAAAACAGCGCTACAAATGCATCGCGCAGGGGCGACAGCTTATCCAGCATTTTGTGAGTTGTACCGGATTCGCTGACGATCAGCCCGGCCAGAAATGCTCCCAGCGCCAGTGACAGACCGACCGCTTGCGTAACCGCCGCGGTAGCGAAGCCCAGAGCCAGTACGACCAGCAAGATAGAGTTCTTCGTTGCCGCTACGGCCAACCCGCTTCATCAGCGGCGGCACCAGCTTCGCCGCCAGGAACATGACCGGCGTCAAAATCAGAAGGGCCTTGCCCAGGGCAATTCCCAGAGAAAGGAAATGGCTTCCCGAAAGATTGGTCAGGGACGGAAGAAGGACGGTCAACACCACCACAGCCAGGTCTTCCACCAGCGTGATGCCGATCATCACGTGGCCGTGCGGCGCCCGTAATTCGCCGCGATCCGCCAGCAAGCGGGAAAGCACCATGGTGCTGGCCACAGCAACGATTGCGCCCACCGCCATTCCCTGGATCGGGTTCCAGCCCAGCAGCCACCCCGCGCCGAGGCCCATCCCGACGGAAAGCAGGATTCCCAGCGGTCCACCGAAAATCGCCACCCACTTCACCTGTAGAAGCTCGCGGAATGAGAATTCCAGGCCGATGGAGTACATCAGCAGGATGACGCCGATCTCGGCCAGGCTTTCGAATTCGTGGACCTTTGAAAGCGTAGGCCCGGGAGTGAAGGGCCCAATCAGAAATCCGCCAAGAACGTAGCCGAGGATCAAGGGCTGGCGCAAGACCTTGGCCACACTGCCACCTACGACAGCTGCACCAAAGACATAGGCGAGATCCCGAAAGAAGGTAGTTTCCATTGCCTGCCCCTGAACTGATGGACTTACAGTCTAAATGCGATCAACGCCCTGCGCCCGTTCGGCCTCCAGGAACACATCAATACAGGATATTCAGGCGCTCGCACTAAAATCCCGAAACTGCCCTTTCCCGTCTTGGTCCTCCGATCCCAAGCTTCACCTCGTAATTGGTTCCATCCAGCCGATGCATGCGCGATTGCCGACCGATGTAGCCAGTAGCCCAAGTACCAGACCCATATGGGAAGCAAGCGACAGGCCGCGAGCGATGGTGCCCAGATGCAGCTGCTGTTGGTTGGACAGCGGCAAAGAGCTGAGGACACTGTCCGCAAGCTATGGCGCGCCGTCGAGCAATCGGCCGACCTGGTCATGATCACCGACCGCGAAGGACGTGATCGAGTACGTGAACCCGGCTTTCGAGGCCCTGACCGGGTACTCTCCCGGAGAACTGATCGGGCCAGACTCCGCAGAATCTTGAAATCCAGCCAGCAGACTTCCGAACTTTACACCGAGTTGTGGCAGACCATTCTCGCCGGCAATGTCTTTCGCTGCACCATGGTGAACCGCAAAAAGAACGGAGACGTTTTCGTCGCCGAGAAAACCATCACGCCGCTGCGTGACGGTGATGGAAAGATCACCCACTTCATCTCGAATGACCGTGACATCACCGACCGGCGCCGCATGGAAAATCAGCTGCAGCAGGCCCAGAAGATGGACGCCATCGGAAGACTGGCCGGAGGCGTGGCGCACGACTTCAATAATCTTCTGATGGTCATCAGTTCCTACGCCGAGCTGATGCTGGACTCTCTGACACCGCAGCATCCGTTGCGCCACAATGTGGACGAGATCCAGAAAGCATCCCGCCGCGCCGCCGACCTTACCCGGCAATTGCTGGCATTCGGCCGCAAGCAGATGCAGACCCTGCAAGTCCTCGACCTCAACCTTATTATTGAAGACTTCAACAAAATGCTGCCGCGTCTGATCGGTGAAGATATCGAACTGGTATTTGTTCCCGGGGAAAAGTTAGGCAAAGTGAAAGCCGACCCGGTGCAGATCGAGCAGATCCTGATGAACCTGGTCGCCAATGCACGCGATGCGATGCCCAAGGGCGGCAAACTTGTCATCGAGACCGCGAGCGTACGGCTGGACGAAGCCTATGTGCAGGAGCACGCCATCGTTCCTCCGGGAGACTATGTTCTGCTCACTGTTGGCGACTCAGGGTTGGGTATCGAACCGGAACATCATGCCACACATTTTTGAGCCCTTCTACACCACGAAAGAGGAAGGCAAAGGCACCGGCCTGGGTCTGGCTACGGTGTACGGCATCGTCAAACAGAACAGCGGATTCATCTGGGTGTACAGCGAGCCCGGGATGGGAACGACGTTCAAGATTTACTTCCCTCGAGTCGCGGCAGGCCAAGCTTGCCCCGCAGCCAGCGACGGTCACGGGAGGCTGTCCACGAGGTTGCGAGACGCTGCTGCTGGCGGAAGACGAAGCGGCGGTCCGGCAATCCACGCGAGAATTTCTCAGCCTGAACGGCTACATCGTCCTCGAAGCAAAGAATGGGACGGAAGCACTCGCCCTCGCAAAGAGTTACAAAGGCGCCATCGATTTACTGATCGCAGACGTAGTCATGCCTCAAATGGGCGGAGCGAAGCTGGCGGCGGAACTGGCCACCGACCGGCCGACGATGAGGGTCCTGTTCGTCTCCGGCTACGCCGAAACCACCTTCCAGCGTCACGGCACCATCGACGTAACTGCCCGATTCCTGCAAAAACCTTTTTCACTGAAGGCCCTGGCGCGCAAAATCCGCGAAGTCATCGACGAAGGCAAATCCGCCTTGGCCGCCGCTGCATCCGTCTGACATCTTCGCCTTTTGCAGAATCCTTTGCAGAAAATCTACACTTTGTCATTCCGAAGCCAGGTTTATCGGCGCAGCTCTGCAGCACAAACAACAGAGTCCTCGCGCAACAAACCCGCGCTCGGAATGACAATCCTTTGGAGATCATTGGCTACACCGAAGCCAGGCATGGGCTTTTGCGATATTCAGCGCGCATCACCCCTCTCGTATAATGCTTTTCGTAACCGAATGAACTCGCCAAGCGTTCAAGCGTTGAGTATCCGAAGGAAGCCACAGCCGTGACGGCTGCTTCCCTGCTTTGGCACGCTCTGCTGGGAATCGCGCTACTGGGCACCTTCAGTTCCACAATTTTTCTATTCATGGTTCTGATCGCCGCGATGCGCTGGAAACGCGGGGCCGCGCGCTCAAGCGCAGGCCGCCGCAGCCACGCCAGAGTCTTCCCTACCCGCCGTGACCATCTTCAAACCGGTGCACGGCATGGAGGCTCAGCTGGAAGAAAATCTGGAGAGCTTCTTTCAGCAGGACTATCCGGACTTTGAAATCGTTCTCGGTGCGCGGGAAGCCAACGACGCAGGGCTCCAACTCGCGGAGAAGATTCGCCAGCGCTATCCGCATATAAAAAGCCAAATCGTGGTCTCCGGTCCTCCCACGTGGCCCAACGCCAAAGTATTCTCGCTGAGCAAAATGATTCCCTGCTCGACCAACGATTATTTTGTGACCAGCGACAGTGACGTGCGAGTCTCGCCTGACTTTCTGCGCAACGTAATTCCATCGCTGCTGGATCCGAAAATCGGCCTGGTCACGTGTCCGTACCGGGGTGTGACCGCGGGCGATTTCTGGTCCACGCTGGAAGCGTTGGGCATGTCGGTGGAAATGCCTTCCGGTGTTGTGGTGGCGGAGATGCTTGAGGGAATCCGCTTCGCGCTCGGTCCAGCCGTAGCTTTCCGCCGCGACGCATTAGACAAAATTGGCGGCATCGCCGCCACCGCCGACTACTACTCGGATGATTTCGTTCTGGGAAATCTGGTGTGGGCGGCCGGGTACAAAGTGATTTTTTCTCATCACATTGTTCAGCACGTACTGACGCCACGCCCGTTGAAGCGAACCCTGGGCGACCAGTTGCGATGGATGAAGAGCACGCGCTTCTCCCGTCCCATGGGCCACCTCGGGACCGGGCTCACCTATGCGATGCCGTTCGGAGTGCTTGGCCTGATTGCCGCAGCGGCGTTGGGCCACACTGGGATTAGGGATCGCACTCTTCGCTGCCGCCTTTGCGAACCGGGTCGTGCAATCGATCGCCGTAGGATGGGGAACGATCGGCGACCGGCGCGCGCTTTATCTGTCGTGGCTCTATCCGGTTCGCGACCTGCTGGGCTTCTTCGTCTGGATGGGCAGCTACAGCAGCCGCACTTTTTTCTGGCGCGGAGAAACGTATCGCTTCAGCAAGGGCGGCAGAATCATTCCGCAGAACAGGCCGGCGGAGAGTGCCGTGGGAGCGAAGCTGTAGATGATTCTCGTCATCTCCAAGAACTGCGCTCCTGAGCGATTTGGGAAGGGCACGAGTTCACTCGTGCCGTATGAGACGCAAACGCAGTGCGGCTTCAGCCGCTGAGGTGTGCTTGACTCGATCCAGTCTGGGATGGTAAACCAGAACGCTGATCGAGTTCTAAACGACCTCCGACGTACGCAAAGCCGACCTCAGGCGCTAAAGCGCAATCAATTTCCAGAGTTGGCGGCACGACTGAAGTCGTGCCCTTCCCTTTTCGTGGCAAGCTCGTCCGCCACAAGCTTTCTTGCTCGCAGTCTAGGAATCGAATTCGCACCAGCTTGCCATCTTTCAACTCGAAAATGTCTCCTCGCCAGATCACTTTGTGTCCGAACAAACTGGCGAACCAGACCAGCAGCGCCGACAAAATCCCGCACCGGCAACAAAGCCAACAAGCTCAAAACCTGGCGATCGCGTAACACTGACCATCCTACGACCATCGCCACGGCAAGTCGCAGGCTCGTGACGACGGCCAGCAATATCCACGCCCAGAGCGCACCGTGACTCAACGCCAGTGCCAGCAATGCCCACGGCAAGCCGAAGGTCAGCACCAATCCGAGATATCCTCCGCGACGCGAATCGCGCACAGCGCGGCCCCAGCGCAGTTGATGATCGAGAAACTGGCGCAGCGTATACGCGGGAAGAAATGTTTCGACCACCACTTCGGACAGCTTCACTTTCAATCCGCGTTGCGCGATCCGTTTGCCGATTTCGTAATCGTCCGCGAGATAATCCACAATCGCTTCGAAGCCGCCGATGGCCTCGAGATCGCGCCGCCGAAAAGCCAGCGTAGAACCTAATCCAAAGCGAATTCCGCCTTCAAGTTGTCGCGCCGTCAAAACGCCGGCGGCAAAATCCGTGCTGATGCCGATCGCCTCCAGCCGTGAACCCAGAGTCGGACTCGCGATGCCGCGATAAAGACAGGTGACCAATCCGATTTGATTGTCCTGCAGCGGAGCTACCACGCGCTGCAGGTAATCAGGCTGAACTCGAATGTCGCTGTCATTGACGAGAATGTTTTCGTACTTCGCCTGAGGCAACATCTGCGCCAGATTGCTCACCTTGGTATTCGTACCGAGATTCTCTGGAACAAATCATCAGGCGAATCGCGCGCTGCGGAAACTCCTGCTTCAGTCGCTCGACCAGTTCGATGGCCGGATCGGCAGGATCGCTGACGCCAAAAATAATTTCGTATTCCGGATAGTCCTGCAGACAATGGCTGCGAAAGCTCTCATACATTTCGGGGTCGGTACCCCGCAGCGGCTTGAGAATAGAAACTGGTTGCGTGGACGGTGTGGGGCGGACGCCCTCGCCCGCCGCTTTTCGCTCGCGCAAAAATCGAGCGGCGCTATACAGGCAGAGCAGGTAGTAGCCGATGCTGCAGACGAGCAATTGCCCCCGCAGCAGTCGCAGCAATGTCAGAAATGGAACGGACCACCGATTTCCTTGGTGTACCTTAGTGTCCTTGGTGGTTTAAAGAAGATCATCAACCACCAAGGACACTAAGGTTCACGAAGGAAAGCTACTCGTAACGCAGCGACTCAATCGGATCCAGGTTCGCGGCCTTCCATGCCGGATAAATCCCGAACAGCAATCCTTCGGCAGCGGCCGAGCCCAAACCGAATGCGGCCCAGAAGAATGACATGCGCGCCGGCAGCGAACTCCAGATCGCGGGAATCGTCCAGGTAATGATCGCTCCCAGCAAAACGCCCAGCACTCCGCCCATCGCGGTCAGAGTGATGGCCTCCAGCGTGAATTGCAGCAGGATGTCGCGTTTGCGCGCGCCGATGGCTTTGCGCACTCCGATCTCGCGCGTGCGTTCGGTCACCGACACCAGCATGATGTTCATCACGCCGACGCCGCCCACGATCAAACCCACGCTGGAGACGGCAAACATGAAAATGAAGACCGCGCCCGTGACCTGGTTCCACACGTCGGAGAGCGAATCCTGGGTGAAGACGGCGAAGTTGTCCGGCTTGTCGGGCGCGACTTTGCGGCGGCGGCGCAGCAGTTCGCGGATCTCGTCGATGGCCTTGGGCATGTCGTCGTGCGAAGTGGCTTTGACGCTGATCCAGTATGTCTTCAGCTCGGGATGCAGTTTGCGGAACGTGGCCAGCGGGAAATACACGATGTTGTCATCCGGATTCTTGCCGCCGGCAAACACGCTTTTGCGTTTCGCCGCAACGCCGATCACGGTGAACAACTGGCCATCGATATTGATTTCCTTGCCCAGCGGATCTTCGTTGACGAAACAACTCTTCCGCGGTGTCCGAACCCAGAACGATGACCGGGAATGATGCTCTTCATCAATCTCGTTCATCCAGCGGCCGGACTGCGATCTCCAGATCGAACACATCTTTCCAGGTGCCGGTGTCGCCCTCGAGAATCGTGTTCTTGACCTTGCGGCCGTTGTACTTGACCGCGTAGGTGCCAGTGCCGAATTCCTGGCGGAAGTAGCGCAGCCCGGTGGTGGCGATCTTCACGTGAGGCAATTGCTGCATGGCCTCGAAAGTCGTCGAAGGTGAGCTCCTTGCGCGTCCGTATTTCTTCCGTAGGACGGCCGAAGGTCAAGGGCTGGTGATAGGCAAAGATGATGTTGGAACCCAGGCTGCTGATCACCTGGCTGACATTGTCGTTCAGACCGCGCACGACCGAAGAAATACCGATGACGACCGCGACGCCGATGACGATGCCGAGCACAGTCAGCGCCGACCGCATCTTGTTGCGGCGGATGGTGTCCAGCGCCATCTGGACGACTTCGCCGTAATCGCTTCTACGCAACATAGGAAAATTGAGTAATTGGGTATTCAGTATTGAGTAATTTCAAGGCTCGTATCAGGCGGTTGCTCTTCAAATTAAAAAATTGCTCAATTTCTCAATTGCCCAATCTTTTATAGTTCAAATCTCAACGCCGCGATCGGATCCAGCGTCGCCGCCCGTCGTGCCGGATACACCCCAAAGAACACGCCCACGCTGGCGGAAACCAGCAGGCCCGCAGCCACTGCCCACAGCTTGATTTCCGATGGCATTCCGATGAGCGCCGTGATGCCCTTGGCGAAGGCGATTCCGAACAGCACGCCCAGAATGCCGCCAACCAGCGCCATGGTGCCGGACTCGATCAGGAACTGCAGCAGCACATCCTGGCGGCGCGCTCCCATCGCTTTGCGAATGCCGATCTCGCGCGTCCGCTCGGTCACCGACACCAGCATGATGTTCATGATCACGATGCCGCCCACGACCAGCGAAATCGCGGCGATGGCGATCATGGCGATAAAGAATGTTCCGCTCAGATTCGACCAGATACTCAGGAAGCTGGCATTGGTTTCAGCGGCAAAGCTGTCGGGCTTTCCGGGCAGATCATGGCGCCGGGCGCGCAGCACGGCGCGAGCCTCGTCGATGGCGGCATCCAGTTCCGTGCCCACGCCATGCGGCTTTGCCTGAAATACGAATGCTGGTGTGCGATCCGAACTGCTTCAGATAAGTAGTGATCGGAATCGCAACGTAGTTGTCGCGGCTCTGGCCCAGCGTTGTTCCCTGCTTTTTGCCCACGCCAATGACGCGATAGACTTCGCCCTCGACGCGAATCTCCTTGCCCAGAGGATCCACGGTGGGGAAAAGATTGTCCACGACATCGGTGCCGATCACGCCCACTTGCGAACGGTTTTCCTCATCGTTCTCGTTGACCATGCGTCCGGAGGTGAGATCGAGATCAAGAATCGGCGCCATCGACGGAGTCAGCCCGCGAATCCAGGTGTCGGAGATGGACTGCTTCGTCGTACCTCACGTGCCCGCTGGTGTTGGTGATCGAAGCCCCCAATCATGGCGCAGTGCCTGCAGGACTCGAGGACCGCCTAGTAGTCCTCCATGGTCAGGTCTTTGCGCTTTTGTCCTTCGAGAAGCTGGTCAACGTTGGTGATGACCGGCGTGACTTTGCTGATGATGAAAACGTCGGCGCCCAGATTGAATATCTTCTCCGCCACGTAGCCATTGATTCCGTTGACGAAGGTGACCACGGCGATCACGGCAGCCACGCCGATCACCACGCCCAGCAGGGTCAGCGCAGAGCGCAGCTTGTTCGCCCAAAGCGAAAGCAGCGCGATGCGGATAGCTTCGAGGGTAGTCATGGGGCAGTCGTCAGTCTTCGGTCGTCAGTCGTCAGGAACACCGTACTCTCACTGAGTCTAGCAGAGCGTAGCAGAGGCGAACCGCTTTCGGCTGAAGACTGAGCGACTGACGACCGACGACTGACCGGCGACTGTTACAATGAACGTTGGCAGCTGGACCGGACGGTCGCTCTTGCTGCGTCAAGTGGTGAGGGAGGAAAGTCCGAACTCCACAGAGCAGTGTGCCGGATAACGTCCGGGAGGCTGGGTTCAAGCCCGGTTCGACGGAAAGTGCCACAGAAAATATACCGCCCTGGCGGCAACGCCGGGGTAAGGGTGAAAAGGTGCGGTAAGAGCGCACCGCCGTCGCAGTAATGCGGCGGGCAGGGCAAACCCCACACGGAGCAAGACCAAATAGGGAGGGAGTCTGGGGCGGGCTGAATAAGCCTTGCCCGAGGAGCGTGCCGGCTCGGCGCGCCACAACCTCCGGGTAGGTCGCTTGAGCCGCACAGTAATGTTCGGCCCAGAGGAATGACCGTCCTGCCGGAGCAATCCGGCGGACAAAATTCGGCTTACAGGTCCGGCTGCCACAAAACTTTCCCCTCGGGCCGTTGCGCCTTCAGCCCTCCAATTGTTTGATGCCGAATAGCGGAATGGACCCTTAACAGTTAATCTTCCCGCGGAGTTCCCCTGCCCCTTCCGCTTAGAGAATGGAGTACTATTGTGCCGGCCAGTTGGCTTCATCCTGTACAGGACTCATAAGGACCGGGAGCCGTTAGTTTTCTAATAATCCTGCAAGCGTTTAGCCCCGGTACCTCCATGCGAAGGGGGAGCCATGCGTCATCGTATTGGATTCGCCAGCTACATTCTCACCGGCCAGATCGTTTCTCTGCTGTTCTTCCTCAGCGTTGTTCTTGGAACGTCCGCACTCGCGCAAAAGAACCCGCCTCACCCTCCAGGGCCAAAATACGACCTTCAGGCCGAAACCAAGATGAAAGGCACCGTGGACGAGGTGAAACTGCCTCCAAAAGGCAGCGAGAAAGAGATTGCCCACCTCACCGTGAAAGATGGCTCCAACTCTGTCGATGTCTATTTGTGCCCAAAGAGTTTTTTCGACGATATGGGTATGACCTTCGCCAAGGGGGACGAAGTCAGCATGACCGGGTCGAAGGTAAAACAGGGCGACGCCGACCTTTTCCTGGTGCGGGAAATAGTAAAAGGCACCGACACCTTCGCGTTGCGAGACGCGAAGGGCGAGCCGGTCTGGGACTGGCGCCACTGATGGGTCGATTTAGAAAAGCATGAATCACAAAGGGCCCGAAGGTTCACGAAGGAAAGCCTGAGATAAAGGCCTTCGTGAACCTTCGCGCCCTTTGTGGTTCATGCTCTGTGCCCGTGGTGGCGCGAAACCAACCCTCCGTCCCCGATGCCGTCGTGAACAGGCTGGTCGAACCGCCTGTCCGTGAAGGCTCTGATCCGTTTTGCCCCCCGTTTACCCTCGATATGAACCATCCCGCACTGATCCATTGAAACTTTCGATAATGAAATCAGATTTCAGGGCTTATGCTTTCTCCCACTTGGGGCTCTTGCCGCAGCTTTGAAATTAGAAAGACTTCGCGTCAGAACACATCTCCTGTGTAGAAAGTGGGACGAGCCATGGGTGCAGCACCCAAACTCATCATGGAAGACTCTCTAAGTCTTCAGGAAATCGTCAACGCTATTTACGATAAGTATCGGACCGTCGACCACGGCGAGGTTGCCACCTACATCCCGGAACTGGCCAAGACCGATCCCAACGGTTTCGCGATTTGCCTGGCCACCGTGGACGGCCAGGTCATTTGCGCCGGCGACTGGAGGAGAGAATTCACGATTCAATCAGTCTGCAAACCCTTCGCCTACCAGATGGCACTGGAAGAATTTGGTCGCGAGCGAACCCACACTTCTGTGGGAGTTGAACCTAGCGGCGAAGCGTTCAATTCCATTGAATTGGATCCCAGAACCATGCGGCCGTTTAATCCCATGGTCAACGCAGGCGCGATTTCTGTCGCTTCCCTGATCAAGAAAAAATCGCCGTCCGCCGGCGTGCGCTCGTTTGTCGGGAAGATGCAACTGGCAGCCGGCCGCAAGTTGAAAATTGACAACAGTGTTCTGGCTTCGGAAGCAGCGACCGGGAACCGGAATCGCGCGATCGCCTACCTGATGCTCAATTTTGGCGTCATCGACGAAGCTGTAAACCACACTCTTCACCAGTATTTCTCACAGTGTTCGCTCCTGGTGAATTGCCGCGACCTGGCAATCATGGCAGCTACCCTGGCCAACATGGGAACGAATCCCGTAACCCGCGATTCCGTTTTCGATTTTCAGTACATCAAAGACGTCCTGGCCGTCATGTTCACCTGCGGGCTATACGATCATGCCGGCGAATGGGCCTACCGAGTCGGCCTTCCCGCCAAGAGCGGGGTAGGAGGAGGTTTGCTGGCGGTGGTGAATCGCCAAATGGGGATTGCGGTCTATTCGCCACGGTTGGACGCCAAGGGCAACAGCGTCCGCGGGATCATGGTCTGCACGGAATTGGCGAACCGGCTGGGCCTGCACGCATTCGAGTTCACGAACATAGGGTCGAGTTTTGTGCAATCCATGTTGTAAGCCAGGAAACTCAAGCACGAGAATTGAACGATTTGATGGACTCCGGGCAACAGAACACGCCCATCAGTCGAGGAGATTGATATAAACTGGTACTCGACCTAAACATCAGGAGTTTACTCATGTCCGCACCAAGTCGCCGGCCCGAGATTCGCCGCCGCCGTACGCGTAACGAGAAGATTGCCAAGTTGAAGAAACGCCACACAGCCGCTACTACCGAAGCCGACCGCACCCGGATCGCGGCCAAACTGCACCGCATGAGCCTGAATTCTCCGGGGCAGCCCCTGGTCAAACCGGCTTAGTCAAACAGTCAGACGGGAGTCAGGAGTTGGCGGCGGGGGAAATGATTTCTGATTCCTCGGCCGGCTGTGGGCGTGCCGGCGACTTTTCTGCCACTTGGCGGTACACGCCGAGAATTTGCTGCGCAGCGGTATCCCAGGAAAATCTTTTGGCCTGCTCGTAGCCCCGCGCTTTGAGCTTGTCGCGCAGAGGCTGATCGACAAGCACGCGATGCAGGGCGCGCATAATCTCAAAGACATTCTCCGGATTCACCAGCACCGCCGCATTGCCCACCACCTCGGGCAGCGACGACGTATTTGACGTCACCACCGGCGTGCCATGCGCCATGGCCTCCAGCGGCGGCAGTCCAAATCCCTCGTAGAGCGACGGAAACACAAAGATTTTTGCCACATCGTAAAAGATGCGCAGCACTTCAATGGGCACAAATCCCATGAAGCGCACGTCATTCTGCACCCGGCTGCGAATCACGGTGCGGCGCAGGTCCGGGTGCTTCGACAGTTCGTCCCCGATGATGATCAGTTTCAGCCCGGGAAACAGGGCTTCCTTCTCCAGCTCCGCCTTCAGCGCGGAAAATGCCTCGATGATCCGAACCACGTTTTTGTGCGGGCTGATCCGTCCGGTATAGAGCAGGAAAGGATGATTCACCAGATAGCGCTCCGCCAGCAGCTGCCGGTCGGCTTCGCTGGCATGGCCGCGCAGGAAGCGCTCATCAATCGCGTTGTAGACGACTTCGATGCGGTCAGCGGGAATGGTGAATAGTTTCTCCACTTCGTTCTTGGTGAAATTGGAGACCGCAAAAACTCGCGCCGCGCCCTTTAACGCTCGATGAGTTAGGTAAAAGTGGAGCGAACGCTTGAAACCCGATTTGTCGCGGGCACGGTACATGTGATCAAGCACATCGTGCACGGTCAACACGTAAGGACAAGGCAGGTTCCGCGGAAGCCAGAACAGATGCGGAATGTGAACCACGTCACAATGCAGGCGCTTCAGGATGGCGCGGTAATCAAAATAACTCTTGATGGTGTTGTCGTTGCCGAGAAGAGGAACTGTGTGAAAGTTCTGCGGAAGCTGGCCGATTTCCGCCACTTTTTCCGGTGGCCCGATCAGAAAATACTTGCTCTCGGTATCCAGCCGTCCCAGGGCCCGTACGATGTTACGGGTGTATGTGCCCACGCCGAACTCGGTCATCCGCCGGATGTCGATGGCGATTCTCACGGGCTGATTTAATCACAGAGAAAGGCCCACGGCTAGGCACAGGGCAGGCACCAGGACCGGGCTCGGGGCCCGAAGCCAACCCGATCCCGTGGGCGCGAGTTAGGCCTGGATTTCCATTTGGGCCTTGGCGCGGCGTTCGGGATACAACGGAAACGTCTCCGCCAGAGTCAGCACCTGTTTGCGCACCTTCCCGAGTACAGACGCTTCCGTGCGACCATGCAGGGCTTCCGAGATCCAGCGGCCGACCTGCCTCATCTCCTCTTCCTTCATGCCGCGGGTGGTCAGGGCTGGTGTTCCGATACGGATTCCACTGGGCTTCATAGGCGGATTGACGTCGAACGGAATGGCGTTCTTGTTGACCGTAATAGCGGCTTCGCCCAGCGCCTTCTCCGCTTCGCTGCCAAGGATGCCCTTGGAAAACACATCGATCAGCATGAGATGGGTGTCGGTGCCTCCGGAAATGATGCGGAAGCCCTCACCGGCTAAGGTCTCCGCCAAGACTTTGGCATTGGCAACAACCTGCCTGGCATAGTCCCGGAACTCCGGCTGCATCGCTTCCTTGAAGCTGACCGCCTTGGCCGCGATGATGTGCACCAGCGGGCCGCCCTGCATACCGGGGAACACGACTTTGTCGATCGCGGCAGCAAATTCCTGCCGGCTGAGGATCATCCCGGCGCGAGGTCCGCGCAGCGTCTTGTGCGTGGTCGTGGTCACGATGTGTGCGTGGGGTACGGGCGATGGATGGACGCCGCCGGCGACCAGTCCGGCGAAATGCGCCATGTCCACCAGGAAGAGCGCGCCTACTTTGTCGGCAATCTGGCGCATGCGCGCGAAATCGATGATGCGCGGATAGGCACTGCCTCCCCCGATGATCAGTTTGGGATGCTCTTTCTCCGCCAGTTTCTCGAGGTCGTCGTAATCGATGGTTTCAGTGTCCTTGGTCACGCCGTAAGGAACAATGCGGTAAGTCTTGCCCGAAAAGTTGAGATGATGGCCGTGGGTAAGGTGTCCGCCGTGGGCCAGATTGAGGCCCAGGATGGTGTCGCCAGGCTGCAGAACCGCCGCGAACGCCTCCATGTTGGCCTGAGACCCGGCGTGCGGTTGCACGTTGGCGTGCTCGGCGCCGAAGAGCTTCTTCGCGCGCTCACGCGCCAGGTCTTCCACCACATCGGCGAATTCGCAGCCGCCGTAGTAACGCTTGCCCGGATATCCCTCGGCATATTTGTTCGTGAACACCGAACCCATGGCTTCGAGCACGGCTTCACTGACAAAGTTCTCGGAGGCAATCAGCTCGAGGCCTTCGTGCTGGCGGCGAACTTCGTTGTCGATGGCAGCGGCCACCTGGGGATCGGATTCGGCGAGCGGGAGGGACATTGGGTTGGTTTTCATGGTGAGTTCTCTTCGGTTGTGCTCAAGTCATTCTAACTTAGCTCTTAGCTCTTTAGCCTTTAGCTATTAGCCAAGAGCAAAAACAAAACTCGAGGTTCTCTCCGAGACAGAAAGCTTAGGCTCCAGGCTAAAAGCTAAAGGCTAAGAGCTAAAAGCTGTTTTCATACGCTTTCAAAAGCTGTCCGTAAAAATGAAAGCAACTGCCATCCATCCATGTATTTGTACGGCGTTTCGCCGGTGGTGTAGTGGCCGCAGGGTAGAACGACTGCCTTGTGGTCAAGCTTGTAGCGTTCAAATTCCGCCACCGCGTCGCGCGAGAGTTCGGGCAAAAATGTTAGGTCGTATTTGGCGTAAATGATGAGTGACTTTTTGGGCCAGCGGGCGAACTGCTCGAAATATGAAATCGGACTGATGCCGCTCCACAGGGCGCGCAACCGGTCGAGATCGATCTGCGATTCAAGCCCCTGGCGGATGTGACGCGTGGATTGTCCGTGCCAGACCACGTCCGCGACATTGGTGGAGGCGTGATTGAAGGCGGCGACGCGGATTCGCGGATCGTGCGCTGCCGTCAGAAACGAATAGCACGATCCCAGGCTCGTGCCCACGATGCCGAGTTGGTTGTACCCCTGCTGCTCCAGCCAGTCCAGGCAGCAACGCACATCGACCACGGCTTGTCGACATGCATCCAGTGTTCTTCCAATATTGGCCGAGACTGCGTAATCGGCACGATGCGTGTCGGCCGGCATGCGGATGTCGTGATACGGCATGCTTAGACGCAGCACCGAGATGCCCAGCAGGTTGAGCGCGCGGCAGAGTCCGGTGTAGGCGATCGCATCGGAATTCCAGTGCGGCAGCAGTACCAGGGCGCGGCGTCCACGTGCTGGAAACCAGCGGGCATTCACCAGGTTGTTTTCCGGATAAGGCGAGTGCACCGGCGAAGTGAAGCGCAGGAAGTCGGCGTGGCTTCCGCGGACTTTCGCTTCCAGTTTCGGATCCGGTATTTCCCGCGTGCTGAAGACCTGCACCTCGCGGCGTTCCAGGCGAAAGTCCGCCGGCACCTTGTAGGAATAAAACTCATCGCTGGAGGCGATGATGCGGTGGTTGTACTCGCGCAGGAATGTCTCGGCATCGGCAGTGGTGGGCAGATATCCCTTAGCGAAGCCGTTACGGCATGGCCAATCCCGCGCCCACTCGACACCCCACTCCAGTGGACGGACCACACGGTTGTTGTCCACCGACGTGAGACGGGTTTCCCAGTCGTACATCCACTGTTCGTAGCGGGAAGGCATTGATAACTCAGGATAACAAAGGGGAACGGAGCAGGTCAGCGCGCGTGCAGTGAAGCGCGGCTATTGGCATCGGCGGGTCCGTTTCAACGTGCGAATGCCACAACGCTTTGTGACGGCCGTCACAAAGTATTCCAGCGCCCACACATATGATCCGTCCTTCGGGATCGTTCTTGTATGTAACTACATTTGGAGTTACACTAAATGAAGCTGGAGTGGGACGAGCCCAAAAACCGCGCCAACGTGCGAAAGCATGGCCTCGATTTCGTAGATGCCGTGGAACTGTTTCGCAGCCTGCTCGTCGTAGAACCCGACCTCCGAGAGGATTACGGAGAGCAGCGATGGATTGGAATGGGTGCAATTCGTGGGCGTACGATGCACGTTGTCTTTACAGAGCCCGACTCTCAGACCGTTCGCATCATCTCATTGAGAAAGGCGACTAGCCGTGAACGCAAACAATACGAAAAAGCGATCCAGAACAGACTGGAAGCGAGTTGATGCGCTTCGAGACGAAGACATAGATCTTTCTGACGCGCCCGAACTGGGTCCGGATTTCTTTGCAAACGCGATTCTCTGGCCGGGGCCGAAGAAGCAGATCACCTTGCGCCTCGATCCCGATGTGCTGGCCTTCTTCCGCAAGACAGGCAGAGGCTACCAGACTACGATCAACGCGGTCCTGCGGAAATATGTGGAAAGCCGCAAGAGCAGGCGGGATAGCTACGAACTTGCCGAGATGTGCTCGGCTCACACACGCCAGTCGTGATGCCGCGGAATTGGATTTGGCCAACGACCAGACGGCCAAGTGACTAACGACCAGCGCCTAGCTATACTTCCTCGGCACGCGCTTCGAAATCGCACAGAGAATCTCGTACACATTCGTGCTGGCGAGTTCAGCGTGCTCGCGAGCGTCCACGCTCAGGCCGTCAACCGCGCCGAGAAGGACGACTTCATCCCCGACAGCAATGCCGGGCAGGCCGGTAACGTCTGCGAGAGTGAGATCCATCGAGATGCGGCCTACGATGGGGGCGTAGTGTTCGCGCACGATGACGCGTCCGCGGGACGACAACGCGCGGTTCAATCCGTCGGCGTATCCCACGGGAAGAACTGCGATCCTTGCCGGAGCCTTGGTGATATAAGTGCCGCCGTATCCCAGGGCCTGGTTGGCGCGCACATCACGCAGCGAGAGAATTTTTGTCTTCCAGGTGAGCACCGGCTTCACATCGAGCCGCAGCTTGCTGCCGCTGACTTCCCTTCCCGCGCGCTCAAAGGGCAGGTGGTATCCATACAGCGCAATTCCCGGCCGCACCATGGAGTTCCAGGACTCGCGGTGGGAAATGAGCGCACCGGTATTCGCCACGTGAATCAGCGGCGGATCGAATCCCTCGTTGCGCATAAGATTGCGAACCTGCTCGAACTTCTGCAACTGTTCGTTGACCGAAGGCGCGTCCAGGATTTCGGAAGACGCCAGATGAGTCGATAGGCCTTCGAGAACCAGATGCGGTGACGCCTTCAGCGCGGATGTAATCTCGTACAAATCTTCCGGATCGACTCCGAGCCGGCCCATGCCGGTATCCACTTTCAGATGGACGGGAAGTTTCGCGCTCAGGCGGGCCGCGGCCTTCTCGAGCAACTCCACCTGTCCCGGCTCCCAGACCGTGGGAGTCAGTTGCAGGCGAATGAGTTCCTCTTCTTCGCCGCGCCAGAAACCGGTCATCAGCAGAATGCGAGTGCGAATACCGGCATCGCGCAGTGGAATCGCTTCATCGAGCGAAGTGACGCCCAGCCAGCGCGCTCCTTCCTGCTCAAGCGCCTTGGCACATTCCGTGGCGCCATGGCCATAGGCGTCGGCCTTGACCACTGCGCAGACGGTGACGCCGTGCCGATGTGACGCTGGACCACGCCGAAGTTGTAGCGCAGGTTCTCCAGCGAAACCTGGGCCCAGGTCGGTCGCGTCGCAGTACGCTTCAGGATTTCAGCAGTAGCCACTGGTTGCGATTATAGCGGTCACAATGGGCATCCCGAGGTTACGCCTGTGCTACTCCTGCGTGCCTCCAAGATCCCCTATCCGCCCGACAGGATGAAGTTCACCTTGACCTCAGTTTCCACTTCCACGGGCTCGCCATTGAGAACATAAGGCCGGTAGCGCCATTGGCGCACGGCATTGAGCGCCGCCGGGACCAGCAAGGGATGGCCGCTCAGGGCCTGAAGATTCTCGATCGCGCCGTCGCGGCTGATCATCGCCCGAAGGACTACCAGCCCCTGAATGCGTACCTGCCTCGCCAGCGCGGGATATTCGGGTTGAACGCGATAAATCAGATTCCCTTCCATCATGCGCGAAGTGGGAGGGTGATGGACGGTGGGCGCAGGGGGAGGCAGGACAAAATTGGAGTCACCATGCAGAGCCGATCACGATGCCTCGGACCGAATCGCCGGTTCTGTGGCCTACGCCAACTGCATTGGGATCGACCATCGGCGCGGGTGGGGTGACATCTGTGAGAATCGTCACGGTCGCTGGGATTTGCTGAGGGCTAATAAGCCTGTCTCCCATCAAATTACTTTGCGGAGTTACATGCGACCTGGGCCCCTGTGGCGCGGGCGGAGCTGCTGGAGGCGGAGCAGGCGCAAGTATCCGCCCAATCAGTGTCAGCTTTGGCAATCCGTCGGTATAGAACAGCGGCAGTACAAGCAGGCATCCCAGACCGAGAGCCTGCACGGCAAACGAGACCAGGGTAGTCCATCCGCGATGAGAGTGATTGGACCACTCAGACTCAGAAAGTAGATCAGCGAACATGGTGTCCTCCTCAGAAGTCAGCGCGACTATCTGTAAGGACACCGGATGCTTCATCGTCAGGCCCACGAGTGAGTATGATGCAGCAAAGAAAAAAGGCCGCGTTTGTACGCGGCCTGTGGGAACTTCTTCTCGACGTTGAGTGTCTCGCCGGAAAAACTATTTCGGTTGAGTGGTGGCTGGCGCCTTGGGTGCTGGCTTTGTCGCGGACGGCGTGGTTGGCCGAGGCGCGGCGGGCCTTGCAGCGGGAGCAGCGACACCGGACTGGGCGTTGTACAGATCGACCACTGGCTTGGTAATGTCCACGGCCGGTCCAGACCACATCACCGGACCATTGGGCCACGGATTGGAAGTGTCGATAAGGACTCCGTATCCGTTCTCCGCCGCGTATTTCACCAGCATCGGTCCCATCTTCTGCAGGATGCGCTGCGCGATCTCGTTCTGCTGGCTCTGGGCGTCGTCACGCGCGTCCTGCACCTGGCGCTCCAGAGATTTTTGCTTCTGTTCGATCTGTTTTACGAGCGTGGCCCGGCTATCGTCATTCAGCTTTTCACCCTGGGTATTGAGTTGCTTCTTCAGGGCTTCGACTTCATCATTCTGACCTTTCAGCTCGGTTTGCTTGGGCTCGAGCTTTTTGCTCAAGGTCTCGAAGTCGCGCTGGCCTTCATTGGTGGCGAAAATGGCCTGCTCGACATTGATGGTTCCGACCTTGGTGCCTGTGGCATTGGTGACGGGGGCGGCGGCATTGTTCGCTGCAGCGCTTGGAGCCGCGGGTAACTGCGGCATTTTGGGCCAGAGCGGCAACGGATAGGGCGAACACCGTGCACATAAGAAATCGCGCGAGCTTGCTTGTCATGTGTGTGATTTTGAACTCCTTGGAAATTTGTCCCGGGAAATCGGTTAGATTTTTACACAAGCCAATGCTGGCCGCGTCTCAGCAATTACCCGACCGTTGCGTATCAACGGAAGAGGCTGGGCCGGAGTTCCCAGCGCCTCACGCCGAACCTGAAGCGGCGTGGTGACCACCCCGTTTGGCTACCTTTCATCAGGGCGTGGATAACGTCATTATAGGGATAGCCTCCGGTCAAGGTCAAACTGCAGTCGTCAGTCGTCGGTCTTCAGTCGTCAAACCCGTCATCAACTAGAGTGAAACGTTTTTAGCAGCGCTGAAGACTGACGACCGACGACTGACGACTAAAAAGTAGTTGCCACGCTGAACCGGAACGTCTTTCGCGGCTCGCGTAACTGGAACTGGGGCGACAGGCTTCGGGCCGCTTGTTCGAAGGTGAAATCTCCGGCCGCTCCCGCTGGGAACATGTCTCGCGTAATGGGCACCGGACCCCGCGTAAGGTTGTCGAGACGCAATGGGTTGTAAGCCCAATAGACCCGGAACGGAGCGTTGATAATCGGCAGAAAGACCTGCACTTCCAAACCAGTGGACATCCGGGGAACCCAGTTGGTCGAACCTACAATCTGCAACTCATCGGAAAACTGGGGGGTCTGTTTGTGCCCACCAGCGCAGTTCAGGGCAATATCCAGGGTCGGACAGCCGAACACCGTGGCGTTGATGTCGGCTAGTTGTCCGTCGTTAATGCGAAGCTGCGATCGTCTGATGATGGGATTCATTCCCAGATCCACAAATGGCGCTAAAGCCACCGGGCCGGCAATGGTGATCCGGTACTCGAGATTGGTGACCAGACTTGCGTCGCCTCCCGGAAATACGATGCGCTCCACGGGAACGGGAATCGTGTAGCTGCCTCGCAACGGATTCGCCGGATCCTTCGGGACCGCAGTGCCGTCCGGATTGCGAAGGACGATGTTGCCTTTGTCCGGGAGGAACGCGACCGGGGAGACGGAGCGAATATCGAAGCCGCGTATGTCATTCTCGCCGCCCAGATAGAAGCGCTCGAAAGGCGGCGCCACCACGCCGCCGTAGCCGGCCAGGAACGAACCCTGCACGTTGAAGCCGATCGTATTGCGGCCCTTTTGCACCGGCTTGAAGTGCTTGTACTGAACAATCGGACGCACCGACCGCACTGTCCCGCCTAAGCCCGCAATTTCGCCACCCAGAAACACGCTGGTCCCACGTTTCGGTGAAATGGGGCTATCGATCGTGCTGAACGAAAAGCTGGGCAGGACTTTGCTGGTGATAATGCCTTCCAGAGAGTTGGGGCCGCTGATCCCGCGAAATGCCAGATCGGTGAACAGGATCTTGGAAGCGTCGCTGACCGCAACAATCGAAGAGCGGTCGAAAGAGTAGGTGATTCCGATGCGCTTGAAAGAATGGTGCAACTGGTAGCTCAGTGACCCGGTGAATCCGGTGCTGGACTGAGTGTAGTTCTGCAGGTTGTTCAGGAACGCATTCGGCAGGTTCACCTGCTGACCCGTGAGGATGGCCTCCTGCCGCGCCTGGTTGTAGTTGTATTTCTGCGTGAATACCGAAAAGCCGCCCTGAATCGGACGATCAAAGAGATAAGGTTCCGTGAAGCTGAACGACAGAATGCGCTGCGCGTTGCCGATGCTGGTCTGGACCGCCAGCGTCTCGCCCAGTCCAAGGAAGTTGTTGGTGCTGTAATTGATCCCGATGAAAGCGCCGGCCAGGCCGCTAACGCCGCCGTTCAGGCCGATGCTGTTTTTGCCTTTCTCTTTCACCTTGAGGGTCAGGTCAACAGTGCCATTCTTTTCATCCAGGTGCGTTTCGGTGACGTTGGGATCGTCGGGCTTCAACGCCTCAAAGTATCCCAACTGATTGAGCCGCAAGCAGGCTCAGCTTCCATAGCCGCTCGTCGTAGACCTGCCCTTCTTCAAGCGCCACTTCGCGGCGGATGACCTTGTCGCGGGTCGTGGTGTTGCCGGCGAATTCGATACGTCGCACGTAGAACTTCTTGCCTTCATCGATGTCAATCGTGAGGTTTACCAGCTTCTTGTCTTCGTCGAAGGTGGTGTTGGGAATCGACGTAAAGTTGATGTGGCCCAGTTCGCGGTAGGCATTCCGCAGGTTGTCCAACCCCTTGGCCACTTTTTCACGGGAGAAAATGTCGCCATCCTTCATGGGGAATAGCGAGCGCAGGGCTTTGACGTTGCTGACTTCCTTATTTCCGTTAAACGTGATGCTGCCCAGCTTGTACTGATCACCTTCCTCGATGGGAATCGTGATATCGACCGCCTTGCCCGGCCCTTTCACCAGCAGCGGAATATGGAATCCGGTGTGGCCGGTGTCGTGAATTTCTGTTTTGGCGTCCTGAACCACGACCTTGAAGTATCCGCGGTTCTGAAACTCGGCCCGCACTCGTTCCGTATCCTCGTCCAGCTTGCTGGCGTCGTAAGTCTTGGCAAAGACGTTTTCCAGGAAGATGGAGTGCGGAATGCCGATCGGCTTCAGGTTCTTCATCGCGCCGCGAAGAACACGCGAGTTCACGTGCTTGTTGCCGATAAATGTGATCTTGCCGACGTTGACCTTGGGTCCTTCCTTGACCACGAAGGTGACGCTCACCTTGGCCGGAGGAATGGGACGAACCTCGGTGCGCACCGTGGCAAATTGCCGGCCATGCTCGGCCAGCAACTCCCGGATCGTGACTTCGGCCTTTTTGACTTTGGTGGGATCGTACTGGCTTTCGGGCGAAAGTCCGACCTTGCGTTCCTTGAAACGATCGAGCACATCGCTCTTTGAAACCGAGTTCAGTCCCAGATACTCAATTTCGCTGATCGTCGGCCGCTCCTTGACATAAACGTGGATGCGCCAGCCTTTGGGGGTCTGCTCCTTCTCGAACCGTATGTCCTCGAAGTAGTTAGTGTTCCACAGGGAGTTGAAATCGCGGTCGAGGGCCGCTTCGTCGTAAACGTCACCGGCCCGGGAGAAGATTCGGCCGCGGACGGTGTCCGCCGGAATTCGGCGGTTGCCGTGGATCACGATCTCGGTAATGATTTCCTGCTGGCCCCAACCCGCAGACCCAAGAAAAATCAGCAATAGACACACAAAAGGCCATCGCAGTTTACAAATCTTTATAATTGAAGAAGATGAAGGCGATGCCGAAGCCAGAACAGGAGGCGTGCGGCCCGACCTGTTCTTCGTCACTACAGGGCTATCCTGATGAAAACGAAGAATCGTTACGACCTCGGAACCTGGGAGTAGGAAAGTGGCAATTATACGGTAGAGCTGTGGAGAGCGTCCAAACCAGCGCCACCTCCGGGCGACGGTTTAACAAGCTCTACCTCAACCAAGACGGAATAAAACGTAGCGGAGTTGCCTAGGTCCGTAAGTTTTTCCGAAGTAAGCACATTTATGTTGCGGTTCCCTGCACTTAACTTGGCCCAGTGCAGGTTGGCAGAAACTACGCCCGGCCGGACAGCGCCATCCACCCGCGCCCGCAACTGAATGTCGCCCCGGCGATTGAATACCCGAACGACATCGCCATCCACGATCTTACGCGACCGGGCGTCATCCGCGCTGATTTCGAGCAATCCGACCTCTTCCATCTGCTGGACCACTGGCACATTGCAAAACGTAGTATTCAGAAAATTGTCCGCCTTGCGGGCCAGAAGCTCCAGAGGGAACTCTGTGGCCTTCGAACCGTGCCTCGACTCGTCAGGCGGTGTAAAGGCCGCAACCGGGTCGAGACCCTGCGCCTTAACATCCTCACTGTAGAGTTCAGCCTTGCCACTCTTCGTCCCAAAATTACCCTCGGCAAACGGCAGGAAATCTGAGAACTGAGAACCATGCTCTGATAACTGGTTTTCAAAATTCAATCGCACATGCCCTTCCCGCTGCAATCGCTCGCGGTCAATTCCACGCAGCCGGGGATTTTCCGAATGCAGCGCGGCATCGATCATCTCATCGACAGACTCCCGGAAGCAGTCCTCTTCGAAGCCCATGCGCTCGGCCAAAGCACGAAACACTTCAACGTTGGAACGGCATTCGCCCAACGGGGTTATTGCCGCATCCGACATTTGCAGATAGTAGTGCCCGTAAGCACCCTGCAGATCTTTGTGCTCGAAGAACGTGGTAGCGGGAAGGACAATGTCGGCGTAATCGACGGTATCAGTAAAAAACTGTTCATGCACTACGGTGAACAAGTCGGGACGCTGCAAGCCTCGAATCACAGCATTGTGATCAGGGCAAACCGCCGCCGGATTCGAGTTGTAGACGAAAAGCGCTTTGACGGGCGGGTCTTCGAGCGTGTTGAGCGCCGTCCCCAGTTCCACCATGTTGATGGTGCGCGCCGGACGTCCCAGCGCCTTCTGCATGAGGTCGGTGCGGTCCAGAGCATCGCGGTTTAATCCGAATGCGCCGCTGGTGGAGAGTTGCAACCCTCCGCCGACTTCTTTCCACGAACCGGTAATGCAAGGCAGCATGGTGATGGTACGCGCCGCCATACCTCCGCCTTCGGAGCGCTGCACGCCGTAGTTCATCCGAATTACGGCAGGATGCGTGGTCGCGTACTCGCGCGCCAACTTGACGATGTCGGCGGCCGCAATTCCCGTCCACTTCGCCACCCGCTCCGGCGGATACTCCTGCACCTTTTCGCGCAGCTCGTCGAAGCCTACGGTATAGCGCGCTACATAATCGGCGTCGTGCAGTCCCTCATTGATGATGACGTGCATCATCCCGAGAGCAAGAGCCGTGTCCGTGCCGGGATTGATGGGAAGATACCAGTCCGCGCAAGCAGCGGTCCGGGTGCGGTAAGGATCGATCACGACCAGTTTCGCGCCTTTGCGCCGCGCGTCCGCGATGAACGGCCACAGGTGAACATTGTTGCCGTGGATGTTCGCGCCCCACGCAATGATGTAGCGCGAATGCGTGAACTGCTCCGGGTCGGTGCCCAGCTTCACGCCGAGGACCGATTTCAGCCCCGCCTCGCCCGCCGCGGAACAGATGTTGCGAGCCAGCTGCGAAGCGCCGAGGCGATGAAAGAACCGCCGGTCCATGGAACCGCCATTGAGCGCACCCAGCGTGCCGCCGTAGGAGTACGGCAGAATGGCTTCACTGCCAAACTCTGAACGTGATTGAGCGGAAGCGCGAAGTAATTTCGTCCAGTGCCTCGTCCCAGCTGATGCGTTCGAATGCCTGCGTGGCGCCCTCGCCCGCGACCGAACCCTTCGGCCTCACCCGCCGCATGGGATAAAGCACCCGGTCGGGCGAGTACACACGGTCCAGATACTTAGCCACCTTGGCACACAGAAATCCCCGAGTCACCGGATGCGCCGGATCACCCTGAATCCGCGTGGCGCGGTCATCTTCGACGGTAATCAGAACGCCGCAAGCGTCCGGACAGTCATGCGGACACGCGGCGTGGACAACCTTCTTCATGGTGCGATGATTATAACCTCGAAAAAAACGGGCGGCTGGTGGGCCGCCCGCGTGTAACCATCCAACGTTGCCGGCTACTGTGTTTCGACTTCCCGCACCCGATGCGACCAGAGCACCGGATCGCCGCTGACCGAATCTTTCAAGACCAGCCCGCGCGCCACTACCGGAACGGAAACCGTAGCGGTTGCAGTCTGCAGGTCCGTGAGAGTCAGGGTATTGCTGTTGCCCTGGAAGAACACGGTTCCTGCGCCCGTATTCACGGTCAGCGGTCCGCCGATCGACATCCCCAGAAGGCCGGTGTTCAGCAACTGGAAGTTGCCGGCATTGCCGCTGGTGACAGTCACGCTGCCGGGGACGACAAGTCCGTACACTCCCTGGCGCCGCAACGAGATGAAGTCAGGAGTAAACGTGCTGCCGCTGACGCTGCCTCCGATAAAGATGCGCTGGCCCACCATCATCGACGAATCCCCGAACAGATTGTTGGGGCTGAACCAGCTGTTGTTGAAGAAGCAGATCGCGTAGTTGGAGACAGCGCTGACGTCGATGGTCTGCACGGTGTCAACCAGAGACGAGGTTCCGCCGCCCGTTTCTCCTACCCACAGCGTGACGGTCTGCACCGGCCCCGACGTTGGGTTCACGGCCAGAATGCGGCCGGAGAGGAATGCCAGATCGGTGGTGATGAACTCCACGTCGCTGGCCAGCAGACTGCCGTCCAGCTGCACCGTGCCCTGCAACGAGACGAATCCGCCGGAAGTGGGCAAGGTAGCCAGAGTGAAGCCGTTGTTGTAGTTCGTGCTGCCATCGACATTCACCGTGAACTGGCGTCCGAACGGCCCCTGCATCACGAAAGAATTGCCGGCAACATTCACGGACACGATCGTGCCGGTCAGGTCGGTGATCTGTCCTTCGGGATTGGTCGCCTTCACCGCCTCGACGAACATGACCGGATTGATCACGCCTGTGATCTGTCCGCTGCCGTCGACTGCCAGCGATTGACGAATATCAAATTCGGTATGCATTCCCGCCAGACCGTTGGACGTCACCACCATCGGCGTGGGAAAGGTCACCGTCACCGATGTGGTCTGAGGACTGGTGCTGGTCGGACTGGCGAATGTGCCGTTCAGCGTGCTCACCTGCGGAGGACTGACGGCGCTGATGTAGTTGATCACCGGACTCGCCAGCACAAAAGTCGCCTGCGTGTAAGTGTCCGCGGGAACCGCGTTAAACGCCAGCGGAGTGCGCAAACCCACCAGGCGAGCAAAATCGACTGTGATCGGGCGACGACAAGAGCTGCGGAGAATTGCTGGCGCCGGTAAGCGTAATCGAGTTGATCGTGAGGTTCAGACTCGACCACGGAAGGAAGCGGAGCATCTTCTCCGGTGACATACACCGCTCCGGCTTGCGGATTGCTGGAAAGAGTCGTGCCGCTTCCGCCTCCGCAACCGACCAGGGCCAGACCGCTGAGCGCCAGAAGCGCAGTAAGCGCCAGAAACCTTTTCATGACAAACTCCTGAAGTGCTGAAAAATCGACGTGTTCGTGGTCCGCGAATACAAACCCTCTCAGCTTAAGGAAGTTGCGTTACTTTTGGACAGAGTACCTAAGTAAGTTCCGCTCTGGACGCGGGTTTTGGAGGGTGTCCGACCCCGAGGGTGCCCCGTCCAAGCTCCGTTTGAGGCGGGGATTTTAGTGGTTATCTCAGCGATGGAACGGATACGGAATTTCCCTGTAGCAAGGATCCGACTCCAACAAACCACGCCCAAGCAAAGCTTGGACGGGGCACCCATCTCGAGTAATTTCGTGGCTTTGGTCTTGAGCCGAGGTCCGAGGTCTGACGCCCGCTTTTAGATCTCCATCACTTCTTTTTCTTTGGCCTTGCTCATCTCTTCCATCTTTTTGATTTCGCCGTCGGTCAGTTTCTGGATTTCATCCATGGCGCGCTTTTCGTCGTCCTCGGCAATCTTCTTGTCCTTCGCCGCTTTCTTGATGGCGTCGTTGCCGTCGCGGCGGATGTTGCGGACCGCGGTGCGATGTTCCTCCAGCATCTTGTTCAGGTGCTTGACCATGTCCTTGCGGCGTTCTTCGGTGAGCGGCGGCACCGGCACGCGAATGATCTTGCCGTCATTCATGGGATTCAATCCCAGATCGGCGGTACGGATTCCCTTCTCGATGGCAGCCAGTGCGGTGGGATCGAAAGGCTGGATGGTAATCAGCTGCGGCTCCGGCGCGTGCACCTGGGCGATCTGGTTCAAGCGGCATCTGCGAGCCGTAGTAATCCACGTTGACCGCATCCAGCATGTGCACCGAGGCGCGTCCGGTGCGGGTGGCGGCCATCGCCTTGCGAAAGTCTTCCACTGCTTTGTCCATTCGCGTCTTGAGTTGCGCGCGAATGTCTTTAAGTGGGCCAGCATCAGCCATGTGTCAGCTCCGTTGATTGTTCAAAATCAAAACGTTGCATTATAAACCTTTGAACCGCAAAAACTCCTGTCATCCCGACCGGAGCGAAGCGCAGCGAGCGAGTGGAGGACCTTCTACGGCTGCCTGCGGCACGGATCACATCCGTGTTATAGATGTGAAGGACGATCTTCGAATGCGTCGCGGCGCTACCTGAAACGCAGGTCCCTCCACTACGCTCGCTACGCATCGCTCCGGTCGGGATGACACGAAGATCGGCGTGGCTGCGGTTCTACGCGCTCACCAGCGAACCGATTTTCTCGCCGAGAACGACTTTGCGGATATTTCCCCGGTGGTTCAGATTGAAAATGATGATAGGCAGATTGTTGTCTTTGCAGAGAGAGATGGCGGTCGAATCCATCACCTTGAGTCCTCGCTTGAGCACTTCCATGTAGCTGATCTCGGCAAACTTCGTGGCGTCTTTTACCAGCATGGGATCGGCGTCGTAGATGCCATCCACTTTGGTGGCTTTCAGAATCGCGTCGGCCTTGATTTCCATGGCGCGCAGGGATGCGGCCGTGTCGGTCGAGAAATACGGGTTGCCGGTGCCGCCGGCGAAGATCACGATCCGTCCCTTTTCCATGTGGCGAATGGCGCGGCGGCGGATAAAAGGCTCGGCCACCTGATTCATCTCGATGGCGGACTGTACCCGGGTGTGAACGCCTTGCTTCTCCAGCGCGTCCTGCAGGGCCAGGGCGTTGATGACGGTGGCCAGCATGCCCATGTGGTCGGCGGAGACGCGATCCATCTCACGGGCCTGCTGGGCCACGCCGCGAAAGAAATTCCCGCCGCCAACGACAATGGCGATCTTGACGCCCAGGGTTTGGACGTCGGCAAGTTCAGCGGCAATTTCGTGGATGCGGAGAGGATCGACGCCGAAGCCCTGGTTTGCGGCCAGGGCCTCGCCGGAGAGTTTGAGCAGAATGCGTTTGAATACCGGACCTGACATCAGTTGGTTTTCCAGTTTCTGGTTGCCAGTTTCTAGTCACTGGCCCGATGCCTATCGTACACGCGCGTCCGTCCGGAAACTAGAAACCGGAAACTCGAAACGCCTTATTCGGCTTTCTGTTCTGGTTTGGTGACGGCGATGGTCTCGCCAGCTTCGCCCACCTTGAAGCGGGCAAAACGGCGTACCGCGATGTTCTCGCCCAGCTTGCCGATCTTGGTGGCAACGAGCTGACCGATGCTGACGGTCTGGTCGCGGATGAAAGGCTGCTCGAGCAGGCAGACTTCCTCGTAGAACTTGCTCATCTTGCCTTCCACGATCTTTTCCACCACTTGCGGCGGTTTGCCGGTAGCGGCGGCCTGCGAGCGATAGATGTCCTTCTCGCGCTCGAAAGCTTCGGGCGTGACGTCTTCCTTGCGCACGAATTTCGGATCGCTGGCGGCGATGTGCATGGCGATGTCGTGCACCAGTTCCTTGAAATCGTCGGTGCGGGCCACGAAGTCGCTCTCGCAATTCACTTCCACGAGAACGCCGATCTTGCCTCCGGCGTGAATGTAGCTGGCGACGGCGCCTTCCTTGGTCACGCGGCTGGCCTTCTTGCCGGCCACGGAGATGCCCTTCTTGCGCAGCAGGACGACCGCCTGCTCCAGATCGCCCTTGGCTTCGGTCAGGGCCTGCTTGCAGTCCATCATCGGCGCTCCGGTCTTTTCCCGGAGCTCTTTCACTTGATTGGCAGAAATATTCACGGTAGTTGTGCTCATAAAAATAGTCTTCAGTCCTCAGTCTTCAGTCGTCAGCTTAATCCATGGATTCGACGGTCAAGCTGAAGACCGACGACTGAAGACTGACAACTGTCCTTACAAACTTTGACCCGCGCCGGACGACCCGCGCGGGTCTGATTTTCCCTCAGGGCTTAAGGTCTTCGGCCAACGACCAACGACCGAAGGCCAACGACGGTTTTAATACGTCTGGGTCTCGACCTGCGGAACTTCGTCTTCCACGGCTTCCTTGGCGGCTGCGGGCTGCTTGCGTACGCCTGCGCCCAGAACGTCTTCCATGCTGATGTCCTCGGCTCCGGCTTCCGGAGCGCCCGCGGCTGCAAGTTCTTCTGCAGCCTCAGCCGCGGGAACCGCCTCGGGCTCAGTGTAGATGGCGGCGGCCATATCAGCGGCCTGCTTGTCCGTCATCAGTTGTGCGCCTTCGGCGACGGAATCGGAAATCTTCGAGGCGAACAGACGGATCGCGCGCAGCGCGTCGTCGTTGCCCGGAATCACGTAATCCACTTCGCTGGGATCGCAGTTGGTATCGACCACCGCGACCACCGGAATGCCCAGCTTGCGGGCTTCGCGAACCGCGATCTGCTCTTTGTTCGAATCGATCACAAAGATCGCATCCGGCAGGCGGTTCATGTTCTTGATGCCGGCCAGGTTGGCCTGCAGATGCTTGCGCTCGCGCTCCAGCTTGATGACTTCTTTCTTGGGCAGCAACTCGTAGCGGCCATCCGTGGCCATCTCGTCGAGTTCCTTGAGCCGCTTGACCGACTTCTGCACCGTCACCCAGTTGGTGAGCAGTCCGCCCAGCCAGCGCTGATTCACGTAGAAGCCGCCGCACTTGGTGGCTTCTTCGGCGATCGCGTCCTGGGCCTGGCGCTTGGTGCCCACAAACAACACAATTTTGCCTGCCGCGGCCAGATCGGCGACGAATTTCGACGCTTCCTTGAACATCTTCAGCGTCTTTTGCAGGTCGATGATGTAAATACCGTTGCGCTCTCCGAAGATGTATTCCTTCATCTTGGGATTCCAGCGCTTGGTCTGATGCCCGAAGTGAACTCCAGCTTCGAGCAACTCCTTCATGGTGATGTTAGCCAATCAACCTCCTCATTTGGTCTGCATCCGGCGGAGTCAGTTCCTAGTTTCCATGTTTCTGGTTTCAAAACCAGAAACTGGAAACCGGAAACTTGAACTCCTCCGGATTGCCATTCCCGCCCCGCGCCGCGAGGCACGGGAAGAATTGAACACCTTAAAATCAGTTTCCAGTTTCGTGTTTCCAGGTTTCGAAACCTGAAACTGGCAACCTCGAAACCTTACCGCTTGCTGTACTGGAACCGTTTTCTGGCGCCCTTCTGTCCGTACTTCTTGCGTTCCTTGGAGCGCGAGTCGCGGCTGACCATGCCTTCTGCTTTCAGCTTTTTGCGCAATTCGATGTTGAACAGCATCAGCGCGCGGGCGATGCCCAGCTTCACCGCATCGGCCTGGCCGTTCACTCCGCCGCCGCTGACCCGGGCGAGCACATTGAACGTGGCCGCGGTCTCGGTCGAAAGCAGCGGCTGCTTCGCAGCCGAGCGCTGCGATTCAGTCACGAAATATTGCTCGAAAGGACGTCCGTTGACTTTGAAATCGCCACTGCCCGGACGCAGATAGACGCGCGCGATCGCCGACTTGCGGCGTCCCGTACCGTAATATTGCACTAACTCTGCCATGTTTTAGCTTCTAGCTCCTGGCTTCTAGCTCCTGGCCAATCCGGCTGGGAGAGAATCCGGCTATCGAACCCTTTCAAAGAATTCCAAATCTCGCGTACTGATCAACTCTTGAAACTGCCTTTGAAACCAGAAACCAGAAACTCGAAACCGCCCTACGCCTCACCGCCTCCAGAACTCTTACTTCCGGCTTCTGGGCTTCGTGCGGATGCTTGTCGCCGCGATACACCTGCAGCTTGCTGATCATGTGATCGCCCATCTTGGTCTTGGGCAGCATGCGCTTGATCGCGTCTTCGATAATCAGCTCGGGCTTGCGGTCGAAACGCTTGCGAAATTCTTCCGTGCGCAATCCGCCCGGATATCCGGTGTAATGCTGATACACCTTCTGCTCCGACTTCATTCCCGTCGTCTTCACCTTTTCGGCGTTGATCACGATGACGTGATCTCCGGTATCGATAAACGGCGTGTATTGCGGGTTTTCTTTACCCATGAGGATGCGGGCGACCTGTGAAGCCAGCCGGCCGAGCGTCTGCCCAGACGCATCCACGACGTACCACTTGCGCACAATTTCCCCCGCTTTGGGGAAATAGGTTGACATTACGAGTCTCCCAGAAATTAAAAAAGCTAAAGAAGACCGCTGAGTATCCACTTCAACGCCGAAGGCGCAGGGTACCAGGCGGGCAACCGCAGGACTGCCAAAGACTTAAAGATAACGTAGGAATGAGGATATTGTCAACGACGGAGCCGGGCCTTGCGGACGTCAGACGCTCGAGCACGCCAGCCCTTCTGACGCTCGGCAGCTTCATCCGGTCCCGATACGAGTCGAACAGTCCACTTGCTAAACCGTTCTAGACAAGGTTACTCTCCGTGAGCGTGAGCGCTCTAGATGACATCTTGTTGATGTCGAGGGCCTGACGTCCGAAGCCGCGCCCTACTCGTAAGCCAACGCGTCAATTGGATCTTTCTGCGCCGCTTTGTAGGCCGGATACAGCGCCCCGAGAATGGCCCCGACGATGGCGATAACCGTGGAGCGCAGGATCCATTCGCCGGTGACGACCACCGGCAGCGTGGGCAGCCGGTAGCTGGATGCCGGCGCGCGCGGCCAGGCTGAAGAGCACGCCGACCACGATGCCGCCGATTGCCAGCAGCACCGTCTCCCGCAGAATCACATTCACGATGTACAGCTTCGATGCCCCGATCGATTTCAGTATCCCGATTTCGCGGGTGCGCTCCATGACCGCGGTGTACATGGCCTGGAAAATGACAATGAATCCGATCACCACGGAAATGCCGATCACCACATTGATGAACGTCGACAGCCCGGGATAGCTGCTGACGGTCATCATGGAAAGATATTCACGCATGGAGCGGACCGAATAGCTTTCCAGTCCCGACACGCTCTTCACTTCCTGCACCACCGCATCGGCATTTGCCGGATCGTCCAGCTTCACGTAGAACACCGAGGCCTTGCCTTCGCTGCCGATCAGTTCCTGCAGCGTGCTCATGGGCAGAAACTTGCGCGCCCCGCGGCCATGCTCCACGATGCCCGCCACCCGGAAGGGATGATTCAGAATCTCGATGGTGTCGACCCACTTTCACATGCTGCGACTGGGCAAAATAGTCATCCACCAGGCAATCATTCGGGCCCTGGAAAGGGCCGCCATGAAGGAAGTGGAATGGGACCAGGGCCTCGAAAGTCTTGAGATCGATGCCGTAGATGACTTCCAGGTTCTTGGTCGTCGTGAGCTGCCAGATGACCGGCGACCACCGTCTTGACGTGGGGCAACTGCGCAAGCACGCCGCCGATCTTGATCGACATCGGAGCATTGCTGACGCCCGCCATGAACGAAGTATTGGGCGGCTGCACGATCACATCGGCGCCGATGCCGGCCTGGCGCTGCCGGGCATCGTTCAGCATGCCGACGGAGAGTCCAACAATCAGCAGGATCAGCGTCACCTCGAGAGCAATGGCCACAATGCTGATCAGCGACCGGATGGGCCGATGCACCAGGTTGGCGACAATCATTTTGTTCATCATGGGAAGGCAGCTTCTGGCTACTGGCTGCTGGCTACTCGCTCACAGGAATAACTTGACCGCCGCTGGCGCATGTTGAGCCGGCCTGCGATTTCCGGTCACCTGGCTCGACTGGGGGCGGTCCAGATGTACCACCTGGGCACCGGCCGGCTGCTCGAGAGCAAACTTGTCGTCGGCAGCGGCTCGTTCAACTGCAGCTTCACGATGGTCAGGGTGATGTCGTACTCCTCCTGCGGCCTCCAGATTTCAATCTGCGATGGGAAAGTTGCAGCCCGTCGTAATCCTTGTAGCCTTCGTAGTGCGAATCTGTGGCCAGGTTTCCGTCCTGATCGTAAATCAGCTGGCGATGCGGCAGCAGGTCGGTGCGGCTGAAGATGATCTTGCGGGAGAAGATACCAGCCGTGCTCGCCTTTGCGGATGACTTCAATTTCGTAGTCCGCCTGCTGCACCTGGTGGTGCTTGGCGTCGGTCACGATTTCGAAGCTGTTCTGCATGACCGCGATCTCGTTCTGCGGATCGATCTCACGCAGCACGAGAGAGTCGTAAATCTGTTGCGGACGCAGGTTCTCCATGGGCTGTTGCGGTTGTGGGTCTCGACATCGTTGCGGCCGACGACGAAGCGGTTCTTGGGCGGGATCCAGAGCTTGAAGTCGCGTCCGTCGCTCACCATGTCAAAGGCCTTGTTGCGCACAATCGGCAGCAAGCCGATCATCCGCAACATGGCCGGCTTGCGCGCCAGAATGTAGCCGCGGATCTGCTGGTAGTCGATGACCTTGCCCTTCTTGACCCCGCCTACGGAAGTGTCAATATCGACGGTGGCCTGCAGACTCTTAATCTTGGCGGCCTGAGCGTTGATGTAATCGATCAATTCCGCCTGGGTGGCGGACTTCAGCGGGGCGGTGCTGATCTGCCTCTCCACCCGGCGCGAGCGGAACAGACATCCGGTCAGCGGGAATACGATCACTAACAGAAAGCCAGGACCCGGTAACGGGAAAAAATAAGCATCTAAGACTGGATTGGATTCCTCAGGACGCAGTTGGGTTCACCAAGTACGTCAAGTATATGCGAAGAATGGACGACTACGTGCGGATTCGGGGGTTGTCAGATCAGCATCCCTGACGGGGTTTCAGGGGATTGAAAGACTACCTTCCCTGTACGGCCTGACGCAGTCTGGCCACATTCTGGTTGTGTTCTTCGAGACTGCGGGAAAAGCGGTGGTGGCCATTGCCGTCGCTGACGAAATAAAAATAGTCGGTCTGCGCCGGATGCATGGCGGCTTCGAGAGAAGTGCGGCCGGGATTCGCGATGGGCCCGGGCGGCAGTCCGGGATGAGCATAGGTGTTGTACGCGGACTGAAACCCCATGTCGGCATGATGCAGAGCGCCGGAATAACTTGCCGTTGAGCAGTTCGGCGTAGATCACGCTGGGATCGGCCTGCAACGCCATGGTTTGCGCCAGCCGATTGTAGTAAACGCTGGCGACGACGGTGCGCTCCTCGGGGACCGCAGTTTCTTTTTCGATGATGGAGGCCATCGTCACGGTCTTCTGCACGTCAGTCTTCTTGATGATCAGGTCCCTGCGCCGTTGGGAATCAGGCCAATCTGTTCCGACACCTGGCGAAACTGCTTTACCATGGACGGCCGCAATATCTTTCATACTCTGCGTGCGCGTGAACTCGTAGGTGTTCGGGAAGAGATAGCCTTCGAGGATCTTGCTTCAGGGGCAATATCTGAAATCAATTCCACGGTGCGTCCTGGCGACATCAAGAAATTCCTGGCTCGATCCCAGGCCTGCATCCTGCACGGCCTGCGCGATGTCGAACATGGTGAAGCCTTCAGGAATGACGACCGTGTGCACGTAGATATCGCCGCGTACCAGGCGGTCGTAGACATCCAACGTTCTCGCGGTTTTGTCGAAGAGATACTCGCCGGCTTTCAACGATTGCCTGGGATGGATGCGATGCCAGAGGATAAAACCAAGCCGGCTGCGAATGACTCCTGCAGCCTGCAGTTCAGCTGCAATCCGGCGCGTGGAGTATCCCGGCCGCAGCATGACAAACCTCTGCCCTGTCGGCGTAACGGGCAGCCACAGCGCCCATGCCATCCAGCCGCCAACTGCTAGAACGGCGAGCAGCAAGAATGTCAGAAACTTGCGCACGTTACATTTAGTTTAGATGAAGATGGAGGTCGTTGGTCGTTGGCCTTTGGTCGTTGGCCTTTGGAAAGGCAGTCGTCGGATTTGCGCGGATTACACGGATAACCTCAACTAGGCGTTGGCAAGATCTAGCCTGAGCTCAAACGACGAGCTGACGACCGACGACCTGACACGACTAGTTCCCAGCCTTCGCGTCCATCCAGGACTGCAGTATCAGGACTGCTGCCATCTGGTCTACTACCTCGCCCCGGCGCTTTATCGACATGTCGGTTTCCCGCAGCAGGCGGTTGGCTTGGGCGGAGGTTAGGCGTTCGTCCCAGAGGTGGACAGGCAGGCGGAAGCGGCGGCGGACTTCCTCGGCGAAGGCTTGCATCTTTTCCGCCTGTATTCCTTCGCCGCCGACCATGCGGAGGGGCAGGCCCATTACGATCTCGGCTACATCGTGCTCGCGGATGACCTGTTCCAGCCGGGCGAAATCGGTGCGCTTGTTTTGACGCTGAAGAGTTTCCAGGCCCTGCGCCGTGATACCGAGAGGGTCCGTGATGGCGAGCCCGATGCGTCTCGAACCTACATCCATGCCCAGAATTCTTTTCGGACGCCCGGCCTCGGAGGCATCGGTTTGGTGGGAAGGCACCTCGCGATTATATGTCGCTCACAACTTTTGCGTTAAGCTACGATACCGCTATGGCCATTGACGAGGCAGAGATCGAAAGAACTCCGGCACCTGCCGTCGTCGTGCCTCCGCCCAAGCCGCAGAAACCTCACTGGGCGTTCACCGCCATCGGAATCGCAACCATCCTGGGATTGTGTTATTTCGGCGAACTGGTGCTGGCCGTGATGCTGGTGTCGGTGTTGTTCGCGTTCATTCTGGCGCCAGTCGTGGAATTCTTTATGTTGCTTCATCTGCCTCGCGGCCTGGCAGCTGCCGTGGCGGTGATCCTGCTCTTCTCCCTGATCACAGGCGTGGTGTATTACTCGTCAAACCAGGCCATTGTTTTTGTCCAGGACTTATCGAAATACTCGCACCAGATCAGGCTGAAAATTTCCCAGGTGCAACAACAGGCAGAATCGCTGGGGAACGATACAGCAGCTTCCGCGAAAGTACCGGAGCCGCGTTCGAGCACCAGTTGGGAAGAAGTCATGACTCGCGGCTTCGGGTCCGTATCGCATGCCTTGCTTGCGGCATCGTTCGTGCCTTTCCTGGTCTACTTCATGCTGAGCTGGCAGCATCACGTCCGGTCCGCGACCGTGATGCTTTTTTCGCTGGAGAATCGCAACACGGCATACATCACGCTGGGACTGATTTCCGCGATGATTCGCAGCTTCATGGTGGGCAATCTTCTGATCGGCCTTTTTCTCGGGACGGCCAGCACCATCGCATTCGCGATTCTGCATCTGCCATTTTTCTATTTCATCGGTTTCATCAGCGGATTCCTCAGCCTGGTGCCTTATCTGGGAGTGGTGCTGGCGATGGCGCCTCCGATTTTCGTCAGCATGGGACACATCGAATCCGGAGACGCGGTCGTCATCGTGATGGTCGTGTTAGGCCTGCACCTGGTCGCGCTGAACGTGCTCTATCCCAAGTTCCTGGGCAACCGCCTGCAACTGAATCCGCTGGCAGTCACAATCGCTCTTCTGGTCTGGGGATGGCTCTGGGGCGCCATGGGTTTAGTGTTGGCTGTGCCGATCACGGCCGCGATGAAGATTGTGTTCGACCACATTGAATCGCTGAAGCCGTATGGGGCCTGGATGGGGGAGTAGACAGTCGTCAGTCTTCAGTCGTCGGTCTTCAGCGAATCAACCGCAACAAGACTTTTTTCCGAACATTGTCCTTGTTCATCCGTCACAGACAAGTCAACTCCCAGCTGTTACAACTTACCCCTCATCAGACACTCCCCCTAAATCGAGGTCGCAATGAGTGGCTCTTATCGAGAAATCAAGGCTTGGCAAAAATCCATCGAGTTTGTAGCTGGTATCTATTCATGCACTCGCAGTTTTCCGAAGGACGAATTGTACGGTCTGACGGGTCAACTGAGGCGCGCAGCGGTTTCCGTTCCGAGCAATATCGCGGAAGGCAAAGGCCGTTGCACGGACAAGGAGTTTCTGTTGTATCTGCACCATGCCCGTGGCTCGATATTCGAAGTAGAAACCCAGCTAACAATAGCAGGACGGCTCGGTTACGTCAGCCAAACAGACATCCAACGGCTAGTAAATTCCGCCGGGGAAATAGCTAGAATGCTCAACGGCCTCATCAATGCAATAAGTTCGACTCAGCCAAAGAAGGTGGCCTGAAGACTGGTGGTTGTTGGGTTTTGGTTTTAGTTTTGCTGAAGACCGACGACTGCGACTACGCTACAAAATCCGAAGCTTCCGGAAAACGTAACTTGCTCTTGGAGAGGGCCTTCGAGAGCATCTCTTCTATTTCGACTTCTTCGCAGTTTTTGGCCATTGCCAGCTCGCTGACCAGGAGGTAGCGGGCGCGTTCCAGCATCTTTTTTTCGCGGAAAGACAGGGGCTTGGACTGGTTTAGCAGGAGCAGGCCCTTCAGGACGGCTGACACATCCAGCAGCGATCCGGTGCGCATTCGCTCGGAGTTTTCCTTGAAACGGTATTTCCAGTCGGCGTTGTTGTCACATTCGCCATCTGTAAGAAAATCAACGATTTTCTGGATTTCGCCGTTCTTAACCACCCGCCTGAGGCCGACCGTGTTCACGTTATGGAACGGAACCATGACTTTCAGGCTGTTGGCCTTGATCTTGAGGAGGTAGTACTTTTCCACAGTCTCGCCGATTGTACGGCTGCTGATTTGTTCGATAACCCCAACGCCATGATTGGGATAGACGACCTTATCACCTATGTGGAAATCGCCGCTGATCATGAGGAAACACCCACGAGGGCAGGGCAAATGAGGAACTGCACCCCTTTAGTCTACCCTAAACGGGAAGGCAAAGGCAATGAAGAAGCGGGCGTCGGACCTCGGACGCCGGACTTCGGACCTCGGCTCCTGAATTCCACGAACCACGTAGGGCAGGTGTCCCACCTGCCCGGTCGAGCGCAGCTCGACGGTTTTTTTTAGAACCAGCGTACTGCAATGCTCAAAGAATGCCGGCCGACTCAAAACCCTGCCGAGCCTTGCTCGGCTGGGCAGGTGGGACACCTGCCCCTACGTGGTTCGTGGATTCTGAGGAGTTTGAGGTCCGAAGTCCGAGGTCCGGAGGCTGACGTCCGGGGTCCGCCGTCCGCTCTCCGGGTTTATAATTCTTCGTCACATGACTGAAGCAATTAAAAGGAAGTTGCAGGAAGAGATGAATGTGCTCGAACACGAGCTCGTCCATGAACTTCCCAAGGAAATCAAGAAGGCAGCCGCCTTGGGAGATCTCAGCGAAAACGCTGAGTATCACATGGCGAAACAGCGCCAGGAGTTCGTCAAGGCGCGTCTCCGGCAGTTGGGTGCGCGCATGGCAGAGCTGGCCCTTATCAATATGGATAATATCCCGAAAGATAAGGTCGGACTGGGCTCCACCATTCGGGTATACGACAACTCCAAGAATGCCGAAGTCGAGTACAAGCTGGTGACCAGCGAAGAGTCCGATGTGGCTTCGGGCAAAATCTCGACCAGTTCGCCGATTGGCCGCGCGCTGCTGAACAAGAAAGTTGGCGACAGCGCAGTCGTGGTCACGCCCAATGGCAACCGCGAGATGGAAATTCTTAGCCTGACCACAATCCACGAAGCTGAGGCAAAGTAACGAGGATGAGCATGACCTGGACCAGCGCGTTCGGACGGGGATGCGGCGTGTTGCTCGACGCCATCGTCCGCTGGCTGGCCCTGGCGCGAATCAATCCCAACGTGCTCACCTTCCTCGGCCTGGTGGTAAACACGATTGCCGCGTTTCTGTTTGGATACGCCAACGGCGATAGCCAGGCGCGAATGTTCCGTTATGCCGGGTTGGTCATCATCGGATCGGGATTCTTCGACCTGGTGGACGGACGCGTGGCCCGGGCCAGCAATCAGGTCACCCGCTTCGGTGGCTTCTTCGATTCCGTCATTGACCGCTACAGCGACGCGTCGCAATTCTTTGGACTGCTGGTGTTTTACTCGCGCTCGGACCGGTTTTTCTACGTCGTGCTGACCGCGTTTGTAATGGTCAGCTCCATCATGGTCAGCTACACGCGCGCCCGCGCCGAATCGCTGATCGGTTCGTGTCGTGTGGGATTCATGGAGCGCCCGGAGCGCCTCGTGCTGGTGATTATTGGGGCGCTGTTCAATCGCATGGCACCAGTTCTGTGGCTCATCGCGGTGCTCTCCGACGATCACCGTTATCCACCGCATCCGTTACACCTACACGCGAACTGAAGGCGCGGATGCTTTGCCGGTGAAAGCCGGGCAGGCAGCTTAGACTTTCTTCCCAAAATTGGAATCAATGGCGAAATTAGTTGGACTACGCACCGATCTGCCTTACTCGCCGCCATACAATCAGGTCGCGCAGACGCCGTTTGGGGCTATTCTTGGAGGTGTCTGACAGACATCGTTCTATGCCCCGGCTGGCTACCGGGGCTTTATCTTTTCGGCCGTCTCTGATCCCACCTCGGCTTGTTCAAATTGGGCCCTGATATCCTTACGAGTGTTCATTCTTTCCGAGGACTCTTCTTGCACGATCCTGTTCTGGTAATTCATGGCGGCGCCTGGGCCATTCCTGACGACATGGTGGAAGCTCATCTGAGCGGCGTACGCAATGCCATGGCCGCTGGCTGGCGCGTGCTCGAGCGCGGCGGTCCGGCACTCGATGCGGTCGAAGAAGCCGTGGTCGTCATGGAAGACGACGAGACTTTTGACGCCGGACGCGGCAGCTTTCTCAATCGCGACGGCAAAGTTCAACTCGATGCCCTCATCATGGACGGCGCCACCTTGCGCGCCGGCGGAGTTGGTTGTGTCGAGCGGCTGCGCAATCCCATTCGTGCTGCCCGGAAAATTCTGAGCGACAGTCCGCATGTGTACTTCGTCGCGGAAGGAGCGGAACGGTTCGCGGCGGAACATGGCATCGAGCTATGCCGCAATGAAGATCTGATTGTTCCTCGCGAGGTCGAACGCCTGAGGGAATTTCAAGCCCGGCCCGCGGATGCGAAAGTCGATCTGTTTGCGCCCACCATCTCTCACGATACCGTTGGCGCGGTCGCACTCGATAAAGACGGCAACATCGCCGCCGCGACTTCCACTGGCGGAACCCTCAACAAGGCTCCTGGCCGTCTGGGCGATTCGTCGCTCATCGGATGTGGGTGCTACGCGGACAACCAGACCGCGGCTGCTTCCACCACTGGATGGGGCGAGCCCATCATGAAACTGGTGCTCGCCAAGTGGGCCGCCGACCGCGTGGCGACCGGCAGTTTGCCGGAGTGGGTGGCGGCCGAAGCGATCAATTATCTGAAAGATCGGGTGAACGGGCACGGCGGGATGATCCTGCTGGACGCTCATGGCCGCTTTGGGATTGCCCACAACACTCCGCGCATGGCTTGGGCGCTGAAGTCATCAAAGCATGAGAGTTACGGGATCGAACGTGAGCAAATAAATTCAGTTCTTAGTTGCCGGTTCTCAGTTCTCAGATGCTAACTAAGCCAATTCCCCTCAGTGATTTAGCTTGATTTAGTCACCCTACCTGATGTAAAAACCGTCCGGCATTTAGTGTCAGACAACGTGCTCGCTCAATTCCTGCCTACGAAGGGCGATCGCTGCTCTCAGCGAGAACCCCAGGTCCTTCGGTCCTCGGAGAAAACTTTTATGGTGGTGCGAAAGCTTGTCTCAGTTGCGTTTGTGATCGTTATGCTCGCGGCCTTCGGTTTCGCTCAGGGCGCAGCGACCGGCGATCTGCACATCACGGTCCGGGATCCGAAGGGCGGCGTGGTGACCAATGCGACCGTCACCGTGCGCGATGACACCAAGGGACTGGAGCGCGCAACCAGCGAGAACAGCGACGGCCAGTACCAGATTCTGCTGCTGCCTCCGGGACGCTATACGGTCAGCGTAGAAGCCGCCGGTTTCGGCAAAGCGACCGTCACTGATGTTGCCATCACCGTGGGACAGATGGCGGAAATTCCCATCAGCCTAGCGGTGGCTGGAACGCAGGAAGTGATCAACGTGAGTTCCGAGGCGGAGCTGGTGGAAACGCAGCGCACCTCTTCGACGGACACTATCGACCAGCGGCGTATCGACAATTTGCCGATCAATGGACGCAACTACATCAACTTCGCTCTGACCGATTCGCAGGTGTCTGCGCGACAACGCGCCGAGTATTGGCGCGGCTCCAACCTCCGGCCTGAACATGAGCGGGCAGCGGGCGCGTGCCAACCTGGTGAACGTGGACGGCGCCGACGCCACCGACAATTCGACCAACGGCGTTCGCTCCACCGTCTCGCAGGAAGCGGTACAGGAATTCCAGATCATCACCAATGGCTACGCGCCGGAATATGGCAGGGCGTCCGGCGGCGTGGTCAACATCATCACCCGCTCGGGATCGAATGACTTTCACGGTGACGTTTACGGATATTTGCGCAACCGCAACTTTCAGGCGGTGAATCCGTTCAGCACAGTTCCCGATCCGGCCTACACGCGGGTGCAGGCTGGAACGGCATTCGGCGGGCCGATCAAGAAAGACAAGACGTTTTACTACTTTTCCTACGAAGTCACGCGCCGGCACGAAACCGGATTCTCCAGCGTCGGCGCTCCCAACGGAACTTTCGGCATGGTGGGCTTCGATGCTTCTCCGGTGTTCGGCGCGCCTCCGGGATCGGGCTTCAACATTCAGGCGACGCAGCAGCAGGCAGCGTATTTCCAGCAGACGTTGCCGGCCGCGCTGGCACAACTGGGAGCAATCAGTCCCGCACTGGCGGCGGGGTACGGTCAGGAAGCGGCGCTGTACGCGGCTTTTGTCGGAGGCTCGTCGGGGATCGCACTCAACGGTTCTTATCCGGCGTCATTCGCGGCACTGGAAGGGACGCTTATTCCTGTCCCTGGAAATGGCAGCAATCCGCTGACCCAGTTTCCCACTTCATGCAATGTGGGCGCGCCGAATTTTCTTTGCAACGGATTGCCTAACCGGTTTCTTGGACTGGCGCCGCAGGGTGGAAACTACCCGGTCTTCGAAGGCACGAGCCTCTACTCGCTGCGACTGGATCACAATCTCAACAACAGCAACCGTCTGATGTTCCGCGCCAACGTAAGTCCCAGCACCGTGACCGGAATTCAGGTGAACGGCGAAAACCAGACTTACGGGCAGAACGCATTTTCGCGTACCTCGTCGCAGACCTACCGCGACGTGAGCGGCGTGGCGCAGGACACCATGACCATCGGCACCAACAAGGTCAACGAACTGCGCTTTCAATACGCCCGCCGTGGATTGCAATACTTCTACTCTGACGCTCCGGGCGGATCGAACGTGGCTTCCAACATTGCGGGCTTTGGTTTTGTCGGCCGCGAACCGTACTCCTACATTCAGCGAGTGGAGCAGCGCTACCAGTTCACCGACAATTTTTCCTGGACTATCGGGCGCCACGACACCAAATTCGGAGTGGACTTCAACTATCTGCCGCTGACCGCGACCTTCACCGTGAACTACGGCGGCGTCTACAACTTCAGCTCGCTCGATGCCGGCAGCCTGGGTTTTTCCAATCTGTGCGTTGCCAACTCGGCGCCAGCGGCGCTTTGTCCTGACTTCCCCGGCTTCACCGGCTTGCAGGCTTTCGGCCTTGGCATTCCCAGCACGCTGGTGCAAGGCATTGGCAATCCCAAGGACAGTTTTTCCAACAAGCCTCTGGGCGTGTTCTGGCAAGATTCTTTCCGGGTTCGATCGAATCTCACATTCAATCTGGGTCTGCGATACGACATTGAATTCCCGCCCCAACTGGCGAAGCTGAGCGGATTGCCACTCGCGGCTTACAACCAACTTGGACTGCAAAAAGGGATCGACACCGACAAAAACAATTTTCAGCCTCGAGTGGGAGTCGCGTGGGACCCTCGAGGCGACGGTAAGAGCGTGGTTCGCGCGTCGTACGGTATCTTCTACGATCACCCGCTGCTTGGTTTGTATTTCCTGGGCGACGCGTCTGACGGCTCGAAGAGCGGACAGCTGTTATTCGCTGGCGGAAGTCCCTGCAATCCTGGAGTAGCGGCGGGCGCGGCAAGTTTGAATGCGACCAATATCTTTCAGGGAATTCTGAATACGAGTTCGTGTCTGCCGACGATTCCTGGCTACCAGCCTAATCAGCAGAGATTCGATCCTTCGAATGCAGACCTGTTCATCAATCAGAACTATTTGAACCCGGCGACATTTTTCCCTGTGGCGTTCCAGCCATTCGGATATCCGCAGGGAAAGGGATTTGTCTATGCCTATGCGCAACAGGCGAACCTGACGTTTGAGCAAGACTTGGGACACAACATGTCGTTCAGCCTGGCTTACAACTTCAACGGCGGACGGCATCTGAATCGTCCGATCAATGCCAATACCACGCGCGGTGATCTGCTGGTGAAAAACTGGCAGGCGGCGCTCGCAGCGGGAGCAGCGCAGCCTTCAGACAATCCGTTATTCGTAAACAATTGCGGTGTCGGTCCGGCGGGACCGTATGTGCCGACCTCGTTGGTAAATTTCTTCCGTCCGTCGGGATTGAATCCTGCGATTGCGATCGCACTGCTCTCGAACCCCGCAACCGCACCTTGCGTGCAGGCGGTCGCGCCTCTGGTGTTGCAAGCTGGAGGCCTAAGCAATGCCTGCGATCCCACGACCTTGACCGGTTGCGTCCCCTTCAGCGACATGGATGCCAATTACTCGAACGGTAGCTCGGTCTATCACGGGCTTACGGCCAATTTGAAAAAGCGTTTCGGCAACCACTACGAATTTCTGGCGTCGTACACCTGGTCGCATGCCATCGACGACTCGACCGATTTGCAATCGCCATTGGCGCCGCAGGATAGTTATTTCCCGAGCGCGGAGCGGTCGACGTCATTGTTTGATCAGCGACATCGCATGGTGCTGAGCGGCGTTTATCAGAGCGGCAAGCTCTCTGGAGAAGGATTCGCCAGCAAGTTCTTCAGCAACTGGACGCTGGCGCCGATTCTCGAAGTCGCTTCCGGCCGGCCGTTCAACATCATCACCGGCAATCCGGATAACTTCCAATTCTCGCCCAGCACCAGCCGTCCCAATGTCGTGGCCGCGGGAACGCCCGACACTCCTTGTGGACCGACGGTCGCTTCGAAGTATTCGCCCACCGGATTTTTTCAGGAGCCCTGCTACGTGCAGTTTGCCGCGGGAGGAACGCCGACGCTGGCCGCACTGGACGGCAACTTCCCCCGCAATGGCGGCCTGCGTCCGTGGACAGTATTCAACGATCTGCGAGTTTCGCGCCGGATCAATTTCGGCGAACGCATCAGCGCGGACCTGATCGCCGACATCTTCAACATCGCGAACAAATACAACGTCGCCGATGTGAATCCGTTGTTCACCAGCGCGGGACAGGCGACGGCAGCTTCGGATCCGCGACAGTTTCAGTTTGCATTGAAGATAAACTGGTAAAAAAACAGCGTCATTGGTCGTTGGCCTTTGGTCGTTGGCAAAACAAATCAGCCACGGATTCACACGGATCAGAAAAAGAAAAGAAAAGATCCGATCCGTGTAAATCTGTGTAAATCCGTGGCTGCGGTTTTTGGCCAACGACCAAGGGCCAATGGCCAACGACCACTCTTCCCTCTGCTAAACTTGCTTTCTATTCTTGGCGCTTGCCGGAGATTCCTTTTCCATGTCTGACACCAAAGCACCCACGGCACGGACTCGTGTGGTTCGCGAGGCCCATCGTGGGGTTTATGAGCGCGCGGCGGCTTACGAAATTCTGGATGAAGGCTTCATTTGCCACGTTGGGTTTGTGGTCGATGGACAGCCGTTTGTCATTCCCACTGGCTATGGACGGACGGGCGACAACCTCTACATCCACGGATCGGCGGCGAGCCGGATGCTGCGCAATCTCGACAAGGGCATTCCCGTTTGCATCACCGTGACTTTGCTGGACGGGTTGGTACTGGCCCGGTCGATCTTCAATCACTCGATGAATTACCGCTCTGTGATGGTGTTGGGCACTGCGGTGGCGGTGCGTGATGAGAAGGAGAAACTAGAAGCACTACGATTGCTCTCAGAGCACATTTTGCCGGGACGCTGGGCGGAATCGCGTTTGCCCAACGAGAAAGAACTCAAGCAGACACTGGTGCTGCGTCTGCCTATTGAGGAATTCTCCGCCAAGGTGCGGCAAGGCCCGGCCATCGACGACGAGGAAGATCTCTCGTTCCCTACCTGGGCCGGAGTGATTCCGCTGGAAACGGTCGCAGGTGCGCCAATCAACGATGTGCTTCTGAAGCCGGATACACCCGTGCCCGCGTATGCGCGCGCGTACTCACGAAAAAAATAGCGCCGTTGGTCCTTGGCCGTCGGTCGTTGGCCAAACAAATCAGCCACGGACTTTCACCGATCTACACGGATCAGATCTTTTTCTTTTCTGAAAATCCGTGTGAATCCGTGAAATCCGTGGCTGCGGTTTTTAGCCAACGACCAAAGGCCAACGGCCAACGACGATCCTTACTTCCCGTTCAGCCAATCGGCATACGCCTGGAACGAATACGGGCGTCCCAGAAAATCCTGGATCATCTCTGCTGCTGGTTTTGTACCGCTGGCCGCGAGAATTGAGCTGCGGTATTTCGCCGCGACTTCGGGATCGAGTAATCCGTTTTGCTTGAACTCGGTGAACAAGTCCTTGGCAATGACCAGTGACCACATGTAGGTGTAATAGGCGGCGGAGTAGCCGTTGAGATGGTCAAATGCGGTTTGCATATGCGTGCCTTCGACGTACTTGAAGGGCACATAGCGCGTCTGCAATTCGGCGACTAGTTTGTCCTGATCCAGCCCCTTGGGGTCGCGGTTGTAAAAATCGAGGCTGATGGCGGCGTAGAACATTTGTCCGCGCACTCCCAGGGCGCGGCCGAAATCATCGGCGGCGCGGGCCTTTTGGGCCAGTTCCGCGGGCAAGGGTTCGTTCGTTTTGTAATTGCGCGCGAACAGTTTGAGGATTGCCGGATCTTTGGGCCATTCTTCAAACATCTGCGAAGGCGCTTCGATGAAGTCATTCTCCAGGTCGCCTGTGGCCCACTTGGAATTCCCACGCATGATGCCGTGAATCAGATGTCCATATTCGTGGAAGAAAGTGATGACATCGTCGCGCTCCATCAGTCCGGGCTCGTTCGTGGCTTTGGGGAAGTTGCAGACCAGGACGTATTCCGGAAGCCGGAAGCCTGCCTTGCCCGTGGCCAGGGTGAATGTGGCGTAGTGTTTGTATTTGTTCTGCCGCGGAAACATATCGAAGTAAATCCGCCCGATGCGGTTGCCCTGATCGAAGACGTCGTAGACCGTCACTTCGGGATGCCACACTTGCGCATCCGTGATCGGCTTGTAAGTGATGCCGTACATCTTGCTGGTGATATCGAGAATTCCCTGCAGGACGCGTGAGTATTCGAAATAAGGACGCATGACTTGCGAGTCGTATCCGAATTTTGCAATCTTGGCGCCGCGAGTGAGATGGGCGATGTCCCAGGCGTTCACGCTCTCGGCCTTGGGATCCTCTTTCTTCTTGTAAGCCAGCAGTTCGTCATAGTCGCGCTTCGACCCTGCCTGTGCCGCCGAACTGATCTTTTCGATGAAGTCAGAAGCGTTCTGTTCTGTCTTCACCATTTTGTTTTCGGTGAGGTATGCCGCCCAATCGGGGTATCCGAGAAGTTGGCGAGTTCGTGACGCTTGTCCAGTAACTGAGCCATCACATCGATGTTCTTGGGATACGCACGCTGCCGGTAGAGCACATAGAACTGTTTTCGAGCAGGCTCGCTTTTGGCGTAATCCATGAAAGGAAAATAATCGGTGTTGTCAGTGCTGAGAGTGACTTTGCCGGAGGCATCGGCGGGGTGAGAGTGCTTGAAATCTTCCGGCAGTCCGTCCAGGTCGGAGGCGTTCAGCTGCAGTGTGCGGACATCCGCGGCGATGTTCTGCTCGAATTGCTGGCCGATCTTTACCAGTTCGTCTTGCAATGCACGAATTTTCGCGCGGGTGGCATCATCGCGGTCGACGCCGCCGCGATGGTAATCAAGCAGAGTTGTCTTAAGGAAATAAGTGCCGGCGGCATCGAGTTTCGAGCCGTCGAGCGATGCAATCACCTTGTACAAATCCTGATCGAGAGAGATGTCGGTCAGCGCGCTGCTGACTTCCTGTTCGCAAGTCTGGGCGGCATCGCGGAAAGGCTTCGAGGGGTGGGTCTGCTCGGCGAGCTGAGCGCGATTCGCGGCATCGCCAATAACTACCAATGCGGTGTCGAAGGCCTGCAGCGTGGCAAAGGCATCGCGCTGGGACTGGCTGGCTTTGATTTCGGCGATGCGTTTCTTGCCGTTATCCAGATCGGCACGGCAGGAGGTCAGGAAAGACTCGGCCGTGCCCGCGAGATAAGCGGATGCGTTTGGGGCCGGCATGGGCTCCTGAGCGGACGACAAGAGGCTCGTGCTCGCAATCACGAAAGTAGACAGCACCCCGGCAAACTTAAGACTCATAGCTCTCTCCGATCACAATCCAAATCTAAAGGACTTATGGCAACTCGTACGATTAGACGTACGAAGACCGATCAGGTTAAAACAGGGTGAGTCCGGTCAATATATAGCCCCAAAACACTAGCGAGCTTCGCCCTGCCGGACAACCAAGGCCGACGGTCCCACGTAGTTCGTGGCGGCAGATCCGCTTAGGATGACACTTTATGAGATTCAGTTTGTCGGGCGGGTTTCGTACTCAGCGGTTTTCAGGCCGATGGCGTCTTGCTCGCACTGGCGAATTTCGAGAATGCGTGATGTGACGATTGGGGTGCGATACGAGGGGTGTCGAAATTCGAGGTGCATACCGCGGCCGACAAAGCCGATCTTCAACATCGAACCGCCCCAGGAGGAGCCTTCGATTCTGACCAGCACGGGCTCGGGACAGAATGCGGGATGCCCCCAGATCCAGGCTTCGCCCTGTCCTCTATGCACCACCGTGTACCAGCGGTGCTGGGTCTGAATTTGCAGCATGGTCCGGGCAGGGAGGTCCTCAAGAAATGCGCCGCCTTCGATCTCCGACTCGACGATGTTGCGGTTCACGCCATCGTCGAGATTGGGATGACAACGAAAGAACTGCGGGCAAGTATCCACCGAGCCCCCTGTACCGGTACTTTAGCGAGTATAAACCTACGATGCAAAATGGAAACCATCATTGGTAACAGGGCCGGTTTTCCGACTAAATTTCTTGCACGGAAGGAGGGCCCGCGAGTATTATGCCCGACCTGTCCCTAAGGTAATGGCTGGTACTGCTTTACAGGTTGACCCTGCAAATCGGGGCGGAGTACGATTCATGATCTCTGCAGTCCACAGCCAGCAAAGGGCTGGACGGATGGCAGAGACAGGTTCGTCCGGCATAATGTAAGTAACAGATAAACATGGGGATCAAGAAGCTCAAGCTGTTGGCGGCGCCCACCTTGGCCTTGGTACTGGCCGGAACAGCCTGCCACACGGATAAGAATCAGGCAAAGCTGCCCGCTCCGCAGGCCAACGCTCCGGCGATGGCTGCCCGCACTCCTGTACCGGCTCCCCAGGCGGCACCTGATCCAAAGCCGATTGCACCTACCGAAACCCAAGCCATAGTTCAGCCTAGACCGGACGCGGTTACCGACTTGATCGCGAAAGCCGAGACTGAGTGCCAGGCTGGCGAGGAGAAATTCAAGGCCGGCGATCTGGAAGCAGCCAAACGCAACTTCGATCACGCCATGGACATGCTGCTGCAGAGCCCTCCTGAGGTTCGCTCGGACGAGAGGGTACAGCACGAACTGGAGCGCGTCCTTGAGAGCGTGAACCGCCCGGCCCTCGCGGCTCTGCAATCGGACAATCCGGCGCCGCAGCAAAAAGCCGAGCCCGCTCCGATTGATGAGGTCAACGACGTTACGCCTCCAGTCGATCCCAACGTCAAGGCACGGGCCGAGGCGGAGATCAAGGCAACCCATTCCGATCTGCCGCTGATGCTGACCGATCAGGTGGCAGGGTTCATCAACTATTTTTCCAGCCACCAAAGGTCACGAAACGCTGCAGCATGCGCTGGAACGCGGCGGACGTTATCGCGAAATGATCGAGAGCACGCTGCGGGAACAAGGTGTTCCGCAGGACCTGATTTACCTGGCGCAGGCGGAATCGGGATTCCATCCCCTGGCGCTGTCGCGTGTAGGAGCCCGCGGCATGTGGCAGTTCATGTCCAGCCGCGCGCGAGGCTACGGTCTGCAGCACAACCTGTGGGTCGACGAGCGCCAGGACCCGGAGAAATCGACTCGCGCGGCAGCCCGTCATCTTAAAGATCTCTATAACCAGTTCGGCGACTGGTATCTCGCCATGGCAGCCTACAACTCCGGGCCGGGAACCGTGCAGAGCGCGGTCAAGCGCACCGGCTATGCCGATTTCTGGGAGCTTTACCGGCGCAACGTGCTGCCCAAGGAAACGCGCAACTACGTTCCCATCATTCTGGCCGTCACGATTATGGCCAAGAACCCGGCGCAGTATGGGCTGGACGACATCACGCCGGAGCAACCGGTTCCTTATGACGCAGTCAAAATCGATTATTCGGTCGACCTGCGGCTGGTCGCGCAGTGCATCGATGTTTCTCCGGCGACGCTGCAGGACCTGAATCCCAGCCTGCTGCGCCTGACGACTCCCAAGGACCAGACTTTTGAACTGCGTTTGCCCGCTGGAACCCGGGACCGTTATCTTTCGGCCATCGCGGCCATCCCGCCTGCGATGCGGGAGTGGTGGCGCTATCACGATGTCGCCGAAGGCGACACGGTGGCTTCCATCGCGCGCGCTTATCGCACCACGCCGCAGGCCATCGCAAAGGAAAATCATCTTCAGGATGGCGATGAGCTAAAAGCGGACACGAAACTAATTATCCCGATCCCGCCGGGCAAGCATGCTGCCACGGAAGACGGCGCCAGCTACGCCCGGCGCACTACCCGCTACAAAGTTCGCCGCGGAGATACAGTGCAGACAGTGGCAGATAATTTCAGCATTCCGCCTACCATGGTTCGCCGCTGGAACCACCTTCGTGGAGACAGCTTGCGCGGCCGGCGCATGGTTTACGTCCATCTGCCGGTAACGCCGAACGCCCTGGCACCAGAGCCCTCTACCACGCCTAAATCAAAGACTCAGAAAGAGTTAACCCCGGCGTCGATCAAAGCGGTTCAGCGTCACAAGGTGCAACCCGGCGAGACTCTGACATCGATTGCCACGACCCACCACACCACCGTGCAAGCCTTGAAGAGGGACAATGGCGGGCTGGCAATGCTGCGCCCCGGGATGGTTCTTGTGATCAGAGGCGTGCGGTAAGACGCTGCTGGCTTCCTGGCTCTGGCCAACGGCATCAGGCTCTTCCCGCTACCGTAAATCTCAACCAGAAATACCTGTTGCCTCCGCTATTCCACTTTGCCTGCTCGGTGTAATATGCATCCTGCAAACGGTTGAGTTCTTGAATCGGACGCGCAGAAAACGCTGTGCTATAATCGCGCCCCGTTCAGCCAGTAGTCTTTCAGTTGTCTTTTTATTTCCCTTAGTAGCCGCGGCGCTTGCGGCGCAACCCGCGCCCGACGCGGCCCAAAAGACCAGGAGGAAAAATGATTTTCGACAATACCCTCTACGCCCGAGACGAAGAAATGGATGAATTTGGCGACAGCGGCGCCTACGGCGATTCGCTCGAAGAAGATTACGAGGAAGAAGAAGAGGAAGAAGAAGCCGAACTGCCGGGCATGATCGAGCCGCAACCGAGCCCGCGCCTCCTGCTCCAGCTGCGCCGCGACCTTCGGGTGGTGGAGGCTCTCCCAAACCGCCGCGTAAACCGGCGGCGAAAAAACCAGCCAAGAAAAAGCCGGCCGCAAAAGTCGTGCGGAAGAAGCCGGCGAAGAAGAAGAAACCAGCGAGCAAGCCGGCCAAGAAGAAAGTCGCGAAAAAGAAGCCGGCGCGGAAGGCACCGAAGAAAAAAGCCGCTCGCAAGGGCAAGCGTCGCTAGATTCGATCACGTTCGCGTGGCGCCCTCGGCCGCAGGCCTTGAGATCAACGTCAATGGCCGCGGGCGAGGGCGCCCGCTCCACACGTGCCCGTTAGGCTGCCTTGGGTAGTGCCGCCGGTTTCATTCAGTTTCCGCACCGCCAATGACATCATCACGCGTGCCACTCCGCTGATGATCATGCTCACGCCCACCAGCGTGCCAATCGCCCAGGCCGAACTCGACGGCCAGTGAATGCCAATGAACAATCCCAGCAGCAGAGTCACGATGCCGTCGAACAGAACCCAGCCGGCGCCCCGCGCGGGACGAAGATTGAAGTAGAGCACGACGTCCAGCACGCCCTCGATGAAGAAGAGGGATGCCAGCAGCAGCGTCAGTGACGCGACTCCCAAGAGCGGATGTATCCAGCAAGTATCCGCCGATGAAAATGTAGGCCAGGCCGACCAGCGCTTTCCAGATCATGCTGCCCGCGCCGTGGGCGTGAAACGCCACCACCAGGTGGATGACGCCGGCGAGAATGATGAGCCAGGCGATGACCGCGCTCACCGTAACGGCCGCCAGGAGTGGAGAGCCGATCGCAAGGATCCCAAACAGAATGAGCAGGACTCCCCAAAGGATGGCCCAACCGGAAGCCTGCCGTAACAACGAGCCCGGTGATGGTGCAACCATATGTGCCTCCTTAGACGAATTTCAGGAGGCACATTTTGCTACCGGGGTGGGATTTGCGCAAGGGGGATCACGAACTTCAGCCGGAAAGTCTGTCTTGTCGGATGTCCGCTCTACTTCTTCCCCGCTACCGATTGCAGACACTTGGCGTAAAGCTCGAGGAGATGTCCGGCATATTCTTCCGGCTTGGCGGCGGCCCCGGTGCCCTGGAAACCTACTCCTGACGACGTCGTCCGGCCGTAGCCGGTGGTCATGGCGACAAACTTCATCAGATCGAGTGCGATATCTTCGTTGCGGCGTGATCCGGTTCCGCCGGCAGGTACTTCTTCCATGAGGGCCTCCCGTATCTCGTGATGTAACAGATGATTATGTGGGTCTGAAACAGTCGTCGATCGATCAGCAGCAGGCTTTCAGGACTGGTTGCCTGCCTTCGGACGACTGAAGACTGACGTCCGACGCGCCGCACAGAGTGTCCACGCTGTCTTCAGTTTACGTCTTGCAGCATGGTGTAGGAAAAACCGCCGGACTGGCTGTTCAGGCCTACGAAGGTTCTGACCTGGCCAGCTGTGAAACTGAGCGATCCGGTGTCGACGGCGCTGAACTTCTGGCCTACCGGCGTGAGCACGATTTCGTAGCTGCCCGAAGTGATCCCCTGGTATCCGGCTGGCCGCGCCGAAAGCCAGATTGCTCGACGTTGGGACTGACGGTCGTTCAGATCAGTGGCCGGCGCAACAATGTAGACATCTGCCGGCCCCAGATCCGGCGCGCGTTGACGATCCGAATCTTGAAATTGCCCGAAGCGGGCGCGGAGTTGTCGTCGGTGAGCACCAGGTTCGCGATGTTCGAGGAAAAGTTGTTGGAAATGATGGTCGTGTCGGAACCGGACGCAAAACTGATTGATTGCTGCAGCAGAGGTGTGCTGGATCCGGAAGGCTCAATTGCGACCTGATGGGAGCCGGATTTCGTGGTTTGATATCCCGTGCTGGTGCCGTAGGCGAGATTGCTCGACACGCTGACGCTATCGACCAGCACGTCGAGGCTGGATTCGTCGGGGACCGCATTCATCATCCGAAAGCGAGTTTTTCCGCCTCCACCGCATCCTGCAATGAGAAGGATTGTACCAAGACCCAACATACCGGCACACAACGACATCAACCGCAAGATTCGGCTCACTATTTCACCCCTTGGTTCTGAGATTTTGGAATTACGCGAGTAAAAACCGACTGATGCAAGGGCTTCAGATCGGAGTTGCTATGCCTGAGTAAAGAGTGCGTCAAGGCAGGTAAAGACTTGTAAAACAGTCGTCGGTCGTCAGTCTTCAGTCGTCAGCAACGATGTCAATGCGTTTGCTGCGGCTGAAGACTGACGACTGACGACTGACGACTGCTCCTTTACGAACTTTTACGTGCTTTTACCAAGTCTTTACTCTGCTGCGGATTGCGAGGTGTTCTAACTACACAGAGAGATTTTCTCCGGGAGCGCAGAGCTTCCGAGAGTACGCGAATAAGAATTGGAGAGTACAAACATGTGGAATTCAACAGAACCCAAGAGATCCTATTTCGGACGAAGCGGGCGCAATTCATTCCTGGCGACGACCGTGCTCGCGGCGTTGCTTAGCGTCGGGTTCGCTGCCGGCAATGCCTTTGGCCAGGACAGACAGGACGCTCCGCCGCCCCCGGCGGCCAGCAGCCCGATCAGCAACCGGGGCCGGGCATGGGCAGGAACATGGGCCATCGTCCGATGATGAGCGTGGACGATCAGCTCAAGCATTTGACCAAGAAGCTGAAACTGAGCGACGACCAGCAGGCGAAACTGAAACCCATTCTCGAAGACCAGCGCAAACAGATGGATGAGCTTCGCGAAGATTCGTCGCTGTCACGCGAAGGACCAGTTCAGCAAGATGCAGGAGATTCGGCAAAGCTCCGACACTCAGATCAAGAGCGTGCTGAACGAAGATCAGCAGAAGAACTTCGACAAGATGCGCGCAGAGCAGCAAGACCGGATGAAGCAGTGGCACAGGGGAGGCGACAACGCTCCTCCGGCCGGAAGCTAGCTCCGGACAGTCAGCAGTAGAGGCACCGCCTGAAGTTTTCTCCCAAGCCTCTGGAGCTCGGTAACTCTTTTGCGTCGCCCGCAAGAGTTGCCGGTTTCAGAGGCCCCTTTTTTGCATGTAGACGCGAGCCGTCTGAGAGCCGGAACGTGGAGACAGCCGCCCTCGAGCTGTCTGGCGGCGCACCCACAGTCAGAGACAGAATCCAGCCGAGCTTCGCTCCGCCGGACAGCCGAGGGCGGCTGTCCCCACGTGGTCCGTGGCTACGCATTATGCTACACGCCTGCGGCATTTCGCACATCAGGGCCAGCAGATTCTTTTCGGAGTCGCGGAAGAATGTCATCCACAGATCGTGGGTGGGCATTCTGGCGATCAGATGAGGCGTGTCTTCGAAGTGCACGCCCTGGCTGAGCATTTGCCGGTGGGCGCTTACGATGTCGGGTACGGTAAAGTACAGAATCGAGCCGGGATGGTCGAACTCCGGCTTCTCGGGGCGGCTGAGCATGAGGCGAACGCCGCCGCAGTCGAAGAAGGCCAGGCCGCCGGCGGTGAACAACAGCGGCAGGCCAAGGATGTCCCGGTAAAATGCAGTGGCGCGATCAGATCTGCTGGACGTTGATGGCGATCTGGCCGAGTCGCGAAATTCCGATGGGCAGGGTTGCAGAAGTCATGGCGGTCAGCCTCCTGGATAAATCGTTAGTATAGCTAACTATATTTCATGGCCGGACGCAAGCAAAAAAAAGAGCTCCTGCCAGATGACACGGCCGCGATTGCGGACCGGCTGCATTCCGCGGCCATCCATCTGTTGCGCCGGGTGCGCAAGCAGGATGCCGCTACCGGCGAAGGCCCGGCCCGGCTCTCGGCATTGTCGGTGCTGGTTTTCGGCGGTCCGATGACGCTGGGCCAGTTGGCGGCAGCCGAGCAGGTGAAACCTCCCACCATGAGCCGCATTGTCACCGGACTCGAGCGAAGCCGGCTGGCGGAACGCATGACCGATTCCAAAGACGCGCGGCGGGTGCGAATTCGTCGCCACTCCAGCGGCGAGCGCCTGCTGCACGAGGGCAGGCGGCGCAGAATCGAATACCTGGCCCGCAATCTCGATCGGCTTATCCGCAAAGGAACTAGAAACGGTCGCTGAAGCGGTCAAACTTTTGGAAAGCGGTTTTGCGCGACTGGCCGGTGGAGGAATAGAGTGGCTGGCCGCGAAACTTCTATTCAGCTAGGTTTCGATGCCCACGTAGCAGATGCGTCCGATCGAGATAGTCATGGACCTTCTTGCCCGGTTCCATGGCCATGACTTCGACGGGATAGGCCTGATTGTGGGGACGCAGGACCAGGTGATTGCCGGCCACTTCCACATATTTCACAGTGCAGCCTCCGTCGCGCGCCACCGCGTACATGTTGGATTCGCCCTTGCGATAGGGCTTCAGTGAGTTGTAGTGGCGGTCGATCAGGACGGTGGCGCCGGGCAGAATGCGAGGATACATGCTCATGCCTTCGCGGCCGTCGGCGCGGATGATCACGAAGCGCTCCCAGTCTTCGCGATCGCCTTCCATTTCGGGGCGCAGCTTGCGCAGGAAGCTCTTCTTGAACTTCAGAATGTCCTTTACCTTCATGCTCATGATCAGGGGCTGGCGGGCGGCGACCGCGCCGTCGACCAGCAGGACATTGTCGAAATCATCGTCGCTGGGCGGAGTGATGCTGGCGCGCTTGTTGATTTCGCCGGGATCGAGAAGATCCAGAACCGAAAGGCGCTGGACGTTCAACACCTTGTCCATGCCTTCGACGCTCAGGCCCCGCTTGCGGTTGAGGAAGTTGGAAATGTGCGCCTGCTTGAAGCCGGTTTCGCGGGCCAGGCGCAGGCCGGTCAGTTCGCCTTCCTCGATGCGCTCCCAGAGAGCTTTGCGCAGATTTTCCTGCAGGGCCCGGAATTTCATGGCCCGAGTATAGCATCGGCGTGTATAGCGTATGGCTATTCAAAAATGGTCCAGAACATCTGAAAGAAAATATTTCTTGACTTGGCTAAACCGGGAGCTATACGATCAGCGCCTGTATAGCTATTTTTCTTGAGGGGGAATTTGATAAGCAAGAGCACAACTGGTCATGGTGAGTCAATTCACAATCCGAAAGCGAGGAAAACAATTTCGTGGAATTCCGCCGCAAGGTGCGGGCCGCGGAAATGCTTTCGTCCGCCATGGAGCGGCTATTGCGGGAGCTCCATTTTACGGGCCGGCTCAGCGTCGTGGTGCAGAATGGCCGCGTGCTGAAATCCGGCTATGAGGAGGGCTATTTCCGCCAGCCGACGGTCTACTAGGTCCGGTTGCGCCGATAGTTCCCCATTCGAACACGTACAACGCACTCATAACTAAATAATCCCAACAGGTCATCGTAAGAGAAACGAGCCCTGTGACCGAGTAATCGGCACAGGGCTTTTTTTATTTTGCTCGCAGCCAAGAGCTTTCGAGGCAATCATGAAAATCGAAGATCCGGAAGTCATCCAGTTGGAACTGAAGTACTGCGAACGTTGTGGGGCGCTATGGTTGCGACTTCGAGGTGCGCAGGACATCTACTGCGCTCCGTGCGATCTGGAAATGCTGGACCTGCCTTCGCCGCGCAGCGTGCACCAGCCGTCCGCGTCTTGCCCGGTAACCACAAGAGTGGAGATCAAGGCGCAGCCTGGTGGCCTGTCGGCGTTTTGCGGAGAGGAAGGAACGGCATGACCGTCATTCCCTGCCTTCCGTCGCACCCGGCGCTTCCCGAATCGACTCCGGGAAAGTCCGTGTCGCCTGGCGGGCAGGACCGAGTTCTGCGGCTGTCTCGATACCGGGCACGATCCTGATTTGTGGCTATACCGGGAGCGGACGCTCGGCATGCTCAGGCGGTATCAGCGCCTGTCGGTTGAAGTCGGGACGACTGCCGTCGCTGCTGGGACGGGAGTTCTTCCGAACCCGGGTGACGTCTTATCACGCTGGGACGTTTGAAGATGCGGTGATCTTCGTACACGATGTGGCGCGCGGCCTGGCACAACTGGGCGCGTTCGAACACAAGCTGATTGCGAAGATCGCGCTGCAGGATTACACGCAAAACGAAACCGCCCGTGTGCTGGGCTGCTGGCGGCGCACGGTGGGGCGACGCTTTCCGGAAGCCCTCGACCAGATGACGGATATCTTTCTGGCAGCTGGTCTGTTGATTCGGCTACCGGCGACCGATGTTGCCCGGGCGGAAAACTGTCAAGAGGGAGAAATCGAGGAAATTGCTGTAAGTGCTTCTGAACATGGGGAATAAAAATTTGCGAAAGCATGTCCCATTCCCCCTGATCGATTTGCTATTCTAGATTTAGAGATTGAGAACGAGAAAGTTTAGGGCGCGCTTCAAGAGCGCGCCTTTTTCTTTTTGGCGACAAAGCATTGGGAAAAGCGAAAAGCGGGACAAACACGAAGAGCGGGAATTCAACCTGTAGTTCCCCGAAGCTTTCTCCGCTCATTAGCCGGGCGAACGCAGCCTCCGGATCTGGCGGAAGTCCGGCGCAGATCACCGATCTGGTGAGAAATAGCGCCGTTGAAATGGTAGAAACAACGATCGACCAGGTGGGGAAGGGCCACTACCTGGGAATGAAATACCTCTTCGAGATGATCGGGCTCTATCCCGCGATGGTCACGGATGACGCGCCGGCGCAGGATTCGCTGGCGGCGATCCTGTTGCGAAGACTGGGTCTTCCGGAAGCGCCATTGCCGGAACAAAGAGTTACCAAAGATTTCGTAGATCCGGCAAGGCCGGCAGCTAACAGTGAGGATGGCTTAGAATGAAAAAGTCGATGGTTGGACGACAACTGCAAGCCGATGGTCTGAGTCGGCGAAGCGTTTGTCTTTCGCTCACACTAGTTCGACACTCCACGGATCGACGTTTGGCAGCCGTACCTCGACGCCTGGAACGCTGCTGACGTATCGACCGTCAGGACAAGGGACTTATCGGATGGACATGACATGGGTGACCGACCGCATCGCGGTCGGCGGTGGAATCTGGAGAGCGGAGAACATGGCGGAGGTGGCGCGAGTGGGCGTCACCCACATCATCGACATGCAAATCGAATTTGACGATACCGAACTCGCGGAACCGCACGCCATCGAAGTGCTGTGGAATCCCATTGACGATGATTTTCAGCCCAAGCCGCCTGAGGTATTTCAGGTCGGGGTCGACTTCGCGACCGAAGCACTCAGCCAGGAAGAGACCAAGCTATTCATTCATTGCGCGGCAGGAGTGCACCGGGCGCCGATGATGACGCTGGCGGTGTTGTGTTCGATGGGTTGGACGCACAGAAGCGGCGCTGGAATTGATCGAGAGAGAACGTCCAGTGGTGGATTTCGCCGATGTGTACGTGCGTAGCGTGGAGAGGTTTCTGGACCAGCAGGTTCGAGCGGAAAGTAAAACTAGTTCTTAGTTGTCGGTTCTCAGTTCTCAGTTTTCTTAGTCAATCCAAATATTTCTAGCCGGCTACTTTCCCTTTTGGGTTACAGGGAGAGGTGTGCCTTCTTAAACTCAGCAGGGAGGAAACATGTTTGACGCGCACCGCCGCCCCTGGGGGCGGCTTTTTTATTTGCTGGCAATTGTCCTGGCGTTGCCGGGCGCGTTGTGGAGCCAAACCCCCGCGACGACCACCGTCAGCGATTTTGTGTACCGCGCTGACGGTACTTTGGCCGGGGGAACACTTCTGATCTCGTGGCCGACTTTCAGCACGGCGGGGGGACAGATTGTGGCTGCGGGAAGAAAGAGTGTGACTTTGGGGCCGGGCGGCACATTGTCGGTAGCGTCTGGTCCCGAACACGAGCGCGGTACCGGCCGATACTTTCTACACAGTCGTGTACCAACTTGACGACGGCACGGTGAAGACGGAGTTCTGGGTCGTGACGCCAACTTCTCCCACCACGATTTCGGCGATACGAACCGTAATTGGATCCGGAAACTCCTCGATCATCAGCGTGGGGAATGGGTCTTTTGTAAGAAAGACCGGGGACACAATGACCGGTCCATTGCAGCTGCCTGGAAATCCTGTCGCCCCAAATCAGGCCTCGACCAAGCAATACGTTGACAACGGACTGGCGGTGAAAGCCGATGTGATCGGCGGAGTCGTCCCCAGCGGGCAACTAGGAAATGGAACGGCAAACAACGGTGTCTGCCTGCATGGTGATTCCAGTTGGGGAGCGTGCGGCGCCAGCGGCAATGCAGTTTCGATCCAGAATGTTCCGGTGGACAGCACCGCGCCGATCGACAATCAGGTCATCACCTACGTTGCATCTCTTGGGAAATATGAGCCGCGGGCGGGCAGCGGAGTTACGGCAGGAATGGCGGCGACCAAGTATTCCTCCGATTTCAACTGGTCGCAATCGCCTTCCACCAACTTGAGTGCGCCAGGGGCGAAGACTGTAAACCTTGCAGCGTGCGTTGCCGGGGTGCTGGCATCAGAGCCTCAATATTACGTCTACGTGGCCGGCACCGGAACGGCGGAAGCAGTGCTGGTGACCGGCGGATCCTGCCAGGGCGATGGTCAACCCGGCACTCTGCAATTCACAACAGCAAACGCGCATCCGGCGGGATACACCGTAGGCAGCGCATCGAGCGGAATTCAGGAGGCGGTCATCGGGGCGCGATTTACACCGACCAACCCGACCGGAACTTCGCAATCCGGAAAAGTAGTTGTGCCGCCGGGAGAGTTCAAGGCGTTCGCGCGAATTTCGATTCGCGCTTCGAATCTGACGGTGGATTTCTCGGGATCGATCGTGGAATGTTGGATGGTCGATACCTGCATTTTTGTCGGCGACCCTTCAGTTTCGAATGCTTATCAGGACATTACTCTGATCAGTCCGCGCGGGCGTCCGACGATTGTGAACGGACAAAGGCCCTTTATTGAAGTGAACGCCCAAAAAACCAGGCTGATCAATGTATCGACCCGGGTGAACCTGGGCGGCGGAACGTTCAGCAGTTACGTCCAGGTGGATGACGATGAGTCTTTCCTGCTGGACGGGTTGGACACAGTCCTGGGAAGCGGGTCCGGAAATGCCGGAGTGCGATGCGATGCGACAGTGTGCAATCCGATCATCTATGCTCCCGGGCCGTACGGAGCCTTTCCTGGCGTGGGATGGTTGAAAAATCTGAATATATCGCTGCAATGTCAGGCCAATGGAATCGATTGGCAAGCCGGCAACACTCTTCGCATTTCGGACAGTGTCGTCCAGTCATTTGCGCAATACGGAGTACGCGCCGGCACGAAGCGGGGTGGTTTTGGCGGATTTGAACTGGCGAACGTTTATGAAGAGGTGGGAGAGTGTGGCAATCCGGCAGGACCCATCGGGCAAGCCGGAGTTATCGCACAAGGCACGACGGTCAAGATCCAAGGCGGCCTGTCGCCTAATGGATTATTTCCGCAGTTTGCCAACACGGGTACGGCGACCTATCACTATTACATCGTTGCCAATCACGCTACGAAT
>CAVSYI010000021.1:0-137946 GCA_963732045.1 Terriglobia bacterium | reverse complement strand
CGGGCATTACTCAACACCTCGGAGTGTCGTCCTAAAATCTCGCTCTGGCGCAACTCGGCCCGTGCGGCTTTTGAACGCAACTGCTCGATCTGGTGTTCCATTTTTGATCCGGCATTAGCCGCGGCTTCCACCAGAGTCTTGTCGAGACGCTCCAGGGATTTCTGAATCAATCCAAGCGAGTGCTTCAACGACGACTCAGCCTGATCGAAGGCAGCCTGCAAGTCAGCGGGAAACGAATGCGCCGCCAGCGATTCGCGTACCGCCTCGGGTCCCTGAAATGTATCGGGAACCGTCATGCTGTAACGTTCAAGTAATGATTGAGGTTTGGCTTCGACGATGGTAGCGGAAAAACGCGGAAGGATCGGCGTGGCGCGTCCCAACAGCGCTTTGTAGACCACGGCACCCTGGCCGAAATACGCTATCTCTGCCGCTCCTCCCACATACGCCAAGGTCGGCAGGAGGTAATCCTGCACCACGGGACGCAGCAAAACGTTCGCATTGAACTTTTCCGGTTCCGACTGAACCTGGCGCAACATCTCAGCTGGCGACACAGCTTGATCCTTCACCAGAAATTCCTGCTCTGCAGAGCCGTTGCTCTTCACCCGGCGCTGTACCGGTACGCGCGACCCGTCACGCACAGTAAACAAGAGAGTAGAGGAAGGCGTCACCTTCACCTGCTGGTGATAGCCGGCCGCTTCGAGTTCTTTTCCGCGCGCCAGAAGTGCATCGTTGAGCTCCGCCGCGCGCTCCACGGCGGCGCTATAAATAGGAGCGGCGATGCGCTGAAGCTCGGGGTCGGCAGCGTCGAGAAGAATCACGCCCCACTCGGCGAACAGGCGCGAAAATAGACGGGCGAATGCGCTGCCGAAGTTTTCTCCCGGACGGTACGCTTCACGCAGGAATTTCGTGACATCCGATTCACCCAGGACTGCGGCAGCAGCCTCCACCACAGCCTCGATCTCGGGACCAAACGTCACCGTTCCTACCGGAGCATCCGGCACTCCATGAGTCGAAGTAGAAAGTTTCTGTAGCGAGCCATCCGGTCCCAGAATCGAGGTGTGACTGATTTCCTCGAGATCATGGTCGGTAGTTGCCAGCCAAAAGATTGGCACGCAGTCCAACCCAGCATCCGTCGATTCGCGAGCCAGTTTCACCGTACTCAACGCCTTGAAGAGGGAAAAAAGAGGTCCGCCGAAGAGCCCAACCTGTTGTCCGGTTACAACCGCCGAGGCCCCGCCCCGCAGACGACCGATATTCTCAATCGTCTTGGGGGACGCATCCCATGCGCGGTTTTGACGTTCCAAAATGTCCGCCACCTGCGACCGCCGCGAGGCGTCATAGTGAATCGTGGCTGTTTCGTCTTTCAACCACTCGGAGAAGTGTGGAGAGCGGGAGTAGAACGGCTGGATGGAAGGCGCCCAGGAAAGGTAATCGGTGAAAAGCTTGGTAGTGTGTGGAATCTGGCGGAATGGCAGACACTGCGACTTCACCGACAGTTCTCCTGACAGCGGTCCTTCATACAGGCTTGGACGATAAAAGTCATACGTTGGTCAACACCCGGGTCTCGAAAGCGTGATGATTGTAGCGTGTGCCCGTACTTGAGATGTCAGAAACGGCGGCAGGATGCAAAAGGTATGAAATGTAGGCGCGAGCACCCGGCTCGTGCGGCAGTGAAACGAGACTGTTCTTTGAAGGTATTACTGCTGCTGTTGCTCCTGTTGCAAGTTCTTCGGTGGCATTGGCGGCGGCTCCTGCGCCTTCTCGACCAGCAACGACCACTCCTCCGGGACCGGCAATCCCTGTTCCAGTTCGGGCGGCTCAACCGAAGCTGTCACCCGCACGGCAACGGAAAGCTCGCTGGCAGTTTTTCCACGGAAGATTCCGCGCGTCGGAGGCACGTCCGCGTAGTCGCGACCGATGGCGGTGCGAATATGGCGATCGCCGGCCAGCAGGCAGTTGGTCGGATCGAATCCGACCCATCCCAACGGAGGAAGAAAGGCTTCCACCCAGGCGTGCGTCGCATCCACCACCGAGCGATCGTGATCGTGCGCACGCCGGTAAAGATATCCGCTCACGTAGCGGCAAGGAATCTTCAACCGGCGCACCAGCGCGATCATGATGTGGGCGAAATCCTGACACACACCCTGGCGGCTGGCGATGGCTTCATCGATCGGCGAGTCTACTTTTGTGCTCTTGGGCGCGTATTCAAACCAGTCGTAAAGTCTCTGGTTCAGTTCTCGCAACAGACTGAGAGGATCATCGCGCCGCCGAACCTCCAACTGTTTCGCCAGTTCGAGCAAACCCGGCGTGGGTTGGGCAAATTCGCTGGGCAGCAGCATCTCCCAGTAGTCACCCATCTTCACCTGCGCATCCGCTTCGGCCCAGGCATCCGAGGACAGTGATTGCGGGATTTCAAGCGAGGGCTGCACGTCGAGCAACGACTCGGCCACGATGACCAGGTAAGAATGTTGTCCCGGGAATATCGAAGTGATGAATGTTATTGCCCACGTGATCGCGATAGGCAAACACGCGGCAACGCGGGCTCACCGCCAGATGAAACGTCAGACAGCGCTGGTTGTTTTCGCTGCGCGGATGCATCCGCGCTTCCATCACGCTCTCGCTGACCGGCGAGGTGTAATGGAATTTCGTCAGATGCTGGATCGAATAGAACATGAAGTCTCGGTCGCTTTATCCCGCGAGTGCGGTCTGAATCGCGTAGTCCACGTAAAGCTCGTAGATCGTCTCGTGAATCTCGCGGCACTGCCGCAAAATATCTTGCAGGTAAGCGCCAACGTCCTGCGAGAGAATTTCGGAAATCTGTCCGAAGCTGAGTGATGCCTGCAATCGGCCCGGCCAGCCTGGTCAACGGCGCTCCGCGCCGCTTTCCGCCTTCGCCATGAATCGCATCCAGGGCGCGTTGCAGATGATCGATCGAGTAACGCACTGAATGCGGAAACTCGGGGTTCAACAACAGAAATTCGATGATGCGGTCGGGACTGATGTCCGCGGTGTAGACCTTGCAATAGGCCTCGAACGCCGTGCACGACCGCAACAGTCCAATCCATTCCAGATATTCGGCGGCTTCAGGCGTTTGATCCGGATGTCCCCAGAACTCGCGATGATAAAGACCCAGCAACGTGACCGTGGCGCAGGCGCGCTCCATGTAACGTCCAACCTGAATAAAATGCCAGCCTTCACCATGGCTCATGGTGGAATCGGTAACACCCTGAATCAAGTGGACGCCCTCGATCACCGCGAGCAGAAAGTCCGACGGCAGCACGTCTTCGGTCTCGTTCGGCTTGTGCCGCGTCACCTGATGAAAAAGATGGTTCAGACGCTGCCACTGGTCGGAGCTGATTTCTTCGCGGACCTGGCGTGCATTCTCACGGGCCGCGGCTACGCAGGCTGTAATAGACGAACGATTGCCGGGATCGAAGGTGAGAATCTGCGCCACCTGGTAAGCGTCGCCGCTCCACGCCAGGTTCGGCGGATTTCCCAGTGCCGCCAGAACCCGCTGCCAGCGCCGGTCCGCGCTGGAAGTGGATTCGTCCAGCATCAGATTTAGATTCACGTCGAGCAGACGAGCGGCATGCTCGGCCCGCTCCAGGTAGCGACTCATCCAGTACAAGTTGTCAGCGACGCGAGAGAGCATGGTTATTGGTTACATTGGTGCTTATTGATTCAAAACCCAGGTGTCTTTGCTGCCGCCACCCTGAGACGAATTGACCACCAGCGATCCGCGCCGCAGCGCCACGCGCGTCAGTCCGCCGGGCACGATCGTCACTTTGTCACCGAAGAGCACATACGGACGCAAATCGACGTGGCGCGGTTGCAGCGTGTCGTCGATGAAACAGGGCGCGCGTGAAAACGTGATCGTCGGCTGCGCGATGTAGTTGCGCGGATCGGCAACGATGCGATCGTGAAATTCCTGACGCTGCGCGGCGGTGCTGTGCGGCCCGATCAACATGCCGTAACCGCCCGACTCTCCGACGGCCTTGACTACTACCTTGTCCAGATTCTGCAGACACGTGTTGCCGCTGCACCGGGTCGGTCAGCAAATAGGTATCGACATTGTTCAGGATGGGATCTTCGTTCAGGTAATACTTGATGATCTTCGGCACGTACGCATACAGCGCTTTGTCGTCTGCCACGCCCGTACCGAAGGCGTTCGCCAGACGTCACATTTCCTGCCCTGTAGGCATTGAACAATCCAGAGACGCCGAGCACGGAGTCCGACCGGAACGCCAGCGGGTCGATAAAGTCGTCGTCCACGCGCCGGTAGATCACGTCTACACGGCGAAGCCCGGTCGTGGTCCGCATGTAAACGATATTGTCGTGCGTCACCAGATCGCGGCCTTCGACCAGTTCAATTCCCATCTGGCGAGCCAGATAGGCGTGTTCGAAATATGCCGAGTTGAAAACTCCCGGACTGAGCAGCACGATGGTCGGCTCGGGCCGTCCTTCGGGCGAAAGCGAGCGCAGCGTGCTGAGTAGAGCCTGCGTGTAATGCTCAATCGGACGAACGCCCTGGCGGCGAAACAGATTGGGGAAAATTCGTTTCATCACCCGGCGGTTGGTCAGCATGTAGGAGACCCCGCTGGGCACGCGCAGGTTGTCTTCCAGGACGACGAACTCACCGCCCTGGACGCGAATCAAATCTGATCCGACGACTGCGATGTAAACATTCCGCGGCACCTGCAATCCACGCATTTGCCGGCGGAAATGTTTACAGCTGTAAACAATTTCACGCGGCACGGTGCCATCGGAAAGAATGCGGCCTTCGTGATAAATGTCCCGCAAGAAAAGATTCAGTGCGGTAATACGCTGAGTCAAGCCGCGCTCGATGCGGGTCCATTCCGCGCTGGTGATCAGCCGTGGCAGCAGGTCGTAGGGAAATATCCGTTCGGTTCCCTCGTCCCGGCCGTAAACCGTGAAGGTAATGCCCTGATTCAGAAAGGCCAGGTCAGCAGAGTGTTTGCGGCGCCGGATTTCGTCAGCGGGCAGCGAAGAAAAGGTTTCCAGCAGGGGCGCGTAGTGCGGGCGAGGCTTGCCCGGACTCTCAAACGTCTCGTCGTAGGCGTCGTCGACGAGATAGTCTTGCAATACTGGATGGTCGAAGCGGCTGATTTCCGCCAATCCCATGGCGAAGTATAAGATGCACCGTTCCGGCTAGCAATAGAGTTCGGGAGGCCCCCCCTTGACAGCGACCAAGTCGGTACAACCTTCGTAGCGCTCGAAACTGCACGATATATGGACTTATCAAGTCCATGCCTGTGCTTTATTGATAGCCAGCATCGGCAAAATAGTGGCAAGTCTCCCTGGAAAACTGAACGACGCAAGGCTCTCCTTCTCCGCCCGGAAAAGCACGTCTTGCCGGCTATAGAATGTGGGAGTTTGCGATTGCGAGGTGGGATTTCATGACGTCGCGGCATTTGGGCTGGTTTGCGGCCGCTTTGCTCGCCATCGGATGTGCGCAGAGTAGCGTGGCTCAAGGGTCGATGATGTCGGATTCTTGCGACGCCCATTTGAGTGACAAAATTCCCAAGTTCCGGATAGCACGGGATTTCGAAAACGCCGCTGCAAGGGGAAGGGTCATCAGGCTGAGTATCGCTCTGAAGGATGTTACTCAGGATGAGTTGGTTTCTTTGGTCTGCAAAATTGGAAGGGATTATGCAAACGAGCAGGTGCTCGTGATTTGGGGACTGGACAATCACCATGCGGCCAAGCGATTCAATCCGCAGGGCAAAGGAAACGACATGCCGACAGATTTGGCGATGCGGGCATCCTACTCGTTTAGCCGCGAAGAAAACGACCAGACCTTAACCTGGTGGCCTGATCCACAGGATCGTTCCCGCTTCGCAACGATTGCGCCAGGTGAGCCGCCACTCCGATGACGCTGCTGTGCGAAAGGGTGAGTCCCGCTTACCCCACCCTCAGGCCCGCTCGGGCCTGATTCTCATCGGCTCGTTAATGCTTCGCTTTAGAGAAGTCCGCCACTGCGAACACTACCCCGTTGCGCTCGACCGCTCCGGCGCCGATCGTGTCCATGTCGGCGTCAAGCAGTTGGCCCGGTGATTGGGAGACTGCATCCACTGTTCGCTGATGTTCTCCGGGTTTGGTCCGGCGGCGACATTCTCCGAAAGCCAGCTGAAGCGGGCGCCCGCCCGGGTAGCCCGGCTGGGCAGGCTCAGTTCGCCAAGAAACCCGTGTGACAGTGATTTCTGTTCCGCCATCAGTTCGGCGTGTTGCCGGGCGGCGTTAGCCAGCGCGTCATCCCATTTCAGAGCAGGCAGCCCATTGGCTTCGCGCTCGCGGTTGATGGCCTGGAAAAGCTGCTGCCCGGCCAGGTCAGCCTTAGGCTGGGCCGTCGCGGATATCCATGAAAACACTAAGCTAACTGTCAATACCGCCGTCAGAAATGTCTTGTAAGATGTCTTCATCAATTGTCCTCATTGAATCCTTGTTACCTCTTAATTGTGATGCGCCCGCACATACTTTCCCACCCCCGAAAGGGCTATTCCCGGCAGTCCCCGGTCGAGCACCTTTTGTAACCTTGGCTACATCTAATCGTATGTTTGACTTCCGCTGGGTTGACACCTCAGAATTGGAAGTGGGGCCATAAGGCCTGTTGTTCTGTTCTTTGAAGGCCATTCCCACCAGTGGGGGCGTCACGGCTTCGACGGAGATGCTTGCGGCCAAGAGGCATGCCGGGGTCCACACACCCGTAATCGCGTGGAAAATGATAATTGCCAATCAACAAATGGCATACGCAGCCTAATTAGTTAGGCAGCCGTTCTCCACCGCTTCGCCCTTGGGCGGTGAGCGAACGTCACACAGAGGGCTGCTCTTCTCTTCTACGTCTGGGGAGAGAGGCTAAGATCTCAGGCTAGCGGCTACCTGTTTCTTGTCCGTTCTGAGCAGCAGGCCGCGAACGTCCCAGGGTAATGCCTGGGGCATGAACGCGAATAAGCATGTAGTCTCTTGACCAGTAACATTTTCGGACGCGGGTTCGACTCCCGCCGCCTCCACCATATACTTCAGTCGTCAGACCTCAGCTTCGAGCGCACGCGAGAGCAATTTTGGGGATCTTTACCTGAGAAACGTCCCGTCTGTCCCCAGTTTTTCGTCCAAAGGCAGGAAACAGAAGTATAAGTTCTGGCTTCGCTGCACTGCAGAAATAATCCTTACTTGTACTCGATTTCTTGGATAGTTTGAAGTGGCGCGGTTTTTCCGTAAACTGCGGCGTGGCGCAATAGATGTATTCAGCCCCGCTGAAGACGAGTTCTGCTATTGTACGGTAAAAGCAACGGTACCAACCGTCGCACTTACCGAACCTGATGTGCCGGTGATGGTAATCGTATATGCGCCTGGCGTAGTGCCACTGTTGCCTCCGCCTCCTCCACCAGCACCCTCGGTTGTGCCTCCGCCGCAACCAATGAGCCCTGTTGTAGACACGAACAGGACCAGCAGTCCAATCATCGCGACGCGGTCTTTCCGCTTCGGTGGCCTCACAAAGAGCAACCCTAACGCGAAAATGGCTCCGCTGGCTAAGGCCCAGGAGGGACTTCTTTTTTGATTCTCGGCACTCGATGCCGGGGTTGTGTTTACAGTGAGTGTCGCGGTCTGTGCGGCGGCACCGCTGATCGTGACCGAGGTTGGGGTTAGACTGCACGTCGGCATGTCCCTGACGCCGTTTAGTGTTGTTGTGACTTTGCAAGTCAGATCCACGATTCCGCTGAATCCGTTGGTTCCCGCCACGCTAATGGTTCCAGTATTTCCGGTTGTACTGCCCGGATGGACCGTCAAGGACGTGGTCTCACCAGACCCTGGCGCGAAGCCCGGTTCTGCAGTGATGCTGAGGTCAATGATAGTTGTCGCGGTCAGCGCGCCGGAGGTCCCGGTGACGGTTACTGTTAACGCGTTGGAGGTGACTGCAGTCGAGGTGCTGGCCGTAAGCGTCAGTGTCTGAGTTCCTGCCACGGATCCGGGAGCAAAACTCGCTGAAACACCGTCAGGTAGACCCGTCGCGGAGAGCGTAACCGTTCCGGTAAACCCTCCGACATTGGTGGCTGAAATTGTACTCGTTCCACTGCCACCTTGAGGCACCGATACGCTTGCCGGGGAAGCGGAAAGAGTGAAACCAGGTCCGGATATTTCCATGTACGCTGCGGTGGTTACTGCACTAGTCGAATTGCCAGTGGCCGTAGCAATTGCTTCAATTGTCTCCGTGCCACTCACGGTGATTGCCCCCGTGTATTTCGTCGAAGAAGTAGTCGGCGCGGTGCCATCAGTCGTGTAGTAGATGGTTGCTCCCGTTAGCGAGTCGGTGATTGTCAGGCTCTGCGCACCCGAGTAACTCCCGGCCGGAAGCGAGAAGACAGGCGCGGGGGTGGCTGGATAGTTCAGCGTGTATTGAGCCGACAAAAAGTTGCTTTGTTGGTACCCTGTCTCCATCGCATAGGCTCCCAAAGCTTCTACGCCGCCATAAGGCAGCGCGACGGGCCCTGTATATTGCACATACCCGTTCGTGCTTACGATTCCGGTGAGTATGTAGTAGATCGTCGATCCGGGAATCGCCTCGGCAATCGTCAGTGTCTGCTCCGACGTATAGGTTCCCTCGGCCGGAGCGACCACAAGCGGCGCTAGACCGGCGGTGAGTTCTATCGTGCTGGACGTAACGGCATTGTAGTGGCTGTTGCCAGCATAGCTCGCATCCACGTCATGCGATCCAGCGCCAACAGGAGCGATGTGGTTCACTGTCGCCGTCGCGGTTTCTGTCGGCACAGTCAGCAGGATCGAGGCTGTGTTGACACCCTTGGTCAACATCGCTAGGTCGGGCACTCCGTCTTCGTTGAAGTCAGCGGCTGCAATCTGAAACGGGCCGATGAAAGATGTGCTCACGATGGGAGTGCCCTTTATTACCGAAAACGTGCCGTCTCCGGCCCCCAGCAGAACAACGATCTGATCAAAGTAGTTGTCCAATCCTGCCAGATCCTCTTTCCCGTCGTGATTGAAGTCCCCCACCTGCAAGCTATAGAGTTCGGTGGCAACTTGAATGGGGCTGGCGGAGGTTTCGTTAAACGTTCCATCGCCATTGCCTAACGCGATTTCAACGCCATTCAGGTCTGAGAAGGCTAAATCGAGAACGCCATCGCTATTGAAATCTCCGACTACTACCGAAGTGGGGAAGTAGTCCAGGGTGAACGATGTCGCCTTGAACGTAAATGTCCCATCACCTTTACCGAGAAAGATGGTTGGGCTACCGCCGAATTCACGGTAATTCGGAGTCACAAAATCCGGAATGCCGTCCCCGTTAAAATCTCCAGTTGCAATCAAGGCAAAATCTCCGCTTGGGTCAAGGTTCGGTCCCGCCGCCGTAAACGTTCCGTCCCCGTGTCCAAGCAGAATCGTTACCCCTCCGGATGAGACATAGTCGCCCACAACCGCCAGGTCCAACTTGCCGTCTCCGTTGAAGTCCGCCGCTGCCATTGTGCCCAGGACTACGTCACCGCCCGTGACTCCCTGGTGGTAGGCAACCGCGGTCGGTTTCGCACTGAACGACCCGCCACCGTTATTCAACAGAATCGTCAGGTAGCTCGTGGAGTTGCCGTCGTAACTCAGGATGGCCAGATCAGGCTTACCATCCCCATTGAAGTCCCCCGAAATCATGGTTGGGTAACTCCACAAGTCGGATGGTTGAATCGTCGGTCCGCTTTGAAAGGTGCCGTCTCCGTTACCGAGGAAAACTGCGACGGTGTAAACGCCGCTTGGGTTAGAAGAGAGAACTGCCAGATCGGGTATTCCATCGCCGTTGAAGTCGGCTGTAACTTCAATGGTTGGATTGGAGTCAAACGAAGGAGACAAGGACTCTAAGAAGCCGATACCGGGTATGCCAGTTCCGAGGGAAGCGGTCTCGAGCACCTTATTGCCGAAGCTCGTATCGACGAACGAGACGGCGCCGGTAGGCGAGGCCGGGCCGCCATATCCTGTCACAGTCGCCGTGAGGCTGTAGTCGCCCGGCGAACCATCCGATGTGATGGCAATCGTATCGCTGTAGACGGGACTGGGCGCAGGACCCACGTTCAGAGATGCCGCGTTCGATGAACTGGTGAGACCGAAACCGTCCTGGACAAACTGCGCCTTGTAGCTGTGCGTGCCGGCGCCAGGCACAAACTTGAAGGCCGCGGTGCCGGAGCTGTTCAGCGCGGCCGAGCCAACAATGTGTGTATCCGTGCAATGCGGCGCGGAGGCATCGCAGAAGTTGACCTGTCCGGCGGTCACCGAGGCCGTTCCGACCTTTACGTGCGCGGTAAGAAGCACTGCGGTCCCGGGAGTAACACTCGTGACTGTTGACCCTCCCGATGTCACACTTAACGTGGTTGATGTGGAGGGCAGAAGACCCCACAACGGAATTGTGTTGGAAATGCTGGATTCATAGCTGCCTACAGAAGGAAAGCTTGCCTGAGCCAAATGCTGTCCTACGCCAATAACTTGAACACTGGCGCTCGCGCTCGCCGTCTCCGTCGGCTCGGTCAGGTATAGCCCTTGAGCGTTGCTGTAATAACCGCCGGCCACGATGTCCGGGTATCCATCCCCATTGAGATCACCCACGCCAACCTCTAGGTAGTAAGGAACATTGAGCTTCGAAACGACAGGAAAGCTCTTGCTGAGCAAGCCGCTATTGTTCAAGAAAACAGTTGCACTGCCGCTCGAATCCGCCAGCACCACATCCGGAGTCCCATCCTGGTTGAAATCCGCCACCTGGAGCCAGGTAACGCTCGTTGATGTCAGGTTCTCACTGGCAAATGACGAATCGAAGGTCCCATCCCCGTTGCCCGTGAGTACGATCACAGATTCACTGGCACCGACGCCTGCCGCCACAGCTATATCGAGCTTGCCATCCCCGTTGAAGTCGGCCACCGCTATAGGTGAACCGCTGATTTCTGAATTCACGGATTCCGACACTGCAAATGTGCCATCCCCGTTTCCCAGAAGGATGGCAATCGTACCGTCGTTCTCCGTGACGGCCAAATCCGTTCTGCTGTCTCCGTTGAAATCGCCAGTGGCGAAGTGCGATGGAGATCCGGGAGTCGGAGGGTTGGTTGCTTCTGCGATGAAAGTCCCATCCCCGTTGCCGAGGAGAACGTCCACGGTCGAATTGTCGCTGTCGATAACGGACAAGTCGGGAATTCCATCTCCATTGAAATCTGCGGCCACAAGCTGCGTGACATCGACAGGGAAACCTGGCACAGAGGCCAAAACCGGCTGCGCAAACGTACCGTCCCCTTGACCCAGCAAGGTCGCTATCTCGTTCTGGCCATACAAAGGTACGGCTAAATCCGGAATTCCGTCCCCATTGAAGTCGGCGATAACGATGGGATAACTCGTAGGTGCCTGCTGAATGGAAATCGTGACCTTGTTGATATAGGTCCCATCGGCCTTGCCTAGGTAGATTGAGACCACATTAGAGCCTAATACCAGATCGGAGATGCCGTCTCCGTTAAGGTCCGCCGCTAATACGAAATAGGTGCCCTGTGTATTGGGCAGTGATCCCGGGTTTGGCCAGCCGACGCCGGCGACAGCCGCTCCCAACGATCCGGTCGCTAAGACCGAATTCCCATTGCTGGTATCCAGAAAGGAGAGGGTGCCGGTGGGCGCAGCGGTTCCTCCCGCCTCTGTTACGGTTCCCGTCAACGTATAATTTCCCCAAGCCCCGGTTTCCGCGATCGAGGTGGCTGTCGCAAAGGGCCCAGCCGTGCCGGTGACTGCCAGTGGCGATCCGCTCGAAAGACTGCCGGCATACGATTTGGTGCCGACGAACAAGGCCTTATATCTATGGCTGCCGATCCCCGGTCGGAACTTATAAGTGGCCGTGCCAGAACTCGTTAGTTGCGCAGTGGAAAGAATGTGAACGTCCGTGCAGTATGCCGCCGGGGCATCGCAGAAATTCACTTGACCTTGACTGATATTGGCGCCGCCTGATGTTACTTTGGCAGTCAGGCTCACTACCGTGTCTGCGGCCACGGAGGTTGTCGCGCTGCCACTTGCACTGACGGAGAGCGATGTCACCGTCACCGCTCTCGTCTGGGCAGAAGCCGCGCCGCCAGCAACCATTCCCACGAAAAGAGATGCGGCCCAGGCAAGGCCAACCGTTTGAGGGAGCAACCGGTCAATGAGGGCGAAGCGTAAGAGATCAAGAAGGCGCCGTCTAGACGCAGAATTCTTGCGGAGTAACCTAGTTAACTCACTACATGAGAGCAGGTTGTTCTTGCCGCGCGACAACGGCGGTCAGGGGGGAATTCCGACGGAATTGTAACACGGTTGGTTTCAATCCCCCGTTGCCAGGGCAGACTTAACCGGAAACCTCGGAGTCAGCATGATCTGGATTGCCTGGATGTCCTGCATCGCCTTCAACATTTCGGCAGAACCGAAGGGCTTTCCAGCCAGCTCAGGCGGGGCGTAATATTGAGCCGCCAGCACGGCAAATCCGAAATCCAGATGAGGTTGGAAAGCATGGCCAGAGTTCTTGTAATCACGGGTGATGGCGGAGAGTCGTATGAAGCGCTTTATGCGATTCACCGGTTTCGGGAGGAGGGCTGGGAGGCCGTGGTTGCGGCTCCGACACGCCGGCGGCTGCATCTTGTGATGCACGACTTCGAGCCGGGATGGGACACCTACATCGAAAGAGAGGGATATGGGCTCGAGGCAGATCTGGCATTCGATCAGGTAAAAATCGAGGACTATGACGCAGTGCTCATTCTTGGCGGCAGGGCGCCCGAGTACTTGCGGAACAATGTCTGTTTGTTGGATCTTGTCCGGGCTTTCGATCGAGCGGAGAAGTGGATCTTCGCCATCTGCCATGGCATTCAAGTGCTGGCTGCTGCAGGGCTAATCAGCGGTAGACGTGTGACCTGCTACGAACATGTGCGCCTCGAAGCGGAGCAGGCCGGAGCGATCTATGTCACCGACGAAGCGGTGTGCGACGGGCGCATCGTGACGGCACAGACTTGGCAGTCACATCCGCAATTCTACCGTGAGATCTTCGCGCGCGTTTCTGGCAAATCCATTCTTGAATCTACTCAGCAGGACGGCCAGGCTATCTCCCGGTGAATGATTGACTTCAGCTTCGCGCACGCGAGGACCAACGAATGAACGTTTCGTCGATCCCCGCTTTTCCCAATTAAAATAGCCAGAACTCGAAACTGCGCGGAGCCAGGCATGTTCGCAAAATCCGGAATCATCGAATTACACGCCACAATGCATGATCGGTTAGACCTTCTGTTGAGCCATGTCGCAACCGTCCCTGATGATCTTTGCCGCAAGCAAATTTCAGGATTCGGTCAACCATCCATTTGGAAGCAGCTTGTCCACATCCTGAACTGCGAGGAATTCTGGACTCACAGTCTGCAGAACAAAGCGTTTGCCGACCGGCTAGAAGAAGACTTCCCGGTCATGGCGGATTTGCAAGCCGCTAAGGATCGGATACGAAAAGCGACGCGAATCTACCTCGACGATCTGACGGAAGAACAACTCAACACAACCCTGGCTAAACGTCCCGTGGATTGGGGCGGAGAGCTTAGAAGTCCCGCCTTCATCCTGCTCCACGTCATAACCCACGCATTTCATCACAAGGGCCAGATTGTCGCGATGCTGCGGATCGTTGGGTATCCAGCGCCTGACACCGATCTCCAGACGATATAGGGCGGGTGACCGACTCGATCTTGCCTTTAGCCGAGCGGGCAGTTCTGCGAAAGCCGTTCACTCCCCAGACGACAATATGGTTCGTCACTTTTTAGATCGCCATCTTGAACGCCGTTGGGCGTGAAGTTATCCTGAGTGGCGAGTGCAGATGCGGAAACCCCTTTGAGAGGACCGATGTCTTGACCATCGACCAGGTGCTTGCAGCGGCACGCGCCCGACTGCGGCGGCTATCTCCAGATGAGGCCTATGAGGCCATGGTCAAAACGGGAGCGATACTCGTCGATACACGTCCCGAAGGCCAGCGCGCGATTGAGGGCAGTATCGCAGGCGCATTGGTTGTTGAACGTAACGTGCTCGAGTGGCGGCTCGACCCAGCCTCCAGCGCCCGGCTGCCGGTTGCGACCGATCATGACATCCATGTAATCGTGTTCTGTTCCGAAGGCTATTCCTCAAGCCTCGCGGCGATATCTCTACAGGATGTTGGACTCCACCGCGCGACGGACATGATTGGCGGATTCCAGGAATGGAAGGCAACAGGTCTGCCGATTGTTCCGCCGAGCAAGACTTCCTGAGGAGCATTTCCCACTCAAGCCAAAACCGGGCTTGAATGGGCCACCTTGACAACTCGCCAGCCGCCGTCCGGTTATACTTTTTGCGAAACTCATTTCACCCCCAAGGGCAGTGCAACAGACAGACAGGAGCAGATTGATGAGCGACAGAGTGGCCAACGAAGTTTCGCGGCGTCAGTTTCTGATTTCGAGTGGTGTCGCGGTTGCGGCCGCGTGTCTCGCTCCGCCCCAACTCTTTTCGCAGGAAGGACTGGTTGGAATCGCTCTCAAGGAATCCGCGACAGCCAAGATCACGGTGCAAACGCTTCGGCGCAATATAAGTGTCCTGCTCGGCCCCGGTGGGAACATCGCCGTTCTTACTGGTCCGGACGGAAAGCTTCTGGTGGATGCGGAAATCGTCACGGCGCAGTCGAACGTTGCGGCGGCCCTCACCAGCATCAACGCGGACCCCATCAAGCAACTGATCAACACTCACTGGCACTTTGATCACACCGGCGGCAACGAGTGGCTGCACCAGGCGGGCGCAAGCATTCTGGCTCACGAGAATACGCGCAAGCGCCTTTCGGCGGACACGCGCGTGGAAGGCTGGTTTTACACTTTTCCGAAGGCACCGGCGGGAGCGATCCCCACAAGTGTTTTTCAGGACGAGCACACGGTTCACGCGAACGGCTCCACTCTCGCCCTCAAGTATTACGGCCCCGCTCATACCGATTCCGACATCTCCGTACATTTTACGGAGGCTGATGTTCTGCACACCGGAGACACGTTCTGGAATCGCAACTATCCCTTTATCGACTATTCGACCGGAGGCAGCATCGACGGCCAGATTCGCGCAGCGAAAGCGAACCTTGAGAAGGTGAGCGCATCGACGATAGTGATTCCAGGCCACGGCGCAGTCACAACGGGGAAAGCCGACCTCACGCTATTTCACGATGTGCTGGCCGAGGCGCGCGAGAAAGTCGCCAGGCTCAAGAAGCAGGGCAAGACTTTGGAAGAGGTGGTCGCAGCCAAACCCACCGCCCGCTATGACGCAGAGTGGGGGCAATCCTTTCAGAGTCCCAAGTCGTTTTTGGGATGGGTGTATCAGGGCGTCTGAATGTGGGGCTACTTAAAATCTGGTTTGGGCGGGGTGCACACTGACTCGAACCAGCGGCTGATATAGACCTGGGCGTGGGCCTCCCCGCAGTAGTGGCGGGCTCCGGCCGCGTTGGCGCTCTCGGAGTTCCAGCGGTGGACGGTGAGTTCGGCGTCGCCACAGTGAATCACGAACCAGTGGAGAGGATTGCTGGTCACGGTACCGCAGATTTCACAGCGAAATTCCTGCAAGGTCGTCATGCGTTCGTTCCTTAAATAGAATTCGCCGGCAGCTTACTTCAGGCTGGGGGCTGGCGGCCAATTTGGTGTGAGGACTGTCAGGTCGCCGACCTGCTCCCTCTTCACGGCCCCGCGGAGTTTCGCGGCGTGGTCCATCATCCAGATCTCGGGAATAATTTCTCCCACCAAATGTCCGTGACAGAAAAGCCTCACCACAGAACTCTCGGAAACCACGATGCCTACCGAACTCGTGACTGCACTCATGTTGGCGGCGGCTATGTGACGGCTGCCGAGTCCCAGCGGCACATCGAGATGAGAGGTGCCAGCATCGAGGTAGCGGCAGGCGGATAGCACAGTTCCCTCACGACTCACCACAAACCCGCCGTCCAGTTGAGCCAGTTCCTTGACCGTTCCACGTAAATTGACGTTGGTGATGTGACGCGAAGACTCCGGATGACCGGCCAGGGGATCTAAAATCAGCGGTCTGGAGCGGGCAAGCACTGCGTCGGCATCGCCCAGCATGAACAGCGTGCCTATGCGCCTTCCTTCGCGACCCTCTCGAGCTATTTCAACAGCAAGGCCAATGAGTGGCTCAAGAACCTCCGGATCATATTCCGTAACCTGGCAGAGAATACTTTCAAACATCCCTAGCGCTCCTTACGTCGAACAAAAGGCGGTTTTCTTTGCGATTCGGCGGCGAATCTACGAGATATTACTATGCACTTCTTTGGATTCTGCGCGCTCCGGCGGGGACGCAGTGTTTATGGCAGCAGCGCAAGTTTCGACCGTGCCCGATATTCTTAGGCCATTTGCTCTTAAAATGATCGGAGACGATTGCGACCTCCGTTTTTCGGAAGCGACAATTGTTCCCATCTGCGACGAGCGCTGGAAGCACCTCAGCGAATCGTGCAGCAATCTAGTGGGCATTTGGATTACCGCTGTAGATTGGCGTGTACGCTGGGTGGAATGCGGTACAGCTGATGAACCTGATCGTGAAGGGATATTCCTGAGGCCTTTCGGCATCCGCGACCATCAGGAAGCTAATAGCCTTAGACAGCAACCAAAACGCTGGCTTCGGCCCAGTTGTAGTGGCTGCGGGCGCGGTGCACCTTGTAGCCTCGGATGGTCAAACGGATCACGCCGCGTTCCTTCTCTTCGACGTAACCGTCGTTCCGTAGCTCGGCAATGACGGCCCGGGCCGACGAAGAATCCACAATCTGTTTCGGCAAACTGACAAAGTGGGCAGGATCTGCCTCAAAACGCTCGGTCAGTGCGGCCAGCAATCCGTCCTGGATTGATGCAGTGTCCATTTGGTGTCTCCTGTCGGAATAGTGCGATCCTAAGCGGCTAGTCCTGCTTAAGAAATGGCCCACCCGTGCCACCAGACGTTACCAAGGTCACGTCCTGTGGGTATGTGGGGCGGACACTCTTGTCCGCCGCTCTTGAATCGATGTTCCGGTTTTGACGAACCCGTCACACCTTTCGCCACAATTCGCCCAGCCGACAATCCAAAGGAGGACAGAGTTCAACCCCAAACGCGCTCCCCTGTATAATCCGCGGCGTGACCCTGACCCGTCGTGAATTGTTCTACGGATTTGCTGCAGCATTTACCGCGTCTGCTTTCGCCGATTTTTCGTTTGCCCAGACTCAGCCCACAGATTTGCGAATTGACGCCGATCGGCTACGCCAGACGCTCGAAGCTCTGAGTCTTAATGGACGCCCCGCAGGAGGCACCTTCGCGGATGGGGTTAGCCGGTTCGCTTACTCAGACGCCGACGTGGCCGGCAGAAAATTCGCTATGGATCTGTTGCGTACCGCCGGATTGGAACCACGGATCGATACGGCTGGGAACATTCTGGCTATTCGCGCGGGCACGGATCCCTCGCTCAAGCCGATTCTTTTCGGTTCGCACATCGACTCGGTGCCTAGCGGCGGAAACTTCGATGGACAACTGGGATCCATGTCGGCCATCGAAATTGTCCGCACGCTCAAGGACCATGACGTAACTACACGGCACCCGCTGGAGGTCGCGCTTTGGTCGAATGAAGAGAGTCTTACCGTAGGCAGCCGGGGTGCTGCTGGCGATCTGCAAGCGCAAGGATCTGGATCGCACCTATAACGGCATCCTGATGTCGGATGGCCTGCGCAAGATCGGTGGCGATCCGGACCGTTTGTCCGAGGCTCGATTTGCCCCCGGATCGATCCACTGTTATCTGGAGCTTCATATCGAGCAGGGCGGAAACCTCGACAAAGCCGGCATCCCCATCGGCGTAGTCGAGGGCATCGTCAGCATCGACGAGTATGAGGTCGAAATCAAGGGCTTCGCCAATCACGCCGGAACCACTCCGATGCCCGAACGCCGCAATGCCCTTTTAGCCGCAGCCCAGTTAATTGAGGCGGTGCAAGAGGTAGTCACTCGCGAGCCGGGCCGGCAGGTGGGAACCGTTGGGCGGCTGGAAGTTTCTCCGAACGTACGCAATATCGTACCTGGACTGGTCAAACTCTCGCTCGAGCTACGCGATCTCTCTCCGGAAAAGATCGCCCATCTCGGAGAAGAGATTCGGAAGCGAGCCCAGGTCATTGCGAAACAAACCACGACCGAGATTTCAATCAAGCAAGTCGAGCACGACGCGCCGGCGCTTGCCACGCCGGCGATTCAAGCGCAGATTGAAACGGCAGCTGCGGCACTTGGCCTGAAGACCATGCGCTTGCCGAGCGGCGCTGGTCAGGATGCCCAGGTCATCGCGAGAATCGCGCCCATGGGGATGATCTTCGTCCCCAGCGTTGGCGGAATCAGCCACTCAACCGAAGGAACTGACGCACTGGCAGGACTGTGCCAATGGGGCTAACGTATTGCTGCAAACCATCCTTCTGATCGATCGCTCGTGAGATCGCGCGACATTGACTTCGGGACCTCGACGGAGTCTGTCAGACCTCGCAGCTTCGAGAATCGTTCCTCGATCCGTAACCAGCTGTATGCCGCGCCAGACAAGGCATTCCAGGCCATCCAAAGCCGTGTTTGTGCAAACAGTTGCACCGCTTCCTTCAACTATCCCCCTAAACCATAGACTGCGAAGAAGATAGGTTTGGTATGGAGCATGCATATTGTCATGGCGTGGTGCAGTAAGCAGGAACTAGAGGATTCCCCGCCCCTTGGTCCTGGACTCTCAAGGTTCGGAGGCAATTCGATGAAGATTGCATTGTGCGTATTGGGATTCTTTGTTCTCGCCGGGGCGGCATTCGGACAGTCCGCCATCGGAGGCGCCGGTCTCAACGCCCAGCCGGTAATTTACGAATTCGCCAGCCATGAAGGGCGAGCCCAGCAACAGGGTATGGGACAAGCTCAGAACATCATGGAGGAATCTCTCAACGTGTCGGCTCGCGGCGTGAGGCCGTTGTGGGAAGTGCACATTCCGTCCACTTCGGTTCCTCTCGGCGACTCGGCCCGCATGCTCAGAAAAGAGCACATGACTGCGAAGAAGGCAGAGATCGTCTGGAATAACTAAGTCCAGCGAAGGTTACACATTAGAGTTTTCTTGGCCGAGGGTGCCTCATTTGACGCGTAGCTTGCGCCGAATGGGGCATTTCTATTTCTCCCTTCCACAGGATTGCAGCGCTTCTTCTCGCAAACGGAGGCGATGGTACACTGCGGCTCCAACCTCCTCGGAGAATCATGCCTAAGCAAAAACTGAACATTGCCATGATCGGCACCGGTTCCATGGGAAAGGCGCACTCCAACGCCTTCCGCCAGGTCACTCACTTCTTTGATGTCCCTTATGAACTGGTTCTGAAAGTCGTTTGCGGCCGCAATCCGGACAAGCTCAACGCCGCAGCGGCGCAATGGGGATGGCAGGAAACCGCGACCGATTGGCAGGCAGTCGTCTCCCGTCCTGATGTCGATGTAGTCGATATCGCTGTACCCAACGCGTTACACGCTCCCATCGCCATCGCCGCCGCCAAGGCCGGCAAAATCGTCTGGTGCGAGAAGCCTCTTGCGACCTCGCTTCAGGAGGCTGAAAGCATGGCCGCGGCTGTAGGTCAGGCTCCCAATCTGGTCTGGTTCAATTACCGGCGAATTCCGGCCGTGGCATTTGCCAAGCGTCTTCTTGATGAAGGACGCCTCGGTCAGACGTTTCACTATCGCGCTCTTTATCTAAATCAATCGGGCAACGATCCCAGCAAGGCCAACACCTGGCGCTACCGGAAGTCCGAAGCGGGACTCGGAGCAGCGGGAGACTTGCTCTCCCACTCCATCGACTCTGCGCTGTATCTCAACGGACCCATCACGGAACTGACGGCCATGACGCACACCTTCGTCGCCGGGCGCGACGTGGATGATGCCACATACTTCATCGCTCGATACGCCAATGGAAGCGTCGGCACCTTTGAAGCCACTCGTTACGGAGTCGGATGCCGCAACCGCCACGCCTTCGAAATCAACGGATCGAAGGGCATGTTGCGCTTCAATCTGGAGGAGATGAACCAACTGGAATTTTTCGATGCCACTGAAAAGCCCAACCAGCAAGGCATGCGGAACATCACGGTCACCGGTCCCGACCAGCCGTATTCCGACAATTTCTGGAAGCCCGGCCACATCATCGGCTACGAACACACATTCATCGCCACGCTGGGAGATTTCCTCGGAGCCTCTGGGGCGCAAAGAATCGCGCTATCCGGATTTCGATGATGCAGTCGCCGTGCAGAGAGTGTTGGAGGCGGTCGAGAAATCGGCAGCGTCGCGCGCGTGGGTGAAGGTTTAAAAGTGTGGGGCGGACAAGAGTGTCCGCCCCACACCGTCGCTATCGTTGCACTCTTCCCGATCCATCGCCTTTGAGCAGAGCATTCACTTCGTCCGCGGTCGAACGGCTGAAATCGCCTTGCTGGGAATGCTTCAGGCAACTGGTCGCCACGGCAAACTCAAGCGCTTCCTCATGTGACGGCAAGCACCTGAAAGCCGTAGATGAGACCCGCGGCAAACGAATCGCCCGATCCCACGCGATCGACAATGTGAGTAATTTCGTACGAACGGCTGACGCTGAACTTCTTCCGATCGTTCAGGCAAGCGGCCCAGCCATTGTGTGACGCGCTCTTCGATTCCCGCAAAGTAATCGCGATGGCCTTCAGGTTGGGATACTCCGCCAGCACTTTCGCTGTCAGCTTCTCGTACTGCGCGCGATCCAGTTTGCCGGAGTGCACATCCACTTCGGCCTCGATGCCCAGAGCCTTCTGTACATCTTCTTCATTAGCGATGGCGATATCTATATGCTTTACCAGCTCGCGCATGACTTCAGCCGCCGGCTTTCCCCACTTCCAAAGGTTCTTGCGGTAGTTGAGATCGCAAGAAACCGTAATTCCCTTCGCCTGGGCTTTCTTTGCGGCCTCCAGCGCCAACTCGGCCGCGGATCCGCTGATGGCGGGAGTGATGCCGGTCACGTGGAACCATCCGGCGCCATCGAAAGCGCGATCCCAATCAATGTCGCCCGGCTTGGCGAGGGCAATTGCGCTGTTCTCGCGGTCGTAAACGACTTTCGAAGGACGCTGGTTAGCTCCGGCCTCAACGTAATAGACGCCCATGCGTCCCTTGCCGCGGACGATGCGAGAAGTGTCCACCCCGAAGCGCCTGAGTTCGCCGACTACCGCGTCAGCGATGGGATTCTTGTCAGGCAGAACGGTCACGAACGCAGCCGGCAGTCCCAACTGGGACAGAGCCACAGCCACATTGGCCTCTCCGCCTCCAAACGTCGCAACGAACTGCCCGGTTTGCAGGATTCTTTCGAAGCCCGGCGGTGCGAGCCTCAGCATGATTTCGCCAAAAGTTACGGTCGTCTTTGCTACTTCCCTGTTTGCCATATCCCCGGATTCGGCCTCTGTTTAGTTTATTTTGTTAATGGCTCTACTACTTCTTCTTGCCTCCGACCACATCCACCGCCAACTCCGCCAGAACGATATCTTCGCTGGACGACAGCCCGCTGACGGCAACGGCGCCGACGACCTCGCCATCCTTCCACACCGGAACGCCGCCACCCCATCCCACGAAACGGGGATCGCCAAAATAAGCGATGTCATGCCCTTTTTCGGGATGCCGGACCCGGTCGCCGATATCTTTGGTCGGTTTGCGCTCGCGCGCAGAAGTCCATGCCTTGTTTGCGGCAATGCGGATGGACGAGATCGGCGCTCCGTCCATGCGTGCGAAGGCAATCAGCTCGCCATGCGAATCAGCCACCGCAATCACGGCGGCCTTCTTCATGGCCAGAGCTTTCTCCACGATCCGGTCGATCATTTCCTTGGCTTCGGCATAGTCGATTGTCTGAGATGTCTTCATGTTGGCTTGAACTCACGAGCGCAATGGATTGTAAATCAAGCTGGTGAAACGCCACAGCGGAATTCAGGCAGGCGTTGTCAACGATGCCGGCAAGAATTAGTCAATAAAAAAGGGCAGGCCGCTGGGCCTGCCCCAAGTTGTTCAGATACGGATAATCAGAAGGCTATCTTCAAACCGAACTGAATCAGACGTGGAAGGTTGACTGTGTTCGTCACCTGTCCGAAGGTTGCGCTGGTCTGCGTCCCGTTCGGAGGCCCAAACTGCGGATGATTGAACAGGTTGAAGAATTCCGTCCGGAATTCGACACCCACTCTTTCAGTAACGTTGGTCCTCTTGAACACGGCGAAGTCAAAGTTGTTGACGCCCTGCTGGCGGAGTGAAGCGTCGACCCGCGGCTCGTTGCCGAAGGTCCACGGGATTGATCTGACGTTCCGGTCGAATCCACACCACCCGGCGCGGTGAAGCATGCGGTGTTGAACCATTGCGTGACTCGCGAAACTGCGCTTCCGCAGATGCCCTTGTTGCAGCCAGCGATGTAGTCAGGCCGAAGCGTGCTCTGTCCCAGCAGGCTTGAACTGGTCAGCGCATTACCGCCACCCCAACTGATCTTCACCGGGAAGCCGCGTTGGAAGGTGGTGGTGCCATCGATGCCCCATCCGGAAACCACTTTGTCTGCACACCGCTCACGCCACCAGCCCAGCGCTTGCCATGACCGAACGGCAGGTCGAGCACGTAGCTGATAACCAAGCCGCTGAGAAACGTCCTGAGAAGACAGTGAACGTTCAGCCGACAGATTGTTCCAGTCCTGGATGGCGCCGGTTCCGCCAGTGGTGCCGCCTTCCAGCCATGAGGTCAGAGTGTCGGTGTTCGACATCAGCTTCGCATTGGTGTACGCCGCCAGCAGTGTTCCACCTCCCTGGAAGCGCTTGGTCACGGTTGCTTGCAGAGCGTTGTAGTTGCTGCTGCAGCAACCCTGACCGTTCAGGTTGACGCCCGCGTACTGCGGGAAGGGACGATCCAGTTGGTCCTGCAAGCAGGCCTGCTGGCCCAAGCGAGCCCGGCAGTTCCTGACTGAAGGGATAGGCAGCACAAGGTCCAGGGTTCGGGCAGACGTGCTGATCGATGGCCACGGCTCCAGCGCCACCGGTTGCAAATTGGCTGTGAGCTTGCGCTGATAAAGCTGTCCGGTATCTGGTTGACGTTGGGATTGGATTGCGGGAGATGGACACCGTGAGCTCCCGCATAAGCAACGTCGGCAAAGAAGCCCAGCGGCAATTCGCGCTGGATGTCAAAATTCCACTGCTCGGTGTACCCGTACTTCTGCACGGTGTATCCCGTGGCAGAAAAGTTGTTCTGAGTCAGGATGTACTGCGAGACGTTCGGTTGAGGGTTGCGGCCGGGTACGGCGACCAGGTTGTCAGCGCCAAAGCCTGCGTTGAAGTTCCCCTGGTTGAACGGTCCCGCTCCCAGGCAGCGTGATGGTTCCGTCACCTGGTGCGTTACACGTATTGGCGTTTAGCGATGCGGCCGGGCTTACGCCCTGATTGTTGCTGGCGAAAAAGTTCGAGGTGGAGCTGCTGACCGGATCGACGTAGGGATTTGTGTTGAACGCAACGTAGTTCGGAATGAAGAAGATTCCGTATCCGCCACGAATCACCGTCTTCTGATCAGGCGAATACGCAAATCCCAGCCGGGGCATGAACTGCTTTTTCGAAAGCGGCAAGTTGTTGCGGGTATCGTTGACGCCAGTCTTTACCAGGAAGAGATCGCCCAGGCAGGGGCTTCCAGCCACACCGCTGCAGCCGGTACGGAGCGAGTTTGTGGCCTTCGGGATCGAAGTAGGTCATCTTGTCGAAGCGCTCTGACCAGGTGCCCTGCAGTTCGTAGCGGAGACCGAGATTCAAGGTCAGTTTGCTGGTTGCGCGCCAGTTGTCGCCGAAGTACAGGGCGCGATAGGTCTGTTTGCCAGAGACTGGACCCGAGATCACGAGCGATCCAGTGGTCTGGTTGCCGAAGGCAGAACCTTGGCCGTTGCCGTATCCCAGCATGAAGTCGGCGAAGTCTTCGCCGTTGTTGCCCGGACCTGCGACGTTGCCCGCTCCGACCGTCGCCGGGGGAAGCAGATGTCCACGATCCGGTGAAGGAGATCAGACCGCCGCCGGTGTTGGTCTGCAGGTAGTTGTCGTAGCCTTCTTCGAGTTGGCCGCCCCATACGAAAGTGTGGCGACCCCGAATCATCGTGACCTGCGGCGAAATGTTGAACTGAGTGTTGAGATCGTTGATCGAGCTTTGTCCCTGGCTGCAACCCACCAGTGAGTCGTTCTGGCCGAAGCAGGGCGTCAGCGGCGTTCGCTCGATGTTGGGCACGAGCGCGTTGTACGCAGCCGGCCAACCTTCCTGCAGTCATATCGAAGTTCTGGTTGATAGGGCCGCGCAGGTAGTGGAACCGGCTGATGCTGCCGTTGACGTTCAGAATCGTCGTCGGACTGATGGCGTAGTTCCAACCGAGCACAAAGCTCTTGCTCGCGTATTTTCGGCGCAGCGGTCTTTGCACAGACCGGTGCCGAAGGGATCCTGCGCCAGGCTCAGCAGCTTCCAGTAAGCGAAGCGGCCGAAGATGGTGTTCTTGCTGTTGATGGTCTGGTCCACGCGAGCGATGTAGGTATCGGTATCGCCGCCCGTGCTCGAATCTTTCAGAAAGTTCAGAACCGTTCCGCCCGATAGTGGGATCCGCGATCAGCTTGTTCAGAAGAAAGCAGAGGTCGGATTGATTGCGGTTGGGATGGTGCTCTGGAGCATTGGTTCGCGCAGAAGGCTGCTTGTGGGCGCAATGCAGTTAAGCGGCGATTGGGCCCGTGAACGCTACCGGGTCGTAGAGCTGATGAACAAGTCGCCGTGAGCGGGTTCGTAGATCTGGTGCGAAGTTGCCGCCCGTCGTCCATGACAGATCCGGAGCCATTGAAGCCCGTCGTGCACAGATCGGAGAAGTCGCCGTCGCGCTCCTGCCAGCGTTGGCACCGTCGTGTTAAACGGAGTACCGGTGCGCAGACGAAAACCTTCATAGCTGAAAAACGCGAACGTGCGGTCTTTGATCACCGCACCGCCGATCGTGGCGCCAAACTGGTTCTGCGTGAACGGTGGCGGCTCGTTCTTCTTGCCGATCGCGATTTCGGAATTCTTGTTGAAGAACTCGTTCGAGTTGAAGATCTTGTTACGCAGATAGTCGTAACCCGAGCCGTGCCAGGTGTTCGTGCCTGACTTGGTGCTCACGTTGATGACGCCGCCCGCGAACTTGCCCCACTCTGGTCCCAGGTTGCTGTACTGCACTTTGAATTCCGAGACTGCGTCCTGCGTCGGAACCATGAGTGGAAGATTGATGTAGCCGATGTTCAGAGGCTGTCCATCCAGATAGATCGCACCTTCGTTGGCGAACGCGCCGCCGATTTGATAGTTGGCGAAGTCGAACGGGTTCTTGCCACAACCGTTCCCATCGTGTTCCCTTGCGGAACCACGGAAGGAGTAATCGTGGTGAGGTTGTAGATGTTTCTTCCGTTCAGCGGCAGTTCGTTCGCCGCGCGCTGCGTTACCACTGTTCCGAGTGACGATGTGTCCGTCTGCAGCAGAGGCGTTTCAGAGCTGACCTCGACGGTCTCCGTGACCTGACCAACGACCAGCGCTGCATCGATACGCGCCGACTGTTGTACTTCGACCGCGACTCCCGGGCGAGCAAAGTGTTTGAAGCCCGACTTCTCGACATCAACCCGGTATTGACCTGGATTCAGATTCACGAAGCTGTAGAGTCCGTCTGCTCCGGTCGCCTGAGTACGCTTTTCCGCTGTCCCCATATTGGTCAGCGTGACTTGAGCGTCGGAGATTGCAGCGCCGGACGGATCGGTAACCGAACCCGAGATTGAACCGTAGGTCGATTGCCCCACAGAGATAACGCTGGTTGAAAATGCGAAAAACAGAGAGAGGAACAACAACGAGGAAAGTCTGCGATACGACATTACCCACCCCCACGTGAAGTGCACAGAATAGGGACCCTGTGGTGAACCGGCCTTCGCGGGCCGATTGCTCGGTACTGACTACTCAAGGCGGTTTTTTCATATCCCATAGAACGTTGTCAAGAAGGAAATCGTGAATTTGTTGAGATCGAAAGGCTCTCGGTAAACGATTACTTAAAGGCGTTTACAAATGTTGACGAATTCCCTCCGAATCCACACTCAACTTGTTTTGTTGAATCGCATTGTCCGTCGGCGTCTTGACGGCTCCGATCATTTCTTCCTTGAAACGATTCACAATCCTCAGCCATCACGCGAGCACCGATAAGCGCGTTTATGCTGCCTCACGATGTGCAATCCTTCAACGAGCACGATATCCTTTCCGTCAGGATTCCTACTCGATCATCCCCGTCTTGCGGATTATTTCCATCCCGGCGCTTCTCTGCTGTATAGCCTTGGCGATGACTGCAGCGCCGCTCTCTATTTTTGAAAACAAATCGCCGCATGGTTTGGATTTCGTTCTCCGCAATTCGCCGACAACGCAGAAATATTTGATCGAGACCATGCCGGGAGGCGTCGCCCTCTTCGACTACAACAACGACGGACTGCTTGATATCTTCCTGGTGAATGGCGGACGCGTCAGCGATCCCATGCGGCTGCCGGAAAGCTTCGATCGCAAAGATCCACGCTTATTGGAATCGGCTGTACCGGCAAAACAAAGACGGCAGCTTCACCGATGTCACGGAGAAAGCGGGACTCGCCAACGCCGGTGACGGAAACTACGGCATGGGAGTCGCCGTCGGCGATTACGACAACGACGGCTTCTCCGATCTCTACGTCACGAGCTACGGGAAGAACGTGCTTTATCACAACAACGGTGATGGCACATTCACGGATGTAACGTCCAAAGCGGGCGTGGCAGCTGGCGGGTGGTCGGTGTCCGCAGGATTCTTCGACTACGACAACGATGGCAAGCTTGACCTGTTCGTCACCCGTTACATGGAGTGGGACACCAAACACAGCAAGACCTGCGGCGGAGAATGGCACACCTACTGTCCGCCAGAAGAATTTCCCTCGACTACCAGCATTCTTTACCACAACAACGGCGATGGAACTTTTACTGATGTCAGTCAGAAATCCGGGATCGCCGCCAGGAAAGGCCGGGCGCTGGGCGTGGCTTTCGCCGATTACGACGATGACGGCTTCACTGATATATTCGTCGCCAACGACGGCATGCAGCAATACCTGTATCACAATAACGGCAACGGCACTTTCACCGAACGCGCCCTCGAGGCAGGAGCCGCATTGTCAGAAGATGGCCGGCGCCTTTCCGGCATGGGCGTTGTGTTCCAGGATTATGACAACGACGGACGTCCTGATGTCGTTGTCACCGAACTGCCGCGCGAAATCTACGGCGTTTATCACAACGAAGGCAACGGCACGTTCAGCTATGCCAGCCTCGAAACCGGACTCGGCGCGTTGTCGAGCGGAAGCTCCGGTTGGGGCGTCGGTCTGGAAGATTTTGATAACGATGGCAAGAAAGATCTCGTTCGTCGCCCAGGGACACGTTCTCGATAATGTCGAAAAGATCGACCCTTCCCTGCACTACTGGGAGCTTCCGCTCGTGGCAATGAATCACGATGGCCGTTTCGAGCGCGCCGATTCAGGAAGCGCGTCTCCTGCCGCGGGGCGAGGAGCCGCTTTTGGCGACTTGAACAACGACGGCTCGCAGGATGTTGTGATGACGGTTCTCGGCGGTCCTCCCGCAAGTCTTCTACGGTCGCGTCGGTAAACATTGGCTCACCATCTCGCTGCGTGGCACGCGCAGTAATCGCGATGGTTTCGGCGCCCGCGTACGAGTGAACGGACAGACTCGCTTCGCAACCTCCGCCGGAAGCTATATTTCCTCAAGCGACAAGCGTCTTCATTTCGGACTTGGAGCGGCAGAAACTGCGAAAATAGAAGTCGCCTGGCCGTCGGGGACCCGCCAGACCTTGAACGACGTTCACGCCGACCAATTTCTCGAAGTGCGTGAGCCGGAGAAACCGTGATTCGCACCCTGATAATGTTTTGGCTGGCGTGGCAGACCGTTTCTCCGGAGGCACTGCAGCACATGCAGGCCGGTGCAGACGCCGAAAAGCAGCAGCACTTCGATATCGCCATCACCGAATTCAAAAAAGCGACCGAACTGGCGCCGACTGTGGCAGCAAGGCTTCGTGAATCTAGGTCAGGCTTACATGGAGAACCAGGATTATGGCGCTGCCATCGCGCCTCTAAAGCATGCTCTGGAATTGTCACCTGACCTCGCCGCCGCGCACCAGTTGCTCGGATACTCGCTTCTGGCGCAAGGCTTCAACGCCGAAGCGATTACTCACCTGTCCAAGATTCAAGAGCCAACCGCGCTGGGGATCGCACAGATCGGAACCGGCGACTTCCAGCCAGCCGTGCAAAACCTGCAGGCTGCTCTGGCGAAGCATCCGAACGATCCCGATTTGCTTTACTATCTCGGTCGAGCCAGCGGGCTTCTGTCCAAGCAGGCGATCGACTCGCTGATCGCCACTTACCCGGATTCGGCGCGTGCTCACCAGGCACTCGCGGAAAATTATTTTGTGTTGCGACAAATGCCTCAGGCTGAAAAAGAATTCCTCGAAGCCTTGCGACTCCGCCCCAACACTCCTGAGTTGCATCTGGAGCTCGGCCTGGTCTACGCCGGATCGTCCCAGTGGACCAAGGCCGAAGAACAGTTTCGCGCCCAGTCCCAAATGCAGCCCGGCAACGCCGAGGCCGCTTACCGCCTGGGATCGTCCCTGCTTCAACAAGGCAAAGCTCGCGAAGCCAGAATAGAATTGCAGCGTGCCGATAAATTGCTGCCTGATATGCCCGAGACTCTCTACTCGTTCGGGCAAAGCCGCGCGCTGGCCGGCGACTCGACGTCCGCTGAGAAAGACGTGGACAAAGCTGCTCTCTATCGAGAAAGGCGCGAGTCTCGCCGCTCAAACCCATTTCGCGCTGGCTGGCCTCTATCGCAAACAGGGAAAGACCGCGGAAGCAGAACGCGAAACCAGGAGTTCCAGAAATTACAGAACCCGTTACTCAACCAGAAAGGACGCAATACACCGGAAAGTTGGATAACCTATAACCATGCTGAAACTCAAGGTTCTCGGAAAAGTTCTCGAATCAGGGCTCGTCGCCATCGTCCGTACTAACAGTTCAGATCAGGCAGCGCGGATCGCCGAAGCCTGCGCTCTTGGAGGCGCGGCTGCAATCGAAATTACCTTCACTGTCCCCGGCGCGGCAGCCGTCATCGAAGATCTCGCCAAAAAATACAAGTCCGGCGAAATCCTAATCGGTGCCGGAACCGTTCTCGATCCGGAAACCGCGCGTATCGCGATTCTGGCCGGAGCGCAGTACATCGTGAGCCCGTCGGTGAGTGTAGAAACCGCTCGCCTGTGCAACCGCTACCAGGTACCGTACATGCCCGGCGCGGGAACCATGCGGGAGATCGTGGACGCCATGGAGTGCGGTGCTGACATCGTGAAACTGTTCCCCGGCGAAACCCTCGGACCCGCCTTCGTAAAAGCCGTGAAAGGCCCGTTACCTCAGGCATCCCTGATGCCGACCGGCGGAGTAAGCATTGACAACGTTGGTGACTGGATCAAGGCTGGCGCCGTCGCCGTCGGCGTTGGCGGCAGCCTCACCGCAGGCGCCGAAAAAGGCAATCTGCAACTGGTCACCGACACGGCCAGGCAGTTTGTCGAAAAGATTCGAGTCGCACGCGGGAAATAACGTTCCATGAAGCCCTGGAAATCCGACGACGACCTCTTCGCTCTCGTGCGGCGCGAATTGTTTACCTGCGTCGTGGGCGATGTCATGGACAAACTGGACCTCCAGCACCAGTTTCTTCCTCCGCAGATTCGCCCGTTACGCCAGACATGGTCGTCGTCGGCCGCGCCATGCCGGTCCTCGCGGTGGATGTGTTCGCCGAGAAAGTTACCGGCACGGCGAACCGCCTCATGTCTAAGCCGTTCGGTTTGATGCTCGAAGCTCTCGACGACCTGCGCGCCAACGAGGTCTACGTCAGCACCGGTTCATCTCCACGCAACGCCTTGTGGGGAGAACTAATGAGCATCCGTGCCCGCAAGCTGGGCGCGATAGGGACAGTCGTGAATGGCTACACTCGCGACACCAAAGCAATTCTCGATCTGAATTTCCCGACTTTTTCCTGGGGCTCGTACGGTCAGGACTCCTCGCCGCGATACAAAGTAGTAGATTTCCGCGTTCCCCTTGAGATCGGCGCTGTACGCTTGCGCCCGGGCGACATTCTCTTCGGTGACATCGATGGAGTCTGCCTTGTCCCCACCGAAGCTGCCGGCGAAGTATTTGCCAAATCCCTGGAAAAAGTTCGCGGTGAAAAGCTGGTAAGAAAAGCGCTCGAAAAAGGCAGCAGCGCAGTAGCAGCATTCAAAAAGCACGGCATCATGTAACCGAGAACTGAGAACCGAGAACTAATAACTGATTGTTTTTGATCCGTTCACCATCATCCTGTCCGGCGTTTTGGTCCTCATCCGTCCCGCTCGAGTGGATGCAATCCCCGGCAAATTGAGCTCCGGCCAATCCACCAGTATCGGCAATCGCCTATGAAAGTTGGTCTCGGCCTTTATCGTCACATGCTGACGCGCGACTATTACGACTTCGCGCGGCAGGCTGGATGCACTCATGTGATTGTTCACCTGGTGGATTATTTCAACCAGGGCGGCGCGAATCCGCGTAACAATCAACCATCCGGCGCGAAATATGAGCCGTGGGGAGTGGCTGGCAATCCGGACAAACTTTGGTCGGTCGAAGAATTAACGACACTTCGCGCCGAGATTGAAGACGCCGGACTTGTTCTGGAAGCGATCGAGAATCTCGATCCGGCGCATTGGCACGACATTCTGTTGGACGGTCCGCAGCGGCCACAGCAGATCGAAAAAGTTAGAACCATCATTCGACACATGGGTGAAGCCGGCATTCCAGTTCTGGGATACAACTTCAGCCTGGCCGGAGTGTGCGGACGCGTAACGGCCCCATTGGGACGCGGACACGCCATCACCCTCGGCATGGATGGCCCCGCCGACGACGTTCCCATTCCCAACGGAGTGATCTGGAACATGGTCTATGACTCCAGCGCCCCAAAGGGTACTTTGCCTTCTATTTCCCACGAGGAATTGTGGCGTAGACTGCAAAACTTTCTCGAAGACGTGATCCCGGTCGCCGAGCAATCGGGCGTACGCCTCGCCGCGCATCCGGATGATCCACCCATGCCCACGATGCGGCAACAGCCACGCCTCGTTTACCAGCCCCGTATGTATCAACGATTGATTGACCTTGCTCCGAGTCCGAGCAATTCGCTGGAGCTTTGTGTTGGAACCATGGCGGAGATGACCGAAGAAAACCTCTACGACGCCATCGACAGTTACAGCAAGCAGCGAAAGATTGCCTACATCCATCTGCGCAACGTCGCAGGCAAGGTGCCGAATTACCGCGAGACGTTTATCGACGACGGCGACGTGGATATGCTTCGCATACTCTCCATTCTCGCGAAGAATGGTTTTGATGGCGTGGTCATACCCGATCACACTCCGCAGATGACCTGTTCCGCTCCATGGCACGCCGGAATGGCGCACACTCTCGGTTTCATTCTGGCTGCTAAAGCCATGTTCAAATCCCCTGGCGGAGGACCTTCGTAGCTGGCGACAAACCGAGGCTGCGGAGGACCTTCGTAGCGCCGGCGTCCCGCCGGCTGTCCTGAGGGCGTCCCGCCCTCAGTGGGAGTGACTCTATTACGGCAGGCTCGGCAAAACTGAAAATCCCAATCTGGCGAGATCTTTAGAAAGCTGCTCTACCGACTGAAACCGAATCGCCTGCATTCCCACCGCCCGCGCGCCCTGCACGTTGTGCTCTTTATCATCCACAAAAAGCGCCTCGGAAGCCGCCACCCCGACTCCACGCAGACTGTGTTCGTAGATGGCCGCATCTGGCTTGATCAGCCTGACGTCTGCCGAGAATGTGAGGTGATCGAACTGGTCGAGCCAGCTGAACGTCTGGCGCACATGTGCAATCATCTCGTGCGGCATGTTGGACAACAGCGCCGTTTTGGTTCCGGACGAGCGAATCTGCCTCAGCCATTGAACCATCACGGGATTGTCGTGTGCCCACATCTCAACATCCCAGCCGCGGAGTTGCTCAACCTGTTCCGTCGTCAAATGGATGCCGGCCTGCTCGGCCACAGATTCCCAATATGCTTGCGGAGTAAGATCGCCCCGGTCGTAACGCAGTCGATCGCGGTCCCAGAGTTTACGAAAGGGCCCTGCTTCGACGCCAAACAGGCTGGCCATACGTTTCATTTCATCGGCCGTCGGCGGGTAGCAGAGAACTTCGCCGTAATCGAGAATCACTGCCTTGATCTTCGAGGAATTTGATCCTGCCATTCGGCCTCCGGTATCCATATTCTCCCGCCTCATGCGATTCAGTCCAATGAATTGATGTTTGCTCTGTGATAACTTGTGGGCTGTTTGCGTATGGCGCAAACGGCCGGGCCCATTTCTAAAAATGCTGGAGTCCGCATGAAGCTCAACGCAACGTTGTTGAAGAGCACGGTTGTGGCCGCACTGGGCGGCCTGCTTTTCGGATTCGACACCGCCGTCATTTCTGGCACCACCAGCGGACTCACCCAAACCTACGGTCTCACACCATTTCTTCTGGGCCTTACCGTATTCAGCGCGCTTTTTGGAACCGTCCTGGGAGCCATGCTGGCTGGGATTCCAGGGGAGCGCTACGGACGTCGTGACAGTCTGCGTGTCATGGCCGTTCTCTATCTCATCTCCGGACTGGGCTGCGCCCTGGCCTGGAACTGGTACGCACTGGTCATTTTTCGTTTCATTGGCGGATTGGGCGTCGGTGGATCGTCAGTTCTCGGTCCCATGTACATTGCGGAAGTTTCTCCGGCGAAATTGCGTGGCCGCCTGGTTGGCTTCTTCCAGTTCAACGTGGTCTTTGGAATCCTGGTGGCCTACTTTTCAAACTACATAATCAGCCTGCAACACGTCGCCGTTACCACCGAGTGGCGATGGGAACTTGGCGTTACTGCCCTTCCCGCTGCCCTGTTTTTTGTCATGCTGTTTACCATTCCGCGGAGTCCGCGCTGGCTGGTCAAGACCGGACGAGTAGAAGAGGCACGCACTGTCCTTCAGGCTACTGGCGACGAAAATTATGAGCACGACTTGCAGGAAATTGTCGCCTCCATCGGCGTCGAGCAAAGCCAGGCAGCCGAACCACTCTTCTCCAGAAAATTCGCATTTCCGATTTTTCTTGCGGTCAGTATCGGGATGTTCAACCAGCTATCCGGTATCAATGCGATTCTCTACTACCTGAACGACATTTTCGGACACGCGGGCTTCAGTAAAGTTTCGGGTAATTTGCAGGCCGTCGCGATCGGTGCGACCAATCTGCTTTTCACCATGATCGCAATGTCGGTGATCGATCGGCTCGGCCGCAAGACGCTCCTGCTCGTCGGTTCGGTCGGTACCGCCATTTGCTTGGCCGGGGTTTCGATCATCTTCTTCACCGGACAGCATCAGAGTCTTCTAGTCTGGCTGCTGGTCGGCTACATCGCGTTTTTTGCCTTCTCTCAAGGCGCCGTCATCTGGGTTTACCTGTCAGAGGTATTCCCGAATTCGGTCCGCGCCAAAGGGCAGAGCCTGGGAAGTTTCTCGCACTGGTTCATGAATGCGGCCATCTCTTTGATCTTTCCACTGATGGCCGCTACTTCTGGCGCCTACCCGTTCGTCTTCTTTGCGCTCATGATGGTGGTCCAATTTTTTGTTGTGTTATTTGTGTATCCGGAAACCAAGAACTTGTCGCTAGAGGAGATGCAAAAGAAGCTGGGCATCAGCTAGCGGCGGCAGATGATTTAAACAGGATCAAAGTCTTTACCGCAAAGGACGCAAAGCAAGGCCGCAAGGTTCGCCAAGAAAATCCACTCCAGGAGGCTCCACATGTCCACGCCCTTTTCGCGCCGTTCTTTTCTTGCGATGTCCGCCATGCTTCCGTTATCGCTGCGCGCCTTTGCCGCCTCTTCAGTGCCAGTCGGACTCGAACTCTATTCTGTTCGCAATGCGTTGAAGGACGACCCGATGGGTACAGTCCGGACTGTGGCTCAGATGGGCTACCAGGTCGTGGAATTCTATGCGCCATATTTCGACTGGACCGAGCCTCAGACTCGCGAAATGAAGAAACTGATGGACGATCTCGGCGTCCGCTGTCATTCCACTCACAACAGCAGTTCGTATTTCACCACGGAGAATCTCAAGAAGGCACAGGACCGGAACCTGATCCTGGGAAGCACGTACGTAGTGATGTCGAGCTCCGAGCCCAAGCCCGGGCTGGACGGATGGAAAGAAGTCGCCGACACGCTGAACTCCGCCGACGATCAGCTCAAAAAGGCCGGGTTAAAGACCGGCTACCACAATCACGAACTCGAATTCACTCCTGTTAGATGGCAAACGTCCGATCGAAATACTGGCGAAGAATACAAAGTCATCGGTGGCCCTGCAGCTCGACGTAGGAACCTGTCTCAAGGCGGGCTCGGACCCGGTAGCGTGGATTCGCGGCAATCCCGGGCGAATCAAATCCATCCATTGCAAAGACTGGGCGCCGGGAGCGGACAAGGGCTACACCGTATTATTTGGCGAAGGCTCTGCGGACTGGAAGGGTATTTTCGCGGCTGCGGAAAGTGTTGGCGGCGTGGAATATTACCTAATCGAACAGGAAGGCAGCCGTTTCTCCGAATTCGACACCGCCAAGCGCTGCCTCGAAACATTTCGCAGCCAGCACCCCGCGTAAGAGTAGCGCCGGCGTCCCGCCGGCCCGATGGGCGGGCAAGGCCCGCCGGTTTTGCGGCGTAACGAAATTTAGAGATCGGCACGATCGGAGGGCGGGACGCCCGATCTACGAACCGCCGAATACCCGGAATTTGTTTTCAGCCTGCCCGCTAACCTCACATTGAATCGCAAACAGTCCTCCCGCGAGACGCTCACTCGACGGCGCTGCCGCGGACGCAGTCGTCACAAAAAGAGTTTTCAGATCGGCGCCACCGAAAGTACAGGTGGTGATCTTGCTTACCGGCATCTCAATCACGCGATCGATTTTACCGTTGGGCGTCACACGAACAATGCAGCCGCCATCGTAGCGACAATTCCACAGATATCCGTCGGCATCTACAGTTGAGCCGTCCGGCAATCCCCGCTTGAAGCCGGTAAAGAAATCAGTCTCATTCGCGATCGCGCCCGTAGCCTGATCGTAGTCATACGCCCACATCGTGTTCGCAAGCGAGTCTGCAAAGTAGAAGCGGCGGCGATCGGGACTCCAGCCGAGAGTGTTCGAGCATCCAATTTTCCGCCGATGAACCGTCGTTCGGGAGTCCGGATCAATCCGGTAAAGAATCCCGTGCTTTCCCACGATTTCTCTTGTAGACCCGTCGGCAAGCACGTTGTTGTACATCGATCCCACCCAGAACGAACCGCGCGGATCCGCGCGCCCGTCATTGAGGCGAACCTCGGGCCATCCTTCAAGCCGAAACATCGGCTCGTGCCGAACATCCGAAGCCGGTTCCCACAAAATCACGCTGGAGCCGAGTGCGACTACCAGCACATCGTCGCGATCGGTGAGAGCGATCGCAGTCACCGGTTCGTCGAAAAACCATGTTCGGACACACTGATCGGCAAGCGTGAAACGATGGATGAGAAAGCGATTGATGTCCGTCCAGTAAACCGCCGCGTGTGCAGCATGCCACACCGCGCCTTCACCGCACTGGTCGCCGGTGGGCGCCACGCAAACTGGCGGCGAAGTGAGCGGTCCCAAAGTCATGTTTTATTGCACGCCGATGCCGGCCAGAAGGCCGCCATCCACCAGGTAGTCGCCGCCGGTGCAGAATCCAGCTCGGTCCGAGACCAGAAATGCGGCAAGCTCGGCGACTTCCTCGGCCGTCCCGATACGTCCTATGGGATGAGACTGCCCCCAGCGTTCGAATACTTCCTCGATCGGCGCTCCGGGCGCGAAATTTCCCGCCGAGCGCTCCAGCATCGGCGTTCGGATGGATCCAGGGCTGATCGAATTCACTCGAATTTTGTCGGGCGCATGATCCAGTGCCAGCGCGCGGGTAAGGCTGTGCACCGCACCTTTGGAAGCCGCGTACGCCGCCACTCCTCGCTGGCACGCATGTCCCTGCACCGACGCCAGATTGATGATCGATCCCCCGCCGCGCTTTTTCATTTCAGGCACACCGAAATGCGCCAAAAGATAGATGCTGCCGACATTCACCATCATGCACCGATTCCAGGTTTCGAGATCAGTCTCAACCACGGTGCCGAAAGGATGAAACGCCGCCGCATTCACGATGATATCGAGCCCGCCAAATTCTTTGACCACCCGGGCAATCGTCGCCTGCACGGCATCCGATTCGGTGACATCGCATTTCGCCACCAGCAGGCTCAGTCCGCCCGCCTTCGCTTCGAGCGTCAATTCCCGGTTTGCGGAATCTTCAATCCCGCACGCCAGAACATCGGCGCCGCCAGACGCTAAGCGCTTGGCAATAGCACGCCCAATGCCTGTCGTCCCGGTGACAATCGCGACTTTTCCGTCGAACTCGTTCATGTAAAAAACCGCTCCTGGCTTCTAGCTCCTGGCTACTAGCTTAAAACTGTTCCGGCGTTTGAACGGCTAGAAGCCAGGAGCTAGAAGCTGCAGTGTTTTAGTGACTCTCTCGAGGAATTCCCGCTCCGCGTGATCCGACCAGGAAGTCGAGATCCGCTCCTTTGTCAGCCTGCAGAACGTGGTCGATGTACAGCTGCTGGTAGCCGCCCTTTGCCCGCGGTGCAGGTGCTGTCCAGGCCGCGCGTCTTCGAGTCAGTTCGGCCTCATCGACGCAAAGCTCCAGCTTGCGGCCTTCCACGTCGAGTTCGATTTCATCTCCATCGCGCACCAGTGCAAGAGGGCCGCCGGCCGCCGATTCCGGCGTTACGTGCAGAACAACAGTTCCATATGCCGTCCCGCTCATGCGTGCATCTGGAAACGCGCACCAGGTCTGTGATCCCACGTTCCAGAAGCTTTTTCGGAATCGGCATGTTCCCCACTTCCGGCATGCCCGGATAACCTTTCGGCCCCGCGCCTTTCAACACCATTACCGAGTTCTCGTCGACATCGAGTGCAGGATCGTCCACCCTGGCCTTGAAATCTTCGATGTCGGCAAAAACTACCGCGCGTCCCCGATGCTTCAAAAGGTGAGGACTCGCTGCCGAAGGTTTTACCACCGCGCCTCCCGGCGCCAGGTTCCCGCGCAAGACGGCGATTCCGGCATGCTCCTTGATCGGCTTCTCCCGGCTATGGATGACCTCGGCGTTCCAGCACGGGCGCATCGGCGGTGTTCTCGCCCATCGTCTTGCCGTTCACGGTCAGTGCATCGCGATGGATCAGCTCGCCCAACGCGCGCACCACGGCAGGAACGCCGCCGGCGTAATAAAAATCTTCCATCAGGAATTTGCCGGAAGGCATCAGGTTCACGAGCAGAGGAAGCGCATGTCCGAGACGATCGAAATCGTCGAGCTCCAAGTTTGACGCCTATACGTCCTGCCAGCGCGAGCATGTGCAACACAAAATTGGTCGATCCGCCAATCGCCGCATTCACCCGGATCGCATTTTCAAAAGCCTTCCGGGTCAGAATTTGCGACATCTTCACATCGTCACGGACCATTTCGACGATGCGCCTGCCCGCCTCCTGCGCCAGCACGTAGCGCCGCGAATCCACCGCCGGAATGGTTGCATTCTGCGGCATTCCCATGCCCAGTGCTTCCACCATGCAAGCCATCGTCGAGGCCGTTCCCATGGTCATGCAATGACCGGCCGAGCGCGACATACAGGATTCAGCGTCCATAAAGTCGGCGCAACTCATCTTGCCGGCACGTACGTCCTCACTCATCTGCCACACCGCGGTGCCGGACCCGATCGTCTCGCCACGGAAGTGGCCATTCAGCATGGCCCCACCCGACACAACCAGCGCCGGCAGATCGCAACTGGCCGCGCCCATCATCAATGACGGCGTGGTCTTGTCGCATCCGCACAACAGGACAACTCCATCGATGGGATTGCCCCGGATCGATTCCTCCACGTCCATGCTCACCAGGTTGCGGAAGAGCATGGCGGTCGGCCGCAGGTTGGTCTCCCCCAGCGACATCACGGGGAACTCCAGCGGGAAGCCGCCGGCCTCGTACACGCCGCGCTTGACCCGGTCCGCAATCATGCGGAAGTGGGCGTTGCACGGTGTCAGCTCCGACCATGTGTTACAGATTCCGATCACTGGCCGGCCGTCGAACAGGTCGGAGGGAAACCCCTGGTTCTTCATCCACGAACGATGAATGAAGCCGTCTTTATCCTGATGGCCAAACCAGTGGGTGGAACGAAGAGGAGTCTTTTTGCCGTTATCCATAAGTGTCTGATCTTGTGCCCACAGAACTGCCAAAACATATTACACGCTTGCGTTGAAGGAGTTATGACCTCCGTTCGATCTCGCAGTAGGACACCTTGAAGAGGTCTGGATGTAAATTCGCCAGATATTGAAGCGACCTTGAGATGTTAGCCCGGTATTCCCATCCCACCTGCTCCGTTTGCGGTGCAAAGAGAACAACGATAAACTCAAGGCGAACCGAATATCAGCGAGGCAAAGCCATGTTAGTGGTCATGAAGGCGCAGGCTACCGAGGAGCAGATCCGCTCCGTTTGTCAAAAGATCGAAGAGTTGGGATACCGGGCGCATTCCATGCCGGGTGCGCAGCGTACCGCCATTGGAATCACCGGGAACCGCGGCGAAGTCGAGCCCGGAACGCTCGACGAAATGCCCGGCGTGCAGGAACTCATCCGCGTCAGCAAGCCCTACAAACTGGTAAGCCGCGACGTAAAGCAGGAGAACACTGTCATCTCCTTCCCCGGCACGGACGCGACCTTCGGAGGACCCGGACTGGGCGTCATTGCCGGACCGTGCGCCATTGAAAATCGCGAGCAGACCATGGCCGTGGCCGAGGTAGTCTTCCGCGCCGGAGCGCAATTTTTCCGCGGAGGCGCCTACAAGCCTCGTACTTCTCCCTATTCCTTCCAGGGTCTGGGCGAACAAGGACTGCAGATCATGGCCGAGGTCCGCGACCGATTCGGCATGAAGATTGTCACCGAAGCCATCGACAACGAATCGATGGACCTGGTGGAAAAGTATGCCGACGTGATCCAGATCGGCGCCCGTAACATGCAGAATTACTCGTTGCTCAAGCGCGCAGGACGAGCGCGCATCCCGGTTCTGCTAAAGCGCGGCATGTCGGCCACGCTGGAAGAATTTCTGATGGCGGCCGAGTACGTGATGAGCGAAGGCAACTACAAAGTCATCCTGTGCGAGCGCGGCGTGCGCACCTTCGCCGACCACACCCGTAACACCCTCGACCTCAGCATCGTGCCTGCCGTTCAACGGCTCAGTCATTTGCCGATCGTGGTCGATCCCAGCCACGGCACCGGAAAACGGAACAAAGTCACACCATTGTCGAGAGCCGCAATCGCCGTGGGCGCTGATGGTCTGATCGTCGAAGTCCACCACGAGCCCGACCGGGCGATGTCCGACGGCATACAGTCTCTCTACCCTGAGCAGTTCGACGAACTGATGAAGCAGGTGCGCCAGATCGCGCCCGTGGTGGGGAGAATGGTCCCGGCAATCGGAAACCATCCTCGAGCAAACGAAGCCTTATCGGCACAATCCGGTGTGCAATCGGCGGTCAGCCCAGTAGCTTGAGAACCTTTCTTCTCCTCGTCGTAGCCCTCACCGTAGTGGGCGGTCTGGGATGGTGGTATTTCAGCGAACGCCGTCTGCCCACCTACGGCCCCGCCTATCGCGAGTATGCGTACGTCACCAACGGCAAGAGCAACACCGTCTCGGTGATTGACCTGCGCACCTTTCAACCTGCCAGGACCATTCACGTCGGCAACGAACCTACCGGCATTGCCGCCAATGGCAAGAAAAACGAAGTCTACGTCGTCAACACCCAATCCAACAGCATCAGCGTGATTGATGCGGAACGCAATGAAGTCGTGGCCACCATCGGGGTGCATGCCGCTCCATACTTCATCGATGTATCGTCCGACGGCAAACGAGCGTATGTCGCGAACTCCAAATCCGCGAATGTCTCCGTCATCGATCTGGACAAGCGGCTGGTGCTGGGCAATATACGGGTGGGCGCAGCGCCTGGACTGGCACGGGTTTCTCCCGATGGTTCCACCGTCGTGGTCAGCAACCGGGGAGACCATTCCGTCTCCCTGATTGACGCCGTACAACTCAAAGTGCGAAGTACGATTCCGGTTTGCGATCAGCCGGAAGATATCGTAATACTGCCCGACAGCAGCAAAGCGTTCGTGGCATGCGCCGGTTCAGCTCAGGTCGCATCCATTGACCTGAAAACTGATAAGGTGCTTGCCCTGCTGGACGTGGGCAAAACTCCGGCCGATTTGGAACTGAAGCCTGACGGCGGAGAGCTGGTGGTCACGAACTTCGACGCCGACAGTATTTCGATCATCGAAACCCCTACCAACGAAGTGGCCGGCAGCTATCTGATCGGCACGCATCCCGCGCGGGGCCTGGTAACAAGCGACAGCACATTGTTGTACGTCAGCAATTTCGGTTCGAATACGATCGCAGTCTATGACATAGAGATCGGCAAACTGATCGCCACGCTGCCGGTGGGCAGCCATCCGGACGGACTGGCACTCTCACGGAGCGAAAATTACTTACTGGTATTGGATTCGCAATCGGGTGACGTAACGGTCATTCAGAAGCGGGAACCCACTAAACTCGAGCCCAGACCGTATTCCCTGCTGACCATGATCCCGGTAGGCGTGCAGCCCAATAATATTGTCGTGAAATCGTTCGTGCTGGCTACGCCTGCGCCGTAGAAATTCAACAGCGGCCACGGATCAACGCGGATCGTCACGGATTTCAGAGTCGCCGTCCGGCGGCTGTCGGTGATGCCCACCTGCACAGGCACGATCCCGGCGCGGCAGCACAGCAGGCCCGGCAGTGTTTAAGTCTGGAACGTTACGCTGGTCGGAACTTTGACTACGCGGCTCAGGATGACTGGGCGCCGCAGCACTTCTTGTATTTCTTGCCGGATCCGCAGGGACAGGGATCGTTGCGTCCGACTTTTGCGGCGCCGCGCACCACCTGCTGTACCGTCTGCGCTTCGCCGGCGCCAGCCATGCGGGCCTGTTCCAGTTCGCGCTTCTTCTTGCGCTGGAAAGATTCCTCGAGTTCATCAACCGATGTCGCTACATTTCTTGGCGGATGGTTGCCATTACCGTCAGCCCCTGCGCTATGCTGCTGGGCTTCAGGCGGAGTAGCCGGCCGCTCCAGAATCTGCATCAGGTAGAGATATCGCGCCGTCTCTTCCTGGAAGCGCGTCATCATGGCTTCGAACATGTCGAAGGATTCGCGCTTGTACTCGACCAGCGGATCGTGCTGTCCGTAGCCGCGTAGGCCGATGCCTTCTTTCAGGTGGTCCATGTCCCGCAGGTGGTCTTTCCACTGCGAATCGAGGACGCTCAACATGATCATGCGCTCGTGATAGCGCATCGCATCCGGACCGATCAGCTTTTCTTTAGCGTCGTAACGTTCTTTCAGTTTGGCGAAGATGGCATCGCCCAGTTCCTGCCGGCTCAATGACTCGGGCTTGATACCTTCCGCCAGAATGTCGACGCCGAAGCGGGTGAAAATCGCGTCTTTGAGACCCTTGATATCCCAATTGTCGGGATGGACCTTGACGCCGCAGAACTGGTCCATCACATCGCTGAGGATGCCAGAGACGTAGTCTTCGAGGATCAATTCCTTCTGTTCCACGCCCTCGAGTAACTGGCGGCGCAGGCCGTAGACGGCCTCGCGCTGCTTGTTCATGACGTCGTCGTATTCGAGCAGATGTTTGCGGGCTTCAAAGTTTTGCGCTTCGACGGCTTCCTGTGCAGTCGCGATGCGGCGAGTGATCAGCCGCGATTCGATCGGAATGCCCTCTTCCATGCCCAACCTCTGCAACAGGTTCGAAACCCACTCTTTGGCGAAGATGCGCATCAGGTCATCTTCGAGCGAGAGATAGAAGCGCGAGGAGCCGGGATCGCCCTGGCGTCCGGCGCGCCCGCGCAGCTGGTTGTCGATGCGCCGCGCTTCGTGACGCTCGGTGCCGAAGATATGCAGGCCGCCGACTGCCGTGACCTCGTCGTGTTCTTTATCGGTCTGAACTTTGTAGCGATTGAATATTTCTGTCCACTGATCGGTAGGGACGACGTACTCATTTCCAGCGTAGTACCAGACCGTGCTCTTGGTTTCGTCCACGTCGATCTGAATCTTGCCCTGGGCTGCCCGCAGGGGCTGCGCGATTCCCTTCTTCACGCACTCCTGCTTGGCCATGAATTCGGGATTGCCGCCCAGCAGAATGTCGGTGCCGCGCCCCGCCATGTTGGTGGCGATCGTCACCATGCCTTTGCGTCCGGCCTGGGCGACGATTTCCGCTTCGCGCTCGTGATACTTGGCATTCAGAACGACGTGCTTGATGCCCTTCTTCTTCAGCAGCTCGGAAAGCCGTTCTGACTTCTCAATCGACGTGGTGCCCACCAGCACGGGACGGCCTGTACCGTAAAGATTCTGGATTTCGTCGGAGGCCGCGAAGTATTTCTCTTTTTCGGTTCGATAGACAACGTCCGGGTTCTCTTGCCGCAGCATGATCTTGTTGGTTGGAACGACCATGACTTCGAGGCGGTAAATCTTTTCGAACTCAGCCGCTTCGGTTTCCGCCGTGCCCGTCATGCCGGCCAGTTTCCGGTACATACGGAAATAGTTCTGGAAAGTAATCGTCGCAAGCGTCTGGTTTTCGCGTTCGATCTTGACGTTTTCCTTGGCTTCGACTGCCTGGTGCAAGCCGTCGGACCAGCGGCGACCGGGCATCAGGCGCCCGGTGAACTCGTCGACAATGATGACTTCGCCGTCTTTCACCACGTACTCGACGTCCCGCTTGTACAGAGCGTGAGCTTTGACCGCCGTATCGACGTGGTGCTTCAGGTCCCAATTTTCCGGGTCGGCAATATTTCCGATGCCGAGAAGTTGCTCGACTTTTTCCCATCCGGCGTCGGTGACCGTGATGCCCCGGTGTTTCTCATCGACCACGTAGTCGCCGGTGAGTTCTTTGGGTTCGCCAGGAGCGGTGTCGATTTCCTCGCCCTTTTCCAGCTTGGGAATGATGCGATTGACGCGTGCGTATTTATCGGTGGACTCTTCGCTGGCGCCCGAAATGATCAGCGGGGTGCGGGCTTCGTCGATCAGGATGGAATCGACTTCGTCCACGATGGCGAAATTATGTTTGCGCTGCACGCAATCGCGAAGGTCGAACTTCATGTTGTCGCGCAGATAGTCGAAACCAAACTCGTTGTTGGTGCCGTAGGTGACGTCGGAGGCGTAGGCTTCGCGGCGCTCTTCATCGTCGAGATCGTGCACGATGACGCCCACGGTCAGGCCGAGGAAGCGATAGAGCTTGCCCATCCACTCAGAATCGCGTTTGGCCAGGTAGTCGTTGACCGTGACCACATGCACGCCGCGTCCGCTGAGCGCGTTCAGATACACCGGCAGGGTCGCGACCAGCGTCTTACCTTCACCGGTCTTCATTTCGGCAATCTTGCCTGAGTGCAGCACCATGCCGCCGATCAGCTGTACGTCAAAGTGGCGCATGTTGAGCACCCGGCGGCCGCCCTCGCGGACGACGGCGAAGGCTTCCACCAGGAGTTCGTCCAATGATTCGTTGATAGCCTTGGTGCGTTCGTCGTCGAGCAGCTTGAGGCGATCCGGATCGGCGTCAGGTTCGTCGGCTATCTTGGAAAGGCGCTCCTGGATGCGCTGGCGGAATTCGTCCGTCTTGGCGCGCAACTGGTCGTCCGAGAGCTGCCGCATCTGCTGCTCGAGAGCGTTGATGGCCTCGACCTGAGGCATCAGGCGCTTCAGTTCGCGCTCGTTCTTGGTCCCGAAGACCTTACCTAATAAAGTGTTAATCAAATCAAATGACCTTTTGGAGGCAGCACAGCCCTTGCTAGAAGCCTAGCATATTAGATGCAGGTGGAACGCGTAAGTCGCTGAGAGGAGTCAACAGAGTAGCGCCGGCGTCCCGCCGGCTGTCCGGGGGGCGTCCCGCCCCCCGCGTTCTCAGAAGTTAACACTCATCACGACGCCGGCGCCACGCGGAGACTGCAGTTTCAGCAACAGACGCCATTCTCATGTAATATTTCCGCGAACCAATGCCCACTTTTTACGATCGTTTTGTCGAGTGCGTCGAGCACTGGCCCAAAAACGTCGCCCTGGAGATCCAGCGCCGCGACCGGGTAGAGAGCTACACCTACGCCGAATTGCGGCACATGGCCGAGTCGGTAGGAGCCTGGCTGGGCACGAACGGATTTTCCTCCGGCGCGCGAGTCGTGATCCTGGCCGACAACCATCCCCGCTGGGTGGCCGTGTTCCTCGGCGTGGTCGCCTCAGGATGCACCGCGGTACCGCTCGACACCGCCTTGCACGCCGACCAGATCACGACCTTGCTCAAGGACAGCGGCAGTTCGCTGCTGTTCTGCGACGTCAAGCACCTGGCAACGGCGCAGGAGGCGATCGGCGATCTGCCAATCAAAGTCGCCCTCATCAATCCCTCCGAACAACCGGATGGCAAATCCGACGCAGTCAAACCTTATCTGCTCGGCGATCTCGACACCATCGTTAAGGCGGGTCCATCCGGTTTCCGGCCGGCCGCGGTAGAGGCGGATGTCGTCGCCTCCCTGCTCTACACCTCGGGCACGACGTCGGATCCCAAAGGCGTGATGCTCACTCACGCCAATCTGCTAGGCGAAGTGGAATCGGTCTTCAGGTGGGCTCAGGTTGCTCCCGACGACGCTGTGCTGGGAGTGTCTGCCGCTCTTCCACGTCCTCTCCCAGATGGCAAATCTTTTGCTGCCGTTGGTAAAGGGCGCCCGAGTCGTTTACCTCGAGACTCTGAACACTACAGAACTGCTGCGAGCTCTCAACGAACGTCAGATCACGATCTTCGCTGTCGTTCCGCAATTCTTTTACCTGATTCACGAACGCATCTTCAAAGAAGTAGCCAAGCGCGGCAAGGTTGCAGGATGGGCGCTGAAGACTTTGATGTCACTGAATCGCGCTCTGCGAGCGATCGGCTTCAACGCCGGCCGGATATTCTTCGGGAAACTGCACAGCACATTCGGCGACCGCATGCGCTACCTGATCACCGGCGGTTCGCGCTTCGATCCCCAAATCGGATACGACTTCTACGCCCTCGGCATCGACGTCCTTCAAGCTTACGGTTTAACCGAAACCACCGGCGCAGCCTTTGCCGCACTTCCCCACGATAACGTCATCGGTTCTGTCGGACCGCCTCTGCCCGGCGTTGAAGGAAAAATTATCGATGCCAAGCCGGGAGAAGATGGCGGACCTCCCGTCGGCGAAATCGCCATCAAAGGCGCGATCGTCATGAAGGGATACTGGAACCGTCCCGACGCCACCGCCGCCGTTCTAAAAGACGGCTGGCTGCACACCGGCGATCTTGGCTATTTCGATTCCGGTGGCAATCTGTTCATCACCGGACGCGAAAAAGACGTCATCGTGCTGAGCAACGGCAAAAACGTCTATCCCGAAGAAATCGAGTCCTACTATTTGAAGTCTCCATACATCAAGGAAATTGGGGTGATGGCACTGGAGGCCGAACACGGCAACCCGGCATCAGACAGACTGTACGGAGTCGTCGTCCCTGACTTCGACGTCTTGAAAGAACGCAAGATCGTGAATGCGAAAGAAGTAATCCGCTTCGACATCGAAGGCATCTCTGCCAAAATCCCTTCCACGAAACGGATTGGCAGTTACGAAATCTGGCAAGACGCGCTGCCGCGCACCACCACGCGCAAACTGAAACGCTTCGAACTGGAAAAGCGGGTCCGTGCAAACCAGAAGAAAGGACAAGCTGATTCCGCGATCAGCTCGGCCCCTGCACTGACCGCCGAAGACACGCAATGGCTTGAGCTGCCGGATGTGCAGCAAGCGATAAAAGTCATTCGCGAATCCAGTAAGACCGCTCCCGAAGTCATACGCCCCAGCGACAACCTCGAACTCGATCTCGGTCTCGATTCAATGCAGCGCGTTGAATTACTGGTCGCCATTGAACAGGAACTCGGCGGAGACGTCGAAGAATCGGCCCTGGCCGAAATTTATACCGTCCGCCAGTTGGTGGACGCGATTCGTGAAAGCTCGGCCTCGGGTAAAACCAGAACCAGCTACAGGCCAGCAACCCGCGGGGTGGACCTCGGTTCTCCGCGAAAATCCAACCGATCCGGAAGTCCTGCGACTGGCCGAGCCCGGACGCGTGGCGGAACATTTCCTGTACACGGCCTTCCAGCCGCTACAGATTTTTGCCCATGACCGTTTTCACCTGCGGGTCAGCGGACTGGAAAAACTCCCCAAGCAGGGTCCCTACATTATTTCGTCCAACCACCAGAGCTATCTGGACCCCGTGCTGATGGCGTCAGTCCTGCCCTGGACAGTTTTCCGCAATCTCTTCGCCGTAGGCACCAGCGAAATTTTCGGTTCAGGTTTCATGCGCCGCCTGGCGCGCTGGATTCGCGTGATCGTAGTCGATCCCGATGCGAACCTGGTTTCCGCCATGCGCGCCGGAGCCTTCGGACTTCGCAATGGCCGAATCCTCATTCTTTATCCGGAGGGCGAGCGCAGCATCGATGGCACGCCCCGGACCTTCAAGAAGGGTGCAGCCATCCTTTCCATCCACCTTCAGGTGCCGATTGTTCCGGTGGCGATTGAGGGATTCTACGAAGCCTGGCCGCGAGGCAAGTCCTTTCAGAAATTCGCGCCGCTCAAGATCCAGTTTGGCGATCCGATTCTTCCTCCGCCGGAAGCGGAGGCATCCGAAGCCGCTTACGAAAAGCTCACTGCGGAATTGAAGTCACGCGTGGTGCGAATGTGGAAGGGATTGCGTGGAGAAGAAACAGCTGCATCGACAGATGCGACACACCCGTAAGGATCGCCGCGCTCTACTGTGCGGCTGCCTGGGCTTTTTGTCCGAAGGCTTTCACGAAGGCATCCACAACCATCGAGTCGTAGTCGCCCGGGGATTCTTTCGCGATCTTTTCAACCAGCTGGGCGGTACTAGTCTTTTCTGCGCCTTCACCGTGCATCCGGGAATCGAATTTTTCCGAAAGGTTCAGAATCTGCACTTCGATCAGGGCTGAAGCCGGACTGGCGCCGGTCGACCGCAACTGCTGGGCAGCCACCAGAATAGGAATCGCGCGACTCAGCGATCCACCCATAAGTTGCGCCTGAGTAGCTCTCGGCTTGCCCTTGCGCATACCGCTCTCCGAAGTTCTTCCTGCGACATATTGACGGCCTTGTAAAGCAGTTCGTTGCTGATACCAATTTCATTCACGTTTCGCAGCAGCGCCGCGGTGCGGAGATCTTCGGAACTCGCCGGATCCAGTCCCAGCGCATCGGCGATCTTGCTCGCATAGGTCGCTACGCGGAATCGAATTCGCCTCGCTGTTTTTCTGGTTACCGAGAAACTGTTGCAGGATAACCAGCATGCCGTCGTATCCGTTCTTCAAGTCTCGCAAGCCCTTCTGATTGCGCTCGTACAGCGTGCCCATGGCATAAGCAGTCACCACCAGCACTCCACCCCAGACCGTGATGTCGAACCACCGGCTGTCGAGCGGCATGTAATCCAACCGGTGAGTGAGCATCGATGGGGTGACATAAGTCAGCAGGATGACGACGCACACGCTGGCGCACGCGGTCAGAGTGGCATGGCGCCGTCCAAAGTGGTATGCGGAATAAAGAGTGGGCAGGAAAAAGAACACCAGGGCCACAGCCTGAGAAGCCACGAGAAAGTGGATCATGGCGGCAATCAGCACCAGGGACAGCAGCAACCACAACTCTTTATTTGATTGTTCGCAAAGTTTTTCCGGTCACCCGTCGCCAGTCTCCGCCCAACAGCAGGCAGAGAATTCCCCAGCCTAGCTATAGTGGAGCAAAGTTGGTGACCGTCCAAGTTACCCAGGTAACGACGCTACTTGGCGCGCGGATGGGTCTGATCGTAGACATGTAGAACGTGCTTGATCGAAAGCTGCGTGTAGCGCTGGGTGGTGGAAAGACGCTCGTGGCCGAGCATCTCCTGAATCGCGCGCAGGTCGGCGCCTTCCTCCAGCATGTGGGTGCCGAAGGCATGCCGCAAGGTGTGGGGATGGACATCGGGCGACAAGCCTTTGGCAACCGCGATCTTCTTGATGATGCGTCCCACGCTGCGGGTGGTGAGCCGGCCGCCGCGCAGATTGATGAGCAACGCTGACGAGTGCTTTCTTCTGTTCGACCAAGGATTTGCTGCGAGCGGCAGGTAGAACGCGAGGGCGATTCTTTACGGAATCGCCGAACGGTACGTAGCGTTCCTTTTTTCCTTTTCCGCGAATGAGAATCAGCTTCGTTGCTCAAACGAATGTCGTCGAGGTTGATGCCGATCAGTTCCGAATTCCGGATACCGCATCCGTAGAGCAACTCGAACATCATGCGGTCGCGCTCGGGAAAGGCGGCGAGCTCAGGCATCTGGCCATCGAGGACTGTCATTCATCTCTTCAATGGTCGGGACTCGTGGCAGTTTCTTGGCAAGCTTGGGAGTTGAAACCAGCGCTGCCGGATTCTGCTCGACCACTCCTTCCTGAGCGAGCCAGCGATAGAGAGACCGCACCGCCGCCAGTGCACGCGCCACCGAAGTCTTGCCTAGACCCTTTTCGTAGAGATGAGACAGAAATCCGCGGATCGTGACGTGGTCGATCTGCTTCCATCCGCGCGAGCCGATGTAAGCGGAAAATTCGTGCGAGATCACCGCTGTAAGCCTTGATGGTGTGCGCGGAAGCATTGCGCTGGCGCAGCGCCTGCAGGAAGTCGCGACGGCTTTTTCGACGACAGTAGATTTCATATGACGCTTGAGCTCCTTACCCGGAGGCGCCAGTGTACGCAGGGCGGTCCAGCCCTTTGCGCGTGACCAGATGCCTCTGCGGCTAACGAGCATTCTTAACCCCGCGCCTTCGCTCTGGGATGATGCTTCTGATACACCGTCTTCAACCGATCCAGCGCCATGTGCGTATAGACCTGCGTGGTCGAAATGTCAGCATGGCCCAGGATAGTCTGCACCGTGCGCAGGTCGGCGCCGTTTTCGACCATGTGCGTGGCGCAGCTGTGCCGCAGCATGTGCGGGCTGGCATTGCGTCCCGCACCTGCCGAGGCCGCGCGGACCATCTGCCAGACTCGCTGACGAGTCAGCTTTCTGCCGCCGCGTCCCAGGAATAGAAGTGGCGAACTCTTCCCTTTTGCGAGAATCGGGCGCGACTCTTTCATGTAGACGGCCAAGGCATCCTGCGCGCCTTTCCCCAGCGGCACAATCCGTTCCTTGTCGCCCTTGCCGCGAACCAGCAGACATCCCAGATCGAGTTTCAGGTCTTCCAGTTGGACGCCGATGATCTCGGACACGCGCAGCGCCGCCGCATAGAAAACTTCCAGCATGGCATGGTCGCGCGCGGCGATCGCTTCTCGCCTCTTTGCTGTGTCGACGCCGCATGCGGAGCGAGCATGCTTTCCATTTCGTCGCGGGCCAGCGCCTTGGGCAACACCTTCCATTGCTTCGGCGAATCGATATTCAGCGTGGGGTCGTGCTCGATCATTTTGTCGAGCAGAAGATAGCGATATAGATGGCGCAAGGCCGAGAGTTTTCGTCCCACGGAACGGCCATCGACAGCATTCCCAAACAATTGCTGGATAAATTCACGCACATGGTTGCGCTGGGCATTGAGCAGCGTGCGTCTTGTGTTTTTCCAGGAAGACGGTGAATTGTCCAATGTCGGTGGTATAGGCGGCGACAGTCAGAGGCGCCAGACCCTTTTCGATCTTCAGATAGTCGAGAAAGCCTTCAGACCACGCGGAGTTGGGTGCAGGAAGGCACATACGAAGTATGCGCGTTATCGGACGCTGGGAAAGTATCAAAGAAGGTTAACCACAGAGGACACCGGGGACACTGAGGACGTCGAATTCCTCCGTGTCCTCCGTGGTTAATGAATCTCTTTCAAAATCTCCACGGCGTACAAGCGCACCTTCCGGCGTCTCCTCATGCTTGAAGTATGCGAACACGTTTCGTTCCTGCCCCAGATGTTCTCGGATGCGATCGACCATCACGCGGCGTTCTTCCGGTGTATAGGAAGGCTTGCGGTAGCGATAGTAAGCGAAGTCGGCGGTTACCACATCAGGCGTAGTCCGCTCTTCGGTTTCGGCAATGCACAGCGCCCGATTATGGCTCCTCAATACATTGAAGACTTCATCCGTGAACCACGAAGGATTGCGGAATTCAAATGCGGCCTGTACGGCGCGCGGCAGCGCGGGAAGAAATTCCTCCAGCAATTTCACGTCAGCCTTAAGGTTTGGCGGGAGCTGAAACAAAACCGGCCCCAGCTTCCCTGCCTGCGCCAGCGGCTCAATGGTGCTAAAGAAGCGGGGCACAAAATCGACCGTCCCTTTGAGCCGCTTGATGTGAGTGATGACCTGATGCGCCTTCACTCCGAAGCGAAAGTTGGCTGGGGTCTCGGCAATCCATTTCTGGGCAGTGGTTTCTTTGATCAGTTGCCGGAAAGTGAAATTCACTTCGACGGTATTCAACTGCGTGGAATAGTGCCCCAGAAAGTTCTTCTGCGGAAGCTTGGCGGGATAGAAATCCGGCTTCCAACTAGGATAAGCCCATCCCGAAGTGCCGACGTAGAGTTGCGCCATAGAAATTACCTTGTGCTTTGGTGAACCCGTGAAAGGGATCGGTGCAGATTATATCTTTCGGCCACTCCTGAGTAGCGCCGGCGTCCCGCCGGCCCGATGGCGGGCAGAATGCCCGCCAGACAACCAGAGAAACCCAGGCACCACAAGAATCAACGCGACGACGGTTTCTTGGTTTTCCGTCTTGCCGGTTTCCTGGTGTTATCTGCCTGCGCCGCTATTTCCAATCTGGTCTCAGACTTCGATGCTCTGCGAGTTCCACTCGCCGCACCAGCGGCAGCGCTCGCGCCTACATCCTCCGCCGACTTTGGCAGTTTTTGTTTCAGCGTCAGCGCCGCCTCGAACAAGTCTCCCATCTTTTCGACACGTTTGAGGACCTCCCCGGCTTCGAACACCAGCAGAGACGCGTCTTTCTTCTTGAGCATGTGCTCGACTTCTTCCCACTTCACCGGCGTCGACACCGTGGGATGCTCTCTGGCCCGCAGCGAATACACCGCAATCGTCGTCTTGTGCTGATCGTTCTGGCTCCAGTCCACCAGGACTTTGCCTTTGCGTAATTCTTTCTTCATGTCGGAAACGACCAGATCGCGATGCTGATCCTCCAACAGACGGGCGAGCGCGTGGGCAAAGGTTTTGGTGACGTCGTAACTGGTCGGCGTGTTCAGCGGGACATAAATCTGCAGGCCTTTCGAACCCGAAGTCTTGGGAAAACTTTGCAGGCCAAAGTGATCGAAGATTTCGCGCAGCCACATCCCAACCTGCGCGCACTGCACGATATTCGCCGGCGGTCCGGGATCGAGATCGAACACCATCATGGTGGGACACTCAATGTTTTTCGCCAACGAGAGCGAAGGATGCAACTCGATCGCGGCCAGATTCGCCATCCAGACGACCGTCGACAGATCGTCGGCCAGAATGTAGTTCACGGTGCGGCTGTTGCCTTCGCTCCAGATGGGTGCGGTCTTTACCCATTCAGGCCGATGCGCGGTGGCATTTTTTTCGAAGAAGTATTGGGTGTCCACGCCGTTGGGATATCGCTTCAACGTCAAAGGCCGTCCTGCAAGATGCGGGACGAGCACCGGCGCGATGTGCGCGTAGTAGTCGATGATCTGTCCCTTGGTGAAGCCGGTCGCGGGATACAGGACTTTGTCCAGATTGGACAGCTTCAGTTGCCTGCCCTCAATTTCAACGACTGGTGCAGTGCTCACGCTGCCTCGCTTGGTTTCGATTCCCTTTACGCTTTCCATCTCACTCGGGGCCCGTCGTTTAGATATGACCGTCGTTTAGTATAGTGTCGCTCGCCGGCTTCAGCACCCCGACTTTGATGCCGGATTTCCTATCGACGGAGAGCAACCTATGTCCAGTTCACGCCGTGAGTTTATACAAAGGCTCGGATCGCTGAGCGCGATGGCGTTTCTTCCGCTCCTCCGCACCGAACCCGATCTCATTCTTTTTAACGGCAACATCTGGACTGTAGACGCTCGCCAGCCTCGAGCCCAGGCCATCGCGATCTCCGGCGGACGATTTCTCGCCGTGGGATCGAATGACGAAGTCCTTGGTCTAGCGGCTGGTGGGGCAAAAAAGATCGATCTTGGCGGCAATACGGTACTACCAGGCTTCATCGATGCGCATACCCATCCGGCCATGTCGGGTCTCGATCACCTGCGCATGGTGGACTGCGATTTGCGATCGATTGCCGACATCCTCGCCGCGCTGCGTAAACGCGCCGCTCAAACCCCACCCGGCGAGTGGGTGCTGGGTTTCAAATACGACGACACCAAGACGTCGGATAATCGTCCGCTCACGATCGCAGATCTTGACGGCGCGGTGCCCGATCATCCCGTGCTGGTCGAACACCGTGGCGGCCACACTGCCTGGGTAAACTCACTCGCCTTCAAAGTGGCGAAGGTGGATGACCATACTCCAGATCCTCCGGGCGGCCAATACGATCGCGACCCCGCCAGCGGCCATTTCACCGGACACATCCGCGAGAACGCCAAAGGCAGCATGCAGGGATTGATTCCTTCTAAATTCACTCGCGCTGATCGACAGGAAGGCGTAAAGCTGATCTCGCAGATGATGACGCGCACGGGAGTGACCTCGGTCGGCGACGCCATGGGCACGCCCGACGATCTTCGCGCCTACCAGGATGCACGCGCCGCCGGCGATTTGTCTCTGCGCGTCTACTGTCTGATCGAATATCACTTCATCGACCAGATGCTGGCCGCCGGCATCCGCACCGGAATGGGAGATGAATGGGTGCGAGTCGGCGCCATGAAAATGTTCTGCGATGGATCGATTTCCGAGCGCACAGCGCGGCTTTCGCAACCTTACACCGGACGTCCCAATGATTTCGGCATCATGGTCGCGGACGAAGAACAGCTTTACCCGGTCGCGCGCAAAGCCCACGAAGCCGGATGGCAACTCGGCACGCACGCCAACGGCGACGTCGCCATCGACACGACTCTGAAAGTTTACGAACGTCTGCAGCGCGAGTTGCCGCGGCGCGATCCGCGCTTTCGCCTGGAACATTGCACCGTGATAAACGACTCGCTGGTGCAGCGGATCAAGGCCCTGGGCGCGATACCGCTTCCCTTTTCGACGTACGCCTACTATCACGGCGAAAAGATGAAAGAGTATGGCGCCGAGCGCCTGAATCACATGTTTGCCCTGCGCAGCTTCATCGATGCCGGCATCCGGCCGACGCAGGCGTCGGACTATCCGCCGGGCCCGTTCGAGCCCATGATGGCGCTGCGCTCCGAAGTTACGCGCACCGACAGCAAAGGCAACGTGTGGGGACCGCAGCAGAAAATCACGGTGGAAGAAGCCATCCGGGTCGGAACCATCAACGGAGCGTACGCGTCGTACGAAGAGAATCAGAAAGGATCGATCGAGCCCGGCAAACTCGCAGACCTGGTCGTGCTGGGACGCGATCCCTTCAAAGTCGACCCGCTGGAGTTGATCAACATTCCGATTCAGCGGACGATGGTCGGGGGGAAGTGGGTATTTGAAGCTTAGGTCATTGATTGTGTGGTCGCGGGCGCTCGCCCGCGACCACACTGACCACACTACAATCAACAGCTGTGAAGTTTGACAACTTCCCTTCCCGCCACGTAACTTCAAGTTCTTCCTCATGTTCTGTCATTTCCGTCCAACCGCAGTGGAGGTTCGATGAAATACCGTGCCCTCAAGTCTGTTGCACTGGTTTTAGTGCTTTCCGCCATCGCCGCCGCGCAGGACCTGGCAGCCTTCGAAAAGCGAATCACGGTCAAGAAGTTGGACAACGGTCTGACCGTGGTGATCTGCGAGCGTCCCGAGGCCCCAGTCTTTTCTTTCAACACCCACGTGGACGCCGGCTCGGTGCAGGACCCCATGGGACAGACCGGCCTCGCCCACATGTTCGAGCACATGGCGTTCAAAGGCACAGACAAGATCGGCACCACCGATTACGCCGCTGAAAAAGTCGCCCTGGCAAAAGTCGAGACCGCCTACGCCGCCTACATCGAAGAGCGCGACAAACGCATCGGCCGCGACGAGCAGAAGCTGAAAGATCTGCAAAAAGCCTGGCAGGACGACATCGCCGACGCGCAAAAATACGTGAAGCCGAACGAGTTCCCGCAAATTCTCGAAAGCAACGGCGCCGAAGGCATGAACGCTTCCACCGGCGAAGACCAGACCGAATATCACTATTCGTTTCCCGAAAACCGGCTGGAGCTTTGGGCCTACCTCGAGTCGGAACGCTTTATACATCCGGTGATGCGCGAGTTTTACAAAGAGCGCAACGTGGTGATCGAAGAGCGCCGCATGCGCACCGACAGCAATCCCATCGGACGCCTGCTGGAGCAGTTCACCACGGCGGCATTCCAGGCGCATCAGTATCATCGCCCGGGCATTGGATGGATGTCCGACTTGAACACATTCTCCGCGACCGATGCGCAGCACTTTTTCGATGTTTATTACACTCCGTCGAACATGGTGGTGGCCGTCGTGGGCGACGTAAAGGCTTCACAGGCATTGCCCGTCATCGAAAAATATTTTGGGCGCATTCCTCCACGTCCGCAGCCTGACCCACGAACCACCACCGAGCCGCCGCAGAACTCCGAGCGCCGCGTCGTGCTGCATGACCGTTCGCAGCCGCTGTACCTCGAGGGCTATCACCGGCCCGACTATCGCGACAAAGACGACAACGTCTACGACGCCATCGCCGACCTGATGTCGAACGGGCGCACTTCGCGTCTCTACCGTGCCCTGGTGCGGGATAAAAAGATTGCAGCCTACTCAGCCGGCTTCACCGGGTTTGCCCGGCAGCAAGTATCCGCACCTGTTCGCGTTTTATGCCTTCCCGCTGCCCGGTCACAAGAATGAAGAAGTGGCGGAAGCGATTCACGTCGAAATCGATCGCCTGAAGAACGAAGACATCAGCGATGAAGAATTGAAAATGATTCGGACCCGCGCCAAAGCCAACCTGCTGCGCGGACTGGACGACAACGAAGGCCTGGCCTCCGAGCTGGCCTTGTATCAATCCCGCTACGGCGACTGGCGCGAACTCTTCCACCAGGTGGAGAATCTGGACAAAGTGAGCAAAGCAGATATCCGCCGCGTCGCCAATCAGACATTTGTTCCCGCGAACCGAACCGTAGGGATCATAGAAACTGCCGCGCCCCCGCCCGGCGGGCCACCAGCGCCCGGTCAAAGCGGAGGTGGGCAATGAAATTGAAACATATCTCCCTCCTCGTACTCGCTATCGCGTTCGCGCTGCAGCCCACTTCGGCGGTTGCGCAAGCCACTGACTGGCAGCAGATCAACGTTCCGCCGCTGCCTGCATTTCATCCTCAGGTGCCGAAACGCATCGTTCTGCCCAACGGCATGGTCGTCTTTCTGCAGGAGGACCACGAACTTCCCCTCATCGATGGCATGGCCCGGATTCGTGGCGGCTCGCGCTCCGAACCCGCAGCCAAGACCGGACTGGTCGATCTCTACAGCGAAGTCTGGCGCACCGGAGGCACCAAGGCTCAGACCGGCGACCAACTCGACGATTTTCTGGAAATCCGCGCGGCCAAAGTCGAGACCGGCGGCAATGCCGATTCCACGACCATTTCCTGGTCCTGCCTGAAAGCCGATTTCGACGACGTCTTCAAAGTGTTCGACGACCTGCTGCGTGGCCCGGAGTTCCGCGCAGACAAGCTCGATCTGGCGCAAAAGGAATATTTCGACGCAATCTCACGCCGCAATGATGATGTCGATGGCATCGCAGGGCGCGAGTCGGAGAAGCTCGCTTATGGCGCGCAGAATCCGTATGCGAGAGTCGCCGAGTACAAAACCGTTGCCGCCGTCACTCGGCAGGATCTGCTCGACTGGCACCATGCTCACGTAAATCCCAGCAACATCATTCTCGGGATTGTCGGCGACTTCGACGCGGCAACCGTCGAAGCCAAACTGCGCCAGATGTATGGCGCGATGGCCCAAGGGAACGGCGTTAAAAGAAGAGAAGATTGAATTTCAGCCGGCCAAGCCAGGCTACTACCTGGTCCAGAAAGACGACGTCAACCAGAGCACGATCAACATGGTTGGCCTCGGCATCACGCGCGATAATCCGGACTACTATGCCGTCCGCGTCTTCAACGAAGCGTTCGGCGGCGGCTTCGCTTCGCGTCTCTTCCGCACCATCCGTACTCAGAAAGGTTTGGCGTACGCGGTCGGCGGCGGGGTCGGAAGCGGCTTCGATCATTTCGGCATGGTGCGTCTGTCAATGGGAACGAAAAGCGCCACCACACTCGAATCGATTCAGGCTCTCGATGAGCAGATCGACGATGTCGCCAAGCATCCCATCACAGAAGCCGAAATCAAGAGTGCCAAGGATTCCATCCTGAACTCTTTCATCTTCAACCTGGATTCTCCGGACAAAATCCTGCGCGAGCGTATGACTTACGAGTTCTACGGATATTCTCAGGACTACCTGGAAAAGTTCCGCGCCGGCGTAGAGAAAGTAACGCCCGCTGACGTAGCCCGCGTTGCCGCCAAATATCTGCACAAAGATAAGCTGGCCACGCTGGTAGTGGGCAATCCGGCAGAGTTCGACAAAGCGCTGTCAACCCTGGGTCCAGTGACTACGATCGACATCACCATCCCGCCGCCCCCGGGCGAGCAACCGGAGTCGCCTGCCAGGAAGTAGAAGCACTTAGAGCCGCTACTCTCGATCGTGCCCCGTCCAGGCTTTGCTTGGGCGGGGATTTATGTTTTGAAGAGTATTCGAGTCCATATGTGCACTGGGTTTTTCTTTACCGCCATTTTTACCCCTTGACCTCGGCCTTTGCCTTCGTCATAATAGGCGAACAAAAGGCGAATATATGGCTTCTCTTCCCCTCCTGCCGCTCCCCGAATCAAAACTGGTCGGAATCGCCCGCCTTGCAGCCGAGGGCGAATCGCTCCGCCAGGGACACGACGTCGAATACTTCACTCTGCCGGTACGCTCCCTGCTGAACCGTTGCACCGGCGTGCGCATGCCCTTCGAATGGACGATCAATCCTTATCGTGGCTGCGAGTTTGCCTGCAAGTATTGCTATGCCCGCTACACCCATGAATTTATGGAAATGCGCGATGGCGTGGACTTCGAGCAAAAGATCTTCGTCAAGCAGCATGCCGCTGACCTGCTGCGGCAAGAGTTGCGCCGGGTAAAGCCGGGAGAGCAGATCGCGATCGGAACCGCCACCGACCCTTATCAGCCGGCGGAGCGCCGCTTCGAAATCACCCGCGGAATCCTTGAAGAACTGGCCCGGCATGAAGGGCTGAACCTGGGCATCATCACCAAGGGAAACCTGATTCTCCGCGATCTCGACCTGCTCAAGCAGATCGCGACGAAAGAACCGGCTGACGGCGAATGTGACGATCACGACCTTGAACGTAAAGCTGGCGCGAATCCTCGAACCCCGGGCGCCGCGTCCCGATCTGCGGATGGACACGGTTCGCCAGTTGAATGAAGCAGGGATCCGCACCGGGGTGAGCTGTTCACCCGTGATCCCCGGCATCACCGACTCGATGCGCAACCTGGAAGCGTTGGTACGCGCCACCGTAGAGGCCGGCGGAAAACATATTTTCGCCAATCCCCTCTTTCTGAAACCATGCTCGGCGGCTGTCTTCCTGCCATTTCTGGAAAAAGAATTTCCGCAATTGGCGGCGGATTACCAGAAGCGCTACAAAGATCGCGCATTCCTGCCGCAGACTTACGGCAAGCGAATTTCGCAACTGATGACCCGCCTGCGGGAGAAGCACGGCATGCGCCCTTCCGAGCGGCGCCAGCATTCGGTCCCGGCGCAGACGCAATCGCAGCTAAACCTTTTCTGACCTGTCATCCCGAGCGAGCGACGATTCGCTTGCGAATCGTCCGCAGTCGAGGGACCTTGCGTTTCCCGGCAGCGCCACGAACGCTCGCTAATCTATAATCCCTGCTCCACCATGACCTCGCCTCCACCACCGTCGGCGGCCGCGCAGCCACGGCCTCGTCTCTCAGCCCAACTCAATCAATTCTGGCAACGCGTGACTGACGGCCTTGAACTCAATCAGCTATGGACGCAGTTTCACACCGATGCCCGCGCCAGCTATCGCCTCTATCAACGCGATTACGGAGCACGAGCGCGGCAGGAAACTCAGCCGCGCGGCTTTTTCCATATCGCGCTGGAATATCTGTGGGCCATCCTGGAAAAACTGATCTCCAGCCCGGCGCGTCTTGCTCCTGATGGGAATTGTGTTTCTGATTTTTCCCAGCGGAGGATTCAGCCACCAGGGAAAAGCCGGGAATGTTGAGGTCGTCGAATTCAACCTTCATTTCTATGCCGGAATCGTTTTGTTCGTGCTGCTGATGCTCGAGGTATCCGACCGGGTGGTCATGAAGCGCGACCTCGAAATTGCGCGTGATATACAGAGCTGGCTTCTGCCCTCAACGCCACCTTCAATTCCCGGAATGGCAATCGCCTTCGCCACCCGCCCGGCAAACACCGTGGCCGGAGACTACTACGACGTCTTTGCCCGCCCCTCCGCGGTTCCTGGCGAAAGCCGGTTTCTTCTGGCCGTGGCTGATGTCGCCGGCAAGAGCATTCCGGCGGCTTTGCTGATGGCGACGTTTCAGGCCAGCCTCAAAACTCTTTCCGCGATTCACTGTTCCCTGTCCGAACTGGTCACAGGCATGAACGAATACGCCTGCACCAACAGCCAGGGCGGACTTCGGTTCACGACAGCATTCCTGGCCGAGTTTGATCCGGTCACCCGTAATCTGACTTACATAAACGCCGGCCACAACACTCCCATTCTTCGGCGGAATACTGGTGCGGTGGAACGGTTGACAGTTGGCGGAGTGCCTCTGGGGATTCTTGCCGGCGCCAATTATGAATCGGCCAGCCTGGTATTAGAGTCCGGCGACTGGCTGGCGATCTACACAGATGGCGTGGTGGAAGCCATGAACCAAAGCAACGAAGAGTACGGCGAACAGCGGCTGTTGAACGTGTTAAATGCGGGCGCAGCCATAGCTCCGGCTGAAATGCTGCGTCGTGTAATTGGCGACGTCGATACGTTCGTGGGTGCAACGCCGCAGCATGATGACATCACTTGCCTGCTGGCAAAAATCGGTGAAGCGCCAGCAGCCTGAAACGCAGGCACCCTATAAAACCTTGTCATCCCGAGCGAAGCCGACGATTCGCTTGCGAATCGTCAGCGCAGTCGAGGGACCTTGTGTTTGACGGCGGCGAGGCGAATCCCGCAATGCGCGGTGTCCGCCTCACACGAGCTTACCTTCTTTTCCGCCGCGCAAAGATCAAACCCAGGGCAGCGCCCAGCAACAACGTGCCCAACAGCTTTTTCCTGTCGCTTACGGCAACAAAGCGCGTGCCCTGCGGGCCGACCTCGAACACGCCCACTGGTATCGCGCCGACTCCGCCGCCACCACCACCGCCTTCGCCGCGTGCAGTCTTGATTTCCAGTCCGCCGCTGCCCGTCCCTCCCCCGAAGCCGTAGCCAATCTTGGCCACAGGAATAATCGTTTTGTCGCCCGCGATAATGGGCTCTCCGAACACGCTCTTGACCTGCGCACGCGTCGAAAGGCTCTCATGCAATGATTGCAGCAAATTCAAACTGCTCATAAAAATCTCCTCTGATTCTTAGTAGTGCCGGTTTTTAGTAGCGCCGGCGTCCCGCCGGCTGTCGCGAAGGCGTCTCGCCTTCGCCGGCCAGACGCCCGCGCTACGAATTCATGACTTCCGCATACATGCGATGAAACGCGTGTACACCCACTTCCTGCTTGATGCTGTAACGCCCACGCTGGTAGCTTCGCGAGTGCAGATTTCTTTGCACTGTCTCGCAGATCCCTACATCTTCAACCTGAACCTGATCGCTGAACTCCACCGATGCCCTGGCTGCCGTACTGCCCAAATCCTTCTCCGGCAAATACCACTCGAAAATCGCCCGCGACCGGTCAGCTGAGACTGGCAGCACAATGTTGAGCGAAATATTGTCCGGATAACAGTTGAGCATCCAGTTTGGAAAGATCCAGAAATAATCTGTCGTCAGGTCTTCGGCGGCTTCCTGGTACCGCCGTGGAGTTGCATCGCCCGGGCTGCGCGCCGCGAATCGGACTGAACTGCCGAACATGGCGCGGCATAAGGCTCGATCGTGTATGCGCTGTAATCCAGCTCGCGGTTCAATCCGGGATGCACGCTGGGCAAGTGGTAGCCTTCGAGATAGTTATCCACGTAAGTCTTCCAGTTGCACTTCATGTCGTAGGTGCGCCGTTCGAACAACTTCATTCCGGTAAAGCCAAAACGCTCCGCCTGTTTCGGAAGGTTTCCCAGAGATTTCAGCAATGGTTCGGCCTCAGGATCGAGGTTGACGAAGATCAGATTGGACCACTCTTCGGCCCGCACCGGAGCCAGCGTAAAGTCTTTGGCATCGAAGCCGGGCTGGCCCTCGAATTCCGGCGCGCTGATCAGCGACCCGTCGAGCCCGTAGGTCCATCCGTGATAGCCGCAGCGAAACAGCTTGCGCGATCCGCATCCTTCCGCCGGAGGACCGGCGCGATGGCGGCAGACATTGTAGAACCCGCGCAACTCGCCTTGAGCGCCGCGCACCAGCAACAACGGTTCGCCAAGCAATTCGGTGGTGAAGTAATCTCCAGGTCGGGCCAGTTGATCACGATGGCCCACCACCTGCCATGTGCGGGCAAAGATTCGCTGTTTCTCCTGCTCCTGAATATCGCTTTCCGTGTAGAACGGCGCCGGGATAGACCAGGCGCGGGAGATGTCGGAATCGATTTGCAGCGGGGGCAGCTTGCTCATAGCGGATGCCAGAGCCAGCTATTCTACGTCAGGCGTCGGACCTCGGACCTCAGACTCCAGCCATCGGACTTCGGACCTCGGGCGTCAGCAAAAGAACTAAGAGTCAAGAGCCAACGTCGGAAATCCGAGGTGTGCCGGAGTCCGAGGTCCGAGGTCCGACAGTCCGAACTCCCTATTTCTTCATGCTGGGATCATCGCCCGGATTGACGTAGTTGATTTGAAACGGGGCCACGCCGTGAATCTGCACGACGGTCTCTCCGACGGCCATGGCATAGTGATGCATGCTGGGATCGAGGTACGCAAAACTTCCAGCAGGAAACGAATTCATGTTCGAGGAATCGAAGCTGTCTCCCATACCGACCTTCAAGCTTCCGGTAATGACGGTTACATTCTCGCGTTTGGGATGCCAGTGGGGCGAAATGCGATAACCATCCGGCATCTTCAGACGAACGGTGTAGTCTCCCGATGATCCCATCGGATCGCCTTCCAATACCGCCAGCTGAGCTCCAGCCCGCAGTACCGGCGGCGCCGGACCGAACTTGATCTGGTCGGGACTGAATGCATTTTGTGGCTCTGCGGGGGCCGCGACAAGGGCCGCTACAAGAATCGTGGCACACAGGAAAACAAGCACGATCGTTTTCATAGGTTCCTCCTCAAAACAGCGCTGGAATAATACCATCAGGCGAGCGCCGTCTATCTCGAACATCGTGGCCAGGAATTCATGGGCAGCTCGGTAAAACGTGAACCACAAAGGCCACGCTGGCGACGAAGTAAACCGTGGGATTTACGCCTTCGCTCATCGGCTTGAGGCAGGGTCGTAAAACGCCGATCGGTGTGGGACGGACTAGAGGCGACGTCCCACATTGAGCATGGGAACCTCATCGTGAGACGGATGATCGCCCTGGTTTTGCTCTTGTCTCGAATCTAGACTGGTCTGAACGACTCCAGATTCAGTTGTGCGGTCTTTATGCCTGTGGCAAACTGACAGAAGTTGTCATGCCGGGCGACAAATTCTGGCATCATTGCAGCTCGAGTCTACGGCGGAAGGCGCTTTAGCTCATTGACCGGCTTTAGGTTTACCCATAAGGCACACCACTTAGAGGCGGTTCGCGGCATTGGCCGCCAAAATGCACCCAACTCTGCAACTGGGTCAACAGAGACCCCCACTTAAAACGGAGAATAGGGGAAAAACGAGATGCGGAAACAGAAGGGCTTTTCACTTATCGAGTTGCTGATCGTGGTCGCGATCATTCTGATCATCGCTGCGATCGCCATTCCAAACCTGCTGCGTGCACGTATCGCAGCCAACGAGTCGTCTGCGGTTAGCGCGATTCGTACCATCAACACTGCTGAAGTTTCCTACCAGTCGGCATTTCCGACCGTGGGTTACTCCACCAACCTGGGCAGCTTGGGCCGGGCGCTGCGGGTGCGACTTGCCCCGCGGCTGGACCGACTTCGACCAACGCTTGCCTGATCGACAGCGTGTTGGCCAACGCCATCACGGCCGGCACTGCAAAGAGCGGTTACTACTTCGGCTGGAGACCGGCGTGGTCGGCACGGGCGGTACTCTGGTTCTGACCTACGGCGTGGGCGCTGCCCCGGCTTCGTTCAACCAGACCGGTGTACGCAACTTCTGCTCGTCTGAAGATGGAGTGATCCACTTCAACGTCGGCGCTTCCGGTGCAACCCCGGTCACTGGCGGTGCAGCGGTCTGCACCGGCACTGCGTATCCAGTACTGCAGTAAGCGAGACAACGACCCAGCGAGACTACCAGGCGAGCACCGGATGGCAACATCCGGTGCTCTTTTCTTTTGGCCGGTTATCGACTTCCAGTTCGCTGCCAAATCGTGTCGCTCTTTGCGACAAATAGTGTCAAGATTGACCTTCCGCAACAGCCTGCCACCATCCCAGTTGATCCGCGGTTCTCGTTGATGGGTAAACTACTTGCCGACCCCCGCCAAGTGGTTCTCCGAAATGCATTCATCTATGGCAACTACGGTCCGTCGAGACCGCTAACTGTCGGACGGAGGAGAGGGAAACGAGATGCGGAAACAGAAGGGCTTTTCACTGATTGAGTTGCTGATCGTGGTCGCGATCATTCTGATCATCGCTGCGATCGCCATTCCTAACCTGCTGCGTGCACGTATCGCAGCCAACGAATCGTCTGCGGTCAGCGCGATTCGTACCATCAACACTGCCGAAGTTTCCTATCAGTCGGCGTATCCGACCGTGGGCTACTCCGCCAACCTGGGCCAGCTTGGGCCGGGCGCCGCGGGTGCGACCTGCCCTGCGAGCGGACCGACTTCGACCAACGCTTGCCTGGTCGACAGCGTGTTGTCCAACGCCATCACTGCCGGCACCGCGAAGAGCGGCTACTACTTCCGTGGAGATCGGCGTGGTCGGCACGGGCGGTACTCTGGTTCTGACCTACGGCGTGGGTGCGGCCCCGGCTTCGTTCAACCAGACCGGTGTGCGCAACTTCTGCTCGTCTGAAGATGGAGTGATCCACTTCAACGTCGGCGCTTCCGGTGCAACCCCGGTCACTGGCGGTGCAACGGTCTGCACCGGCGCTGCGTATCCAGTACTGCAGTAAGCGAACATCGACCCAGCGAACTCTCTGGCGAGCACCGGATGGCAACATCCGGTGCTCTTTTTTTGTCCCGCCATCTTTCCTCAAACCCAATCCCACGATCAGCCCCACAACGCCAAATCCTGTCGCAGCCTGCGACAAATAGTGTCAAAATCGCACCGACCCACCGCGCATCTCATCCGCACCCAGACTCTAAATCATTGAATTTAGGACGCTTAAGATAATCTGGCGCTCCCGTCTACATTGTGGCCAGAAAAGTGCCTGTCATTAAGCGTAAATGAGGGGCGAAAAGCAAATTCGGAGAGGGATCACGACCCGGTCAGGGTTCTCCTTGATCGAGTTGCTGATCGTGGTGGCGATCATTCTGATCATCGCGGCGATTGCGATTCCGAACCTGTTACGGGCGCGCATCGCTGCCAACGAATCGTCGGCAGCGTCCTCGGTTCGTAGCATCGCCACGGCCCAGATCGCATACAACGCGGCGTATCCCACGATCGGTTACGCGGCTGCGCTGGCCAACCTGGGCGGTCCGGCCCACGGGATGCTCTCCCAGTTCGGCGACGGCCTGCATCATCGACAACGTTCTTTCGAGTGGCGACCAAGAGTGGATACTCATTCGTCTCAGCCAGGATTCCTCTGGCAGCGGCGGCACCAACGACGCCTTTGTCGGCAGTTCCGCGCCGGTCGGCCTTCAATCAGACGGGCGTTCGCAACTTCTGCATCGTCACGACGGAGTCTTGCGCAGCAATCCTGGCGTCTCGGGCGGAGCGCCCGCGCCAGACGTAGCCACCTGCCAGGCCTATGCCACGGCACAGTAATTAAAAAGTTTGGCCAGTACCTGGGGGAGGGTACTACGCCATAGGGGGCCAGGACGCGAGTCCTGGCCCTTTTACTTTGGTAATGACGCGTAGCCTGCTCCGATATTCCCGCTGTCCCGCGATTGCCATATAATTTTTCGAGAACTCAAATACACCTTTTGTTTGTACTCAAGTTGATCCTGCCATGGCCGCCATCGAAATTCTCGGCTTGGAAAAAACCTACACCGTGGGCTTCTGGCGCAAGAAGCCGAAGTATGCCTTGCGGCCGCTGAACCTGGCGGTCGAGGAAGGCGAGGTTTTCGGCTTCCTCGGAGCCAACGGCGCCGGCAAGACCACCACCCTCAAGCTGCTCATGGGCCTGATATTCCCCACCGGCGGCTCCGCCCGCATCCTGGGCATGGAAATTGACGATCCCCGCATGAAGGCGCAGATCGGATTTCTGCCCGAGCAGCCGTATTTTTACGACTACCTCACCGCCCGCGAATTGCTCGAGTACTACGGACAGCTTTCGGGCGTGGATCCGAAACACCGATCGCGCAAAGTGAATGAGGTTCTGCAACGCGTCGGGCTGCCCGATGTCGGTGGAACGCAGTTGCGCAAGTTCTCCAAAGGCATGCTGCAGCGGGTGGGAATCGCGCAGGCCATTCTGCACGACCCCAAAGTCGTTTTCCTCGACGAACCGATGTCGGGCCTTGATCCCATGGGCCGCCGTGAAGTTCGCGATCTCATGGAGCAGCTCAAGCACGAAGGCAAGACCGTTTTCTTCTCCACCCATATTCTGTCGGACGCGGAAGCCCTGTGCGATCGCGTCGGCATTATCCATCAGGGCGAACTGCGCGGCGTGGGCGTCGTGGCCGACCTGACCTCCAGCGTTCACGGCAAGGTCGAAGTGGTCTGGCAAGGGACGACGGTGCCGGCATCGCTGCGGGCTCTGGGTGCGGAATGCCACGTCACCGGGGACACGGTGCGCGCCGTCCTCTCCGAAGCCAACCAGGACACTGCCCTCGAGGCGCTGCGCCGGGAACGGTTGCGCCTGATCTCGGTCACTCCGGTCCGGACTTCGCTGGAAGATTACTTCATGCAGAAGTTGCGGCCGGCGGAAGCCACCGTCGGAGCAAGGCAGGGGCAAAGTATGAGCGCTCGCATCGTCCACATCGCGTCCAACACCTTCCGCGAAGCGGTACGCGATCGCGTGCTCTACAACCTGATCGTGTTCGCCGTGCTGATGTCGGGAGCGTCCATTCTGGTGGGACAGATCTCCATCGATATCGAACGCCTGGTGGTGATCAACCTGGGGCTGACGGCAGTCTCGCTGTTCGGCATGGTCATTGCCATCTTCATCGGCATCGGGCTGGTCTCGAAAGAAATCGAGAAACGGACGCTCTACACCGTGCTCTCGCGGCCGGTGCGGCGCTGGGAATTTATTGTCGGCAAATTTTTCGGGCTGGCGGGCACGCTGGTGGTGAACACGTTCTTCATGGCGATCGGAGTCTTCGCCGCCCTGCTCTACGTTTCGCACCACTTCCAGAAGCGGGATGGCTGGGTGCTGGTGGCGCTGTATTTCATCATTCTGCAGTTTCTGATCATCACCGCGCTGACTCTGTTCTTTTCGTCGTTCTCGTCGCCGCTGCTGTCGGCGGTGTTCGCGTTTTCGTCTGTTCGTGATTGGCAGCTTTGCCGAAGACCTGCGCGGATTCGCCGGCATCAGCCAGGGCATTACCCGCTGGCTGGCCACCGGCGCGGCCTATCTCGTGCCCAATTTCTCCGCCCTGAACGTCATCAGTTCAGTGGCCCACGCCCAGCCCGTGTCCCGGGACAACTGATTCTCTACAACAGCGCCTACGCCCTGATCTACGCCACCATGGCCATCTGCGGAGCGGTGCTGGTGTTTGAACACCGGAACCTGAAATGACCGGATCGCAGCGTGTCACCATCGTGTTCAGTTTGCTGTTGACGATGAGCCTCGCGGCGTCGGTGCTGTTACTGCGTCGGTGGACCAGGTGCGGACCGGCGCCACGCTCGAAGAAGTTCTCTACATCTCTTCGCCCAGAGCGCTGAAGCGCTTGAGTCTCGGCTACGACGGATTGCTGGCCGACATTTACTGGACCCGCGCCGTGCAGTATTTCGGCAGCAAGCATCATGAAGGAGCGCGGCATTTCGATCTGCTGGCGCCGCTGCTCGAGATCACCACCACTCTCGATCCTCATCTTCTGGTCGCGTACGAATACGGCGCCAACTTCCTGGCTCCGAAGCCGCCTGGCGGTGCCGGCATGCCCGAACGCGCCGTCGAACTGGAAGAATTTGGCATTCGCAACAATCCCGAAGAGTGGCGTCTCTACTACAACGAGGGATTCATCCGCTACATGGAGTTGAAGGACTACAAGGGAGCCGCCGACGCGTTTGCTCGGGGCTCCAGAGTTCCCAACGCCCACCCGTTCCTGGCCGTTCTGGCAGGAAGAATGGCGGAACACGCCGGGGACCGTCAGATGGCCCGGATGATGTGGAGTACCAGCTATACCACCACAAAAGATTCCAACGTCCGCGCCAATGCTGCCGCGCATTTACGGGCCCTGCAGGTCGACGAGGATGTGACGAATCTGGAAGCTCTTGCCGGACGCTACAAAGAGCAGACCGGACGCTTCCCTGCCAGCTTCTCCGATCTGGAATCAGCAGGTCTGCTGCGCGGCGCCCCGCGCGATCCGCTGGGCCGCAGCTACAAACTGACACCCGACGGCCGCGTGGAAGTACGCACTCCCGACGATTTTCCCTTTATTCAAAAGGGCACACCCCCGGATTACGTTCCCCCAGACAAACCCAAATTTCTCCCCACCGACTAGTCACCCCGCACCACCTGAAGGCAGTAACGAAACGAAGTACAACGAACGCTTCCTCGTGAGGCCTTCCTTCGTGAACCTTCGTGATTCGTGTCCTTGGTGGTTCAAGTTTTTGTGCATGAACCACTACGAACCAAAGCCGATACTGTCGCCACGCAATTCGAGTTACAATTATCAGACTGAGGGCGTCTTCATGATGATGAAACGCGGGTTAAGTCTTGCCTTTCTAGGAATTCTAGTTCTTGCCGTATCGGCTCCCTGGGCCAGTTCCCAACAGGACGGCGCAGTACCAAAATTCAACGCAGGTCCGCCCGCCAAGGGCGCGACCCTGCCCCCAATTCTCGGCAAGGAACAGCTATGGGGAGAGAACGCGCAGTACCCTTTTCAAAGCCATGCCTACGAACTGGCCGCCAAGATTCCCGCCGTGCTGCATCAGCAACCCTGCTATTGCTACTGTGATCGCGGCATGGGTCACAATAGTCTGCACAGTTGCTTCGAGGGTACTCACGGCGCCCAGTGCTCTGTCTGCCTGAAAGAGCTGTACTACTCTTACTCCATGACCAAGAAGGGCAAGACTCCGGCACAGATTCGTCAGGGCATCATGAAAGGCGAATGGAAGACGGTAGACCTGCAGGCTGCGGCTGCAATCAACTAACCGAGAGGTTCCGGCAGAAGCCGCGTCCGGCGATCAGCCCTCCGGATTGCGCTCCTCGGATGCGCTCTAGAAGGCGCAAAGCGGCGCAAGAATAAAGCCCCTGGGCGCAAGCCCGGGGTCAGCTGGCAAACAGGATGCGAGCCCCAACGGGCGAAAGAAACTGCGTTGGCAATCAAAAACCGCTGGGTTTCGCTGCTCACACGCACGGGGTGCCTCCCGACGCGCTCCACGGATTTGACGGGAACGCGAAAGCGCGTATAACCTGCTGATTCGAGGTGGTTCAGGCTTTTCCACAGGTGATATTCAGGGCTCCTTGACCAATAGTCACAAAATTGCCGCCTGAGAGCGCTTCAGCATCTAAGATCAATGCCAACGCCTCTTCACGCAGGCATATGAAAAAGGAGAACTTACGAAGACCTCCGGACGAGTATTACGCATGGCACAGAAACCGACGGCCAAGAAACCGATGAACGAAGACCCTCGTTTTGCACAGGCTGTGCAAAACTACGAGGCCGGACTGCGCGCCATGCAGGAGCGCAAGTTCGACAAAGCTAAAGGCCTGCTGCAAAAGGCCGTTACCGGCGCCAGCAAGGAACTTGGCCGACCGCATCTCCGTCCACCTCAATACCTGCAATCAGAACATGGAGCGCTCGGCCAATCAGTTCAAGAGCCCGGAAGAGCACTACGACTTTGCCGTCTCCCTGATGAACGTCGGCGACTACGTCACCGCCCGCGAGCATCTGGACAAGCTCTCCAAGCAAGTTCCCAAGGCCGACTATGTCTCCTACGGTCTGGCTGCTCTCGACTGCCTGACCGGCCATCTTGAGGACTCGCTGCGCCACCTGGACGACGCCATCCGCATCAATGCGTCGCTGCGCTTCCAGGCGCGAAACGACTCCGATTTCCAGAACCTGGCGGAAGATCCGCGCTTTACCGAATTGCTGTATCCCGACCCCGGAGCTGAATTCTCGCAGGAAAGCGCTGTACCAGAGGATAATGGCTAGCCGTGGCTGTGCCTGATTCTCAGGGACACTCCCAGCGTTCGTCGCGGGGAAGTACGCCCTCAACCCGCAGGCTGCGCGTCGTCGCCATCGGCGGCGGCACCGGCCTTTCCACCTTACTCAAGGGACTCAAGCGTTACGTCACCCGCCTCGGCGGACTGGAGAAGCCTCGCCAGGCGGAGATCCGTGAATTGTGCGCCGTGGTTACGGTCAGCGACGACGGCGGCTCCAGTGGACGTCTCCGCAAAGAGCTCAACATGCTCCCGCCCGGAGACATTCGCAACTGCATCGTCGCCCTCTCCGAAGACGAAGCCCTGCTCTCCCGGCTGTTTCAGCATCGTTTTGTAAAAGGATCGGGACTCGAAGGCCACAGCTTCGGCAATCTTTTTCTCGCGGCACTGACTGCCGTCACCAGCGATTTCAGCGAAGCCGTGCGCCTGTCTTCGGAAATTCTGCTTACTCGCGGACACATCTATCCCGCCACCACTTCGCACGTCGAACTCGAAGCCCTGATGGAAGATGGAACCAGGGTCAGAGGCGAAACCAAAATCACGGCCAGCAGCGGCCGCATCCAGCAACTGTTTCTCGATCCGCCCGACGTCAAGCCCCTGCCCCAGACCCTCGAGGCGATGGCCCGCGCCGATCTGATCACGGTCGGCCCGGGCTCGCTCTTCACCAGCCTCATTCCTAACGTGCTGGTGCCAGGCATTGCCCAGGCCATGGTGAACTCCGCCGCGGTCAAGGTCTATGTCGGCAACCTGATGACGCAGGCCAACGAAAGCCTCGGACTGACCGCCGCCGATCACATTCGCGCCCTGAACCGCCACGCGGGTGTAAAACGCATCTTCGATTTCGCGCTGATCAATCGCACCGCCGCGCCTCCGCCCATGAAAGCCAAGTACGCTCTCGAAGGCGCCAACCAGATCGTTGCCGACCTCGAAGCCATCGAAGAGCTGGGTGTCATCCCGGTCCTGGGCGACTACCTCGACGATAAAGACATGGTAGCCCGCCACCTCACCGACCGCATCGCCACCGACCTCATGGACCTGGTCACCCACGGCGGAAGCCGCACCGCCACCCCGTAAAGATCTCCACAACTCCAAAGGGTGCCCGTCACAAGCTACGCTTGGACGGGGTTTTTCATGTTCCTGTAAAACCTGTCATCCCGACCGGAGAAAGATCATCCGCGAAGCGGATGATCTTTCGAAGTGGAGGGACCTTGCGTTTTGTGTCAACCATCTCGCCCTCCAGATAAATCCCCGCCCAAGCAAAGCCTGGACGGGCCACCCTCTGAGAGCTCATTCTCAACCTTCCAGTAACCTCGGTAACCCTGCCTCTCCCACACCTCTCGCGGTATATTGGAGTCGAATGCCGAAAGCAAACAACCATCCCACGACGTTCTCCCCGCATTGCCATCGCCATCATGGCCGCAGGCAAAGGGCACCAGGCTCAAGTCCAAACACCCGAAGGTACTGCACGAAGTCGGCGGCAAACCGCTGCTGGCGCACGTGATCGCTGCCGCCACCAAGGTGGTTCCGGCCAGCGACGTATTCGCCATCATCGGATACGAAGCTGACAACGTACGAACCGCCGTCGCCTCCACCGGAATCGATTTTGTGCTCCAGGCAGAACAACGCGGCACCGGACACGCCCTGATGGTCGCCCGTGAAGCCCTCGCCGGCTACGACATCGTCATCGTTCTCTCCGGCGATGCTCCACTGATCACCGCCCAGACCATCGAGCAACTGCGCGACTTTCATCTCTCGAAAAAGGCCGCGATGACCTTACTCACCGCCCATCTGGAAAATCCCGGCGGATACGGACGCATCGTTCGCAAGAGCGCAGGCAGCGACGCGGTAAAAGCCATCGTCGAGCAGAAGAATCTGACGTCAGCACAGCAGAAGATCCGCGAGATCAACGCCGGCTTCTACGCCTTCGATGCCCAGTCGCTATTCAGCAATATCGACAAACTGGACACCGACAACCATCACGGCGAGTTCTACATCACCGACATGGCCGCGATTCTCGGCAAAGCCAGAAGGCCGGTGGTTGCAGTAAAAGCCAGCAACGCCTACGAGGTCCTCGGCGGCAACACCCGCGCCGAACTCTCCGAGATCGACCAGCACATGCGCATGGCCAAATGCCGCCAGCTGATGGACCAGGGAGTCACCATTCTCTTCCCCGAAACCTGCGTCATCGACAACGACGTCGAAGTCGGCCCCGACACAGTCATCGAACCCAGCGTGCAATTGCGCGGCACAACCAAAGTCGGCAGTGACACCCGCGTCGGTTCTTACAGCGTAATCATAAGTTGCGAAATCGGAGACAACGTCCTCATCCAGACCGGATGCGTCCTCGAACACTCCGTCGTCCGCGCCCGCGCCTCGCTCGGCCCTTACAGCCATCTGCGCCCCGGATGCGAAGTCTGCGAAGAAGCTCACGTAGGAAATTTCACCGAACTGAAGAAAACTCGACTGGGCAAGGGATCAAAAGCAAATCACCTGACCTACCTGGGAGACACCGAAGTCGGAGAGAAAGTAAACGTAGGCGCCGGCACCATCACCTGCAACTACGACGGCGTAAGCAAACACAAAACCATCATCGAAGACGGAGTCTTCGTAGGCAGCGACAGCATCCTCATCGCCCCTATTAGGATCGGAAAGGGCGCATACGTAGCCGCCGCGACGACAGTCACCGAAGACGTCCCGCCAGATTCCCTGGCCCTGGGCAGCGCCCGCCAGATCGTCAAAGAAGGCTGGGCCAAAGCAAAAAGAGACGAAAAGGCCAAAGCGCAAAAGGCCAAGTAGAGAACGAGGATCGAGCACTTATTGGCAACTTGTTCGTCTTGCCGATACGCGGGCGATGTATGGAATAAACATGCCGCTATCAAAGTGCGGGCGTGCCCAACCTCGCAGTTCGCCGTCGGATTCCGTAAATTTCACCGTCACTCCAGTGAATCCGTCGTTACAGAAAACATCAAATTGTCCATGCGAATTGGGTTGCCAATAACACCAGGCAGACTTTCTAGCAGAAGGCAATATGCGAATTGCGAAACCGTTAGGTGTGAACCGCTCAGTCCCACGCTCGGCGAGCAATTCGATGCGTGCAGGGGGCGTTACATATTGGGCGTCCGCCCCCAATGACCAGGGCCACCAACGCCCGACCGTAAGTCCGTAGCAACCCAAGAAGGGCGACGGTTCAGGCCTGGTCCCGGCCTTTATGTTTTCGACGGGCCCAAAAAAGCAGAGAATGGCGGCCAAGCAAATGCTACGTACAAAATTAACGCTGAATCTGTAGCTCGGCACAGCCGCTACCCGCCTGCCTACTTCGACACCGCCGCAAACAACGGCGAGTGCATCAATCCCTGAAACTGCTTGTCGTCCGCTTTAAAGTGCATCTGCAGATTCGAGCTGTCCGAATTGACGGTCACGCCATCCAGCGCCACTTTCTCGACCGGCGTAGCTGACATCTTCTTGTAAAGCATTCCCGCCTTGAGCAGCGAAGACAACGTAGTCGCAGTCATGGAATCGCTGGTCACGACATCCAGATCAAAATTCACGCCACTCTGAAAGTTCATGGTGTAGCGCGAACCCTGAATCCGCTTCTTGATCGTGTCATAGTCCGCCAGCCCGGCCGCGTCGCCCAAAGCCGAGTGCAGCATGTTCTGCGTTCCCTGCTGATCGAGGACGCTCCACACCGTACCGGAATCCACCGAGCCAATCATGTCCGCAATCGCGGTGTTGCTGTCGAGAGTGTAGGAATAGCCGTCGCGCGCATCGAGCGCTCCGCGCAGCGCGCCGCTATCGCCGAACAGCAGTGTGTTGTCATCGAGAAACGTCATCTGCATGCCGGCCGGCATGGGATAAATATCCGAATTACGAACCTTGACCGGCTTCACTTTCTGCAGCCGCATCTTCTTAAGGACGGTAGCCATGGCAAATTGCCCCTGCGCCACGCCGACCACGCGGACACCCTGCTTGCCACTGCGATACGAAGCAAACGTAAGCTGCTCGACATCCTTGTCAGGATCAATCCCCACGCCCCGCAGCGCCGCTTTCAAATTCCTTCAGGCTTTGTGGCAACACCTGCTGTTTCAGCGCCATAGCCGTATCCGAATTCTTCAGCGCGCGATAATCCACCGAAATAATCTGCTGGATATCGGAAGGAATCACCGCCCGTGCCGAACTGCCCAGCGGCATCGACCAAACCGGAGCGCTTACCAGAAGGATAAAACCAGCTACGCTTTTCAATGCTTTCATGGACGACCTCAAACAGAATATGTGCGGTTAGATGCGATTTCTTGTCACATTGTATGCCCATTTCTAAGGAGAAAGGCTAAACCAAAGGGTACTTGGGAGATAACGAAGGGACGTACCTGACTCACTCACCCGGCCAGAGCGGCCGCCTTCTTTCGCGTCTCCGCCACAAATGCAGCATCCTTCAACGACTCCAGATTGATCTCCACATTCGCCAGCGCTCCCTGGATCGCCGCCCGCGCCAGCGCCGTCGCCGTCGTCAGATCCGACTTCATATTCGGATTCGTGATCGGCCCCAACCTCTCCACGATCCCCACCACTTCCCTCGCCCGCTCCGCCACCCCCAGAGGAACGCTGGTCGCCTGTTTCAAAGCCGCGTCGATGATGCCATCCGCGCCCGCCGATTCCTTCGCCTGCTTGTAAGCCTTCATCACCGCGTTGTACGACTCCGCATCGGCATCGATCGCCGCCTTCAACTCTTCGCGCAGTTGCGAAAGCCGCGCAATGGCCTCACTCAATTCGCGCTCGTACTGCACATAAGCCTTCTTCCCCCGCGACATCGACGCCACCATCGTCGCCAGCCCCGCCGCCATCGCTCCACTCGCCGCCGCCGCGCTGCCGCCCCCAGGTGTCGCCGTCGGAGCGGCCAGTTGCTCGACAAACGGTTCGACTCCGGCCCGCAAACCTCCCACCGCCATCTTGCCGCCCATCACCGCCGCCAACCGGTTTTCCAGAATCAGCGACGAATCGAAATTCTCCACCTGCAGAAACCACTCCGCCGCCGACTCCAGTGCCTTCTTCGGAATCAATCCCACAATCTCGCTGCTCACCGGCATGACTCCGTACCGCGCCGCTTCCCGCTTCACCATTTCAAACACGCGATGGACCGGAGTCTGCTCAAAGTCCGTCAGGTTCATCGAGACCTGCGCCAGCCCGCGCACCAGAAATCCCGCGCCCTTGACGAAGCGCATCCCGCCATTCGAAAACCGAACCGCCTTGGCAATCTTCTTCGCGATATCGACATCCGTCGTATTCAGAAAGACGTTGTAGGCCACCAGAAACTTGCGCGCGCCCACCACGGTCGCACCCGCTGTAGGATGCACCCTCGATTCGCCAAAATCCGGCTTGCGCGCCGGATTGGTCGCAATCTCCGCCCGAATGCCCTCAAACTGTCCCCGCCGGATGTTCTCCAGGTTCTGCCGCTCCGGAGAAGTCGCCGCCGCCTCATACAAATAAACCGGAATCTGATATCGCTTCCAGATCTGCTCGCCCACATGCCGCGCCATCGCGACGCAATCTTCAATCGTCACCCCATCAATCGGGATAAACGGCACCACATCCGCCGCTCCCATCCGCGGATGCGCTCCCTGATGCTGAGTCAGATCGATCAACTCCGCCGCCTTGCCCACTCCCCGAATCGCCGCTTCCTGTATCGGCTCCCGCTCGCCGACCAGCGTAATCACGCAGCGGTTGTGGTCAGTGTCCATCTCGCGGTCGAGCAGAAAGACGCCATCCATCTTCATGGCCTCGACAATGGCATCCACCTTGGCCTTGTCGCGGCCTTCAGAAAAATTAGGAACACACTCCACAAGAGTAGACATAACGGGAAAAAGAATATCAGCGAAAAGAAATGAAACCACGAGGGTGCCCCATCCTCATCTCTCCGTTTTTTGGAGAGACAGGGTGGGGCCTTTGAAGTCTTCGCTACTGCTTCGCCACGAAATCCTCCAGCACAGCCTTCCGCATCAGATCAGGCGGCAACAATCCCTGCGCCAGAATAAAGTCGTGAAACTTCTTCTGATTAAACTTCGCTCCCAGCCTCGACTCAACTTCCTTCCGTAATGAAATCAGCCGCGTGTATCCGTAGAAATAACTATTGGCCTGCCCCGGCGCGCGATACGTATACCGCTCCACTTCCTGCTGGGCAAATGCGTGCGACTGCACTACGTCCTGCTCCAGAACGCGAAAGGCCTCCGCCGGCTGTATCTTTCCTGACTGCAATTCCGGATCGAGAAACGCCCGTGCCGCCCGCATCAGCCGGTAATCAAGCGAAATCAATTGCCCCTCAAGCGGCATGAAAGGCCGCATGATGTACTCGGAATACAGTCCCCAGCCCTCCACATTCGTGCTGTTGAAAGCAAACTCAACCCGCGCCAGTGAGACGCCGTGTTCCAGCATCGAGTCAAATTGCAACTCATGCCCCGGCCGCGCCTCATGCGCGGTAAGCGTCCACGCCGCGGCATCGAATGTGAAGTCGTCATACTTTTCGGCACTGGTCTGGCCGGGACCCGCCGGAATATTCAACGGTAAAACAAACTCGCCCTTTTGCCCCGTATTGTGCAGAAACGGCGGAGGCACCATGTGCGGCGCCGGCTGTTGCGCAGTCTCGGCTGCGGTCGCAATCCGTATTCGCGCGGGACGGTCCGGCAGACTCACCAGCTGTTTGTCCACAATGATCTTTTCAATCTGCTTCAACCGGTCCTGGTAAAACGGCAGAATGGCATCGCCCACCAGCTGCTGTTTCTTCAGCTCTCGGATCACATCACGATAGTCGCTTGAAGGCAGATGCCGCTGCTTCGCGATCTGCTCCGCGATCGGCTTCATCTCCGCTTGAATGTCGCTGAACGCCTGATGGGCCATTGCAGCCAGCTGCCCGGGCGGAATATCGATGCCGAAGTCCTCAAGATTAAGGGCGTATTCCTCAGGCGGAAGCCGGAAATCGTCACGCGCCTTGGACAGTACGTTGGCCTTCGTCCACGCGTCGTATTCCGTAAGCTGCGACTTGAGTTGGTTAAGCGGTTCCTGCCAGCCCGTCAACTTGTACTTCTCAAGCAGCGTGGCGATCCCTTCCATGTAATTGGAGTTACGCGCCAGTTCAGTCTCAATCTCAGTGCGCGCGGGATAAACGACACCCGGCTTCGCCATCTGCTCCATCACCCGCTGCTTCAGAATTTCGGCCAGCGGCTTGTAACCCGGCTCCATTCCCGCGTATTTGCGAATGCGAACAACGGCCGCTGCCCGGCGTTCCGTCGGAGTCTGTTCGTCGAGCAGAATGCGCAATCCTCGGAATACTTCCTGGCTGGCATTCAGAAACTCCACCTTATGGGCTCGCGCGAAGTCGAGCTCTCGGAACTCCAACTCAATGGCGCGGATGACAATCTCCAGGTCCTGCGCGACTTCCTTCTGCTTTTGCTGTCCCGACCGCGCTCTTGAAAGTCGCCAGCACGGCCGCGGTTTCCTGCCGCTCCTGGTCTTCATCCGCCAGCGTCGGCTGTGAGACGCCGGTATCAAACTCGCTCAAACCCTGGTTTGAACCCATCTCGGGATGATGCTTCATCTCTACCGCCACCAGCATGTTGGTGTACTTGTTGCTGGCAGCAACCCAATCCGCGGGCGCTTGCGCACAAACCGGCAGACTCAACATGGCAACCGCAAGCCCCATGACAATTTTGAAATTCAACGTCGTCTTCAATTTTCAACTCCTGATTAGCTTTTAGCCCTTAGCCTTTAGCTTTTAGCTCAAGCCCATGACCTCATGCACCCTGCCGTCAGCTGGGTTCAAGCTAAAAGCTAAGAGCTAATAGCTAAAGGCTGCTTCTACTATTTCTTCGCTTTCCCGCTGCCAAAGAACTTTCCAATCCCCAATCGTACCTGCACCGTATTCAGGCCAGGATTCAGATCGCCCAGGCCTGCATTGGAAATGTGCATATACCGCAACTCGATGCTCCAGTTGCGCGACTCCCCGAGAAAATGCGCGCCCAGTGCAGCCGCGGAAGTGAAGTTCACGCGATCTGTTCCCGCTGGGACATCGTGGTTGGTAAAAAGCGTTCCACCGCTCAGTTCAAGATAAGGAACCACGCGTCCGCGGGTGGCAAAATTCCATTTCAGATTCAGCGGATTGAACCCGGCGCCGAAGGCAGTGTTGGCAGGCTGGAAAACCACAAACAACGGCACGGCATCCAGCGCGTATTCGAATCGTCCTTTAAGAAATCCAGGCAAGTGCGGACGGGTCAGAATCCATCCGTAACGCAACCCCGCATTCCATACCCCAGTATTCGAAGTGCCGCCGGGGACAGAGTGTCCCCCGCCCGTCCACAGCTGTATCTCGTGCCCGCCATCCTCCACCCGCGCCTGCCCCCACGACAGAGACGCGCCGAACACCAACACAACGAACGCTAAAACAATGCCGAGCAATGTCCTCATGAGTTCGCCACGATACCGGAATCTGTCAGGCAAAACAATTCCGCTGGTGTCTGTCTGGCGCGGGCGCCCGAGACTGTGTCGCGACCTTGGTCACCAGCACAAAGTAGAGTAGCGGGTCCAAGAAAAGCCGCGAAGCGGCGCAAGAATAAAGCCCACGGCGCAAGCCGTGGGTAAATTGTTGACCGCGAGCCAGCCCCGCAGGGGCGAAAGAAGCTTTGTGACGCAGTCTCGGCTGCCCCACACTCACGCACCATCACAATCCCAATCCGCCATCCACCGACAAAATCTGCCCCGTAATAAAATGCGGAGCCGTGGCAAAAAACAAAGCCGCCGCCGCAATCTCCTCGCCCGTACCGTTGCGCCGCATCGGAGTCTCCCGCGCCATCTTCTTCATGAACGCGGCCGCCGCCTTCTCCCCCAGATCGATCATCCCCGGAGCAATGCAGTTGACCGCAATCTCCGGCGCCAGCGCTTTGGCCATCACCTTGGTCAGCATGTGCACCGCCGCCTTGGACGAACAATAATGAGCATGACTCGCCCACGGACGCAGCCCGCCCAGCGATCCCATGTTGATGATCTTCCCCCGCCGTTCCCGCAAGTGCTTCAACGCCTCGCGCGAGACCAGAAACGGCCCGCGCGTGTTCGAAGCAAAGATGGCGTCCCATTGCTTGAGAGTGATCTCGCCAAACTCCACCGTCTCGTAGTTGGCGGCATTGTTGACCAGGATATCGATCCCGCCCAGTTCTTTCACCGTTTCCTTCACCGCCGACCGCACGCTCTTTTCGTCTGTAATGTCGCAACGCAGGGCCACCGCGCGCGTCCCGAAGCTGCCCAGATCGATGACGGTATGCTGCGCCTCGGTCACGGAGTTGCGAAACGTGATCGCAATATCCGCCCCGGCCTCCGCCAGCCGCAGCGCGATGGCACGTCCCAGGCGAAGCGCCGCTCCCGTGATCAGAACTGTTTTGCCGGCAAGAGGTTTCGTACCATTCATGCCGAGAATTGTAATTGAACGATTCAAGACAGGCGCGAGCGCCCCGCTCGTGTGGGAGCCATCCCGGAGCATTCTTGTGTCAGATCTCCCGTATTGTCCCAAAGACTTTGCGTACTTTGCGGAATTCCTTTGCGGCCTTTGCGGTTAGAGGCTTTGACTTTTGCAGCCATCTAAAAAGACAGAATCCTAAACCACTAAGGGGGGAAGTCCGGACACTACCTACATCTCAGCACGCTTTTCGAGGCACCACAAACCTGCTAAACTCCGCCCATGGCGGACCCGCGCCAAGTCGTCGTCTACTCCCGCAAGGGTTGCCACCTGTGCGAGATCGTCAAGGAAACCCTGACGAAATTGCACCGCCGCGGCGGCTTCAACTGGCGTGAAATCGACGTCGAGTCCGACGACGAACTACGGCGCCGCTTCACCGACGAAGTCCCGGTCGTCTTCATCGACGGCCACAAAGCCTTCAAATACCACATGGACGAGCGCGAATTCCTGCGCAAACTAGCCAGCTAGGTTTGGTAGCGCCGGCGTCCCGCCGGCCCGATAGGCGGGCGAAGCCCGCCAGACCAGCGGTATGCCAGCGCTACAAAGCATTCAACGCCCACCTGAATTTTTCTCGGTCACTTTTAGCTGTCCCTCGATGCTGGACACCGGCTGTCCTGAGGAAGAGAATAATCAGCATGCCAAGCCCATCGGGCCTTCCCCAAGAAGCGGCACGGTTGAGCCGATTGATTCTCCTTACGATCGGTCTGTGCGTTCTTTTCAGCCTCAGGTCGTTGGCGCAGACGTCTGATTCCCAATCCGATGCCGACAAGTCCTGGACCGCCACAACAGAATCCCAAAGCGACAACGTGAATCCCACGCGCACCACCGAAAGCCACAACCAGAACGGAAATCGCACGCTGGACAAGCAATCGGTCCAACGCCGCGGGACTGACGGCCATTTCGAACCCTATCAGGACATCGAGAAGGAAACCGTGCAAGTGGACGCTGCCACGGTCCGAACTGTCACGCGCACCTTCGGTCGTGGCCCTGACGGGGCTAAAACCCTGGTACAGGTCACCGAGGAAGAAAAGCACACTCTTCCCGGAGGCGACTCCAGCATGGTGCGCTCTACTTCGAATCCCGATGTCAATGGCAAGCTGCAAGTGGTCCAGCGCCAGTTGGAAGAGACGAAGAAGACCGGCAAGGATGCCGAGGAAACCAAAACCACTGTGATGCTACCGAGTATCAACGGTGGTCTGGCTCCAGCCATGAAAATGCAAGAGGTTCGGAAACTTGACGGGGATACCACAGTCGAATCTAAAAAAACGACTCTTCTTCCCGATGGCTCGGGTAACTGGCAGGTGGGCGAGGTACGACAGGCGACGGTCAAACAAGACGGCAACGACCGCAGCACGGAAGAACGCGTCTCCCGCCCCGACTCCGAAGGCAAGCTGAGTGAAATCTCTCGCACCGTGAGCAAGGAATCGGGAAGCGAATCCGGCGAAAAAAGTAATACGGTGGAAACATTCTCGGCCGATGTTCCCGGTGCCGCCGGGGACGGCAGTCTCCACCTGGTCGAGCGCACCACCACCCGCCAGAACACGAGTTCGACTGGTCAGCAAGCCACCGAGCGGCAAGTGGAGCGACTCAATCCCGGCGCTACAAGCTCCGGCTTGCGGGTCACCACCCGAACCATCGATATCGTTCGCCCGGGCGCCTCTGGAGCGCAAGCCACGCGTACAACTGAAACCCACGACGCGGACGGCAACTCGGGAGCTGTCTCCGTGGACACCACGAAATCTGACAATGTTCGCGCCATTCAAGTTCAGATAGCGCCGGCAGGACCGCCGAAATAGGTGGGTTTGTTAAGACAGACCAGGATCTTCAATCACTCGCCTGTCAGAAACTTGAACTGCGCCGCAGTCAGAGGCTTCAAATACCACAGGTACGAACGTGAATTCCTCCACACAAACTAGCCAGCCAGGTTTGGTAGCGCCGGCGTCCCGCCGGCCCGATAGGCGGGCGAAGCCCGCCGGAAACGGGCGCTATAAGTTCCACAAATGGAAAGTACGACGTGAGATAAAAGCGGGTTCCCAGTCCTCGTCTCTCCGTTTTGTGGAGACAGGGCGGGTTCTTCCATCACGCACCCGCAAGAAACTTGAACTGCGCCGTAGTCAGAGGCACCACGCTCAACCGTCCCTGCCGCACCAGTGGAGAATCCGCAAAAAGCTTGTTGGCCTTGATCTCAGCCAGCGTCACCGGCTTCGTCAACCCCTTCCCAACTTTAATCTTCACTTGAGGATTCTTGGGATCAGAAGCATCCACAGAAACCACGGAAGCGGTCCCCATTACACTCTTGTGATCGCCAGTCTCATAAATCAGCAGCCCATCGTCCGCCTTCATCTCGCGCAGGTTCCGCAAAGCCACAGGGTTGGACACGCCATCCCAGATCGTGCTCTTGTCGCGCTGCAAATCAGCGAACGAATAAGCGGTAGGTTCAGTCTTGAGAAGATAATCCATAAAAGAAATTTAAGATTTCAGATTCTAGATTTCAGATTGAAAATCACAGAGTTTCTGGTTCTTAATGTCTTTGGGCCAACGACCAACGGCCAAAGGCCAATGACGATTTTCACTGCCCTACTTCGGTTTTGCCTGCGCATCCGGCTCGTCCTTCTTCTCCCCCGGATGCTCTTCATAAATCGAATACTGCCCCTGCGGCCTCTTCATCTTTACCGTGATCTCGACCGTGGGCTTGTCGATGGAATAGTCATCACCAAATGTCTGGAAGCCCGTTGCCAGCACTTGTATCCGCAGCTTGCCGTAGGGCACTCCGTCGAAGCTGGCTTTGCCCTCCGCGTCGGTCTTGATCTGAAGTCCGCCTCTGGACTGCTTTCCGTTCTTCTCCACCGGATGCATCACCACGCTGGCGTTGCGGATCGGCTTGCCGTTGTAGTCGCGGATGACGACGAAATTCAGCATGGCCATGTCGTCGTCCTGCGCTAACGCCAGAGAGGCCAAGAGAACCGTATACGTCGAAAATACGAAGAAGAAGATGAGCGCGGTCTTTCTCATAAGCGAAGTCAATTTTAAGCAGCCCAGAGTCTTCTGTCACCTGGAACCGATAGTAGGCCCGGTTCCAAGGGGCTTTCCTTCCTGATACTTCGTGTCCTTCGTGGTTAATGCCTTGTGCCAGCCCAATCAGGACCACGGCAGACTATAAACCATGTAATAATGAGCGTATTACGCTTGCTTCCGGTCATCATCGCATTGACAACGCTCCACCTCCTTGCCTACAATTAGCACTCGCCAACATTGAGTGCTAACAGACATGATTGGCCAGCGGTTCCCTGCTATTAAACCCTGATCGCAACTCAACACGAACGAAAGGAGTCACAAGTATGGCAAAGTTCACACCGCTCCACGACCGCCTGCTAGTCCGGCGGATTGAAGAAGGCGAAACCACCCGTGGTGGAATCATTATCCCCGACAGCGCCAAAGAAAAGCCGCAGGAGGGCGAAGTAATCTCCGTAGGCAAAGGCAAGAGCAACGATGAAGGCAAGGTGTTCCCCCTGGCAGTAAAAGAGGGCGACCGCATCCTGTTCGGCAAGTACTCCGGCACCGAGATCAAGCTGGATGGTGAAGATTTCATCATCATGCGCGAAGAGGAAGTCCTGGGCATCCTGACCGGCGCCGCGAAGAAAGAACTCGCCGGCTCACGCCGCTAACTGAGAACCGGGAACTAGGAACTAGCAACTGGTTTTTCTAATTTTTCGCAGGCCAGACCTGCAATACATCGAAGGAGATTTCAGATATGGCAAAGCACATCGTTCACGGCGAAGAGTCGCGACAGGCGATTCTCCGCGGCGTCAACCTTCTGGCTGACGCAGTAAAGGTCACACTCGGTCCCAAGGGCCGCAATGTGGTCATCGAAAAGAAATTCGGTTCCCCCACCATCACCAAGGACGGCGTCACCGTCGCAAAAGAAATCGAACTCAAAGACAGTCTCGAGAACATGGGCGCACAGATGGTGCGCGAAGTGGCTTCGAAGACCTCTGACGTTGCCGGAGACGGTACCACCACCGCCACCGTTCTGGCCCAGGCCATCTACCGCGAAGGCGTAAAAACGGTAGCAGCCGGCGCCAACCCGATGGCCATGAAACGCGGCATCGAAAAAGCCATCACCGCCATCTGCGGCAGCCTCGACAAAGAAGGCAATCGCATCAAAGGCGAACTCGACAAATTCTCCAAACCAGTAACCGGCGACATGATCGCCCAAGTCGGCACAATTTCCGCAAACAATGACGAAACTATTGGGAACATTATTGCTCAGGCTATGAAGAAGGTGGGCAAGGATGGCGTCATTACTGTGGAAGAGGCGAAGACGCTTGAGACCCAGCTGGACGTTGTTGAGGGAATGCAGTTTGATCGTGGGTATCTGTCTCCTTACTTTGTGACCGATCCGGAGCGGATGGAAGTTTCGCTCGAGAACGCGTACATCCTGATCAACGAGAAGAAGATCAGCTCGATGAAAGATTTGCTGCCTCTGCTGGAGCAGATCGCGAAGAGCGGCAAGCCGCTTCTGATCGTGGCTGAAGACGTCGAAGGCGAAGCGCTCGCTACCCTCGTCGTCAACAAGCTGCGTGGCACGTTGCAAGTCGCGGCCGTCAAGGCTCCCGGCTTCGGCGATCGCCGCAAGGCGATGCTGCAGGACATTGCCACCCTCACCGGCGGCAAGGCCATCACGGAAGACCTGGGCATCAAGCTGGAGAACGTCCAGATCGGTGACCTCGGCCAGGCCAAGAAGATCACCGTCGACAAGGACAACACCACCATCGTCGAAGGCAAAGGCAAGCACTCGGACATCGAAGGTCGCGTAAAAGAGATTCGCGGCCAGATCGAAAAGACCACCAGCGACTACGACCGCGAGAAGCTGCAGGAGCGGTTGGCGAAGCTGGTTGGCGGCGTGGCTGTGATCAAAGTCGGAGCCGCGACCGAGACCGAAATGAAAGAGAAGAAGGCCCGTGTCGAAGATGCGATGCACGCAACCCGTGCGGCCGTGGAAGAAGGCATTGTCCCCGGCGGCGGCGTGGCTCTGGCCCGTTGCGTAGGCGTCCTGGACAAGCTGAAGCTCGAAGGCGATGAGCAGATTGGCGTCAATGTGGTACGGCGCTCGCTGCAGGAGCCGCTGCGTCAGATCGCCGAGAACGCCGGCGAAGAAGGCGCAATCGTTCTGGGCAAAGTCAACGATGCCAAGGACACGAACTACGGCTACAACGCCCTGACCGGCGAGTACGAAGACCTGGTCAAGGCGGGCGTGCTCGATCCGACCAAAGTGGTGCGCACCGCACTGCAGAACGCCGGTTCGATCGCGTCCCTGATGCTGACCACCGAAGCGCTCGTCGCGGAGATCCCGGAAGAGAAAAAGGGAGCTCCTGCCGGCGGCGGACACGGCGGCGGCGGTATGGAAGGCATGTACTAAAAGCAGCTTCTAGCTCCTGGCTATTAGCTTCTAGCTTGAAACTTAAGCCCCGTTCTATTGAGCGGGGCTTTTGCTTTTGTGGCGAATCAGGCTGTGCTGTGGCAAGGACTGTGTGGGACCGGGTCTCCGACCCGGTTGGGCCGAACGAAGCTCGGCTATTCGCCAGCATCAAGCTGTGTGGTGGACCCACCTTTCGAAAACCGCGAAAGGTGGGGCACCCTCTTTTTGTCAGACTTGTTGCAGTCACGGAATCCAGTTTGGGCCGATGAATTCTCTTAACGTTTCTGGCGTTGCCCAGGGGGCTTTGCCTTGGAATTGCTTAATCCAGGCTTCGCCGGCGCCGATTTTTACTCGGTCTGGGATGAACTCTGGGGACAGAGTATTGGCCATCAGGGCGTAGCGTGCGCTGTCTGCCAGGCGAAGAGCCTTCCAGCAGCCTCCTGGGACGGCTATGACCGGGCGTTGTCCGGCAGCGAGGTCCATGCCGAGCGTGACTTTTTCGACGTGTCCGTCGGGATGGAAGATGAAATAGTCGACCGGGCCGCCTTCGATCAAGATGTGAGTGTCGTCCGGAGCGAGCCAGTGAAGATAATTGATCGGTCGGTCGCGAGTGAGCATGTAGTAATTCTGGCTTTGCACGGCAAGTGCGCGGCCATCGACGGTGACGGTCTGCGTGGAGCGTCCGATGATTCCCAGATATCCGGATTCTTTGGGCAGGACTTCGAGTTTTAGTTCTCGGATCAGTTCCTGGGCGCGTTCGTCGGACTGGACTGGCGGCGCGGGCGATCCTGCTACGGTGGCGGACATGATTGCTGTCAGGCCGATGGTCGCGAGGAAGAGGCGTTGCATGGCGACAGACTAGCATGGCGGCTTCTGGCCTTTAGCTCCTAGCTCTTAGCTTCTCGCTTGGTTCGTGGTGGCGGAAAACACAAGGTCCCTCGACTTCGCTCGGGATGACAGTTTGTTTTACGGTTGGCGGTTCTTGTTTCGACCTCTCGCGCGAAGTGTAAGGCACTCGGGTTCCAGGTCTGCTGTGTCCCCGCCCTGTCTCTCCACAGAACGGAGAGACGAGGACGGGGCACCCTGATATGAAACGGGGACAGTCTTTCGACTGTCCCCAAGGGTTGCTGATGCTATTTCATCGGAATGCTGCGTGTTAGCCGCGCCGCGCTGCCTCGATTTTGGCGACGTCGATCTTTTGCATCGTCATCATCGCGTCGAAGGCACGCTTTGCTTCGTCGCCACCAGCCGCAAGCGCCTCGGATAGCGCGCGCGGCGTGATCTGCCAGGAGAGGCCCCAGCGGTCCTTGCACCAGCCGCAGTCGCTTTCCTTGCCGCCATTGCCGACGATCGCGTTCCAGTAGCGGTCCGTCTCTTCCTGATTGTCGGTCGCGATCATGAAAGAAAACGCTTCACTTTGTTTGAACATCGGGCCGCCATTGAGGCCGAGACAGGGGATGCCCAGCACGGTGAAGTCAACCGTCAGCACATCGCCCTGCTTGCCGCTGGGGTAGTCACCGGGAGCTTTGTGAACAGCGATCACTTTACTATCGGGAAAGGTTGCGGCGTAGAAGCGGGCCGCATCCTGTGCGTCCTTGTCGAACCATAGGCAGATCGTATTTTTAGGAATCAAGATTTCCTCCTTAAGGTAATGGAAGTCAGATGAGGCCCGCAGCGCGAAAGTTGCGCGGGAAATTCGCAGCTTCTGGCTTCTGGCTTCTAGCCCCGCTTCGTTCGTGGTAGCGGACAACACAAGGTCCCCGTTCGACTCCCTCTCGCGTGCGCTCGAAGTTCGCTCAGGGCAGGCTCTCGACTTCGCTCGGGATGACAGGTTGTATGCGATGCTGGGTCATGGCGAGCGGGATTGTGTCGATGTCTTTCAGTTCGGGGTTGAGCAGCCACCAGGCTTCGCGGAAGCTTCTCGAAGCGAGATCCTTTTTTGCTGCCGTGGGGATAGAACCATAGATTTTTACACGGCGAAAATGTTCGACCGGGACCACGTACCAGAGATCGAGTGGGACGATGTAAGCGATGATGCAATCGATGTCGTCGGCGGTGAGGGCGACCATTTTGCGTTTTACGTAGACGTAGGTGTGGACGGCGTATCCGCGATGGCTTTCGTAGGCGGTGGAGCGGATTTGGACGCGCCAGAAGCGGCGTCCGGAGAAGCGAGGCCACCCGTCCTATACTCACCGTGTCCGATGTTTCCGGAAAGGAAGTTGCATGAAGCTTAAAAGTTTCCTACTCGACGGGTGGTCCACTCAAGCCCGGTTTTGGCTTGAGTGGGGATGTTCACACGTCACAGACTTTGGAACAAGGAACAAAGTAGATTGTCCTAATGCTATGGGGACTGACGCGTTTTCACCAGAGTGGGCAGAGTCATTTCGTGACTTTCTGTGGTTACCACCGCCGGCGCTCCTTGGCGACCGACGAAAGCTGTCGAATCTTCGAGTCAGCGTTGGAACGGGAGCGGCGTCGTTACAACTTCTACGTTTACGGCTATGTGGTCATGCCTGAGCATGTTCACCTTCTGCTCAGCGAACCGCAACTGCAAACTTCCCCACTCAAGCCAAAATCGGGCTTGAATGGGCGACCCGTCCCAGCATCTTGCTCAAGCACGCGACTTAAAAAATCGAACCGCCAAAACCACGACTATCAGTATCGCGACGATTTCAGCGATCGTTCTCAGCGGCATAGGAAATTCTCCCTGACTCTTTTGTAACAAGTTTAGGCTCAAAAGAGGGCCAGTCTGAGCAAAAGTGAACACTGCAGAGAATCTAGACCTCCCGCCCACACGACAACCGGACGGGTGACCGACTAGGTAGCAGAATCGTTTTTCGGCTTTCGGTCTTTAGCGATGTCATCTCGTAGACGTTCAAGCGATCGTTCAATGGTGAGTAGATCTTCGCGGGCGTTGGATACTTTGTCGAGCAGATCTTCGAGGGTCTTTTCGGGCGGGGATGGCTGTTTTGACTTAGCCATGATCTTGAAAGCGTACGAGCGCGAACCTCAGGTGTCTGCACGCTAGCGAACTATTCGGCGAATCAGTTGACGAGGCGAGAAGCCCCAGGATGCAAGTCAGGCCAGTCCTCGCTCAATTCCTTGAAAAGTAAGGAAATGCGGCAGCTTCTTTGGAGGTACGTTTCTGCTTCTTGCCAGGCCATATCACCAAGCTTGGCCCGCCCTTTCAGTACTTGATTTTGAGAATCAATAAGGCGGTTCAACTCAAGGCCTATGTCTCGTAGCCGGTCGCTGCTCATATTCGGATTGTCCAACTTCTTACCGGCAGGAGAATGGTCAATTTTGAACATTTGACGAAGTGTTCACTCTTGCTCAGACTGGTTTTCCTTCCAAGCGTAAGCTCTGCCCCAAAGTGGGGAGTTTATGCAGAATCTACCTATTCAGAAGGCACCACCGCCGCAGACGCAGATCATCCCGGAAACCTTCAATCCCGATGTGGAATGTCTCGACGCTGGCTGATTTGCTCCAGCGACTGTCTGTTAAGGAGCCTCCCAAAGCAGCGGGCATCCCCCGGTACTAAACGCGGACTTCCTGATCGACACCCGGCGCGACGGCCGAATATGACCGGATGGTGAGCTGTCAAAAAATTAAGCGTGCCGCATTAAACGTCAATATGGCGAACAGAGCAGAAATTCTGGAAGCCGAGCTAAACGCGATCATCTTGTGGGATCGGATTTACATGCAGAATCCTGCTCCCGATTCTATTGAGAGGGATGCCTGCATCGCTCGTATTTTCCGACGGGTCCAGGTTGTCACCGAATTAAGCCGCCCTGCACCGGTAAGCAAAGATGATGCTACTCAATCGGGCGAGTGGCCCACTGAAGACCGGTTTTGGCTCGCAGTGGGGATGTTCACACGTCAAAGACTTGGAACAACGAACAAATTAGATTGCCCTCATGCCATGGGGCTGACGCGTCGTTGGTGGAACCGTTGTTTCCAGTGGTCGATAAACACAAGGTCCCTCGGCTTCGCTCGGGATGACAGTGTTGGGGGGTTGAATGGGCGACCCCTCCCGGGCGTATAATTTTGGAGTCACACTGCCTAGTCGGAAGTTCTGTTTTTAAACCCAATCTCAGCTAAAAACTTAAAGAGGAGAAGCCATGTCCCATCACTATTCCGGCCCCGAATTTGGGTTCCCTCATGGGGACGCCCGCCTGGATCTTACCGATCTATACGCTTTCCCCAAGCCTGGGGATGGCAGCAAGTCGATCCTGATTATGAACGTGCATCCGGGACTTGGCGTCAACCCGCCGGGACCGACCAGCGACGATGCCTTCTCGACGGAGGCGATTTATGAACTCAAAATTGATACGAACGGCGATAACGTTGCCGATATTGCGTACCGGGTGCGATTCACGTCCGCGAAGGACGGAACCCAGGACGGAAGCCAGACGGCGACGCTTCGCCGGGTTGAAGGCGCGCAGGCCGCTGGGACTGGCGACGATGGGCAGGTCATCGTCGAAGGCGTGCCGGTCTCGACGGGGACGGAGACGCGGGTGGCAGAGGCAGGCGGCTACCGCTTCTTCGCCGGATGGCGCAGCGATCCTTTTTTCTTCGACGTAGAGGGCGCCTTGAACAACCTGCAATTTACCGGTCAGGATGGCTTCGCCGACGCGGACATTTGCAGCATCGTGCTGGAAGTGCCCAACTCTGCCCTCGGTGGTAAAAAGATGGGCATATGGGCTCGCACCGTGGACGGCTCGAGCGGGAAATGGGTGCAGGCGGATCGCGGTGCGCGGCCGAATCAAACTCCGTTTCTTGCCGGCGAGCAGAATGCCGCTTATCTTGGGGCGGAGCCGAAGGACGATGCCCGTTTCGTCCCCGTATTCGCGCACGCGCTGGAGCACACTGGGGGATATACGCCGGCGGAAGCAACGCGCGCGGCTTCGGGCCTGCTGCCGGACGTCCTCAAGTATGATCCCACGCAGCCGGCGGCCTTCCCGCACAATGGCCGGGCGCTCGCCGACGATGTCGTGGATTTCTTCCTTGGTATCCTCACCAATGGAAAGGTGAATACAGATAACGTGGGCCTCCACAAAGACCTGCTCACGGAATTCCCCTACGTCGGGTCTCCGCACAGGGCCCGGAGTGCGGGCAAGGTTGCTGCATAGGCGTGGGCGGATGCGATGACAGTCAGAATTCGGGAATGAGTTGTTCGTACACGAAACGCTTTAACTAACCTTGACTGCATAAGGCCCCACTCAAGCCAATAGCTGCCGGCTTGAGTGGGGCACCGTCTTTTGGGTTGAATGGGAACGCAAGGTCCCTCGGCTTCGCTCGAGATGACACATTGGATTAGATTCTTCTACAGCATTTTCCCTACGACGGAATTGCCTACCGATCTCTTCGAAAGTTCTCGTCTGAAATTGTTTGGCGTTGTTATCCCTCAGAAAACAAACGGCGTGTTCGCTTGGCAATCTTCGTGCTCTTACCATTGCCAGATCATCCTTACGGAGGAAATGATGTCCAACATTCATGTCGATAAAGTGGGCGATATGGCCGTCGTTGAGTGCGAAGGGCGGTTTGTGAGGAGCGATGAGGCGTTTCGGTTGCGCGATGCTGTGGCTTCACAGAAAGACGCGCACGTGATCGTGCTGGACCTGACGGAGATGCGCGCGATCGGCGGAGGTGCGATTGGCGTGCTGGTGTTTTTGCAACGATGGGCGCGCGATCGTGACATACGGTTCAAGCTGTTTAATCCTTCGAGATTCATCAAAGACAAGCTGGAGCATACGAATGCATTGTCGGAGTTTGACATTGCGTCGCTGGACGAGATGATGGCGTTGCTGGGACATGCGGACAGCCGTTACGCTCTGGCGTCGTAAGCTGTGTTGGATTTGCTGGCCGACACTTCGTCGCTGGTGGTTGCCGCGGGCAGCCACCTTTTCCCTCCGGCTTACTGCACTCGCAGAGCCAGTTGAGATCCGCTTTCGAGATGTACGTTTCCTTCGCTCGAAGTCAAAACCGATACTGGGCCTGATGTGTTCAGAGTGAGTCCCTTGATTCCGACTACACCGCGAGTGGTGGCGCTGAGAGGCGTTGCTGTGGATGGACTTGGTATGTCGGGATTATTCGCCGACGGTGGCGGGGTCATATCGTCGGGATATTTCGGATTCATGGTTGCGGAGGACGCTGCGCCAGCTGGAGTCTGCGATCCCATGGAGGGCATTCTACCGGGCATGGATGAGGCGTCTGGCATATTGTCGGAGCCTCCTGATCCGAAGGACGGTACGCGCAAGGGACGCGCTATGGCCTGCACGGTGAGCTGCAATGGGAGTTCGCTGCCTCCCTTGAGCAGCACGCGATCGAAAGTAAATTTAATTTCCGAACCGGGAGAGCTTTTGCTGTGGGCCTTGGACTCGGTGACATGGCCGATGATTTTTGTGTTGCGGGGGACGACGATTTGTCCGTGAAGGAGAAGGTCGGAGGCGGTTTTCGCTTCTACCTTATCGTTAGGCTTTGATTTCTTGGCGTCGAGACTTTTCGAGAGATCGACGGAGAGAACTGTGCCCGGTGGAAGAGTTGCGCTCTCGGCTGGCGGGGTGGAGTTCTGAGCGCCGGCAAATGCCGCGTACGACATCGAAATCAATGCGACCACGACTCTGGCCAATGGGAAAACTTTTGTCATCGTTACGCCCCGATTCTTATCAACTACCTGTAAGTAGGATGCACACGGCTAGAACCAAGTTCCCTCACGGTATCTGCGATATTCGTCGCCAAATCTGGCTTCGAGGATCTTTCCTTCCTGGCGGGCGCGAACGATTTGTACCGGCACCAGGACCAGCAGGAGAAGCAGAGCGTAAGGATGCTCCAGTGCGATTAGAACACCGAGAAGCAGTAACGCGCTGAAAACATACATCGGGTTTCTGATCCTGGAATACAGACCTCGGGTCACGAGCACCTTGGCCTGGGGAGTGACCGCGAACGACGAGCCCAGTTGCCATCGCGCGGTAAATAGAAAGACTGCGGCCGGTACGGCGATACACAACCCGGTTAAGCGAGCGGTATCCCATGGACCGGGGCGGAAGACGACGGCACCGATAGCGATCAGCACCAGGCAGAACTGCAGGATGAAGAACGGAGTAATTTTGTTCTGAACCGCGGAGTGAGTCTGACATTGCTGCTATTTTACGAATCCCTGGCGGATGCTGTGAATGAAATCGGTGTAGGCCGGAGTGAATCCGGCGGCGCGGACGGCGGCAGCCGCTTGTCCGCGATGGTAGGCGGAGTGGGTGATCAGGTGCATGAGAATGTCGTCCTTGCGGTTGCTCCAGGGCTCGCCCCGGGTATTTATGTAATCGATGGTCTGCGCGAGATCCGCCTCAGTGCTGTTCTTGAGATATTTCTTCCACATGGCTTGTAGTTCGTCCGCTTGCTTCTCGCACTCTTCGATGGTTAGGTCGGGCCACACAGATGTTGCCGGATAAGTGGGCTCGAGACGCGACATCCAGAAGTGTTGCGACGCGAGGACGTGAGCGATCAGTTTCAGCGGGCGGGGTTGCGGCGTGGATTGCGCGCGCAGGTTGGACAGGACTTCCCTATTCGCCCAGGCGTCATATTCGAAGAGGCGGGTGAGGTGTGCGATCAGGTCCATATTCATATTCAAACATAGGGATTGGCTGCTTGGGCGACTGGTAGTGCGGCGCAGTGATGTCTGCCGCTTCGATTTCGAAATTCGGATTCACAATCAACGATCAACCTCAAAGGCGGCGGACAGGAGTGTCCGCCCCACACGAGCATAAAAAAGCCCCGCCTGTTTCAGGCGGGGCTAGTGACGGAGTAGCGAGGCCGACTTACTTCTTTTCCATTTCTTCTTTGGCTTCGTGGGCTGCGGCCTGGTGGCCTGCCAGCGATAGAGCCGACATGAAAGGCTCAGCCGAGGCTGGAGCCTTCACGCTGCCGGTCAGGACTTTGCGGAAGCCTACGTCGTGACCGTAGATGGCGGTGGTGGAATCGGCATCCTGCTCAATGACCGCGCCTTCCAGAGTCAGGCCGGCGAAAGCGCCCTTGGAGCGCGAGTAGGTAAGCAGTTCGGCATTCATCTTCCAGTCGGTGCCAGCGGAGGCGTGACGGCCTACCGGACCGGCCGCAGCGGAACCTTCTCCACTGAGCTGGAACTTACTGGACAGAAGATGTTGCAGACCCTTGTCGTTCATGACCAGCATGACGAGGTCAACGCCTTCGGCGCCGATCTGAAGCCCCCAGCTTCCGCCACCAACGGAGACGAATGCAGGTGCGCTCCAACCGGTCGCGGTGCGACAGCTGGCAACGCCGCGTCCGTGCTTACCGCCGAAAATGAAACCGGCCTTGATCAGGTGGGGCACCACCATGATGCATTTTGCGTTGTCCAGAACTTCTTCCGGGATGCCCTTGTCGGGAGCGCCCATAATTTCCTTGAGCACGTTTCCTGCATTCTGAAGACGCTCGACGGAATCCTCTTTGGCAGTGGCCGATGCCATGCTGCCCAACATTGCTACCAGACTGAGTGTGGCGATCAAAAATCTTTTCACTGGCTCCTCCTTGGGAGATAGTTCGATTTGCTAAAAACGCTGGCCCCGACTGGCGGACCAAACCCCGATATCCGCGATTGCTAAACAGCGGGCCTGCGACCCGTGATCAGCTGGATCAGCAGCACAACGACGGCGACCACGAGAAGAATGTGGATAAAGCCGCCCAGGGTGTACGAACTTACCAAGCCAAGCAGCCACAAAACTAACAGGATCACAAATACGGTCCACAGCATAAAGTCACCTCGTCGGTGGAGTCACAATGGCCCGAAGACATCTCTCTGATACGGATCCATGCTTTCGAGTTGCATTGATGGGGTTTCATAGGAGTAAAGAGGGGAGACCGTACATGGAAGACTGTATGTCACATAATTCTGGCTGCGGCTCTAGTGTCTAAGCGAAAATCGTCAACCACGAAGGGCACGAAGGTTCACGAAGGAAAACCTGGGACTAGAGTCTCCGTGATGGTTCGTATCCTTCATGGTTAACGGTTTCCAGAGTGAACCACCGATTGGCTGAAACCCTTCTTGAAATTCGCCGCCGTTGGGAGTTTAGGGTTATCTGGAATATTGATATCCGGAACGCGGATCATTTCGTCCAATAAACACATAACCGGAAGGTTCGGTGGATGGAGGAATCATGAAGCGCAGAGATTTCATCATCGGTGCAACCGGCGCGGTCGGCGCGGCGTGGATCGGCTATCAGGGGCTGGCCAGGGCCATAGACATCGATACTCTTCCGGCGCTGCCGCGCAAGTTCGCAGCCGCCGACACCGTCACGCTGGGCAAGACCGGCATCACAACCAGCCGTCTGGCCATGGGCACCGGAACGGTGGGCAGCGGCCATCATTCCAACCAGACTGCGCTGGGCGTGAAGGGACTGTCCGACCTGCTGCTCAACGGCCACGATCAGGGCTTGCGATTTTTCGACGCCGCCGACGCTTACGGCAGCCATCCTCACGTAGCCGAGGCGCTAAAACATCTTCAGCGCGACAAGGTGACAGTGCTGACCAAGACGTGGGCGCGCAATCCTGCTGAAGCCCGCGCCGATCTCGACCGCTTTCGCAAGGAACTCGGAACTGACTATCTCGATATCTGCCTGATGCATTGCCTCACCGAAGGCGACTGGACAGAGCGCTACCGCGGAGTGATGGATGTATTCTCTGAAGCCAAGGAGAAAGGAATCATTCGCGCCCATGGATGTTCCTGCCACAGCATCGAGGCGTTGCGCGCGGCTGCCAAGTCGCCGTGGGTGGAGATCGACCTGGTTCGGATCAATCCAGTGGGCGCGCATATGGACGCCGATCCCGAGACGGTGATCAGCGTGATCCGCGAAATGAAGGCTGCGGGAAAAGGGATTGTCGGCATGAAGATTCTGGGACAGGGCGCACTGCGCAACTCGCCAGGATGACAGCCTTGAAGTACGCTCTGTCACTCGGATTACTCGACGCCTTCACCATCGGCGCCGAGAGTAAGACCGAGCAGGAAGACTTGATTCGCAGAATTTCTGCGGCCGCTTAAAACCTGGGCCACGGATTTTCACGGATCACACGATTAGACTTCTTAAGACGCATTTTTTGAATTCCTGAGACTTATCCGTGTGAATCAGTGAAAATCCGTGGCTGCTTCTTTTTCGTTGAATTTTTCCTTCCTGAGCCTACCTCTCACGGCTCTTCGCCATCCTATGCATGCATTTAAAGCAGAGGTGAATCATGCTGAGGAAATTTGCATTCAAAGGTCTTCTTGCACAATTGTTTCTACTGAGTTGCCTGGGTGTGCTCTGGGCACAGCAGGACACTACAGCTCCACCCGCCGACAACACGAAAGTCAACCAACGCGACCGGGACAAGGCTGAACCGACCGCCGATCAACAGAAAGACAATGCCACCGACCGTCAACTGGCGCAGCAGATCCGAAAAGCCATTGTTAAAGACAAGTCCCTTTCAACCTACGGACACAACATCAAAGTCATCGCGCAAAACGGCATGGTGACATTGAAGGGTCCGGTGAAGTCGGACGAGGAAAAACAGTCGATTGAAAACAAGGCAGCGCAGATTGCAGGCGCCGACAAGGTCACCAGCGAAATTCAGGTGGCGTCCAAGTAATCACTTATTAACGATCGTCACACCATATTTAAAAGGAGATCATCATGGCAGGCAAAAATACGGCAGCATTCGGAATTTATCGGGATCGCGTAGGAGTCGAAACAGCAGTCGACATGTTGCGTCGAGCAAGGCTTCCGCAACACCGATATTTCTGTTCTCTTTCCGCACAATGAAGGAACCAAGGATTTCGCCACCGAGAAGAACACGAAAGCTCCCGAGGGCACGGCAGCGGGCGCCGGCACGGGTGCGGTCCTGGGTGGCGCACTGGGCTGGCTGGCCGGCATTGGCGCGCTGGCGATTCCGGGCGTGGGTCCGTTCATTGCGGCAGGTCCGATCATGGCGGCGCTGGCGGGAGTTGGGGTTGGCGGAGCGATTGGCGGCCTGACCGGAGCGCTGGTCGGCATGGGCATTCCGGAGTTCGAGGCAAAGCGCTACGAAGGCCGGATCAAGGAAGGCGGCATTCTGCTTTCCGTACATTGCGACGACTCTGCCTGGACCAAGAAGGCCAAGGAGATTCTGGACGCGAGCGGCGCACAGGATGTGACTTCGACGGGCGAAGCTTCGGCGGATTTTCAGAAGACGGATAAGCCGATGCCGCGGGCGAGCTAGTTTCCTTTTTAGCGCCGGTCGACCGGCGGCTGTTGTGGGACTTCCCACTTTGCGAGGGCGAGACGCCCTCGCGACAGCCGGCGGGACGCCGGCGCTACTTTTTAGAGCGATGACGCAGAGACGGGCGTTACTTTATTAGGGCTTATTCAGCATCACACGTAGATCCTGGCCCGTCATTTCTTTGGGTTGCGGAATGCCTAGCATTCCCAGAACGGTGGGAGAGATATCGCGCAGCGAGCCTCCGGGCTTCAATGAGAATTTCTTTCCGTTTTCAGCGACCACAATAAACGGTACCGGGTTGGTGGTGTGGGCGGTGTGCGGGCCGCCGGTCACCGGATCGATCATCATTTCGGCGTTGCCGTGATCCGCGGTGATGAGCATGGCTCCGCCTTTGGCGCGAACTACGCGGTTCGATCAGGCCCAGACAGGCGTCCACGGTTTCTACGCCTTTGACCGTGGGCTCGATTTTTCCTGAGTGTCCGACCATGTCGGCGTTGGCGAAATTGACGATGATGACGTCGAACGTGCCTTCCTCTACCGCTTTGATTACCGCGTCGGCAATTCCAGCGGCGCTCATCTCGGGCTTCAGATCGTAGGTGGCGACTTTTTGTGACGGCACCACCAGGCGATCTTCTCCCGGGAACGGCTGTTCGACTCCACCGTTGAAGAAGTAAGTGACGTGCGCGTACTTTTCGGTTTCCGCGACTCGCAGGTTGCGCAGGCTGGCCTGACCCATCACGTTGGCCAGAATGTTGTCCATCGATTCCGGCGGAATCACGACCGGAAGCGTGAACTTCTTGTCGTACTGAGTCATGCAGACGTATTGCAGATTCTTCGGGACGCGATCGCGAGGGATGGCAGCATCGAGATCGGCGGCGCCGGGCAGGTCGCTTCCCCCTTGCGGATTCAGTCCGCTGTTGCGGGCCAGGGCGCGCGTGATCTGGCGGACGCGGTCGGCGCGAAAGTTGAAACAGATGCAGGAATCGTCATCGCGGATGGTGGCCAGCGGCTCTCCGCGATTGTCGATGCAAACGAAGGGCACGATGAATTCGTCGGTCACGCCCTTGTTGTAGGAATCTTTCACTCCCTGGACGGGATCGACGTATTTGCCGCCTTCGGCTTCGCCGTAGACCATGGCGTTGAAAGTCTTGGCCATGCGTTCCCAGCGGCGATCGCGGTCCATGGCGTAGTAACGGCCGCTGACGGAGGCGATCTTGCCGGTGTTGTACTCGCGCATTTTCTGCTGCAGTTGTTCCAGATATCCGGCGCCGTTGGTGGGCAGAGTGTCGCGGCCGTCCATGAAGGCGTGGACGAAGACGCGGTCGACGCCATTCTGCTTGGCCATCTTTAACAGCGCGTAGAGATGAGTCTGGTAGGAGTGCACGCCGCCGTCAGAAAGCAGTCCGAAAAGATGGAGGCGGCGTCCACCGGAGCGCGCATTCTTCATCGCGCTCAAGCAGAACCGGGTGGGAAAAGAATTCGCCGTTCTGGATCATCAACTCGATGCGGGTGCTGTCCATGTGCACGATGCGGCCGGCGCCGATGTTGAGATGTCCGACTTCGCTGTTGCCCATCTGGCCGTCGGGCAGACCGACGAAGTGGCCGCTGGTCTGAATCAGCGTGTTGGGATAATCGCGCAGCAGGCGATCATAGGTGGGCTTGCGGGCGAGAGCGATGGCGTTGGCTTTGGTCTCGGCGCGGTAACCCCATCCGTCGAGAATAATCAGAACAAGTGGTTTGGGACGAGTCATTCAGCTCCTTGGCAGCTCCTGGCAGCTTCTGGCTTTGCGTCTGGGTCGCGGACAACGGATTCATGGAGACGCAGAGGAACAATAGCAACTGGAAGAACAGAAATTATAGGCGATGAGGACGGGTTTTCAAATCGGCGGACGGAGAATATAGTCGTCTTATCTTTCATTCGGAGGAATGCATGTCGATCAGCGATCTATTACTTCTCGAATTTGATGCCGAGGCAAAAGCTACGCGGACGACCCTGGAGCGGGTGCCGGAGGACAACAAGGATTTCGCGCCTCATCCCAAGTCGATGCCGCTGAACAAACTTGCTCCACATGTGGCAGAGCTCGGCGGATTTGGACTTACCATCCTGACGACTCCGGAACTCGACTTTTCTAAAGGCAGTCGGCAACGCGTGGCCTTTGAGTCCGCGAAACAATTGGTGCAGGTCTTTGATGACGGAGCCGCGCAGGTTCGCGAAGCCTTGAAAAAGATGCCTGACTCGGCCTGGACCGAAAACTGGAAGCTCAGTTTTCAGGGCAAACCGATTTTCAATGGATCGCGCTTTCTGGCGTACCGGCAGATGTTTCTGAATCACCTGGTACATCATCGGGCGCAGCTTGGTGTGTACTTGCGGTTGAATAACAAGCCGGTGCCGGCGACGTATGGGCCGTCGGCGGATGACACGCTGGGATTCTGATCGTGCTCAGACATTCGAGGGTGCCCCGTCCAAGCTTTGCTTGGGCGGGTGATTTTTTGACGCCGATCGATGGAACAGTCCAGCACCTTACAGCTTCGGAGTAGTCCGCTGCGAAAAATCCCCGCCCAAGCAAAGCTTGGACGGGGCACCCTCGAGAGATTGATCTGCTTCACAGAGTCGATATCTAGACTCCGACGTTCAGCGCCTTCAGTCCCAGGAACCTGGCCGTTTCGCCTAACTCTCCTTCGATCCGCAGCAGCTGGTTGTATTTTGCGATGCGGTCGGTGCGCGAGGCTGAGCCGGTCTTGATCTGGCCTGCGCCGGTGGCGACGGCGAGGTCGGCGATGAAGGTGTCTTCCGTCTCGCCGGAGCGGTGCGAGATGATCGATGTGTAGCCGTTGCGGCGGGCCAGGTCGATGGCGTCGAGGGTTTCGCTGACGGTGCCGATCTGGTTGACCTTGATCAGGATCGAATTGGCGACGTGCTTGTCGATTCCCTCTTGCAGGAAATTCACATTGGTGACGAATAAATCGTCGCCGACGAGTTGGATCTTTCCGCCCAGCTCTTTGGTGAGATTCTGCCAGCCGTCCCAATCGTTTTCTGACAGGCCGTCTTCGAGCGAGACGATCGGATAGTCGTTGGCCCACTTCGCCCAGAAGCGGACCATGTCGTCGGAACTCTTTGCTGACTTGTCGGATTTCTTGAAGACGTATTTGCCGTCCTGATAAAACTCGCTGGCAGCGGGATCGAGGGCGATGGAAATTTCTTCGCCGGGCTTGTATCCGGCCTGCGTGATGGCTTCGAGAACGACTTCGATGGCTTCGACATTCGACTTCACCGAAGGAGCGAAGCCGCCTTCGTCGCCGACTGCGGTGTTGTAGCCGCGCTTCTTGAGCACGCCTTTCAGCGTGTGGAAGACCTCGACGCCCCAGCGCAGCGCGTCGGAAAAAGATTCCGCGCCTACCGGCATGACCATGAATTCCTGGAAGTCGACGTTGTTGTCGGCGTGGGCGCCGCCGTTGAGGATGTTCATCATGGGCGTGGGCAGAATGTTGGCGCCGGCGCCGCCGAGATAGCGATAGAGCGGCAGGCTGAAAGCCGTGGCTGAAGCGCGGGCTGCGGCCATCGAAACTGCGAGGATGGCGTTGGCGCCGAGGCGTCCTTTGTTTTCGGTGCCATCGAGTTCGATCATCTTTTGATCGATGGCGCGCTGCTCGGCGGCGTCCATGCCGGCGAGGGCTTCGGCGATTTCGCCGTTCACATTTTCGACGGCCTTGAGCACGCCTTTGCCGACGTAACGCTGCTTGTCGCCGTCGCGCAATTCGACGGCTTCGTGTTCGCCGGTGGAAGCTCCGCTGGGGACGGCGGCGCGGCCGCGGGTGCCGTCCATCAGAATGACTTCGGCTTCGACGGTGGGATTGCCGCGAGAATCGATAATCTCGCGCGCCTGAATTTCCTGAATCTGGGTAAAGTCCATGATTGCTGGTGTGTCCTCGCTGTTTTTTTTGAGACTGATAATTATATCGGTTTTCTTCGGTGGCGCGGGCGGGGGCGCTTGCCCCACATGTACCCTGCCACTCCCGTGTCTATGCTGGTTCCTTGAGTTTTTCACAGGCTGATGCGACGCGCTTGTGCTCTAGAGTCGATGCAGATGTTGGATCGCACGGAGACTCTGAGTGTTGGGTCGCGAGCGCCGGAATTTTTGTTATCGGCTGCGAACCGTGAGGGGATTCTTTCTCTTTCCGGGTTTCTGGCGCGTGGGGTGCTGATCGTTGAGTTCCTGCGTGGTACGTGGTGACCGAATTGCGTAAAACGCATGGCTCAGTTTGAGTCGATCAAATCTGAAATCGAGCAGGCGGAAGCGCAGTTGGTGTTTGTCGCGGCGGAGAAAAGTACGGGATTTTGGAAGCCAGCGAAGTTTTTGACGTCACATCCGGTGTCGTTCCCTTTTCTGCTGGATGAAGATCGATCGGTGACGAAGGCGTATGGGCTCTATGACCGGTTGAGTATGGATGCGATCAATGTTGCGCATCCGGCGACGCTGGTGATTGATCGTGATCGGACGGTTCGGTACGTCTATCGCGGGGACAATCAGAGGGATCGGGCTCCGATCGATGAAGTGTTGGAGGCGGCGAGGAAATTATCGGTTTCCGGTTGAGGCGGGTTGGCAGGTTTTGCGTTGGCAAATTCAGGAGGCGGAATGAAGAGAATATTTGTGATGCTGGGCGTTCTGTTGCTGGCGGTCGCGGCTGGGGCACAGACCAACATGGCTCTCCCTGCGGGCACGTCGTTCAAAGTTAAATTGGAAAATACGCTGTCCACGTTCACCAGCAAGGAAGGCGATGCTTTCTCCGGGCGCGTAGTCGATGCCGTGATGCTCGATGGGAAGACAGTCATTCCTGTTGGCGCAACCGTGCAGGGGCGCGTCACCAAGATCAACGAGCCGCGGCGGATCGCGGGCAAGCCGACGATTGGAATATTTCCCGAGGCGGTGGTGCTGCCGAACGGCGAGCGTTACATGCTGAATGCGACGCTGGTGGATACCAGTCTGCGCAACGGGACGGATGTGAATACCGAAGGCCAGTTCAAGGGCGACGGACACGACGGTCATGACCTGGTTGAGATGGGCATGGGGACCGGCGCCGGCATGCTGGTGGGCGGATTGGCCGGCGGTGGTAAGGGTCTGCTGATTGGTGGTGGAGTTGGCGCGACGTTAACGGTGGCGCATTGGCTCGGTAAGAAGCGGTCGGCGGTGTTGCCTTCGGGGACGGAGTTGATGATGGAGTTGAGCCGTCCGATGGCGATGACGGCGGAGGCTGGCGGGCAATAGTTATCGGCTGGTTACAAGAATCGCGGCGACACGAGTTCATCGTGTCGCCTTTTTTATTGCTGGGCGATCAGGTCTTCTTCGCTGAGGAGGCGTAGTTCCATCCAGCCTTCGACCGGGAGCGAGTCTGCGGGCAGGCCGCTTTGCCACAGGCTCAGGCGCATCCGGAGGCGGGTGGCGACTGGGGCTGTGGGCTGGCCGTTTGCTGAGCTTACGGGGACGGCCAACAGCCAATCCAGCGGGAGTTTGAATTCGAAGTTGCGGAACAGGACTACGGTCACACGATCGGTCGGGCGCTCGGAACTGGCCAGGACTTCGGCATCGGGGACACCGACCTTCCAACCTTGAACTTTGCCTGCTTCGACTCGGACGTCGAGTCGCAGCGCGCGTCGCGGGCGTTGGCCGTCATCCGACCATGATTCGAGGTTCACCACCAGTTCGAAATCTGTCTCCGGAATCTTGTGCTCGACGAAATCGAGGCGTCCGTAGACGTAGGTTTCGTCGATGCCTGCGTGAACAGAGTCGAGGAGAAATTGTTTGCCGTGCATGGCGCCGGCGCGGCGGTCGGCGGTGTAGACGGCGGCGCCCATCCATTCGAAATAGCGCACCATGTCGCCGGTGACTCGGGGATGAATGTAGGCGGTCTGCGCGCAGCACCGCCGGCCGCTCGGCAGCGCCGGTAATTGGCTGGGACAGATAGTCGGGCGGACGGGCTCCGAGCGCCTGATACACGTTCGACAGATGCTTGCGGTAGAGTTCGTCGAATTCGCGGTCGTTGGCGGAGTGGTGCTCGGGGCCGTACCACCAGTTCCAGTCGCTGCCCTCGGCGATCAGGATTTCTTCGAAGGCCAGTTGACGCTGCGCTTCGGTGGCGCCGGGCGCGGCCTGGGCGTAGAAATTGCGGGCGTTGTAGAGATAGTCCCACGAACGGTTGTCTTCGGGAGCGCCGATCCAGACGTTGAAGTTGGCGTGAATCCACGATCCTGGAACCAGCGACTTGAGCGGCGAGACGTTCCGGTGGCGCTCGATCGCTTCTGAAACCGTGGTGGCCTCGACGCCGGACTCGTGCTGCAGAGCGTCGTAGAAGCGGCGCAGGAATTCGCGGCCCGACTGGGGATAATATTCCCACGCATTTTCGCCGTCGAGGATGATCGGCACGACCGCATCTTGTCCTGCATCAAGAACCGGTTGCGCGGCTTGCCTGATGTTGTGCATGAGGTGGTTGGCGGCGTCCTGGGGAGGCATGCCGGAATAGACAAAGCCGATCAGATCCGAGATGGTGTGGTCGCGGAAGATCAGGTTCATCTTCGTGTTGTCGTTTTCGAAGCGATGGATGGTGTAGAGCTTGGCTGCCTGCTCGCCTGAAAGACGGCCCTGGCCGTCGCGTCCGAAAGAAATTCCCAGGCTGCGGCCTAACACTTCTTCGTCGGTGGCCATCCACTTCACGCCCAGCTCTTGCGAAATCTTGAATGCCTCTTCCGAGACGCTTCCCTCCGACGGCCAGACACCCTGGGGACGAATTCCGAAAACTTTCTGATGAAGATTCAGTCCGCGCTGAAGCTGCTCGCGCGCGTCCTCGGGATGACGATAGCGATTCTGCGGCAGCGGCAGGCCCGGACTGGAAACGGCGCCCATGTTGGTGTCGCAGACCAGAGGCAGGATGGGGTGGTAGAACGCGGAAGTCGAAATCTCGATGAGTCCGCGCTGCGCCGCCGAGGCGTGGGCGGGCAACACCTGCGCCAGCAATTTCCGCTGATGCTCCATTACGAAGCGCTGGTCTTCCAGCGAATATCCGCGTGCCTTCTTGATCAGACCCGCAACCTCGGTGTCATCGAGGAAAAATTCGTCGAACCACGCGATTTGCGACAGCACCTGCAGGTCGGTAAAGTCCTGCGGCGAGAAATATTTCTCGGCGCGCTTCGGGGGTGGCGCCGGAGCTTTGAAAGTGGTTCCACAAATCCTGGTAGCGGGGATAGCGTCCGATCAGATGGGTTGGGTTGGCCTGAAACAGATACTGCAAGGCGAAACGGCGCTCGTCGGGCGTGAGATCCTTCGCCGGTTTGGCGGCGACTTCGAGGAAAGGATCGCGGGCCGCGCCGGTGACGTAGTCCTGAATTTGCGTGATCAGCGACGGGACGAGGTTGAAAGTCTGATGGACGTTGGGAAATTCATCCAGCAGTTTCACCATGCCGTAGTAGTCCTTAAGCGCATGCAGCCTGACCCATGGCAGCCGGTACTCGCCGGTGACCAGGTCTTTGTAGAACGGCTGATGCTGGTGCCACAGAACTACTACGCGGAGAACGGGCATGAGCTTGTGTTTTCTAAAATTGAAGGTAGCAGTTTAGCAGGGATGGCGTGGGCGGGCGAGATTACGAAAGCGAGGGTGGTGTCATTTCGATTCTAGATCCCGATCGTTCGCGACACCGAAGACGTGTCATCCTGAACGCAGTCATTCGTCCCGCGAAGCGGGATGAAAGCAAGTGAGGACCTGTGAATTCCGCGCCTGCTGATATGCAGTATTGGCTCCAGTCAATGTGATGCGGGTCACAAGGCTTCGGAGGCTGCTGCTGCTGTCGCCCCAATACACAGGTCCTTCGTCGGGAGTCTTCGCTGCGCGAGGACTCCGCTTCCTCAGGATGACAGAAGCCGCGACTCCGCTTGCCAGCCACGAAACGATAGCTTTTAACGCAAGAGCGCAAAGCATTCCGCCAAGGACGCAAAGCCGAAGCTCGCCAATCCTGCACTTGCCATCCAATCTCCGGTACACTTGGGGGAGCGTTACCGTACTGATGAGTAAAGAGACCACAACGACGTTAGCCCCGCCCTCACCCAGCAATGCCAGCCTGCTGACCGATCAAGACCTTCATCTGTTTAACGAAGGCACCCACTACCGGATTTACAACAAGCTGGGCGCGCACATCATGACGTCCGGGGGGAAGCCCGGAACGATGTTTGGAGTTTGGGCTCCGAATGCGCGGTCGGTTTCGGTGGTTGGCGATTTCAATGGCTGGGACCCGCTTTCGCATCCGCTGCTGCCGCACGGGAGTTCGGGTATCTGGGACGGGTTTATTCCGGGGATCGGCAAGGGTGCGCTTTACAAGTACCACATTGTTTCGAACAACCAGGGATACACGGTGGAGAAGGCCGATCCTTTTGGGAAGCTGCATGAGCATCCTCCGCGGACGGCTTCGGTGGTTTGGGACCTTGACTACCAGTGGGCCGACAAGCAGTGGATGGAGAAGCGCGGGAAGCGCGATTCGCTGCAGGCGCCGATTTCAATTTATGAAGTGCATCTGGGATCGTGGATGCGGGTGCCGGAAGAGGGCGACCGTCCGCTGACCTATCGCGAGACTGCGCCGCGGCTGGCGGAGTACGTCAAGCGCATGAATTTTACCCACGTGGAATTGATGCCGATCATGGAGCATCCGTTCTACGGGTCGTGGGGATATCAGACCACCGGGTATTTCGCGCCGACTTCGCGCTACGGCACGCCGCAGGATTTCATGTACCTGGTGGATTATCTGCACCAGCACGGCATTGGCGTGATTCTCGATTGGGTGCCTTCGCACTTCCCTACCGACGCGCACGGGCTGGCCTATTTCGACGGCACGCATCTGTACGAACATGCGGACGCGCGCAAGGGATTTCATCCCGACTGGAAGACTTACATCTTTAATTACGGGCGCAACGAAGTGCGCAGCTTTCTGATGGCCAGCGCGCTGTTCTGGCTGGACAAGTATCACATTGACGGTCTGCGGGTGGATGCCGTGGCGTCGATGCTCTACCTCGACTATTCGCGGAAGGCTGGCGAGTGGATTCCGAACAAGTTTGGTGGACGCGAAAATCTTGAAGCGATCGATTTTCTGCGGCAGTTCAATACGGAGGCTTACAAGGAGCATCCGGGGATCCAGACGATTGCGGAAGAATCGACCGCGTGGCCGATGGTTTCGCGTCCGACTTACGTTGGTGGGCTGGGCTTCGGCATGAAGTGGGACATGGGCTGGATGCACGACACGCTGTCCTACTTTTCGCAGGATCCCGATTCATCGCCGCTTCCATCACAATCAGCTGACCTTCCGCATGCTGTACGGCTTCACGGAAAATTTTGTGCTGCCGCTTTCGCACGATGAAGTGGTGCACGGCAAAGGGTCGCTGATCGGCAAGATGCCGGGCGACGAGTGGCAGAAGTTTGCCAATCTGCGTCTGCTGTTTGGATACATGTACGCGCAGCCGGGCAAGAAAATGCTGTTCATGGGCGGCGAATTCGGTCAGGTGCGCGAGTGGGCGCACGATACCAGCCTGGAGTGGCACGTGCTGCAGTATCCGGTACACCGCGGGGTGCAGAACTGGGTGGGGCAGTTGAACCAGATTTATCGCGAGCAGCCGGCGCTGCACCAGCTGGATACCGACTCTGCCGGATTCGAGTGGGTGGACTGCAACGACACGGCTGCCAGCGTCGATTTCTCTTTTGCGCAAGAGCCGGACTCCGGGCGACGAAGTTTTGATTGTCTGCAACTTTACGCCGGTGCCGCGGTATGGCTACCGGATCGGCGTGCCTACGGGTGGATACTGGCGCGAACTGCTCAACAGCGATGCGCAGGAACATGGCGGCAGCGGCATGGGAAATCTTGGCGGCGTGCATGCTGAGGCTGTGGCGGCGCATGGGCGTCCGTTTTCGGTGAGTTTGACGTTGCCGCCGCTGTCGGCGCTTTTCCTCAAACCTGAGTAGTGCAGTCGTCGGTCGTCAGTCGTCGGTCTTCAGCCCTTCCCAACATCCCCCGGTGCCTTGCGGGGAGACTCTCTTGCTTGAAGGCAGCGATACCCTAATTCCGCATGCTATCCTCGGCTTAACGCTTTGAGTTAGGCCCCATGCGGATTCTGACGCGATACATTCTGAGTGAAGTGATCTCCCATGCTGCGATTGGCGTGGCGGTGTTCACGTTTGTTCTGTTCACTCGGGACCTGGGCCATATTCTCGATCTGGTCGTGCGCAACAGCGCGCCGCTGCCCAGCGTGATCGCGATCTTCGTTTATACCCTGCCGGTCGCATTTACCTACACGATTCCGATGGGCGTGCTGGTCGGGATTTTGATCGGTCTCAGCCGGCTGGCTGCGGACAGCGAGATTACCGCGATGCGGGCGAGCGGCATCGGCGTGTGGACATTTCTTCGCGTCGTTTCTATTTTTGCCGTGACTGCGTGGGCGCTGGCCATGTTCAACGCCGTGTATCTTGCTCCGGAATCGCAGGCCGCGCTGGGAAGGCTCGAAGACCGGCTCAAGACTTCGCAGGCGTCGTTCGAAGTTCAGCCGCGGGTTTTCTATGAAGGCTTTCCCAAACTTGTGCTCTATGTTCAGGACGTGAAGACTGCGCAAGGTGCAGCGATCTGGAAGGGCGTGTTTATTGCCGACATCAGTAATCCGGCGTCGCCGCGAATTACGCTGGCGCGGCAAGGGATTCTGGTCAGCGAAGGTCCGAAGATGCTGCACCTGCATTTGACGGATGGAGCGACGCACGAGACTGATCCGGAGTCGGCGGATCATTATCAGATTTCGACGTTCGACCAGACCGATGTACCGATTCCGGTTCCGCAGACCGATAGCCGCGATTCGGAACCGGTGCCGGCGGCGCAGATGCTTACATGGGATTTGCGCGATCAGGCGCGCAGGGTGAAGAAATATGTCGCGCCCTGGTATCTGATCGAGTTTCATCGTCGGTTCGCGCTGCCTACTTCATGTCTGGTGCTGGCGCTGGTGGGAATTCCGCTGGGGCTGTCCTCAAAAAAAGGCGGCAAGTCGGCGGGATTCGTCCTCACCATTATTTTGGTGTTCGCTTACTACTCGGTCACTTTGATCGGTGTATCGCTGGCGCGACAGGGGAAAGTTTCGCCTGCGCTGGGCGCGTGGCTGGCGAATATTGTCTTCTTTCGTAGGCGGGCGCATTTTTATTGTGGCGGGCAGAGCGGCGTCCGCTGGAACTTGGGTCGTTTCGGGCCAAGTGGAATCCGCTGAAAACCTCGCTGGTGAAATGGGGAAACAATCTCCTCCGTTTCAACCGGCCCGAGGACGCATTCCATCGCGCAGCGAACCGCCGCCGCGTGTTCAGCGCCAGCTTCCCAATGATCCTGGACGATTATGTTCTGCGGGATTTCATGGTGTATCTGACCATGATTCTGGCGTCGTTTTTGATGTTGTTGCAGGTCTTCACGCTGTTCGAGTTGCTCGGGGACATCCTGCGCAACCGTATTTCGCCGCTGATTGTCGGCGAATACATGTTGAACGTTGCGCCATTCTTTCTGTACAACGTTCTGCATTTGAGCATTCTGCTCGCGGTCTTGATCACGCTTGGATTGATGCAGCGCTCAAATGAAATTACGGCGATCAAGGCGACGGGCATCAGTATTTACCGGGTGATTGTTCCCATCCTTGTAGTGTCGACGATGCTGGCGGCAGGTCTGTTCTTTTTCGACCAGTTCTATCTTCCTCATGCCAACAAGCGGCAGGACGCACTGCGCAATTTGATCAAGGGCAAGCCGGCGCAGACGTATTTGAACCCGGACCGAAAATGGATTTTCGGGCAGCACTCGACGATTTTCTACTACCAGTTTTTTGATTCCGATCGCGATCAGTTCGGCAATCTTTCGGTTTTTCAGTTTGATCCGGCGACCTTCCAGTTGACCGCACGGGTTTATGCCGATCAGGCGCACTGGGAAGAGCGTCTGCAACGGTGGGTCTGCACTCAGGGATGGGAGCGCAGCGTGCACGGATCGGCGATTTCCGATTACCGGACTTTTGACGTTGCGACCTTTGCTTCGATCAGCGAGCCTCCGGCGTACTTCAAGAAAGAGGTGCGGCAATCTTCGGAGATGAACTCTGAGGATTTGCGGCGCTACATTCGCGATTTGCAGCAGAGCGGCTTCGATGTGGTGAGACTGAAAGTCCAACTGCAGGAGAAGTTTGCCTTCCCTCTCAATTCGCTCATCATGGCGGTGCTGGCGATTCCGTTCGCGCTGGCCGCGGGCAAGCGTGGGGCTGTGGCCGGCGTTGCTACCGCCGTTGGGATCGGATTGCTGTATATCATGGTCTCGCGATTGTCGGAGTCGATGGGGAACGTCAGCCAGTTGCCGCCGTTTCTTGCGGCGTGGGCTCCGGATTTACTGTTTGGGCTGGCGGGTGGCTATCTGATTCTTAAAGTGCCTACCTAGCTGGCTGCCGCCGCGATGTGATGGGCGTTACCTTCATCGGATCGCCGGGTGTGCCGCGGTAGTTTTAAGGTCCTAAAGACGGGATGAAAACCAGCTTTTAGTTCTTAGTTCTCGGTTCTCAGTTGCCGTAATAATCTACCCAGCGAGGAAATCCGAACATGTCACGATTCTTTCATCCTGCCGCGCTGCACGCCTGCCTATACATTGCTTTGGTGATGCTCTTCTGCATGGTTTTGCCGGTCGCGAATGCGCAATCGGCGGCGAAACCGGCGGCGCCGGTTCCGCTGGACCCCGCGCCTCCGTCGTATCCGCTGGTGCAGCCTGATGGGACCGCTGTATTTCACCTCGCAATGCCAAATGCTTCCAGCGTGGAATTACATCTCGAAGGTGTGAAAGACCCGTTTCCCATGACCAAGGGATCGGATGGGGTGTGGAGCGTTACAGTCCCTAAACTTGCGCCGCAGTATTACAGCTACAACTTCAAGGTGGACGGCACGAATGTTCTCGACCCGCACAATGTCACGCTGAAACCAAGTTTCTTCGGTACCGACAATGTTTTTCTGGTCCCAGGCCAGCCACCCATGTCGTGGGAAGCGGCCGACGTCCCGCATGGGGTGGTGCATCATCACTTCTACCAGTCGAAGATTGTCGGTATCAAAAGCGAGTACTACGTTTACACTCCGCCGGGTTTTGAGGCCGGAAGCAAACGAAAGTATCCCGTGCTGTATTTGCTTCATGGCTACAGCGATGATCCCAGCGCGTGGACTGCGATGGGCAAAGCCAATGTGATCCTCGACAATCTGATTGCGCAGGGCAAGGCCAAGCCGATGATTGTGGTGATGCCGCTGGGCTACGGCACGATGGAAGTCATCACCCGCGGATGGAGTACGTGGAACGATCCGGAGATGGTTCGGCGCAACTACAGTCAGTTTTCGGATGTGCTCTATCAGGAGGTCATGCCGCTGGTGAAGCAACAGTATCCGCTGTCAGACAAACGTGAGGACCATGCCGTGGCCGGGCTATCGATGGGAGGCGCGGAGAGCTTGCGGGTTGGTCTGAATCATCTTGACGACTTCGCGTACGTGGGCGGATTCAGTTCTGCGCCGTTGGGGAATGGCGGCTTCGAGGCGACTTTTCCGGGAATCACCTCGAATTCGGCGGGCGATATCCATTCCAAGCTTCGCGTGCTTTGGATTGCCTGCGGAACCGAAGACGGTCTCTTCAGCGCGAACCAGAAATTGATTGCGTGGTTGAAGGACAAAGGCCTGCAGCCGACCTTCATTCAGACTCCGGGCATGCATGTGTGGATGTTGTGGCGGGAGAACCTTACGAGCTTCGCGCCGTTGCTGTTTCAGAGAAAGTAAGACCTGAGATCAAACCACGAAACGCAAGGTCCCTCCACTACGCTTGCTGCGCTGCGCTCCGGTCGGGATGACAGGTCGTTTTTATTCTGCTGCTACGGCTGACGGTTGTCCTGAGGTGACGGGAACCGGGCCCCCTACTAATCCAAGGGTGCCTACCGTGGAATCGAAGCTGTACACCGAAATTGAAGATGCCCCCAGGTTGGGGACATATAAGTAGTCGGTGATACCGCCTGTCGCGGTGACGGTTGTGGTTCCAGCGCGGAACGTAATTCCAACCGGATTCGATCCAGTGGAAATCGAGGGTTGAGCATTCGCGGTCAGAACGCCGGTCCCAGTCGCGATTTTGAATTCAGAAATCTGATTGGACTGGCGATTGACGACAAAAAGGAATTTTCCCGAGGGCGGAACCAGCATCGCTACCGGCCCGATTCCTGCAGAAAAAGGCGAACCCGCCACGGCGGTGAGACTGCCGTCTGGACTATTGGGATCGGTGCAGTTGCTGACGACTTGATTGCAGACGGCGAAGGCCGACACCGTGCTGGAGTTGGCCACATAGATAAAGCCGCCGTCGGGGGTGATGGTCACGGCTGACGGGGCCGTGCCGACCGGCAAGATTGGTCCCTGGGTCAGAGCGCCGGAGGCACTCACGGAGAATTTGGTGATGGTGCCGTCGAACTGGCTGGAGACGTATAAATATTTTCCATCGGGTGTGACTGCCAAGCCGGCTGGACCGGGACCGCTGGCGAGCGAAAGGCCACCTACGATGAAGGGTGAACCGGGCACTTCGGTCAAAGTGGTGCCCTGAACTGAAAACACCGAGACCGTGCCGGAAGTTGGGTCCACCTGCAGTCCCTGATTGGCCACAAAAAGGAATTTTCCGGCCGAGTCCATCGACATCGCAAGGGGCGTCATTCCGGTCCCCGTGGTGCCGCTGGCAGCGGTGAGGGTGCCATCGGACTTCACGGTATAGGCGGAAATATTGTTGGTACCGCTATTGGCGATAAACATCTCTGTGCCGGATGGCGCCAGGAGCATAGCCGCAGGCGTGCCTCCAGTGGGTGTGGTGCCCCCATTGGCGGTTAACAATCCCGTAGTCAGGTCAATACTGAAAGATGAGACGGAGGAATCTCCAAGGGCAGCAACGAAGAGTGCGCCTGTACCTGAAGTAGTACCTGAGGTGGAGCTGGAACACGCGGTCAAACAGAACAACAACGCTGGCAGCGCTATGCCCGCCAGGAACCGGAACTTCGTCCCCATTCTTTTCCTTCTCCCTGTCCTTCCCCGAGCCTGCTGACGAGCGAACCCTCTTTATGACGGCAGATCGAGGTCCAAAAGTACCCTCATTTGTGTATCAGGAATAACCGGGAAGAGCAAACCACGCTGGCTGGTTGGAACCATGATGAGGGAAGAAAGTTGCCCCATCAGTTCTCCAGCGAAATTCTCAATTCGAGCGACTGGAACTGGTTTCAACCGGAACCGAACTTTTGTCGGGAATGGCCGGCTGCTGGCCGGCAAACCCAGGCGCCAGGGGCAGGCGAATCTCAATCTGCAGGCCGCCCTCGGAGCGATTGCTTGCCTTGACGGTGCCGCCGTGAAGACGCACGGCACGCTCGGTGATGGCGAGGCCCAAACCTACCCCGCCGGTTTTACGTCCGCGGGCATCGTCAATGCGATAGAACGGACGAAAGAGCTTGTCCAAAGCTTCCTCGGGGACGCCGGGACCGGAATCCACGATTCGAATGACCGCTTCGGCGTCGTGATTATTCAGGCTGCGTTCCAGAGTAATTTCTGCGCAGGTGCCTTCCTGAGTGTATCGAGCCGCGTTACGGACCACATTTTCGATGGCGCTACGCAGCAAAGTGGGCGCGCCCATCACAGTGCAATCTTCTTTGATGACGCTCTCGACGCGGCAATTACGGCCCTGGGCTTCGAAGTCAGCGTCGGCCGCGATGTCCTCGATCATCTCTCCAAGAAGGATCGGCGACTTTTGGCGGGAGTCGCTTCCGCTGTCGAGGCGGGCGATGGTAAGCAGTCCGCCGATGAGTTCGTTTAGCCGTTCAGCTTCCAGGTCGATGCGTTCGAGCGCGCTATAGGCTTCCACGCCGGCGCGCTGGTGGGCCAGGGCCGAAGCCACGTTGAGGCGTGCCAGAGGGGACCTTAGTTCGTGCGAAATGTCGTTGAGGAGCCGGCTTTGTGCGTTGACCGCGGCTTCGAGTCTCTCCGCCATGGTGTCAAAGTCGCGGACCAGTTGGGCCATCTCATCACGGCGGCGAGAAGAAAGTCCTCCGGCGCGGGCACTGAGATCACCTGCGGCCAGGCGCTGCGTCGCGGCGCGAAGGCGAACCACAGGAGACGTCAGGTATCGCGCCAGCAAGTAGCACACCAGGCCGGAAGAAATGATTCCGATGACAATGGTCAGGCCGGGAACACCGCCTGGTCCAACAGGCCCATTGGGCGGAAGGAACGCCACAAGGACATAACGGCGTCCACTGGCGGCATCCTGCACCTGGCGACGGAATGGACTAGGAGTGACCCGCTGCCACAGGTCCCGGCGCGGCGGCTCAACACCCTTGCCCAGCGACTCTGCCCAGCGCGGCAGATCGCGTCCTGATACTTCCTTACCCTGGTCGTCCAGCAGGTAGGCCCGTGTATGCAGAGAGTCGCGCTGTTCGTCCAGATAGCGGCGCAATTCCGCAGGACCACTCTGCTCATAAGTTTGTATCGCCTTATTGAACACAGTGGATTGCTGGGCATCCCAGACGGCCGAGTCGCCGCGTTCGCGCAGCGCTACCGTAATCAGAATGGCGAGGGCGAGAAAAAGAGCTTGAGCCGCCCAGTATGAAAGAAAAATCTTGAGGAACAGACTTTTCATCCGCCGCTCCTGACCTTATCAACGGCAACTTCCTGAGGCCGGGTGAAGATGTAACCCACGCCGCGTACGGTCTTGATGTGGTCCAGGCCGGAATCGGAGTCACCCAGCTTTTTGCGAATCTTGCTGACGTGCATATCGATGCTGCGATCGAAGGGCGAGAACTTGCGGCTGAGAACGATGTCAACGAGGCGCTCGCGTGGAACTACCCGTCCCGCTTCGCGTAACAGCACGTGCAGAAGGTTGAACTCCACGGAAGTGAACTCGACAGGCTTCCCTTTTTGCAGAACCGTCCGCGTGGCGGGATCGAGTTCGACTTCGCCGACCCGGAGGATTTCCGCGGGCTGTCCGCTTCCTGACCGGTCGCCGCTTCGCGTGCGGCGCAGGATGGCACGGATGCGCGCCACCAGTTCGCGGGGATTGAAGGGCTTGGGCAGGTAGTCGTCTGCGCCAATCTCCAGGCCAACGATGCGGTCAACGTCTTCGCCGCGCGCAGTGAGCAGCAGCACTGGAATCTTTGATTTGTCGCGCAGGCGCCGCAGGACTTCGAATCCGTTCAGGCCGGGGAGCATGACATCCAGGACGACCAGCAGGAACTCGCCATTCAGAGCCTGCTCGAGACCGCGGATTCCGTCTGGAGCGGACTCCACCTGGAAGCCTTCAGGAGCCAGGTATTCGCCTACGAGGCTGCAAAGCTCTACGTCGTCGTCGATAACGAGGATACGATCCACAGGCTTCATTGTACTTCTACAACAGCGGACAAGGCATCGTGGTAAAGAATTGTCAATTCGCTTTGATTCAGCATCCGGAAGGGCGTAAACCACGAAGGACACGAAGGTTCACGAAGGAAATCCTCAGCCGACCCCGCCACTGAAGTGGCGGGCTACTGTCAGAGGTCCCGCCGGGACCTGGTTTCGGCAGTGATTACCGTTTACAAAACTTTACTCCGTTTGACCGACTCTTTACCGCCATGCTCAGCCGGAGGGCTTCTAATCACTGTGTAGCGCCGGTGTCCAGGCGGCTGTGGCTAGGGCATCTTTTGACCTTGTCGCAACTGGTGGGATCCGGAGGAGAAAAACTGATGAAGCAAAAATGGTTTAAGACTCTGGCCGTGGTTTTGGTGCTGGCAGTGGTTGCCGCGATTGCGGTGTCGCAAACTGTGCAACGAGCCCGCATGCGCGGGGAAGGCATGTTTGGCGCAGGGATGCCCGGCGGACCCATGCTGGGTTTCTACATGCACAAGCTCGATCTGACCGATGCGCAGCAGGCGCAGGTGAAGGCGATCATGGCGAAAGAAAAACCCGCTTTCCAGCCCCTGATGCTGCAAATGGCGCAAGGTCACGCGCAGTTGCGGGATCTGGTGATCAACAGTGGTTTCGACGAAGCCAAGGTCCGTGAACTGGCGGCGCAGCAATCACAGACCATGACCGAACTCGCGGTGCAGTACGCCCGCGTCGGGTCGGAGATGGTGCAGGTTTTGACTCCGGAGCAGAAAACGAAACTGACGCAGCTCATTGCTGAGCACGACCAGCGGATGATGAATCACATGCAGAAGTCTCCGGAAGGAACACAGAATCAGTAAAAAGATTCGCCGGCCGCCAGCCATTCTTAAATAATTCCGATCATAACCCTGGCGACCGGCGATAACCCGCTTCACCAAAGGAGCCGCAAAGTGGCAACTCAAGCATCCGAACGTGACGTGGTTCGGGTCATCGCGGAAGAGATGGCGAACGGAGTTCAGAATGCCGTCGATTGCTGGATGACTGAAATCGATCTGGCGGTCACAGACAGCACACTCTCTACTCTCGCCAGATTGAATGCCGTCCGGGAAATCATCCAGAACTACAAACACCTCACCGGACAAGAAGACCTGGACTGCCGGACGCTTCCGGCACTCGGCTCCTCATAGAGGACGAATCGAGGCGAGTCATGAACGCAGTGTACGTTTACCTGATGGCTTCTACATGGTTTTTCCTGCTGGGGTGGGTCGTGTTGCTGCTGGTGGCCTATGCACTGGCCTTCCTGGGTGATTCGGCTTACGGGTTGGTGTGGACAGGGGCGAGGTCTCCGGCGAGCATCGAACCTCAAAGGCAGCGGGCGCGTCAATTTGCGTTCGCACAAACAAAGTTCAATACAAGCCAGGTCAAAAGTGGCGGACAGGAGTGTCCGCCCCACACTCACATTCTCGGCTGAAGCTTGTGCTGGTAGAATTGCATCTACTTAGAGCACATGCTGCCGAAAAGCCTGCGTCCACTGTTTCCCTACCTGCGTAAGTACCGCGGCAGCTATTTCATCGGAACAATCTGCATTTTCATCAACAACGGGGTCTGGATTCTCTTCCCCCTGGTGCTTCGCCATGCCGTAGACGGTCTGAAGACGGGCGTGACTCGCGAGAAACTTCTGGTCTACTCTCTGCAGTTGCTGGGAGTGGCCGCGATCAAGGGGGTCTTCCAGTTTCTCACTCGATGGATCGTGATCGGCATCTCGCGTGAGATCGAGTTTGACCTGCGCAACGATCTCTTCCGGCACCTGGAAAGCCTCTCGTATTCCTATTACCAACGCACCCGTACGGGCGACATCATGGCGCGGGCGACTAATGACTTGAATGCCGTCCGGATGCTGCTGGGGCCGGCGATCATGTATTCGGCGAACACGATTGTGTTTACTGCCGGGGCGCTGGCGTTCATGCTGTCGATCAGCCCCAAGCTCACTTTGTATGCCTTCCTGCCGCTGCCGGTGGTGAGTATTACGGTGCAGTACTTCGGCAAGCAGATTCACGAACGCTTCGAGAAAATACAGGCAATGTTCTCGGAGATTTCGGCGCGGGCGCAGGAGAATTTCTCGGGCGCGCGGGTAATCCGGGCCTACGTGCAGGAAGAGCCGGAGATCGCGGCCTTCGAAACTTCGAACCGCGAGTACATCAACCGCAGCCTGAAGCTGGTCCGCCTGATGGGCATGCTGTGGCCTACGCTCGAAACCATGCTGGGCTTTGCCATCGTGCTGGTGCTCTGGCTGGGCGGACGCGAAGTGCTGTACGGACGCATGACGGTGGGCGGCTTCGTTGCCTTCAACACCTACATGGTGCAACTGACCTGGCCGGTGATCGCGCTGGGATGGGTGATTAATATTTTTCAGCGCGGGACGGCGTCCATGGGACGGATCAACGAAATTCTGGTGGAGCGGCCTGAGATTGAGGATAGCCCTGGCGTAACGGCGGCGGGGGAGAGCGCTCGTCCGACATTGCGCGGGGAGATCGAATTTCGCGGACTGAACTTTGCCTACAACGGCGTTCCCGTTTTGCATGACATCAATTTGCGAATCCCGGAAGGAAGCAGTCTCGCGATTGTCGGTCCTACCGGGTCCGGCAAGACTACGCTGGTCAGTCTTATCCCACGAATTTACGATGCTGCGCCTGGAACGCGTATGGATCGATGGCAAGCCGGTGCGTGATTTTGCACTCGAGCCGCTGCGGCGCCAGATCGGCTTCGTGCCGCAGGAGACTTTCCTGTTCAGCGAAACTGTCCGCGAGAACATTGCTTTCGGCAAGGAAGATGCCACCGATGAACAGGTTCGCGCGGCAGCCGACGCAGCCAACATCGCTCAGGACATTGAAGAGTTCCCCGACAAGTATCAGACGCTTGTGGGTGAACGTGGAATCACTCTCTCCGGTGGACAGAAGCAACGGACGGCCATTGCCCGGGCGCTCATTCGCAATCCACGTATCTTGATTCTCGACGACGCGCTCTCCAGCGTGGATACACACACCGAGGACAAGATCCTCAACCATCTGCGCGAGGTGATGCAGGGCCGGACAACGATCTTCATCTCTCATCGGGTTTCTACCGTGCGTAATGCAGACATGATTGCGGTGCTGCATGCCGGCCGCATCGTTGAACTTGGTACCCACGACCAGTTGCTGGCGCGCAACGGCTACTACAGCGATCTCTACAACAAACAATTGCTGGAAGAGGAACTGGCAGAAGTCTAGGAGCAGTCGTCAGTCTTCAGTCGTCAGTCCTCAGCAAATCCTATTGCCGATTGTTGAAGACTGAAGACTGACGACCGACGACTGCCTTTCCATGAAGCGCGTGCCTACCGCCGAACTCCTCGATACTGACAGCGGGACGCCGGCTGAAGTCGAGGCCTCGATTGGCGATTTGCGGATGATCAATCGCTGGTTTGGGGGCGTCTCCACGACGGCAGCCATGATTGAGCGGGTGGCACGGGTGGCTGAGCGGGCTTCTCTTTCTCTGCTGGAGGTTGCTGCTGGATCGGGATATGTCCCTGAGACCGCGCGTTCGCAGTTGCAGCGTCGTGGGGTTGAGCTGCAAGTTACTTTGCTCGATCGCGCGACTTCCCACTTAAAGAGCGGAAACCGGGTGGTCGCGGGCGATGCTTTATCGCTTCCCTTTCACGATGGAAGTTTCGATCTGCTGAGCTGTAATCTGTTTGCTCATCATTTGTCTCCGCAAGAACTGGTGGCGTTTACCGACGAGGCCTTGCGAGTCTGCCGGGTTGCCGTGTTGATCAATGATCTGGTGCGGCATCCGCTGCACATGGCGTTGGTGTATGCCGGGCTGCCTTTGTACCGCAGCCGGCTTACGCGGCATGATGCGCCTGCGTCGGTGCGCCAAGCCTATACACCAGCGGAGATGCAAGCTTTGATGGGGCAGACTTCAGCGGCGAGGGTGGAGATTCATCGCCACTATTTGTTTCGGATGGGTGTGATTGCGTGGAAGCGATGAGAATAACGGATGTCGTCACGAGCGCAGAGAAAAACCTATGCTTTTGATTTTGGGTGCGCTGCAAAATGCATAGGTCCTTCGCTCCGCTCAGGATGACAATGGTTTTGGAAGTGGCTGAAAGCTGATGGCTGACAGCTGAGAGCTGAATGTCTTACGATCTGATCATCGTCGGTGGCGGGCCGGCGGGCACATCGGCCGCTATCTCGGCTGCCCGTTCCGGGGCGTCTGTGCTGTTGCTGGAGCGAGGTCGATTTCCGCGGCATAAAGTGTGCGGCGAGTTTGTCTCGGCGGAGTCTCTGGCTCTGCTGGAGAACCTGCTCGACAACAGGCACGCGCGTTTGTTGCACGATGCGATTCGAATTTCGCGTGCCCGGATTTTCCTTGATGGCCGGACGCTTCGCACCAAGGTGGATCCACCGGCTGCCAGCATTGCTCGGGTGGATCTCGATGTGGCTCTCTGGGACTCGGCCGTGAGTTGCGGAGTGGATGCGCGGCAGCAAGTCACAGTGCAGAGCGTCACGGGCACCGGTCCGTTTCGTGTTGTAACCAGCGGTGGAGAGTTTGAAGGGCGAGCGCTGGTGAATGCCTCGGGACGGTGGTCGAATCTGAATCGTCCGCCGGCAGAAAATGGGATGCGGCAGGAAAAGTGGCTGGGAGTGAAAGGTCACTTTGCCGAGCCGATCTCCGAGCCGTCGGTGGATTTGTACTTTTTCAACGGCGGCTATTGCGGTGTGCAGCCTGTCACCGTTGCTGGGCGACGCTCCGGGCGTGCGGCCGGGTGAATGCTTCCGCGATGGTTCGCGCCGATGTCGCCAGCACTTTGCCGGAAGTATTTGCGAAGCATCCTGCGCTCCGCGAACGCAGCCGGAAGTGGACTGCGCTCAGCGATCCGGTGAGCACGTCGCCTTTGATCTTTCGAGCGCCGGAACCGGATCGTAACGGGATGCTGATGGTGGGAGATTCGGCCGGCTTCGTGGATCCGTTTGTGGGCGATGGAATTTCTCTGGCTCTGCGTAGCGGAGCTTTGGCGGCGAGGAGCCTTCAGACCTTTCTTTATTGGTGAGACGTCTTTGGCCGAAGCCGTAATCCGGTACGGACAGGCTTACCGGGAGTCGCTGTTGCCGGTGTTTCGCGCTTCTTCGACGATTCGCCGCATGCTGGTGCTGCCGGGTTATGTGCGGAAGCCGGTTTTGTCTCTGCTGGAAAGCAGTCCTGCGATTACGAATTATCTGGTGCGCAAGACGCGGTGACGATAAACGGAAGAGCATTTTCGTTCGTGCGGATCGCTTCTTTCGCCCCTTCGGGGCTCGCTCGCGATGCCCGATTTTCCCGCGGCTTGCGCCGTGGGCTTTATTCTTGCGCCGCTTTGCGGCTTTTTGAAGGGGATAAACTGTTGCGGCATTCCCGGATTTCCTAGGGATATTGGACGTTCGCTTGCGCCGAGGGCGAGACGCCCTCGGGACAGCCGGCGGGACGCCGGCGCTACTAAAATCACGGAGCTGCGCTCCGCCGGACAGCCGGGGGCGGTTGTCCCCACGTGGTTCGTTAGCGGACTACCAGGACTTCGCGGACGTTGTCGCGGGCCAGGAAGAATTTGATGTTGGCGAAATCGCGGAAGAGATTTTCGATGTTGCGGTTGTTGAATACGCGTTGCAGGCGGAACTTGCTGGCGGGACTTCCCTTTTTTCCGTCGCCGCGAGCGATGTGCTGCATCTCGAGGACGTCACCGCCTACGATGTGGTAGCGATAGCACGGGGCATCCGGGCCGGCTTCCTGGGTGTGGAAGAAGGCCAGCAACATGCCTCCGGGTTTCAGCAGAGACCACAGGCGGCCGACCACCGGCTTTACCAGACTCTCGTCGAGATAGTCGGGCAGGTTCCAGCAGAGCACGATGTCGAACTGCGCGCCGGGATAAACCAGGTTTTCGTCGAGGAAGCGTTTACTGTCAAGGACCGGTTTACCTGTCTCGTCTTTGGTCGCAAGCGATGGATCGGTCGAGGAAATCAGCAGGTCGTCGCTGTAAATCTTGTGTCCGCGCTCGGTGCAGTAGCGGATGTTGGCGGGAGAAGTCGATCCCAGATCGAGGATGCAGAGAGGCTCTTCTGAATCGAGAGACTTGATGAGTTGGGCAAGGCTGCTGGAGCGGCGGGTGAGCTTCGGTCCCTGCGCCGCTGCCGCTGTTTGAGTGTTGCTGTCTGACGAGCCAAAAAATTTCATTAATTTTGTGCTACTCACGCCGCTGGGCGGCCGGTTCTCCGCTCACTGGGGTCGCGAGCTAAATCGCAGGCTAAAGAAAGTCGGGCGAGATCTACTTGCCGTCACCAGGCGTCGTTTTCGCGGTCACCGAGGAGCTACCTCCGGCTGCAGCCGAGCTTGCTCCCGCCGGGGCGCTGACTGCCGGTGCCGCCTTCGGTGCTTCCGACTTCACCGCGTCGGACTTTGATACCATCCTTCGCCGACATGTCTTTCTGGATATCAACCTTGCCTTTAAAATATGCGCCTTCTTCGATGGCTACGCGCTGGGCGACGATGTCACCCACGGCGATAGCTGACTTGGTCAACTCGGCACGTTCAGTGGCTCGGATGTTGCCATCGAGCTTGCCCTGAACCACCACACCTTTGGCGTTGACATTGGCGCGCACCTGCCCATGCGGTCCGATAATCAGGCGGTTGCCCGAAAGCTCGATGCTTCCCTCTACCTGGCCATCGATGTAGAGGTCTTCGCTACCAGAGAGTTCCCCTTTGATGATCACAGACTTCCCGATGTGGGCGAACTCAGTCTTGGGCGTATCCATGATTTCGGCCTCCTTGGGCACACTTAACACATTGGACGCGTACGGAATGCCAAGTCACATGTGACTGGCAAGGGCCAGAAAGCTGACTGAAAGGAAACCCTGTAACCCTTCGCAAACGCCATTCCCTGCTTGATCGAAACTATATCCCACGGCGATGACCTGAGCAACCAACGAAAGGTCGATTGGGGCCTGCAATCCGTTAGCTTTCGCGGTTCCGAAGGTAACCTCCCGAAGCTTTGGTTGAGACCAGTTAGACAACATTCCGGCCACCTTTTTCGTCTAACCTAAAGAGGGGCTACCCTGATTCCAATGAAATCCATCCTCCGAAAAGCCTTGCCGATACTGCTGGTCGCAATCGCCCTCTCTTTGGAAACCTTGGGCGCGGCGGACGGGCCACCAACCGTGACGCCGAGCGAGCTGGTCAGGCGAGCGGTTCAGAACGAAATCAAGAACAACAACCAGGGTCCGAAATACATGTGCCGGCAGCGCAAGGAGACGCTCACCGGTTCACAGATCAAACTCATGGTGGAAACACGGGACGCGATGGTGGGCATGGTGGTGGCCAACAACGACCAGCCATTAAATCAGGAGCAGCGCCGGGCGGAGTATGGACGAATCGAACGCTTTTTGCAGCAGCCCAGCGAATTGGAAAAGAAGCGCGCTCAGGAAAAAGAAAATGCCGACCGAGTCAACGCGATCCTGAAAGCGCTGCCTGACGCTTTTGTTTATGAATACGATGGCACTGAGGCTGGCCGGCCCGGTGTGGGGAAACCTGGCGAGCAACTGGTGCGGCTGAAGTTTCGTCCTAATCCCAGGTACGACCCGCCAACGCATGTGGAACAGGTGCTGGTCGGGATGCAGGGAGTGGTGCTGGTGGATCCGCAAGACCAACACATTGCGCGAATCGATGGCACGCTTTTTAAAGACGTTGGTTTCGGATGGGGCATTCTTGGTCACCTCGATCGAGGAGGCCACTTTCAGGTCGACCAGTCAGAGGTCGGGAATAACAACTGGACCATCGCTCGAATGGATTTGGCGTTCACGGGAAAGATGCTTCTGTTCAAGAGCCTGAATATCAAGTCGACGGAAATCTATAGCGATTTCCATCCCGTGCCGGCGGACCTGACGTTTGCTCAGGGCATTGACTTGCTGAAGAAGCAGCAGGCGGCGGTGGCGCAGAACCTTGTGCCGAGCAAGTAGGAGGGACAAACGTCAGATTAAGATTTCAGATTTGAGATTTTAGATTGCAGATTTCAGAACGAATCCAATGGGTTTCAATCTGAAATCTAGAATCTGAAATCTGCAATGAGTAGCTCCCGGCTTTCTGGTGGGCGTTCCGCCCACCCATCGGGCCGGCGGGACGCCGGCGCTACATTGAGGCTTTGAACGTTTCCTTTCTGACTGCCAGCTTCTCGATCAAGTCTTCCCGAATTTTGTAGCCGGTGCCCGGCTCATCACTGATCTCGATCGTCCCTTGGGCGCTGACTTCGACTTCGGGGTCGATGATGTCTTCTTTCCAATAGCGCTTCGAGGCCGACACGTCCCCGGGGAGGCGGAAATTCTGCAGAGTGGAGAGCGCGATATTGTGGGCGCGGCCTATGCCGGATTCGAGCATGCCGCCGCACCAGACCGGAACGTTGTTGTTCTGGCAGACGTCGTGCACTTTTCTGGCTTCACTGAAGCCGCCGACGCGTCCGACTTTGATGTTCACGATGCGGCAGGCTCCGGTTTCGACCGCTGCGGCTGCGTCACGGGCGTGGCGGATGGATTCGTCCAGGCAGATCGCTGTGCTCAGTTCGCGTTGCAGCCGGGCGTGGTAGTAGATGTCGTCGTTCCACAGCGGCTGCTCGATCATCAGAAGCTTGAAGCGATCGAACTTGCGGAGGTGTTCCACTTCGTCGAGGGTGTAGGCGGAGTTGGCATCGCAGCTCAGCAGGATTTCAGGCCAGCGCGAGCGGATGCGTTCCAGCACGTTGATGTCCCAGCCGGGCTTGACTTTTACTTTGATGCGACGATATCCGGCGGCGAGCTCGGTTTCGATCTTTGTCCATCAGTTGCTCGACGGAATCCTGAATGCCGATGGAGACACCGCACTGGATTTCGCGAGTGGTGCCTCCCAGCAGCTTCCACAGCGGCTGCTGTTTCTGCCGGGCTTCGGCATCCCAGGCGGCGTTTTCGATCGCCGCCTTGGCCATGCGGTGTCCGCGCACCTTGGCCATCAGGCCCGGCGACTTCGTGAGCTGCGGTGAGAGGCTTCCCCAATACAGCCGGCGCCAGGTAATGCTTGATGGTTGCCCAGGCGGTCTCGATCCATTCCTGAACTGTAGAAGGGATCTTCTCCGGCGACACATTCTCCCCAGCCGTCGACGCCCTCGCAACCGGCGGTGAGCAGCAGAATGCGGCGGCTGTAGAGGCGGCCAAAGCTCGTCTCGAAAAAATGGACGAGCGGCATTTGAATTTCGCGCAGTGTAATCGATTCAATCTTCATTGGTGTTTTAAGAAGAATAATTCCAGTTTTCGTTCCAGTGGCCCAGCAGAAATTTACCATTGCCCTGCGAATCGCGCTCATAGCCCAAGACTGTCAGACCATCGTTAAATGCCTGCAGAAAGTCTTTTCGGTTGCGCTCCTGAACTTCGCGGGCGCGTTCCCGAGTTTCAGCCGATGCTTTCCACTCGTAAATTTGCGCCGGGCACGGAGATCGTCTTCACCGTTTCGAACTTTTGCTTGAACTCTGACTTTTGCCCGTCATCCAACAAGCTCTCGACCCGCTTCGACTTCAACCACCATTCGGCAACCAGGCGATCCGACGGCAAACCGCCCTGCAGCGGAGACGACGTGAGCCCGTACTGATTGACGTGATAACGGCGCGCGATGGCGCCCAGACGCTCGATATTCAAATACGCATTCTTGATTTCCAGCGGATCAAATGTCCACTCCATCAATTCGAATCCGCGGGCGAGGGCGTCTTTCCGCTGAAACAGTTTGACCTGACGTCCCAGGCCGGCGTTGCGGTATGCACTCTCGCACCGCCAGCATCTGCGAATGAAGATAGCAGTGTCCACCTCGGGAGCCCGGCAGGGACAGGGCGAAGGCCACGAGCTTGCCGTCGTCGAATGCGCCAATGACCTGTCCGCCGATTTTCTCCGCGACGACGAACATGCGCAGCGGCACGAGTTCGGCGTCGGTGAAATTCCAGACTTCTTTCTGCAGGCTGACGCACGCGGACAACTCGTCCAGGCCATGGCAGTTGCGGATCACCATCGGGCTTTCGTCATTCCGATCCGATCCGATCCCGATCCGCCTCGCGCTCGTTTTTGGTTTCAAGCGACTGCAGTTTCGCCTGCTGCCACAGGGACTCGAGTTCCGTCATCGACGCCTGATCGGGACCGCGGCCTGAAGCACGCAGTTGCTCTTCCATCCACTGAAAGCGTTGTTTGAATTTTCGATTCGTCTTGCGCAGCGCCGACTCGGGATCGAGGGACAGGTAGCGGGCGATATTCACCAGGACAAAGAAGAGGTCTCCCACTTCTTCTTCCATTCGCTGCTTCAAGGTCTGCGGGGACTTGCGCTGCGCCGGCACCGGCCACGCCTCTGCCCTGCGGCCGAGGACCGGGCGCCGGAAATTCTTTCAATTCTTCCTGAAGTTCGGTCGTTTCCTCACGAAGTTTTTCGAAGAGGCCGTCCATGTTGGGCCAGTCGAAACCGACTTGCGCCGCCCGCGAGCTGAGCTTGTAAGCTTCCATCAGGGACGGCATCGCCGTGGAAACGCCTGCCAGCACAGATTCCGATTGCTTCCCTGTTTCCCCTGTTTCGCAATGCCCGTTTTTTCTTTTCTTCGACTTTCAGGGCTTGCCAGTTGCGCAGGACCTCGGAGGAAGTATCGGCTTTTACGTCGCCGAACACATGAGGATGGCGATCGACCAGTTTCGTCGACAGGCGATCGAGCACGTCATCGATGGAGAAGGTGCCATCGTCCTTGGCCATCTGGGCGTAGAACAGAACCTGCAGAAGCAGGTCGCCGAGTTCGCCGGGAAGCTCTTCCCAGTCGCGATTGTCGATGGCTTCGAGGACTTCGTAGGTTTCTTCAAGCGTGTAGGGCTTGATCGAATCGAAGGTCTGTTCGCGGTCCCATGGACATCCACCCGGACCGCGCAGCCGGGCCATGATCGCGACGGCGCGTTCGAAACGTTCTCCTGTAGTGGGCATGGGGACGTAACACTGTAAACGACGAGTGCGTGTGGGGGCAATGAAACTGAATCCGTAGCGAACCACGTATGACCCGGTACGCCCCGTGGCGTCCGGGTCTACGTGGTTGTTGTGCAGGCAGTTATGGCCAATGTCAGAACTGTTTTCGTGAAGATGCCTGCCGGTTACCCTGGTCTCCGATGTTATCTTTTCGTGAGTCGCAGGCTGGGGCAGGCTTATTCTAGAAAGGCAGCCATCGCGCCGGGCATATCCCACTATGAGCTACGAACCTCCAATCCGTCGGCCGCTGGAAGGCGAGCGCTTCCAGGTGATTGTCATTGGCGGGGGAATTAACGGAGTCGCGATCGCCCGCGAGTGCGCGCGTTCCGGCCGTCGCACTTTGCTGGTCGAACAACACGACTTTGCGGCTGGGACGACCAGTCGGGCGACTCGCATCATTCACGGTGGACTGCGATATCTGGAGCATGCTGAGCTAGGACTGGTGCGTGAGTCGCTGGTGGAACGCCGGCGCCTGCTGCAGGAGCGGCCTCACCTGGTGCATCCGATCCATTTCCTGCTGGCGCTCGATCAGAACAGCGGGCGCAGCGCGCTCACCATACGCACCGGGCTTTGGCTCTATCGTCGTCTGGGTGGGGGCAGGCTGCAGCCCGGATCGAGCCGTGAGGACGAACAAAAGCTGCAGCGCCTGCTTGACTCCGGCCGGCGGTGGTCGGTCTTCAGTTATGAAGATGCGCAGTGTGAGTTCCCTGAGCGCCTGGTTGCCGAATGGCTGGTGGAAGCCATGGAGGCCGGGGCCGTGGCGCGCAATCATACGCAGGTGCTCGCCGTGGATGTCCGTCACGAGCGAGTTGCCGGCGTGCTGTTGCGCGACCAGTTGACGGGGAAGGAAGAACGAGTCGAGAGTACGTGGATCATCAATGCCACCGGCCCCTGGGCGGATCGCATATGCCAACGCTCGCGCATCGAGACACCTCAGCCCATGGTGGGCGGAGTCCGCGGATCGCACATTGTGATTCCCCGTTTCGCGGGTGCTCCTGATGCCGCGGTTTACACCGAGGCCGTGGATAAGCGTCCAATCTTCGTTCTGCCCTGGAATGAACAAGTGCTGGTGGGCACGACTGAAGTTGCGGACTCGGGCGACCCCGGCAAAGTCCAGCCCGCGCCGGAAGAGATCGACTACCTGGTGCGCTCATTTGTTCAGCTGTTTCCGAAGGTCAAGTTTTCTGCCGCGGACATCCGCTACAGCTTTGCTGGAGTGCGTCCGCTTCCCTTCGCGCCCAAGCGAGAACGCCGCGGCGGTCACCCGCAGACACCATCTTCATGACCACGCTGCGGACGGCGCCGAGCACATGATCTCCGTGATTGGCGGCAAGCTGACGACGGCGGCGGAGCTGGCGCGGCAATGCGCGGCGAAGATCGGGGTGAAGTCGCAGTCCGCCAAGACGCTGGCGATCGCTTCGGCGGAAAGCGCCGCGTTACTGTTGGATCGGTGGGTGGTCGAGATTGGGAACGCCGGCGGATTGAGCGAGGATACGGCTCGCGGAATCGTCGACTGGCATGGCAAGCGCGCTCTGGATATCTCGCGAATGGCTTTGCGCAGCCCGAAACTTAAGGCGCCGCTTTGCTCGCACACGGAACATATCGTTGCCGAAGCCGTCGACGCCTTTGCCGGCGAGTGCGCAATGACATTGGGAGATGTGTTGTTGCGGCGAGTGCCGGTGGCGCTGGGAGGCTGCTGGTCACCGACTTGCAGCCGTGAAGCTGCGGCCCGCATCGGGACTGCCATGGGGTGGAATGATTCGCAAACAGCGGCTCAGTTGGAAGGCGTTCGAAATTGAACGTTCCGCGTTTTTGCGCAAGCCTTCGCAAGTCAGACGCTACGGTTGAAGCGGCGGCAGACTAGAGGCCTTGCTCGGTATTCGCGAAGCCCGTATCTGTCGCCCTTCTGGGGCTGCTTCTGCACCCAAGGCTCGCGCCCTGGGCTGTAACCTGTCGCCGCTTCGCGGCTGGATCATAGAGCTGCCGTCATCTCAATGTGCGCACCAGAAGCTCGGTATTGTCAGAAATAATCCCGTCCACTCCCAAATCGGCCAGACGTAACATTTCTTTTTTCGAGTTCACCGTCCACACGAATATCTTGCGGCCGGCGCTGTGGAGTTCCTGCACCAGAGCCTTCTTTACCAGGGACCGGTGCGGAATCACGTAGTCCACGGGTAACTTGCGCCCTCGGGCTAACTGTGCCGCCGTCTCGCAAATAATTCCGCAGTCGAATGGCGAATTGCGCGCCTTTAAATCCGACTACGACGCTTGGAATGAAAGACGAAATCACGCAACCGCGCGTTGGCGGATTTTCGTTCAAGAGCTCGAGCACCGTTGACTCCAGGCCTGCCACTTTCAGCTCGATATTTAGAAAGGCCTTTTGCGCGGTATTGCCGGAGTACATCTTCAAGCCGTGGCAGTTGCGGTAAGTCGCTGGCTTGAGCCTTCGCGATTTCGATTTTTCCTACCTTTGGGTCGTGGCAAATCGACGGCGGTGCCGCACGCCGTGAGACGGACATCGAACTCGAAACCGTCGCATCCATGTTTCAGCGCGAGATCGAATGAGGCAAAGGTATTCTCCGGAACGCCTTTGGAGGCGCGTGCGCCGCGATGACCGAGCAGGAGAGGATGTGGGGACATCCACGAGATTGTACGCGTCACGTGATTTGATAACAGCGCAAATCGGAAGAGCATCATCCGCTAAGGACACGAAGGTGCACAAAGGAAAGCCCGCGACTAAGCCTTCGCAATACCTCAATCGACTGCGCAAGAGAGCCTTGTGCGAATGCGTTCACTGGGCGAAACTGTTTTTACTACGATCTGCGTTTGTGATTGGTTCGAAGGGAGTTCTCATGCGCCGCGGCCTGCATGCGCTGGTTTGCCTTCTATTGCTGACCTCGTTTTCTATTTCTCAAGACACACCTGTTGCTCAGAGCGCTCCTGCGGCGTCGCCAACCAACCAGGATCCGGCACCCGCCAAGCCGCGCCTGAAGATTGGGGTTGCACTGGAAGGCGGCGGTGCGCTCGGACTGGCGCATATCGGCGTGCTGCAGTGGTTTGAAGATCACCACATTCCCATCGACTATCTTGCTGGGACTAGCATGGGCGGCCTGGTGGGCGGACTTGTACGCGACCGGGAAGAGTCCGAAACAACTTCACGACCTGGTGGAGGCGCAGAATTGGGACGTCATTCTGGGCGGAGGCATTCGTTACGAAGACCTGTCTTTCCGCCGGAAGGAAGACAAAGTCGCGTTCCCCAACTCGATCCTGCTGGGTCTCCGGCAGGGCCTGGTCTTGCCTGGAGGATTGAATGCCGGCCAGCAGATCAGCCTGTTGATCGACCGGGAAACTCTGCCGTATTCGGGCGTGCAGTCGTTTGACGATCTGCCAATTCCCTTCCGTTGTGTGGCGACCGATCTGGTGACCGGCAAGCAGGCGGTATTCAAGGATGGATCACTTTCGCGCGCGATGCGAGCCACCATGGCGATCCCCGGACTTTTCTCGCCGATCCGGGACGACGAACACGTGTACGTCGATGGCGGCCTGGTGGGCAATCTGCCGACCGACGTGGTGCGGGACATGGGCGCGGACATCGTCATTGGTGTGCATTTGCAGACTTCGCCAGCGGAGGCCGACAAGATCCAATCGCTCTTCGCGATCCTGGGGCGTTCGATCGACGTTGTGGTTGCCGGCAACGAGATCCGAGGACTGGCCGGAGCTGACCTGGTGGTCAACGTCGGGGTACAGGATTTCAACTCGCTGGACTACGCGAAAGCGTCGGCCATCATCGACAAGGGGACAGGCGCTGCCGCCGAAAAGGCGCACGTGCTCGAGACCTATGCGCTGGATGATGCTGCCTGGGCGCAATATATGGAACATCGCCAGTCTCACCGGCTGAGCAATGTCCCCGTACCTCAGTTTGTGAAGGTGCAGGGGACGAACGCGGAAGCGCAAGTCAACATGGAACGCTTTCTGCAACCGCTGGTGGGGAAACCGATCGACAACGACAAACTGGAGAACCTGCTGACCCGCCTGACCGGAATCGGCCGCTACGACACGGCGGGATACCAGATCACGCGACAGAACGGGCAGGATGGATTGCTGGTGACGCTGCACGAAAAGCTTTACGCTCCGCCCACGCTTCAACTGGGCTTTGAAGTGGACGGATCGGAGAGCAACGACGTGGACTTCACTCTGGCCACTCGTTTGACCTTTCTCGATGTTGCCGGTTACCGGTCAGAGTGGCGCACCGATTTCATTTTTGGCAACACCTATGGCATACAAAGCGAGCTGTACCGGCCATTCACCCCGAGAACCAAATGGTTCATTGCTCCGCATGCCGCGGCCAGCAGCTCAGCCTTCAAGATTTACCGCAAGAGCGACCCGCTGGCGGAATACCGCTTCAATCGCACTGAGATCGGCACCGATATCGGATACGGGTTTAGCCGTTTCAGTGAAATCCGTTTCGGCTACGAACTCGGCACTTTGGATGCCAGGCTGCGGCTGGGCACGCCCGAGTTCTCATCGATCAGCGGCCGCACCGGCGCGACTCGCTTTCGCTGGCTGTACGACCACACCGACGATCCGGTAATTCCGCGCAGCGGTGTGAGCGCCGAGTCGAACTTCCGCTGGTACGACACAAGTCCCGGAGGCACCAGCAGCTTTCCGGTTTGGGATGCGCGAGTCGGCTTCTTCAAGCCCATTACCAAACCTGCGTCGCTGTTTTTGACGAGCGAAGGTGGGACCACTTTCGGTTCGACTGGGAACAGCTATCCGCAATTCTTCCTGGGAGGATCAAACCGGCTGAGCGCCTATGGTACGAACGAACTGTTTGGGGACCAGTTCTACTTTTTCCGGGCGGGATATTTGCACGATCTGTGGACGCTGCCTCCGCTGGCCGGCAAGAAGGTCTATGCCATCGCCGCGTACGAGTTTGGCAAGATGTACGGCGTTTCCGATGCCAGCCGCTTTCCCAATGACATTGCGATCGGGGTGCTGGCCGAGACTGCCGTGGGACCTATGGTGCTGGGAGGAAGCATCGGCGACAGCGGACATCGGAAATGGTTTTTCCAGCTGGGGCGCGTTTTCTGATTTTGGATTCAGCGGTGGCGCCCTGATTTCAACTAACGGCACGCAGCAAGAGATTCCGGTGGGGGCGTATCGTTTAGTCGGCTAGCAGCTTCCGCGTAGCGCCGGCGTCCCGCCCACCTGGTTTTTTTCGTATTCGGGACGCTGCCTATTCGGCGCGCGTGCTTTGTAAGATTCGCGCGGCGGGCGAGGACGCCCGCCGGACAGCCGGCGGGACGCCGGCGCTACTCCAACCCTGGCTGCCGTTCCTTGGTCCGCTGTCCCCTTCTCTGTTTTCGGGATTTGTCGCCTGTGCTACTTCGACACGTTCTTGGGAGATCTTTTGGTGAGTGTGCTCAGTAATAGCTTTGCCGACGGAGGCGAAGGCACGGCTTTGTTGAACACGATGGCCTTGGCGCTTACTTCCTTGCCATAGAGCTTCTTGTTGGCATCTTTATCAGGACGAAGCGTCGACCCTGCCAGTGAGATTCCGGCAAACAGTCCGCGAGCACGGGAGTAGGAAAGAATTTCGGCTCGCAGCGTAACATCGGTTTCCGCGGAAGCGTTCCGGCCGACAGGTCCGGCTGCCGCCGATACATCACCGCCCAGCTTCACCTTGCTCTCCAGAATGCTGGACGCGGACTTCGGGCTCATGAGCAAGAGCACGAAGTCAGTGGCCTGACCTCCCAACTGCAATCCGAAGCTGCCACCTTCGAGCGCCATCATGGTAGGAGCGCTCCATGGACCGTGGAAAGTTTTGCCTCCGCGGCAAGTCATTACGCCACGGCCATAGCTGCCTCCGAGGCCAAAGGCGAATTTGAGGACTGACGGCAAGACCACGACACAATCGGCTTTGTCGATGACGTCCTGCGGAACGTTGTCCGGAATATTCATGATTTCCGAGATTACCGTTCCCGCCTTCTCGACCCGGTCCTCTTCCTTCTCCTGGGCGACGGCCTGTAATGCCAGCAAGGACAACAAACTGAAACCTAAAATAATCTTCTTCATATTTCTATCCTCAACTCAGATTTGCAGATTAATAGCGGTAATCGATGCGCCTTGGACCCAGTATCCTCAAACAGCGCCGCCATCATAACAAAATTCAGGCCGCCTCCGGCGGAGGCTTCAACAGTTTCGGAATTGCTTCAGTGTTGTTCGCGCGGGGTCTAGTGCCGTTGGACAACGACCAAAGCTTCGGTAACCTATACGACCTTTTGATTGCGCGATACTCTGGATTGCATGGCAACCTTCGGCGCGAAGCGCTACCGCAAGATGGTCACGATTCATAATTTGAATGAGATGAAAGTGGCAGTCCAGGACAACGACTCCCAGACCAAGATGCTGGTCCTCGGGCTGGGCGAAGCCATCGTCACGACCTGTGGTGTGGCCAAAGCTTTTCTGGGAAACCTCGCGGCTTTAGATGATGACGGCAGAGGCCGTTCCTGAAGTCTGCGCTGTGCCGTGGATCAAAGCTGGGCCGGCGATTCTGGGTCAACAATTCTGGGTTAAGGATAAAGAAGTGCGGTGAGCTTTGACTGCCTTCCTGCGGATTGCGCGAGTAAGTCAGTGCAATTCCTAGTATCGAATCTTTCCTTCGTGTTTCCGAGATCTCCAAGATCGCTTTCCGACTGGTGTTTGAAGTAAGTGGAAGCTGAAACAACGCTTCCCGAATTGGTCCTATTTCTCCTTCTAATTCCCGATATGTGTCCAGAATGTGGACTCACCGTCGCGGCGATTTCGGTTCCCTGCGTTGAAACCCAGCAAATCCGCATGTTTTCGATTTCATGAACGTTGGCGGGTGACGTGCATAACCCTTTCGACCACGCACTCTCACGAAGTGCGCCGATTTGTGTCCACGCTCAGTACAGAAACTCACGCTATGTCCAAAACGATCAGCAATACGACCCGTTCGACCATTGTGCTGTTCCTCGCGCTGTGTGTTTGTGTTTTCGCGCATGCGGCGGATGGCGCGCCGGCAGCGGTTGTCACGAAGCTTGCGATTTCGCCGGCCTCAGTCGAAATCGGTTCACCCGTGACCTTGACGGCCACGGTATCGAACAGCGGCACGCCCGTTCAACACGGGCTGGTGATGTTTTGCGACGCGAAGGCAGTTCGTTGCCAGGGTTTAGCTGTTCTCGGAACGGCACAGCTGACCCGTAATGGAACCGCAACCGTGAAGGTGACTCTCGGCGGTGGCTTACACGCGGTCAACGCTGTATTTCAAGGAACTCCTCACACGATCCCTCCGCTTGCGAAGAGCGCCTCAGCGTCCCAGCAACTCAGCGTGAAGCACCAGAACCAGGCGGTCAAAAAGGGGACAAACATTAATGTCGCGCGCTAAAGCAACTTTGGATTCTATGAAACGACGCGGGCGAACCATTGTTCCTCTGGCCGTGATCTTGCTGGCGTTGCTGTTGGTGGGAGTACAAGCCGATGCGGCTTCGCCGCAGGTTGCGGTAGGCCACAGTCCTGGCTCTCCCGACCTGGCGATCGCCAAAACCCACAGCGGCAGCTTCACCCGTGGACAAACCGGAGCCACTTACACCATAACCGTAAGCAATGTCGGCAATGGCCCGACCACGCAGGCGGTCAGTGTTACCGACACTCTGCCTACGGGCCTTACAGCCACCGATATCAGCGGGACTGGTTGGAGCTGCACGCTGGAAACTCTGACTTGCACACGCAGCGATACACTGAGCGTTTTGCCAAATGTAGTATCCGGGTCACCGCAGGCTTTGCCGCGTACGCCGGTATTGCAAGGCTCATATCCGGTGATCACGGTCACAGTGACCGTGGCCGGGGATGCACCTTCATCCGTCACCAACCAGGCCAGTGTCTCGGGTGGCGGTGATAACAACAACGAAAATAACGATGCATCCGATATCACCGCCATCACTGGCTCCGTCGGGCTGCCCGACTTGACCCTGACCAAGAGCCACACCGGGAATTTCACTCAGGGACAAATCGGCGCCACCTACACATTGACCGTCAGCAATAGCGGCGCCGGATCCACCAGTGGCACAGTGACCGTGACGGATACACTTCCCAGCCAACTGACGGCCACGGACATCAGCGGAACGGGCTGGAGCTGCATCCTTGGAACTCTCACTTGTACGCGTAACGACACATTGACCCCCATCTCGAATGCAGTGGCCGGCCCGGTGGCTCGAGCAATTGCGCACGGAGCCTTGCTCAACGGTAGCTATCCGGTGATCACGGTGACCGTCAATGTTGCGGTCGATTCGCGTTCTTCCATTACCAACAATGCCAGCGTTTCGGGAGGCGGCGAAACCAATACAAACAACGACAGCGCGAGCGATGTGACTACTGTCACTCAGGTTGCCGACCTGATCATCAACAAATTCCACATCGGCAACTTTACGCAGGGACAGACCGGGGCCATTTACACCATAGATGTGAGCAACCGCGGCGTTGCATCCTCCAGTGGAACAGTTACCGTGACCGACACTCTGCCCACTGGCCTGACTGCCACAGACATCAGCGGCACCGGTTGGAGTTGCACGCTCGGAACTCTGACCTGTACACGGAATGACACTCTGACCCGAATCCCGTTGTGTCGTAACGGGCCCGGTGGCTCGGACTATTGCGCATGGAACACCTTCCAGCGGTCAGTTATCCAGTCATCAACGTAACGGTGAATGTGGCGGGAAATGCGACTTCTTCCATCACCAATAACGCCAGCGTTTCTGGCGGTGGTGAAGTCATCACGGGCAACGACACGGCGACTGATGTCACCACTGTCCTCCAGCCTTCCGACCTGACTATCGCCAGCAGCCATACCGGTAACTTCAGCCGGGCACAGACCGGGGCCACCTACAGCTTGACCGTCAGCAACAGCGGCACTGGCGCGACCAGCGGCACGGTCACCGTGACCGACACTCTGCCCACAGGCTTGACTGCCACGGGCATCAGCGGGACAGGTTGGAGCTGCATTCTCGGAACGCTGACGTGCACTCGAAGTGACTGCCGGGTTGTGAGTAGCAGCACGAGGTTATCCAGTCATTACCGTCACCGTCAATGTGGCAAACGACGCGGCCTCTTCCGTCACCAACGCCGCGAGTGTTTCCGGCGGCGGTGAAATCAATACCGAAAACGACAGTGCCAGCGATGTCACCTCGGTCGGCGCTCCGGTCCCGCTAGCGACCACCACGACGCTGGCAATTTCGCCGAATACTTCCGTGAATGCCGGCGCTACCCTGACCTTTACCGCGACGGTCCAACAGTCTTCCACGGCTGTCACTCCCGGCGTCGTGACCTTCTGCGATGCGAACGCGTCGCACTGCACCGGCACTGCGCTTCTGGGGACCGCTCAGCTGAACAGTGCTGGCACGGCCACTTTGTCACGAGTTCTCTCAGTCGGAACGTATAACGTGAAAGCCCTGTTCGCGGGTACGCCGTACTACACCAGCAGCGAATCGGAGCCGCAATCAGTGGCCGTGACTGGCAATGGAGGCTACGGTTCCACCACCACCATTGCGTCCAGCGGCAGCGTCAACAGCTACACCCTGACCGGTACGGTACGTGACCGCATTCGGCAAACCCATCCCCACCGGCCTGATCTCGTTCATCGACACGACGACTGGAAATTCTGTTCTGGCGACCGCAACGCTGGACCCGACCACTCTGGGATTCACCATGACGGCGGCCACGGATTTGGCGCCGGTAGACGGATCCCCACTGCCGGGAGTCTACGGAGACTTCAACAACGATGGAAAGGTCGATCTCGCAATTCCCAACGGATCCACCAACGCAGTGAGCGTGTTGCTGGGCAACGGGGACGGGACGTTCCAGCCCCTGGTGACTTACGCCACCGAGCCCGGCGGCCAGACTCATGCAATCGCTGTCGGTGATTTTAATGGCGACGGGAACCAGGACCTGGTGGTAACCAACATAATATTCTGTGATTGCGACACGGTAAGCGTCCTGCTCGGCAATGGCGATGGAACCTTCCAGCCCCAGGTAACTTACGGAGTGGGCTACCAGGCCTACGCGATTGTGGTTGGCGATTTCAACGGGGACGGCGACGCCGACCTGGCGGTGGCAAATCGCGACGACAACAATGTTGGCATCCTGCTCGGCAACGGCGATGGAACCTTCAAGCCGCAGACAACCGTCCCGGTGCTCGTATCGCCTGTAGCCCTTGCTACGGGCGACCTCAACAACGATGGTCAACTTGACCTTATCGTGGTCAACAGGAGCAGCCAGACGATCAGCGAGTTGATGGGCAACGGCGATGGGACCTTCCAAGAACAAGTACTCTACCCAGTCGGCAATTCTCCAGCCGGAGTCGTAGTCACGGATCTCAACGGAGATGGTAACGCCGATCTGGCGGTTACCAACACCACTGACAACACCATCAGCACCCACATCGGCAAGGGAGACGGAACGTTTCTCCCGTATACGACCCTGGCGCTCGGCAATTCGCCGGGACCGCTGACCGTGGGCGACTTTGACGGGGACGGTAATCCTGACCTGTCGGCACTCAATGGCGACGGCACCGTAGTGAACGTGTTGCTCGGCAACGGAGACGGAACGTTTAAGGATGCCGTCACGTTTGCAGTAATATCTGGGCCTGCGGCACTGACCGCGGCTGATTTCAACGGCGACGGCCTGACTGACCTGGCAACGCTGGTCGATGGCGACCCTCTGGCGGTATGACGTCCTCCTCAGCCAGCACACGGAAACTGCGACTTCGACCGGTGTCGCACTGTCCGGCTCGGGCACGCACGATGTTCTCGCGAGCTACGCTGGAGACGACAGTTCACGAGGCAAGCCAATCCGAGACGATCCCATTGGTCGGCCCGGCGGTGACCTACAACCACCACGACGCGCTGACTGCATCGCCCAATCCGGTGAACGTGGGTCAGACGGTCACATTCACCGCGACGGTAAGTCCGATCCCGACTGGATCGCCTGCCGGAACCGTCAGCTTCTATTCCGGATCGACGCTTCTCGGTACTGCACCGGTAAACGGATCCGGGATCGCAACCCTCACCAGTAACAGCTTCACAGCAGGCACAAAAAGCATCACTGCGGTGTATTCGGGCAACACAGCCTTTGCTACTTCTACCTCGTCACCCCTGAGCCTGACCGTGCAGACTGCGCCGGTCTTTTCGATCACAGCTCCGCAGACGCCATTCACCGTAAAGGCCGGCGGCTCGGTTGATGTACACATCGTGGTGCCTCCGGTCGGCGGCAGCTACAACAGCCTGGTAACGATGTCCGCGACGGGCCTGCCCCCGGGAGCGGTTGCGACGTTCAATCCTGGGACAGTCACTCCCGGGGAGCTTCCGGTACCCCGACGGTCATGACCGTCCAGACCGCAGCGGCGTCGGCTTCCCTGCCTACAAGTCCGGCACAGCGCTTGCCTTTCGCTGCCATCAGCATGGCGGCGGCCGCATTCACCTTCATCGGAAAGCGTAAGCGTCTCGGCAAGTCGGTCGCGATGCTTCTGCTGACCCTCAGCGTAATCGGCGGGGCTTTAACGATGACCGGTTGCAACGCCGGCTTTGTGGGCAAGACCGTAGCCCAGAGCCATACCTACGTGATCACGATTACCGGCACGAGCGGGAATCTGCATCCATCAACGACCATCACGTTGATTGTGCAGTGAAACATAAACCTCCACGACAAGGAAACGTATCCATGCGCACTCTAATTCGATTCAGTCTTTTCAGAATACTTGCGATCGCACTGGCATTAACGATGGCAACCAGTGCCGCCGCGCAAGGAGCGCCCGCAGCCGTCCACGAGCACCCAAAGTCGAGTTGGGCCTGGACTACAACTATTTGCACGCCAATGCGCCTCCCGCGGGATGCGGATGCTTCTCGATGAACGGCGGGGACGTGTGGGCCGCCTACAGCCTCACATCCTCGCTGGCCGCGGTCGCTCAATTCAGCGCTCAACACGCCTCGAACGTGAATGGCTCTGGCGCCGATCTCACTCTCAAGTCTTACCTGTTCGGAGCGCGCTACTCCTGGCGCAATTCCTCACGCTTCGCGCCCTTTGGGCAAGCGCTGTTTGGCGGGTCTCACGCGGGCACGAATCTCAGCTCCGGTGGTCCCGTACTGGGGAATACCTCCAACTCGTTCGCACTCTCTGCCGGGGGTGGACTGGATGTCTCATTGACACGGCATTTCGCCGTGCGCGCATTCGAGGCAGACTATTTCCGCACCCAGTTCCCTAACGGAGCAAATGACCGGCAGAACAACCTTCGCCTCGGAGCCGGACTCATTCTGAAGTGGGGTAAAGACTAGAGAAGTAACGCTGAGGACCTATCCACCGTTCGTTGAGTCGGGCGATGAGCAATGAACTACGGTGGGAAACATTCCTGAAGAATCAAGCGGAAAACTTGGTGAGCGCGGATGGACTCGAACCATCGACCCATGCCTTAAAAGGGCATTGCTCTGCCAGCTGAGCTACGCGCCCACACCTTGCTTGCCTGTTACGTCATGCGGATACGTAATCGGGGCTCCTTGATTGTAAGGGCATCGACCGTACCAGTCCAGCGGATGGAGGTCGGGGGAGGAAACCCAATTTGAAAAGCATGATGCACAAAGCATTAACCACAAAGGACACGAAGGTTCACGAAGGAACCCCTGAGATTGAGACCTTCGTGTTACTTCGTGTCCTTGGTGGTGATGGGTTATGGGGGCGGTGTGGGGAAACTCGCTCACCGGATCGGGTAATGCAGTTTTTAACAATCCTGAAAGATTCTGGTACTGATTCCTCTCCGCCTTGCAAAGTCGCGATGCACTTAATAGAGAAGGGCGATCCTTGCACCAGCCGACTTTCAGGAAGGTTCCAACCTTTTGCCTTCTTCACGCCGCAGATTTCTACAGTCTCTGAGCAAGTCGGCGGTCGTGCTTTCGCTCGATAGCGTGCTGGCTCTGGCTCGTCCTCTGGGACCACGAGCATTTCTCGCGCAGGCCGGGGATCTTCCAAAAGAAGACCCCCCGAAAATTGCGGCCGGGACTGAGTTTTATCAACGTTGCGCGCGAGGCGGGACTCAACGCAAAAACCATCTACGGCGGTGAGCACAAGAACAAGTATTTGCTGGAGACCACCGGTTGCGGCGTCGCCTTGTATGACTACGACAACGACGGCTGGCTGGATATTTTTCTGGTGAATGGCTGGCGGCTGGAGGGCTTCCCTGCCGGGCAAGAACCCACCTCACATTTATTCAAGAACAATCGGGACGGGACTTTCACCGATGTCACGGCCAAGGCGGGAGTGGGCCACTCCGGCTGGGGACAAGGCGCGCGCTGGCGACTACGACAACGACGGGTTCGAGATCTCTTCGTCACTTATTTTGGAAAGAACGTTCTGTATCACAACAATGGCGACGGCACGTTTTCCGATGTCAGCGAGAAAGCCGGCGTCGCCGGCGATGGCAAACGCTGGAATACCGGTTGCGCGTTTGTAGATTACGACCGCGACGGCAAGCTGACCTCTTCGTTGCCAACTATATCGATCTCGATCTGGCGACAGCGCCCGTGCCGGAGTCGGGACCGTGTCTCTATAAGAGTGTGATGGTGGCCTGTGGGCCTCCGGGGCTAAAGGGTGGGAAGAATATTCTTTATCACAACAATGGCAACGGGACATTCAGCGATGTATCCGAGGCTGCGGGCATTCTGCAGGCTAACGGAACGTTTGGGCTCGGAGTCCTGACGGCGGATTTTGATAATGATGGCTGCGCCCGATATTTATGTGGCCAACGATTCCACCGCCAGCGCGCTCTATCAGAACAAGAAGAACGGCAAGTTTGTGGACATCGCCATGGAAGCCGGTTCGTGCGCTCAGTCCGGATGGAAAGCCGCAGGCGGGCATGGGAGTGTCAGCGGCGGACTACGATATGGATGGCAACCTGGATATTGTAAAAACGAATTTCGCCGGCGACACGCCTTCTCTTTATCACAATCTGGGCGACGGCAATTTTGAAGATGCGACTTTCATTGCTGGCCTGGGAGCGCACACGCAATATCTGGGATGGGGCGTTGGATTTTTTGACATGGACAACGACGGTTGGCCTGACATTTTAATTTGCAACGGCCACGTCTATCCCGAGGTAGAGCAACTGAAAACGGAGGCGGGATATCCGCAGCGCAAACTCCTTTATCGCAACTTGCGGACCGGAA
>CAVSYI010000020.1:0-52393 GCA_963732045.1 Terriglobia bacterium | reverse complement strand
TCTGGCCCTTGTCGGCGTAAACGTGGGCGCTCAGTTCGACGTGATGGCCTTCGTGTCCCTTGAGGGCCTCGGGATTGACGACGTCCCACGACTTCTTGTCCTTGTCGGCGACGAACGTGACCTTGTCGCCATCAGCCTTGACGGTTCCCTTGATGTTCTTCAGCGGCGCCGGCGCTTCCTTGGCCATGCCGCTGTCCTTCGACATATCCTGCGCGAAACCCGCCACGGTAAACATGACGGAAAGAGCCAGTGCGAGTACGAGAAACTTTTTCATAGAGAAATCTCCTTACTGAAGTTGGGGCTTGGATGTTCGACTACAGCCCGTCGGATGTACGGTCGTGGCGAAGAAACGGATTTCGCTGCCGCCTGGAGAGGGCGAAGAAGCACATGCTGAGGTTGAAGTAATGGACTAAGGACCAACGGCTAACGCTATTGCGGCTGCTACTTCTCCCGCGCAACTACAAAATCGGGGGCCCACAGCAAAGCCCGCTTAAATTCGCTGTCGGGGAAACTGCAAATTGCGTTGCGCGCCAGAGTGGCATATTGCAGGGCACGGGCGGTGGCCGCTTCGAGCGATCCGTAACGTTCCAGAATAGCGATGATTTCGCGATGCGTGACGCCATCGAAGGCGCGCTCCTGTACAACCGTCTCGATCATTTTGCGCTCGCGGGGGGTGCAGCGTTCCAGTGCGTGGATCACTGCCATGGTCACTTTGCCTTCGCGCAAATCGCTGGCCACCGGCTTTCCCAAAACACTTTCGGATGCAGTCAGGTCGAGCACGTCATCCACGATCTGAAATGCCATGCCCAGGTCGCGGCCGTATTGTCCCAGACTTTCTTCCTGCTCGGGAGTGGCGCCGCCAAGAATCGCGCCCATGCGCATGGAGACTGAAAAGAGGCAAGCGGTCTTGCGGAAGATCAAATCAAAATGTTCGTCGAGCGAAATCAGTTGGCCCAGCTTCTCCATTTGCAGGAGTTCGCCTTCCACCATCTGCTGGGTCAAATCGATCAGCGTGTCGAGGATGCGGAAGTTGCGCTCCTGCACCGCAACCTTGAAAGCCTGCATGTAAAGCCAGTCGCCGGCCAGCACGCACTTGGAGTTTCCCCACTGGGTGTTGGCGGCGGGACGGCCGCGGCGGGTCTGGGCTTCGTCGATGATGTCGTCGTGGACCAGAGTGGCGGTGTGGATGATCTCGACCACGGCGCCCATGCGGATGGCGCCGCGTCCCTGGTAGTTGAATAACTTTGCGGCCAACAGCAGCAAGGCGGGCCGGATTCGTCTTGCCTCCGCCGCCCCGCAAGTATTCGCCAATCTCGGTGATCGCTTCGACGCCCGAGACTGTGTCGCGGCCAAACTCCCGCTCAATAGCCGCCAGATCCTCGCGTAGGAGTTCGAAGAATTCTTTTCCGTTAATGGCGGCCGGGGTGCTCAACTTTGATTTCCTGGTACTTGGGCGTGCTTTTCACCACGGAGACACGGAGGCACGGAGAAAACCAGGGGCATAAAATCTTCGGAGCAGCCTGACTTATTCGCCCGATCAAATTGATTTTCCAAGACTTGCATTTCTCCGTGTCTCAGTGTCTCCGTGGTGAGATATCGCTCTAATTTGAACGGTAGTTCGTAAACTGCATGTCGATTCCAAAATCCTGCTTTTTCAGCATGGCGATGACTTCCTGCAGGGCATCGCGGTCCTTGCCGCTGACTCGAATCAAGTCTCCCTGAATTGACGCCTGTACTTTGTTCTTGGAAGTCTTGATCAGCTTCACGATGTCTTTGGCCTTTTCCATCGGGATGCCTTGCTGCAAGGTGATCTTCTGCTTGGCGGTGCCACCGAGGGCTGACTCAACCACGCCGTGGATGAGTCCTTTCAATGGCACGCCGCGTTTCGCCAGCTTTTGCTGCAGCACGTCGCTCACCGATTTCAGCTTATATTCGTCGATCGACTGCAGGACGATGGCGTCTTTCTCGAGTTCGATTTTGGACTTCGAGTCCTTCAAATCGAAGCGGGTGTGAACTTCCTTCACCGCCTGCTGGATGGCATTGGAGACCTCTTCCAGGTCGATCTTGCTTACGATGTCAAAAGTGTTTTCGGGCATGTCCGTAGCGCCTTCTGGAAACGATGAAAATGTAACCTCTGAGGGTATCAGAAGAAGCGGTTTCAACGCCTCAGTTCTTTGATTTGCTCGGATTCAGTCAGTTTGAAAAATCTGTAGAAATTGGAGGCGGTCTGCCGGCCGACCTCTTCCGTCGATAGCCCTCGGAGCTCACCCACCTGCCTGGCCACTTCCTTTACAAATACAGGTTCATTGCGTTTGCCGCGGTTCGGAACCGGAGCGAGAAAAGGCGAATCGGTCTCGATGAGCATGCGGTCGAGCGGAACTTCTTTGGCGGCGTCGCGGATCGGTTGGGCCTTGGGAAACGTGATGTTGCCGGCGAAGGAAATCATGAAACCCAGGTCGAGCGCCCGCTTGGCGTAAATCCAGGGACCCGGTGAAGCAATGCAGAATTCCGCCCAGACCGCTCGCCTTCCAATTTTGCTCCATCAGAGTGAGGCAATCGTCCCACGCGTTGTCGCTGCCATTCGAGGGACGGCAATGAATCACGATCGGCAGTTTTGCCGCGCGCGCCAATTCCATCTGCCGCAGAAATACTTGTTGTTGCAGTTCGCGGGGAGAGTGATCGTAAAAGTAGTCGAGCCCGATTTCCCCCCAGCCGATGACCTTGGGCCGCCGTGCCAATTGTTCAAGCTCTTGGAAGTCAGCATCCGTGGCCAACTTGGCTTCATGAGGATGAATGCCGATTGTGGCCAAGATAAAGTCGTGCTGCTCGGCAAGGCGAATGCCGCAGTCGAGAGACCCAGGCCCCGTTCCACTGCCAATAGCGACAATCTTTTCCACGCCGCCATCGCGCGCGCGGGCGATCGTCTGCTCACGGTCGGCGTCGAACTGTTCCATGTCGAGATGGGCGTGGGAGTCTATGAACATTCGAATCTGGCGTCGGACCTCGGACGTCGGACTTCAGACTTCAGACCTCAGACCTCGGAGATCGCAGCAAATTTGAGATATTGCAGTAGGCCGGGGTTTGGCTTTGGCTGAAGTCCGACGTCCGATGTCCGGTTTACTTCAACCTGCGTTCCTACGGGAACATCTTCCAAGAAACTCGCCAGGATCGGCTTCCCGCCTTCGGGCGATGCCGCGACGATCATTCCGTTCGATTCCAATCCGCGCAATTTTCGTGGAGCGAGATTCACGACGATGACGACCTTGCGGCCGATCAGCGTCTCGGGGGCATAGGCCTCAGCAATTCCCGCTACCACTTGCCGGACTTCGGTGCCCAGATCAACTTCCAGACGCAACAACTTGTCGGCGCCTTTTACTTTTTCGGCGACCTTGACCTGGCCGACGCGCAGTTCGACCTTGGCGAAGTCTTCAATGCTGATCTTGCCGTCGGGTAGAGTCGCAGCAGGTTTCGGCGCGGGTGTGCTCTCTGCTCCTGCGGGAGTGGCAACTTTCTTGTCGTCCTTCGTTTCCTTCGGGCGCTGCCACCACCGCGCCGCGTCCCTGCTCTTCCATCTTCTGCATCCTTTCGATTGCGCTTTTGTCCGCGCGGGGAAACACCGCTTGCACCTCGCCGAGTTTCGTTCCCAGCTTCAACTGTCCCCACTGCAAATCTGAGAGAGCTAGTTTTTGAATATCTCCCAGACCAAGCTGACTCCATATCTTCGCCGTCGCTTCAGGAATCACGGGATGGGCAAGTGCAGTCACGATGCGCAAGGCCTCAGCGCTGGTGTAGAGAATGGTGGCGAGACGCGAGCGGCTTTCGTCGTCCTGCTTCTCGCCGAGCGCCCAGGGCTGAGTCTCAACGATGTACTTATCGACGGCACCTACCAGACTCCACGCAACTTCGAGGGCGCGTGAAAACTGGTATTGATCGAACAGGCTGTTGAACTCCGCAATGGTCCGGCTCGCAGTCTCGACGATCGTATTCTCTTCGGCGGTGCGAGTTGCAGCCCGCGAGGGATATGGAATTTCTCCCTTGAAGTAGCGAGTGATCATGGTGAGCGTGCGGCTGGCCAGATTGCCCAGGCCGTTGGCCAGATCGGAGTTGTAACGCTGCACCAGCGCGTCGAAGGAAAACGAGCCGTCCTGTCCGAAGACGATTTCGCGCAGCAGGAAATAGCGCAACGCGTCGGAGCCGAGCACGTCGAGGATGGTCTCGCTGCGCACGATGTTTCCGCGCGACTTCGACATCTTGCTTTCTTCGAACAGCAGCCAGCCGTGCGCCATGATCTTCTGTGGCAACGGCAGGCCTGCCGCCATCAGGAACGCGGGCCAGTACACGCAGTGGAAGCGCACGATTTCTTTGCCGATCATCTGCACGTCGGCGGGCCAGTACTTGTCGTACTTCGTGGTGTCGCCCGATCCGTAGCCCAGCGCGGTGATGTAATTCGCCAACGCATCCAGCCAGACGTAGATCACGTGCTTGGGATCATCCGGGACCGGAATGCCCCAGGAGAATGTGCTGCGGCTGATCGACAGATCGCGCAGGCCGGAGCGCACGAACGACATCACTTCGTTGCGTCGCGTTTCCGGGCGAATGAAATCAGGCTGGCTGGTGTAGAGCTCCAGAAGCTTGTCCTGAAATGCCGAGAGCTTGAAGAAATAATTCTCTTCTTTCACCGTCTCCGTCGGACGCCCGCACTCGGGACACGGCGCGCCCGGTCCCACGACATCCACGTAGAGCTCGTCGAAGACGCAGTACTGGCCGGTGTAGCTGCCTTTGTAGATGTAGCCTTTATCGCGGAGCACCCGCCACAGCGCCTGCACGCCCTGCTTGTGTTTGTCCGATGTGGTGCGAATGAAGTCGTCGTAGGTCAGACCCATCCGGTCCCAGAGAGCGCGGAATTCGGCGGAGACTTCGTCGGTGAGCTGCTGCGGAGTTTTTCCGGCAGCTTGAGCCGCGCGCTCGATTTTCTGTCCGTGTTCGTCGGTGCCGGTGAGTAAGTAAGTGTCAAAGCCCATCAGGCGCTGGCGCCGTGCAATGGTGTCGCAGGCAATCGTGGTGTAGGCGTGCCCGATGTGCGGACGCGCATTCACGTAATAAATCGGGGTCGTGATGTAAAACTTTTTGCTCATTTGGATTTTCGAATCGTTTGACCGGCAGAGCGTGGCTACTAGCTTCTAACCGCCTTCAAATAGGCTTCCATGGCTTCGTTCATGACGCTCTTCAGCGGAACGTGATGCTCCGCCGCGATCTTTTTGCAATCTTCATATTCAGGAGCGTAATTGGTGACGGTACCGTTTAAGCTCCCAATCTTCAAGCGTACGTCTCCCCACCTGGTTCCGACCGTGATCCACTTTCGCGCCAGGGTCTGACGCTGCTCTTCGCGCTGCCGCACGCCAAGCGTGCTCGTTTCCATGAAGATGATTTGAGTCAATCTCGAAGCATCTTCCGGTTTCGCCAGGACAGTCAGCAGCATTCCCGGACGATTTTTCTTCATCTGCACCGGAACTGCAAAAGTATCGAGCGCGCCGGCTTCGAGCAACCTCTCGACCACGTAGCCGAACACTTGCGGATTCAAGTCGTCGAGGTTGGCTTCAAGAACAGTGATGGTTTCCTGCGAAGTGTTTTGCGCCAAGACCGACTGCGACTCGCCGATCGTTAAACGAACTACATTCGCATGTCCCGAAAAATCGCGCGAGCCGGCCCCGTAACCAGATTTCTCGATGGTCATGGCCGGAAACGATGAGTATCGTCTTGACCAGCGTCTTCACGATAGCTGCGCCTGTCGGCGTGACCAGTTCGACCTGAATACCCGAGGAATAGACAGGCGCGCCTTGCAACAGTTCGACGGTCGCCGGAACCGGGACGGGAAGGACGCCATGCGCGCATTTCACCGTTCCGCCGCCGACGTTCAGAGGCGAGCACACAAACTCATCAACTCCCAGAGCATGCGCTCCGACCGCGGAGCACGTGATATCGACCATGGCATCCACGGCGCCGACTTCGTGGAAGTGCACCTTCTCGATGTCATTGTTGTGAATCTTGGCTTCCGCCTTGCCCAGCGCTTCGAACATGGCCAGCGCGGTCCGCTTTGCTCCTTCGTCCATGTCCGCTTTGCCGATGATCTCGCGGATTTCCTTGAGGCCCCGGCCGTGCGAATGCGCGTGTGATTCGTGTTCGTGTGGCGCGGGCGCCCCCGCCCGCGTGCCTTCATGCGCAGACTGACTGAAATTGTGTTCTCGAAGTTCAACATGCTCAGGCGCATGCTTGTGGCCGGGTTCATGCTCATGATCGTGAACGTGTTCATGTTTACGACGGCTCTGCTGTTCCAGAAAAACTTCACGAGGCAATTCCTTTTCGCCGTGGACGAACACGTCCACTTTGGTCGCCGTGATGCCGGCGCGACTCACGCGCGAAATCTCCAGGCGCGCTCCAATGTCGAGAGCGGCAACTGCATCCTCGAAGAGCTTTGCCGACACCCCGGCATCTATCAGGGCGCCAAGAAACATGTCGCCGCTCATGCCGGAGAAGCAGTCGAGATAGGCAATTCGCATGGGAGGAAAACCCGTCGTCGGCCGTTGGCCCTTGGTCGTTGGCCCCTAGATCTCGGCTCGTTCAATGTAAATCCGGGGCAACACGGTGGCACTCTAAGGATTTTGCCAACGACCAACGACCAACGACCAATGGCCAACGACCTTTTTCATCATAGGGAAGCCTGCAATTGCCGTCAAACCTCGCGGTGCTCCGCGGTTTGCTACAATCACTCTTTTCTTCAACAGCTTAGGGGAATTCTTGTATCGCCATCTCGAACGACGGCTTGCCGATCACGTGCGCGAATTTCTGCGCCGCACTTACGACCTCGAACTGGCCAAAATTGTCATCGAGCAGCCGCCGAAAGTGGAGTTCGGCGAGTATGCTTTGCCGCTGGCTTTCGAGCTTGCCAAGAAGTTGCGGAAGGCGCCGCGCAAGATTGCAGAGGAAGTCGTTGGTGGGATCGGCCTTATCCCCGGCTTTGAGAAACTCGAGTTAGCGGGCGCGGGATATATCAACGCGCGGCTCAAGCGCGAGGAACTGGCAAACGCGCTGATCGCCGATGAAATGCCGCGTGCCGAGATTCCTGCCGGCAAAATTCTGGTCGAGCACTCCAGCATCAATCCCAATAAGGCCGCCCATGTCGGACACCTGCGCAACGCCATCCTTGGCGACACCTTTGTCCGGCTGCTTAGGTTCGCGGGCAGGGAAGTGGACGTCCAGAATTACATCGACAACACTGGCGTGCAGGTCGCTGACGTCGTCGTCGGATTTCTGAACATCGAGAAAAAATCACGCGCGGAAATCGAGCTGCTGTCTCGCCAATCGCGTTTTGACTACTACTGCTGGGACCTTTACGCCCGCGTCGCGCATTGGTACGCGGAAGACAAGCAGAATTTGCAGGTCCGCCAGCAGGCTCTGCATGACATCGAAGAAGGCAACAACGAAAGAGCAGCCGTTGCCGATGTGATTTCCATCGCTGTTCTGCGGCGACATCTTGAGACCATGGAGCGTCTCTCCATCGAGTACGATTTTCTGCCGCGCGAGAGTGAGATTCTCCACCTCCATTTCTGGGACGCCGCTTTTACCAAGCTGAAAGAAGGCGGTGTTCTGTTCTTCGAGACCGATGGTAAGAACAAAGGTTGCTGGGTAATGCGTCGGGCTGGAACATCGAAGGCAGAGAGCACAGCTGAGACTGCTGCTGACACCGAAGAGAAAGATGAAGTAGCCGAGGAAGATCAAAAGGTCATCGTCCGTTCCAACGGCACGGTGGGCTACGTCGGAAAAGACATTGCCTACCACATGTGGAAGTTTGGCCTGCTCGGACGCGATTTCGGCTATCGAAAGTTTTACCGTTATCCCAACGGACACGACTGCTGGCTATCGACCGCTGTCGGAGCGCTGGACCATCCTCACTTCGGCAGTGTTGCCGAAATCTATAACGTCATCGACGCGCGCCAGTCGGAGGCGCAGAACACGGTCATCGAAGCTCTGCGCGGACTTGGATACAACGAGCAGGCCGACCACTACACGCACTTCTCTTACGAAATGGTCGCGCTTACCCCGCGCTGTGCCGCCGAACTGGGCTACCAGCTTTCCGACGAAGACAAGAGCCGTCCTTATATCGAGGTTTCCGGCCGCAAGGGATTTGGGGTTAAAGCCGATGACTTGTTGGACCGCCTGATCACATCAGCGAAGAATGAAGTAGATGGGCGCCATCCTCAACTCACGGAAGCTGAGCGCACCACGATCGCTACCCAGATTGCAGTCGGGGCGCTGCGTTATTTCATGCTGAAGTTCACCAAGTCGTCGGTGATCGCGTTCGACTTTAAAGAAGCGTTGAGTTTCGAAGGCGAGACTGGACCCTACGTGCAGTATGCTGCGGTCCGCGCGGCCAACATTTTCCGCAAAGGCGGTTTCGATCCCGATGAATTTGGCAGGGGAGTGTCGGACCGTCTTTCTGCCATTGACCTCGCCAAATACCTGGCGGGCGAAACGGCCAACGAAATATGGGAACTTTGGCTGGCGGCGGCGAAGACTTCCTACATCGTCGACCAGAGTATTTCGACCACGGAACCCGCGTACCTGGCCAAGCACGCGTTCCAGCTTGCGCAGCTTTTTAACACCTTCTATCACCGCCACCCCATCCTCAGTGAGGCGGACGAGGGACGTAAGAAATTCCTGCTGGCAACCGTGGCCGTAGTCCGCCGTGAATTGACCCGAGTGCTGGCAGTGATGGGCATCAGCGTGCCAGCCGTCATGTAGTCGCTGTCCTTACCTATCCAACACCAAAACAACGAAGCTATCAGGCAGAATCGAGGGCCGCGGATGCGGTTGCTCCGCAGTTGGTGCGGGCGGAGGGCCGAACTTCGCCGTTATCAAAAAGACCCGGTGCTTATCTGGATCGAGCGTCATCGTGCGCGCGCCGCGTTCGGTGGGGACATTCTCGACAACGCTGAATTTGTTAGCTGAGTCTTCGTGCACAACCGTGAGCAATGCCCTCGCCGCAGGAGGCAAATGCCAGTCCGGTCTCCGGATCGAACGCATTCGCATCGACGCCGTCGCCAATTGGAACCGTGGTGACCAACTTGCCGCTGTCCGCGTCCACGACCGACATCAATTTGTTGCCGCAGCCTGAAAACAGCCGCCGATTTTTGCGATCGATAGCCAAGCCACTGGGTTCTTCACATGGCGCCAGTGGCCAGCGTGCTTTTACTTCCAGTTTGTTGGGATCAAGAGCCATCAACTCGCTCTTGTCTTCGATATTCACGAAGATTTCGCCCTTTTCGTCGCTGACAGCAAACTCAGGTTTGCCATCGACTTTGATCGTTCCCAGTACAGTGCTCTTTGCCGCATCGATCGCAGTGACATCGTGGCTGTGGCCGTTGAAGGAGAAGACGCGCTTGCTTGCGGGATCATAAAGAATCGCATCCGGATTTTCGCCGACTTTTATCTTGCTCAGCACCTTCAGACTGCTTAGCTCGAAAACGCTGACGGTATTTTCGCGACCGTTGCTGACGAAGCCACGACCGAATTCTGGGGCCAAAGCAATGCCGTGAACTCCGGGAGTGTCCGGGATATCGCCGACCACCTTGCCGGAATCCGCGTCCATGACAATGACGTGCGTTGACCTGGAAATGAAGAGACGGTTCGACGCCTTGTCGAATGTCAGATAGTCCCATCCTCCGTCGCCGCCCACCTTGTAGGTGTTGGTCACGTGGTAACCCGCAGCCCAAACCGACGTAACCATCATTAGCAGTGACCAGCGTCATACCGGTTCCCACCACGCACCATTGCTTCAAGGTCTTCATTTGCATCAGCCTCAATTTAAAGGTAATACCAAAGTACTCGACCGTAACTTTACGCCATTTTTGAACACCCCTAAACTGTTTTCATGCATTCCTGGGAAGGGGATCCGCGACCTGAGCCGGTGCCTGAATACGGCACGATACGGCCCGCTACGACTTTTAAGCTGGATCAGTCCATTGATCCGCAGTCGGGAAGCTGGCGCATCCTGTTCGCAGTGGCGGCGGGAATCCTGCTGGCGGTGTTTTTCGTAACAGGCAACGCAAAAGCAGCCTTTGACGAGATCACCAAGTTGGTGACCGTACGGGGCAAGCCTGAGCTGGCTTCTCCGGCGGTGCTTTCCGAGCATGACATTGAAAATCTGGACCATCAGAGCCCGCAGCGCCAGGCGGAAGTACTGCTGGAGCGCGCGATCAATCACTACGAAGGCGCCAATGATCAGATTGCTACTCGCGTCGCGGGGTGGTGGGGCAAGCTGAAGCTTACGCCGCAGCTCAATTCAATGATTACAACCGCTCTAAACTCCAGCGATCTGCGAGTTCGCGCGGCAGCTATCGAGTTGGATCTGTCGGCGATGGGTGCCATCAAGTCGCCGGCGACAGTCGAGCATCTGGCGCAGCAGGCGCAAAGCGGACCGCGAGCTCAACGTGTTTGGGCGCTCTGGGAATTGGGTCTGCTGGGCAATCGCGGAGTCGAGCCCGAGCGCGTCAATCAGGTATTAGTCAGTCAACTGCAGGACTCCGATCCTGAGGTTCGTCACTGGGCGGTGGAAGGTCTGGCTTACCTGGGAACCGACGAGACCATTGCCCCACTCTTGAAAACTTTCCACGACGATGCTTCGCCGTTAGTCCGGGAGCGTGCCGCATGCAGCCTAGCGCAATCCGGGATGCTCACCCAGGCTCAACGCCGCGGCGTCGTTCCGCAACTGCTGGAATACGCCGATGACTCTTCCCTGGACGCACAGACTCATGGCTGGGTCTATCAGGCTCTGCGCGACATCACCGGACAGACCTTGCCAAACGATACCGCTTCGTGGAGAAGCTGGTACGAAGCCAACCGCGGATAACAGTTTCAAATACCAGTTTCAAAGTTTCTGGTTTCCAGTTCTGACACATTGGTCTCAGGTGAATCGCCGATAGCGAGACTAGAAACCAGAAACCAGAAACTGTTTTCCTACTCTGCCATTTTTGCTACGTGCAGATCGAATCCTGTCTTTGGCAGCAAAGAAGTCAGTTCGAACGCCCTGAAGCCGTCTCCCGCAATTTCCGTGTGGCGATAAAGACCGGGTTCACTGTCGACGGTTTCATGGCGCCCGTCGAGGTGATCAAGAAACTGCTGCGCCTGCTGGATGTTGGCACGATGGTCTTTGGTTCGGGTTACGACCGCTTCAGCGGCGTACGATCGCACCAGCTTGGGCCAGTATTTCTCCAGAAGATTGGTGCTGGCAAAGATGTCAGCCCATACGATCTCGCCGTTTACCGCTACCACCACGCCCACCGCATTCTGGTCGCGTAGCTGGTGGATCAGGCTTTGGTAGTTTCGCTGGATCGGTTCGGCGACGGAGTCGACGCGTTGCTTTACCTCGCTGTTCTGCATTACTCGGGCGTAGGAACTGGTGCCATTGATTTCCTGCGCGGCTCCCTCAACCATGACAGCCCCAGCCATGGCTGTCCTGGTTTTCGCTACCTCTGACCAAACCTGCTGTTGGTCTTTCTCAGCCATCGCTTTGGCGCGGACGTTGGGGGCAGCCATTGGCGCTAGCGACCGGGCTTCCAGTCCCTCCCACTCCAAATCGATCGCTGCTTCCGGTCCAGCGTCCGGGCTCGACGCAGAAGACGCCGAGGTCAATGGGATCGCTTTCGGAGGGGACAATGCGGTCCTTGCCGATCACACGGTCCTGTTTTCCTCCAGTCACGATCTCGCCAGCCAGCAGGATCAGCGGTCGTTTGGAGTTATTGACCAGCACCAACTGATTGACTTGCGCTCCAGAAGGAGCGGGAGGACGGCGCCGGCGCATGAGTGGTTGCACGCTTCCAGATTCGGTCACAACGACCTCTCCAGACCGCAGGCCTTCGTCCAGGGTAAGAAAATCCTGGGTGTCGTGGGATTGAGCGGCAACCACCGGAAATACCGTCAGGTTCCCCTGCCGGATTGGCTCGAGCACCTTGTAACCCGTTGCCGGCGCGACCCCTCCAGCAGGTGCGTTGGAGGGAAGAAATAGCGCGATTCCGGCCAGAGCGACCGCCGGAAATGCAAACAACAGCTTGAAAGTCATAGTGTTCCTCCGTGTAGCGCCGGCGTCCCGCCGGCTGTCCGGTGGGCGTCTCGCCCACCGCTGTCGCCGGTGCCAGCGCTTACACGAGGAACGTCAAATATTCAGCTTCTTGCATCACAAATGTTGATAGCATCCGGATGGCTGTCCGCCATGACGATTCACGGTGTCCAACCTATAGAAGAAGCAGGCGCAGGGATGGAATCCGTGATCACCGGTCTTTACGAACAAAGCGGAAATTCAGGGCTCAGTCGCGAACAGTTTGCGGCAGTGCTCACAGAAGTCGCCGCCAAGTATCTTCCGGCGGACGCCACTCCTCGGGACGCTGCCGAACTTTTCGGCAGCTTGCGCGTAGAAGAGCTGGCTCTGGCCCGGGCGTGTGCCGCCGGCCAGGAGCGGGCGTGGGAAATCTTCATGGCCCGCTACCGCGAGAAGTTGTACGACATCGCGGGCTACATCGCCAAGGAAAGTTCCGCCGCGCGCGAACTCGCTGATTCTCTCTACGCCGATCTCTACGGAACGACCACGCGAGACGGCAAACGCATTTCGAAACTGGCTTCGTATACCGGTCGCGGGTCGTTGGAAGGTTGGCTGCGCACCGTGATGGCACAGGAATTCGTCAATCGCTTTCGCCGTCAACGTCGCCTGGTTAGCCTGGACGAAGAGAGTGAAGGCGGCGCGCAGTTCGCCGCGAATGATCCTGGGCCCGCGGCGATTGTCGATCCCAGAGTTGAAGCTGCCACCGGCGAAGTTCTGTCGCGCCTGCCGGCAGAAGAGCGCTTCATTCTGGCATCTTATTATCTGGACGGCCGCACCCTGGCTGAGATCGCGCGCACACTCGCGGTGCATGAGTCCACCATCAGCCGCAAGCTCGATAAACTGGCCAAGTCCCTGCGCAAACAAATCGTTTCATTGCTTGAACGCAAGGGAATGAGCCGCCGTCAGGCCGAGGAGTCACTCGAAGTCGATGTACGTGACCTTCGATTGAATATCCGCGATCGGGTGGCGCAAGAAACGCCTCCGCCAGCGTTCTCTGATAAGAAGGGTGAAGTGCGGGCGTCGGACGCCGGACCTCAGCCTTCGGACGGCTGACGCCCGATCCCGGACGACTGAGCTTGAGAGTAAAGCGTGACAGTATCGATATGACAGTAACGACATGAGAGTTAAGACGATGCTGCAGGAGAAGCCGCGAAGCGGCGCAAGAATAAAGCCCACGGCGTAAGCCGTGGGAAGCAAAGGCAAAGCGAAGAGCCCCTTTAGGGGCGAAAGAAAATGGACCAGCTTCCAAAAATCGTACAGCGGGGTCTCCGGGAAACCGCGACGCCCGCGGTCCATCCCGATCCCGACTTGCTGACTGCGTTTGCGGAAAAATCATTGAACGATCGCGAACGCTCGCACGTCCTTCAACACCTCGCGGAGTGCGCCGATTGCCGGGACGTGGTCTCGCTCGCGATGCCTGAGAACGAAACCGAGCCGTTGCCGAGCCGTGAAAGATCCTCCTGGCTGACTTGGCCAACGCTGCGTTGGGGCGCATTGGCGGCATGTGTGGTTGTGGTTGGCGCCGCAGTCACTCTGCATTACGACGGATGGCAAGCGGAAAGGTCGGTTGCAGGGAAGTCCGATGCCGCGCCGACTGCCGTCTTAGAAAACAATGCTCCCAAACAACCCGGCCCGGAGTTGGCGGCGAAGATTGGACCTCCTTCGCCTGTCGTGCCGGAACGTGATCTCGCTGGCGCGGCGGGTAATTTTGCAAGACAAACTGAGAAGAAGAGTCTGAATTCCGCTGTGGTTCCTGGCGGAATTGCATTGTCCACGGGATCAGCGCGCGATGCTTCCGCGAATCAGCCAGCGGCTCCAGCCCCGGTTCGCGCCGCGAAACCGGCCGAGCCCGAGCAACTGGCAAAGACGCGCAATGACGAACTCGATTACGCCGCACGAGCCAGCAATCAGGCGGTAACGGTGGAAGGCGGTGCCGTATCTCCGATGGAACAGAAAGCGGCAATCTCAGAGCTCAAGGCAAAAGACGAATCGAACAAGAACGAGTTGCACAAGGAAGCGCAGGCCGCAGGAGCGGTTGCGGGTGCGATGCAGGATCGAAAAGCCGGCTCGTTGTCAGCTGTAACCCAAACCGTGGAAGTCACCTCCTCGGCCGCTGCCAAGAGGGCAAGGGTCAAGGCCAACTCTCCTCGCTGGACGATTTCGCCGGAAGGCAACGTGCAACGCTCATTCGATTCCGGCAAGAACTGGCAGACGATTCCAGTTGCGAGCGGAGTCGTTTTCCGAGTTCTCTCTGCCAATGATTCAGATATCTGGGCAGGAGGAGCGGCCGGAGCCTTATACCATTCTTACGATGGCGGCGGGCACTGGACCCAAATCAAAGCCGCAGCAGACGGCAAGTTCTTGACATCCGACATTATTAGGCTCGAATTCAGTGATGCAAGCCACGGCAGTCTGACCACCAGTGACCACGAAATCTGGATCACCGCCGACGCAGGCGAGACCTGGCAAACGCATTGAATTCAATTTTCTCTTCTCCGTCTGTTGGTTACCGTAACGTCCCGTAATCATTCTTGATGTGATTCCGTCCCGATTTCTGAGTTACCAAAGTGACGTTTACAGCGAGAGAGGGTGGCCCTAGTATCCATTTCGTGGTTTGGCAGTTCTGGGGGAGGGCTGCCGAGGCGTCCTGAACTTGATAGTTCAGGACGCTTTTTTTATTGTCGATCTCCTTGCAGCGACACAGGTTTCTGCGCCGTACGCAGCATCCTGGAAACCTGAAACCAGAAACCGAAAACGTCACCTTTGCGACTTCTGCGTCTGCTTTGCATCCAATCAGGTGTTACGATACATGCAGCCAGCGTTGGCTGATCGACCGCTTCCGACCTAGATGCGCGGCAGGCGGCACCCCGGAGGAGAAATGGCAAGCAACGGAATTCTGGAAGTGACGGACGCGAATTTTGACCAGGATGTTCTGAAGTCAGATCAGCCGGTTTTGGTGGACTTCTGGGCAGCCTGGTGCGGACCCTGCCGCGCCCTCGCTCCCATCGTCGATGAATTGGCGAAGCACTATGACGGCAAGATCAAAGTCGGCAAGATGGACGTCGACAGCAACAGCGCTACCCCGATGCGCTACGGTGTCCGCGGCATTCCCACCCTGCTCGTATTCAAAGGCGGCCAGGTGAAGGAACAGATCGTCGGATACGTCCCCAAGGAAACGATTCAGAAGGCGATTGATAAGCACGTTTAAGACAGTCGTCAGTCTTCAGTCGTCGGTCTTCAGCCAAGCAAAGTTCAGAGCGCCCGGGTTTACTTCCCGGGCGTTTGTATTTTGAGTCGATGGGTTTTCGCACGAGGAGCGCAAGCAGATAGGAATTGAGCAGCTAGAAGCTAAAGCCAGGAGCTAAAGCTGCTTCTAGTACTTCCGCAGCACCCCAATCACCCGGCCCTGTACTTCGACTGAAGCTGCGGGCACGATAATCGGCTTCATGGCGGCGTTCGAAGGCTGCAGTCGAATGTTTTCACCTTCACGGTAGAAGCGTTTGAGAGTCGCATCGGTGCCTTCCACCAGGGCGACGACGATATCTCCGTTGTGCGCCGTCCGGCTCTTCTCCACCATTACGTAGTCGCCATTCAGGATGGCCTCGTCCTGCATCGAGTCGCCGCGCACTTCAAGCACAAACACTTCCTTCGAGCGCACGAAATCGGCGAGGGAGATGGTCTCGTTGCTCTGCACCGCCTCGATCGGCTGGCCGGCGGCGATGCGTCCTACCAGCGGCAATACCATCGTGGTGTTCACCGCCATGGCCTGCTTGAGCTTTCCCTTGGGAGGCAGCAGGTCGATGGAGCGGCTGCGATTGTAGTCGCGCGTCAGCAGTCCCTTTTTCTCCAGGTTCGAAATGTGCTTGTGCACGGTCGCCAGCGAACTAAGTTCCAGACCCTGGCCGATTTCTTCGAACGAGGGCGAATAGCCATTTCGCTGGACGAACTCGGAGATGAAGTCGTACACCTGTCGTTGCCGTCGGGTGATTGCCATGGCAAAATTGTTGGCGAAGAGAAGGCGAATGTCAAGGAGAACATGTTGCTCTTGCCATATTGCGGCGCGACCGTACCTGTCTCGAAAATGGCTTCAGGTGGACAAAATTTCGGCGTGCGCAGTGTTCGGTACGAAGTGCCTACTATTTGTTCGCTTGGGCTCGCTTTGAGCAGATCGAACACGGGCCCGAAATCCTCTATACCAGTCTCCACGAGATTTGTCTCCTGCCATAACACTTCGCTACGTCTGGAAAGAGGAGTTCGACGACCGCACTTTGCTGTGCGAGCGCACTGCGAAGTACGTGGCGAAGGGAATGGTAACAATTGGGTGAATGAAGGGCAGGCTGCTTTGCGCCCGAAAGGAACGCTCACCACATCTCTGAATTACCAGCCGAAGAGAAGATCTTGCTCGACCGAGTGCTTAATAACGGAAAGCGCAAGGGAATTTCCATCAACATGCTCGAAGCGCAGACTGCAGTTTCCGTTCAGCAAAATGGCGGCGTCTCTCCGAAAGGCTGCTTTGGGCAAGTGGTGCTTCACGGAGAGGCGTTATTTTTGTTCGTCGGAATATCGCTTTCCGTCTTGACTGTCGTTGTCGTGGCCCTCGTACAGGGATGAGTCGATTGGCACTTGGTTTTGCGATCAGCGTTATGGCTCCAGCGGCATTTTATTTGTGGCTGCTGATTCTGCGAATTAAGGATGTGTGGCATGCTGCAGAGGAAAAACTTGACGGCATGGTTGAAACGTGGCGTTATTCTGTCGCGTCTTACAAGGCCTGTGCTGGCGTCAATTTTCCTCGGGACATTCAGCCGATTCAACACTGGTGCTTCTCACCGCATTGCATATTCCCGGTATAACATTTCTCCTCAGACGTAGGGAGAGTACGTCCCCAAGAACGGACGAGCGCTGATGGACCAGTTAAGGTCTTCACTTCACCCCTGAGATCGATTTCTACCGATCGCGACAAACGCGTTCAGAACTGAGATCATGGCAATGATGGGTAAGATGGCCCTCCTTGGGCCGAGTATCCATTGGAAGTGAGCAGAGGTGGGGAGAAAATTCGTGGAGACTAAACTCAATGTCAGTCGCAAAAGAAGCTCTAAGCTCGCCGTGAAGAAAGTCGTTGCTGCCTCCGCCCTGTGGATCGAGGAAAGGGTAGAAACAATTTGTCCATGCGCGAGATTGATCGCGAAATTCGCGCTTCACCGGGCTGAGCGATCATTCCACAGGAGTTTCCCCTTGCACTCCTGATCATCCCCGCCCGTACATCTTCCAGAAGGCGCTCACCACATCGGTTGCCAGATCCCTCGGCATGGGAGTGATCGATTTCTTTCCGAAGAAAATGTGCCAGTAAAGCATGGGGCCGAGCAACAACGCCAAGCCGGTTTCCAGATTAATTTTGCGGACGAGTTGCCGCTCGTCGATGCCGCGCTTGATCAGATTTTTCAAGCGGGTTTGTGGCCGTCCGATGACACGCGAGCGCCACTGGTCTCCGAACTCCTGGTTGCGGGCCGCATAAGCCATGACATGCGGCATCATGCGATTTTTCATTTCCTGGCGTTCCGGAGCCGGCTGGTAGGTCAACGCGTCCACCAGATCCTGACGCAACTCGCCAGAGTCGAACTTCGGGGGCTCTTCATCAAGGCCGAACATCAGCGATAAGGCTTCGAGAGCCAGCGCGTCTTTATCGTGCCAATGTTTGTAAATAGTGGCTTTGCTGACGCCGGATTTTTGGGCGATCGCGTCCATGCTGGCGGCATCGATGCCGCGTTCGCCGAATAAGGCGAGTGCCGCCTCCAGAACTTTTTTGTGCGCTTCGCTGCTGCGGGTTCTCGCCATGTTTGCGCTACAACTGAATCTTCGAAAACAAATATCCTCCCAGTGACAGGAAAGCTACGGCAATGGTGCAGAGAACAGAAACATCGAGCGCCAGGCCAAAGTGCGAGGCGTTGATGAGCACGCCGCGCAGAGCGTCTACGCCATAGGTGAGCGGATCGAGTCTTGTGATGATGGCCAGTGCCTTGGGCAGATTGGTCAGAGGGAACAGCGCTCCTGACAAAAAGAAAATCGGTAGCACCATGAAGTTCATGATCAGCTGAAAACCCTGCATGTCCTGAAGGATCGATCCGAACGCTGTCCCCAGGGCTGCAAACACGATCGCGATCAGCGCCATGAACACGAATGCTAGAGGCAGCATCGACAGCTGTACCGGCCGAAAGCCGGCGATCAGGCAGACCACGAGAATCAGGGTGCCTTGAATGACTGCGACTGTCGCGCCGCCCAGGGTTCTGCCGATCATGACCTCAATCCGCGGAACAGGCGCAACCAGCGTCTCTTTCAGAAAGCCAAACTGGCGGTCCCACAACATGGCGATCCCGGAAAAGATCGCGGAGAACAGAATCGTCATGCTGATCACGCCCGGCGCGACAAATTGCAGATAGCTGCCGTTGCCGGCTTTTTGAAACACCGGACCCAGGCCGAAACCGAGCACCAGAAGATAAAGCAGCGGCTGGCCTAGCGAAGCCACAATCTGTGCCTTCGAGCGCACATAACGCTTCAGTTCCCGCAACCAGAGAATATAAATGGCACTCATCGGCGCCCCCACATCTTGGCGACTTGCCGCAACTGGTCGGCTGAGGTTGCGCTCTCGTCACGAATCGACGAACCGGTCAAAGACAGAAACGCCTGCTCCAGCGACTCGCTGTTGGTCTGCTGCTTCAGTTCCTGCGGCGTGCCCTGCGCCACGATGCCGCCGTGATCGATGACGGCGATGCGGTGAGCCACGCGGTCGGCTTCATCCATGTAATGCGTCGTGAGAAAGACAGTCGTCTGCTGTGTCTCGTTCAAGTGCTTCACGTGGGTCCAAAGCTGGTTACGGGTTTGCGGATCAAGGCCCAGCGTGGGCTCGTCGAGAAACAGGATCTTCGGCGTGTGCAGGAAGCCGCGGGCGATTTCGAGGCGGCGCTTCATGCCTCCGGAGAACGTCTTGACAATGTCGTCCCTGCGCTCCCAGAGCTCGAACAATTTCAGCAAGTCTTCAATGCGCTCGCCTCGGACCTTGCGCGGAACCTTGTATAGCACAGCGTGCAATTCCATGTTCTCGTAGGCGGTCTGCTCGCTGTCGAGGCTGGGGTCCTGGAACACGATTCCGAATTTTCTCCGAGCTTCGTTTTTGTGGACCGTAGGATCGAGGCCGTCCAATTGAATTTTTCCGCTGGTGGGATGTCAGCAGAGTGGTGAGCATCTTGATGGTGGTAGTCTTGCCGGCGCCATTCGGACCGAGAAAGGCAAAGATTTCGCCCGCCTCGACGGTAAACGAAATATCGTTGACCGCGGTGAAGTCGCCATACTTCTTGACGAGATTTTGTACCTGGATCATGAACTGCCCTCGCGTAGAACAATACTAAACGGTGTAGTTTAGTTATGCAAGAGGACAAACGCAAAGACATGAACCACGGAGGACACAGAGGACACGGAGGAAATCTACGCGAATCAAAAACTCTGTGTCCTCTGTGGTTAAAGATTCTCTTAACCGCGAAGGAGACGGTGCTACTACTGAGTTGTCACAGCTTTCAGGTACTGGTAGTAAAAATCCACCGCCCGGTAAAAGGCGTCTACGCGGATGCGTTCATCCTTGCCATGGGCGCGGACGTCGTCGCGATCGATTGCTTCTCCCGAGACGCAGTAGGTGGGCATGCCGGCGGCGTTGGTGTAAACGCCGTCCGAAGCGCCGGTCGCCATGTCGGGGACAACCGGTAATCCGGGCCACATTTTCGCTACTACTTTTTCCAGTGGCTGAAAAACATCCGGGCGCAGCGGAGGCGGTGTGTAGGACTTTCGGTTGGTGACGCCTCCGATTCCACCTACTTCCTTGACTTCAATCTTTGGATCGGCAACGACTTTCTCCAGCTCCTGCCGGATCTCTTCGGTCGAGTGGCCGGGCACGATGCGGCAGTTCACATTGGCTTGCGCCATCTGCGGCAGGGCATTGTTGGCGTGGCCTGCGTTCAGGCGCGTGGCCACGCAGGTGGTGTGCATGATCGAGTTGTCCATCGGGTCTTTCGACAGACGTGCCACCGCGTCCATGTCCGGAGGAGTCTTGAGAATCGCGCGGATGTCAGCTGCGCGGTCTCCAGTTGCGATCGTCGCCATGCGTTCGTAGTAAGCGCGCGTGACTGTGGTCAGCTCAAACTTGAATTGGTAATGCTCCAGCCGAGCCAGGGCATCGGCGAGATGATAGATGGCATTGTCCGGCTTGGGCAGCGAGCTGTGGCCTCCGGGATTGGTCGTAATCAGCTGATAGTCGGAATAGAGTTTTTCCGAAGCATCGACCATCATGAATTTCGGCTTGCCCTGCTCGGCCAGAATTCCGCCGCCATCGTGGTTGAGCACAAATTCCGCGTCGATCAGTTCGCGGTGATTCTTGATCAGCCAGTCCACGCCATTCGATGTGCCGCCTTCTTCGTCGGCGGTCAGCGCCAGGATGATGTCGCGGTCCGGCACGTATCCTTCCTTCTTGAAGCGGATCAGCGTGGTGACCATGACGGCGTCGCCGTCTTTCATGTCCTGCGTGCCGCGTCCGTAGTAGTAGCCGTCTTTCTCGACAAACTGAAATGGATCGGTGGTCCAGTCTTCCCGGCGCGCTTCGACCACATCGAGATGTCCGATGAGCAGCACCGGCTTGTGCTTGCCGCTGCCGTGAAAACGAACGACCAGATTCTTCTTGCGATCGTTCGGCCCGAGGATCTGCATATCGCTGTCGGGAAATCCGGCGTCACGAAAACGCTGCGCCATGGCCTCAGCGGCTGTCGAAACATTGCCGACGGAATCCGTGGTATTGATCTCGATCAGCTGTTTGAAGATGTCGTGAGAAAGCTGCCGCGTAGCGTCGTCGATTTGCGATTGAGAAGCAATTGCCAGAAATAGAAATGCAGCGGTCAATGACCAGTTCCGATATTTCAATCGAGGGCTCCTTGTAGCGCCGGCCCTTCGACTTCGCTCAGGGCAGGCTCGCCGGCTGTCCGGAGGGCGTCCCGCCCTCCGCGTATCGGTTAAAAAATGCCCGTCTACATTAGCAGAACGACTGCGCCGTAGAACAGGCAAGGAGGCAGACCGTTATCTCCGAGGGCGAAAAAGGGGCCCGCAAAGACGCTGAATAAGATCGCAGGATTCCATAAATTCCTCTTGCGTAAAATTGGAAGTCATGGCATCTTCGAACATCTTCTTACGAAAGGACGCCCGATTTGACGCATTACAACTACAAATCGCTAAGCAGGCTGGCCATAGGCCAGGTGTGCTTTTGGGCGTCATCCGATCGCGCCAACTAATCTGCGGTGCCCATAAAGCAAAGCTAACAATACACAGGCTATGAACCACGCAGGCTGCGATTCGTTCGCTTGCGCGGTTTGAGCGGGCCTTATTGCGTCATTCTCGGCTCCTTGGAGTTACGGGGCTGCAGTACTCGTGCGTCCTGATGTTGATTGGCAGACTTCAAATTCACAGTGGGTCAGGTGCTTCGCGCCGAGTTCCACCGCAACCTCCGGCCAAGCCGGATAGAAAACGGAATTTATGTTGGATCTCTTGAAGGGAATGTTGACCGGCCAGAATGCTTTTGCCTCTGGCGGATTGCTGCTGATGGCCATCGGTGGTCTCAACGTCTATCTGCGGGCAGTTCCGGAAAAACTGTGGTACTGGATCGTCGGACAAACCACCATGATCATCACCGTCAAGGATGATGATGCTGCATTCGTGTGGGTAAAGGAATGGTTTCTGGAACAGAAGTTTGCCTCACGAGTTCGCAGAGTAGACGTCGATACGACAATGCGTAGCGAGAGAATCGCACTCCTTCCCGCGCCTGGGACACACTGGTTCTGGTACGGGAGAAGACCGTTTGTCGTCTACTTCTATCGTAGTGCGGACTCGCGGGAGCGTACAGCGAGGCGCACCGAATCGATGACCTTCAGGACATTCGGAAGAAAGCGCAGCTTCCTCCAGCATTTTGTCGATGACGTGGTGGCGAGTCACATCCGGACCCTGGGAGTGCAGTCGTGTTTGTTCGCATACAACGACGGCTGGGAAGTGGTGGAAGGATATGCCCCAAGGCTGTTGAGTTCGGTGATCTTGCAGCCCGGAGAAAAGGAACACTTAGTGCAGGACATTGAGCGTTTTCGGGAGTCCCGGAGCCGGTACGAGCATCTGGGAGTTCCGTACCATCGAGGCTATCTGTTCTATGGGCCTCCGGGGACGGGCAAGACTTCCGTGGTCTCAGCACTGGCAGCGAGGTTTGGACTGTCAATTTATTCGATCAATCTTTCTGCCTTCAACGATCGGAGTTTGATGAACGCCGTCAACCAGGTGACGCCCAATTCTGTGCTGCTGTTCGAAGACATCGATTGTATGAAGACCAGCAGGAGCAGAGAGAACTCGAAAACAGGTCCCGGCGAGACCGGGCAAGTCCGCGAGGAGAAGGAGAACATCGCCGACCGGAATGGAGTCACGCTTTCGGGCCTGTTGAATGTGCTGGATGGTTTCTATGCGCCGACCAGCGTGCTCTTCATGATGACCACGAACAGGATTGAGTCTCTGGACGAAGCGCTCTTGAGGCCAGGCCGGATTGACTACAAGCTGTTCATGGGAGAAGCCAGCGCCCGCCAGAAAATTGAACTGTACCGCAGGTTTTTTCCGGAAAGTTCGCAGTCAGAGGCGGAAGCATTTGTCGAAATGTATGCTTCCGCAGGAACCATGGCAGAGTTTCAGGGCTTGCTGCTTGAACTGGAGCAGCAAGCGGGAAGTTGGCAGATGGAGAGTTCTCTCACTGTCTGAAGAAAGGAGGTCGCACGCCTATGACAATTGTTGCATTCATTTTCACCTTGGTTTCCCAGGTCGTCCGAGTGCTCGTTCGCAAGACGCGGGAGGCGAAGCCGAACTCACTTTGTATGGACTGCCTGAACGCACACGTACAGTACGCTGCGAACGGCCGGCGTGCGACCTCCTGCGGCTACGGAGGCACGATGCGTCCAATGAAGCTGGACGTACTGTACTGCACCGACTACGGTGCGCGTAACCAGCCGGTGCCCGCACGGGCGGTCGGTTTCGTACGGGAAAATTGCACCCTTCGAATAAGCGGGATAAGCAGGTACAGGGCATTGCTTATCCCGCCTTCCGTCTTGCTCGCGTGTGATGCGTTGGCGGCTGCTATTCTGAAAACGTGAGCATTCTTTCAGAAAAGCCAACGAGTCCTGCGCGTCCCGGACTCTGCCACGAGTGCATTCATGCCCGGCGGATCGAGTCTGATCGGGGCTCGGTGTTCATTCTCTGCCAGTTGGCTTTGACGGATGCGCGCTTCAAAAAATACCCGCGGCTGCCGGTGCTCTCTTGCGACGGATACGAGCGGAAAGCGCGCCAAGTGTCTGATCCTGCGGCCCGTTAACTGGGTGCAACTTTTGTCTTCCTCAGGGCTCTAATCAACTGCGGCCCGCCTTGCGGACCGTAGGAGCGTATTCGCCATGTTCAAGTTTTCTTCTTCTATTTTCGTGCTGCTCGCCGCACTGATCGCGGGTACGGTAGCTTGCAGTAATGCGAATGCTGCCGGAGTTCCGGTGCCGACCCCAGTCATGGACGCTAACAAAGCGCCGCAATCAGGCCAGCAAACCGCAGTCGTTGCGGGTGGATGCTTCTGGGGTATCCAAGCTGTCTTTCAGCACGTCAAAGGTGTAACGAACGCGACCTCGGGATATTCCGGTGGCGAGGCGAAGACGGCGCAATATGAGATCGTCAGCACCGGTGAAACCGGGCACGCCGAGTCCGTGAAGATTACTTACGATCCGTCGCAGATTACCTACGGAGAGTTGCTGCGAGTGTTTTTCTCGGTGGCGCATGATCCGACCGAATTGAACCGACAGGGGCCGGACGATGGTACGCAGTATCGTTCTGTGATTTTCTACGGCAACGACGAACAGAAGAAAATCGCGGAAGCCTACATCGCGCAGCTCGACAAGGCCAAGGTATTTCCCCGCGCGATTGTGACGCAGGTCGTTCCGCTGAAGGCGTTCTATCCTGCCGAGGCTTATCACCAGAATTATGCAACGAATCATCCCGGGGATATGTACATCGTTTTCAACGATGCGCCGAAAGTGGCGCACCTGCGGGAGCAGTTTCCCAATCTGTATACCGGCAAGTAACGTATTTCTGTTGTTGCAGATTGGTGTCGCAGTCTGAGGAGTGAGTTATGTTCGACTCTGAAGTGGGTAAGGATTCGTCACCCGTCGACGTAAGACGGCGGGCGTTTTTGGGATTCTCTGTTTCGGCGATTGCCGGTGCGATGCTGTGGTCGCTGCGGAAGCCGAGCCTAATCGCAGCGGCGATGCCGAAGGGCGATCCGAGCGAGGTTACGATCGTCCAGTTCTCCGATGCCGGACAGCGGTTGCAGAAAGTTCATGTTTCCAGAGTGGTGAAGAGCGACCAGGAATGGCGTGAGCAGCTTTCGGCGAATGCGTTCGACATCACTCGTCATGCGGACACGGAGTTTGCCTTCAGCGGAAAATATTGGAACCTGCACGACAAAGGTCTTTACCGCTGCATCTGCTGCGACAACGCGCTGTTCAGTTCGGAGACGAAGTTTGAGTCGGGTACTGGCTGGCCCAGTTTCTGGCAGCCGATTGCGCCGGAGAATGTTCGCAACATCAACGACACCAGTCTTGGTGTGGAGAGGACCGCGGTGGCCTGTACGTTGTGCGATGCGCATCTGGGGCATGTCTTCGATGATGGGCCGCAGCCTACAGGGCTGCGCTATTGCATGAACTCGGCTTCGCTGAAGTTTGTGAAGCAGGCGTAAGTCTGTGCTGCCGCCTAGCACAAGGTCCCTCGACTTGCCTGAGTTGTGCGAGCGCGACTCATGCGGCGCTCGGGATGACAGTTTTGATGTAGATTTACGGTAAAGTTCGAACATGGATTCCACTCTTCCTTCTTTTCGTCAGCCGACCGCAATCGAGCGCGCGTTCAACAAGACCTTCGGATTCCTGGTCGGGCTTGGGCCTGGGTTTTTCCTACAACTATCTGCTGCAGGTTCGCGGACGCAAGAGCGGGAAGATTTATTCCACTCCGATCGATCTGCTGGAGATCGACGGCAAGCGCTTTCTTGTCGCGCCGCGCGGACGCGCGCAGTGGGTGCGCAACGCGGAATCCGCCGGAGAAGTTACGCTCAAGAAGGGAAGTCAACGGAACAAATTTGGTCTGACGAGCTCTCTCTGACCAGGAGAAGCCAGCGATTCTCAAAGCGTATCTCGATCAGTTCAAGCGCGAAGTGCAGGGCTACTTTCCGGTCGCTGCCGGATCACCAGTGGAAGCTTTCCGCGATCTTGTACAGAACTATCCCGCGTTTGAATTGATTCCGAAATGAGGGTACCCTCGTCGTTCTCCTTTTGAAGCGACAGGGTGAGGAACTTGCGGTTGGGTCTATTTGTCGAGCTTCGCTCGACCTGGACGGGTCGCAGACCCGTCCCCACATGGCCGTTGCCGAGGTCTGAAGTCCGAGGTCCGACGCCTGCTTTATCCCAGGACGCTGTCGTCCAGCTTTTTCCTTCCCCAATCCGCGGAGGCCTGCACGAAAGCCATCACCAGCGGATGAGGTTTGCCCGGTTGGGACGAAAGTTGCGGCTGGAATAAGGTCGCGACGTAGAAACGGTGGGTAGGGGATTCGATGGCGCGAATCTCGCCTTGCGGACCGCGTGCCACCACCGGGAATCCGGCTTCCATGGCGGCCCATTCGTAGTCGGGATTCACTTCGAAGTTGCAGAAGAACTCTTCCGCCACTGTGTCCTGCGAATAATACGACTGCAGATACGAACCGGGACGCAGGCGAATTTCCGGGATCGGCCCGGAGAGTTTGGGTGCTCCCTTGGCGCGGTTGGGGACGGCGCATGCGACCGGATAAATAACGATGTTTTTCGAGCCGGAATTGTTCTCGGCGCTGTCCGCGTCCTTGATGCCGAGAACGTTGCGCGCGCATTCGATCAGAGCGTACTGAAAGCCGCCGCAGGTTCCGAGAAATGGCCAGTCCCGCCGGCGCGCAAACTCGATGCCTTTCAGCATCCCATCAAAGCTTTTGTAAGGACTGCCGGGAGCGGCCCAAAGTCCATCGAAACTCTCCAGTTTTTTTTCTGCGTTGGGCTTCAGAGTGTCTGGAGTTGCGATCCATTCGGCCTCAACTTTCGTATTCAGTTGTGCGGCGGCGTGCTGGATTGATTTCTCGACAGCGGGAAGCGTCGGAGACTTGGGATCGTAATCTCCGAGAATTCCAATGCGGACGGGATCGCTCACCTGACTATTTTAGTGGAGAAGTTCGGTAGCGCGGCCCGCGGGAGGTGAGAAGGCTGGTGCGTGGAGCTGGCTGGACCTCGGACGTCAGACGTCGGCAACAACCGTGTAGGGACGGGTCTCTGACCCGTCCAGGTCGAGCGAAGCTCGACAACGTCTTACCCGACCGAGGACGCCTGTCCTCTATTTTATCTCGCGGCTACGGAACGTTCCTTGAGGATTTCTTCCACCGCCGCGATCGCAGTTTCCAGTTCCTCATCCTTGGTATAGAAGTGCGGAGACATGCGCACACCGGCCTTCGGTCGATAATCGACCAGGATCTCGCGCTTGAGCAGTTCGCTGCAGACTTCTTGCGCGTCCGGCATGTCGATTGAGACGGTTCCGCCGCGTTGTTCAGGATTGCGCGGAGAATTTACGCGCCATCCATGCTGCGAAGCCAACTCGATCAATCGAGCAGTCTGCCGCTTCGATTTTTCGCGGATACGATCGATGCCGACTTCGGTGATGATCTTCAATCCCGGACGCGCCGCTTCGAGCGACGGTATGTGAGAAGTGCCATTCATGAAGCGAAATGGCGGATCGGCATAACGCGTGGGCTCCAGTTTCGAAGCCAAATGAATTCTCGTGAGCAAACCAGCCGGTAAATTTCGGCTGCAGCGTTTTCCCCAAATCCGGTCGCACGTACAAATAAGCGACGCCCGGTCCTCCGCACAGCCACTTCAGGACGCCTCCGCAGGCGAAGTCAACATTCAGGGCCTGTACATCGACCGGGACGGTGCCCAGCGATTGAAACGTGTCGAGCACGACTTTGGCGCCTACGCGGTGAGCTTTCTCGATGATGGCTTTCGCATCCTGTATGTACGCGCTTCTGAAGATCACGTGCGAAACCGGAACCAGCAGAGTTTGTTCGTCGATTGCGTCCAGCAGGCGATCGAGAGGAACTGTGACTCCATCGTCAGTCGGAACCATATGGACCCGTGCGCCATAAGCCCGTTGCGCCTCCCAGAAATACATCACCGACGGGAAATTCAAATCGCTGTAGACCACTTTGTTGCGCTTACCGGAGAAATCAAAGCATGAAGCCACTACGGCCTGGCAGGTGGTGACGTTCTGATGGGTCGAAACCGAACCTTTCGGAGCGTTCATCAACGTCCCGATCTCATCTCCTACTTCGGCGGCAAGCATCCACCAGCGTTCTTCCCAGGCCCGAACGCCACGCGTAGCCCAGGTGTCCGCATATCCCTTCATGGCTTCGTAAACGCCTTTTGGCATGGCGCCCAGCGAATTGCTGATCAGGTACGTGGTGCGTTCCAGAATGGGGAACTGGGAGCGGTAACGAAGAAGTTCGTCAGCCATGCTGACATTGTACTTCTCATGCCTGGCGCTATACTCCAAACAAAGCCGACGCGACAACTCTGCGATAGGGTGTCGCATCCAAACTGTGTGAATTTTTAACTGCGCTCTCGTTTTGGTAGATATGAAAGGAAAGCAATGAAGATCCTCAGGAATATTATTGGAACGGCCGGGTTGATTTACGCCGGATACGTGCTGGTGGTGAGCATGAAAGACGTTCGCCGCTACATACGAATCAGCACGATGTAAGTTTTGTTCAATGTGGGGCGGACACTCTAACGCAGCTCTTAGCCGTTAGCTCTTAGCCTTTAGCCAAGGCGAAAGGGTTCAAGCTAAGAGCTAACGGCTAAGAACTGAATTAGAGTGTCCGCCCCACACGATCTGCTATTTCTTCAGCAGGAAGTAGGCCGCCGTCAGGACGACCATATAGACGGCGCCGCTGATCAGGGTCAAATGCGAGTGCCAGCCGGTTTGCAGAATTGCCACAATAATCAGGACGAAGCCCACGGCTGATCCCCATGCTCCGAGCGGCGACCGCATGGGCAGAGTGGCAAGCTCGCTGGCAGAAATCTTCTGACGAAATTTAACGTGTGCGGCCAGAGAGACCAGCCAGGACAGCAGCATTCCTACCAGGGCCGCTCCGAGAATCGAAACAAACGCGTTTTTCGCGGCCCACTTCTCCAGTACCAGCGCAACCACGATCCCATAGGACGAAGCCAGCAACGCCATTTTGGGTGAACCTGAAGCGCTGAGCCGTCCAAAAACCGCCGGCGCCCATCCCGTGCGTGCCAGGGAAAACAGGATTCGAGACGCCGCATACAGTGCCGCATTCGCACCTGACAGAGCCGCCGTCAGGATCACGAAAGTCATGATGTGTGTCGCGGCTGGGATGTGGGCGAGGCGGAATACCGTGACGAAGGGGCTCTCGGTAACGCCGGCGCGGTTCCAGGGCATCACTCCGACCAGGACGATGATTGCTCCCAGATAAACCGTCGCAAGCACGCCGAACGTCAGCTTGATGGCGCGAGGAACTTCCCGCGCAGAGGTAGACTCGCCGGTCGTGATGGCGATGAATTCCAGTCCTCCGAAGGTGTAGAGCGCGAATCCCATAGCCAGCAGGGGCGCAAGCGGTCCCTTGGGAAAGAATCCGCCGTGCGCGGTGTACTCGGGCGCTACTCTGCCGCTCAGTAACAATGCTGCTCCCAGGACGATGAAAGCAGCGATGGTTACGACCTTAATCATCGCAAACCAGTATTCGAAGCGGGCGTAGTTTCCCACGCTCAGCAGATTGATCAGCAACAGCGCGACGGAAAAAACCACTACCCAAAATAATGCTGGGACAGAAGGGAACCAATAAACAAGGTAAGTGGCGGACGCTACCAGCTCCGCTCCGATCGAGATCGATATTGCCACCCAATAACCGGCACGGGCAATGAATCCAGCCCACTGGTTCAGGTAAAGATCGCCATAGACTCCAAAAGAGCCGGCGGCGGGATGCATGCTGGAGAGTTCGCCCAGGGCCAGAGTGATGGTCAATGTGATGAACGCGGCCAGGAAAAAACTGAGAATCACTCCCGGACCCGCGATTTCGAGTGCTGCCGCAGATCCCAAAAGCAGTCCGGTACCGATCGACCCACCCACGGCGACCATAGCCATCTGGCCGGCGGTGAGCTGGTGTTGAAGGCCTCGTTCTTCAACGTCTTCAGGCATCTGGCACCTATATCAGAAACGTTTTTCCCGCCCAAGGCCTATTCGTGGATGACTTTCGTAATCGGCACGGCACCCGAGTTCGTTGCCGCTGTCGGAAGCGGCCCCTAAAATCTTACGTGGGTTACTACGCACGTTACCCGTGTCTCTCATGCCCGAGCCAACAAAGCGAATCGACCGAGCCGAGATCGCCCGACGCGTAGAGCGCGCCGAGAAGCTCTTGCAAAAGGGCAAGACCAGCGAAGCTCTGGACGAGTACCTGCAAGTCCTGGCTGAAGATCCGCAGAACGATAACGTGCGCCAGATGGCAGCCGATATCTGCCTTTCTTTGCAGCGTACAGCCGAGGCAGTGAAGCTGCTGGGCGAGTTGTTCGAACGCCAGATTGCGGCCGGTGAGAACACCCGGGCCAGTCTTACTTATAAGAAGTTGGCCCGCTACACCACCCCAACCAGTATTCAGAGAGTTCATTTCGGCCAGATTCTCGAGACTTCAAACCGGAAACTTGCGCTCGAGACATACGAGAGCGCGCTGGACGACTTTACCAAGAACGGCCGCAAGCACGACTGCCTGTTGGTGCTGAAGCGGCTGGTGGCGCTCGAGCCAGACGCGAAAAACATTCTGCGCCTGGGAGAACTCTGCTCCGAAACCGGGGATAAACCCGGCGCGGCTGCCGCATTCCTCATGCTGGCCGAGATGACGGAAGCTTCCGGCGCCAACGCAGCGCAGTGGTTTGAGCGAGCCTATACCGAGGACCCGTCCGACACCCGTATCGCGTTGGGTTACGGCAAGAGCCTGATTGCGCAAGGTCAAGTTGGGGCTGCCATCTTTGTTCTGGAACCATTGGCCCAGGTCAAAGATGCGACGCTGGAGACTCGCGAGACCTACGTGAAGGCATTACTTTCCGCGAACCGTCTGACTGATGCCGAGCCACTGGTCTGGCAATTGTTTCAACAGAATCCATCCCGGCAGCAGGAAGTCGCAGACCTGGTCGGGCTTTTAGTAGACGCGCAACAGGATGCCGAGGCCGTTGCCCTGGCCCGAAAGCTGGAGCACTTCCAGCGCAATCGTGGAGACCGCCGCGCTTTCGTCGCGATGATGCAGGATGTGATTGCCAAGCATCGCGGATCGCCCGACTTGCTGGAGTTCATGAGCGAGTTGTTCAATGCCTCCAATCGTGAAGGCGACTATTGCCAGACTCTGCTCAAACTTTTTGACTTGCACTGCGGAATGGGGAACTTTGCCAAGGCGGCTGAGTGCCTGGATCGCGCGGCTGATGTCGATGCCTACGAACCCGGTCACCAAAAGCGTCTGGAAATGCTGCGCGGCAAGATTGACGAGAACCGTTTCAAGGCCATCGCCTCACGATTTACCAGCATGGCGAAGACCGCGTCCGAACCTGCAAAGACCGAAGGGCCGACTCTGGGGGCTGCTGCCCTGCAAGACTTGATGCTGCAGGCCGAGATTCTGGTGCAGTACGGCATGCGCTCCAAGGCCATCGAACGCCTGCAGCGCATTCAGGAACTCTTTCCGCGCGAAGAAGAGCGCAACCAGGATTTGCAGCAGTTGTATCTGGCCGCGGGTATGACTCCGCACCGCTCGGAGTCCGCACCGCTGCCGCCTCCGCCGAAGCCATCTTCGGCGTCGTCACCGTCGCCGGCGCGCACGTCTATCCCGGCTGATTCCCCCGATGTCAACAGCTTCACCAAGGTGGCGGACATTACCCGCAAGCTCTACCGGCAGACCAACGCCGATGCCGTGATGTCCACCGCAGTCGCGGAAATTGGAGCGCAATGGAAGATGAGCCGCTGCATCGTGGCCACTCGCAAGCCCGGCATGGTGCCCAGCGCTGTGAAGGAACACCGTAGCGAAGGCGTCAAGGCTGGAGAAGCGAAGACGTTGAGCAAGCTGGTCACCGCGGTGCAGGATGTCGTGATCGAAAAGGGAGTTCTGACCCTCGCCGACGCTCCCGCCGCGCCCGAGTTGCAGGAAATTCGCGAAGTGCTGGTGGAGTTGGGAATCACCTCGCTGCTGGCGCTCCCGCTTTCCGATGGTCAGGACCAGATGGGAGTCCTCCTGTTGACCCAAAGCGGCGCGCGAGGCTGGCCCCAGGGTGACGTCGTGGTACTGAAAACCATCAGCGAACAAATTGTCATCGCGCTCACCAATGCCGGACTGCGCCGCCTGGTAAAAAGCCTGTCGGTCACCGACGAGCAGTCAGGATTGCTCAAGCGTGCTTCGTACATAGATCTTCTGATGGCCGAGATGCGCCGCGCGGTGCAGCAAAGCACTCCGGTGACGGTCACGCTGATGCAGTTCGGCAAAAGTTCGGCGATGTTGAAAGAGCACGGAGAGAAAGCTGTCGAAGCAGCCATGCAGAAGATCGGACAGCTCTTCGCCGCCAACATCCGGCAGAATGATCTGGCCTTCCGCTACGAGAACACCACGATTGCTCTGGTGCTTGGTGAAACCGGAGAGAAAGAAGCTTTGCTGGCAGTGGAGAAATTGCGCAAGCTGCTGGCGGAGGTAAAACTTTCCGACGAAATTATTCCATTCAGTGCGGGACTCGCAGAAGCAGTCGTGCGCCAGCAGTTCGATCCGGTGGATATCGTCACGGAAGTCATCAACCGCGCCGACCAGGCGCTCAGTAACGCAGTCTCGCAAGGCATGGGCCGAATCGTCAGCCTGGCTTCATCGGTGGCGGCCGCTGCCGTGGCGTAAAGTTTTGTGTGTGGGGCGGACACTCTTGTCCGCCGCCTTTGATCTTGTTTTGGCGTTGCGAATCGCTTTGACCACCTAAGAGCTACAAGCCAAAAGCGGCGGACAAGGGTGTCTGCCCTACACTCCGTATCTGGCAGAGACTGCATTCGCGCTGATAAACTGACCAGTCTGCAAAACGTCGAAACCAATCCGATTTCAAAGAGCACCAGGAAATCCAAATGTTGAAACCCGGCGACATCGCCATCGTGAGCGGATCTCGTACCGCGTTCGGCCGCTACTGCGGCAAGCTCAAGGACTTTACTGCCCAGGAACTGGGCGCCATCGCCGGCAAGAGTGCCATCGATCGCGCCGGTCTCGATCCCAAGGAATTCGATCACGCGATTTTCGGCAACGCTCAGCAAACTTCGGGGGACGCGATCTTCGGCGCCCGACACGTGGCGCTACGGGCGGGCCTGCCGATCGAAACCCCCGCTCTCACCGTGAACCGGCTGTGTGGAAGCGGCATTCAGGCCATTGTGAATGCGGCGCAGATAGTCCAGCTCGGCGAAGCCAACGTGGTTCTGGCCGGTGGCATGGAAGCGATGTCACAGGCTCCATTCTGCATTCGTGGCCGCGACGGCTTCAATCTCGCGCCCGGCGGCAAGATCGAAGATTCGTTGATGGTCGCCCTGCTCGACAGCTACTGCGGTACCTCGATGGCAAGCACAGCGGAGCTGTATGGTTCGCAGCAAGGTATTACCCGCGAGATGCAGGATGAGTTCGCATTACGTTCCCAGCAGCGTGCCGACGCTGCCTACAAAGAAGGACGTCTGCAGGAAGAACTGGTTCCGGTCCCGTTGAAAAATTCCAAAGGCGAGTTCACCGGGGAATCGTTGACCGAAGACGATCACCGGCGTCCGCAGACAACGCTTGAAGGCCTGGCCAAGCTGAGAACGGCGTTCGGAAGAAATGGCACAGTCACGGCCGGCAATGCCAGCGGAATTGTGGATGGCGCAGCCGCGGTCGTCATCATGTCGCTCGACGAGGCCGGCAAGCGCGGTATCCTGCCGCTGGGACGTGTAGTCAGTTGGGGCATCGCTGGCGTCGATCCCAAAGTGATGGGCCGCGGCCCGGTGCCTGCAACCAAAATTGCACTTCAGAAGGCCGGACTAACGCTGGACTACATCGATCTCATCGAAGTGAACGAAGCCTTTGCCGCGCAGTATCTGGGAGTGGAAAAAGAACTTGGCCTCGATCGAGAAAAGGTCAATGTCAACGGCGGCGCGATTGCGTTAGGACATCCGCTGGGAGCAACAGGGACGCGACTGGTGATCACGCTGCTCTACGAACTTCGACGGCGGAAGAAGAAGTATGGATTGGCAACGGCGTGCATCGGCGGCGGGCAGGGAATTGCGATGGTAGTGGAGAGTATGAACTAAGGCTTTTTCACCACAGAGGCACTGAGACACAGAGAAAAACAGAAAATCGACGAATTTCTCTGTGACTCTGTGCCTCTGTGGTGAAATGAATGATCGAGTGTGAAAATCAAAAAAAGTCGGCGTTCTCGATTATTCGGAGCCGGCGAATCCGATGGCGAATAAGCTTAAACTTCCTGGCCACGGATTTACGCGGATCAACACGGATTTTTCTTTTTAGGGACTTGAAGAGGAATCGAATTTGAAAGCTCCGTCTAAACGCAGGCTCAAGCCGATCGAAGGCAAACTCAACGCCGCTGGGAATCGCTTCGCCATCATCGTGTCCAGATTCAACGCCTTCATTACTGACCGGCTCCTGCAAAGCGCATTCGACGGATTGGTGCAATGCGGTGCCAAAGAGAAAGACGTGAAAATTGTCCGCGTCCCAGGCGCTTTCGAAATTCCATCCGCCGCACGCACGCTTGCTGAAACCAGAAAATTCAATGCCATCGTCTGTATCGGCTGCCTTCTGCGCGGCGACACAGCTCACTACGACGTTATCGTCAACGAAGTCGCGCGCGGGATTGGCCAGTCTGCGCAGGAAACCGGAGTGCCGCACGCCTTCGGCGTTCTCACTTGCGAAAATCTCGAGCAAGCCATCGATCGCGCCGGCCTGAAGATGGGTAACAAAGGATTTGAAGCGGCGCTGGCGGCGGTGGAAATGGCAAATCTGAAGGAGGCAGTCGTCAGTCGTCAGTCGTCGGTCGTCAGCAAGAGTCAAAAGCGAAAGCCAAAATCCAAAAAGAAGGCGAGACCATCCAAGTAGGCCTGGCCCTTCGCAAACTGCCGCCTCCTGTAGACTTAAGCTGACGACTGACGACCGAAGACTGACGACTTCTTCCCATGGGAACCCGCCGCAAATCTCGCGAACTAACTTTGCAGATGCTTTTCCAGGCTGATATGGGGAAGCAGACTCCGGAGCAGGTGCGTCAAACCTTCTGGCGCGAGCGGGCAGACGTGGAAGCTGATGTCCGAAGCTTTGCCGAAGATCTGTTCCGGGTTGCGGGCGACCGCGCGACTGAAATTGATGGCCTGATCGAAGGCCATGCTCAGCACTGGCGGATGGAGCGTATGGCGGCCGTCGATCGCAACCTGATGCGAGCGGCGGTGGCAGAAATGCTGGGTTTTCCCACGACTCCCCGCGCCGTCGTGATCAACGAAGCGCTGGAAGTAGCGCGCAAGTTTTCCAGTCCGGAGTCGGTGCAATTTATTAACGGCGTGCTGGACAGCGTGGGTAAGCAGTTGGAAGGCAGCCGCTAAAAGTCTTCAGTCGTCAGTCTTCGGTCGTCAGCCAACCATCAACTCCAAACTTTCCATCGTTCCCGGTCGCACGAGCGAGGACGCTCGCGCCCACATGTTTTGCGGGGCCAACGACCGACGACCAATGGCCAACGACGATCTTGCTGACGACTGAAGACTGATGACTGACGACTGTTTAAGGTTTGACTGCAATCAGATCTGGATTGCAGGTGAAGCTTACTCCATCGCACAGGCCGGCTTGAAATGTCGTGGCATCGACGGGAAAAGTAAGTTGCAGGATGTCTCCACCAGTCTGCGTGTCCAGGACGTGGACCTTGCCATCGGCTGCGGCAACGTAGATGCGGCTGCCGTCCGAAGTGAGCGAGGCTCTCAGAGGAACGGCACCAGCGGCCAATGGCAACGCGGATGACGTCTGGTTGCCAATGTTGAATACCAGCACGCTGCCCCGGTCGCCGGCCAGCACGTAAGCGTGCGACTCGTCCTGCGAAACAATCAACTGATTCGGCACGAAACTTCCCTGGCCAAGATTGAATGACGTAGCCGTGCCAGCGCTTGCCGTCGATGAACACCCGGTAGGCGCACGAGACACGCGGAACAGATCGATCCCTGGCGGATCTAAAGCCAGAATACTCGTGGTGGTTGTCGCTGTGCCGATCGTCGGAGGGTCCGCGAGATTGGGAGAGTCGCTTCCCAACGCTTTCATGAAAGAAGGGATGGTGGGCAGGACCACGTTATTGGTGAAAGACGGGCCTAACCCACAAGTGCTCCAGGCTGTCACCGAAGATGAACTGGAGCCGCCAGCCACGAATGCGAAGGCGCCTTCCGGAGCGAACGACACATCGGTCGCGGGAGCGGTGAGAGCAATCGTCTTTAAGGATTGCTGAGCCGACCAGACATACAGATTAGAGCCGGCCACGATGAAGGCTCTCAGATTGTCCGGAGAAAAATCGGCGGCGGTCGCACCGGCGATGGGCAAAGTCGTGCCCGTGTTCGTGGTGGTGTCGAACACAATGACCTGAGTCGCGGGGGGAGGAGTGCTGCTTCCCGGGACCGGCACCGCGTTTGGATCCGCTCCGGAGAGAATCACTTTCTTTCCATCGGGAGAAATAGTCAGTACTTTTCCCGTGACGGACTTGAACTGCGTCACCGTCGGTGGAGTCGCGACGGTCGCCTGCATTAACCCGCGCGTTCCGAAAAACGAATAGTCGGTGCCCATGTAGACTTTCGCACCCTGGCGGTCAAAGACCAGAGAGTTGGGTGTGGCGGGCAGTCCGACTCCTGTGCCCAACGTATTGTTGGGCGAGGTTATGGGAAACAGAAGACTGGTACAGCCCGTGGTGGTAGCACAATTACCCGCTGGAGAAGTAGAAACCCCGGTGCTCGCTACATATACGGTGGCAGTAGTTGTTGTCGTGGTGGTAGATGTGGTTGGAGCGACGGTGAAATCGACCGCGCTCTCGGGATAGATGGGCAACGGCGGCTTCACTCCTATGTTGCAGGTGGGAGGAGTGCAGGAAGCGATCACCGTCCCGCCCCCGGCCTGCGCGGTCGTCACGCCTCCGCTGGAACTCACCGTGACTGTTGCGGGATTGGACGAACTCCACGTCAAGGGCAAGCCCGTGATGATATTTCCCTGGGTGTCGGTCACGGTCGCGGTTATCGCCTTCGAAGTTCCCTGGATCAAGTTCACGGTGTTCGTGGCGCTACCCGTGACTTCAAGGGCGATCGACTGCACGGCGCAAGTGTTGAAATCCAGCGGCTGACTGGTCACGTTACTGGTGGTGGCAATCAGAGACGTGATGCCAGGAGTGTGTGCTGTGACTTTAGCCTGTCCCGTTAGCAATCCGGCTATTGGTGCGGCTGTAGTCGCTACAGACACCGTGGCGACATCGGCGTTAACCGACTGCCAGATGAAGGTTCCGACGCTGGCGGTGATGTCAAGTCCGCGACTGAACGCCGTGGCCTGGTAGTTGAAAGTCTGGCCTTTCGACAAGCACGGCCCAGCGGGCGGATTCTGGTCGGGAATTGCGCTCAGCACAATGCTGTCGATGTGCTGGTGCACATAGACGGTTGTGGGCGGACTGCTTACGCCGTGCGAAGTGGCGGTTACCTGGGCCACTCCGACTGGACCTGGGGTGCAGATCTGCGGCGTGGTCAGGGAATCCCAGGTTCCGGCACAGGCCAGCCCATTACTGGAGATGGTCAAAACCGCGGTATTGCTGGAAAGAAACGAGACGGGAGTTGTAATGGTGACGTGCTTGCTGTTCTGCGGGGTCGCGGTGAAAGTCTGGTTTGCGGTGCCCACATCCATCGAGACAATATTCGTCGGCGCCAGGATGATGTTGGCCGGGACCGGAAAGACGGTGTTTGTGGTGGGACTGCTGCTGCTGCAGCCGGTCAAAGCTGCGATGAAACCAACCGCAATTAGGATGAGAACCGACCGAACCATAATAAAAGAAGTAGACGACCTACCCATTGATCCTCCCCGCCCCGTGATTTCCGCGAGGCGAGCGCGTCTGGACAGTTTCTGGAAAGCCCCAAGTGTAGAGGCTAGAATTTTTTTCAGCAAGTTGAGCCGCTTTGCGGGCGTCTGAGCCCGCAGGCGAAATCCTGAGCGCAGCGAAGGATCTGGTGTTCTGATTTGACTTCCCGAGTCCCGTCCGCGGAGATTTCACATGCCATTTCTGATTCATCTCGCTAGTGTGATCACGAGCGCCGACATTCTGATCCGTCCGTTCATTGCCAAATCCGCCCCGTTCCATCTGATGCAACCAACCACCATTGACGATGTGTGCAGCCAGTTGCTATATTTATAGGGTTCCGCGAGCAAAGTCTGGCTTACCTGTAGGCAGTGGGTTATCCTCGTCGAGTTGATGCGCGAGTGAAAGCCCGGAAAATGCAGCTGAGCTTTAGCAACAAACGTCTCTGCTGAAAGACAAAGTGGAGGCGCCCTCGCTGAAAACGTCCTGCGATCACCTTTCACCCGTTGAAAGGCTATGCGAGACGGTGCTGACGAAACGGAGCAGCTCCCAGCAATTTTGGGCTTGGTGCCACCGTCGGCGGCTTAGTTCTGAAACGGGAAATTAAAATCTCCCAGCGGCGCTTGCGCTGCGGGAATCATGGACGGCGTTCCGCCCTCCAGCCCCTGAAAACGGGGAACAGAAGATGCTGCGCCATTCCGTATGCGTGTGTCCGTAAGGATGCCGGCGGGAAGCGCGGGCGCATGCTAAATGCAGCGCAGGGAATCAGGAGCACCAGGAAACTATGCCTACTTTTAATCAATTGGTGCGCAGCGGCCGCAAGCGTCCGCGGTACAAGACGGCGAGCCCGGCCTTGCAGGGATGTCCGCAAAAGCGCGGTGTCTGCACCCGCGTCTACACCCAGACCCCGAAGAAGCCGAACTCGGCGCTGCGTAAAGTCGCCCGCGTACGGTTGACCAATGGGATCGAAGTGACGACCTACATTCCAGGTGTTGGCCACAACTTGCAAGAACACTCGATCGTCCTGATTCGCGGCGGCCGTGTGAAGGACCTCCCAGGCGTGCGCTATCACGTGATTCGCGGCACCCTGGATGCAGTCGGCGTGGCTGGCCGCAAGCAGAGCCGTTCGAAGTATGGAGCGAAGAGACCGAAAGCTTAAGAGCGTCGTCGGTCGTTGGCCTTTGGTCGTTGGCCAAAGCAGATTCCTCACGGCTGACGCGGCTCGGAATGGCAGAGTTTAAAGATTGGTTTGAAAGTTTAAGTTCAGAAAAGTTGGGCTGAGAGCTGAGAGCTGACAGCTAGAAGCCAGGAGCTAGAAGCTAAAAATGCCTCGAAAAGGATACATCGCAAAGCGGAAAGTGGAGGCCGATCCGGTTTACGGGTCGGACCTGGTTACGAAATTCGTCAACTCCATGATGTGGCAGGGCAAGAAGAGCACTGCGGAAGGCATCTTTTACGAGGCGTTGACCAAGTTGCAGGAAAAGGGTGGCGACGAGCCTTTGAAGCTGTTCAAGAAGGCAGTCGAGAACGCCAAGCCGCTGCTCGAAGTGAAGAGTCGCCGCGTGGGTGGCGCCAACTACCAGGTTCCGGTGGAAGTAAACGCCGACCGGCGCACCTCGCTGGCGATCCGCTGGCTCATTATTTACTCCCGCGGACGCGCCGAAAAAGGCATGGTCGACAAATTGAGCAACGAGTTGCTGGATGCCAGCAACAATCGCGGCGCGGCCATCAAGAAGAAAGAAGATGTGCACCGCATGGCGGAAGCGAATAAGGCCTTCGCGCACTATCGATGGTAGAAGGGTTCAGCTTCTAGCTTCTAGCTACTAGCTTCTAGCAAACCAGCCGAAGAAGAAGCACTAGCTAGAAGCCAGGAGCCAGTAGCTAGAAGCTATGAGTACCGGTACAAACGTCGCAAACGAAGATTTACGAAAAGAAGAGAGAAAGAAAGCTGTGTCCAGAACAGTTCCATTAGAACGGTGCAGAAACATCGGCATCATGGCCCACATTGATGCCGGCAAGACCACTACGACCGAACGCATTCTTTTCTATACAGGAAAGACGCATCGCATCGGAGAGGTCCACGAAGGCACTGCCACCATGGACTGGATGGAGCAGGAGCAGGAGCGCGGCATCACCATCACCTCCGCCGCGACGACCTGCACCTGGCGCGACATTCGCATCAACATCATTGATACGCCCGGGCACGTGGATTTCACCGCTGAAGTCGAGCGATCGCTGCGTGTGCTGGATGGCGCAGTGGCCGTGTTTGACGCGGTCCATGGTGTGCAGCCGCAATCGGAAAAAGTCTGGCGTCAAGCCGATAAATACGGCGTCCCGAGAATTTGTTTTATCAACAAGATTGATAAGATGGGCGCCGATTTCGAGCACGCCGTCGATACCCTCCGCAAGCGCCTCAATGCCAAGCCGGTCGCGATCCAGATTCCAATCGGACAAGAAGACAAGTTCAAGGGTGTAGTCGATCTCATCGAGATGAAGTCGATTCTCTGGAAAGACGACACCATCGGCGCCGAGTACATCACCGGCGAAATTCCCGCCGAGCTGCAGAAGAAAGCCGAAGCATTCCATACCGCGCTGGTCGAAGCCGTCGCAGAAAATGACGACGAAATGCTGCACAAGTTCCTCGAAGGCGAAACCATTTCGCCCGCCGAGTTGCGAGCTTCACTGCGCAAATCGACCATCGCACTGAAAGTATTTCCGGTTGTCGTCGGTACCGCCTTCAAGAACAAAGGTGTGCAGCCGCTGCTCGATGCCGTTGTCGACTATCTGCCGTCGCCGCTCGATGCCGGCGAAGTCAAAGGCGTGAATCCGGACAACACGGAAGTGATTACCCGCAAGCCAGCCGACAGTGAGCCGTTTTCGGCGCTGGCGTTCAAGATCATGGCCGACCCGTTTGTCGGCCAGTTGACTTTTATTCGCGTCTACTCCGGTCAGCTGAAGTCCGGAGACTCAGTGCTTAACTCTGGTCGCGGACGGACCGAGCGCATTGGGCGTCTGCTGAAGATGCACGCCAATAAGCGCGAAGACATCAACGAAATTCTGGCAGGTGATATTTGCGCGGCAGTCGGTTTGAAGAACGTTTCGACCGGCGACACCATCTGCGACGAAAAGCATCCAATCGCTCTAGAAAACATCACTTTTGCGGTTCCCGTGATCTCGGTCGCGGTTGAGCCCAAGACCAAAGCCGATCAGGAAAAAATGGGCATGGCGCTTTCCAGGCTGGCCCAGGAAGATCCTACCTTTAAGGTTCACACCGACCCCGACAGCGGACAGACCATCATCAGCGGCATGGGCGAGTTGCATCTGGAAATCATCGTCGACCGCATGATGCGCGAGTACAAAGTCGAGGCCAACGTCGGCAAGCCGCAGGTGGCATATCGCGAAACCATCCGCAGGCACGCCGGAGGCCGAAGGCAAATACATTCGCCAGACCGGTGGCAAGGGCCAGTATGGCCACGCCAAGATTTATCTCGATCCGCAACCACCTGGGCATGGGTTATGAGTTCGTCAACGACATCACCGGTGGATCGGTGCCGAAGGAATTTATCAAGCCGATCGATCAGGGCATTAAAGAAGCCCTCGAAGGCGGAATTCTGGCTGGCTATCCCATGGTTGACGTGAAGGCTACGCTCTACGACGGCAGCTATCACGATGTCGATTCGAACGAAATGGCATTCAAGATCGCCGGTTCGATGGCGTTCAAGGAAGCTGCGCGCAAAGCTTCTCCGGTGCTGCTGGAGCCGGTGATGGCGGTTGAAGTCGTCACGCCGGAAGATTACGCCGGTGTGATCATGGGCGACCTGAGTTCGCGTCGCGGACGCATTGAAGGCATGGAACATCGTGCAGGTTCGCAGGTGATCAAAGCGATCGTGCCGCTGGCCGAGATGTTCGGTTATGCGACGCACATGCGGTCAAGCACGCAGGGCCGCGCCGAGTACTCGATGCACTTCGCGCGCTACGAAGAAGTGCCGCGCAGCGCAGCGGACGAAATCATTGGCCGTTCACAGGGGCCGAAGCGATAGAAGCAAGCCGCAGGCGATATCGGCTGCGACCACACGAACAAGGCATACGGAGCTTAGGAAATGGCGAAAGAGAAATTTGATCGCAATAAGCCGCACTGCAACGTAGGGACGATTGGTCACATTGACCATGGCAAGACCACGTTGACGGCGGCCATCACCAAGGTGTTGTCGAAGCACAACCCGAAGATCCAGTTCCGGTCGTTTGATTCGATCGATAACGCGCCGGAAGAAAAGGCGCGCGGCATAACCATTGCCACGGCGCACGTGGAATACGAGACGGCGAACCGGCACTATGCGCACGTCGATTGTCCCGGCCACGCCGACTACATCAAGAACATGATCACGGGCGCAGCCCAGATGGATGGCGCGATTCTCGTGGTCGCTGCGACTGACGGTCCGATGCCGCAGACTCGCGAACACGTTCTGCTGGCTCGGCAAGTCGGTGTGCCCTACATCGTAGTCGCGCTGAATAAGTGCGATGCGGTGGATGATCCTGAACTGCTTGACCTGGTCGAACTCGAAGTGCGCGAGTTGCTGAAGACCTATCAGTTCCCCGGAGACGATGTTCCGGTGGTACGGCTCTCGGCTTTGGGCGCGTTGAATGGCGAAGCCAAGTGGGAAAAGCAGATTGACGAGTTGATGGAAGCGGTGGACAAGAGCGTTCCGCAACCGGCACGCGAACTGGACAAGCCGTTCCTGATGCCGATCGAAGACATCTTCTCGATCTCGGGCCGTGGCACGGTCGTGACCGGCAGAATCGAGCGCGGCAAGGTGAAGGTTGGCGAAGAAGTAGAAATCGTCGGCTTCCGCGATACCCGCAAGACGGTTGTGACCGGCGTCGAAATGTTCAAGAAGCAGCTGGACGAAGGTCTGGCGGGCGACAACGCCGGACTGCTGCTGCGCGGCATCGCGAAAGAAGATGTCGAGCGCGGCATGGTGCTGGCGAAGGGTGGATCGATCACTCCGCACACCAAGTTCAAAGCCGAAGTCTACATCCTGACCAAGGAAGAAGGCGGACGTCATACGCCATTCTTCAAAGGCTACCGTCCTCAGTTCTACTTGCGGACGACGGATGTAACCGGAGTGGCGGAGTTGCCGGCGGCCACCGAAATGGTGATGCCTGGCGACAACGTGCAGCTTGTAATCGAGCTGATCACGCCGGTGGCGATGGAAAAGGGCTTGCGATTTGCCATCCGCGAAGGTGGGCACACGGTAGGTGCCGGAACGATCAGCGAGATTATTAAGTAGGCGAAAACGAACTGAGGAATCAAAACCAGTTATTAGTTCCCGGTTCTCAGTTCTCAGTTGGGTTTGAGCTAAAAGCTAAGAGCTAAAAGCTGCATTCCAGCGGCTTGCAACATGCCGCCAGTTCTTTTCTTCCGGTGAGCCGGAAGAGTGAAAGAGTGAAACATGGTTGGAAAAGAAAGAATTCGAATCCGGCTGAAAGCGTACGACTACCGCATCCTGGACCAGTCCACGGGTGAGATTGTCGAAACGGCGCGGCGCACCGGCGCGCAGATCGCGGGTCCGATTCCATTGCCCACGATGAAGAACAAATACTGCGTGCTGCGTTCTCCGCACGTGGACAAGAAGTCGCGCGAACAGTTTGAGATCCGCACCCACAAGCGTCTGCTCGACATTCTCGAGCCCACGCAGCAGACGGTGGATGCGTTGATGAAGCTCGATCTGCCCGCTGGTGTAGACGTTGAGATCAAGGCGTTTGGCAAGGAACACAAATAGCCGTCGGCGTTCAGCTGTCAGCTTGAGCTGATACAGCTCGCGGAGAAGAATTGAAATGGCAAAAGTAACCGGAATTCTGGGCAAAAAAGTCGGAATGACGCAGCTCTTCGACGAGAAGGGCGATGTGCATCCGGCCACCGTTCTGCAGGCGGGTCCGTGCGTGATTACACAGCACAAGACCCAGACCCACGACGGATACGACGCAGCGCAGATTGGCCTGGTTGAGTTCGTGAAGGAATCGCGCCTGACCAAGCCGATGAAGGGACATCTGGGCAAAAACAATCTGCCCCCGATGAAATTTCTCGCGCGAAGTGCCAGTCGAAGTCGAGAAGGCGGAAGAAGCAGCCGCAGTCAAGGCCGGCGACCGAGTTCTGGTCGATATTTTTGACGGCGAGAAGTTCGTCGACATCGTCGGCATCAGCAAGGGACGTGGCTTCGCCGGTGTCGTGCGGCGTCATCATTTTGCTGGCGGTCCGAAGTCGCATGGTTCGATGTTCCAGATCACCGGTTCGATCGGATCGTCGGCATTCCCGTCGCGCGTCTTCAAGGGCATGCGCATGTCGGGACACATGGGCGTCGATCGCGTGACCGTCACGCAACCTGCGCGTTCTCGGCGTCGACAAAGACGAAAATCTGCTGATCGTCGAAGGCAGCGTGCCCGGGCCGAACGGCGGATATCTGGTGATTACCAAGGCCAAGAAGCCACCCAGAGAGCGTCGCGGATTCGCTGGCTCGGCTACGGTCGATCCGTTGAAGGCAGCCAAGCGAGCGGCGAAAAGGCTAACAACAGTCTGCAGTCGTCGGTCGTCAGTCTTCAGCGAGGCCGCGAATGCGCACGGAATAGACATATGGCAACCATCGATATTCATAATCTGAGCGGGGAGAAGGTCGGCACGCTTGATCTCGCCGACGAAGTTTTCGGCGCGGTCAACGAAGACCTGCTGTGGGAAGCGGTGAAGCACTACCGCGCCGCGCAGCGTGCCGGCACTCACGCCACCAAGAACAAGAAGCTGGTCTCGGGCGCGGGCAAGAAGCTGTGGAAGCAGAAGGGTACGGGACGCGCCCGCGTCGGCTCGATCCGTTCACCTCTGTGGCGGCATGGCGGCACGGTGCACGGACCGCAACCGCGTTCCTATGACTACACCTTTCCGCGCAAGAAGTTGCTGGGCGCGCTGCGTTCGGCGCTGGCTTCGAAGTTTGCCGATGGCAAGTTGATCGTGGTCAATGCCTTCGAAGTGAAAGAACCCAAGAGCAAGTTGTTCCGCGAGGCTCTGAACGCGTTGAAAGTCGAGACCACCACGTTGCTGGTGGAAGGCAGGACGCGACAGCAATCGCAATCTGACTTGAGCTCGCGCAACCTGGACGGCGTGGAACTGGTGAACGGCAACGAAGTTCATCCTTATCATCTGCTGCGCTATGACAGTGCGATCTTCTCGCAGCCGGCGATTGAAAAGCTGCAGATTTCGCTGAAGAGCTCGATTTCGAAGCGGCAGCAGAAAGAGAAGCCTGAAGAAGGCAGCCAAGAAAGCCACTCGCGCTCCGCGGCGCCGGGCGCGTCATGAAAAAGCGGCGGAGGTGGCCTGATGAAATCCGCATATCAGATTATTCGCCGTCCCGTGATCACGGAAAAAGGCCTGGCCATCAAGGAAAACCAGAACACGCTGGTCTTTCAGGTAGCGCCGGCCGCGACCAAGACCGAGATTAGGCAGGCCGTGCAGATCGATTTTCAAAGTGAAGGTGCATGTCCGTTCGCACCGCCACTTATCCGGGAAAAGAACGTCGCCGGGGAAAGTTTGCCGGCTATCGTCCCGACTGGAAGAAAGCGTATGTGCGCTTGAAGACTGGCGAAAAGATGCCGGAGTACGCGCAGAATCTGTAAGACAGTCGTCAGTCGTCAGCTGTCAGCCGTCAGCGAAAGCGATGGCACAGAAGTTGACTGAGAGCTGACGAGCTGAGAGCTAAGAGCTGATTTATGCCAATTAAGACATACCGACCGACTACGCAGACGTTGCGCTACCGCACCACGCTGGTCAACGACGACATTACGACCACGGCATCCGCATAAGCCGCTGGTCGAGCCCAAGCAGCGCACCGGCGGACGCCGCAATAGCGGCGATACCACCATGTGGCATCGCGGCGGCGGCCACAAGCGTAAGCTGCGCCTGATCGATTTCAAGCGCGACAAGAGTGGGATCCCGGCTACGGTGGCGTCGATCGAATACGATCCCAACCGTTCCGCGCGCATCGCGCTGCTGGAGTACGCCGACGGCGAGAAGCGCTACATTCTGCAGCCCGATGGGCTCGAAGGTTGGACAGAAAGTGGTCAGCGGTCCGGAAGCGGACATTCTTGTGGGCAATGCGTTGCCGCTGAAGAATATTCCGCCCGGCACCACGATTCACAACATCGAGTTGAAGCCCGGCAAGGGCGCGCAGATGGTGCGTTCGGCTGGCGGTTCGGCTCAATTGGTGGCCAAGGAAGGCGAGTATGCGCTGGTGAAGTTGCCTTCCGGCGAGACCCGCAAAGTTTCGCAGGATTGCATGGCGACGATTGGCCAGGTCGGCAATCTCGATCACGAAAACGTCACCATCGGCAAAGCGGGACGCATGCGCTGGCTGGGAAGTCGTCCGGAGAACCGCGGTGTCTCCATGAACCCGGTCGACCATCCGCACGGTGGTGGTGAAGGTAAGACTTCAGGCGGACGGCATCCGGTTACCCCGTGGGGACAGCCGACGCGTGGCTACAAGACGCGCAACAACAAGCGTACGGATGCGTTCATCGTGAACCGTAGAGGGAAGAAGTAGAAGGTAGTCGTTGGTCGTTGGTCTTTGGTCGTTGGCAAGAGCAGATTCCTTAGCGATGACAGCGGTTCGGAGTGACAAAAGATTGAGGCTCGGTTTGAAGGCTGATTAGCTGAAAGCTGACAGCTGAAAGCTGAGAGCTGACTTTATGGCACGTTCAACCAAGAAGGGTCCGTTCGTCGATGGCTACCTGCAAGCGCGGGTGGACGGCATGAACTCGCGCAACGAGAAGAAGGTGCTGCGCACCTGGTCGCGGCGCTCGACCATCATTCCGGAAATGGTGGGTCACACCATCGCCGTGCACAACGGCAAAAAGTTTATTCCGGTGTACGTCACCGAAAACATGGTCGGCCACAAGCTGGGTGAATTCAGTTTCACCCGCCAGTTCAAAGGCCACTCGATGCGGGCGGCCACGGAAAGCGCGGCCCGTCCGGCAGGCGTGCCTGGCGGTCCGGGAGCGATTACCCCGGCGGCAGGTTCAGCCGCACCGGCGCCGAAGGCGTAGAACAACCGCTTTTAGCTTTTAGCTCTTAGCTAAAGGCTAAAAGCCAAAGGCTAATTATGGAATTTCGAGCTCAAGCCCGATTCATGCGAGTCTCGCCGCAGAAGGCGCGTCTGGTGCTGGATTTGATCAAGGGCCGCCGGGTGGAAGATGCGCTGAATACGCTGGTCTTCACCAAGAAGCGCGTGGCGGCGACGGTAGAAAAGCTGCTGCGTTCGGCGCTGGAGAATGCCAACTACCTGAGCAGCGAAAAAGGCCTCGACGTCGATATCGACAAGCCTGTACGTGAAGAACGCCGTCGCCAACGACGGGCCGCGGATGAAGCGTATCCGTCCGGCGCCGATGGGACGGGCTTTCCGTTACGTGCGGCGCATCTCGCACATCGAAATCATCTCTGGCGGAGCGCGGCAAGAGACGGTGAAGGGTTGGCGACGGTAGTCGGCGAGAGCGAATCCGCGGCCGGCAAGAAGTCTCGCAGTCCGAGGGTAAGGCCAAGGCTGGCGCCAGGAGTAAACAGAAGCAAAGACGCCTGCGGCCAAGAAGAAAGTAGGAGCCAGGAGATCATGGGACAAAAAGTCCATCCTTATGGTTTTCGCCTCGGCTACACCAAGCCGTGGAAGTCGCGCTGGTTTGTCGAAGCGCGATTACGACAAGCTGTTGCTCGAAGACGTCAAGCTGAAGGCAATGAGCTGAAGGACAAGCTCAAGTCGGCGGGCGTGAGCTCGATTGAGATCGAGCGTCCCGGCAACAAGCTGCGCGTCATTATCAAGACGGCGCGTCCCGGCATCATCATCGGACGCAAGGGCGCTGAAATCGACAAGCTCAAAGGCGATGTGCAGAAGCGCACCGGCCGCGAGGTCTACATCGATATTCAGGAAGTGCACAAGCCTGAACTCGATGCGCAGCTGGTTTCGGAATCGATCGCGCTGCAACTGGAAAAGCGTGTTGGCTTCCGCCGCGCCATGCGCAAGGCGGTAGATTCGGCGCTGCGCTTCGGTTGCAAGGGAATCAAGGTCCGCGTGAGCGGCCGTCTGAACGGAAACGAAATCGCGCGTTCGGAGTGGTATCTGCAGGGGCGGTTGCCGCTGCACACGCTGCGCGCCGACATCGATTACGGATTTCACCGAAGCGCGCACCACCTACGGCGTCATCGGCGTGAAGTGCTGGGTCTACAAGGCGAAATTTTGCCAGCCAAGAAACGCGAACCGCAGCAAGCAGGCGCGTTCTAGCGAAGTTTTGGCTAACGAGCTAACGAGCTAAGGGCTAAGAGCTGACTTTATGTTGATGCCAAAGAAAGTTAAGTACCGCAAGCAGCAGCGCGGACGCATGAGCCGGAAAGGCCTGGCGTGGCAGCGAGCTGGCTTTCGGCGATTTCGGACTGAAAGTGCTGGAGCCGGGCTGGATCACCGACCGGCAGATCGAAGCCAGCCGCGTGGCCATGACCCGTTTCGTGAAGCGTGGCGGCAAGATCTGGATCCGTCTGTTTCCGGACAAGCCGGTCACCAAGAAGCCGGCCGAAACCCGTATGGGTAAAGGCAAAGGCGCTCCCGATCACTGGGTCGCGTGGTACGTCCGGGCAAGATTTTGTTTGAGATGGAAGGCGTCTCGGTGGCGGATGCGACCGAGGCAATGCGTCTGGCCTCGCACAAGCTGCCGCTGCGTACCGTTTTGTGAAACGCGAAGGGATTCAGCGCGCACTAGACATTGAATTTTTAGAACTGAGAACTGACATATGAAAGCGGAAAAAGTACGCAACCTGACCGACGACGAACTGAAGCATCGCAAGAGCGCGATCTCAGCGATCAACTCTTCAAGCTGAAGTTCCAGCTCAACATGGGACAGACCGAAAGCTTGAAGAAGATGCGCGGCCTGCGCAAGGACATTGCGCGCGTGCAAGACCATCGCCCGCGAGCGTGAACTTGCAGCCGGCAAAACGGAGAAGAAGTAATGGCTGAAACAAGACACACAGCAGGTCCCGGCGGCCGCAGGGCGGCGCAAGGATGTGGTCGGCGAAGTGGTCTCCAACCGCATGAAGAAGACCATCGTGGTCGAAGTGGTGCGCAAGAAGTCGCACCTTTCTACGGACGCGTGGTTTCCAAGGGCAAGAAGTTTTACGCCCATGACGAAAAGAACGAGGCGCACGTCGGCGACGTGGTGCGCCTCGAAGAGACGCGGCCGCTGTCGAAGTTGAAGCGCTGGCGGCTTGAAGGAAATTGTGCGGCAAGGCTGCGTTGGTGCCGGAAGCACACGGCAGCAGAAGTAGCAAGCTTAACTGCCGCTGGCAGTACAGGGAGACTGATTATGGCAGTTATGATGAGAACGATGCTCGAGGTCGCCGATAACTCCGGCGCCCGCAAGCTGCAGATGATTCTGCCGCTGGGCGGTTCGACCGGACTGAACGCCGGACTGGGCGACGTCATCACCGCCAGCGTGAAAGAAGCGTCGCCCGATGGGCAGGTCAAGAAGGGCACAGTCGTGAAGGCGGTGATCGTTCGCACCCGCAAGGAATACCGGCGGCGCGACGGCACCTACATCCGCTTCGACCAGAATGCCGCGGTGCTGATCAACGACACCGGCGAGCCGGTGGGAACGCGCGTCTTCGGACCGGTGGCCCGCGAGCTGCGCGACAAGAAGTTTTTGAAGATTGTGTCGCTGGCGCCGGAAGTAATTTAGTTCGAGCATTTGTATTGTAACTAAGACGAACTGGGAACTGAGAATTGAAATGAAGACAGTCAGCCGAGCACATGTACGAGTCGATCTGCAAGCGCAACGACACGGTGAAAGTCATCACCGGCCGTGACAAGGGCAAGGAAGGCCGCGTCCTGCGCGTGTTCCCGGAGACGGCAAGCTCCTGGTCGAGCACGTCATGATCGTGAAGAAGCATGTGCGCCCGAATCCGCAGAAGAACATCAAGGGCGGCATCGCCGAGCAGGAAAGCCGGATCGCGATTTCGAACGTGCAGCATCGTTTGCCCGTCCTGCGGCCCGGTACGTATCGGTCACGAGGTGCAGGGCGACAGAAAAGTTCGAGTTTGCAAGAAGTGCGGGACGACGCTGGATAAATAGCTATTAGCTGTCTAGCCGTTAGCTTTTAGCTTAGAAACGCATCCGGAATTTTGAAGAACTTACGAAACGGGACAACGTCGGAATTTGAGAGCTAGTAGGCTAGAAGCTTCCCCGATACCGTGAGAGAAGGCAATGAAAGAAATGGCAAAAGAATCAAAAAGAGAAGAAAGCGAAGCCGAGCGAGAAGCAGGTCGAAGCCGAAGCGCGGCGCGGTGTCGCATGCACAGCGCCAAGGAAACGCCGCGGCTCAAGGAGCGCTTCCAGAAGGAAATCGCGCCGGCGCTGATGAAGGAATTCGATCTTAAGAATCCGATGGCGGTGCCGCATCTGCACAAGATCGTCATCAACATGGGTATGGGCGAAGCCACGCAGAATGCCAAGCTTATGGATCCGGCGGTCAACGAACTGGGACAGATCACCGGCCAGAAGCCGGTTACGACCCGGGCCAAGAAATCGATTGCGGCTTTCAAGGTGCGCGAAGGACATGCCAATCGGCGCGATGGTTACGCTGCGCGGCGACCGCATGTACGAATTTTCGACCGGCTGGTGAGTGTGGTGCTGCCCCGTGTGCGTGACTTCCGTGGAGTATCGACCAAGTCGTTCGACGGCCGCGGCAACTACACGCTCGGGCTTGCACGACCAGTTGATCTTTCCGGAAATCGATTATTCGCAAGGGTCGACAAGCCGAAGGGCATGAACGTCACCATTGTGACCACGGCGGCGAACTGACGATCAGGCGCGGGCGTTGCTGAAGCATATGGGCATGCCGTTCCGACCGTAGTGCGTCAATTTAGAGTCTTAACTGAGAGCTGATGGCTGACAGCCGAAAGCTGCGCCGGAAGCAGGAGCTGAAAGCAAATTGACGACAGCAAAAAGAGTAAAGGACGCAAAGATCCGAAGAAAGTTTGAAAAGGCACGCGCAGCAAGGCAAGCCGAGACCCAAGTTTTCCTCGCGCCAGCATAACCGCTGCAAGATGTGCGGACGTCCGCGCGCGTTATCTGCGCAAGTTCGGAATTTGCCGTCTGTGTTTCCGCGGTCTGGCGTTGCGGGGAGAGATTCCTGGAGTTTCGAAGTCGTCCTGGTAGTTATTGAGTAATGGATCTCCGACCTTCGCGCAAAGATCGCGCAAGATGGGGCACCGGGTTCGAAGTAATTTACGCCGGGTAACTGGTTCAGCGGAACCGTCGCCGCAGGTTCTTCGGTTCACCGCAAGTGGGAGCGAAGCAAACGGGCGATGGAGGAGAAGCAAGATGAATTTGACCGATCCGGTCGCAGACATGCTGACGCGCATTCGCAACGCGATCAATGCGCGCCACCAGAAAGTTGACATTCCCGCTTCCAAGCTGAAGCTGGAGATTGCCCGCATTCTTAAAGAAGAAGGCTACATCTCCAATTTCAAGGCGACCGAAGAAGAGGGCCACAAGATCCTGCGCGTCTATTTGAAGTACGGCAACAACAACGAAGCCGCGATTTCGAATGTCGAGCGCGTTTCCCGGCCAGGTTGCCGCGTCTATGTGCGGCGCACCGAGATTCCGCGCGTGCTGGGCGGTCTGGGCATCAACATCCTGACCACGCCTCGCGGCGTGATGACCGGACGCCAGGCCCGCAAGCAAGGTGTGGGCGGCGAAGTTCTGTGCGAGGTTTGGTAGAGAAATCGGCTGTCAGCTCTCAGCTCTCAGCTCAGCTGCAGGCTTTGGGCAAGCTTACGAGCGATGTTTAAAAGCTGAAAGCTGATAGCTGACGGCTGAGAGCTAAAGAGCCTTATGTCACGAATTGGAAAAAAGCCGATCCCGCTCCCCCAGGGAGTCACGGTCAAGGTCGAAGGCAATACGGTCACCGTGCAGGGGCCCAAGGGCAAAGTGGAAACCCATTTGCCCGATGGCATCCGCTTGGAGAAGCAGGACGGCAATCTGGTGGCGATTCGCGAGAACGATTCGCAAGCCGCAGTCCATGGTCTGGCCCGCGCTCTGGTCAACAACGCCGTCGAAGGCGTGACCAAGGGCTGGACCCGCGAACTGGAAATCGTCGGCATCGGCTATCGCGCGGAAATGAAGGGCAAGACCACGGTGGTGTTCACCCTGGGCTATCTCGCATCCGATCGAGTATCCGCTGCCGACGGGAGTCGATGCGACGGTGGATGCGAAGCAGACCAAGTTGACGCTGACCGGAATCGACCGCCAGAAAGTCGGACAGGTCGCCGCCGAAATGCGCAGCCTGCGTCCGCCCGATCCGTACAAGAACAAAGGTGTGCGTTATTCCGGCGAGCGCTTGAAGAAGAAGGTCGGTAAGACCGGAGCGAAGTAAACCGTCGTTGGTCGTTGGCCTGTCGTCGTTGGCCAACCCCAACGGCGAACGGACGCTAGAAAAATGTTTGAAGTCGTGAACCTGGTTCTTGCGGTCTGGCCAACGACCAAGGACGAACGACCAAGGACGAATTTATGTTAACCCATTTCATCGAAGAACACGAATCGGCGGCACGTGCACAAGCGCATCCGCAAAAAGGTGCAGGGCACGGCGGAGCGTCCGCGCTTGAATGTTTATCGCTCGCTGAACAATATTTACGTTCAGGTGATCGACGATCTCAAGGGTGCGACCCTGGTCTCGGCCAACTCCGGCGAGAGGCGAAAAAAGGCAAGAAGCGCACCGGCGGCAACCTGGCCGCGGCCAAGGAAGTCGGCAAAGCGTTGCCGAGCGCGCGAAAGCCAAAGGCATCAAGAAGGTGGTGTTCGATCGCGGCGGCTACATTTATCACGGACGCGTCAAGGCCTTGGCCGACGCCGCCCGTGAAGGCGGTTTGGAGTTCTAACAGATTGAG
>CAVSYI010000019.1:0-175654 GCA_963732045.1 Terriglobia bacterium | reverse complement strand
CTTTGCTCAGTCCCACGCAGTTGGCCAAGGGCTACCAACTCAAGCAGACGACGCAGCTGGACGCCACGCTCTGGCAAACTCAGCAGCGATAGGACCCTCTCGATGTCGGTGCGTCCTCGCAAGCGGGACGGCTGTGGTCGGAACCTTCTCATTCTTTCGAGAAGCTGCAAGGTTCCTTGCGCCTGCACTGGCTGCCGCAATCCCAGGGCGACGACTACGAAATACAGCAGCGATTCAGGACGGGCAAGACATTTGGCGATGTGCCGTTCGACGAACTCTTTATTCTGGGATTGGAACGCGACAACGATCTGGAGATGCGCGGGCATATCGGAACCCGGGACGGCAGGAAGGGCAGCGCTCCCCTGGGACGAAACTATTTTCTGTCCAACTGGGAGGCGGACAAAAATGTCTACAGCAACGGAATCTTTACCGTGAAGTTGGGACCGTTTCTCGACACCGGCAAGATCACCGATGCCTCGACTGGACTGGGATCGCAGAAATGGCTGTGGGACTGGGCGCACAGGCGAAGTTGCGAGTTTTCGGAGTCGGAGTGGCTTTCTCGTACGGAAAAGACCTGCGTTCAGGAAACAATGCGTTCTACGTTTCGATGCGTTAAAGGTGCGTCATCTCCTTCAGGCCGTGAAGGATCTGCGCGCAGCTCGACGGCTCCGGTCGGAGTCAAGCTCCGCGCGGCAGATGGCAGCTCAGCATGACGACGATAAAGGTGGCGACTTTTCCACAGTCACAAGCATTTGCGAATTGCGCAAGCTGTAGGGCTATAATTGCCCTGCCATGAAAACCGTCAAGACGTTGTCCCTCACCGTTGCATTCTGTTTGTTCGCCTCTCTGTCGTTCGCAGCCACGGCCAAGACCATGGTCGAACTGAAAGATGCTCAGGGTAAGAGCGTAGGCACAGCGGCGCTATCGAGCAAGGGAGCATCGTCGGGCGTGTCCATGAAGCTGAACCTCCACGGCCTGCCTCCAGGACAGCATGCTTTGCACTTCCATCAAAAGGCGCAGTGCGATGCGCCGGATTTCAAATCCGCTGGCCCGCATTTCAATCCCGAGGGCAAGAAGCATGGCCTGGAGAATCCTGAAGGCCACCATGCCGGCGACATGAACAACTTCACCGTAACCGCCAAGGGCACAGCCAAGTTCAAGGTCGTGAATAAGGACGTCACTCTCGCCGACGACAGCCATTCTTTGTTGTTCAGTAATGGCGGGACGGCGCTGGTGATTCACGCCAAGGCGGATGACCTGAAGAGCGATCCGGCCGGGAACGCGGGAGACCGCATCGCCTGCGGAGTGATCACAAAATAAGCGATCCCAGCTCGGGATAACACAGTTTGAACAGGTTATGCACAGTTTGCGGGCGCAAGAATACAGTAAAGACCCGATAGACCATGTAGTTTCACCCCGTAGCGTCGCTAGTCATAATTTCCCTCCAGCAGCCACTGCCCGTTGAGCAGATCCCGCACCAGGCGGTAGAGCGTAATGCTGCTGGCTCCCTGCAAAGCGATATCCCACTCGTCGCGAGCCCACCCGTCCTGCTCCCACCAGTCTCCGGAGGTACGCCAGGGGCCGGCGGCCCATAGGATTTCTCCACATATTTCTTTACGTTTGGCGCAAGCGATGTGCGACGGCCTGCCTTCCTGTAGCGTCACCTCGGCACGTAAGGGAGGGCGGAAAATTCGCATGGCGGTGACCGTGGCTTCATTCTGAGGTTTCGGCTCTGCTCCAGAGTCTTTGTTCGGATATGCCTTTGACCTGCGAGCCGGTTGTTTCTGGTCCAGGTCTGGGGCGAAACGATGCATGCGGAAGGCTTCCGGATGGTGAGTGTCCAGCAGTTGCAGCGATCCCACTTTATTTTCCCCAACAATCCCCGCAATTCTTGCCAGCGTGAGTTCCAGTTTTTCCGGCTCTGGAGATGGAGGGAGGAATAGTCCACTTTGCGCTGCCCGTGGCCGTACGGGTTCTGCCGATAGTTGAATTTTTACGATCGGAGCGCCGGGTGGGTGGGCGTTCAGATCCAGCTGCAGCAGTTTGAGAAAAACTTTGGCATCCAGTAGGGGGACGGGGAGGCGTAAGGTGCGGTGGAAAGTCTGTCGAGCTTGCGCTCGGCTGGAGTACTCAATAGGACGGGCGGGGGCGCCCGTCCTCACGTGGTCTGTGGTGCTGGCTTTTTCAGCCATGAATCCTTTTTCCAATTCAAATTGCAAATTCAGCTCTTGAGTGGCTAAAGCCCGGGCACCCAGGCGGGAACACAACTGGTCCAGTAAACGGGCCAGCAGAAACGCCAGCGGTTCCAGCAGCATCAGGGGATATTCCAGCTCGATTGCCTCTGTAAAATTCAGCGGCGGCTCGACCGGAACCAGGGTCCGAGAACTGCATCCACGGGCCAGTTGTTGCAGACGGATTCCTTCCTGGCCCAATCGCTCGCTCAGAGCAATTTCCGGTAATGCGGCCAGCGCGCGAAAATTTCGAATGCCCCAGAGCTCGAGTATTTCCAGCATTTGCGGATCGTGCCCTCCCGTGAACAAAACTTCCAGGGGAAGATTGCCTAACTGCTCGGCTTCCTTGCCTTCGGGAATCACGATCACTCCCGAAAAGCCATGAGCGGCGAGTACAGCCGTATCCGGATTGGCCGCTACGGCAACGTTGGCTTCGAGACCGAGATCGAAAGCGCGGCGCGCCATATCCCGCGCAATTTTGGGCAGCGAACCGAAAAGAGGTTCCATGCCGTCGAGATCCATAAGGACAGAGTCACAACCTAAATCTTCCACTCGCGGCGAGAAAGACTGGGCGCAATCGAGCAGGGCATCGTGGGCAGAGGCTTCCTGTAATAAAGATCGCGGACGCAACTTAAGATCAGAACAGGTTTCCACTTGAAGCTTGGTCATACCGGGCGAAACCCCGGCGCGGCGGGCTTTCTCGTTTAGAGCAAAAACTGTTTGTACCGGAGCCTTGCCTTCGAGCACCGCTAGAGGATGCGAGCGCAGGTCAGGCTCGGCGCGCAACAGCGCCTCCACCGGAAAATCAGGAACGAAGATGCAGGCGAAAGCAGTCATCAGTCGTCAGTCGTCAGAGAAAAGCTGTCAGCCGTCAGCTATCAGCTCTCAGCGTGTAGCGCCGGCGTCCCGCCGGCTGTCGCGAGGGCGTCTCGCCCTCGCAATCGGGAACCTAAGCAATTCGCACTGCCTTAGTCTCAAATGCAGCAACGCTTTGCGACGGTTTCCTCTGCATACGCGAACGCAGCAACTCTCCTTCAATATGCAACCCATCCAGAAGCTGGGCGTGAGCCGGACCAGTGCCGCTTTTCACTGAAAGCTGATAGCTGAGAGCTGAGAGCTTTATCAACACTGAAGCACAAGTCTGTGCGCAAGGTGCTTGTGCGACGACCAATAGCACTGTTGAAGTCGGTTCAACCGCACGCTGAAAGCGAAACCAGGAAGCCAGCGGAATACGCCGCGCCGCTGAGTCCGGCACATCGCCGAGATCAATCGCCACCAACCCAAATCCCCCGCTTTGCAACAGCAGATCGGTGACGCGTAGCGCCTGCTCGAGCCGGGCGTCAGAAGTCGGACCTCGGGCGTCGGACCTCGGCCACCGGATCTCAGATTCCTCCCCCAAGGTCTGATGTCCAATGCCGGAAGTCCGACGTCCAAAGTCCGACGTCCGAGGTCCGACGGCTGACGCCTGACTGCAGCGTATCCACAGCAATCGTTCCATCTCGATTCCGGCGGCGTCTGCCGAGGACGCATCGAGCGCATCCGTGGCATCTACCAGGGCGCACACTTCCTGACGCTGGGTAGCTGCGGCCAGAGCGGCCAGCAATACGCTGGTGCGGCCGGAAGAGGCAGGCCCACAAATTTCGCTCAGACATCCTCGCGGCAGTCCACCGCTAAGCTCATCAATCTCGTGGATTCCGCAGGAGATCATCTCCGGCGTGGGACGCACCTCCAGCCGCGCCGCCGCCGTGACGCCCGACAGCTTGGGCAACGTCGCCAGCCGTTGTAAAACCAGCGCCGGTTCTTTTCGAGCAAAGACAACAGTCCCGCCCGCAGGGGCGGAAAAAACTGGGGAAGCCATAATTGAGAAGGACCTTTAAAAATCAGGAAAACGCCGAGGCGGCTGGCCGAGGCTGCGAATTACTTTCGCCTTTTATTCGCTAAAAGAAACTTAGGCCGGGAAGGGAATCTTGTCAAGAGGTAAGTGATGTAAAAGTAGCGCCGACGTCCAAACCGGCTGTCTGGCACGCGTCCGCCCGCCCGTCGGGGCCGTCCAGAGGCCGGCGCTCCCCAGCAAAAGCCTCAGCCATTTTGCTTTGTTATAATGACTTCTCTTCGGGGCGCTATCGTCTAGGGGTTAGGACGGAAGATTCTCAATCTTCAAACACGGGTTCGATTCCCGTTAGCGCTACCAACTCCCACTTCCAGCAGAATCCCTGGAGGGGACCATCCGGCTTACTGATTAATCTTCTCTCCTCTTAATCTCTGCAAGCGGCGCAAAGCCTGCGGAGTCAGAGACTTTTCCAGTGTCAATTGCGACTGAGCTTTTTGTGCCTTGGATCCGGGTGAGCCTTTGCCTCTCACGGTGTCAAAGCCCCACGCGGCGGTCGTTTTGCTGACGGTCGTGCCCAGGACGGTTCCTTGTACGAAAGCGGGACCTTGAGATGTCTGATTCGTAGAATTGAGGGTAACTTTGAAGTTCTCGAGTTTGTAGTCGTTGGAGGTGAAGATCTCAATGTTCCCGCGTTTTGTCGCGTAGGTGAGGATGATCAGCCCTCCGGTAGCTGGAGATATCTGGGCGCAATCGCCGAATGGGTCAGGCCCAATGCACACCTCATTCGTGAATCCGGGAATAGTGGTATCGGCCAGCACTTTCACAATCTCTGCTCTCGAAGGATCTCCGTGAAGCGTTCCGGTGAAGGCACCGTTGGGAATGACTCCATTACCTTCCAGACATGTGGCCTCAGTAGTCTGAATGCAGAACGAGTAGGTGAGAGTCGTGGTGGTCACGTTGGTGGTTGGATCAGTCTGGCGATCCACGAAAACCAGGCCCACGTTACCGTTTGCGTCGGTGAAATAATTAGAGACCTGCTGGTTGGTGGTTACAGCGTGGGCCGGGACGAAGCTGGCCAATATAAGAGCGAGAGCTATGACAGAGGCTTTCATGGAGACTCCTTCTGAGGGCAGGAAAAGCACTAGTACTTTCCAATTTCCGCGGAAATCCGGAAGGATTTAATCGAGAAAACACCCGAAGTGTATAACTGATTCCTTCTGAAGACCATAAGGGTTGGTTTTACTCTTCGGGTTCTCTCAGTTACACGGACGGGTAGCCCATGCCTGCCCGGTTTTGGCTTGAGTAGGTAGCCTCACCGGTTGCACGGCAGCCATACTCAAACACAAGGTTCCTCCACTCCGTTGACCCACCACTTTTTCGCGGTGATCTGCTCCGGTCGGGATGACAGAGTTGGGAGATCTGAGTATCCCACTCACACTGCTCAATTCTTGAGTTTCTGCCGCTCGCATGCCTCCACGGTTTTGCTGGGATCCACGGCTTCATCATCGATCTGTTCGTTGATAATTTTCCCTGATTTATCGATGAGGAAGGTGGCGCGTCTCGCTGTCTCCATCGGAACGCCCTGGATTTCAAATTTCTGAGTCAGTCCATACTGGCTGGTGACCGGACCGCCCCAGTCGCCGAGGATAGGGAAGCTGACACCGTTTTGTTGAGCGAAGGCGAAATTCGAGAAAGGACTGTCCATGCTCACACCCAGAACCTGGGTGTCTGCACCCTCCAGCTTGCTGAGATTCTGCTGGAGAGCTTTCATTTCACGGGTTCAACCGCCGGTAAAGGCGAAGACAAAGAACGCCAAGGCAACATTCTTTTTTCCTCGATAGTCCTGCAACGATATTTTCTTCAGTTCCTTGCCATCGAAGGCCAGCAGGGTGAAATCCGGAGCGGTATCGCCCACCTTCAGCTTCATGGGCGGAGCTGCTTTCTCAACCTTCTTCTGAGCTGCAAACAGAGATGATCCTGGCACCAGAGCCAGATTCAGAAGGACCAGACAGATCGCGTGTCTCCACATTTGTCTCATTGAACGCACTCCCATCTTCGATATTTCGACTATCGAGATGAGATGCTAAGTCTGGGGATACAGCAAGTCAATGCAATCGGGAATTGGCAGATACACTAAGCGATTTATTTGCGTCGGTTGTGGCAAATCGAGCTCACGAACCGGCACTCGATTTCTAGTTCGCATGATCTTGCTTTAATGTGAGGTTATGCGCGACGCGGAAACCGCCGCGATCGTAATTCGCGCTCGAGGGGCGGGCTACGTCCGAAGTAACCAGCGGAGGGGAACGCCTGTCAATTATGGTTAGGCAGCCGCCAAATTACCGGGGGCCCCAGTTCTTCATGAAGAGACTTGCCGCCATTGTCGTCATCTTTTGTGGCCTGCCGCTGCTTGGTCAAAGCAACAGCGGTGAACTGCGCCTCAGAGTGACCGATCCGGCTGGCCTGAGTGTTAAAACGACAGTCGAGATTGTCAGCCAGGCGAACCAGTACCGGAACACGCTGACCACCAACGATCAGGGCCGCCTGGATGTGCAGCGTCTGCCTTACGGGGTCTACCAGCTTGAGGTAAAGCAGCCGGGTTTTGCGGATCGCCTGGAGTCTATCGATATTCATTCTTCGATCCCGATCGAATACAAGATCCAACTGACGCTGTCCACGGTGAACCAGTCGGTTACCGTGAATGCGGCCAATACGCTGATCGATCCCGATCAAGCCGGCTCGGTCAGCCGGGTCGGGACTGAGACAATTCAAAACCGGCTCGGCTCGATTCCTGGCCGCTCTCTGCAGGATCTGGTGAATTCACAACCTGGCTGGCTGTACGAGGGAAATGCCGTACTGCATCCCCGTGGCGCGGAATACCAGACCCAGTTTGTGGTCGACGGAATCCCGCTGACCGACGATCGCTCGCCCAGCTTCGGTCCTGCCATCGACGCGGACGACGTGCAATCGTTAAGCATCTACACCGCCGGCATCCCTGCCGAATACGGCCGAAAAATGGGCGGGGTGATCGAAGTGAATACCCTGCACGATTCGCAGCAGGGTTTTCATGGCCAGGTTGTGCTGTCAGGAGGCAGTTTTGATACGGCCGGTGCCTCCGCTCAGGGACAGTATGCCTGGGGAAAAAACACGCTGGGCGCCAGCGCCAGCGGGAGCATGACCGACCATTACCTGAATCCCGTGGTGCCGCAGAACTACACAAACACCGGGACGCTGGGCGATTTCTCGGTGAATTACGAACGGGACCTGACCGCGAAAGATCGCCTGCGATTCATCGTCCGGCACGAGTTGTCGCGTTACGAACTGCCCAACGAACAGGTGCAGCAAGCGGCGGGCCAGCGGCAGACCGCCGACAACATCGAAACCATGGGTATCGCCTCTTATCAGCACATCTTCTCCTCGAATGCGATCACCGATTTCCGGACCATGGTTCGCGACAACGACATTGGTTTCAACTCCAATCCCGAATCGACGCCGGTCGAGGCCTTCCAGAAGAACTTCTTCCGCGAAGTGTATTTCAAAGGAACAACAACCATCGATCACGGACGGCACGAATGGAAATTCGGTTTCGAATCGGACAATACGTTTCTGAACGAAAACTTCCGCTATCACATTACCGATCCGAGTCAGTTCGACGATGACACTCCGATCGACTTTGCATTTCTGGGAAATCGGCCGGATCTCGAACAGTCCATATTTGTGCAGGACCAGATCCGTCTGAAAAACTGGACTATCAGTGCCGGCCTGCGCTGGGACCACTATCAACTTCTGTTGAATCGGCACGCAGTCGATCCGCGGGTTTCCGTTTCCCGCTATTTCCCCTCAGTGGGCGTGCTGGTGCATGTTTCGTATGACAGGGTGTTTCAGACACCATCCTTCGAAAATATTCTGCTGTCGAGCTCCAATCAGGTGGAATCGGTCGATCCCAATAGTTTTCTACGATTGCCTGTCGAACCTTCGGAGGGGAACTACTACGAAGCCGGATTGACGAAGGTATTTGGCGGAAAAGTCAGGCTGGCCACGAACTATTTCCGCAGGCTGGTCTCGAATTATGCGGATGACGATCAGATTGCAAGCTCGGCGATCAGCTTCCCCATTTCATTCCGCAAGTCCGACATCTACGGTGCGGAAGCAAAAATCGATGTGCCCGACTGGCGCGGTTTTTCGGGATTCTTGAGCTATTCGTACATGGTCGGCTTTGCCTCCTTCCCGGTTACAGGCGGCCTTTTCCTCGGGGACGATGCCCAGGACTTGCCTAGCGCCGGACGCTTTCCGGTTTCACAGGACCAGCGCAATACCGTCCGCGGCCGAGTGCGTTATCAGGTCAGACCTCGCTTCTGGATCGCCGGCGGAATCCAGTACGACACCGGGTTGCCGTTCGAGTTCGTGGGTGATCCGGACACAGTACTTGCACAATACGGTCAGCAGGTTTTGGATCGAATTAACTTTGCGCGGGGACGGATCTATCCTGCTTTTCAGGTCAATGCCTCGGCGGGAGCCGATGTTTACAGGTCTGAACGTCTGAATATGCGCTTCCAGATCGACGGGCAGAACCTCACGAATGTCCTGAACGTGATCGATTTCGGCGGTCTCTTCTCCGGCAACGCCATCGGGCCGTCGAGAAGCTTCGCCATGCGCCTCACGACCAACTTCTAATGAAATTCGCGGGCGTCATTCATTGATGTCGGAAGGGGGCTCATTCGAAGCCTCTTTTGTCGACTAGACTAGTCAGCGGATGTGATCGTCATTGCTCGGCCTTACAGATCCGGTAGATGTGGCCTACGTGTTTCACGTAATCGGTGGTTTCACGGTACGGGGGCACACCATGAAATTGATTCACGGTCTCTGCACCGCTGTTGTAGCCCGCAAGAACCAGATCCACGTTGCCGTTGAACTGCTGGGAGAGTTGCCCCAGGAGGCGAGTGGCGGCATCTGCGTTGGCTTCAGGGTCAAACGGGTCTTCCAGCGAAAACCTCCGGGCAGTTTCAGGTTGCAGCGCCATCAGTCCTACGGCGCCAGTTGTGCTGATGGCGTGCGGATTCAATCCAGATTCCCAAACCGCAACCGCATACACCAGGCACGAATCGACGCCATGTTTCGCGCTGGTCGCAGCCAGAATCTCGCTGATTTTCTCGATCGGCATGGTCGCTCTCACGGTCTTGGATGGAGATTTGAGCCAGAGAGCATACGCGGTCAGCCGGTCTGCAAGATGCGAGGAAAAGGCGTGCCCGTAGCGATCGGGCTTGATGGGTGCCTTATAAGAAACATAGGCCGCCGCGATAAGCAGAGCCTGCCGAATACAGAATGATGGCCGACAAAGCCAGCCCAACCCGCGCTCGTTCTGGATAAGCGGTCGGTTGTCGAAAGTGGCATCGGTTCGGTGTTTACTCGGATCAGTCGGTATACCTGTCATCTCTCGTCCTTCCTCGGCCCTCGGTCGCCGACGGCCAAGCGTCGCCAAAAGCCGCATACAATTGCACTTAAAACGAAGATCTGCATCGTTCCAGACTATCTCTTTTAGCCCTATGTTTCCGAAAACAAAAGTTTTATCCTTATGTCAAGATTTGTAAAGAGAGGCCTGTGAGTTGCGACGAAGCTTAGCACGGACGGGGTATTCGAGGATCAGGGTAGGGGGTGGAGGCGGTCTTTTTGACCTTGGCGCGACTAGTCCACAGTCAAGAAGGCGGAATCCTGAAGGGGATTGTTCTCAACCGGTGTGCATTTTGCTGTTCTGTGGTAGTCTCCGGGAAATTACCTCTCGCCGACGATTTCTGACGAACAAAATTTAAACCCTCGACAGTTTGAGGAAATTCCGACCATCGATCTAGGAGCCATCCTGCATCGGAAGATGGCGAAGGTCGAGCCTCAACGCCACTCGTTGTGTACGAACGCTGGTCCGGAACAGAGAGATGGACCTTCCTGCGCCCTTTTTCGCGCGACCAAATATCTGGCCGTGATTGCAAGTGGGTGCCGGTCAAGCGCGTAGCCACGACAGTAGCTGAATTGGAAAAAGACCTCTATACCGCGCCGGTGAAAAGCCTGCCCTCTCAGGGTTGAGGCAAGCCTGTGCGCCGTGCCTCGCGCGACGACCAAGAAGAACCCAGGTTCGTGCTGCGACCAGCCGGCCGATGGGAAGTTGTTGATGTGCGCGAACTTCTCGCGCAGCTGGCATATCTTCTGGGCATTTCTCTGGCGCAACATTTTTCGCCGAAATCGTCAGACCCTGCTGGGTCCGTTGTGGTTCGTGATCACGCCTCTGGCCAAGATGCTGCTCTTCACTCTTCGCCTTGGGAAAGATTGCCAGGCTGCCGTCGGAGGGAATTCCATACTCCCTTTTTACATTTGCCGCACTGCTGCCGTGGGAACTATTCAGTACAGGGAGTCATGCCGAAGCAGCGAAAGCCTGGTCACCTACGAACACATCATCACCAAAGTCTATTTTCCGCGGGTCATTATTCCTGCCAGCGAGGTATTCGGCGGACTGGTCGATTTCGCAGTTTCATTCGTTCTCCTTCTGGGCATGGCGCTAGCCTATGGCTTTCCGCTGACGATCCGGCTGCTGGCTGTTCCCGGATTCGTTGCGCTGACGCTGCTGTTGTCCCTCGCAATGGGTCTGCTCTTCTCCGGACTGCACGCGCGGTATCGGGACACTTCCAGGTTTCTTCTTTATCTGATACAGTTCATGCTTTACGCGACTCCCGTAGCGTATTCGCAGACTGTCGTTGCGAAACGATTACCGGAGTGGCTGTTGACTCTCTACCAGCTCAATCCGATGTACCAGGTGGTGGAAGGTGTCCGTTGGGCGGTGCTTTCGATTGGCGCATACGCCGGACCTTCGCATGCTTTCCTTCTCGACAGTTCTCGTTTTGGTGTTTCTGGGCATTGGGGCGGTAGTGTTTCGCCAATACCGAACATTCAATTGTGGACATGATTTAGAACCGAAATCATGAGCGCACACGCGATTCGAGTCTCCGACTTAGGAAAGAAGTACTGGCGCGGGCCGGATGCAGAGGCCCGACTGATCGCGCGTTTTCGAAAACGATCCACCGGGCGAGACGATATGGGCTCTACGGAACTGCTCTTTCGACTTACCCAAGGGAGAGATACTTGGGATCATCGGCGTGAACGGAGCCGGCAAAAGCACGCTGCTCAAGATCCTCTCCCGCATCACCCGGCCGAATGAGGGGCGGGCGGAACTATTCGGCCGAATATCGGGGCGCTGCTCGAAGTCGGCACCGGGTTTCATTCCGAACTCACCGGCCGCGAAAATGTCTTCCTCAACGGGGCCATGGTAGGGATGCGAAAGTCGGAAATCAAAAGAAAATTCGATCGCATCGTCGATTTCGCGGGAGTAGCGGAGTCGATCGACACACCCATCAAAGCGTTACTCAAGTGGAATGAAGGTGAGGTTGGCATTTGCCGTCGCCGCACACCTCGAGCAGGAGATCATGGTCATCGACGAAGTGCTCGCGGTTGGCGATGCGGCATTTCGTAGAAAGTGTTTTCAGACAATCCAGGAATCAACCCGGCAGGGTCGGACGGTAATTCTCGTGAGTCACGAACTTCCGTCGATCGCGACCACTTGCACGCGGGCCATCTGGCTGGAAAGTGGTGGCATTCGTCAGGAAGGAACGGCAACGGCGGTAATCGATAGTTATCTCAATGCAGTGATGGGCGACGACGGCACTCACCGCGGATTCATCGCGCTGGAGGCGAGTGAAGTGTCTCCGTTGGTTCCGAGACTGAGGTACATCCGGCTGCTGGATGGAGACGACAACCAGATTCCATGCTTTGCAACCGGCGAACCCGGCAAAATTCGCCGTAGGCTATGACGGTGGGGAGCCGGCTGCGCTCAGGAAGACCGCTGTCAACCTGACCATCTTCAATGCTCGTGGATTTCCGTCTCACGGTATTCGCCAGCACCCCGGCGGACGGAGTCGATTTCGGGCGATCCGCCAAATCCAGGCGAATTTGTTTGCGCCATCGACCAATTGCCATTCGTGCCGGGACAGTATTCCATCGAAATACGTTCAATGGACGGCAATAAGGTGGAGCAGCGAATCGCCGCGGCTGGTCAATTCCAGGTCATTTTCGGAGGAGCATCGCTGAACCAAGTTATACCTCAACCTGGTGGAGGCGATATGGTCGTGGAGCAGTCATGGTCTCTCAGGCCCAGCGGTTCAACTGCTCATCGCACTGGCTAAGCCTTATTTTGATCAAACCCTATTTTGGGAGTTGGAATGAAGATCCTTCGCGGACAAGACATTGTTCAGCCCTCGAGCCAGACCGGAACTGTGGATGCCTCCGTGATCGTTTTGTCCTACAACTCCCAGAAAACGATCCGAGAGTCGCTGGATTCGCTCGCGGCGCAGGCCACATCGTTTCACTTTGAAGTATTCGTTGTGGATAGCTCTACCGATGCAACTGCCAAGATCGTCAGCTAGCGAATATCCGTGGGTAAAACTGGTTCGGCTTTCTCGTCGGGCGTTACCTGGTGAAACCCGGAATGTGGGAATCGAACATGCGAAAGGAAAGGTCATCGCCTTTCTTGCGTCAGATTGCGTGGCGGACCAGGATTGGCTCAACACACCGGATGGAGGGGCACGAACGAGGGATTCGCGGCAGTTGGTGGAGTGATCACCAATGCAAACCCAGGGAACCTGGTTGGTTGGGCGAATTACATCATGGAGTACGTCTTTTGTCTGCCCAATCGCCCGCGGGAAGTGATGAAGGGGAAGGTGATTCACAATCTTTCCTACCGAAGCGATCTGTTCGGCCGTTATGGCTGGTTTCCACCCGACTTGCCGTCTAGGAGAGGACACGGTGTTCAATCGCCGCCTGATGCTTCATGACGAGCCTGTGCTATTCAATCCACGAGTCCGCACTGGGCATATCAATCCGAGTTCATTGCGGCATCTTCTGGAACATCACTACGGCCATGGAAAATATTTCATGAGGGCATGCTGGGACGGTGAACTGTCGTATTTTCAGCCGAACGGCAAACTGGGAGTGCCGATTCTCTGGAAGACACTGGTTTCTTATCCTTGGATGAGAATCAAGAACTGCGTCAAGTTCATTTTCAAGCAGAACCGTTCGTTGATATGGCCGCTTCTCTACTGCTTTCCGGTGTTGGTCCTCGGCATCTACTCGGCAGCTTGGGGCGCTCTGGTAGAGGCTTTACATCCACCCAAAAGGAAACAAGTGGAGGCCGTCAGTCCGAGGCGCGACGCGGCTGCGTGAGTACGAAGTTTATGCGGCTTTCCTTCTGCTTGAATCATGTTCGATTTCGTCGCCGTAACGTGGAATTATGATTTTTTATCTGGCACAGAAACAGCACGCCAAGAATCAGCGATACGTGGACCTCTGGGAGCAACCAGGTTCGCGCATGCAATATCTTTTCTATGACGATTTGGTTCATGCTCAGCACGCCCGGCCTGGAACTTATATTTTCTCCGATCTGGAAACCCTGTCGACCGGACAACTGCAACTAGCCATTGAATTCGACGAACAACTCTCCCTGTCACCGGGAAAATTTCGCGTTCTGAACCATCCCGCACTCGTGCTTCGACGCTATGACGCGCTGCAAGAACTGTATTCCGCAGGAGTGAACTCCTTTCGCGCCGTTCGAGCCTGCGACTCCCTGGAAGAAATAACGATTTCCTGTGTTTCTGCGCCGGGGAGACGACCACCGCGGCAACCTCACACCGTTATTACATGACTAGGGCAGCGCTCGAACGCGGTCTGAATTACGTTCGACTACAAGGAAATCGACTGGCCGACATCCTTGTCGTGGAATTCTGCGATACCTCGGACCAATCAGGCGTATTTCGCAAGTATTCGGCATTTGTCGTCGACAAACAAGTGCTGCCCCGGCACCTGATCTTCGGCCACAACTGGAACCTCAAGAAGCCTTCTCTCAAGACGGTCGAGTTCAATCAGGAACAAACCAGATATCTAGAGACAAATCCCCACGAAAGTTTTGTGGCAGATGTGTTCCGACGGACAAAAATCGACTATGGGCGAATCGACTACGGCGTGGCAGGAAGCGCACCACAAGTCTGGGAAATCAACACTCACCCCACCATACTAAAGTTCGACTCCGCGCCTGACCGAGGCGTTTGAAGCCATCGATAGCGCCGGGGATGGCGATTCCGTACCGATCTCATTTCGCTGCGAGACCCTTGAACAGATTGAAAGGGAGGTAAAGAGTCGATCGTGGAACTCAAGCGTTCGAACTGCAGTTTCGGCCCTGGCATCGACTCCGGTTCTCGTACCGGTCAAACAGATGCTGAAGAAGTGGATGGCCTAGGTCTATTTCGCGAAGTTTTCGAGTAGCACTGGGATCCTGTCTTCGACGGTGGGCGAGGACGCCCACCGGACAGCCGGCGGGACGCCGGCGCTGCTCAAATCCCTCCTCCCGGAAAATAGTGGCAAACCTCTTCCACAGTAGGAATCCGCATTCCACTTGTCGGCGCTAATCTAATGTTATGGAATGACTTAGCAATGGCAAGCCTCTTGCTCTAACCAGGGTACCGGAGGCGGTACCATGAAGAGTTCGGCTGGAGTTACAACTCTGGCGTTGGCCTGTTTGCTAGCCTGCACAGGCTGTGGTGGCGGAAGTATGGCGTCTGCCACGGCACAGAGTTCTGCTACCTCTTCGAATGTGTCCAGTCCTCTTACGGTTACGTTCTCACCTCATGCCGGATACTCGTGCGCGCCAGTCTCCGACGTCGACTTTTGTCCGGGTGAAGAGTTCGACAAGATGTCGTTGTTAAAGGCCAACAGCGGGATGACTATTACGCGGATCACGTTTCTCTATACCGTGGGACGTCCGATGTTGAATGCGGAAAACTTTCCTCCGGGGCCTCAGCCGCTAGTGGCATTGCCATGTACGACGGCACCTTCCATCAGCATTGGAGACCCACAGGCTCCGGCTTACAGCCTGGGTTTGAAGTCGGGTGGGGATGCCAACTATCCGCCGGGAACGAACCCGGCGATGAACGACAGCGGGCCGATTGCAGTGCACCTGACCAGCGCAACCGAGCTTTACTACGGATACGGAAACCCACTCGACACCGTGAACGCACCAAACTTCGGCTGCTGGTATGGTGAGAAAGACGGTGCAGTGCAAGGCACACTGACGGTCGAATACACGACGCCTTAAGTTCCTACACTGGGTCAAAATTCAGCAGATTTTTGCGGCTATCCCCTTGAAAGCGCAGGTTAATGAACAATTAGGTCATTTTGGAGACTGAAGGTGTACTTGCAATGCTGCTGGAAGAGCAAAGCGGTGCAATAAGGAATCCTTTTTATGCAAATCTCTTCACATGGCAGCGGGCGCAGCGAGTAATTCGATGATTGGACGGCCATAGCCGTTTGGCAGGCGGCGTGCACTATTCCATGTTGCCAATGCTCTTTTCCTCCCCCCGAGCTTGAATCATCGATTTCACAGAGGAAAACTTGAAAGATTCCACTACTAACGTGGTTCGCTATCGGCGCCATCGGCGCAGCCGAGTAAGCGGCCAGGCCAAGTTCCTGGTGGCTCTTCTGTTTGCGGCAACCGCGGCAATCACCTGGCAGTTCGCACGCCAGCAGCCGGCTTCGACGTTTGCATATACAGCTCCGCAATCGAATATCTCCGCCCCGAAAAATGAGAGTGAAGATGCTTCGAAGGATGGCGCGAAACAGACGTACTCATCTTTTGTGGCGATGCGTCCGAGCCGTCCATCGTATTTGTATTCGGTAGTGCCAGGAGGGGTTGCGAGCGCGGATGAGCTGCGGCAATCCATGCAGAATGACCCGGTGGTGGCGCGCGAGTTTGATGGATTTGATTTTCAACGCGCGCACCTGGTTACGGTTTCCGAAAATCAATCGATGCATGTCGCCTATCGGCTCGGAGACAAGGTTTACTGGACGCGTAAGAAAGTGGCTCTGCATCCTGGCGAAACCCTGATCAGTGACGGAAAGATTGTGGCGCGCACGCGTTGCGGAAATCGCATCGCGATGGCGCCGCTCGGGCCGCCGGCGATCGTCGAGCCGATGGAATCGGATTTCAATCAGCCATTGTTCTCGAACGACATGGTAACCCGTGAAGCCGACCCGCAGCCTGAACCCTATGCCACTGCGCTGCCGAGCGCTCCGCCGGCGCAGGCCAATGCTCTGCAGCCCAGCAAGGGTAAACGGGGACTTCCGTTTTTCATTCTGCCAGTGTTCGGTTTGCCCGGACTGGGTGGTTCATCGCACACACCGCTGGCAGTTGCTCCGGAACCAGGCACGATGCTGTTGCTCTCCAGCGGACTGGTCGGAGTGTATTGGAAGTCGCGTAAATCGAGGCGCAAACGCTAAGTGGGACCTTCGGCCCCGTTGATGCCTCGTTCCTTCAAACCCAATGCCTGGGTTTATATTCAGGCCGCAATCCTGTTCGCACTGGCTTCGTGGCTGTACGCCCCGCTGGCGATTCGACTGGCGACCCGCTGGTGGCAGGATCCCAATTACACACACGGCTTCTTCGTCCCATTGTTCTCTCTGTTTTTGATTTGGGAGCGGCGGGAAAAACTGGCGGCACTTCGAATTCAACCATCCTGGTCGGGACTGGTCATTCTTTTGTTTGCCCTGATGTCGCTGGTACTGGGCACAGTTGATTCACGCTTCTTTCTCTCCCGGGTATCGCTGTTGTTCTTTGTGGCGGGCATGGTGGTCTTTCTCGCCGGGTGGAAGCATCTCACGGCGGTCGCATTTCCTCTGGCGTTTCTGGTCCTGATGATTCCTTCGGTGACCTTGCTGGACCGCATCACATTTCCGCTGCAGATGATCGCCTCCAAAACCGCGAGCTTTATTCTCCTGCTGATTGGGATTCCAACTGTGCGGGAAGGAAACATCATTCTTTTGCCCAGCGCGCGCCTGGAAGTGGCGGAGGCATGCAGCGGCATCCGGTCGCTGTTCTCGCTGATCACGCTGACAGTAATTTACGGGTACATGGCAGAGACGAAAATCAGGGTGCGAGTGTTGCTGGCTCTGCTGGCGATTCCAGTTTCGGTTTTTGCCAACGCACTGCGCATCGCGATTACGGGAGTGGTGGTGGAACACTGGGGTATCGCCGGCGCCGAGGGCACGCTGCATCTTCTCTCGGGATGGCTCATTTTTGCCGGATCACTGACGCTGGTTTTTCTGCTTCACCGTCTGTTTCAGGCGCTGTTTTCGACGAGGGACGAAAAGCGATTGCAGGAGGAGTACGCATGATCTCCTGGAATGCGCGCTTTACCCTTGTCACTTTGCTGTTGGCCGGAACCGGATTATTCCTTAATGCTCGTGCCAGCCATGAATTCGTTTTGCCGCGAACCGCTCTGGCATCGTTTCCGCTTGAGTTGAAAAACTGGGTTGGCGCCGACGTTCCCATTCCGGATGACATTCTCAAAACGCTCGGTACGGGCGAATTCATGCAGCGCACTTATCGCGATCGGACGGCCACCGCACCGTACGTCGATTTGTATGTGGCTTATCGTCAGAGCCAGCAGAAACTAGTGAACCACCTGCCGCAGGATTGTCTGGAAGGTTCAGGCTGGTCACCGGTCGAAGTGGGCACAACCACTCTTGCCTTTCCCGGCGACACTCCTTTCCCTGTAAATCGTTATCTCATCGCGAAGGGTGACGATCGGCAACTTGTCCTGTTCTGGTATTCGGTCCGAGGCCGGCGCGTGGCCAGCGAAGACAAGATGACTGCCTACATGGCATTCGATTCGCTCTGTCTGAATCGCAGCGACAATGCGCTGATTCGAATGAATACACCTTTGCAGCCCGGCGAAAGGCCCGAAGACGCTGAGCGGCGGTTGCTGTCGTTTGCGGGGCTGGTGAGTCCGATTCTGCCGAACTACATCCCGCGTTAATTTGGGCAGAAATTCCTTTTGAGCGGAGTTATTTGGTCTTGACGGGCTGTGTGATCCCGCTGCCTTCGCGAATCGTGATGATCTGATTCGCCTTCACCTGGGTGAATCGTTCGATCTTCTGCGTGGTCGGCCACTTAACTTCGATGGTATCTACGGTCTGGGCCTTTCCCAGCCCGAAGTGAAGTCGCAGATCGCATTGCGACATCACGCTTGAGCCGCTGTGCACTTCGTCCATCTGAGTATGGTTGCCAGTAATCACTCGCACGCGTGCGCCGATCGCGGTGCGATTGCACTTGGTGCCGATCAGTTTGATCTTGATCCAGTTCTGCAGGTTGCCGCCGTCGTTGCGCAACAGAGACGGCAAATCGTTCATGTTCAGAATGACTACGTCGATGTCGCCATCGTTGTCATAGTCTCCGAATGCGGCACCGCGGCTGGAGAAAAGTTCGTTGATGCCAGGGCCTGCGTCCGCTGAGACATCCTTGAATCGTCCGTTCCCCAGATTCTTGTAGAGCAAGCGCGGGTTCTTGAAAGTCTGTCCAATGTCGTGGCCTTCAATCTCGGGATAGACGTGGCCGTTGATTTGCATGAGGTCGGGCCAGCCATCGTTGTCGTAGTCGAGGAATCCGCATCCCCAGGCGACGTAGCGATTGTTGATTCCGATTCCGGATGAAAACGTCACGTCGGTGAAAGTCCCGTCACCGTTGTTGTGATAGAGGTTGCAGGTGTCGTCGGCGAAGTTGGTTTTGAAAATGTCGAACCAGCCGTCGCAGTCGTAATCGCCGACGGCTACGCCCATTCCTGCCTGCTCGTGTCCGTTGTCGCTGTAGGCGCATCCTGCGAGAACCGCAATATCGGTGAAAGTTCCGTCGTGATTGTTGCGGAACAGCATGCTGGGTTGCGAATCGACCGCGACGTAAATATCCGGCCAGCCGTCGTTATCGAAATCGTAAGAGACAGCGGTAATCGAATAACGCGGGCCTGGCTTCAGGATGCCGGACTTTTCGGAGACGTCGGTAAAAGTTCCGTCTCCGTTGTTGTGATAGAGCACATTGGTGTCGCCCGTGAGACCGCGCGGTCCGCACATGACGGGGATTCCCTTCCACTGACAAAGCGGATCATTGGCGGAAGGCGTTTTTGCGGGATCGAGTCTTATGTAATTGCAGACGAAGAGATCGAGGTGGCCGTCGCGATCGTAGTCGAGAAAGGTGCAACCAGCTCCCCATCGGAATTGTTCGTCGTAAACGCCGGCCTTGCGAGTGACGTCGGTAAAAGTTCCGTCGCCGTTGTTGTGGAACAGAATGTTGTGTCCCCAGAAACAGCAGAACAGGTCGTCCCATCCGTCGTTGTCGTAGTCGCCCACGCAAATGCCGGTCTGCCAGCCAGTGCGTCCCAGACCGGATTTCTCGGTGACGTCGGTAAAGGTTCCGTCGCGATTATTTTTGTAGAGATGTGAAGTTGGAGCCTTGCCCGGCAGGCCAGTTGGCGTCGAGGCGAGTGCCGTTGGTCAAATAAATGTCGAGCCATCCGTCGTTGTCGTAATCAAAAAAAGCCAGGCCGCTGCCCTTGGCTTCGATGATGTAGCGCTTGTGATCGACGGCTCCCCAGACGTTGGGTGCATTCAATCCTGCTTCGTGGGCGACATCAACGAACGTGACTGGCGACTTTGCGGCTGGATTTGTTGCAGTAGCCTGGAGGAGCGCCGAGTTTTTCCACTTCCAAAGTGGAGTAGTCAGCGCGTCCATCAACGTGCTGCCGAGGACGATCAGGGAAGAGCCCAGGAAATGGCGTCGGGGAATATTCATAGAGAAGCAGTCGTCAGTCTTCGGTCGTCAGTCGTCAGCACGGTCTCATGAAGACGATGACTGAAGACTGTTTTCATTTCGCCGGCACCTTGGGAAATTTACGGGGTACGATGCCTGTACCTTCTTTAATCGCGATGATCTGGTCGATCGGCACGTTCGTTAGTCGATCGACCTGTCCGCTGGGCCATGTGATCTCCAGCGAATCGATTTTAGTTCGCTTTCCCAGGCCAAACTGAATTCGCGGATCGCTGGCCGACATATAGCTCATGCCGCCTTTTGCCTGCTCCACGTGGACGAAGCCTTCAGAGGTGAGCTTCAATGAAGCGCCGACGCCGTCGCGGTTCGATTTAGTCCCAATCAACAGAACTTCGAGCCAGTGGTTGGCGTTGCCGCCATCGTTGCGCAGGAGCGAAGGATAGTCGCCACGGTTATTGGTGACGATGTCGATGTCGCCATCGTTATCGAAGTCAGCTGTGGCCACGCCGCGCCCGGCGATGGGACGCATGAAATCCGGTCCCAGCGACTCCGAGGCCTTTTCGAATTGACCTTTCCCCAGATTACGGAACATCAGCAGCGGTTCCTTGTAAGAAACTTCGCTGTGGTAAAGCTGTATATTGTCGAGCATCGCTCCGTTCAGTTGCAGAATGTCGTTCCATCCATCGTTGTCGTAATCCAGAAATTTCATCGCAACGCCGCTCAACAGGACGGCTTTGTTTCCGATACCGGAGCGAAAGGTCTCGTCGTTGAAAGTGCCGTCGTGATTGTTGTGATAGAGGCGATTCAGTTCGAAATCGAGATGCGTGACATAGACATCCTGCCAGCCGTCGCCATCGACGTCCGCGGCGTCGATGCCCATTCCCGCCTCGTAGCGTCCGTCTTCGCTGGCCGCCATGCCGGAGACGAACGACACGTCCTCGAAAGTTCCGTTCCGTTTGTTGATGAACAGAAAATTGGGCCAGGTGTCGTTGGCGATCGCGATATCGGGCCAGCCGTCGTTATTGAAATCGGCCAGGACAACTCCCATCCCTTTTGACTCGGGCTTCCCCACGCCGGATGCATCGCTGACGTCGGTGAAAGTTCCGTCGTGATTGTTGTGATAGAGCTTGGTCTTCTGGCCTTTGTAATTTCCGGGATGACAGTAAGAGCGGTAGCCGGGCCGGCGCTCGCCGCACCACAAGTTGTTCTTCGGTGTCCACTCGATGTAGTTGGTGACGAGCAGGTCGAGCCATCCGTCTTTGTCGTAGTCGAACCATCCCGCGCTGGCGGACCATCCACCTTCATCGACAACTCCGGCTTTGGCCGTGACGTCGGTGAAAGTGCCGTCGCCATTGTTGTGATAAAGGATAGCGCTGCCGTAGCCGGTCACGTACAGATCGGGAAAACCATCGTTGTCGAAATCTCCGACGGCGACACCCTGTCCGTAATGTCCCTTGCCGCTGACACCGGCTTTCTCGGTGACATCCGTAAAAGTTCCATCGCCATTGTTGTGATAGAGCGCGCTGCGCAATGGTTGCGGCGGCTTGTAAATATCTGTCGCAGCCGACTGGACGAAGTACAGGTCCATCAGGCCATCCTGATCGTAGTCGAGCCAGGCAACTCCGGTGCCCATGGTTTCCAGATAATATTTTTCGTCGGTGGCGGTGGCATCCTGAAGAAAAGTGATGCCAGCGGCTTGTCGCACGTCGGTATAACGGACGGGAATGTGATCGTCTGGTTTTTTCGGAGCCTGCGCGAAAGCCATCATGGTGACAGCCAGTGTGCCTATCGCGCAGAAAGTAAAAATAGAGCTGCCCGGCTTTCCCGAGACCTGCGCGCCGCTTCGTTTTTGAGTCATTCCGCATTCTCGTTTTGGTTTTCGTAGATGATCTCAGAGAGTGCGATCCGCAAGCGATAAGGCCAGTTGCAGAAGCTGCTGCCGGGCGGTCATCGAGAGCGGTTCCTCTGCGGAAGGTGACTTTGCCGGAGCCCGCGAGAGAACTTCTTCAATTCGATTCACATCCAGCCCGCCGGCGCTGCTGCCTTTGAAGCGATTGAGCACTTCTCGAGCTTTGGCGATCTGCCCAGTCTGGTAGTAAAAGACGCCGAGCGTGGAGTAGCTTCCCGGCCATTCCGGTAGTAATTCGACAGCGCGCTCCAGGCGTTGCGCGGCTTGCGCAGTGTTGCCTTCGAGCACCGAGACGATTCCCATCCCCCACAGAATTTTCCCGGAACCCGGAATACGGGTCAGACCTTTCTGCAATGTCTCTTTTGCTCCCGCTACATCTCTTTCGCGAAGCTGGACCAGCGTAAGGGAGAGGTAATACTGATCGTTGTCAGGATTCTTTGCGATGGCATCGCGGAAGATCTTTTCCGCCGTGGCGGTTTCTCCAAGATGCGACTGGATGTCGCCGAGCAATGCCAGGAAAGCGGCGTCCTGTTGGCCGTTTGCCGATACCTGCTGGGCAGCCTCGAGCGCCTGAGGGTATGCGCCTTTGCGGAAGTAGGCGTCGGCCAAATCGAATTTTACGTCGTCAGAGTCGGGACTGGCGCGCATGGCCGCCTGAAAATGCGGGATGGCGTCGTCATACAAATGAAAACGGGCCAGCAGCACGCCGACTCCCGTCTGGGTGCGAAAGTCGCCCGAGCTCAACTGATCAAGCTGCGCAATGGTCTGCCGGGCATCCTCGAGTTTCCCCAGCTTCAGATACGCTTCCGCCAACAGGTATAGGTCTTGCGGACGGTCAGGATGTTTCTGGATCTGCGCAGTGAGTTCGGTGAGATCCAATTGCGTGCGTTCCTGCGGAGCAAGAGTCGATCGGTTATTGAGATAGTCGAAAAGATGCTGGTAAGGATAAGGCCCTGCTGAGGCATCTTTCGAAAGCGTCTGAAACACGCTCAGGTCGCGCTGCGCGGCTTCGTTCTGGTGCAGGTTCCGCTCGACCATGGCGAGCTTGTAATATCCCGACGCTGGCTCGTGGCTTACCTTTACGTATCTGCGCAGCAGGGTTGCCGCTTCTTCAAATTTCTTATCGGTGATGCGAAGATTTGCCAGCTCCAACAGGGCCTCGGGGAAGTCAGGATTGGAACGCAGCGTCGCTTGAAAATATTTTTCCGCGGCAGCCTGATTCCCCTGGCGTCCTTCGACATAGCCCATGTTGAACAGGCAGGAAGCGTTGTTCGGATCGAGCTTCAGACCCTCCTGGAAATATTTTTTGGCTTCATCGAACCGTCCCAGATGGCGATACGAGAGGCCCATGAATACATAGGATCGCGCGGACGGGTCCAACTCGATCAGCGACTTGAATTCGTCGATCGCTTTCTCCGCCTTTCCCGACATGAAATAGCTTTCGCCCAGAGCGGCATGCAAGTCGGCCCGTTTGGGTGCGATTTTTATGCCGGATTCGAGCAGCGGGATGGCGTCTTCGAAATAATTCTGCGACATGCTGACTCGGGCCAGCAGAAAGATGACATCGGTATTTTCCGGAGCCAGTTTGTGGGCGCGCACCAGCAGATCCAGCGCATCCACTGCTTTCGTTTGCTCGGAATAGACCCGTGCCATCAGATAAAGAGTTTCGGCTGAATCCGGTTTCAGTTTCAGCGCGCGGTTCAAAACCAATTCTGCTTTCTTGTATTCGGTACTCTGCAGGTAGACCTGCCCCAGGTTGAAGAGGATCTCGAAAGTTTCCGGCTGCAGCGCGTTGGCCTTCTCCAGTTCAAGTTGCGCGGCCGGATACTGTCTTTCGCCTGCCAGCAATACACCCAGCGTGAAGTGCAGCTGAACGTTGTCTTTATTTTGGGCTGAGATCTCTCGCGCCAGCTTGAGGCCTTCGGCGCGTGCGCCCCGCCTGAAGGTAGGCGCGGACCAGGTTGAAGCGGGTGGCGATGTCCGGTGGACGCACGAGTTGCAGGTGAGGAATCGCCTTGGCAGGCAAATGTCTCGCCATCAGGACCAGGCCGAGATTGTAGTTGGCCTCGTGATTGGCGGGCTCGACGCTCAAGACCTTTCCGAACTCCTTTTCCGCAAGATCGAACTTGTCCTGAGCCACGTAAACATTCCCAAGATTGTTATGCGTGCGGATGGAATTGGGATCGAGACGTCAGCGCATGCTGAAATGACTGGACAGCGCGGTCGTAGTCCTTTTCGCTGCCGTAGACGATTCCGAGCAGGTTGTAACCCTCCACGCTCGAAGGATTGAGTTCGAGTTGTTGTTCGATCTTCAGTTTTGCTTCGGCGATCGATCCCTGACGCAGCAAGGTTTCAGCTTCGAAGAAAGGTGACGCGGATTTCGCAGGAGGCTTCGAAGAAGTTCGGGGCGGAGCAGATTGCTGCGCGGCCGAGGTTGCTGCAAAAAGCAAAGATGACGATCCGCGGTAAGGAGCATGCCCACTGCTCGCCGGCGCGGGCTGTTCTGGCTTGCATGCTGGAATGAGCCGCCGAAGGCCATCTCCGGGTACATCTCCGTGGGCAGGTTGATTACGTGTGCCAAAAGGTCAATGTAGCATTTCCATCGCCCGCGGAGCCATCTTGTGTAATCGCGCCCCGAACGTGAGATCTCGGGGAAATCGTTTTCGCAAAACGTCGATCCTGGTCCCCAATCGCGCCGAGATTTCCCTGACTGCAACCAGAGAAGCAGCTTTGATTCCGGATCGACGAGCCCTTCGTGCTCCGTCATGAAGCTTCAACGATGGGCATGTTGAGCCCCGATTAAGTTGATCCAACCTGGATTGCAGCGCGGCTTCCGTCTCAATCGCGCATATTTCGGCAGAACATTGGCGCGTGGAAGAGCAGGAAAGCGTTTGCAGAAGGGGTCTCCGATCGACTAATAGAAAGGTACTAGTTTTATTCTTGACAAGTTCTCAGAACCTGTTCTAAGGTTGTCCCGGTTTCGAGAATGTACACGTTTACATGATGGGGCTGAAAATCAGTCGTTGTCCCCGGCCCCGCAAGAGCACAAACAAAGAGTTTAGAGGAGAACCTCCACGATGAGAGCCAATCAGAGTCCTCTGCGCCGGTTTACTTCGCGTTGCTGGATCGCGCTCGCCTGCACGTTCTTTCTGATCATTATCGCGCAACCCGGATTGGCCCAGGTGGATCAGGGCGCCGTCCTGGGCTTGGTCACGGATTCCAGCGGCGCCGTATTGGGTGGCGCCCAGGTGACTCTGACCAACACTGATAACGGCCTGATACTGCAAACCACCACTAGCGCGAGCGGGGAATATACCTTTTCGCCGGTGAGGATTGGAAATTACGAGATTTCCGCCACCGCCCCTGGCTTCGCCACTACCAGCCAGAAGGATATGAAGGTCAGCGTGCAGCAGCGTCTGGCGGTCAATCTTCAACTGAAGCCTGGCGCCACCAGCGAAAGAGTTGAAGTCAGCGCGTCGGCCCCGTTGATGCAGACCGAGGATGCTTCGGTCGGGCAAGTCGTGGACGGCCACACCATCAATAACATGGCGCTGAACGGCCGGAACTTCACGTTCCTGGCGCAGCTCGCGGCTGGCGTGAACTCTCCGCAGGCCGACACTCGCGGTAACGCGGCCACTGGCGCTTTCGCTGCCAACGGTAACCGTCCGGCGCAGAACAACTACATGCTGGATGGAATCGACAACAACTCTGACACCGTCGATTTCCTGAACGGAACCAACTACGTGGTGCTTCCTCCGTTGGAAGCAATCCAGGAGTTCAAAGTACAGACCTCCGGTTTCAGCGCCGAATTCGGACGCTCCGGCGCCGCCGTGTTGAACGCGACCATCAAGTCCGGCACCAACAGCTTCCACGGCGCAGCCTGGGAATACTTCCGCAACGACAAGCTTGATGCCGCGGACTGGTTCGAAAACTTCCACAACGTGCCCAAGGGCGAACTCCGGCAGAACCAATTTGGAGCATCGCTCGGCGGACCGATCATCAAGAACAAGGTTTTCATCTTCGGTGACTACGAAGGACTGCGACGCGTCCAAGGCACCATTCTGAGCGGTTCCGTGCCGACGGTGCTGACGGAACGGCATCAATGGCCTTGGTGCTGACCCTACACGGCGGACTTCTCGGACATGATTACCGGGCAAAACGGCAGCCTCGAAACTGACGCCTTAAGCCGGACCGTGCCCCTGGGGACGATCCTTGATCCTGCAACCACACGCCCGGTGACGCTCGGCGTAGCCGATCCGGTTTCAGGCCGGGTGGCTACCGCCACAGGCTATGCACGAGACCCTATCAATACCAACTGCGCACCCAGTACCGCTGCGTACAGTCTTGCCAACTGCACCCTGAATCAGTTGCCGCGCAACCGGCTGGATCCGAACGCCATCGCGCTGTTTAACCTTTATCCGTTGCCAACCAACAACGGCACTCTCTTCTCCAATTACGGAAATTCTCCGAAGCTAGTTGAGCGCCGCAACTCTTTCGATACCCGGATGGACGTTAACTTCAGCGAAAAGAACCAGGTGTTTCTATCGCTTCAGCTACGTGGACGATCCTCAGTTCATCCCGGGCATTTTCGGCGGTGTTGCTGACGGTGGCGGCTTCCAGCAGGGCAACCAGACCGCGCTCGCGCAACAGAGCGCACTGGCATACACCCACGTGTTCTCCCCAACGATGGTGAACGTGGCGCGCGCTGGTCTGAATTACCTGCACACGACGCGCGTCTCGCCTTCCGCCAATGATCTAAGCGACATTCCAGGGCAGTTCGGCATCGCTGGCATTCCGCAACTGAACGAAAACGGCGGACTCCCCGCCTTCGGTATCAACGGACTGTCTACTTTAGGCAGCAACGCCTTCTTGCCCTCGGACGAAGTCAGCATCTACGTTCCAGGTGACCGACGACTTCACCAAGATCTATGGCAAGCACACATTCAAGATGGGTTTTGAGTGGCAGCATGTGAAATTCTCAACCCTGCAACCACCATGGTCTCGCGGAGAGTTCGATTTCGGCAGCGTGTACACCGACGTTCCCGGGCGCCAGCGTCGAGCAACACCGGCCTCGCGCAATTCCTGCTGTCGTCCGACCGCCTCAACCGTGGCGGGCGGACTACGATGGGGGTCCGGCGCACAAGGGCGGCGGCAACAACAGTGTTCGTTTCCAACATCTCGCTGACCGACAACGGAAAGAACTACTACGGCAGCTACATCAACGATGACTGGAAAGTCACGCCCAAGCTGACCGTAAATCTCGGCTTGCGGTGGGACTTCTTCGGTCTGGTCTTTGAGCACCACGGAGCGCAGGCCAACTTCGTGCCCAGGCGGGCCGCCGACCGGTAGTCCGCTGTACTTGCTCCCGGAGGCACCAACGCTGCGAGCTTCTCCTCCAGTTGCCCAACCTGTTTCACTGACCTGCTGGCCCAAGGACGGCATAGCCCCTGTGATCGGTAACAAGTACGGCAAGGGGCTTGGGAAGTCGCAGAAGACTAACTTTGCGCCGCGCGTCGGCTTTGCCTATCAAGTCACTCCCAAACTGGTGGCCCGCGGCGGATTTGGCCTCTTCTACAACGGGTTTGAAAACCGCGGGTTCTCGCCGAACCTGGGAGAAAACTATCCCTTCCAGTTCAACTTCTCAGTTACACTCACCGAGCGACAATCACGCCAATCACCTATGCGGATGCACCAGCCCAGACGCGACTCCGATTGGAAGCGCAACCTTTGGAGACTGGATTCTCCTGCACTCCGCTCGATCCGACCCTGGTCAACGCCAGCGGCCTGGCCTTGCGCGGAATTCAGTTCAACTACCAGACTCCGTACTCGATGGGCGGCAACTTCACCCTGCAGTATCAGTTGACGCCTTCATGTCGTCCAGGCCGGTTACGTGACTTCGCTGGCGCGTCATTTGGAAGTGTTTCCGAACTCGAACAACGTCACCCAGCATCGATCGTCTACCGACGGCGATCACCGGTCTCCATGTGCCATTCCCGGACTTCGGTCCCACGGAGCGAGTTACGCGACCACCAACGGTAACAGCTACTATCACTCGCTGCAGACCAAGCTGGAAAAGCAGTTCGCCAACGGACTGAACTTCCTGGCGACCTATACCTACTCCAAGACGGCGACCGACGCCGGCGACCTGCTCAACGGAGGAAGCGGACAGGCTTCCGGGCTCCGAGATGTTCCGGGTGTCGGGATTCACTTTGACTACGGCCTGGCTTCGTTCGATATTCGTAACGTCGTCCACCTCAGTGGCGGTTACGAGCTTCCCTTCGGTAAGGGCAAGCGCTACATGACCATCCTCGGGAGTGACGAACGCACTGGTCGGCGGGTGGAGCGTCAACTGGAGCGCCACCCTGCAGGGCGGCCAACCGATGACCCTTACTTGCCCCTCCAGCACGGCCAACGGCACGGGTTGCTATGACCTGTGGTCAAGGGACAGAGCCCGAAGCGCGGACTGCACATCGACGCGAACGGAGAGTTAAGCTTCTTCGGAAACCCAGCAGCATTCAGCAGCCCTGCGAGTTGGTAGCCGGCCCGGACCCGCCTCGGTACCCGGCTGCTCCCGTTAGACGGCCTGGGCCCTAGGCGGTCCCTCAGGTTGGGCCCCCCCTTCCACCGACTGGACTTCTCGCTCTTCAAAGACTTCCAGCTCTCGGAGCGCTTCAAGCTGCAATTCCGTTCGGAGTTCTTCAACATTCTCAATCACCCGAACTTCAACGCGCCCGGGATTCGGCGGCAACGGCGTTGTGGCTGTCGGCGGCGCGACCAATTTCACCAGTTCGAACTTTGGAGAAATCGGATCGACTCGCGACGCTCCTTACGATCCGAGACAGATCCAATTTGCTCTGAAGTTGTACTTCTAGTTTTCCAGTCACAATCCCCCGGCAAGGCGCTTCCCTCAAGCGCTTCTGCCGGGGGACACCTTTTAACGGTCGAAAGCTGCCGCCGGCCAAAGCCCGGTGGTAACATACGAACACCGTGACCATGAGACGCCTGTCGATCTGGTCTGCTGTCGTGGTTTTTCTTGCCTCTTTCTCTCTGCCAGCAGCCACCAGTCAACCCGGTCAGGATCTTGACCGCAAATTCCAGTCGGCTGTCGCTCAATACGAATCTGGGCGATTCGCAGAGGCTACAGTTCAGCTGGAGAGCCTGGTACGCGCCGTTCCCGAGAGTTTTGACGTTCATGAACTTCTCGGATTGGTCTATGCCGCGCAGTCGCAGGACGTACAGGCCAATGAGCACCTGGAGAAGGCCGTACGCCTCAAACCGGCCTCCGCCGCCGCCAGAACGAACCTGGCCGCGAATTTGGCGCGCATGGGGAAGTTCGACCTGGCAGCAACAGAATTCAGGAAAGCAATCAAGATTGAGCCGCGGAATTTCGACGCCAACCGCAATCTGGGCGAGCCTCTACGCTCGCTCTGGAAGGTCGTCCGAAGCCGTGCCATTTCTCGAGCAGGCTCAGCGGATCAATCCGTCTTCCTACGACAACGGCTACGATCTGTCCCTGGCGTATGTCCTGACAGGGAGGCTCACGGATGCCCGACTGTTGGTGCAAGATCTGTTGAAAAAGAAGAACTCAGCAGAATTGCACAACCTGCTGGGCGAGATAGAAGAGAAAGACGGGAAATTCGTGGAGGCGGCCAACGAATACGAAACGGCTGCCCACATGGACCCGAGCGAGAGCAATCTGTTCGACTGGGGCAGCGAACTGCTCATTCATCGGACGCTCGCGCCGGCCATTGAAGTGTTCCAGCACGCTACGGAGCGCTATCCCAAGTCTCCGCGGCTGGTGATTGGCTTGGGTATGGCCCTATACTCGCGCGGAAATTACGATGATGCGGTGAAGGCGTTGCTGCAGGGGGCCGACCTCGATCCCTCGGACCCCAGCTGCTACCTCTTTCTTGTCCAAGGCCTACGACAGTTCGCCGAGCCAGGCCAATGAGGTCATCGAACGCTTCCGCCGTTTTGTTGAACTTCAACCCGGCAACGCTCGCGCGTCGTATTACTATGCGATGAGTTTATGGAAGGGGAAACGGGCGCAGGATCCGGACGCGAATCTTCAGCAGATCGAAACTCTGCTGAAGACGGCGGTCACGCTCGATCCGAAATTGCCGGAGGCACATCTCCAGTTGGGAAATCTCTACTCGGACCAGAATAAATATGCCGAGGCTGTCCCCGAATATGAGAAGGCTCTCCAGTTCAGTCCGGATTTGGCGGATGCGCATTACCGGCTTGGTCAGGCGTACGTTCGTACAGGTGACGAAGAACGTCCGCAGCAGCACCTTCAGATTTATCAGCAGCTGCGAGCAGAGCACCTGGCCGAAGTTGACAAGCAGAGAGCGGACATTCGACAGTTTGTTTATTCCGCGAAAGATGCGGCGTCTGCGAAACAATGACCGGACTATCTAAGGCTCTGGAAGTGTAATGCCACAACATCTTTCGCCTCACGAACTCGCGCGGCAGTTATCCTGCAGCCGGCGCGAATTCTTGCGGACGGCCGCGGGCCTCGCTCTGGGCAGCGCTCTCATGGAACCGAGTGCGCTGGCTCATGCCGTGGCCACGCGTCAAAAAAGAAAAGTCGTGGTCATCACTTTCGGCGGCGGAGCGCGCGACCAGGAGACGTTCGCTCCCGAAGGTCAGGAGAACATTCCGCACCTGATGAGCGAACTGATTCCGCAGTCAACGTTCTTCCCCAGGTGGTCAATCGCGGAATTCTTGGCCACTACGTGGCGACCGCCAGCCTGGTCACTGGGGTTTACGAGACGTTTAATAACTTCGCAGCGGTCCCTCCGGAACATCCCACGGTATTCGAATATTTCCGCAAGGACTTGAGGCGGCCTCCGGCCGATGCTGGGTTGTGGCTCCCAGCAACGGTTTCAACCGGATTGGCGAGAGCAATCATTCCTCTTATGGTAGCGGCCTGGGAGCGACGGTAATTCTGCCGAAACATTTGTTGACGGCAGCCATGTCGGGCGCGACCAGCGATGTCGATCACCTGGTGCGGGACAACTACGACACCTTTTCTACGCGCCCGAGATCGGCGGCGGCGAATTTGAATTGCGGCAGCTGGAAATGATGCTGAAGCTCTCGGTGGATGACTTCAAAGCCCACGCGCGCACGCTGTCGAGCCCCGACGAATTGTCGGTGTACATCGCGCGTCAGTTAATGAAACAGGTGGCGCCGAGCCTGTTGTGGATCACCATGCACGATATCGATATCGCGCACGCCGGGGCATATTCACTCTACATCGACGGCATCCGCCGCACCGATCGTCTGTGCGCCGAGGTGTGGCAAGCCATCCAGAGCTGAACCCGGAATACGCCGGCAATACAACGCTATTCATCCTGCCGGACTTCGGACGCGATGGAGACGACGATTCCGGCGGCAACGGATTTCAGCATCATCGCACCGGCGACACGCTTTCGCGAACGACGTGGATGATGGCGCTGGGCGCGGGGGTTCGTCAGGGCCTGGTTTTTGACCGCGCGATGGAGTCGACCGATCTGGTGCCGACCATCGGATCAATGCTGGATTTTTCGGCGTCCCTCTCGCAAGGCAAGCCGATTCAGGAACTGTTGTAACGGACATGCTTCCAAGCGATCTCAATGCGGAGCAGTTCAAGGGCTATCCGCCCGAGGCCAGAAAGCTGGTCACGGACTACGTCGGAGCCCTGCAACGATCTGCCTCTGAGCTTTGTGCCCAGCCTGCTGCGAGAAGTCATCGACTACGATTTCAGGTTTCCTCCGGAACGCAAGGCGATCGAAAAGGAACTGGCAAATCTGAAATCGCTTTCCGGCGAACAGCAGAGAGAATGGTTTCAGGACTTATCGCGGATCACGATCTCGCCGAAACTCGAGAGTTCGGATTGGGTTAACTCGCCCGCTCTGTTTGTCGAGCAGTTGTCGGCGCATCTCTGGGCCACCCATCAGCTGGATACATTTCGCAAGGCTGCGATCGATTATGCCAACCGTTTGCAAGCGGTGATGCCACCGGAGCCTCCGGTGACGTCTCGCTTGGCAATCGCCGTCATCGGCCAGGGCGCGACTGCGCACGAGGAGCCTCTCTTCCGCAAACTGCGGCCTCATGGTGGATATTTCAGCCACGTCAATCCGGAAAATGGCTTGGATACATTGCTCAACACGGTCGCGGCCAGAGCGAAAGCGCACCCTGCTCCGTACGCGCACTGGTACATCGACGGAGGCCAGGAGGCGGCTTACGATCCCGCGCTTACATGCGTTTCCTACCACGCCCTGGAACCCGTGCGGGGAGCGCTGCTACGCAAGATGCACGGAGAAATCGAAAAGCCAGGGATGGGACCGGAGACGCTGCGCACGCGTATGGCGCAAATGCGTCCCGAGGAACTTGGTCTGGGAAAAGCCGGAGACGCGGTGCTCGATCGTTTTCAGGTGAAGCTGCTGACCGAGGGTTCGGGAACCCAGATTTTCAGCACAACCTTCGCGCAGTGGGCTGCACGCGAAACTTTGCGACGGGCCCAGCCGCTCACGCTGCTGGTGCGTTTCGCCCCTCGTCAGCGCCAGAGACCGATGAACGAGTTGCTCTCGAGCAACACAACCCGCAGTCGATCTCGATCCGGCCGGATCGCTGGTCGACGCCGACATGGGTTCTTACTACACGTATCTGAATCAACAGAGGTTGACCGGAGCCGAGAAATCTTCCTTCCTCGTGTGGTTCGAAGGCCACAATGAAGCGGTGGCGATTGGCCCCGGGATGCCGCGAGGAACAGCATCGTCCGCCCCCACGGACCTGAAGCAACTACTCACCTGGATCAGCTAGTGGCTGTGTTGTGTGGGGCGGACAAGGGTGTCCGCCCCACATTTACTTCGACAACACTGCCACTCCGTAAACCGGCAGCTTGACAGATTGTTTCGATCCGCCTTCGAGCACATCGTTCATGGCGGACGGCAGTGAAACCGTCTGTTCAGCTTTCGACAGATTGACCAATATGTAAACTACGCCATGATCGCCGTAGCGGGGATAGACTTCGACCCCTTCCGGAACCGCACCCAGAGCGGGTTTCACGCCACTGACGCCAGTCATCCATTTAGCTGCTGCGGCCATGGCAGAGCCATCCAGCCAGGCTCCGATGTAGGTGATGCGGCCTTTGCCGACTTTTCTGGTGATGGCTGCCGGCTTGCCGTCGAGCCATCCGTTGCTCTTTCCGTAAGTTTCGAGGACTTCGGTGTCTTTGTCGTTGGCGCTGAGCAACTCGGCCCACCACTTGCTTTGTCCCGAGCCGAACTTTCCTTCGATCGTCACCGGATCGACCAGTGCGTAGTACTGCTCGACTCTTCCGCCAAGCAGATCGGCAAGAGGCCCGGGCTGGCGTTGAGGCTGCAATCCGTTGTCTTCATCTTTCATGGCAGAACGCTGGCCGAGAACAAGATGTCCGCCTTGTTGAACGTAATCAGCAAGATTCTTGGCGGCTGCATCGGAGAGCACGTTGAGTCCGGGAGCGACCACTAGTTTGTACTGGCTGAGCGAAGCGACGGGTTCGACTACGTCGATCGACTGGCTGATGGCGCGCAACGGCCCGTAGTAGCTCACAAGTTCTGCTGCGGGATCGTAGCTCTTGTTGTGACGCTGCCAGTCGATGGCCCAGCGGCTGTCATAGGAGTGCAGGATTGCGACTTCGGATTTTACCGACGTTCCCGCGAGCGCCGCGACTGGCTTTGGCGAACTCCTGTCCGATCTGCTGAGCTTCGGCGTACAGGGGTACAGGCGTTCCGTCCGCTCCCAGGAGCGTGCCGTGGTATTGCTCCTGGCCATTCAACGCGCTGCGCCACTGCCAGTAGCTGACGACATCGGCGCCGTGTCCGATGGCGTGCCAGGCCATGGCGCGGACTTCTCCTTTATCGAGGGCAGTTGTTGACAGGCGCCCAGTTGACTGAGCCCGGCTGAGTTTCCATGACCCAGAAATTCTTGCGTTTGAATCCGCGAGTCAGGTCGTGGGCAAAACCGTTCTTGGCGGGGTCGAGGTGTCCCTGACCCGACGTAGTCGTCCCAGGAGGCGAGGTCGAGATCTTTCTCGACGACGTAGTGATCGAAGCCGTCATACCATCCCATTGTGTTCGTGGTGATGAACTGTTTGGGATCGGAGTTGGCGCGAATGACTTCCAGTTGGTTCTTCTGATAACTGCGCCAGGTATCGCTGACGAATCGCTTCCAGGCCAGCAACAGGCCGGGATTGCCATGCTTGCGTCTGGATGGGAATCTGGTTCCAGTCGAAAATCGTTTCGCTCCAGTAGGAAGTAGTCCAGCGCGCGTTCAGATTGTCGAGAGTGCCGTAACGCGCCTTGAGCCACTGTTGAAACTGCGCTTTCGTATCGGGATCGAACGAGACGTCCGCAGTACTCGTTGTCGATCTGCCAGCCCAGTACATACGGATTGTGACCGAATCGCATGGCCAGTTGTTCGGCGATCTTGCGCGCCAGTTCGCGATACTTGGGATTGGCGAAGTTGAACTGCTGACGATTGCCATGTTCGGCGCGGTGGCCGTCTTCATCCATGCGCAGGGTCTCGGGATATTTCTGTGTGAGCCACGCTGGCGGAGCAGCAGTCGGTGTGCCAACGACGGTATAAATCCCGTGCTTTGAAGCGGCGCTGACGGCTCGATCCAGCCAGTCGAGATCGTAGTGGCCTTCGCTGGGCTCCATTCGGCTCCAGGCAAATTCTCCAACGCGCACCATGTGGATTCCGGCTTGCTGCATCAGCGTCAGATCGGCATCCCATCGCGACTCGGGCCACTGTTCGGGGTACCACGCGGTGCCCAGCATGATGGGGGGAGGGGGCGGCGTCTGCGCGCACAGGCTGGTTGACGACAGGAGAGTGAGAGCAACAGCCAAAGAAGCTACGGCTTCCATTATTCCCGGAGATGACCGACTTCTGCGCATGGATGTCTCCAGATTCGTACAGAGGATAAAGATTTAGCGACTTTCATGAGGTCTGACGCCCGAGGTCCGCCCGCCTAGACCTTGGTTTTGGGTCTGCCCAGGACTAGCATGATCGCCCCAAAAACCAGCATGACAACTCCCCACTCGAGGTTGATGTTGATTCCCAGGGAGCGCTCGTAAATTGCCTTATCGCTGAGCGCGCCGAAAGCGATCAGCAATACTCCGAAGATGGAGAACAGAAAACCTATTGGCAGTCGAATGTCGAGTCCCATCGTTTCTCCTATCGGAAAACAATATTCAGCAGGGCGGTGGCTGCCAGCACCACGATCGCCAGCACCACAGGCCGTTGATACCAGCTCAGACCTTGCTGTGTCGGGCGTTCAGTCAGCGAATAAACCAGGCCGGTGAGTTCCTTCTCGTCGTGGGCCCGCGTGAGCAGGCTGATCACGATTGTGATTACGAAGCAGGTAGTCCAGGCGTAGATAGCTGTCCAGAAATTCTGCGCCATCTCGCTGGGATAGACATGCATGGTGGCGATCCATCCGCCTTTCACGCCGGGGACGCCGCCTTGCGGCAAAGTCAGCGCGTGATGCAGCGCGGCCGCCATCGTACCTCCCAGCAGTCCAGTGAAGGCTCCGTGGCCGGTGGTGCGCTTCCAGAACATGCCCAGCAGAAAGGTTGCGAACAGCGGGGCATTCACGAAGGCGAACACCAGTTGCAGCATGTCCATGATGTTGTTGAACCGCGTTGCCATGTAGGCGGTCGCAATGGACAGCGCGATGCCGAAGATAGTGGCCATGCGGCCCATCCACAGGTAGTGCTCGTCGCTGGCTTTCTTGTTGATGTACGACTGGTAGATGTCATACGTCCACACCGTGTTGAACGCGGTCACGTTGCCCGCCATGCCGGACATGAAACTGGCCAGCAGCGCGGTAAGTCCGAGGCCAAGAATTCCGGTGGGAAAGTAATGCAAAAGCATGTTGGGAGTTGCCAGGTCGTAGTCGAGTTCAACCGTTCCGTCTTTGTCGACGATAGGTTGTCCCGAAGCGTTCATCTTGGCCGGGATCAATCCTCGTCCTTCCGCCTGGCCCGGTATGGCCGCGCCATGAATCCCGGCCACATTGGCTAGCTTTTGTGTCGGCAGGGCGATCGCAATCAATCCCGGCAAAATTACGAGGAAGGGAAAAAGCATCTTGGGAAAAGCCGCGATCAGCGGGGTGCAGCGAGCGGAGTTCATGGAGTTGGCCGCCATGGCTCGCTGGATGACGAGAAAATCCGTACACCAATAGCCGAATGACAACACGAAGCCGAGCCCAAACGTCAGGCCGAACCATTCCACTCCCAGCCGGTTCGTGTGAGCATTGCTCATGCCCTGCCAGGAATGAATGTATGAAGGATCGAGATTGGCCTTCAGACCTTGCCATCCTCCAATGTTCTTCAAACCCAGCCAGACCAGCGGCAGAAATCCTGCGACGATCAGAAAGAACTGCACGACCTCGTTGTAGATCGCGCTGGTAAGGCCGCCGAGCAGGATGTATCCCAAAACCACGAGCGCTGAGAGCACCAGCGAGAAGTGAAATATCCAGGCCTGCGGCAGTCCCAGCCAGGCGAAGGGCGAGTCGAAGATGTGCAGGATCTGGATCAGCTTCGCCATGGCATACATCGAAATGCCCGAAGAGAACAGGGTCATGATGGCGAAAGAAACGGCGTTGAGCCCGCGGGTCTTCTCGTCAAAACGGAGCCGGAGATATTCTGGGACCGAGCGCGCCCGCGATCCGTAATAAAACGGCATCATGAAGACGCCGACGAAGACCATGGCTGGGATCGCGCCGATCCAGTAAAAATGGCTGGTGGCGATGCCGTACTTCGCTCCGGAGGCGCCCATGCCAATAACTTCCTGCGCGCCGAGATTGGCTGAAAGAAACGCCAGACCGGCAACCCACGCGGGGATGGACCGTCCCGCGAGAAAGAAGTCCGAGCTGGTCTTCACGTAGCGTTTCAGCACCGCCCCAATTCCGAGCACGAAGACGAAGTACACGACCATGATGGTCCAGTCGATGGTCCTCAACATGAATGAGTTTCTCCTTCGTGATTCGTAATCTGGACTGAAAAACTGCTGCTTCAGGGCAAACGATGTAAACGATTGCAGGCTTGCTAAGCTTTTGTCAATGAGTTTTGCTGTTCCGTTTGCTGGTTGCGTTACTGCGCGGAGAGCGCTTTCAAATGTGCTGCCGCGCTTTCCGGAGTGATATCTCGCTGCGGCATGCCCAGCATTTCAAATCCCACCATGAATTTTCGAATAGTCGCCGAGCGAAGCAGTGGAGGATAGAAATGCGCATGAAAATGCCATTCATGATGCGGCTTGCCATCGGTGGGTGATTGATGAAAACCCATTGAATAGGGGAAGGGAACTTCAAAAACCTTGTCGTAGGTCGCGGTCACCTGTTTGAGGATTTGCGCGAGTAGTGCGACCTCTTTTTCTTCAAATTCGGGGAACGTTCCCAGGTGCCGGCGGCTGCAGATAAGAGTTTCAAACGGCCAAACTGCCCAGAAGGGGACCAGGGCAACGAAACCGTCGTTCTGGCAGACAATCCGTACCTGCTGCTGTTCTTCCATTTGGACGTAATCACACAGTAAACATTTGTCATGTTGCTCGAAGTAAGCTCCCTGGCAGGCCAGCTCTTTTCTAGGGATTTCAGGGATCGAACTAGTGGACCATATTTGGCAGTGCGGATGGGGGTTGCTGGCTCCCATCATGGAGCCGCGGTTTTCGAAGATCTGGACGTGATTGATTTGAGGCATTGCCCCCAGTTCGGTGAATTGAGAAGTCCATGTCTCAATCACGCCCACAATGTCTTTTGGCGACATCGTGGCCAGGGTCAGGTCGTGGCGGGGGGAGAAACAGATCACCCGGCATAGGCCGGGCTCGCCTTCCGCGACCAGCAGTCCGCGGTTTTCGATGTCGATTCGGTCGTCCCGGACCCCAGGTTTGAGTGCGGCAAAGTCATTATCGAAGACGAAAGTGCCGGTGTAGCGGGGATTGACGACCCCTCCAACCCTGGAGTTTCCGGGGCAAAGGTAGCAGGTTGGGTCGTATTCCGGCTCACGGTGGGTGGCCACTTTCTCGAGCTGGCCCTGCCATGGACGGCCGGCGCGATGGGGAGATACCAGTACCCATTCCCCGGTGAGGGGGTTCAATCTTCGATGTGGATCTTCGGTAAGCTTCAAGCACGAGCCTCCGACGCTTGGGTTACAATGTAACGTAAAGTCTTACGAGTCTTAAACAAAGGCAAAGAGTATCACTGAAAAAAAGGGCTGCACGCCGGGTGATTCGGTGTAGCCTGTAATCGCTTACATAGTGCAGTATTTCACAACTTGAACTCGGATTTCACTTCCTGTCTGGGCCTCAGTGCGCACGACAAGTTCGACCATATGAAGCCGGCAGAATTGGCTCAAAAGTTTGAAGATTTGTTTGGGTCGAGGCCTCGCATCTTCTGCGCCCCGGGCCGAGTCAATTTATTGGGCGAGCACACCGACTACAACGATGGCTTCGTGATGCCCTGCGCCATCGGCTTTTCCACCCGCGTTGCCATCTCCCCTCGGCCAGACCACAGACTGGTCATTCGATCGGAAGACTTTCCAGAGCAGCTTGAAATCGATATTGATCACTTGCCCAGCCAAGGCACCGGCGTCTGGTCGGACTACGTTCTGGGCATTGCCGTCATGCTGAAAGAAGCAGGGCATCCGATTTCGGGCGCCAGCTTGCTGGTTCGCGGAGAAGTGCCCATCGGAGCCGGCCTCAGTTCTTCGGCAGCCATTGAGGTGGCCAGCGCTCTTGCCCTGATGAGTCTGAACGGAACCCGACTCGCGCTGCCCGAGGTAGCCAAGTTATGCCAAAGAGCGGAAAACGAATTCATCGGCGCCCGCGTCGGCATTATGGACCAGTTCGTCTCCTGTCTGGGGCGTGCCGGACACGCTCTGCTCCTCGATTGCCGCTCACTTGAGTTCAAACTGATTCCGATCCCGGATGACATTCGCCTCGTCATCTGCAACACCATGGTGAAGCACGAACATTCCAGCGGCGCCTACAACCGCCGGCGCGAAGAATGCGACGAAGGAGTAAAAATTCTGCGCCAGTGGTATCCCAAGGCGACTGCCCTGCGAGATATTTCCCTCGAGCAACTTCAGCAGCACAAGGCCGCAATTCCCGAGACCGTCTATAAGCGCTGCCTGCACGTTGTGTCAGAAAATAAACGGGTACTGGAAGGCGGCAAGTATCTGACCGATGGCGATGTACGCACGGTTTGGCGGATTGATGCGGGACTCGCACCTCAGTCTGCGCGACCTGTTCGAAGTAAGTTGCAAGGAACTGGATGTCATGGTGGAAATGGCGGAGTCCCTGGAAGGCTTTTGCGGTGGACGTATGACCGGAGGTGGATTCGGCGGCTGCACCGTGAATCTGGTGAAGGCTCCTGCTGCGTCCCAATTTGCCGGTCAGATTGCGGAGCGATATCAGGCGGCAACTGGAATCAAACCCGACATTTACGTTTGCGCAGCCGCAAATGGCGCCGGCGCGGATTGAGACGAGCGAGCCGCAAAGCGGCCGAAAGAAATTTCGCCTACTGACGCTGTGCGTTTGGGCAACACAGCATTGATTCTCGAAGCTTAGATGGCCCGAGTTGACCCCCGCATTACCAAGTGCGTGGGAATCGAATAATCAATATCCGGGCCCGCTTCTTTTCGGATGAGCGTTTCGAGAGCGGCAAAAGCGGTGACTGCAAGCTGAGTTCGCGACAGGATTACCGTCGTCAAAGGTGGCTGCGTAAGGTGCGCGAACGAAATGTCGTCAAAGCCGATCAGCGAGATATCTTCCGGAACTCTTAACCCGGCGTGATGAATCGCGCCCAGAGCCCCGATCGCGGTCAAGTCGTTCGAAGCGATGACGGCGGTTGGCCGCTGTGGTAGCTTCAGCAGACTTCGCATCGCCATGGCACCGCCTTCAATGCGGTGATCGCCTTTTTCGATCATGGCTTTGTCGGCGAGTCCTCTCGACTTGAGGCCGGAAATGTAGGCGTCACGCCGCATTTGGGCTGACTCCAGGTTCATCGGCCCTGTGATAAAGGCGATGCGTCGATGGTTCAGCGAAAAAAGATGATGCATAGCTTCATGGATGCCCTGGGCGTAATCGATGCGAATGTTGGCGCTGTGCGGCCCGGTCTTACCGGTATCCATAAAAACGGTTGGAATGTTACGACGCGTGAGTTCGGCTACCAGCACGGGGTCCGCTTCTGACGTCATGATGGCCACGCCGTCGACTTTGCGTTCCACCATGCGGCGAACGCATCCCGCCATGCGCTTAGGATTGTAATCCGTGTTTCCGATGATCACTTCCTGGCCGCGTTCTACCGCCTGATCTTCGAAGCTTTTCACAAGTTCAGGATAAAAAGGGTTGGTAATGTCCGAGATGATGAGTCCCAGCATCCGGCTTCGGCCCGAGACGAGCGTACGGGCATGGGTGTTGGGATAGAAATTCAGCTCTTCGATCGCCTTGCGCACGCGCGCTGCAGTGCCGGGTTTAACCTTCTCGGAATCGTTGATGGTGCGCGATACCGTGGCGGTCGAGACCTTCGCGCGCTTGGCAACTTCTTTAATGTTCATGCAGATCCACGGGGTAAATTCGTGCGGAAGGCCTATTCTAGCAATGATTGCCAGACGAAAGAAATCACGTGTAGGGCGGATACTCTTGTCCGCCGCTGTTGAAGTTGATTTTGCTTCTTCAGTGTTTTGTTCGGACACGCAAGGTCAAAGTCAAACGCGGCGGACAGAGAGGACCTCCTACACATGATTCAAATTGTAAGCGTTTACAGAAATTCCTCGATGTTAGATAATTCAGCCCGGCCATCCACCACTACGGCATTACCGAGGGGAACTCATGGACCGACGCAATTTTCTTAAAACTACCGGCACATTCATTGCCGGCGCAAGCATCGCGCGCTCTGCACTCGCCAACGCCGCCTCCGAGCCGGCCGCCGCCGGACGGTTGATCCTGCCCATGAATCGCAACTGGAGGTTCAGCCGCTCGGTCGCTGAAGGCTCCCACGCCCGCGATTTCGATGACTCCGGATACGAGCGCGTCGTAATTCCTCATACCAATGTCCGTTTGCCCTGGCACAGCTTTGACGAGAAGACTTACGAATTCGTCTCCAGCTACCGCCGCCGGTTCAAGCTGCCGGCCGAGGCCAAGGGCAAGCGAGTCTTCGTGGACTTCGAAGGCGCCATGACGGCCTCCACCGTGTGGATCAATGGGCAGCGGCTGGGCGAGTACAAGGGCGGGTACACGCCATTTTCTTTTGATCTCACTCCGCACGTCGATTTTGATGGAGAGAATGTGCTCGTGGTCGACGTCGATTCCAGCGAACGTCCTGACATTCCACCGTTCGGATATGAGATCGACTATCTGACCTTCGGTGGAATCTACCGCGAAGTTTCGCTGCGCATTGTTCCTGCAACGTTTATCGAAAATGTTTTTGCGAAAACGAAGGATGTGCTGACCGATCATCCCAGCCTCGATGTGGATTGCTACATTCAGCGCACGGAAGCGTCGAAAGAAACGCTCACAGCTTGAAGTCAGTCTTCGCGAAGGGGATCGTGTGCTGGCAAAGGGCACGCAGCGCATTCCTGCTGGTCAGGCCGCGACTGAACCAACGGCGTACACTGTCCACCTCGAGAAACTTGGTGCCGATCAAGCTATGGGATCTCACGCATCCGAATCTGTACAACGTGCAGGTTCGCCTGCTGCGCGGGACGCAGGCAGTGGACGAAGTTTCGCGGACCATCGGTTTCCGGGAAGCGCAATTCACCGATCACGGTTTCGAACTCAATGGCAAAGTGATCAAGCTACGCGGCCTGGACCGTCATCAGACGTTTCCGTTTGTCGGCCAGGCCATGCCCGGCCGCCCGCAACGGCAGCGACGCCAACATCCTGCGCAACAAGCTGAAATGCAATATCGTGCGGACGTCACACTATCCGCAGTCACGCCACTTTCTCGATGCCTGCGACGAAATCGGTCTGCTGGTGCTGGAGGAGATTCCCGGCTGGCAGCATATCGGCGACGAGCCGTGGAAACTGATTTCCATCGATAACGTGAGCCGCATGATTCGCCGCGACTGGAACCATCCGTCGATCATTCTGTGGGGCGTGCGCATCAACGAGTCGAAAGACGATCACGACTTCTACGTTCGCACCAACGCGATGGCGCACAAGTTGGACACGACGCGGCAGACGGGAGGCATCCGTTATTTTCAGGAATCGGAATTCCTCGAAGATGTTTTCACCATGAACGACTTCGGCTTTCCGCTGAAGCCGCCGAATCACCCTCGCTACCTGAACACCGAGTTTGTCGGACACACCTATCCCACGAAGACCATCGACCAGGTGGAGCGCCTCACCGAGCACACCATTCGCCACGCCCGCATCCACGACCAGTTGGCGTCGAACCCGCAATACGCCGGCGGCATCGGCTGGTGCGCCTTCGACTACAACACGCACGGCGATTTCGGTTCCGGCGATCGCATCTGCTACCACGGCGTCACCGACATGTTCCGCGAACCTAAGCCCGCCGCCGGCTTCTACAAATCACAATGCGATCCGGCGGAAGAAGTTGTGCTTGAGCCGGCCTTCCATTGGGCGCGCGGTGATGCCTCGATTGGTTTCTCGAAGGCAGTCATTTGCTCCAACTGTCGACCAGATAAAGCTTTATATCGCGGATGAGCTGGTTGCAGACGGTTGATCCCGACCGTAAGCAATTTGCACATCTTCGTTACGCGCCATTCGTTGTGGAACTGGGCGAACTTTTTCACAAATGGGGCGACCTGCGTCTCGAGGGCTACATTCAGGGCAAGCAGGTTATCGTGAAGAAATATTCCGGTAAGGGTGTCGATCAGAAATTCACGCTCCTGCCCGACGACACGAGTCTGATGGCAGACGGTGCCGACTACCACCCGCGTAGTCCTGCGGGTGACCGATGAATTCGACGCCATCCGGCCCTTCGCCAACGATGCCATCAAATTTGAACTGGAAGGCCCGGCAGAGCTGATTGGGGACAATCCGTTTTCGCTGATCGGCGGAACGGGAGCGGTCTGGATTCGAGCCAAAGAGCAAACAGGAACGGTGCGGCTGACTGCGACGCATCCGGTGCTGGGGAAGCAGCAGGTGGAGTTTACGATTACTGCCGTAGCTGCAGAGGTTGTGTAGCTGTTCAGCTAAGCGAACCATGCCGGCCCGAGCCGCGGAGCGGCGTGAGAATAAAGCCCCGGGCGCAAGCCCGGGGTCAACCAGCAAAATGATGCGAGCCCCGAAGGGGCGAAAGAAACGCCGAATGAAACCGCGGAGCTTCGCTCCGCCGGGCGGACGAGGGCGTCCGCCTCTACGTGGTTTGTGGTTATACTTTGCTGCGTAGCAAATCTTCGACGTCGCCGATCTTTTCTCCCAACAAATTCAACTTGCGAGCCAACCCCTGAATCTCCGATTCGGCGCGGCGGTTGACGTCGTAATCGAGTTCGCCGCGCAGACGGTCTTTCGTGTCCTGCCGGTTCTGGCTCATCATGATGACCGGCGCCTGAATGGCGGCCAGCATCGAGAGGAACAGGTTGAGCAGGATAAACGGATAGGGGTCCCACGCCCTTCCCTCGCAACACGACATTGATCGCGGTGTAACCGATGATGGCCGATGCCAAACGTGATGATGAATGTCCACGACCCGCCAAAGCTGGCTACGCGGTCGGCGATGCGTTCGCCGAAGGTCATGTCTTCCTCGATCACGTCGTTGGGATTGCGGCTGGCGCGGACCCGCACCAGTTGCTGTGACGCGTGAAACTGGCGGCCCAGCACGGTCAGCATGTCCATCCCGGCATGAGGTTTGCGCTGCAGCAGGACGGCGATATCGTTGCGGTCCACTTCCAGGCAAACGCTCTCTTCAACCGCGACGGCGTCGGTCTGATGTGGAGTCTGGTCAAGCATGGACGCGAAGCCGAAAAACTCGCCCTGCGCGGGCTGGTCCACGATGACTTCCTGCTGGTCGTCGTCCACGGTCGTGACCCGCACTGCGCCGGAAACCAGAACATAAGCTCGTCCGCCCGCCTCGCCGATCTTCCAGATGCGCTGTCGGGGAGTGAAAGTCTTCACTTCAACCTGTCCCGCCAACACTGCTGTCTCTTCCTCGTCCAGCAGGGCAAACAAGGGAACACGTCGCAAAATCTCTGGGCTGCACGCCATCAATCACCTCGTCAGGTAAAGTGGACCGGGGCCGATCCGTTCAGAAGGATGGCACAAAGTTCGAAAGGCAACAACTGGGAGGTCAGGCGCGCCGCCAGGACATCAACCATCACGAAGGTTAGAGCTGAAGGGTTTCCTTTGTGTACCTTCGTGTCCTTAGTGGTTCATGCCTTTTGGTTCTCCGAACGCGCGGGAATGAAACTCCATGACTTCGCCCATGTGGGAGAGAAAATACGTCAGGCTGTGGTCGCCGGGATAGGAATGATACTCGTGCTTCACGCCTTCGACTCTGTAGTTGCTTGTGCAGGGCGGCGGCGCCATCTTCAAATCCAAAATCATCCTGTTCGCCGCAGTTGAAGTAGATGGCCTGGCTTCGCAGACCTGATTGGTTCTTCTTCGCCAGAATGAAAATGTTGTTCGCCTGCCAGTGCGCCACGTTGATGGGCTCTCCGAACGCCGGCCCCATCAGTCGACCCAGGGGCGTACCGGAACGACCCGCGGAGCTAAGCTCTTGCGGAGTTTGCGTGATCAGCGCGGCGCTTTGCGCGCTGACGGCGGAAAACATTTCAGGATGAGCGAAGGCGAATCGCAGTGCGCCGTAGCCTCCCATTGAGACACCGGTGATGGCGCGATTCTTTCGTCCTGGAAGAACACGATATTTGCTTTCGATGGCGGGAATAAATTCCTGGAGAAAGAAATCGCTGTAGCGCAACGTGTTCCCAGGAGAGTTGATGTAGAAAGTGCGCTTGCCCTCCGGAGCTACCACGAGAAAATCGCTGATTTTGTTTTGGCGACGAAGGTCGTCGATGACGCTCCATCCGCCGGTACTGAAAAGAGTTTGCTCATTTTGGCCGAGGCCATGAAGGAAATACAGCACGGGATAGCGCCGCGATGTGGAACCTTTCGCGTCGTAATCAGCCGGCAGTTGCACGCAGTAGTGAACCGTCTGCTTCAGAATGCGGCTGTTCAAGGTGCTGCAATCGGTACGGCTTTGCGCATTTGCCGCGAAAGGAAGAAACAGCAGTAAAACGCAGAGTGGCCAGAGCAATCGACGCATGGATTTCAGTTTACTCGTACCGTAGCGCCTGCACGGGATCGAGACGGGCAGCGCGCGCGGCCGGATACAGGCCTGAAACCAGACTGACGACGAAAGCAAAGACGATGGCTGCGCCCACCAGCCACCACGGCACGGCCCAGAAGTTCTCGGGCGGAAGCGCCTGCCGCTTGAGATAGATATTCGTCCCCAGGTTGATGATGTGGCCAATGGCCCAGCCCAGCGCTACGCCGACGAACCCGCCCAGCAAGCCCATGGCTCCGGCTTCGGCGAAGAAGAGTTTTCTCACATCGCCGTCACTGGCGCCGATGGCTTTCATGATTCCGATTTCACGACGCCGCTCCAGGATGGCCATGACCAGCGTGTTCACGATGCCAATCGAGGCCACTGCCAGCGCGAGACTGCCGAAAATTCCAAGGAAAAGGTCGAGCACAGCAAAAAATTGCCGCAGGCTGCGTGTCGCGTCAAGAATCGAGAAAGTATTGAACCCTAATTTCTTGATCGCGTGTTCGACCGCTTCGACCTGCTTGGGATTCTTCACGCGCACGCTGATCGTCGAATAACTTGGCTGCTTGTTGAAGCCGCGCATGGTGTCGCGTACGTCGGAAGGCTGCATGACGCGCAGTTCCTGCGCCAGCTTTAAGCGGCAGGAACACGCGCGCTCCGAGCGGCGCCGCGCATGCTGTCGGGATCAAGATCAGAGATGCCGACAATCTTTAGCTTTTGTTCGCGCGAGATCACGGAATAGGACGAGTCAGAGTCGGATTGGGCAGGGTCGGACGTCGATTGTGCCGTAAGCCCGCTGCGCATAGCGCATCGTCAGTTCCTGCCCCAGAAGAGGCTTCGCTAAATCGTTTACAGGGACTTCATCTTCCTGCCCCGGCTGGGGGCGTCTTGCCCAGCAACTCCATGGCGAAGGATTTTTGCAGAATCACTTCGGGCGCGGTTTCGGAAGAGAAGAAGCTGCCGGGAATTCCCGCGAAAGCGTCGTTCGAGCGGGCCGAGTCAGGGATGCCGGAGACCATGGTCAGGTGCGGCTTGTCCTGATAGCGAAGCTCGGTGATGAAGCGAATGTCCGGATAAGCTTCGAGCACGTCGGGCAACCGCTCGATTTCCTGACGAGCGGGTTCATCCAGCGTACGGCTCTCGGCGGCGGAAGCGGTGCTTCGTTCGTCGTCACGACTGAACCCGCGCATCTCGCGGCGCGAGGTTACGACCACGGTGTCGAAGAGTCCAGATTTGGCCAGATGCCGCGTCGGCCAGCTTTTGCAGTCCGATCCCGAGGGACAGCATTGCGACGAGCGAAGCCACTCCAACTGAAATGCCAATCGTCGTAAGCGAATTGCGCAGCGACGACTCGCGGAGATTGCGCAGTGCCAGTTCGGAAAGATCGTAAGTCTTCATCGCTGATCTCCCTGCTGGCGCTGCCAACGGGCATCGAGTTGGCCTGATCATCCACAAGTTTGCCGTCCGCCAGAAAAATCAGTCGCCGAGCGTAGCGTTCAGCCAGAGCGCGCTCGTGGGTCACCATCACGATCGTCATGCCCAGGGTTTCGTTGAACTCGCGGATGAAATTCATGATCTCAGTGCCGGTGCGGCTGTCGAGATTGCCGGTGGGTTCGTCCGCCAGCAGAAGCTTCGGCTGATTGATCAAAGCTCGAGCCAGTGCTGCACGTTGCTGTTCGCCGCCGGAAAGTTCGCTGGGCCGGTGCGTCATGCGCGCGCCGAGGCCGACTCGTTCCAGCGCCTTGCGGTGAGCGCCTGGCGCTTGGCCGCGATCGACTTCGGCAAAACGCAGCGGCAGGTCAACATTCTCCGCCAGCGTCATTCGGGAGACCAGATTGAACGACTGAAAAACCATGCCGACGGTGCGCAGGCGATGCTTGGCCAGATCCTCGCGCGAGAGTTGGGCCAGGTCACGGTCCTCGACGATGACCGCTCCCGAAGTTGGACGGTCGAGGCCGGCGATCAGGTTCAGCAGGGAAGATTTGCCGGAGCCGGAACTGCCGAGCAGAGCAACAAATTCTCCCGGGCGAACTTGGAGGGAGACGCCGTCAACAGCGCGAATCAGCGCTGTCGCCCATCTGGTAATGGCGGCAAAGATCGACGATGCGGATTGCGGGTGCGCCGTTCGGGGTACTGGATTGTGTGGAGTTGAGGTTCATTTATAGGGCGGTTTATCTCTGTGTCCTCTGTGGTTCAAGCTCTGAATGCTGGCGTCTGCACAAAAACACAAGGTCTCTCCACTGCGCTCGCTGCGCTGCGCTCCGGTCGAGATGACAGTTCGTTTGCAGTTATCGAACTTCTCCTCTGACCAGACGCAAAGCATCGGCGGAATTTACGTCGCGATCGCCGTTCTTCGTGGCGACGCCCTCTTCTCCAGGGACAGGCACATCTCCCTCGCCCGGAGCCAGAAACAGATTGTTCTGCAAGCCTTGCTGTTTGGTGTAGAGATCGAAGTAGCGGCCCTGCAACGCGTACAGCTCTTCGTGAGTGCCGCGCTCGACGATCTGACCGTGTTCGACCACCAGAATCTGGTCGGCGCGGCGGATCGTCGATAGCCGGTGGGCAATCACGAATGTCGTACGCCCCTGCATCAGGTAGGAAAGTCCATGCTGGATCATCTCCTCGGATTCTGAGTCGAGGCTGGATGTAGCTTCGTCGAGGATCAGGATGCGCGGCTCGGCCAGAATGGCGCGCGCGATCGAGATTCTCTGCCGCTGTCCTCCGGAAAGTTTTACGCCACGTTCGCCAACGATGGTGTCGTACTTTTCCGGAAAGCTCTCGGCGAACTCGTCCACGCGGGCGATGTGGCAGGCCCGCATGATTTCTTCTTCGCTCGCTTGCGGACGGGAAAACGCCACGTTCTCGCGAATGGTGCCGTCGAACAGGAACGATTCCTGCAGCACCACTCCCAGTCGCGTGCGATACGAATCGAGGCGCACCGTGCTGAGATCGACTCCATCGACCAGAAGCCCGCCCTTCCGTCGGAACGTAAAAAGCGGAAATCAGTCCGATGATCGTGGATTTGCCCGAGCCTGAAGAACCGACCAGCGCCGTCACTGTACCTGGTTCAGCCTGAAAACTGACATCGTGCAACACCGTTCGGCTGCCGTCGTAGCTGAAGCTGACGTGGTCGAATTCCACTTTGCCATAAATATCGTTCAGCGTAACTGTGCGCTTGGGATCTTGATCTTCAGGGCGCTCATGCAGAATTTCCTGAGTGCGTTCCAGGCCGGCCAGCGCCTCCGTGATTTGCGTACCGATGTTGACGATCTGCACGATGGGCGCAACCAGAAAACCCAGAAAGAGGGTGTAAGTAAAGAAACTGCCAATGGTGAGTGTCCCCGCCATGATCTGGTGGGCGCCCATGTACATGATGATCGCGCCCACCACTCCCATCAGCAAGCTGGCGGAAAGGCTCATGACCGATGTGGCAGTCAGAGTCTTCATCACGTTGTCCAGCAGACGGCGCACGCCGCCGGCGAAGACTTCTTCCTCGCGTTCCTCAGCGTGATAACCCTTGATCACGCGGACGCCGCCGAGCGATTCCGCCAGCCGGCCCGTAACTTCGGCATTGATCTTTCCACGCTGCCGGAAAATTGGACGGATCGTCGTGAACGCCTTATTCAGAGCGATGGCAAAGCAGAGCAGAAAGCTGAATGCCAGCAAGGTCATGATCGGACTGATGCGAAACAGCACGACCATCGCTATGCCGGAGGTCAGCACTCCTCCAACCAGATCGACCAGTCCGGTACCGAGCAGATTTCGGACTCCTTCTACGTCGGTCATGATGCGCGAGACCAGGGTGCCGCGTCTTATTGGAGTCGTAGAACGAAACCGGCAGATGCGAGATGTGGGCTTGCACTTTCTCGCGGAGTTCAGCAATCAGCCGCTGGGCGGCTTTCGATAACAACTGGGTCAGCGAAAACGATGTGATGCCCTGGATGATCGTTGCTGTCAGGACAACCAGCACAAGGCGGCGCAAGAGTTCGACGTGATGTTTTGCGATGACGCTGTCGATCAGGAATTTCGTCGAATATGGGAGCACTAACCCTGACACCCGGTTAATGACCATCAGCACGAAGCCGAGCGCCAGCAGGCCCCGGCGAGGACGCATTAGTTCCCAGACCGCCGGCAGGACGGTCCGGAGGCGCTGCGCAGTCATGGGAGTCTTGGGCTTCGGTGTCGGGGAGGAACTCACAACCTACTTAGAGTTTGCTCAGGGGCGGAAGGGTTCATTTTTGCGGGTTTCGGGCTGTTTTGGAATGAAAAAAGCGCGGCTTGTAGGCCGCGCTTTCGGTACGTTCGAATCGATTTGCAGCTACTCTTCCAGGTGTGAATCTCCAGGAAGGGCCATCTGTGCGGCTGCGGCTGCGAAATCTTCTTCTGAGAGTTCAAAAGAATCGGAGCCAGTTGCAGGTTTCTCCAACTTTCGTTGGACTTTGCGCTCAGCTTTCTCGCGTTGCTTTTCTTGCCGCGAGCGCTCCTTCAGACGCTTGGTGAAGCTGGAACGGCCTCGACCAGACATAGACACCTCCAAGGGACATTTTTTTGGCAGATCGGTACTCGTAAAACTCGTGAAGCGTTACCGAGTGTTTGCTCCTTACCAGCGCGGTTCTCTTGGCTGACGCGCATGGCCCTGATAATCGTCACGCCCACCGCCACCACCTCCGGAACGGCCGCCACCACCAGGGCGCCCACCACCGCCGCCCGGGCGTCCGCCGCCACCGCCGCGAGGCGGTCCACCACGATCGGTCTTGGGACGGGCCTCATTGATATTCAGAGCGCGTCCGCCCAGTTCTTTGCCGTTAAGCGCGGCAATGGCTTTCTCCGCTTCGGCGGAGTCGGTCATTTCGACAAAGGCAAAGCCGCGCGAACGGCCAGTATCGCGATCGGTCACGATGCTGACTTGCTCGATGGCCCCATGAGGCTCGAACAATGCCCGCAACTCTGCTTCAGTCGTGCTGTGGGGGATGTTGCCAACAAACAGCTTCTTCATGATGTTTCCTCAGTGTTGCAAGCTAAAGTGTACCGTAAATTCAAGACGCAGATTTCTCGGCGGTGCCGCTGGGCTTTTTGCCCGCCTCTGGCTTGGCGACCTTTAATCCGGCCGCCTCGAGCAGTGCGCGAGTGCGCAGCCGGCGGCTGGCATTTTGTTTCCGTTCCCGATTGAACCGGGCTTTGTCTCCGTTGAACTGCGACATCGCTGCGCTCCTCCCTGGAGCGTCCTTGAGGCTGGCCGGGCAAATACTGGTTCTATGAAGCGCTGCTGCGCGCAAAGGGCTGGATTCTAAAGGAGCCTGAAGTGCGCCTGCAAGGAAGCTGACTTATCTCAATCCCGAAGGCGCAGGGTGGTTTGGCGATGTGTCTTCGTGGTCAAGCAACTTCTTGGTCTTAGCATTATACCTGCTGGGCGCGGATGGGAAAGAAAATACTGAAAAGGCTGCGTTTTGCCACGAAGTAGGTTGGGACAGCCGCCCTCGGCGGTTCGGCGGAGCATCGCTCCGCAGAGTCTTAGCAGACAAAGCTTGTCGAGCTTCGCTCGATTGGCCAGCCGAGGGGGCTGTTCCCGAATGGTTCCTGGCTTCAAGCCGGTTACTGAAGTCCCCGACGCCCTGGCGTCCACGAGCAATTTATCCCCCTAAAACTGGACTTTTCTGCTAAACTAATGATGCGTTTGATTAGAATCGGTTGTTGAGCAGCTTCTTGCACACCAGCTTGAACCGCCCTTTAGTACCTCCGATCTCACAGCGTAAATCGATTGAAAAGGAAACAGAAACAAAATGGCAGAACAAGGAACAGTAAAGTGGTTTAACGACGCCAAAGGCTACGGCTTCATCAGCCGTCAGAGTGGCGAAGATGTATTTGTGCACTTCTCGGCGATTCAGGCAGGCGGCTTCCGCAGCTTGCAAGAAGGCCAGAGTGTGGAGTTCGATGTGACCAAAGGGCCAAAGGGCTGGCAAGCTGAGAACGTCCGTCCGCTGTAATCAGAGCGGAAACTCTAGATAGAAAGCGTGCCCGCAGCGGTAAACACCGAGCGGGCACGTTCTCCGAAAAACAACCAAACGCAAGTTTTCCACCAGCCAGAAGCGGGGTTTCTCTGACACGCGACGAAACTAAAGCCTCCTACGCCATAATTCGCCACAATATCCGGACTTACGAGTCTGGAGGGGTCGTTCTGGTGGTCAAAGGCAAAGAAAACGCAGAACTTAAAGTAAAGCACTTCGAGACCGGACAAAGTTCCGAAGATCGTCATGCTGGCTGGCGATATTTTGTAGAAAAATCCGACCTGAAAGCCGGAATGGATCCTACCGAGGCCACCAACCTCCGCCAGATGAAACTGGAAATGAGAGAATCCGAGGCTCAGCCGGATTCCATGTCGCTGAATCCCCCGCGACAAAATTAAGCCAAAAATCTAAGCAGCTCGTCATGATTTTTCTGCTACAAAACCCGCGCCGAGCTGCGCTCGGCCAGGGCGGACGAGGCCGTCCGCCCCTACGCGGGCATCTCAGTGGCGGCGTTCGGTTTCTCTCAGGACGATTGCGAAACTGCGGCCTCCGAAGCTGAATCCTTGAGAGATGGTTCCTCGCACTCCCACTCGGGCGCCATTGCTGGGCACGCCATAGCGTTGGCTATACACCCACATTTGGCCCGTGCCGTCGTCAACCTGGTAGACGCCGGAACCGAGCAATCCGAATGAGTTGGAGACCCGTCCGCCGATGGCAACTTCACGGCCTGCGTATCGTCCCGGATCGCGATTGATTCTTTCAATACTGGTACGTGTAGGGCAACCCGCCAAGACCAACATTCCTACGGTCAGCAGTAGGATAAGTGAGACCTTGCTACGCAGTTGGACCACGTAAACCTCCCCAGAATTCAAAATGTTCCGCTATAACCGTCAGCAAATATTCTATTCGAACTACCGCCGGGAGCCGGGCCTCAGAGTTGTTCGAGCTAATTATGATGCACCCTAAAATTTTAATGATGGCCGCCATTTTCCGGGGTATATTTTTTCAGCGGGTTTACACAACGAATTCGAAGTCCAAGGGAGCGCCTCCAGTGGCGCTCCCTTCGCTTTTTAAGGCTGGCTTAACAAAACAGTGTTTCGTTACGGAGGAAACCTATGCAGGAGACGCCACAGCAGTACACTCAACGCATTCTCGGTCATAGCAGCGGAAAAGACCCTATCAAGTTGCAGCAGATCGCCGCCCGGAAGTTCACTGCGCTGATCAAGGGACTGAGCAAGAAACAGCTGACACGCCGGCCGGAACCGGGTAAATGGTCGATTGCCGAAATCCTGGCCCATATGGCTGACGCGGAACTGGTCATCGGTTACCGCTTGCGTCTTATTCTTGCCTCCAACGGCACGCCCATTCAAGCCTTCGATCAGGACGCCTGGGCTGAGACCTTCAACTACGGCGCCAGCGATTCGAAAACTTCACTGGAAACTTTTCGCACGCTGCGCGAAAGCAATCTGCGGCTCTTGGGCTCGGTCTCCAGTCGTCTCTGGAAAAACTACGGCGAGCACCAGGAGCGCGGCCGGGAAACCGTGGAGCACCTGGTCCGGCTGATTGCAGGGCACGACCTGAATCACATCAGGCAGGTAGAGAAGATCGTGAAGGATTAGATCTTGGTAGCGCCGGCGTCCCGCCGGCTGTCGGGTGGGCGTCCCGCCCACCATAAAGTATTTCTGTGCTGGCAGTTTCACGACGAACGTGAATTCAATAGTTCATTCGCGGCGGGCAGCATGCCCCGGCGCTACGTTCGGGACAACCGGCGCTACGCTATCGTCTCGGCGAAGAGCTGTGTGAGTTTCTCAAACGCAGTTTCGGCTTGCGGCTGGTTATAGACCGGACTGTCGGGGACAGTCCAGCCATGGAAAGCGCCTTCGTAAACTTCACTTTCATATTTGCCGCCCCAGGTTGTGAGGGCCTGATTAAGCCTCTCGATTGCTTCGGCTGGCATGCCTTTGTCATTAATCGCGTGTCCGAAATAAAGTCTGGCAGTTAGGGATGGTCCCAAAACGAGATGAGGACTGTTCGGCGCATCTGTCGCAAGGCCGCCGGCGTGGAAGGAAGCTGCCGCTGCGATCTTGTCTGGACGGGAATAGGCAGTTAACAACGCCACCTTGCCGCTGAAGCAATATCCCACGACGGCCCTCTTTCCCCGTAGAATAAACGACACCTTCGGCAGTTCCGGCAGAGGCAGGAATCTTAATCTTCTCTTCAACCATGGGCTCTCCTGGGCCTGCCTCAACTCTCAACGCTCGGACTTCTGCAGCTTCTGCGCTACGACTAAACCCTTTTGTGCATCCGTATTCTTGGGATCGATAAGAAGAGCTGCCTCAAACTGGTCTTCGGCATTCTTGGGGTCTTTAAGGCTGAGGTAAACCTGGCCTAGCAGCAACCGGGCGGGGAACTGTCCTGGAGTAAGTTTCAGGCTGGCTTCCAGCGCGTCACGCGCCCCTGCAAAGTCGCCTGTTTTTTCTCGTGCCTGGCCTTCATAGAAGGCGGCGGTCGAGTCCTCGGGACGGACTTCCCGGGCTTGCTTCAGATGCTCGGCGGCCTTAGCGAAGTCTCCCGCTTGAAGCTCCAATTCGCCCAGTTGCCGCAAAGCCGTCGGAGACTTCGCATCGAGTTGCAGAACTTTTTCCAGCGCGCGCCGCGCCTCGTCGGTGCGATTGTCCTCCGACGCCATCATTGCGACGTGTAACAGGTTCTGCTCTTCTATTTTGTCCTTCGGATCGGGCAAGTTTGAAGGCGGCGCAGTTGCGTCGCTCTTGATTGCGGCCAACGTCCCACGAAATTTCTGCACCATTGTGTCTGACTGCTGGTAGCGATTGTTTCCTTCTTTGGGATCGGCCTTCAGATCGTACAACTCTGGACGAGGTGCCTCGATGAACTTGAACCCTTCCGCGCGAACGGATCGCAATGATGCCCATCCGAAGCGCAACGGATAGTCAGTCTCGCCAATCGCGACACGGTCTTTTCCTTCTCCTGAACCATCCAAAAGTGTTTTAAGCGACTCTCCATCAAGACGCTCTGGTGGCGCGATGTGCAGCCAGTCGATCACGGTAGGCAGAATGTCGAGAGTCCGAACCTGCGTGTTGACGACTTGATCGGGATGACCGTTGGATGGCAGCTTCGCTGGAGGTTTTACGATCAGAGGCACGTGGGTGGTGGAGTCGTATAGAAAAATTCCGTGAGATTCTTCGCTGTGTTCACCTAGTCCTTCACCGTGATCACCGACAACAACGATCAGGGCATTGTCATAACGGCCCGTCTTTTTTAGATAACCAATAAATCCAGCGAGTACTGAATCTGCATAGGCGATTTCTCCGTCGTAGAGACGGTCTTTGTAGGTCTGCGAGAAGGGCGGAGGTGGCTCGTACGGATCGTGCGGATCGTAAAGATGGATCCAAACGAAATGTGAACCTGCCGGATGCGCTGTCATCCAGCTTTGCGCGTGCTGGACGACGTCTGCCCCGCGGCGCTCGACTCGTCCCCAGCGCGATTTTGTTTGTGACTGAGCGGGAAAGTTGTCGTAGAAGTCGAATCCGCGATCGAGGCCCGGAGCCAAGGTCTTGCTGTCGAGAATGACGGCGCCGATGAATGCGGCTGTATGATAGCCGCTCTTCTTCAACAACTCCGCCAGCGTGGGATGGGTCGGCGCCAGAGGCACAGCAAAATCAGTGACGCCATGTGTGCTCGGCAGCAGTCCGGTCAGGATGGTGGTGTGCGAGGTATTCGTGATCGGGCTGGGCGTGAAGGCCTGGGTGAAGCGAATGCCGTCCTTGGCCAGACTATCGAGTGCAGGCGTCTGGATGAGCTCGTAGCCGTAGCAGTGCACGTGGTCAGCGCGCAGGGTGTCGATGGTGACCAGGAAAACGTCGGGCTGGGACGCCTTCCATTCGCTGGCAAGACTTGTTGTTGCGGCCAGTAAGCTGCCAAGCAGGATGAGAGAAAGCTTCATCAAATTCAGCCTAGCATAGCCGATCCGCCGCAAACGCGTGCTGTTGGCTCACGATCAAGTTCCTCATAGAAAGCGTTTCGCTTCCAAGGCCAACAAAAACCCGGTCCAAGGTTTTGCCGTATATTTGGGTTCCAGAAAATCTGGAATAACCAAGCGCAATTGCTACGGCTTGGGTTGGCACCTTAATTCTGCCGATGTGCAAGTGAATGGCATCCTGCGCACAGCGTGATCAGGTTCTCCTCGGAATCATCGCCGCCCTGGCTACGAAATTCCTTGTGGTGAACCTCCAGATTCGATCTGCTCCCGCAGCATTGGCATCTCCAGCCATCGCGGCGTAGCACCTGCTCCCGGAGTCGTTCGTACAACTCGGGATCAAGCCGCAGGCGAGGCTGTTTGGGTAGAATCCGGTTCACGAAGCCTTCTCGGTCACTTCGTGCAGAAAAGCCTGCCGTTGTTCGCCAGGCAGGAATTTGAAGAACCGTGACATGGACTGCAGGAGCACCGTTGGGTCCTCATTTTCGAGGTTCGCTCCCGCCAGGAAGTCCGCGCAGATCATCTCCAGGCAGTAGCCTCGCGACTTGTCCGTGCCCAGCATCAAAGCTGCCGTCTCAATCGCCTGCTCGACCACCGGAATCTGGGTCTTGTACAGCTTGAAGTAGATAATCTCCCACGGTTCCGATTCCCGCCCGGTCAGTTCCTTCTCCACCTCCCGCTTGAACTGATCCTTCGGCAGTGAGCGCGCCTTGTGCAGCCAGGTTGCACAATCGAACTCCTGCCCATCCCTCCTGGCCACTTTCGCCAACTCCAGTCCCTTCGTCCATCCCACTTCCTTCAGTTCCTTTCTGGCCTGCGGTGGCAGGTGCTCATGGATCGACATGAGGTAGTACGCCTTCCGCCTCGACTCCGGAAACCGCCTCGCCAGAAACTCGTCAAAGGACTTCAGTTTCTCCAGCCGCCAGTACTGCCCCGCCCGCACTTCACACAGATATCGTCCCAGTTCCACGAACCGGGTGTCCCGCTCGGCTTCAGACCTTCGCTCCCAGGCCAGGATCTCGTCGATCTTGGTCAGAACGAACAGAGCCCGTTTGCGATTGAGCTTGGGCAACATGGGCGGAATCCTAGTACGTAAGCTCGTCAAGCCAACCAAGGTCGTCTGCTCCTGGGCGCCGTACCAGCGCCGCTTCGGTCAGATCCGGCCGTCCCAGACAGAGTCCGATGTAGGGACAGCTGGTGCAGGGGTTCTGGGGAAAGCGGATGCCGCTGTGCGGCAGGAACTCGGCCGCTTCGATCCGTCGGATCGAATCCTGGACCAGATGGCCGAACTCTTCGCGCTGTTCGTCGCTGATGATGGTCCGGAAATACTGAATCTCGACCAGTCGCTTGCGGACAAACACCACCTGGGCGACGTCGGCGATACCGGTGACCCAGGAGTAGCAAACCAGCTGCGGATCGAGAGCCAGCAATCCGGCTGGTTCTTCCGGGTAGCGGCTGGCGGTGGTCTTCCACTCCAGCAGGCAGCGAGTGCCGTCGAGCTCTCCGATGGCATCCACGTAGGCCACGAAGTCGTTCTGTCCGGCCAAAGACTTGGTGAATTTGACCTGCAAGTTGCGCCGAGGCTGGCGGATGCGAATCCGATCGTCCTGGGCGAAGCGATCGAGCAGCTGCACGCCCGACTGCAGCATGCGGTCCCAGCTGTCCCGCTCGGAATAGTGGAGACCGCTGTCCCGGTAGGTAGCCCATTCCCGGTAGAGCACCGCGGCGGCATCCTGCCGCTGGAAGTAGGCAGCCACAGCCTGCTCGAATGCCCGGCCAAACAGCATGGCTGCCCGGGTGTCCTTCTCTTTCCAGCCATCGAGGTAGCGATGCTTGTAGCGGCGCGGGCAGGACAGATACTGGCTGATCTGGGTATAGCTGTAGGTCATGAGGACACCTCCGACCCACGAGGATCCTGGTCGGTGAAGACCGAGAGCTCTTCCCACCGGGCCGCCGGCGCAAAGCCGTCGAAGTTGAGGACCGAAATGCCGTGCACCGTGACTTCGCTGACCTTGACCACGCCCCACAGATCGATCAGGGCCTTGTCGTCGATCTCATTCTTTCCCAGCAACTCGGCGTCGTAGCCGAAGTCGCGCAGGAACCAGCTCAGCTTCCACATGGCCTTCGGCGTGCAGTAGAGGCGGCCGGTCATGAAACACCCGGTCAGGTGCTTGGGCTTGAGGACGGCGAAGCGGATCTCGTAATAAGGCTTCTGCTTGTGCCAGCGATACTGGGCCCGATCCACCCGGACCAGGAAGATCCCGTCCGGAACCGAGTGAATGGCCGACACATCCGCCGGGCGGAGAGACTCGAAATAGCGCCTCATGCTGCACCTTCCTTGTTTCCGGGATAGCTGTTGAGCTGGCAGAGCAGGGCATTGCGGTCTTTCTCGGCCCAGTCGGCCAGGTGGGCGACGAAGCCTTCGACCTGCTCGCGGGTGGCTTCGCGGAGGGTCTTGGTACCGCAGAAATCGACGGCGTAGGACTTGACGAGGTTGGCATCGAGTTGGTGCTGGCGGATCAGCTGGCAGAGGCGGTCGCGGACCTTGGGGCCGCCGTAGTTTCCGTTCTTCCCATTGACCGGCTGAGGTGGAAGCTTCTTCGACTCCCGGGAGGATGGGGCCGGTTCGGCGAACGAGCCGATCTCCTCGACCGAGCAGATGCCGATGCCGTAGGCCTTGCGCAGGGCCCGGTTGACCGCCCGGGTCTCGGCCACCCGCATCTCGGCGCCGTGGACCAGGGGAGAGACATTGGAGGGATCGGCATCGCCGTAGCCGACGAAGCCCTTGCAGCCTTGATGCGTGTAAACGGTGGCTTTGAACGCCCATCTTGAAGTGGTTACATCGCACAACTCGCGAACGATCTGGGCGCGGATACCGGCGCAAGACTTCCGGTGCGCCAGACGCACCAAGCCCACGTGGGTGACATACCATCTGCCCTCGAGAAACAAGACATCGCCAAGAGGAACAGAGAATTTATAAAGCTCCGAAATCTGTCTCAGAGCAACGAAGCCTATCGGCGAAATCCCGGCCCACAACTTCCGCGCCCAGCGCAGGTTGCATCGCACGTCGTGTCCTCTCTTCATGTCTCCTCCTATACTTTGAGCGCCTAAGTAGTATACATAGGCGCCTAAGTATAGGTCAAGACCCTCGCAGGATATTGCTTTCCGCAGCGAGAGGACTTAAGTTCGAATTGACCTTATGTCGAAGAAGAAGAATCCTAACGCTGTCGCATTGGGCAAGCTGGGTGGCTCAAAGGGAGGCAAGATTCGGGCCGAACGACTGACCGCTGAACGAAGGAAAGAGATTGCGCGAAAAGCGGTCAAGGCAAGATGGGACAAAGTCAGAGCCAGGCAAACGAGCAACGAAGATTAAGCTCGTGTGTGTGAGACACCGCCGTCAGGCGGCTGGCGATTGCCCGACGGCCCAGCGAAGACGCAGATTTGTCGTTGAATAATTTGAAGGCCAAATTCGCCTCTTGCACATAGGCTGGAGTTCAAATGCGAGATGAACCGGTCGATCGAAGCTCTGATTTGTTTGGCCGATCGAGCGCAGCCAATGTCGTCCTGGAGGGCAACCGGCCAACTCTTGGTGAGGGCTGCAATTTCATCCGCACCGGCCGGGACGGCTATCGAATTCGGCGAAGCGGAGCGAAAAAACAGCGCCCGCGAAACACGATTCGAACCCCAGGGCGGGCGAAGTTGAAGGAGACGGTCAGCAATCGGGATGATTATGTGGCAGGGGCCGAAAGCGAGCTCGGTAAGTGGCTGACGCCATTGCGGAAACTATCCTTGACGGTGCATCGCATTTTCGGCTACGTTTGTTTCACGTTGCGAACAGCACTGGATGTATTATCATGTATTATCTGGAATAGTATCCATCCTCTCAGAATCCAGTAGCGGATTGTCTCGGTATCCATCTTTCAGAACCTGTCAGTAAAGTGGTACCCCGTAAAGAATAAAGGCGCACTTTGCCTTTGTGCTCAAGTGCACAGGCGCAATCGGTGCGGGCACCAGCGATCTCGTGCGCCCCGACTCGCCGAGTCCAGGAGGCATCCATATGAAGGTCAAAAAAACCGTGACTGACAAGGTAGTCGCCGCTAATCGCGGGAATGCGACGAAATCAACCGGACCGCGGAGCGTAGCCGCTGTCAGAGACAATGCAGGGAAACATCGCCTGCTCGCGAAGAACTTGGCATTTCAGAGCGAAGAAGAACGGGCCGACTACGATAGATTGGCGCTTGACTTGGAGGACGAGTACAACCCTCGTGGCAGGACAGAGCTGGCGCTGGTCGAGGAAATCGCCGTCTGCTTCTGGAAATTGCGGCTCCTGAACGCCTGGGATATGCAGGCGCTCGCCAATCGGCGCAACGCGGCACAAGCAATCGTGCGCGCACTGGCCGAAAATTACGACGAAGAGCAACTCCCATTGTTTACACGCGGTGATGGTTCAGGTTCTGCAGCTCGACTCGGGTGGGATTGCCAGGAGTTGGTCATTCGGACCGGCACTAGAAGTTCCGAGCACGAGGAAATGAACAGGGATGACAAGAGCGACAAGAGTGGCCATGTGCAGGTCGAGGCGAAACTCAACACGTCGATGGATAGTATCCTTCGCTACGGAGCAATGGTGAAACGAGACCTGTATCGCGCGATTGGGACCCTTCGCAATATCCAGCGTGAGCGGCATGATCAAAACGGTTCGGCTGACCTCGACAAAACCAATTTCTTCGAACGGGAGGCACATCCATGTCCACGGACCACGATCCGGAGGAGTTAAGGGAGCACTCGCACCTGAACACGACCTCTACGCCCTCTGTAGTCGATGAGCCTCTCATTCCCGAGTTTCATCTGAAGGGGTTCGAAGATCTAGAGACGCCGCGAATTCACCTGTTGCGCTTGTTCGGGCGTATCGAGCGCCTCGCCGAAAGAATCGACGAAGCCTTTTCTGGTCAGCCATTCCTGCCGAACTTGCCTCCTGATTCCCCTGCAAATAGACGACGGTTCAAGGTCTTTTTAGAGGAGCACAGGCAGGTGATCAAGTTGTTTGGGCAGGCTCTGGACCTATGGATGATTACATGTGGATTGAAGCTGTAAGATGATAGCGTTCCGCTGTTGAGCGAGAGATGAGACTAGGGCGCGGCAACCGTGCGGCAGAGTCCTAAGCGGATTTGCGACGAGGCGCGATCCGGTGAATCGTCTGCCGTGCAGGCGTGTCAAAAGTAGGCTGGGATTTTGCGAAACAAAGCCACTAAGTGTTCTGTTTTCAGCGTCGATGCGAGCGCCGGGTGCCGACTAGGAGAAAAAACAAAGCACTCGATTCGCGCCAGTTGGCACATGCTGGTACAGAAGCCCTTGCCGAAGGCCTACTGGCCTGCGGCGAAACGCTGCCTCGACGAAATGCGTTCGCTATGATCGCACCGCCTGTCCGTTTCTCGGATATAACCATGGACATCAAACCGCTTCTTAACACACAGCTCGCCCAGGCTTCCTGCTTGAGCTGAATGGCGCCTGCGCACTAGCGTATAGTTTTTTCGGTACCCCATGTCTTCCTGCCGGTGCCTTGTATTGGTGTTGATCGCTGGTTTGCTGGTATCGGTGCCTGCCGCAAAGGCAGCAGGCAACCTTTCCCCCAACGTGGTCGTGATCACCATCGACACGCTGCGCGCCGACCACCTCGGCTGCTACGGCTACAAACAGATTCACACTCCCAACATCGACGCGCTCGCGGCCGACGGTGCGCGCTTTGAGCGCGCCTACACTGCGGTGCCGGTCACGCTGCCGTCGCACACCGTGATGTTTACCGGGACTTATCCGATGCTGAGCGGCATGCACGATTTTGCCGCCAACAAGCTGGGCCCGGGCCAGCCCACCCTGGCTTCCGTGCTTAAGGAACATGGATACGCGACCGGCGCCGTGATCGGCTCGGCAGTGCTCGATTCGCGCTTCGGGCTGAATCGCGGATTCGATTTCTACTACGACCACTTCGATTTCAACCGCCTGCAGGAATCGAATCTCGAAGAAATGGAGCGTCCCGGCAACCTGGTGGCCGATGTGGCGCTGGACTGGCTCGGCAAGAATTATCAGAAGAAGTTCTTCCTGTGGATGCACCTGTACGATCCGCACTATCCGTATCATCCGCCGGCTCCGTATGCCGCCGAATACAAGGACCGTCCTTACGACGGAGAAATTGCTTTCGCGGATTCGCAGGTCGGGCGCCTGATTCACTTTCTGAAAGCCAAGGGCTTGTACGCGAATACGCTGATCGTGCTCAGCGGAGATCACGGCGAGAGCCTGGGAGAGCACGGCGAAAAATACTCACGGCTTCTTCATCTACAACGCCACGCTGCACGTGCCGTTCATCATTCATCTGCCGGGCGCAGCAGTCTCCGCGAGTCGTGCCTGACCTGGTGAGTCTTGCCGACCTGATGCCGACAGTGCTGCAGGCGTTGAAGCTGGATGTTCCCGCGCAAGTGCAAGGTCACAACCTGCTTCCTCTGATCCGGACAAAAGAGCCGGGCGAGCCCGCAACCTCTACGCCGAAACCTTTCTGCCTCGCCTGCACTTCAACTGGAGCGAACTGCGCGGAGTCGAGACTGACGAATTATCACTTCATCGACGCGCCCAAGCCCGAGCTCTACGACCTGACCAAAGATCCCGGCGAAACCAGCAATCTGTTTGGCGACAAGAAAGCCGTGGCGCGAGGAGATGCGTGCCCAGCTGACCAAACTGATTCAGCAGTACAGCGCCGGCCCCGAACTGGCGGAGAAGACCGGCCTCGATCCCGCGCTGATGGAGCGGCTGAAATCGCTGGGCTATGCCGGTTTCTCTGGTGGCGGCAGTCCGACGATTACCGATCGCGCCTTGCCCGATCCCAAGGACCGCATTGCAGACTTACGAACTGATTTCCGACGCGATCGCCGAAAGCCAGCACGGCGAATACGCCGAATCGACCGAGAAATTTAATCAGGCGTTGAAGAGCGATCCCGATTCCGTGCCAGTGCATTATCTTCTGGGACTGAACTACTATCGCATGCGCGAATTTCCCAAGTCAGTGGAGCATCTGCAGCGCGTCATGCAACTGAGTCCCGATTATGCTCTGGCAAGTTTTCAACTGGGACTGGCGTATGCCCGTACGGGCGACTTCGATCATGCGATTGAGACTCTGAAACGAACTCTGGAACTGGATCCGAGTAATTTCTCGGCGGCTTACAATCTCGGAGCTGCTTATGTGCAGAAGCAGATGATGACCGAAGCCGCGGCCGCATTTCGTTCTTCGGTGACGATCTCGCCCGACTATGCTGCCGGGCATCGCGCCTTGGGCGAAGTGCTGCTGTACCAGGGGCAGATGGACGATGCGCTCACCGAGCTGCGCCGCGCGGCGGAGTTGGCTCCGCAGGACCCGGCGAACCACGCGGCACTGGCGAAAGCACTATCCGAAAAAGGTTTGAACGACGAGGCCGACGAAGAAATGCAGAAGGCGCAGCAGGCGCGTCCGCAGTAGTTGCATCCGTACCAGGATTTCTCTTGAAACGCATTCTCCAATTTGTGGCGGCTGCTGGCGGTTTTGCTTCCGTGTGTTCAGGCGGCAACAGTTCCTCCTCGCCGTCCACGTCCCAATGTCATTCTGATCACGATCGACACCGTCCGCGCCGATCACCTTGGCTGCTACGGCGCGACCGGATATCAAGACCCCGACTCTGGACGGACTGGCGCACGACGGCATTGTCTTCGAGCGCGCCATCTCGCAAGTTCCGCTGACCTGGCCGTCGCATGCCGCGATTCTGACCGGCACGTATCCGTTTCAGAATGGTGTGCAGGATTTTACCGGACAGCCTCTCGATGAACGCTTTCGCTCGGTTGCCCAAGTTTTCAAGCAGCAGGGCTACGCTACTGGCGCGGTGGTGAGCGCGTTTGTTCTGGATCGCAGTTGGGGGCTGGCGCGTGGCTTCGATTTTTACGACGACGCATTCTCGGCTGAAACTTTTCGCCAAAAAGATATCGGACTGGTGGACCGCAAAGCCGGTGAGAGTGTCACGCGTGCGATGGCGTGGCTGCAGAAAACTCCACGCCGCCCGTTTTTCTTCTGGCTGCATTTGTACGATCCGCATAGCCCGTACGATCCACCGGAACCTTTTCGCACCGAGTACAAGACACATCCTTATGACGGCGAAATCGCGTATGCCGATCACGAACTGGGACGCCTGATCGCCTGGCTGAAACAGAACCAGCTTTACAACGGCACTGCGATTGTCCTGCTCAGCGATCACGGAGAATCGCTCGGCGAGCACGGCGAAAAAGAGCATGGATTCTTCGTCTACAACTCGACTACTCACATTCCGCTGATCGTGAAACCGCCCGCTGGAAGCGGACTTCGGCCTGGCCGGGTGGCCGGTCCGGTGGAAACGGTCGCGGTGGCGTCCTACTCTGACTCGGCTGGCCGGCATGAAGGATGACATTCAGAAGCAGTTTCCGTCTCCCAGTCTTTTCAGCGAAAGGGCGTCCACTGAGAGTGCAGCCTACAGCGAAAGTTTCTATGCCTTCAGTTCGTTTGGATGGAGTCCGCTGCACGCGCTGCAGACCAGCCGCTACCACTACATCGAAGCGCCGGCCCCGGAACTTTACGATGTGATCGCCGATCCCGCAGGAAAAAAACAATCTGGCTTCGCAACAGACGGCGACAGTCGCCGTGCTGCAAGACAAACTGCAATCGCTGCTGCGGCAGAATCCTTTCAAAGCCGGAGGTTCCGGGACTTCAGGACTGAGTCCCGATGCGCTGGAGAAACTGCGCGCTCTGGGCTACGTCGCCTACCGCTCGCCGGTTTCTCCCGAGGCGTTGGCGGCAGGCCTGCCCGATCCCAAAAACAAGTTGTGGGAATTCAACGCGATCCTCGAAGCTGCGGACGCATTTCAGGGCGGCGACATCGATCGCGGCAAGACGCTGCTCGCGAAAGTTCGTGAGAGCGATCCAGCGATGTATGTTGTGTCGTTTATGCTGGGTGAAAACGCGCTTCGCCGCCGGGACTGGGACGAGGCAGCGAGCGAGCTGCAAAAATGTCTGGAATTGAATCCCAACTTCGATCAAGCCATGGCGGCACTGGCTCGCGCTCTGTTAAACCTGGGCAGGCTCGACGAGGCCAAGGCATGGTTGGACAAGGCGCTCAAGTTTAATCCGCAGAATTACCGGGCCTGGTACGAGCGCGGATTCATCGAGTCAAAAACCGACAAGGCCGCAGCCATCTCCGATATGGAACGAGCGGTTTCGATCCAGCCGAACTTTGCTTCATTGCGACGGGACCTCGGCATGCTGCAATTTCAGCAGCAGAACTACGCGGAAGCCGCGAAGCATCTGGCCGTAGCCGCCGAGTTGGGACTCGACGATGCGCCTCTCTACAATTTTCTCGGCATTTCACTGAGCCGCACGGGACAACTGCCGAAGGCGATTGAAAACTACAAGCACGCTCTAAAACTAAATCCCAATCTCGCTGAAGCCCATCTTAATCTAGGGTTCGCCTATCAGCGGTCGAACAATCCCCAGAAGGCGCGCCAGGAATATCAGGAAGCCTGCCGGCAGGACCAGAAGTTTTGTCAGTTTGCGCGGCCTTAATACGACGGCCTGCCGTCCGCGTGCAGAGTCTTAATCTGTGCTGCTTCTCAATTCTTGCGCGAGCTATTCTCGAGTTTCTTTAGAACTTCACGGGCTTTGGGGGCCATGGCATCGTCTGGAGAAAGTTTTAGAAAGCTTCTCAGTTCGTCCGCGGCTTCCGGGTTGCGCTTCTGCCGCATGAAAAGATTTACCAGAGCGAGATGGGCCTTGGATAGCTTGGGATCCAGTTCCAAAGATCGCTGCAACTCTTTTTCGGCCAGCAGGTAGTCTCCGGTTGCAGATGCCAGAGAGCCTTTGAGGAAGTGACCGAACGCGGAGGAGGGCTCCTTGCTCAAGCCCTGATTGACCCAGTTTAATGCTTCATCATTGTGGTGGGTCACGTAATACAGGTTGCCCAGGTTGAAATATGCGGCGGCATCGTTGGAGTTCAAGCGGATGGCATGCTGAAACTGTCCTTCGGCGGCGTCATAGAGTCCTTTGTTCAGGTAGGCGGTACCGAGATTGTTGCAGGCGGGATAAAAGTCGGGAGCGATCTTCAGAGCTTTTTCGTAGTGTTTGATTGCGTCATCGGGTTCGTGATGTGCGTCCGCTTTCACACCAGCATCGAACTCCTTGATCGCGCGCGGAGGAAACAGCTTCGCCAGATCCACGGAGCTGGTCAGATGGGGATTGCCTCCCGTCACCGTACGCTGAATCTGATCCGTTCTGGGTTTCTGGGCTGCAGGAGAATGCTGACCATGGCTACGGGCTTCGTCTTTCCATCGATCATGACGGTTTCATTCGCGGGCAAGTAGGTGTCGTCGTCGATCTTGATGTGGTAGATGTTGCCGACCAGACCGTTGAAGCCAAATCGGCCTTCGCCGTCGGTGTAGACGGTGTTGACGACCGATCCTCTGCTTTCCAGATTGATAAGAACAGGTTTGGGAAGGTCAGTTCCCGGGGTTACGCGCACCTGCCCCACGATGCTGCCAGAATTCAATTGGGCTAGAGCCGGCGTGGAGCACGACAAAAGCAAAGCAAGACTGGGTAAGACCAGCGAGAGGTGACATCGGGCGTTGAAGAGTTTGTGCATAGAGCCCGGCCAAAATAAGAACGGGGTCTGTCCCGTGTTGGCGGAACAGACCCCGTTCGGTTCGTCGAGCTGGTTAGAAAGCGAGCTTCAAACCGAACTGCAGGTTGCGCGGATTGAAGGTGCCGCCCGCCTGACCAAAGCTGCCAGAGTTCGTCCGGTTGTTGGTTGCTCCGCCCGCTCCGGGCAAGTTGGAAGTTGGTGTGGTTCAGCACGTTGAATGCTTCCGCACGGAATTCCATTTTTACCCGCTCTGTGATCCGGATGGTCTTGAACAGCGACGTTTCCCAGGATATGTAGCTCGGGCCAACGAAGCTGTTCCGTGCCAGGTTTCCGTTGCAACCCAGGCAAGGCACGCTGAACAAGCCATTCGCGCTGCTCAAGCTGCTCGCGTCGTCTGTGTTCGGAGCTAACTGGAAGCCCGAACCCCAGCCGTTTGCCCACTGATCGTGGCTCGGAGTGAAGTGGTTGGCGGAAGCGTTCGGCCGGTCGTTGCGAATACCGTCCAGGTTGTAGTCGCCGCCGGCGTTCACGCAGACCTTGCTGTCGATCTGGGCCTGCGTGCATCCGGGCACGAAAGTATTCGGGCCAGTGAACACTCCGATGCTGCCGACGGGATCTCCGCCGTTGGTGAAGGTCCAGGGCTCCCAGTGCGCGCCGGTTTGCCAGGAGACAATCCCGTTGTACTGCCAGCCGCCGAGAATGTGTCCCAGGATGCCTTCCTGCGACTTGTAGAAGGGAAGCTCGAAGATATAGTTCGCAACCAGGCGCTGCCGGATGTCGAAAATCGAGTTGCCGCGGTCGAGGCCGGGAAGCAAGACGTCGGTGGTGTAGCCATCGCCGCCGCCAGCGCCGTTGGAACTGGTGGAGCCGCTGTGCCAGGTGGACCCGTCGTCGATGGCATGACTCCAGGTGTAGTTGACGTTAAACGCCATTCCGTGGCTGGCCTGCTTCTTCAGCGATAAGTTGCAGCGCGTTGTAGTTGGAGTTCACCTGGTTCGCCCACACCCGCAAGGTGCCAAAGTTTGGATTCAGGCGTCCCACGGCGTTGCCCGGGGTATTGACGGTGTCGATCTGGCTGCACAGTCTGCGGCCCAGATTGTCGGTCATGCAATCGCCCTCGGGCAGCCGCTCACCGGGAATACGGTTCACGTTCTGGGCACGGAACAGCTTGTGTCCTGTGGTGCCAACGTAGTTGGCTTCGAGAGTCAGCTTGGGCATCAGTTCGCGCTGCACGCCCAGGTAGTAGTTGTAGACGTAGGGATCGCGAATGCCTTCCGGGAACACGATTCCGGTAAGGGTGGCCAGATTGGGATTGGCGGAGTCCCAACCAGTCAGATTGCCGACGGCTTGCGCGCCCGTGCCCTGGTTCGGGTTGGTGGGCGGACCGGTAGAATGTGGGTGTCGGCTGTCGTATCCGGTTGGCAAGTCGGGGTGCAGGTGTAGGGCCCGTAAATCACCGTGTTCACGTCGCCCGCCAGGAAATTGGTGGCCGCGTTAAACGAGTAGTACGGCAGGTTCCAGCGCGAGTTGGAGAGCGGGTTGTACAGCGTCCCTTCGTAGGACACACCGAAGCCGCCACGCAACGAAGTCTTGGCGTCTCCGAATACGTCCCAGGCAAAACCTACGCGAGGCCCGCAGTTATTGTGGTCACCCGCGCCCAGACTCTTGGCGGTGGTGAACCCTCCTGGACCGCACACGCCTGCCAGCTGAGCTTGCGGATCGGTGCAGGGCACGCTGGCATCCTTGATCTGACCGGCGCCGGTGGTGATGTTGTCGATAAAGCTGCTGCCCGGTCCCTTGATAAACGTGGTGACCTGATTGTTCAGTTCGGTGTGACGGCCGTAGAGATCGTAGCGCATACCCAGATTGAGGGTCAGGCGGCGGGTAACCTTCCAGTCGTCCTGGAAGAATGCTCCCATTTCCAGGTTCCGCCAGTGGCGGACGTTGCTGGCCAGGTGGCCGGGCTGATTGGTCAGGATTCCGGGGTCCACGCCCGCCGACATGGTGTAGGGCGAATCGGCGGCGAAGAACAGGGAGTCGGTGAAGTAGTACGACGGACGAGCCACGCTGAACTCGCTGTTTTCGATATTCCGGCGGAAATCAACTCCCACCTTCATGTTGTGCTTGCCGTGCGAAATCGAAACCATGTCGGAATAGCTGTAGATATTCTCGTGGAAGGTCTGCGGGATATCCGGAGTAAGAACCGAAGCCCATGGAACCGTCGTCGAAACGGATATCAGGAACGCCGGGCAGTGCGGTACTGACGTCAGGACTCACGTTCAACGCGTATCCCGCCCGGAATTCGTTCAGCACCGACGGGCTAAAGGTGTGGATAAGACTGATCTGGCCGTTGGGATTTCGGATGAGGACCGGATTCAGGAAAGCCGCTCCCCGGCCATTGCTGTTGCTGTGTGTTGGGGAATCCGAACCTGTCCGGCAAGCGGTTCCAGGCAAACTGCGCGAACAGCCGATCCTTGGCAGAGATGTTGTAATCGAATGCGTCCGGAGGCTTCCCGTCCGTTGTACAGGTTGCCGGCGCCGTATTGTTCTGATTCTGAGAACCGCTGATCGCGATGGTGTTGAGTTGGAATGGCACTCCGGTGCGGGCAAAAGTACCTGCTTGAAGACCAGGGATTGCACCGCAACCGGCCGTGGCCATTGCCGCCTGATCTTCCGCGGTAACTCCAATGACGGCAGCCATTCTGCCGGCGATCAGCGCATTCGAGTTGTCCGGGCACAGATATCCGGAAAGAGTGGACTCCGCAGCACGTGTGGCCGCCGTAGTAAGTTTCCATGATCGACCGCGATCATGTCCAGCTGCGGTCGGCGCGAAGTTCTTGTACAGCAAGCGCGGCGGTTGAATTCGGCAGCCCGCAATGACGGCTTGCCGGAATTCCGGAGACTCCGCCGTGACCGTGGTGGGCGGTTGAGACTCGGTGAAGCGGCTGTCCTGGTAGGACAGGAAGAAAAACAGCTTGTCCTTGATGAGCGCGCCGCCGAAGGTTCCGCCGAACTGGTTGAAGCGCAGCGCCTGCCGCGGCGTCCCGGTCTGGTTGGCGAAGAAGTTGTTGGCGTCGAAGAAGTCATTCCGGCCGAAGTACCAGCCGCTGCCGTGATACTGGTTGGTCCCTGATTTGGTGATCAGATTGGTCACGGAGCCGGCGCTGTTGCCGTATTGCGCCGACATGTTCAGGGTCAGCTCCTGAAATTCCTGGACCGTGTCTTCAATCGGCTGGTTCACTGCGCCACCGCTCAACCCCTTGTTGGAGGAGCCGTTGATCAGGAAGCCGTTGAAGTCTTCGCGCAAACCATTGACCACGGTGTTGGCGCCGTTCTCGCGACACCACTCCGCGCACATTGACCGCGCCGGGCGCCAGCTGGATCAGGTCGTAAACGTTACGGCCATTCAGCGGGAGGTTCGCCACCTGGGAGACGGCAACGGTGTTGGCCAGCTTCGAGTCTTCCGTGTTCACCGCAGCCGCTTCGCCGGTGACTTCGATGACTTCGCGAGTCTGGCCCAGTTGCATGTTGAAGTCGGCGCGCTGGATGGTTCCGGCGTTGAGCACGAGGCCCTTGTTCGTGATGGTCTTGAAGCCCTGCGCCTCGGCCGTGATCTGGTAGGTTCCGACCGGCAATTCATTGAACTTATAAAGGCCGGTCGGACCAGTAGTGGTGGTGACCGAGAAATTGGTGCCGACGTTGGTCACCGTGACCTTGGCATTCGCAATGGCCGCACCCGACGGGTCGGTGACGGTTCCGGTGAACTGACCATTCTGGATCTGCGCGAACGCGCTCAACGACAACGCCAGCAGCGACAACAGACAACAGGAAGAATTGCAATTTCTTCATTGACCTACCCTCTTTCGTACCTTGCAAGATGTTTTTTCAGCGGAACAATGGAACCCGGGGCCCTGAGTCCATCAGAAGCTCGGGCATCGGGACCAGAGCCAACGTAGCATGAAGCTCAACAACACGAACTGTCTTGGTCTGTGTTGTCTAACTTATTGATTTATCAGAGCTAAACGCTTGCGGTACGGACAAAAACACGTAATCCGCCCCACTGAATGATTACTCTGGTAATCGCACGTCGTTCTCCAAAGCGTTCGTATAGTTATGTCAATGGTTTACGGGTAACTGAATGGGTTCAGCTATGGCGAACGGTAGACGTTTTGCAACAGCACTACAAAATTTGGAATATTGTGCAGCGAGTCTATGCCGAGAACGATGCAGTGGTGTGGAAATTTGTTATGTCTGATGAGCGCTTAGGCTTCGAGTCTGTTTCGGCAGGTGGGTCTCGCGGCTTCAGACCCCCGACGGCTCACTACTCCGTTGCCTTCTTCGACGACCAGTTCCTGATCGGCTGCCTCCTTTCCGATGTTGTCGACCCTGCCCGAGGGCCAGCGCACGACAATGGACTCGACCTGCGTGGCTGCTCCCAGGCCGAAGTGCAGACGCGGGTCGCTGGCCGACTCGAAACTGCTGTTGGCCCGGACCTCCGCGCTTTGCTTAACGCCCACCGGCCGTAACTTCGACCCGGGCGCCGAAGCCGTCGCGGTTCGATTTCTTTCCCACGGCTTTGATGCGCAGCCAATGTCCCTTTCGTGGCTTCTGGTTGCGCAGGAGTGACCGGAGAGCCGTCCAGAACTGTGATCAGCAGGTCCTGGCTGCCGTTGTTCAGAAAGTCGGCGGTGGCGGTCCCGCGGGCCACGTAGCGCCGGGACAGAGGCTGCTCCCGCGCCCAGGCCGATCTCGGCAAACTTTCCGTCGCCTGAGATTGCGAAACAACAGCGGACGCTCGGCATAGGTCACGCCGAAGGAATGCTGGTCCACCTGCGGATTGACGTGTCCGTTGGCGACGAAGATGTCAGGCCAGCCGTCGTTGTCGAAGTCGAGAAACTTCACCCCGAAGCCGAGGAAGGGAACGCTGACCGGGCCAAACCCGGTGCTTCCCGCCAGGTCGGTGAACTGGCCGTTGTGGTCGTTGTGATAGAGGTTGTTGGTGTCGTCGGAGAAATTGGTTTTGACGATGTCGGGCCAGCCGTCGTGATCGTAGTCGGCGGAATCGATGCCCATGCCGGCCTGCTCGCGTCCGTCGGCGCTGTAGGCCACGCCGGCCTCGGCGCCCACTTCGGTGAATCCGCCTTTGCAGTCGTTGTGGTAGAGCAGGCTGGGGGACGAATCGTTGGCCACGTACAGATCGAGGCAGCCGTCCTGGTCGTAGTCGAGCCAGAGCACGCCCAGACCGTAATAGCCGTCGGGATCGATGTTCAGCTTCTCGGTCACATCGGTGAAAGTGCCGTCGCCGTTGTTGTGATAGAGGCGGTCGCGGCCGCCTTTTAGTCCGCGCGGACCGCAGGACACCGCAATGCCGCGATACGTGCAGAAGGGACCTTGTCCGAACTCGGGAAGATGGTTGAGATCGAGGTCGACGTAGTTGGCGACGTAGAGATCGAGATTGCCGTCGTTGTCGTAGTCGCCAAAGGCCGCGCTGGTGCCCCAGCGTCCGGCGTTTCCCACTCCGGCTTTCGCGGTGACATCGGTGAATGTTCCGTCGTGGTTGTTGTGGTAGAGCACGGCGCCGTCGAGATAGGTGATGTAGAGATCTTCCCATCCGTCGTTGTCGTAGTCGCCGACGGCGACGCCGAATCCCCAGCTGCAACGCGTGATTCCAGCTTTGGCGCTGACGTCGGTGAAAGTGCCGTCATGATTGTTGCGATAGAGCTTGCCGGGATGGCACTTGCCGGAGCGCGTGTCTTCGAGAGTCGAACCGTTGACCAGAAAGATGTCCATCCAGCCATCGTTGTCGTAGTCGAAGACCGCGACGCCGCCGCACATCGATTCCATGATGTAGCGCTTTTCAGGGCCGCCGCAGGTGAGATGGAAGTCGATGCCGGCGGCGCGGGTGACGTCGGCGAAGGAGACCGGGCTTGCGGCTACGGGACTTGGCAGTGGCTGTGATGGCGGATGATCTGCGCTGGTCGAACCTGTGCCCGGCCGATGACGAGCACGAAAAAGACTGCGACGATCAACGCAGCCGTCGACGAACCCTGAGCGCGTGAACCGCGAATGAACGAATCGGGAAGTTGATCTCACTGAGGTCGGCCCGTGGCCATGCCTCCCATTTCCGGTTGGGCTTTCTTCAGTTCGGCGAAACGTTGCCATTCCTGTTGGGCTTCTTCGGTTCGCCCGACCTTCTGCAGGGCGCGTGCCAGTTGGTAGTGAGGGCTGGGATCTCCGGGCTTCAGTTCGATCGAGCGCTGCAATGCGGTGACGGCGGCTTCGGCATTGCCATCGAGCAGCAATGCCTTGCCCAGATCGTAAGCCGCGTCCGCGTTTCCGGGATCGAGTTCAGTGGCCCGCTTCAGTTGGGACATCGCGTCTTTCAATTCTCCGGTTTCGAGCAGGCAATGTCCGAGCTGATAGACAAGCTGCGGATTGTCGGGCGAGCGGACGCAGTTCTTTCCGGTATTCGGCGATCGCCTCCTGATTGCGTCCCAGGCTGGCGTAGGCGAATCCCAGATGATAATGCCCGAGCGGCGTGGTGGGATCGATGTGCAACGCAGTCTGAAACTGCTCGATGGCTTGCAAAGTGCGGTTCGTATTCTGGTAGGCCCGTCCCAGCAAGACGTGGGCCAGGGCATGCAGAAGGCTGAAGCTTGATGGCCTTCTCCAGTTCATCGGCGGCGGGGGCGTATTGGCTCTGCTGCAGCAGCACAAGAGCGACATCGAAGTGAATGTCGAAACTGCCGCTCGCGATGGCTTCAGACCGTTGCAGGGCGGCCAGTGCCGGCGCGTTCTGCCCCGCTTTGAAATAAGCGAGTCCGAGCCAATGCTGAAGTTCGGCGTCGCGCGGCCAACGGGCGACGGCATCGCTGCCGAGTTGGATGGCTTCGCGCAGCCGTCCCATCTGGAGATAGCTCAGCACCAGTCCACGATTGGCCTCAAGATTCTCCGGTGCAATTTGGCGGGCGCGTTCGAAATCATGAGCGGCGCCGGCGTAGTCGTCGGCGTCGAGAGCGGTCTGCCCGCTGCGGAGCAGTTGCTGGACAGACGCATTCGGCGATTGCGCCCATCCGGTGATACCAGTCAGCCACAACAAGCATAGCCAGATTGCCAATCGCCGGAACTTGAGCCGAGGCTTCGCCACTGCTCCGAATCCTAATGGTTCACAAGTGAGGGTGCAATTCCGAGAAACATCAACCACAGAGGACGGAGGACACAGAGCAAGGCGTTTCATAATCATTAATCATTAATTATTGGTTTTCCTTCGGTTCTCAGCGCCCTCCGTGTCCTCTATGGTTCAAGGTTTGCTGCTAGAATCGGCAGCGATGAAACGGTGCATCGTATTAGTCTTCCTGATGGTTCTCGGTGGGTTCGTCTTCGCGGAAGAGCCGGTGAAGTTCGAACCACTTCCAGTTCCCCTGACCAACAATGCCGTCGCCAGCGTAAAGAGCCGGGGAGCGTTGTATCTGTATTCGTTCATGGGAATGGGAGCGAAGAAAACCTGGGACGCAACCTCGAACGCTGCTTACATGCTCGATCCTGAAACCGGAAAATGGGCAGCGGCGCATCCGGTGCCCGGAACAGTTGGACGCCTGGCGGCGTCGGCGGTCGGAGCCCGCGAGCACGTTTTTCTTTTCGGCGGCTATGTGGTGGATGCGCAGGGCGGGGAAACCACCTTGTCCGACGTCAATGTGTACGAGCCGCTCACCGATCGCTGGTTCCGCGCCGAGGACATGCCGACTCCGGTGGACGATGCTGTCGTGGGAGTTTATCGCGACCGCTATATCTACGTGGTTGGCGGTTGGTCGAAGACCGATGCGGTGCATGACGTCCAGCTCTACGACGCGCAGAAAAACAAATGGTCGCAGGCCACACCGATCCCGGGTACGCCGGTGTTTGGACATGCAGGCGCGGTGGTGGGCGACACCATTGTCTATATCGACGGCGCGCACAAGAACCCGGCCGGAGGTCAACCCAAGTACATCGCTTCGGATGAATGCTGGGTGGGCAAGATCGACCACCACGACCTCAACAAAATTCAGTGGACCAAGCTGCCCAACCATCCTGGAACGGCGCGCTACCGGATCGCGGCAGGGGCCTCGGAAAAAGACCAGAAGATTTATTTTTCGGGCGGTACCGACAATCCTTACAACTACAACGGAATCGGATATAACGGCGCGCCGGCGGAGCCGTCCCCGGTAACATTCGCGTTCGACGTGCGGTCGGGCAAATGGGAAACCATCAACGAGCACACTTCGGTGCCCACCATGGATCATCGCGGGCTGCTGGTGATACCGGAAGGCCTGGTGATCTTCGGAGGCATGGAGAAAGCGCAGCAGGTCACCGCGCGCGTGAGTATCTTGTCGAAGGCGGCAAAAGGGAAATAGGAATTATTCGCGGGACTGTGTTTCCGATTGACAGCCTGCGCCAGGCCGAGTCATCCTTATGAAGTTGCAAGTGGCATTTTCATGAAGCGCTGGAAGTTGGCGATTCTGATTTTCGAGTTGGTGCTGTTTGCGGCCATCCTGGTCCTGCCCCAGGTGGCGTTGCCCGCCTTCGCTTTTCACAACGGGAATTCGCCCGTGGCGGCCCATGCGCGAGTGTGTGATTCCACCCCTGGAGCCGCAATTTCGGTTGTAACGCTCGTCCCAGTTCCTGCACCGCTCGGTTGGGTTCGTGCGGAGAACTCGAGTGGCTCCAAGCCGCGCGCAGTCGATTCCTCTCTTTCCAAGCTTTGCGTCTTGATCTGCTAATCCTGGCTGTTTTCTAGCTTCGCTTCCCCCAAATCCTGAGATTTTTTCTGCAAGTTTGCTCCGCGAGGGGCGTGCCTGTGTGGTCTTAGCGGGTCCGCGGAGCTTCGGGGATGGCGGGCGCCGGTCATGGGGACTGGCCTGTAAAGGCCGGTCGGCTGTGCTGCCGCCATCCTCGAATACGCAATAGAAAGCGTCGTTGGTCCTTGGCCTTTGGTCGTTGGCCAAGGCGCAATGGATTCGCCAACGACCAATGACCAGCGGCGGGGTTCGAGCGCCGCCGCTCGCGCCTACATTTCCAGCCTCAAGACCAGACTTCAGACCGTCGAAAATCGTTGTTGGTCCTTGGCCTTTGGTCGTTGGCCAAGGCGCAATGGATTCGCCAACGACCAACGACCAAGGGCCAGCGGCGGTATCCGATGCCCTTTATTGGCCTCGGGCCAGCACCAGCGTGATGTCGTCGGGTTGCTCGTTTGCGCCGATCCAGTCGTCGACTGCGGCAGTGACGATTTCACTGATTCGGGCCAGGGGTTGGCTGCGATGTTCCCACACCAGATCGATCAATCGCTGCTCGCCGAACTCGCCAAAATCATTTTCTGGTTCGGTGACGCCGTCGCTGAACGCCAGGAAGATTTCTCCCCGTCGCATGGCGACCGTCGATTCCTCGTAACAGCGATTGTCGAACAGACCGATTACTGTGCCGCCTTGTTCCAGTCGTCGAACTGATCCGTCTTCACCCAGAATGATAGGAGGCAGGTGGCCTCCGTTGCTGTAGGTGAGCTTCCGCTGAGCTGCCGTCGTAGAGTCCGAGAAACAGCGTCGCGTATTTCTCCGCCGGCGTGCTCTGGTAGAGCTGATGATTGAGCTGGGAGAGCATTGCCCCAGAAGACAACTCAGAACCGTTTGAGACCGGTGGCATCAGAAGACTACCACCGGCGCCTACTGGTTCCCGCAGACTGGGGGTGCCTTCCAGGCTGTAGGCACGGACCGCCGAGTGAATCGTCGCCATCAGCAGCGCCGCCGAAATCCCTTTTCCACTGACATCGCCGACCGCCAGAATCAGTTTGTCAGAGTTCAGTGTGAGGAAATCGTAATAGTCTCCGCTGACGGTGCGCGCCGGACGGCAGAAGCCGTAAACCTCCAGTGACGCCAGCTGCGAAATGTGCTGCGGATAGAGTTGCTCCTGCACTTCCTGCGCGATGGTCAACTCGTTTTGCAGCCGCTGCTTTTCCTTTTGCTCTTCGATCAGGTTTTCAATCGACTCAGTCATCGAGTTAAATGAGTTCGCCAACGTCGCTAGCTGGTCGTGCGACTTCACTGAAATGCGGTGGCTGAAGTTTCCGCGATTGATGTGCTCGGTGGCGTTGTAGAGTTGGGCGACCGCGCCAGTCACGGTGCGCGTCAGGCGAGTCCCGATAAACAGCGCGAGCATTTCGATGATGGCGAATACTACCGCAGCGAACAGCAACGAATACTCAACCCCCGTGGCAAAGTCACCCAGGGTGGCGAACAGGCGGGTATAGAGAACCGACGGGCGGGTTAGCACCCGCAAAAGAGCGCCCGTTTTTTTCTGTGCGCCGGTTGCCCAATCCACAACCGAAATCGGGGTGGCAAAAGCTATCTCGCGATCAAAAGTATTGCCTGGTGGCGGCAACGCGCCTGCGGTGAAGGCGAGACGAAGCTCCTCGCGTCCCTTGGCAGGAGGCGTGCCGTCTTTACCAGGGCGCAACGTAGTGTCTTCTTTGCTTTGGCTGTCGAGTGAGATGCGCGGGGTCAGTGTCGCTGCCGGAGTCGGTGCCTCGACAACAGTCCGTGAGGAGTAAAGCGTGATCTCGCCCAGATCATTGGCCAGCCTCTCCAGCAGGGTTCGATCCAGTGCCTCACTGGAAACCACGGACAGCTTTTGCGGTCCGGAGCCAATTTCAGTTCCTGCTCGTAAATACAGTTCTTCGCGATCCCAAACAATCGCGCCGAAAGTTGGTGTCAAAAAAGACGGAATCGCAAATGGAGTCTTTCCCGGCGCGGTGGCGTCACAGACGGCAAGCGGCGTTCCTCCTTTCCAGGCACAAACCTGGCGAGAAGCCCAGGCTGGATCGTTTCGCTTCAATCCTTCGAGAGATTCCGCAACCGCGGGTTGACCATGTTCCAGCCGTGCCGCCAGTTCATTGGCAATTGCGGCGTTCGCGGATTGCAGGCTGCGCAGGCGGGAATTCAACTCTGACGTCACCACAAAGTTCGCGAACTGTCCGGCAAACAAGTACAGAGTGATAAACGTCATGGCCACTAGCAGGATCACCGGGATCACACCGATGAACATGTAGGTCACGATCAGGCGATTGCGCAGGCGCCACAGCAGTTTGGCTTTGAGCCAGCGGTAGGCGAGAACGGAAATTAGAATGATCGCGAGGACACTTAGAATGCCGACCCATCCGGCGAGGGCCGTACCCCAGGAAAGTTTGAAGAGTCCGAAAAATCTCTGCAGGGCGAAGAGCAGCAGGTCCAGACCCAGCAGGTAGCAGGCGGCGCGTGCCAGCCGGGTGCGGGGCAACAGGCCAGCTGCCAACAGTCGAAAACGAAGTGTGCGCGGAGACAGGTCCATCGCAGGGAAGATTATAGAGCGGAGAGCGGACTTCGGACGTCAGACCTTGGACTCGGACTCGGACCTCAGACGTCCGAAGTCTGAGGTCTGAGGTCCGAAGTCCGCTCCTAGATTTCCGGGTAGAAATCGAAGAAGGCTTCCAGACTGGTCTTCAACTGCTTCTCGATTTCTTCCTTGCTGCCTTCGAGCACGTGCATGGTGACGTGGGCTTCGCGTCCGTTCTTGAGCTTGAGAGTTGCGTCGCCGACTTCGGCGACTTCTTCGGATGGCAGCAGGCGCATGCCATAGACGAGTGTCAGGTTTGCCATGAGTTGATTCTAAACCGGACTTCGGACTTCGGACCTCGGACCTCGGACTTCGGACTTCAGACCTCGGACTTCAAACTTCGGAGTTCCTCTCCCTCGAGTTCGTGATGGTTTGTGGGGCGGAGGGCGAGACGCCCGCGCGACTTTGGCTGAGGTTCGCGGTCTGACGTCTGAGGTCCGACGTCTGAGGTCCGAGGTCCGCCGTCTGACGTCCGACATGCCTCCCTGCTAAAATCCCTTGGTGATTCGAACTCTTCTCACGGTCGTGATCTGTCTCGGCTTGGGCTCGTTGGCAGCGGCACAGCAGGCCGCCTCGCAGCAGCCGCAGGTCAAAGTCAATGTCTTGAACGTTTGCACTCCTTCCGCGGCGGAACAGCAGGAAATTTCATCGGCGCTGGCGCGGGTCCCCAAGCAGCCTTTATTTGGCGTTGATTTCGAAATTGATCGCGGCAGAACTGGGCTCGACGTTGGGCCGGGTTTCTTGCAGCCTGGCTCAGGCGGACAAATGTCATCTGATCCAGGTACGTCAACATGGGTGCGTATCCGGCGTGAGTTTTCGGTGCAGGCGATGTTTTCGACGGCGCAGTATTCGTTCAGTGTGGATCCGAAGAATATGGTGGAGACGCTGGTCTTTCGCGTTCGCGATCCTAAAGACCTGTTGCAGGTTTCGATTGAAGATAGTGCGTCTGCCGTGACCACGCCGGCGGCAATGCTGTCGAGCAGCACGCCGGCCAGTCGCATCAAGTTGGAACGCTTCGGAAAATCATCGGTGGTGCTGGCTCGATGTTCGGGATCGGAAGCTGGTCCGGCGCCCGACCAGAGCGCGTATGAACCTTTGTTTCAGAGCGCTTCCTCGATCATGACGAATTATCGCGGTCTGCTGGGGGCGCGAAGCACTGTGCCAGCCGAATTGGAGCGGATCGACGGGGCCAAGCAGAGCGAGGCGAAAACCACTTCGGCCAAGAAGCCGGCTACCAAGAAGAAATAGGGTCACCGCGGAGGGCGGGACGCCCTCCGGACAGCCGGCGGGACGCCGGCGCTACGAACCCTTGCATCCAAATTTGAACTCGGCCATCTAAGTCTCAGCACGCCTCTTATGGAGAACATTCGCAACGTCGTCATCATCGGATCCGGTTGCTCCGGACACACCGCGGCGCTCTACACCGCCCGCGCCAACCTTAAGCCGTTGGTCATCGAAGGCCACGAACCCGGCGGCCAGCTTTCGCTGACCACGCTGGTCGAAAATTTTCCCGGATTTCCTGACGGCATTCAGGGCCCTGAGCTGATCGAAAACATGCGCAAGCAGGCCGGCCGCTTTGGCGCGCAATATCAGCTGGGTCACGTGGTCAGCGCTGATCTGAGCAAGCGGCCTTTCGCCATCAGCTTCGGCAAAGAAACGATTCACGCCCGCACCCTGATCATCGCCAGTGGCGCCTCGGCGCGCTGGCTGGGATTGCCCGGGCGAGAAGGCGCTGATCGGTCACGGCGTTTCATCCTGCGCCACCTGCGACGGCTTCTTCTTTTCCGGAAAAGAAATCGCGGTCATCGGCGGCGGCGATTCGGCCATGGAGGAAGCCATCTTCCTGACCCGCTTTGCCTCGAAGGTCACGCTGATTCATCGCCGCGATCAGTTTCGCGCTTCGAAAATCATGCTGGACCGCGCGCAGCAGAACAAGAAAATCGAGTTTCTTACCGACACCGTGGTCGAAGATGTGCTCGATCCGGCCAAGAATGAAGTCACCGCCCTCAAGCTGCGCAACCTGAACACCGACAAGGCCTGGGACTTCCCCACCAGCGCCATGTTTCTGGGCATCGGTCATATCCCGAACGCGAGCATGTTCGAAGGCCAGCTGGAAACCGATCAGGACGGATATCTGGTGACCAAGAACAACGTACTTCACCCGCGTGCCCGGCGTCTATGCCTGCGGCGACGTGCAGGACCGCCGCTACCGCCAGGCCATCACCGCCGCCGGCACAGGCTGCATGGCGGCGCTCGAAGCGGAGAGGTTTCTGGAAGACGCGGGAGAGTAGCCGAGCCGAAGTTTTCGGAGGGTTAACCTAATGGCGCCAGCTGAAACCTGTTCCCATCTGGGAGAAATACGGCAAGTAAAACCCAGCGGCAAAGGCTGCAAGGAATGCCTGGAGATGGGCGATACCTGGGTCCATCTGCGGGAGTGCCTCATCTGCGGCCATGTCGGCTGCTGCGATTCCTCCAAGAACAAACACGCCACCAAACACTTCCATCAGACCAAGCATCCCATCGTGAAGTCGTTCGAGCCCGGCGAAAACTGGCGCTGGTGCTATGTGGATGAGCTATTCATGGAGTAACATCGGGCGTCGGACCTCAGACGTCGGACTTCAGACCTCAGCCTATGTCTCTCTAGATCAGACTCCTCGAAACCGAAGATGCCCGACGTCCGAAGTCTGACGCCCGCCCTGGTTACCTAGGTCATCTTTCCACGACCCTTCGAGTTGAATAAGCTGCTGTTGGTTATGAATCGCTATCTGACAGCTTCTCTTCTCGCGCTTTTCGCGGTTATTTCTTGCGTTCCCTTCGATCGCACAAGAGGATCAGTACGAGGGCTCGCGCAGGATCGTGAACAAAGTTACGCCGCAATATCCTGATATGGCTCGCAGCATTCAGCTAAGAGGAACCGTTAAGGCTGAAGCATTGGTGGAGCCGAACGGCGTGGTCAAGACGGTTGAACTCAAGGGTGGAAACCCGGTACTCGGACGAGCAGCGCAGAATGCGATCTACAAATGGAAGTGGGCGCCGGCCGCGCACGCGACTCGCGAGCCCATCGAAGTAAAGTTCGACCCTCAGTAAGTAAGGGCCTCGCGTCCGGGCTCTCTATTTTTCGCCAGCTCCTGTTTCGCCCTGACTTCCTTTCTCGTTAAACCAGTCGACCGTCGATTCGTCCCTCCAATTCTTCGACTGTGATACAAAATTCTGTGATCTTCATGCGCTTGCTGAACGTCTGTCATCCAAATCCCTGGGTGGAAGAAACGCGGTGCTGAGGGCGCTTTTCATCACTCTCTCGGAGAGCCGCTGGCTGCGTCGAGTGGCTGAGCGGTCTGCCGTGGGGCAGCGGCTCTCCAGCCGCTTTGTGGCGGGCACCCAGGTCGAAGACGCGCTGCGCATCACACAGAAGGTCAACCAGGCTGGTCAGAGCGTTTCAGTCGATAATCTCGGCGAAAACGTCACCAACGCCGAGGAAGCACGCGCCAGCGCCCAGCTCTACCACGAAATGCTGGACGAGATCGCCAGGCGCCAGCTCAACGCCAATGTCAGCCTGAAGCTGACCCACATGGGCCTCGACGTGGACGAAAAACTTGCCCGCGATCTGGTTACTGGCCTGGTGAAGAAAGCAGCGTCCTTCGATCCGCAGAATTTCGTCCGCGTGGATATGGAAGGTTCGCCCTACACACAGCGTACCCTCGACTTTGTGCACGAGTTGCACCGCATGCCGGGTCATGCGGGCTGCGTGGGCGCGGTGATCCAGTCCTACATGCGGCGCGCGGAAGCCGACGTTGAGAAGCTGCTGGCCGAACGAATCCGCATCCGGCTGTGCAAAGGGGCTTACAAGGAGCCTGAAGAAATCGCCTTCCAGAAAAAGGCTGAAGTGGACGCCAACTACGTGCGGCTGATGAAGGTCCTCATGAAGAGCGGGGTCTATCACGGACTGGCAACGCACGACGAGCAGATCATCAATCAGGCCAAGGCTTTTGCCATCGCGGAGAATATCCCTCGCGACGCCTTTGAATTCCAGATGCTGCACGGGATCCGGCGTGACTTACAGAGGCGTCTGGTGCGGGAAGGGTGGCGGATGCGGGTCTACATCCCGTTTGGTACTGAATGGTATCCGTATTTCATGCGGCGGCTGGCGGAACGGCCGGCAAATTTGTTCTTCCTGGCCAGGAACTTATTTCGAAGCTGAAATCAGAAATTGTTTGCGGGCTTTGTCTTCGTGCTCAATCCGAAGGTGATCGTCTCTCGCATTTCTTGAGATTTTCTGGACAGAAAAAGTGCAGCCGTCAGTCCTGCCTGCGAATCGAAAATATTAAAGACAATCTAATTCCGAATTCAACTCCAGGAGAACTCATGGAACCGCGTATCAATCTCTACAAACTCTCCCCTGACGCCTACAAGGCCATGCTTGGCCTGGAACACTATCTGAGCAAGAGCACCATCGAGAAAAAGCTATTGCACCTGTTGAAGCTTCGAGTGTCGCAGATCAACGGATGCGCTTATTGCCTGGATATGCATTGGAAAGATTTGCAAGCTGAAGGCGAGAAAGAACAGCGCATGTATTCTCTCGATGCCTGGCGCGAGACGCCTTATTACAGTGATCGTGAACGAGCGGCACTGGCGTGGGCGGAGGCAGTCACTCAGATTACCGACGGGCATGTGCCGGATGAAGTGTACGAGCAGACTCGCCAGCATTTCAGCGAGCAGGAGTTGGCGGATCTGACGCTAGCTGTGGTTGCGATCAACGGCTGGAATCGCATCAGCATTGCATTTCGCGTGGTGCCTGGAACCTACCAGCCGCAGCAACTGATGAAGAAAGCGTAGGCATTTGCGGCGGGGGAGCGGCGATCAGGTTTCATAATTTCAATTCCCAGATTTCCGATACCAGATCCTCGCGCCCCCAGCTGCGATGTTTTTTGTGCTGCACCAATCGAAATCCAGCTTCCTGATATACGTGCCGGGCGGCTGGCAGTTCGCTTTGCGTCCACAAAACAATCTTTTTGTAGCCCGCCTGGCGCGCGAAGCGAATGCACTCATCGACCAGACGCTTGCCGATACCAAGTCCGCGGGCCGAGGGCTCCACATACAGCAGCCGCAGTTTGGCTACGGTCTTCGATTTAGGAGACTCCCGGACCAGAAATACCGAGCCCACGATCTCTCCGTCTCTTTCAGCGATCCAGCAACGCTCGCGCTTGGGATCGAACTGCTGAATAAATTTGGCCGCAATTTCCGCCACCAGCGCTTCAAAAGTTTCGTCGTAGCCATACTCTTGGGAGTAAAGAGCGCCATGGCGGTGGATGACCCAACCCATGTCACCAGGTTGATGTGAGCGCAGGATGTATGGTGTCCGGGGTTCCGAGTGCGGGCCCAGCAAGCTTTCGATGACCTGCATCGCCTGCACCAGCCGGGATTGTTCGGCTCTGGCGACAGGGATCGCAACATGGCTGCGACCTCCTCGTTCTGGCGCGCGTCGAGAGAAGAGAAAGTTTTTTGTCCCCGGGCAGTCAATGCCAGCAGGCTTTGACGTCCATCGGTCTGAGAGACTGATTTTCGGACGAGCCCGCGCTTTTCGAATCGGCGCAGAATGCGGCTCAAATAGCCAGGGTCAAGGCCAAGCTGTTTGCACAGATCAGTCGCGGAAGGCTGGCGGCGATGTGCGATCTCGTAAAGCACGCGCACTTCGGCGAGGGAGAACGGGCTCTTCAGCAGTCCTTCGCGCAGGATGCCAATCTGGCGGGTGTAGAAGCGGTTGAAGGAGCGGACAGCTTGGGTAGTCGCCATGGTGGCCTCGGTATTATATGACAACGTCAATTATATACTTGACGTTGTCACATAAATAATCGTGGGCACGAACCACGTTGGGGCGGGTGCCCCCACCCGCCCGGCCGGGCAAAGCTCGGCTGTTTTATTCGAAACCCTGGCGAGCTTCGCTCGCCTGCCCGGACGAGGGCGTCCGGGCCTAGGTGGCCTGTGAACGTTTGATGGCTGACTTGGTGAGTTGGGCGTAGCGGAAGCACTTCACGTTGTGGTCGTTAACCATGCCTGTGGCCTGCATGAAGGCGTAGCAGATGGTTGAGCCGACGAAATTGAAGCCCCGATTCTTGAGGTCCTTGCTCATGGCGTCGGACTCCGGAGTGCTCGCCGGAACTCTTTCTTCGGGGCGCCATGCATTTACGCGGGGCTTGCCGCCAACGAACCGCCAGATATAAGCGTCGAACGAACCGAACTCTTTCGAGTTTCAAGAAACGCCCTGGCATTTCTCACCGTGGACTCGATTTTCAAGCGGTTGCGAATGATGCCAGGATTGCCCAGCAAACTCTTCAACTTGCGGCGATCGTAGCGAACGATCCGTTCGGGATTGAAGCCGTCGAGTGCCGCGCGATAGTTCTCCCGCTTTTGCAGGATCGTGTCCCAACTGAGGCCGGCCTGCGCGCCTTCGAGGATCAGGAATTCGAAGAGAATCTGATCGTCGTGCTGAGGCGATCCCCATTCTTCGTCGTGATAACGAATAGCCAGCGGGTTGCTGGGCCAGGAACAGCGGACCAGGTTTGCGGATTTTGGAGTCATGCCGGCAACAGTTTACGGGAAATTGGATTGTGTGGTCACGGGCGACTCGCCCGTGGCTTTCGAATTTGCCTTTGACTGTCGCGGGCGAGTCGCCCGCGACCACACAAAACCACACAAACCTACACCAACTGCGTGCTCCTTTTGTAACTTGGCTTTCGCCTGACCCTCCCCTACAGTCGAGACTGTATCCGTGCCGCCAGAGCCTTCGGCCCGATACGTGCATCTAATTGAGAGACGAAGGCTTTAGCCTTAGTTTGGCGTGAATTTTTTGGACAGGCTGGGAATGAACTACACGACAGGGTATCGGTGGGCAGTTCTCGTAGCCGTGTTGATCACGACGGCGGTGTGTCCGGTGCGAGCCCAATCGTCGTATGTAGCTGCTTCCAGCGTGGCCTTGCCTGAGGCCTCAGCGAGCATCGGGTCTGATTCGACCGATTCCATCCTTACCATCAAGAAGCGGGTTGATGAGGTCAATGTTCTGTTCATTGCCACGGATCATCATGGCAAGTTCGTCCGCAATCTCAACCAGGGTGATTTCACGATCCTGGATGATCACAAGCCTCCGCAGTCGATCGTAAACTTCCGTCGTGAGACTGACTTACCTCTCGAACTGGGATTACTGGTGGACACCAGCGGGTCGGTGCACAGCCGTTTCGATTTCGAACAGGAAGCTGCCGTCAGTTTTCTGCAGCACACGCTGCGGGCAAATTTCGATAAAGCTTTCGTCATGGGCTTCAGTACTCACAGCCAGGTTACGCAGGAATTTACAGACAACGTCCGCCTCCTGGAAACCGGCGTGAGAAGTCTGCGCAACGGCGGGGGCACTGCTATGTATGACGCCATCTACCGGGCTTGCCGGGAAAAGCTGGCCAAAGGCGGAAATGATCATCCGGTGCGAAGGGCCATCATCGTTGTGAGCGATGGTGAAGACAATCAGAGCGAGGTCACGCGGGCGCAAGCGGTGGAAATGGCGCAACGCGCTGAAGTAATCATTTATGCCATTTCCACCGACGACAGCGGCTTGATTCTGCGCGGCGACAAGACACTGCAGCAACTGGCGGACGCTACCGGCGGCCGCGCCTTCTTTCCGTTCAAGATGAAGGACATCAAGAATTCATTTGCGGCGATCGAAGACGAATTGCGCAGCCAATATGTGGTCTCCTACAAACCCGCGGACTTCGACGCGGATGGGCGCTACCGTTCGATTGAAATCACTGCGTTGAAGAAAGACCTCCAGGTGCGGGCCCGCAAAGGCTACTACGCGCCGCGTCCGTAGCTTCCAAATCCAGATTGTTTAAGACACGAAGCGGGAAGGGCATGAGTTTGCTCGGGTAAGAAAATCGCCCTTTGAGGGTGCCCTGAAGTTTAATTGCCGCAATGACAAGGACTTGGGAAGGGCACGAGTTCACTTGTGCCAACCAGACCAAAAAATAATTGCGCTTCAGCGCCTGAGGTTGGCTCCCGGCTGCAACAGCAAAACCTCAGGGGCTGAAGCCCTGTCCTACGCGAGACTTGGGTGGCACGGCTGAAGCCGTGCCCTTCCCAAACGTGCCACTTACCCCAGCGTGCCACTTCCCACGACCATCGGGGCGCCGGCCTTACCGGTTCAATCTGTCATTTTGCTTCGTGTCCCGCGTGGCCTTCGATTGGAGGGACGGTCAGGGGCGTGTCGTGATCGCAGACGAAAAACGCGATCAGCTTTGCCGGTTCTTTGTCACTGGCATTCGCCGATATCTGATGCACGCCGTTGGGAGGTTCGTAGAAGCTTTCTCCTGCCTTGTAGACGGCTTCGGGCGCACCGCCTTTCACCTGGAAGCGGATTGCGCCTTCGGCCACGTAGCCGATGACGGTGCACGGATGGCTATGCGGTTTGTCGGCTTCTCCCGGTGCGTAGTTGACCTCGACCACGGTCGCGCGCAGGTGCGCTCCGTCCAGTTGTGGCAGGGCGTGGGAGAAGTTTGCTGGATGGCTTGCTGCAGGGGCTTTGGACTGTGCGGAAGAAAAGCGGGAGGCTGAGCCCAGCCCAAGAACGATCATGCCAGCCAGCGAGATCAACAGGACGAAGCGAAACACATGCGGTCGCTTGAGATTGGATCCAAACATTTAGTGTCTCCTCGGTGCGGAAGTCCGATTTTATCCTCGGAAGTCAGAAATCGTGAATCTTGCGGTTTGAGTGGAAAGTTTAGGTATGAATTCCCGACGTCCAAGGTCAGAAATCCGACGTCCAATCTAGAGTGCTACAATCCGCCCAGGCCGTTTCCGGCATCCAATTAACCAGCCATATTGAGCAGGCATCGTGATTTTCCCGAACATAACTCAGCCGATGAGAATCCGGGTTTTGGCGTCAATCGTGTTTTCGACCCTGACGCTACAGTTGGCTTGGGCCCAACAAGCCCCGGCTTCGCAACCTACTGCCCACAAGCGCGTTGCCAGGAAGGCTGCTAAGAAGGCCGCGCCTGAGCCTCCTCCGGCGCCTGCCCCACCCCCGCCACCTCCTACGCTCGAGCAGATGCCGGCGCTGCCCCCACAAGTGCAGTACAGCAATGGCCAGTTGACGATTATGGCGGAGAACTCCACCCTGGCCGACATTTTGCGGGCGGTGCGAACCCAGATCAAGGCGGAGGTAGAGATTCCTCCGAATGCCAACGAACGCGTGGTCGGACATTTTGGCCCGGGGTCAGCCCGCGACGTTCTGAACTCGCTTTTGCACGGAGTGCACTTTAACTACGTGATGGTGGGTTCCGCGGCCCATCCTGACGGGGTTGACCGGCTTATCCTGACCTCAAAATCTGGTGGCACTCCCGACCCTGGCACGGCCATGGCGGCGCCACCGCCCCAGGCAAGCACGGAGTCCGCGGACGAGGCTGCGGCCCCGGATGTCGAACCGCCAACTGAAGATGGCCCGGAAACTGCCAACACCAACGGCGAGGCCCCTCCTCCTCCGACACCTGACGGGCAGCAGCAGGCAAAAACTCCTGAGCAGTTGCTGCGCGAGTTGCAACAACAGCAGTTGCTCCAGCAGCAACTGCAGCAACAGCAGGGCCAGCAGCCGGGTGCGCCGCCTCCGAATTAGGACCTCGGACTTCGGCCTTCAGACCTCAGGCAGCCGCTTCAGGCGTTCTCAAGATTCCTGAATTTTGGGTTTGCAGACGGGGGCGCGACACGTCTGTCTTCGAATCAAATTGAACTTAAAAGGGGAAGATTAGCCCGAAGGCTGAGGTCTGACTGCCGAGGGCTGAAAGCTGAGGTCCGACGTCTGAGATCCGACGTCTGAGGGCTGAAGTCCGAGGTCTGGCACCCGATTTTAGTCGCCGCTAGCTTGGCTCGGGCTGGGCACCAAAACAGGAGTGCTGGCGCTCCGGGCGCGTTGGCGCGAGCGGTAGGCGAAGGCGTACAGAATGCCGGTGACGGCGGCATACGCCGCGAGGATCCCGAACAGTACGACGGTGACAGCCGTGAACGACATGACGAAAGCAACCAGTATCGTACCCAAGGTCAGCCTACTTTCACGTTAAGTGCCGGACATTCCCGTCCGGACCCGTTTGGCGCAATCGACCACTCTACCCGCGTTGACGCTGGTTGCTGTTAGCAACTAAGATACGTGAGTAGAGCCGCGCAAACCTACTTTCCACCATTTCTGTAGGGCCGTCCATATTACGGAAGGCCAGTTTTACTTTCGCCAATTTCATGCCTATTACCAAGATTTCGGTGAGGGGGGCGCGTCAGCATAACCTCAAGAATATAAACGTCGAAATCCCTCGTAACACCCTGACGGTGATTACCGGGCTGAGCGGATCAGGCAAGTCGTCGCTGGCCTTTGACACCATCTATGCCGAGGGCCAGAGGCGCTACGTGGAGACCTTGTCGGCCTACGCGCGGCAGTTTCTGGACCAGATGGAGCGTCCCGACGTGGACGCCATCGACGGCCTGAGCCCGTCCATCTCGATCGAGCAGAAGACCACCAGCCGCAGTCCCGCGATCGACGGTCGGGACGATCACCGAAATCTACGATTATCTTCGCCTTTTGTTCGCTTCGATCGGAGTGCCGCACTGTCCCAAATGCGGGCAGGCGATCGCCCGTCAGTCGGCGGAGCAGATTGTGCAGCGGGTGATGAGCCTGACTCCTGAAGATCGCGTGATGGTGCTGGCGCCCATCGTGCGCGGCCGCAAAGGCGAATTCAAGAAAGAGATGGAGAAGCTGGTCCAGCACGGATTCACCCGCGCGCGCATCGACGGCGAACTGGTGAATCTCGAAGACGACATCCCGCTGGACAAGCGAAGAAATCACACCATCGAAGTCGTGATCGACCGGTTGCTGGTGAAGCCGGGAATCGAGCATCGGCTGGAATTGTCGGTAGGGCTGGCCATGAAGCTGGCTGGCGGGCTGGTGCAGGTGGCTGTTGTGGGTGGCGATGAGCAGCTTTATTCGGCGAAGCTGGCGTGTCCGGATTGCGGCATCAGCGTGCCGCAACTCGAGCCGCGGTCGTTTTCGTTCAACAGCGCCTACGGTGCCTGTCCGGAGTGTCATGGACTGGGCAGCCGCTATGAATTCGATCCGGCGCGAGTCATCAACGACTGGTCGAAGCCACTGCTCGATGGTGGCCTGGGGCCGGGATCGGCATCGCAGAACCTGATTCATCAGCTGCAGATCACCGCGGCAGCCCACGGCTTCGACCTGGCGACTCCGTTCGAGAAATTTCCCGAGAAAATTCAGAACCTGCTTGTTCTACGGCGAGGCCGGCAAGAACGGAAACGAAACTGGCAAGAACCGGAAGACGGCTTCCGTGGAATTCTCGGCTATCTCAAGCAGATGGTGGACGATTCGTCTTCCGACACCTATCGCGAATTTCTGCTGGACTACATGTCGGCCACGAAATGTCCGGCGTGCCAGGGCAAGCGCTTGCGGCCGGAGAGTCTGGCGGTGAAAGTGAACGGCATGTCGATCGCCGATTTCACGGCTTTGCCGGTATCGCGGTCGCTGGAGACGGCGCGCAAGATCAAGCTGAACGGGCGCGAGGCGATCATTGCCGGACGCATCGTGCACGAGATCGTGGAGCGCCTGCAATTTCTGGATGCCGTGGGGCTGGGCTACATCTCGCTGGAGCGTTCGGCGGCGACGTTGTCCGGCGGAGAAGGACAACGCATCCGGCTGGCGACGCAAATTGGATCGAAGCTGCGCGGCGTGCTCTACGTTCTGGACGAGCCTTCCATCGGATTGCATCATCGCGACAACGGCCGGTTGCTCAAGGCGCTCGAAGAATTGCGTGATCTGGGAAACACGGTGCTGGTGGTCGAGCACGATGAAGAAACCATCCGACGGGCCGACTACGTGATCGATCTCGGCCCCGGAGCGGGTCGGCACGGCGGTGGCCTGGTAGCGCATGGCACTCCAAAAGAAATTGAACAAGTGCCCGAGTCGCTGACCGGCGCTTACATTTCGGGCCGGGTGCAGATCGAGATGCGTCCGGAGCGGCGTGCGCCAAACGGGGCGGCGATCACGCTACTGGGTGCGCGCGAAAATAATCTCAAGAACCTCGACGTTGTTTTTCCGCTGGGCGTAATGACCGTCGTGACCGGAGTTTCCGGATCAGGCAAATCGACCCTGGTGAATGACATTCTCTACCGCGCTCTGGCCCAGAAGCTTTACCGGTCGCGGGAAGAGCCCGGCATCCACAAAACAATTTCCGGCACGGAAAACATCGACAAAGTCATTCGGATCGACCAGTCACCGATCGGGCGCACGCCGCGCTCGAATCCTGCGACCTATACCGGGGTGTTCGCGCAGATTCGCGATCTTTACGCCATGCTGCCGGAATCGCGCGAGCGGGGCTACAAGCCGGGACGCTTTTCCTTCAACGTCTCCGGCGGACGCTGCGAGGCTTGCCAGGGCGAAGGACAGCGGCGGATCGAAATGAATTTCCTGCCGGACGTCTATGTGCTGTGCGAGCTCTGCGGCGGCAAGCGCTACAACCACGAAACTCTGGCGGTGAAGTACAAAGGACAATCGATCGCCGACCTGCTGGAAATGCCGGTTTCAGACGCTCTGCCGATTCTGGAGAATATTCCTCAGGTCAGACAGAAGTTGCAGACCCTGGTCGATGTCGGGCTGGGATATCTCCATCTCGGACAATCCGCGGTGACACTCTCCGGCGGCGAGGCCCAGCGCATCAAACTCGCGCGGGAGTTGAGCAAGCGGCAGACGGGCAAGACGATGTATCTGCTGGATGAGCCGACAACCGGTCTGCACTTCGACGACGTGAAGAAATTGCTCGAGGTGCTGCACCGGCTGACCGACCTGGGAAATACAGTTATGATCATCGAGCACAATCTGGACGTAATCCGCAACGCAGATTGGATCATTGACCTTGGTCCCGAGGGCGGAGAAGAAGGCGGACGCATCGTAGCCCAGGGCACGCCGGAGCAGGTGGCGCGGAACAAAAAGTCGTACACCGGACAGGCGCTGGCCGGATATTTCTCCAACGGCCAGAAAAGCTCGATAGCATAGGCTTGTGTGGGGCGGACACTCTTGTCCGCCGCTGTTGCGGTTGTTGTTGGTTTTGATTTTCACAGCTCCGGTTAGCAAAAAGTCAAAGGCGGCGGACAAGAGTGTCCGCCCCACACATACGGGTTCAATTGTCCTCACCAGATCAGCCTCTTTCCGAATTGCAGATTGAGCCGCCGATAGAAGCGGTCGTTGCGGTCGCCCCGATCAATCCGGGTGCTGAAAATCCGCCATGGACTGGCCTCGACCTTCTGATCGTAGTGCTGGTTCTCATAACAGCGCTCTTCCTGTTCACGTCCATATTTTTCCTGGCAGTGCTGCATAGCCGATTGTCGGAGGGCGTCTCCGCAGCGGAACTTGGGCAAGAATCCGGGGCCGCTCGTGATTGTCCCGGGGATGACACTGGCTTATCTTGTCATGCTGATCGCCATGTACATTCTGGTTACGCGCCATCGGCAGCGTCCTTTTTGGCAGACGGTGGGCTGGCGCTGGCCCAGGAACATGCGCTGGCTCGGTTATATGACGGGAGGCGCGGTGCTGGCAGTGACATTGGGAGAGCTTTCGCGGCTGTTGCCGATTCCCAAATCGCTACCTATGGACAAGTTCTTCCAGAACCAGCAAGGCGCGTACCTGATGATGATCTTTGGAGTCGCCATCGCTCCGCTGGCCGAGGAGATGCTCTTCCGCGGATTCCTCTATCCGGTGCTCGACCGTTGGTTGCAGACGTTGTTCATGATGCCAAGGCTCTTCCGCCGAGGCTGCGCCTGGTTCCTGATCATGGCTGGCTGGGGTTATGTGGAGCACCGTCTGCCGCTGTTGTGGTCTGTCCTGCTGGCGATTGTGGTTTTTCTGGCGGTCGGGGCCCTGGTGATAGGGCGAAGGCTGAGATCTGGCGAGAGACCGTCGAGTTCCATCGTGCTTCCCGCATTCGCGATTCTGGCCTGGGGGGTCGCGTCAGGCGCGGTTTCCCACCATGCGTTCGCCGTCGCGACCACGGTGCTTCTGATATTGGCTGGATTGCTCGGATTATTCAGTATCGCGCCTACTCTCGATGTGGCGTCGGCTGGACGTGGCGGCCGGGCTCTGGCTGTTCTACTGACCAGCATTGCTTTCGCCATGGTGCATAGCGAACAACTGGGACAAGCCTGGGGACCGCTGCTGGTGCTGCTGGTCGTCGGCCTGGTTCTGACCATCACGCGGGCGATCACCAGATCGGTTACGCCTGGATTGCTTATTCATGTGGGCTACAATCTCATGCTCTTTGGCGTGCTTTATATCGGGACAGACCATTTCCGTCATCTTGAGCGCATGACCCAATAGCTGGCGTTGAGCGTGATATCGTAGATTTTTATGGCTTCTGCACGTCAGGAATTGTTGCGGTTGCTGGCCTCCAAGTCGTTCCGGCTGGGACAGTTCAAGCTCTCGTCTGGAGGGACAAGCGACTATTACATCGACTGCCGGACGACCACGCTGTCAGGCAAGGGTGCGCGCCTGACTGGGCAAGTGGTGCTCGACGAAATACGGAATCGGGGATGGAAGCCGAAGGCCATTGGCGGCCTGACCATGGGCGCCGATCCCATCGTTGTGGCGGTTTCCGTCGCCAGCGGCGAATGGGATGGATTTCTGGTGCGCAAAGCCGAAAAGCAGCACGGCACCGGACGGCGGATTGAAGGCTTTCAGGAAAAAGGCGCGCGGGTGGTGATCGTCGATGACGTTTGCACCACAGGTTCCTCGACCGTGCAGGCGATCGAAGCAGCGAGAGAATTTGGCTTCGAAGTGGTAGGTGTGCTCTGCCTGGTGGAACGACAGGAGGCCGGAGGACGTCCGTTAGTGGAACAAGCCGCTGCTCCGGCGCCGTTTGTTTCGGTGTTCACCGCGCCCGATGTCCGGCAAGAGCACCTGCTTCAAAATGAAGAGACGTCCCCGGGAATTCCGGCAGCAGGCTCGGGCTGCGAGATCTGCGGCAAGCCAGCAGTAGTGCATAGCCCAAGAATCCGCTGCGAAGTGCATAAAAACTGAAAACAGTCGTCGGTCGTCAGTCTTCAGTCGTCAGTTAGGCATCAGCGGGCGACGGTTTGCTGAAGACTGACGACCGAAGACTGACGACTGATTCCCTATGATTCAAACTCTCGAATGGACCGAATCCGGTGTGCGCTTCATCGATCAGACGAAGCTGCCGACCGAAGAGACGTACGTTAACTGCAAAACCTACACCCAGGTTGCTGACGTCATTCGCAACATGGTAGTGCGCGGGGCGCCTGCGATTGGCGTGTCCGCGGCGATGGGCATCGCACTCGGGGTCAAGAATTCCAAAGCTGAAAACGGTGGAGATCTCAAGCGGGAGTTCGACCAGATTTGTGACGTCATGAGTAAGACCCGTCCGACCGCGGTCAATCTGTTTCTGGGCGATCAAGCGCATGCAGGACAAGTTTGAAATGCTTCGGGTGCGGCCACTAGCGCAGATCAAGCAGGCCCTGGTGGAAGAAGCCCAGCGGATGCACGCCGAAGATATTGCCGCGAACAAGGCCATGGGAAGGCACGGCGCGTCCTTGATGCCGGAAAGCGGCGGCGTTCTTACCCACTGCAATGCCGGAGCCTTGGCTACCTGCGGATATGGCACGGCGCTGGGAGTGATTCGGGCTGCTGTGGAACTGGGCAAGAATATCCACGTTTATGCCGATGAGACGCGCCCTTTCCTGCAGGGGTCGCGATTGACCGCCTGGGAGCTGATGAAAGACGGCATCCCGACAACCGTGATTTCCGACAACATGGCCGGCGCCATGATGAAGCAAGGCAAGATCAACGCCATCGTCGTGGGCGCAGACCGCATCGCCGCCAACGGCGACGTGGCCAACAAGATTGGGACTTATTCCGTCGCAGTGCTGGCGAAAGAGCATGGCATCCCGTTTTACGTTGCCGCCCCGCTATCGACAGTGGATTTCGAAACCGCCGATGGCAGCGGAATTCCTATCGAGCAACGTGACGGGAAAGAAGTTACGCATATCGCCGGACGGCAGATGGTGCCGGATGGTGTCGAAGTGGAGAATCCGGCGTTCGATGTCACTCCCGCGAAATATGTGACGGCGATTGTGACCGAGCGCGGGATTGCGCGGGCGCCTTACGAAGAGTCGCTACGGAGATTGGCTCCGGAAGTTGCGGCCGTGACTTAGGATCTTGATCGATTTCGAAAATCAAAATCTGGGTTGGAAACCAAAATCAGTTCTTAGTTTCGTGTTCTCAGTTCTCAGTTTCGGACGGAACTTTTGCTGTTCTTTCTTCGTAAATTGAAGCTATGTTGACTTTTCTTCTTTGGTGCCTTCTGTTTGTGGTGTGCTGGCCGCTGGCGCTGGTGGCGTTGGTTCTTTACCCGTTCGTATGGGTGATCCTATTGCCATTTCGGCTGGTCGGGATCGCCGTTCACGGGGCGTTGGCGTTGGTCTGGTCAGTCGTGATGCTTCCGGCGCGGCTGCTGAGTGCACCGTTTCGCGTGTAGCGGGCAGCTTGCCTTTCCCTCGAATTATTAGTCGGGAAGGGCACGAGTTCACTTGTGCCGCATCAAGTTCGGGACTTGCGGCTTCAAGCCGCTGAGGTGTGCTGTGAGCCGCCGCACGCGCACAAAGGCTCTGTGGATTCGAACAGCGAACCTCAGGCGCTAAAGCGCATCGTGTTCGATGCTTGGCGGCACGACTGAAGTCGTGCCCTTCCCAAAATCGTAGCTGCGCTAACAATCCGCTAGAAACTAGAAACCGAAACTTGACCCTGCTTTTTTCTCATTCCGCAGCCTGAAACCCTGCCTTCACAGCCTTTAAGTCCAAATTACGCACCAGGCGAAGCAAAGAGTTGGGATGCATCCCAAGAGCCTTGGCAGCTTCTATGTAATTGCCGTTCGCCTGTTGCAGCGCCTGCAGGATCAACTGCTTTTTGGTTTCCTTGATACTTCCGTGGTATTTGTCAGCCGGTGCCGTGGCCGTGGATCCAGCTTCGAGAACGGCTTCCGGCAGGTCGTCGGGAAGGATGGAATCCGTGGAGCCCAGAACCAGCGCGCGTTCCAGCGCATTCTCCAGTTCGCGGACATTGCCCGGCCAGTCGTAGTGCATCAAGGCTGCCACAGCTTCGGGGGACAGAAGTTTTACCCGAGTCCTGGATTTGCGGCTGGCCTTGGCGACAAAATGATCGGCCAGGACTGATATGTCTTCGCGACGGTCGCGTAACGGGGGCATGTTCAGTGTGACCACGTTCAGCCGGTAGTACAGATCGTTGCGAAAGGTGCCAGCCTTGACCGCCTCCGGCAAACTCCGGTTGGTGGCTGCAATCAGCCGAATGTCCAGTTTGATCGGCTTAGTGCCACCCAACCGTTCGAATTCACGCTCTTGCAGCACTCGCAGTAGCTTCGCTTGCAAACCGGGAGCGAGCTCCCCGATCTCATCCAGAAACAGAGTTCCACCCTCGGCGATTTCTACTTTGCCTTTTTTCTGCGCTGCGGCGCCGGTGAAAGCGCCTCTTTCGTGTCCAAAGAGTTCGCTCTCCAACAGGCTTTCGGCAATTGCGGCGCAGTTGATGGCGACGAACGGCTGCTCGGCGCGAGGGCTGTTGCGATGCAGGGCATGGGCGACAAGCTCTTTGCCTGTTCCGCTCTCGCCCTGGACCAGGACGGTCGAATCCGTAGGCGCGACCCGGCGAATAAAGTCGAACACTTTGCGCATTGCTGGACTTCCGCCCACCATGTTGTGTTCGAGCTCGTATTTCCGCTCGCAACTCCTGATTTTCCTGCCGCAATTTTTCCCACTGCTTGACGTTATCGAAGGCCAAGCTGGCAATACCGGCAACCGCAGTCATCACCTGCAAATGGTTTTCGTCGAATTCGCTGAGTGGGTTCGTGCTGTCCAGGTAGATGACTCCGAGCACCCGCTGGGCGACCAGCAGAGGGACGCAAAGCAGAGAGCTCACTTTCAGTTCCGTCAAAGTTTTGACCTGACGCATGGCGTCGCTTCCCGCCACGTCACGAACCACCAGGCCGATACGATCGGTCAATACGCGCTGCACTACAGTGCGGCTGACGCGAACGGGATGACCCGGGCCGCGTACCCTGTCCCAGGCGGCGGTTGAGGTGAATTCGTCCGGATGATCGCAAAGCAGCACCGCGCCCCGTTCGGCTGGAACCACGTCGAAGACGAAACCCAGTAATTGCCATTGCAGGGATTCCTGGTCGCGAATGCCTCCGATCGCCGTCGCGATCTTCACGCAGGGAGTTCATGTCACGTGCCTGACGAGCGGTAGGAGCCAGGGTTGCGACCATCTTCTCCGGCTGCAGGTAGAGCGAGTCTTCGGCTTTGAGCAGAAGGGGAGAACCTTCGAATCCTGTCGTCTCCAGAAACTCAACCGGATTTTTTTCGGGCTGGTCTCCGTCCCGCTTGAGCAGGAAGATCAGGACCGAGTCGCCAATGTAGATCTGGTCCCCGTGGCGAAGCTGTTGCTGCTCGACGGGGACGCCGTTGATCAGGGTTCCATTACGGCTTTTCAGGTCCTTGATGGAGAACTGGCCGTCATTGCCAACCAGCACGCAATGCCGGCGCGATAACGCGGGATCGGCCGCCCAGAGCTGGTTCGACGAATCACGACCGATGGATACTTCGCTGGCCGGAAGGGTGAAAGCGATACCTTTCAGCGGACCACCGATACCGACCAGCCTGGGATTTAACTCAGACGCCATACTCCGCTGTTTAGCACATCAGGGCCTGCTGTGTACACGCGTCGCGGATTTTTGACTGTGTTGAGCGTGGTCACTGGTGACCCTCACACTGCAGTGTTTAGCCGGGAATTAACCCGAGGGATTATCGCCATTAACAGTTGGGTTAGCAGACTGCTGCCGGGAGCGGAATCAGCATCCGCGAGGATTCGGATTACTCCAAAGCAATCGCAGTCTCATCAAACACTTGCGAACGATACTCGGCTTCCGCGTCACGTTCTCCGCCCTTTGGCACGCCACCTGCAATCAACAGTTGCAGCAACGGTTTTCAAAGCCGATGCGAAAAGTTAGAGGCGGACGATAGGAACAAGGCAGTACGGCATGGCAACACAGGCTGATCCTGCGTTTCACCGTCTCAAACGAGGAGGATGTATGAAAAACCAACTGTTTGCACTTATCGGCCTGGGCCTGCTCTTGGCCACTGCATCTGCTTATGCTCAGACCGGCGTGGTGAAGGCGAATGTTCCATTCAACTTCATCGTCAACAATACCGATCTTCCCGCCGGCGCGTACACCTTGCAGAGTCTTGGCACTGCGGGAACCGCGATGGTGATCGAGAGTCCCGACCGCAAAGTCGTTAACGGGTTCCTGCCGAATGCGTGCGAGTCCAATACGGTGCCCGAAGTTTCGAAGCTGGTGTTTCACCGTTACGGATCGCAATATTTCCTGACCCAGATTTGGACCGCGGGAAACTCGCGGGGCAGGGAATTACCGAAGAGCGGCCGCGAGCGTGAAGTGGCGATGGACTACACGTCACAGGATGTTGTCGTAGTCGCGACGCTGCGCTAAGTGCACCCTCGGGGGATGGTGTACTTGTCGTAGCGAAGCATAAGGGGGGCACATCCGGTGCCCCCACTTTATTTTTGGATTCTCCCTTCAAACGAGTGCGTCCCCGCAACCCGGATGCAACTGGCGAGCCTGGGTGCCGCCTGATAACATCGCAACAGATGGCCCGCTCCGAGCCTAAGAAAAAAGTCAAAATCGCAGCCAAAAAAGGCCGCCGCAAAGGTGACCTGGCGGCCATGCGCCCGCCCGGTGAATTGGTCATCATCACCGGCATGAGTGGCTCCGGCAAGGCCTCCGTCCTCAAAGCTTTCGAGGACCTCGGCTACTACTGCGTCGACAACCTGCCGGTCGAACTGATTCCCAATTTTGCGGAACTGGTGGGGCAATCGTCCGAGATCAGCCGCACTGCCCTGGTAGTGGACGTCCGGGAAGGCTCGCAACTGGAATCCCTGCCGGCGATCGTGAACTCGGTCAAGCGCATGCTTCCGACGAAAGTGATTTTCCTCGAAGCTGCGGAGTCAATCCTGCTGCGGCGCTTCAGCGAGACTCGCCGGCCGCATCCTCTTGGCACGCACACGCCGGTTAAGTCATCGCTGGCGACCGAGCGCAAGCATTTGCGTTACATTCGCGCCATGGCGGACCTGGTGATCGATACCTCCAGGTTCAACGTTCACGAATTGCGTGCTTACATCACCGAGCGCTTTCACAAACAGCAGACAGGCAAGAACATCCTGGTTTCCTGCGTCAGCTTCGGATTCAAACACGGAGTTCCCGACGACACCGACTTGCTTTTCGATGTCCGCTTCCTTCCCAATCCACATTTTGTGCCGGAGTTTCGTCCGCTTACCGGCCGCGACCCGAAGGTAGCGAAATATATTCGTTCGTTCCCTCAGAGCCGTGAATTCATTCAGCGGATTTCGAAACTGTTGGTGTACCTGCTGCCGCATTACATCCGCGAAGGCAAGAGTTACCTGACGATCTCGTTCGGCTGCACCGGGGGACAGCACCGCTCGGTAATGATTTCCGAGGACGTGGCGGAACGGTTGCGCAAGGCGGGATACCGGGTGAAGGTGGTGCATCGGGATAGTCCGAAATAACAGTCGTCGGTCGTCAGTCTTCAGTCGTCAGCAAATCGAAGCGGTGTGCTGACGACCGAAGACTGACGACTGACGACTGCATTACAGTAGAATAAAAGCCTTGCCACACACGTCGATTTCAACAGGCGCGGGCCTCGACCGGCTGCGCATCGAGGGCCCCAGATGCGGCAACTGACCCGCCTTCTACGGTATGTGCTTCCGTTTGGATTGCAGTTGCTGCCGGGTGTGTTGCTGTTGGCGGCGGTCGGTTTTCTTGAAGCGTTCCGGCTGGTACTGGTCAAACCCATCTTTGATCGCGTCCTGAATCCATCAACCGGATCGGAAAACATTCAGCTCTTTACCCTTCCCGGCAGCGGGCGTGCCGTTTATCTGCAGCAGTTCGTCCCCACCCATTTTCATAACGCCTGGACGGTTGTGGCATACGCGTTGGTGGCGTCAACGATCCTGAAAGGCATTTTCGATTACGCCGGAACTTACCTGGTGAATCACGCCGGGTTCGGAATGATCACCGACCTGCGCAATGATCTCTACAATTCCGTGCTTCGGCGGTCGGCGGCATTTTTTCAGAGGCACACTACCGGAACGCTGATTTCAACCATCATCAACGACATCGAGCGCGTGCAATATGCCATGTCGAGCGTGCTTGCGGAGTTCCTGCAGCAGTTCTTTACCTTCTTGTTCACCGCCATTGCTGTGGTCATCCTGGGACGCAAGCTGGCATGGGTGCTGCTGCTGTTTATCCCTTTCATCATTTTCTCGGCGGTGAGGATTGGACGTCGCGTTCGTACCACCACGCGAGGCGGACAAGACAAACTGGCCGACATTCAAAACATCCTTCAGGAAACCATCACCGGGAACCGAATTGTGAAGGCGTTCAGCATGGAATCCTGGGAGATCGCGCGCTTTCGCCAAGCAGCGCACCGGCTGTTCAAGGCAAACCTGCGCTCAGTAGCTGCCGCAGCCATCAGTTCGCCCCTCATGGATATCTTTGGGGCGATTGCGATTGCCCTGCTTCTGCTATTAGGCCGCGACCGGATTGCGCACAGCGAGTTTACGCTGGGAACGTTTGGCGCATTTATTACCGCCGTATTCAGCTTGTATAACCCGGTGCGTAAGTTTGCGCAGTTTAACAATAACTTCCAGCAGGCACTGGGCGCGTCATCGGAAATTTTCAAGTTCATGGATTCCGAGGACGATGTTAAAGAGAAGCCGGGCGCCCGGCCGATCCCACGATTCACTCAGAGCGTTCGCCTGGAAAATGTGTCATTCAGTTACGAGACGGATGGCGACGAATCACGAGAGATCCTCCGCGACATCAATCTCGAAGTGCGGGCCGGAGAAGTGGTAGCCGTCGTCGGATCGAGTGGAGCGGGGAAAAGCACGCTGGTGCACCTGATTCCGCGCTTCTTTGACGTGACTGGCGGACGCTTGCTCATCGATGGACGCGACGTGCGCGATACCACGCTGGCCTCATTGCGCTCCCAGATCGGGGTGGTCACGCAGGAGACCGTGCTTTTCAACGACACCCTGCGCAACAACATAGCCTATGGACAGCCGTCCATTTCGCAAAAGCAGGTCGAGGCCGCCGCCCGCGCAGCTTTGGCACATGACTTCATTATGGAATTGCCCGCCGGATACGACACTATGATTGGGGAGCGCGGCGTTCGTCTTTCGGGCGGCGAGCGGCAGCGCATTGCGATCGCGCGCGCCTTGCTGAAGAATGCGCCAATCCTCATTCTGGACGAAGCCACGTCCGCGCTGGATAGCGAGTCTGAAGCACTGGTACAGTCTGCGTTGCAGAATCTGATGACCGGCCGGACGGTGTTCGTGATCGCGCACCGGCTTTCGACTGTCCGCCGCGCCGATCGTATCGTAGTGCTCGAGAACGGGACGATCGCCGACATTGGTGCGCACGAAGAGCTCATGCAGAAGCTGGGGACCTACCGTCGGTTGTATGATCTTCAGTTCATGGAAGGAGAGCAGCCGAAGGCGAACGCGATTCGGTAGTTGAAGAACATATGCATATTCGTTCCATGACCGGGTTCGCGCAGGTGAAGGGACAAGTGGCAGATCCGCAGAACCCAAATCCTCAAGTCAGTTTGCCGGGAAAAAATCCGCTTGGCTTCACATTGTCTTTGAAGTCGGTGAACCATCGCTTTCTCGATGTGCACTTCCGTATGCCATCGGATAGCGACTCTTTGGAAATGAAGTTACGCCGCTTGCTCAAAGAAAAGCTGGCGCGAGGTCACGTTGAATTGACGCTCAATCTGGAGCGGGGAGGCGCTGAGGGCTTCGCGCTCAATCGTCAGATTGCAGGCGGCTACGTTCAGGCATTCAGGGCGGCAGCAGCTGAGTTCGGCATCGCGGCCGAGCCTGACTTGAACGCAGTCCTGCGCATGCCTGGCGCTCTCGATGCCGCCGCGCTTCCTGCCGATGGCGCACTTGAATCGTCCGTACTGGCAAAGGTAGAGGAACTTCTCAGCCATCTCAACCAGATGCGCGAAGAAGAAGGGCGTGGGATCGAACGCGAGCTCCGACAGCGGATGGCCCACATCCAACAGGCCCGCGAGGGCGTGGAGAAGTATCGTCAGACAGTTCTTCAGACTTATGTTGCAAAGCTAAAAGCGCGGATGCAGGAACTCATTGGAAGCCAGGCCGATCCGGAACGCGTGATGCAAGAGGCGGCGCTACTGGTTGACCGCAGCGACATTCAGGAAGAATTAGTCCGGCTGGACACCCACGTCAAGCACTTCCTCGGATTGCTCGATCAGGGCGGAGAAGTGGGCAAGAAGCTCGATTTCCTGTTGCAGGAGATGAACCGCGAGGCCAACACACTGCTTTCGAAGACCTCGGGCCTGGCTGGCGATGCGCTGAAAATCACCGAGATGGGGCTGGCGATCAAGACTGAGATCGAGAAGGCCAGGGAACAGGTGCAGAACATCGAATGAGTGGCGTGTACATTATTTCGGCTCCTTCCGGTTCGGGAAAGTCCACGCTGGTGGATCGGGTGCGGCTCATCGTTCCCGGCCTGAAGTTTTCCATTTCGTACACGACCAGGGCGGCCCGTGGAGACGAGCAAAACGGCCGGGAATATTATTTCGTTCCGCGAACTGAATTCGAGGAGATGATCGGCAAGAATGAATTCCTCGAGCACGCTAACGTCTTCGGCAACTACTACGGTACGGCGAGCCGTTTTCTGCGCGAGGCGGAAGAGGAAGGCAAAGACCTGCTTTTGGACATTGACGTTCAGGGAGCAGCGCAGATTAAGGCAAAGATTCCGAAGGCGGCAAGCATCTTCATTTTGCCTCCGAATCGCCAGGAACTGGAGAAGCGCTTGAGAACCCGCAGTCTCGATGCCGAAGAGGTGATCCAGCGCCGGTTGGTCACGGCCTCCCGTGAGATTGAGAATTACGACAAATACGACTATATTTTGGTTAACGACCGCCTGGAAGAATCTATCGACGCGCTGAAGTCGATCCTGCTCGCGGAGCGACTGAAGCGATCAGGGGCCCAAGAGGTAAAACGATCCGCAGACGAAACCAACATGATGGTCAGGGCGGAACGTTGCCGCCTGAACAATGTGCGGGAACGGGTGCAGCCAATCCTGGCTTCTTTTGAAAACGCAGCGGCGCCGGGTGGACGCTAGCAGCAGGGGAGAACACGATGAAGTTGATTGAAGGGTTTGACAGCAATTACCGCTACATTCTGGTGGCCGCGCGCCGTGCGCGGCAGTTGCAGAATGGCGCGCCTCCGGTCATCGAAACGCCTTCCCGCAAACCTTGCCGGATCGCGCAGGATGAAATCAAGGCCGGCAAGGTGAAATGGGTGATCCCCGAAATACCGCGCTCTGCGGCCGAAGTCGCCGGCGAGATGCTGGAAAAGGCGCTGGCCAAGGACGTCTAGATTGCCGATTGCAGATTTTGAGTTTCGGATTCTGCGTCGTTTTGGGTACCCATGAAAGTTGCACTTGGAGTCAGTGGCGGGATCGCGGCCTATAAAGCGGCCGAAGTAGTTCGCCTGCTCCAGGACCGTGGCATCCGAGTGCAAGTGATCATGACGCAGGGCGCGCAGCAGTTTGTCCGCCCTCTCACCTTTGCTGCACTCTCCGGCGAAAAAGTCATCACCGAAATGTTTGCCGGCGAGCAAAATGCCCAGCCAAATATCGACTCAGCCATCGAGCATATCGCGGTGGCGCAATCCATCGATGCATTGCTGGTTGTCCCTGCCACGGCAGACGTTCTCGCCAAGTTCGCCCAAGGCATCGCCAGCGACTTCCTGACCACCCTTTATTTGGCCACCACTGCGCCGGTAGTGGTCGCTCCTGCGATGAACGTAAATATGTGGAACCATCCCGCGACTCAGGCGAACCTGGAAATGCTGCGACAGCGCGGCGTGCGGATCGTCGAACCGGGTGAAGGCTATCTGGCTTGCGGCATGACCGGCCCTGGCCGACTGGCTGAGAATGAACTGATCGTCGCAGCCACAATGGAAGCCCTGGGCGCGTCGCAGGAACTGGCGGGCGAGACGGTGCTGATTACGGCTGGTCCTACACGGGAAAAGATCGACCCGGTTCGCTATCTCACCAACCGCTCCAGCGGACGCATGGGATACGCCCTGGCCGAAGCGGCGTTACGACGGGGAGCACGCGTGCTTCTGGTGAGCGGACCTACAAGCCTGACGCCTGTGGGCGGTGCGGAAGTTACGCAGGTCGAGTCCGCAGAGCAGATGCGGCAGGCGGTACTGAAACTGCTGCCCGAAGCTACCATCGTGATCAAGACCGCAGCAGTCGCGGATTATCGTCCCAAGAGCGCGGCCGAGCAGAAGATCAAGCGCAAAGGCGCCGATGTCGCTCGAACTGGAACCGACAACCGACATTCTGGCAGAACTGGTGCGCAGCAAGAGCTCGCAGATCATCATCGGCTTCGCCGCCGAAACTGAAAACGTCCTGGAAAACGCCCGCAAGAAACTAATGTCGAAAGCGCTCGATGCCATCGTCGTGAACGACGTGTCGCGCGAAGGCGTGGGCTTCGACTCCGATCGGAATGCAGTCACGATCATCACTCACAGCGACGTGATCGAAGTGCCCGAGACCACCAAGTGGGAAGTTGCACAGCGCGTACTCGACCAGGCAGTCAGACTGAAAAAAGTGCCACAGGCCAAATAACCGGCCGGATTTCAGATTTGTGATTTCAGATTTAAGATTGAACACCAGCCCCTCGTCATGAGGAAGTTCAATCATGAAATCACAATCTGGGATTTCAATCTAAAATCTTCAATCTGAAATCTGAAATTCTTTATGCCCACGACTCTGGATCCAAAACTAAAGCGCGCCTTGGCCGACCGGATCCGTTACTACAATGAACTTGGCATTTATGATTTCTACCGCCGGGATGTCCTTCCGCGCGCGAAGCATCTGTCCAAATCCAGCCAGAAGAGCGAGACGAATTGCCCAGAGCTAAATCCGCGGTCATAAGTCCTAAACCAGAGTTGATCGATATCTCGGCCTCGCCCGAGTCATCGATTTCTGATCCAGTCCTGGCCCTGCACGCTATCCGCGAAGACATCGGCGACTGCACCCGTTGCCGCCTGGCCAAGCAGGGGCGTAAGCAGATTGTCTTTGGCGTGGGCAATCCGCGTGCCGAGTTGATGTTCATCGGCGAAGCGCCGGGTGCTGACGAGGACCAGCAGGGAGAGCCTTTTGTCGGCCGCGCCGGACAGTTGCTCAACAACATGATCAAGGCCATGGGCCTGCAGCGCGAAGAAATATACATCGCAAACATCATCAAGTGCCGGCCGCCAGGGAACCGCACGCCGGAGCGGGACGAGTGCGAAACCTGTTCGCCGTTTCTGATGCGGCAGATCGCTACCGTCAAGCCCAAGGCGATTGTGGCTCTGGGTGCGATCGCGGCCAAGACGCTATTGGCCGTCAACGCTCCGATGTCGGAGCTGCGCGGCAAGTGGTACGACTTCCGTGGGACCAAGCTTGCCGTCACCTACCATCCTGCTTATCTTTTGCGCGATCCCCGGCAGAAGAAGGAAACCTGGAAGGACTTGCAGATGGTGATGAAGGATCTGGGGCTGGTGGCTCCGCCTAAGAGTCCAGAATAAGCTGACGGCGTTTTCCTCACTGCCGCACGAGGGTGCGGCGCTCGCGCCTACATTTGAACTTCATGTCTGAATTCTGCGACGTAGCGTTACCGGTGCCGCTGGACCTCGTGTTCACCTACGCCGTTCCCGAGGGGATGCAGCCCGTCGTCGGTGGACGCGTGCTCGTACCCTTCCGCCAGCAGCGCATGTCAGGGATCGTCACCGCGCTGCACGATAACAAGCCGACGGTCAAAACCAAAAACGTCATCAGCGTGCTCGATCCGGCGCCCGTGCTCGATGAGCAACTGATTCAGCTGGGACAGTGGATCGCCGGCTACTATCTCGCTCCGGTCGGTGAAGTGTTCCGTACCATGCTGCCGCTGGCCGCGGAATTCAAGCGGACAATCGGCTACCGCATCACCGAAACAGGGCACACAGCGCTGCACTATGCCGGGACGTCGGGATCTTCCGCCCGATCGCAGAAAACTCCCGAAGACCAGTTCGCTGAAATGCGCGTGCTCGACTATCTGGCTGAGCGCGACATGACGAGGGAAGAAAGTCTGCGGGCGGCGACCCGGGCGTCCAGGGCGCTGCTCTCAGGGATGGTCCGCAAGAAGTGGATCGTTCGCGAAGACTTGTCCGAAGCACAAGAGGCAGTCCGAACAGTCAAGTTCGCAGTCCTGAAAAGTAGCGAAGGCAAACTGAACTCTAACCAGCAAACTTTGGTCGACACTCTCGCCGCCGCAGGAGGCAAGGTGGCGGTCGAGGCGCTACAGTCATTGGAAGTTCCACGCACCACGCTGAGCACTTTGGTCAAACGCGGCCTGGTGGAAATTGTCGAGGAGGCTGCCGAGTTCACGGTTTCTGTACTGAAGGCGCGTCCCAGTTTCCTGGACTCGCAGTTTAGTCCGGCGCAGCAGGCGGCGCTCAAATCAATCCAGCAAAGTGTGAACGCGCGCAAGTTTTCCGGCACCCTGCTGCACGGCATCACCGGATCGGGCAAGACCGCGATCTATCTTTCTGCCATGCGGGCGGTGCTCGAAGCCGGACGTTCGGCCATTCTGCTGGTGCCCGAAATTGGCCTGACTCCTGCAGTCGCGGCCGATCTGCATCAACTCTTCGGAGACGGAGTCGCGATCCTGCATTCAGCGTCTGTCCGACAAGGAACGCGCCGAGCAGTGGCATCGCATCAAGCGCGGAGATGCGCGCATGGTGGTAGGGACGCGCTCGGCGGTCTTCGCCCCGGTCAGCGATCTGGCGCTGGTGATCGTAGACGAGGAGCAAGACCCGTCTTATAAGCAGGAGGAGATGCCGCGCTATCACGCTCGCGATGTGGCCGTAATGCGGGCCAAGATGGCGAACGCCGCGGTGGTGCTGGGATCGGCTACGCCGTCGCTGGAGTCGTATTTCAATGCGAAGAAAGGGCAAGTACAAGCTACTCGAAATGCCGGACCGGGTGGAACAGCGTCCGCTCCCGGAGGTCGAGATCATCGACATGCGTCAGGAATTTCAGGAAACCGGAAGTGAACAGGTAATCTCGCGCAAGCTGGCCGAAGAAATCAAGGAGCGCCTCGAACGCAAAGAGCAGGTGATGGTCCTGCTCAACCGGCGCGGATATTCGCCGGTGGTGCTATGCCGCACCTGCGGCAAGACGCTCGAGTGCAAGAACTGCGCCATCGCGATGACTCATCACAAGCGGTCGCGGCGCATGGAGTGCCACTACTGCGGATACACCGCGCCGGTTCCCAAAGCCTGCGTGCATTGTGGCAGTGAGTACGTATATTTTCTCGGCACGGGCTCGGAAAAGCTTGAAGAGTTGCTCCATGGAATGTTTCCGCAGGCGCGCATCGGACGTCTGGATCGCGATACCGTGCGTGGCCGCGAGGACTTCGAGCGCGCGCTCAATGCTCTCGATGAAGGCGAACTCGACATGCTGGTGGGCACACAGATGATCGCCAAGGGACACGACGTTCATGGGGTCACCCTGGTTGGCGTGGTGGGTGCCGACATGGCTCTCGGCTTTCCGGACTTTCGCGCGGCCGAACGCACCTTCCAGTTGCTCACTCAAGTCGAAGGACGGGCTGGCCGCGGCAACACTCCAGGAAAAGTCGTATTGCAGACTTATTTCCCGGATCACTACGCGGTGCAATATGCCGCTCAACACGATTTTGTTGGCTTCTACGAAAAAGAGCTGCGCTTTCGCAGTTGGATGCACTATCCGCCGTACAGCGCGTTGGCTAACGTTTTGGTGCGGAGCGACAAACTGGACGAGGCGCTGCGTTGGTCGGGAATATCTGGGCAAGTGGTTTGAGACGACCCGGCACGAAGGAATTCGAGTGCTCGGTCCGGCGGCCGCGCCGATCGTGCGTTTGAAACGCGACTATCGATATCACTTCGTGGTGAAGTCAGCCAGCCGCGAGAAGCTGAACACACTGCTGCGAACCATGCTGGCGTATGCGGCGAAAGAGAAGATTCCGCGTACGCAGGTGATTGTAGATGTCGATGCAGTGTGGTTGATGTAATGTAGCGCCGGCGTCCCGCCGGCTGTCCGGCGGGCGTCTCGCCCGCCGCCGAGGGCAAGATGCCCTCGGGACAGCCGGCAAGATGCCGTGTGCTACAAACCCTTCTGGCGAAGAAATTCTTTTACAACTTCTTTTACATCGCGATGCTGGCCGTCGATGGCATAGTTCAGCTGACGCATGTCGTCATCGGATATCTTTCCCGCCAGTTGATTCAACGCGGTTCCTACGCCGGGATGCCGGCCCAGCATGTCTTGCCGCATGATCGGTACAGCTTCGTATGGCGGGAAGTAGTGACGATCGTCTTTCAGGACAAACAGATCGAGCGCGGGAATCAATCCGTCGGTGGCATTTCCGGCAGCGAGATCGACTTGTTTGTCCTTAAGCGCACGCGCCAGAAGGCCAAGGTCCATGATGCGCGGTGATTCCGCGAAACGCAGGCCATAAGTTGCCGCCAGTCCTTTGTATCCATCGGGACGCTCCATGAATTCGTAGCCGAAGCCAGCGCGCCATTGCGGCGTGTAGGTTGCCGCCTGCGAAAGAGTCTTCAGCCCGAGGCGACGGGCGTCGTCTCCGCGAATCTCGATGGCGAAAGTGTTGTTGAAGCCCAGCGTCTTTCCGACTTCCAGATTGAATTGCCTCGCGTATTCAGTCTTGACCTGGCTGTAAACCTGTTCGGGACTGCTGGAAGGCTGTGCCTTGAGTATGGCGGTGAGTGCGGTGCCCGTGTATTCGGGATAGATGTCGATGCGTCCGCCGAGGACAGCCTGGTGACAGATGTAACTTCCGGCAAGATAAAAGCGACGTTCCACCGGCAGATGAGTTTTGTTTTCGATTTGTTGGGCCATGATTTCACCGAGGACCAGTTGTTCGGTGAAATTTTTGGAGCCGACGACGATACGGTCGGCCCGCGGCGGACCGCATGCGGTCAGAAGGAGCAGCGCGGCGAGAGAGGCGACGAGTTGTCGCAGCGGGATCATCGGGAACAGGTCATCGCGCTTAGATTCGGGATTCGGTGAAGAGACGTTTCTTTCGCCCCTCCGGGGCTCGCTCGATTTTGGGTTTTACCCGCGGCTTACGCCGTGGGCTTTATTCTTGCGCCGCTCCGCTGCTCCGCGGTCGGCCGGGGCAAGCACCGCAAATTTTCTAGTGCGCTGCCAGATGCTTCTCCAGCCATCCCAGGCTGGCATCTGCCAGGATGGCCAGGGCGGCGGCGGGAATGGCGCCGGCCAGGATCACCTGGTTATTGACCATAGCCAGTCCGCGAAAAATGTATTCGCCGAGGCCGCCGGCGCCGATCGCAGCGGCGATGGTGGCGACGCCGATCGAGAGCACGGTGGCAACGCGGATGCCCGCGATGATCACGCTCAACGCTAACGGCAGTTGCACCTGCCATAGCAAGTTGGCGGTCCGTCATGCCCATGCCGCGTCCGGCTTCGACCACCGCGGGATCTACTCCTTTAATGCCGGTGTAGGTGTTGCGAATGAGCGGCAACAATGCGTACAGCGTGAGCGCGAGAATGGCGAGGCGGTCTGCGCGGGCGCCGATCCACGGTGCAGGCAGCAGAAATCCGAATAAGGCCAGGCTGGGAATGGTCTGAATAATATTTGCGCCGCCGAGTACCGGTTTGCTGAACACTGGCCAGCGCGTGATCAGAATGCCGAGCGGGATTCCGATGAGTACGGCGAGTGCGATGGACGCTCCGACCAGCCAGAGATGCTCGGCGGTGAGTTCCAGAACTTCGGTGCGGTTCTGTGCGATGAATTGCAGGACGTTCATGATCGACCTCGATCGAGGCGATTCGTTCGCATCTCCGAGGGCGAGACGCCCTCGGGACAACCGGCGGGACGCCGGCGCTACTTTGATAGCGCATCTTGGTTCCTCTGGGCTGGTGAAAGTTCAGTCTTGAAGGCCTCGACGTAAGCGGCGACCATCGGATCTTTGGACTGCAGAAATTCTTCGGGTTTGAGCGTGGCAACCAGTTGGCCTGATTCCATCAGCGCAATGCGGGTGCCGAGAAGAAGAGCTTCGCGCAGATCATGGGTGACGAATACCACCGTTTTTCCCAGGCGTTGCTGCAGGGCCAGAAATTCACGCTGCAATTCCGCGCGTGTGATGGGATCGAGCGCGCCAAACGGCTCATCCATGAGGAGGAACGCAGGGTCTGCGGCCAGGGCGCGGGCAACGCCGACTCTCTGCCGTTGTCCGCCGGATAGTTCACGCGGATAGCGCGACGCCAGTTGCGGTTCAAGACCGACCAGTTGCAGCATTTCTGTGACTCGGCGCTCAATGCGATCTGCTGGCCATCCTTCGATCTGCGGAACCACACCAATGTTTCGCGCGACCGTGAAATGCGGGAACAGGCCGGTTTCCTGAATGACGTAGCCGATCATGCGGCGCAGGCGAATCACGTCCCATTCGTGGAGGGCGCGGCCATCGACGTAAATCGCGCCGGCGCTCTGCGTGAGCAGTCGATTGATGAGCTTCAGAGTAGTGGTCTTGCCGGAGCCACTGCGGCCGAGGAGTACCAGGGTCTCGCCGCGCTGGACTTCGAGGGTGAGATCGCGGAGCAGGGCATTGTCGTTCCCGTTCGCGTTCTCATCGCCAATGCGGTACCAGACATTGCGGAATTCGATGGCTGGGACCGGGTTGGGAGAATTATTCATGCTTTTCAGACTACAGCTACCTGTGAGGGCGAGACGCCCTCACGACAGCCGGCGGGACGCCGGTGCTACAAGATCCGGCTACAGCGACTCGTATGCCTTTTCTGGCAGGCCTGTGATACGGATGCCGGAATGGCCTTTGAGGCGAATGTTGAGGCCGATCAGGAGCGCGGTGATCTGCTCCAGGATGCGCGCGTTCTCCAGTTTGCCGCCGTCGATGGCGCGCACGCCGGGGATCTTTGCCGCCAGCGTTCTTACCGTCTTCAAGGCAGCGGCGTCGTCGCTGCAGACGATCACATCGCAATCGACGACCGCATCGCTATTCAAAACCTCAGCCGAGGTGTTGTGGAACGCCGCCACGACTGAAACTCCCTGCGGCACGAGTTCGGCGGCTTGCTGCGCGGCAGATCCTTCCCAGATGCCGAGAGTGCGAGTGGCGCGTCCGCCAACGCTGGCCGCCAGAGGCACGGTGGTGTCGATCACGATGGTGCCGGGACGGATTGCCGTCTTCACTTGCTTGAGCAGGGGGCAGTGGCCTTCAAACGGGATGGTGAGGACAAGCAGATCGGCAGCGGCGCAGGCGGCAAGGTTCTCTTCACCTGAAACTTTTGCGTTGCCGCCGAGCATGGTCTGGATTTTGGCTGCCGCCTCGCGCGCGCGGCGCTGCGTCCCGCGATCCGATGATCACGTTCTCACCGGCGCGGGCCCAGCGCAGAGCGAGTCCGAAGCCCTCGGCGCCGGTGCCGCCCAGGATGGCGATCACTGTGATGACATGACTACGCGAACTCCGGTTCTAAGGCTTCTTCGATCGCCAGGTGGTCCGGCTGCAATTTGAGGTTGATGCGGGTGTACACCGTGTTGCGTTCGGCGGGGATGCGTCCGATCTCGAGAATCAGCGACTGGAATTCTTCGCCGCTGGTGTACTGTCCCGCCGTCGCTCCAGCTTCGCGCGAAATGTTTTCTTCCATCAGCGTTCCGCCGTAGTCGTTGGCGCCGGCATGCAGGCAGAGTTGTGACAAACGCCGGTTCAGCTTTACCCACGACACTTGAATATTGTTGATCGCGCCCGCCAGCATCACCCGCGCCAGAGCGTGAATCTTGAGATGCTCAGCCAGTGTGGGGCCGGAGCGGGCGAGTCCCTGCTGAAACAGCAGCGTGTTCTGGTGAACGAAGCCCGAGCGGAACGAACTCCGTGAAACCGCCAGTCTGCTGCTGGATGTCGCGCAGAAGCTCAAGCTGATTGACCCAGTGCGTCGGAGTCTCGACGTGTCCGTACATCAGTGTGGACGTGCTGCGAATGCCGCACTGGTGCGCGGTGCGGATCACCTGCTTCCACTGTTCGGTGGTGAGTTTGTTGCGAGAGAGCACGAAGCGCACGTCGTCATCGAGAATTTCGGCGGCGGTCCCCGGCAGAGTGTCGAGGCCGTTGTCGCGCAGCATGGCGAGATAATCCGGCAGCGGCATGCCGGTGAGTTCGACGCCGTAGACGATCTCCATCGGCGAGAAGGCGTGGATGTGCATGTCGGGCACGGCGGCTTTTATGGCGCGCAGAATGTCGCGGTAATAGAAAGGAGGCAGTCCGTGCGGAAGGCCGCCCTGAATGCAGACTTCGGTCGCGCCCACCGCTCGGGCTTCGATCGCTTTCTGCGCCATGGTCTCAAGGCTGTGGAAGTAGCTGTCCTCTTCGCGAGGGCCGCGGCTGAAGGCGCAGAATTTGCAGCCGACAAAGCAGACGTTGGTGAAATTGATATTGCGATTGACCACGTAGGTGACCAGGTTGCCCACCAGGTCGCGGCGCAGCATGTCGGCCGCCACCAGCAATCCGAGAAGGTCGTCGCCTTCAGCATTTGCCAGAAGCAGACATTGTTCGTGGGAGAGGACGCTGCCATCGAGCGACGCCATTACTTGATCGAGCGCGTTGCGAGTTTCAGAGGACATGCGGTCCGCAACCGCCGGCCATTCGAGGGCGGGAAAGTCTTGCAGTTCAGAATCGGATAAAACGCGGGCCACGGCTCCTCCTCGAAGATACCTCACCGAAACAGATCGTTCGCCGCCGGTCGAATCAGATCACGGGCGCTGCCCCGGCCGGGACGATAAGTGAATCCTCGAATGATACATGCCGGAGTGCGAGTTAGCTTGCCGCAGACCAGGCCGGCGGCGCAAGCCAACTGATCGGCGTCCGCTTCAATACTAGCCTGCAGGGTGTATCCGTGCGAGTCGGGCTGGCCGCGATAATCGTGAAGCGCCTGCATGCCAGCCACGCCGATGGCAACCTCGGTCAGTCCCTCGCGCCAGGGACGGCCGAAAGTATCTGTGATGATCACAGGGATGGAAAGGCGCAAAGTTTTCTTGAGCTGGCGATGGATTTTCGCGGCTGAGCGGTCGGGATCTTCGGGCAGCAGGAGCGCGTGGCGGCCTCCGTCCACGTTGGAGACGTCAACGGCGCTATTGGCGCAGATCAGGCCGTGACGAGTTTCGGTGATCAGAACACCGCGTTTGCGGCGCACGATGCGGCGGCTTTGCTGGACGGCCAGCTCGATCACGCGAGCATCGAGGTGGTAGCGCTCGGCCCAGCGTCGGGATGCGGCGGAGGGTTTGATTGTCTTTAGCTCCACCAGTTGGCCTTCGGCCTTGGAAACGATCTTGTGTTTGATGACCAGGATGTCGCCCGGGCGCGGTTTGTGGCGCTTCAGGGCGTCGAGAAGCAGGTTTGAGAGGGACGCGCCGGGTTTGACCTCGCCGGCGATTGGGATCGGGATGATGCGGAGTTCCTGGGCTGCGAGGGACAGGTTTCTTTCGCCCCTTTGGGGCTTTTTCGTTGTGCGGCAGCGACCCACGGCTTACGCCGTGGGCTTTATTCTCACGCCCCTTCGGGGCTTTCTTTTCTTGTCGACCACAGCCTTACTCATTGGCGGCTTGCGGGAGATCGTCCAGTTGCCATTGCCGGACCAGGCGCTGGGCGTGGGTTTCGCCGGGAGCTGCGGCGAGCGCGAGCAGGTCTGAGGGATTGTCTACGTCGAGCGCGATGCCGGGCAACGAAAGTAGCACGCAGGGTTTGCCTGTGGCCTGGGCTGCGGCGTGGTGAGGCTCGAAGCTGTCGTTGCCGAAGCGCGCGGGAAACAATCCAGCGGGACGCCGAAAGATTGCGTTGGTGCCGCGTCCATCGGCCGCGCGCACCAGGACGGATCCTTCACTCGGGCGCGGATTCCAGAATCTTTGCCAGCTCCCAACTCTGAATGAGAGGAATGTCGCCCGGAATTACCAGCGTGTTGTCGATGCCCTGAGACTCGCAGAAGCGGGTGGCCATTTCGATGGCATCGGTCTGGCTGCGATTGTTGTTATCCGGAATCACGGAAAAGCGAAATTGCTGCGCCAGTTGAAGCGCAAAAGGATCGCTGGTGACGATGCCGACTTCCGGACGTCCCGTCCATTCGCCCAGAGTCTCGAGCACATCGAACAGCATGGCTTGCGCGAGCTCGGTGCGTGTCGGCTGATCGAACAACGAAGCGAGGCGTTGTTTTGCGCCGGAGAGGTTCTTGACCGGGACCAGAATCATGACAGGTCCGACCCGGCGTGCGCGGCGCTCTCGGTGGATGTCGAAGACTCGGCCTGCGCCAGTACCTGGCGGGCGAGTTCGATCTTTTCATCGACCGTACCCATGATGGTATTCGCGCAGTGGACCCGCAGCCCGGATTTTCCCAGCTCTTTTTCCAGTTCCTCGGCCGCTTTGGCATCGCGTTTGTCGACCACCAGGACGTCGAGAAATTCGCTGTACGCCTGAGCCACACCTGCGATGGAAACCGGCAAGCCGTGGGCAGCCATCAAAATACCAGCCGGTCCTGAAACTGGGGCGTTGCCGATAATCGGACTCACCGCGACCACCGGAGCGCGTGTCTGTTTGAGAGCTTCCACGATGCCGGGCACGGCGAGGATCGGGCCGATGCTGGTCACCGGATTGCTGGGCGCCAGCAACACGACTGTGGCGGACATAATGGCGTCGATCACTCCGGGAGCGGGTTCGGCCTTTTCAATGCCGGCAAAGCGAATCGAGTTGACCGGGTCCTGATACCAGCGCTGTACGAAATATTCTTCGAAGCTGAGTTCGCCGACCGGCGTATCAACCCGGGTCTCCACACGAGCATTGCTCATGGGAAGGATGCGGGCCTGCACGCCCATCTTGACTGCGATTTCAGCTGAGACCTCAGAAAGTGTCTTACCTTCCTTGAGCATCCTGGTGCGCAGCAGGTGGACGGCAAGATCGCGGTCGCCGGCGTGAAACCAGATCGGCTCTCCCAGTTCGCCCATGGCTTGCAGGCAGAAAAATGTATCGCCCTTAACGCCCCAGCCGCGTTCCTTGCTGAGCAAGCCGGCGAGTACGTAGGTGATGGAATCCAGGTCGGGAGAAACGTAGAGACCCCACCACTCCAGATCGTCTCCGGTGTTGACGATGATGGTGAGATCTTTTGCCGGCACAAGCTGGCGCAGTCCATCCACAAACTTCGCGCCACCCGTTCCGCCGGTGAGTACGACAATCATGCCGCTTTGCAGCCTCGCTGCGTAGCCTTCGCGATCGGCTGCGGCCTGAACTTTTTCGGAGAGCAGGCCGGGACGCGAAGTAAGCTTTGTCAGGAACTCAGGATAAACCGGCAGACGCTGGCGCAAAATATATCCTCTTGATTCCGTGCGCGTCTTGAGTTGCTCGAGATGGGGCCACGGTTTTTCCGGATTGATAAAGTCAGGTGTCAACGGTGAGACCCCGCCCCAGTCGTTGATGCCGGCATCGAGCAAGTTCGTCATAGTAAGGAGCAGAAAGGTTTGGCGGCGCCTGAATATTCATCTCCGGCATGAGCAGTCGCGCTACCGCGACGGTTCGGAGCATCTCGCCGCGCGTTGGCTCGGGCCAGTCGCGCATGGGAATTTCCGGTTTGACCCGGAAATTCTGCACGATCACTTCCTGAATGTGACCGTAGCGCTGGTGCAATTCGCGGATCGCGAGAAGGGTGTCCACCCGATCTTCAATGGTTTCACCGATTCCGATCAGCAAACCGGTTGTGAAGGGCACAGACTGTTTTCCTGCTTCTTCGATCGTGCGCAAGCGTTTGGCTGGAACTTTGTCAGGCGCGTTGTCATGGGCGGCGCCGGGCGCAAGCAGGGCTGCGTTCGTGGTCTCCAGCATCAGTCCCATGCTGGGCGAAACCTCGGCCAGGCGGGTGATCCACTCGGCGCTTAACAGCCCCGGGTTCGGATGCGGCAGCAGAGTCGATTCGCGCAGTACCCGCTCACACATAGCCTCAAGATAGTGCAGCGTTGACTTGTATCCCAGGTGGCGAAGCGTGTCCCGCATTTCAGTAAAAATCAGTTCGGGTTTGTCACCCAGGCTGAAGAGGGCTTCGGTGCAACCCATCTTTTCGCCGGCATGCACGACTTCCATCACCTGGTCCGGTGTCATGGTATGTGCGCCGGGTTCGCCCGGATCGCGGCGGAAGGTGCAGTAGCCGCAGTAGTCGCGGCACAGGTTTGTCAGCGGGATAAAAACTTTGCGAGAGTAGGTAACGACGCCGGGCTTGAATCGCTGCTTAAGTTCCAGTGCGGCGGAGAGAAGTGCGGGTAGTTCATCGTCCGGACAACGCAGCAGTTCGCAGGCTCCAGCGCGCGACAACGGCAGCCCATCCCGCAATTCGTCGAGATACGTTGTGGACAGATTTTCCTGCACTCGCATGTCTTCTGGAAACCCTCAAACCGGCGGCGCCTGCACGTTATCGGAAATGATACATGAGAGCGATTCGGAACGCCGCCGTGCAGACCTGCGTAGAGGCGGACGCCCTCGTCCGCCCAGTCGAGCGCAGCGCGACAGGTTTTCTTGTGTGAAATGACGGAGCTTTGCTCCGCTGGGCGGATGAGGGGATCCGCCCCTACGTGGGTCGTGGGATTATCCAAGCCTAGTTGTTTGGTGGTAAAACTCTTAAGGGCAAAGCCGTTGACAATTGCAGGCTTTCCCAAGACCTCGAAACGGCGGACTCCAGCCTTCCAATGACTGTGACGCAAGCAGAATTCCGCAAAGCGCTAGGCAGTTTCGCCACTGGAGTGACCGTAATTACGGTGGACTACGAAGGCGAAGTCCACGGCATGACTGCCAACGCCTTCAGTTCAGTATCGCTCGATCCGCCCCTGGTGCTGGTTTGCGTAGACCATCGCGCCCGCACCCATGCTCATCTGCATGCCCGCAAACGTTTTGGAGTGAATGTGCTGGCGGAGAACCAGCAGGTCATTTCCGAATACTACGCCCGTCCAGCGCAGGACCATCGCCACGCCGAACAGGAGGCGGGAGCGCACTTTGATCGCACCGCGCATGGCACGCCAGTGCTCAATGGCGCGCTGGCGTATCTCGAGTGCAGGCTGCATACCGCGCAGGATGCCGGCGACCACACAATCTTTATTGCCGAAGTGGAGGAAGTCGTCGTGCGCGGCGGCGATCCGTTGCTGTATTACCGCGGAGAGTATCGGGCCATCGGAGGGGCCGGTGCCACGTCGCGGAAAACTCCGGACCCGAACGATTGACCTGCGGTCCTACGAAGATGTTTCCTGGATAACGGAGACGCCGGGTTTGCGACCGTAGGCTTTCTCCCACGAAATGACTTGATTCCGCAGAATCCCAATCTTTTCAATTTCACATTCCACTACGTCTCCAATTTTCAGCAACCGGGTTTTGGAATCGCCATTCAACGCGCTGCCCGAGACCGTTCCGGTCGAGATAACATCGCCCGCGCTCAAGCCCATCGAAGAATAACGGGAAAGAAGATCGGAGACTTTCAGCGCCATCTTGCTGGAATGTGAACTCGATCGAGTCTCGCCGTTGAGCCGCAGCTCCATGGCCAACTGATGCGGATCAGAAATCTCGTCAGCAGTGACGATCCACGGACCGAGGGGACAGAACGTCTCGATCCCGTGGCAGAGCAGAGAGGCTCCCGACTTCAATTCGCGGCGCTGTATGTCGCGAGCTGTAATCTGATTAAAAATGACGTAACCACCGATGTATTCGCCAGCGTCTTCCGAAGCGAAAGATTGGCCACTCTTTTTCACCACGACGGCGAGTTGGATTTCGCAATCCAGTTCCTGTGTCAGGTGCTCGGGATAGATCACCGGTTCGTCATGTCCGATGATGGCGTCTACGTTTAGAAAGCCAGCCTCACCAAAGAATTTCCGGGGGACAATCGGGAGCCTTGAGGGCTACTTCGTCGGATGAGTAGAAGATGGATTCTCCGCGAGGGCCAGTGGCTCCATCTTCCTCGAGCACATAGTCCAAAGCTTTGCGAGCGGCTTCCATACTGGTATCGCCACCGCCAAAGAGTTCTCGCATGTTGGGCGGAACCAGAGCGTCGGCGAGCCGATCAAAGGCGCTTTCGTTCTCAACTTCACGCAAATACAAAGCGCAGGCCGAATTCAGATCGACGATCCTTCCGTCGGCAAGCAGAGCACCTACGCGGGATCGCCGCACGCTATCTTCAAAAGTGATGAGCTTCATGCTGGATGCTGTAGAACACAGCACTAGCAGTGTATGAACCGGCGTTACGGTTGTCCACCGCGCGCCGCGAGTCGAGGAGTCATGTGTACGCTAGAATGGTTTGCTTTCTGAAGGGACCGAAGCGGTCGAACGGAGGTTCAATGGCGAATCGCAGGGAGTTCATGCGCACGCTTTCTGGTGTGGCGGCGCTCAGCATCACCACTGACGTGAGCAAACTGGGCAGGACTCACATGCTGCGCATGTCCACTGCCATGCCGGACCCGAACCAGCACGACCGCCTGGAGCCGGAGTGGTACCGCCGCAAGGTCGGCCAGGTGCAGCTGAAGATGAAAGAGCGCAAGCTCAACGCCCTGCTTCTGCTCGACGCCACCAACATCATTTACACCGTGGGATATTTCCATCTCTCGACCGAGCGTCCGTTGGCTGCATTGATTCCGGAGTCGGGCGATCCGGTAATGTTTGTCCCCGGCCTTGAGGTTGACCAGGTAAAGACCTGGTGGGTGAAGGACTACGAGTCTTACTTCGATTTTCCCGGTCCGGTGAACCGGGTGCGCTGGATTTTTGAGCAAGTGGCCAAGCGGGGGTTTGAAAAAGCGCGCATCGGCATCGAGGAACCGCGGCCGAGTCGAATGCATCAAATAAGTCTGGGTGCGCCGAAGGCTGAGATTGTCGTAGCTGGGGATATCGTCGACGATCTTCGCCTGGTCAAGGACGAAGACGAAATTCGCATCATGCGCCGCGCCATGACCTACGCCGATTTCAAAGTGCAGGCTGGCCGCGACTTCGTGCAGCGGAACGGCAGCGTGACCGAGGACGAAATCCTGAAAGTGTCGGCCGACGCTGTCGCCGACCGGATGTCGAAAGAGTTGAATGATGTCGTGGGCGTAGGCATCGATCCTCCATTCGGCGGACTGGTGCCGTTCGGCAAACGTTCAGCGTTCCCGCACGCGGTCCCAAGTAAGGATCGACTGAAAACGGGAGACGCATTGATTCTGAGTTTCGGCGCCCAGTTGGGCGGATACAACGTTGAGTGCGAACGTTCATTCTGTGTGGGCAAGCCGAACGACTATGCCAAGCGATCTGTTCGACGCCATGCTGGCGGCGCATGACACCGGCGTTGAGAACCTGAAAGAAGGCGCGGTAGCCGAGGAAGTGGATAAGAAGAGCCTCGATCAGATTCGCAAAGCTGGCTTTGAGAAGTTCCTCAAACACCGCACCGGCCACGGCATTGGTCTCGACGGCCACGAGGCGCCGTGGATTGCCGAAGGCGACAAAACCGTGTTGCAGCAGGGGATGACTTTCAGTTGTGAGCCCGGTGTTTACGATCCTGACTGGGGAGGCTTTCGGCATTCGGATACAGTGGTCGTCCGGAAAGACAAGGGCGAAGTCCTGAACAGCTATCCCACGCGCCTCGAAGATATGATCATCGAGATTTGATTCCAGCGCCGTCCTGGGCAAATACGGGGCATAACGAACAACAACCAACGATTTGGAGAATGGAATGGCAGAGAAAATCGAGAAACCGGAAGCAGAGTGGCAAAAACAACTGTCACCAGAGCAGTACTACGTGACGCGTAAGGCCGGAACTGAACCTGCGTTCAGCGGCAAATACTGGAAGACCAAAGATGCAGGCACGTACAACTGCGTCTGTTGCGGACAACCGCTGTTCACGTCAGAAACCAAGTTCGATTCCGGCACTGGCTGGCCCAGCTTCTACAGGCCGGTCGACGAGGCTGCAGTCGTGAACCACACCGACAAGACCTACGGCATGGTCCGCACCGAGACTCGTTGCGCCCGTTGCGATGCCCACCTGGGTCACGTGTTCGAGGATGGCCCCGCGCCTACGGGCCTGCGCTACTGCATGAACTCTGCGGCACTTGAGTTGAAGCCGGAAGAAAAGAAATAGTAAAAGCTCGTGTGGGGCGGACAAGAGTGTCTGCCCCACACGGTGAAAGCATTTAGACGCCGGCAGCTGCTGCGGCCGCCTTCGGCTGCTCGATCGCGGCAGGCTTGGATTCAGGCTGCGCCTGCTTCTGTGCCTGAGGCTGGGATTTGTCCTGCTTGTGCTCGACCGCGCGCACTTGCACGCTGCCCTTCAGAATGGCTCCATCCTCAACACTGATGCGCTGCGTGATCACATCGCCCGTCAGCGAACCTTCGCTGCGGATATCCAGACGATCGGTAACCTGAATGTTGCCCTGCACCTTGCCCAGGATGACCACCTCGCGGGCATTGATGTTGGCGGCGACGCTGCCATTGCGTCCGATAGTGACGCGATGTTCGGCAAAATTGACGGTACCTTCGATTCGCCCATCGATGTAGAGCGATTCAGACCCGCTGACTTCGCCCTTGATGACCACGGAGCGGCCAATCGTAGCCTGCTCTACCGGCACGCTTACGCTCTTACTCGGGCTGAAGTTGGTGGGTAACTGGCTTTTTTGGGAATCTGGTGGTTGCAGCATCGGTTCAGGTGCTCCTTAAAGGTTGTCCGCGCAGTGCGCACTTGCGCTGGATATGTCAGCGGCGGTCTGGATTTTGGACAATTTCTAATTTGAATATCGCATGCCGGCTTGGAACCGAGCAGGTTACGGGAGGACAAGCACCAGCACCATCCCCAGATGAACGCAGGTAAGTCTGTGAACTCAATAGCGAAGTGCGGTTAGGGCCGGAGGATACGGCCATGCTGGGGCAGATGGCAATGAACCTGCTACGGAAAGCTCAAACAGTTAGAAGTGAGGACCTCGTGCGCAGCGACAGCGATGGCGAGATCCTCGCTTCTACACATTGCGACGTCGAGGCGTGTGCTCAAACCTCGTATGGTAACGGTGCCCATGTCAGTGCTGACAACAAAAGTCCCGGATCAAGCACGTACGGCTAACAAATACTTCACGGAACGAAGCATGTGTCCGAGCTGTACTTCTTCGTCTTTGACTCAACTATATGAGAGCCGGTTTGACCGTTCCCCGATCGCGGATTACCTCGAAGAGTCCTATTCCCGCCGTGGAGGCGTGGTCTTCGATCAGTTGCGAGGCGCCGTGTATGCACTGCTGCAGTGCCAGGATTGCAAACTGATTTTCCAGCGCGACGTTTTGAACGATGTCTTGATGCACAAGCTTTATGAGGACTGGATCGATCCTTCGAAAGACCTGCAAATTCATCTCGAAGAATATGGTTCCGAGGTCTACGGTTCGCACGCCCAGGAAATCATGCGCCTGATTGCGCACTTCGGAAAGCCGCCTTCGTCCTTGCAAGTCCTGGATTTTGGCATGGGTTGGAGCGAATGGGCGCTCCTGGCCAAGGGTTTCGGCTGCGATGCCTGGGGGACCGACATTTCCGATTCACGCATCGACTACGCAAAATCCAAAGGCGTCCAGGTCCTGACCGGGAAGGAAAAGACTCCGCTCAAGTTCGATTTCATCAACACGGAAAAGGTCTTTGAACATCTCTCGGACCCGCTGGAAACATTGCTGGAGCTAAAGAAGTTCCTCAAACCGGGCGGAATCATAAAAATCAGCGTGATCAACAGCAGGAGCATGAATCGCCGGCTGAAGCACATGGACTGGCGGGCCAACCGTTGGTCCCGCTATTCCCTGGATGCGGTCGCCCCGCTCGAGCACATCAACTGTTTTCAACGAGGATCCATCGTAAGAATGGCGCAGCTTGCGGGATTAAGGGAAGTAAGAATTCCCCTGAGAACTCAGTACCGTTACATGGTCAGTTGCGGAGGTTGGCGGAAGTGTCTCCGGAATTTCGTGCGGCCCGTCTATCGCACTGTATTGAAATCAAGATCGAATTACGTTTTCTTCACGCAGTAGACCTGAAAGGAAATACGGGCTTCCAGTATTAAGGCTGCAACGCCTGCCCTAGCTCTTCCCATTCCGCAAGGCTCGCCTGCAACTGTCCACGTCTTAAATCGAGCTCCTGCGTGACTCGCTGCGTCTCATCGGCGCTGACGAAGCTTTGCAACGCCGCTTCACACTCGGCGATGGCATCTTCCAGACGATTGATCTCAGATTCGAGTTCGTGGACTCGATCCTCCATCTGCTTGCGCTTGATAGGATTCAGCCGCTTGGCTGCGGAGTCCTCGGACTTCGCGGGTTGTCCGTTGGAGTTGCCGTTCGAGGGCTGTGAATTTGCTGGTGACGTTACCGCCTTTTGCAGCTCCGCGGCGCCGCCCTCTTTTCGCCAACGATAATCCTCGTAGTTGCCGGGATAGACTTCGACCCGGCCGTCACCCACTTCCAGAACCCGCGTCGCCAGCTTGTCGATAAAGTAGCGATCATGCGAGACAAAGACAACGGTGCCGTTGTAGTCGGTCAACGCCTTCAGCAGAACGTCCTTGGCGCGCATGTCGAGGTGGTTGGTCGGTTCGTCCAGTAGCAGGAAGTTTGCCGGGTGCAGGAGCATGCGGAGCAGGGCATAACGGTTACGCTCGCCGCCGGAGAGCACGCTTATGCGTTTGAAAACATCATCGGCGGAAAACAGGAAGCATCCCAACAGGCTGCGTAACTCGGTTTGCGTGGAGCGGGGAGAAGCCTCTCCAAGGTCGTCGAGAATGCGCGCATCGGGATCGAGTTCCTTGTACTGGTCCTGCGCGAAGTAATCCGGATCGACGTTGTGTCCAAGCTTGTATTCGCCTTCGGTCAAAGGTTCGGCATGCGCGAGCAGTTTGATCAACGTCGATTTTCCGGCCCCGTTTACGCCGACCAGAGCAATTCGATCGCCGCGTTCGATCAGAAAATTCACGTCGCGGAATACTTCCTTCTCGCCGTACGATTTCGCGACTCCGACGAACTCGGCGACGATCCGGCCCGCGGGCTTGGGTTGCGGGAAGGAGAAGTGAATCGTCTTTTCTTCCTCCGGCAGCTCGATGCGTTCGATCTTCTCCAGTTCCTTGATGCGGCTCTGCACCTGCTTGGCTTTGGTCGCCTGGTAGCGGAAGCGGTTGATGAAGACTTCGAGCTGTTCGATACGATCGCGCTGGTTCCGATAGGCAGCTTCGAGCTGTTCCAATCGCTCCGTCTTGGCGTTCAGATATTTCGCGTAATTGCCGTGGTAAAGATGGATACGCTTGTTCCAGATCTCGACAATCTTGTTGATCGTGACATCGAGAAAATAACGGTCGTGCGAAATCAACACGAAGGCATAGGGATAGTTGTTGAGATACTCTTCCAGCCAGTTGCGGGCTTCAAGATCAAGATGGTTTGTGGGCTCATCCAGTAACAGGATATTGGGTTGTTGCAGCAGCAGTTTGACCAGCGCGATCCGCATCTGCCAGCCACCGGAAAATTCTTCGGTCTGACGAGTCCAGTCTTCTTTTCGAAAGCCCAAACCCCCGAGGACTGTTCCGACCTGGGCTTCGATGGCGTATCCGTCACGGGTGGTAAATTCGTGCTCGATCCGCTGGTAGCGTTCCGCCACTTGCGTGTACTCGGGAGATGAATGGTCAAGCTCGGACATGCGTCCGGTCAGCTCTTCCATTTCCTTTTCCATTTTTCGCAAGTGCGAAAATACCGACATGCACTCGGCGAAGACTGTGCGTCCAGAGAGTGCCAGGCCATCCTGTGGAAGGTATCCCGCGCTGATGCCTTTGGCTCGACTGACTGAGCCATAATCCAGGCCTTCCGTGCCCGCGAGAATCTTCAGCAAGGTGGATTTGCCGGTGCCGTTCGCTCCGACCAGGCCGACGCGGTCGCGAGGCGTGATCATCCAGTCGGCTCCTTCGAAGAGGAGCTTGTGGCCATAACGCTTACCGGCGCCGGAGAGCTGAAGCATTCTTCAATCGTCTCATGAGAGAGGCGATTTGAAGAAGAAGCCAGGTAGATGGTAGTGGGTCAGTCTGAACGCTCCGCACGACCGTCAATCGGTCAAGGGTGGAGCAGGCGTTCAGGCCTGCATGCAAGGTGGAGCAGTTCGCTGGCAGTAATCTGGGGATCGACTGCGGACATGCGAGAGGATACTAACTCATTTTCCGGGCTTGCTGAAGAATTGGAAAGATCGCTTGCTGCGCGCTAGCGGGCTGCTGCCGCCTGGGCCTTACCGATTTTCTCTATTGCACGTTCGACGACGGCCTGCAGTTCACGCGAGTATTTCACTTCGCGGCCTTTGGCCAGGATCTTCTTGGCATCTTCAGGACTGAACCAGGTGGGATTGCGGGTGTCTTCCTGCGGTTCTTCAATCAGATCCACCTCGAGCAGGAACGCCTTGATGACATACTCCCGCACGCCTGGCGGCTTCCAGAAGACGCCTTTCGAGTGAATGTAGAGGCAAAAGTGGCGAGGCTCGATCGTGCCACGGACTCCAGCCTCCTCCCAGGCTTCGCGTTGCGCCGCCTGGCCGTGTGAGAGCGACGACTCAGGATCGCCTTTGGGGAATGTCCACTTGCCGCCGCCGTTTGTGTTGACCAGCAGGAACTCGACCGAGGGACCGCGCCGCCGGTAGCAGACAGCCGCTACCTGCAAGGGAAGTGCGTGTTGTGGAATCCGGGCCGCTCCCATCGATGAAGCCTCCGCAGAGCTCTTCCACTTGCGATGATAGTTCGAAGATATTTCAGGAGTGTTAAAGTGCAACAAAAAAGGTGCAAGCCTGTATTACCAAAGCGTTACGGGCACTTTTCGAGCTGAGGGACGGTTCCGCCGGCTGTCACTGGCACTTCCAGAAGGCGCATGGTGTCGAGGACAGTGGAGATGACGATTTCATCTCCAACGGCAGTATTTATCATCATGTGATAAAGGCAGCGGGTAGGCCAGTCGGCGCCGAAGTAGTGTTTAACAAATTCGATGCGGTCCCGATCAACGGTATCGACGAGTTCTTCTGCTTCCTTCTCGCTGTGTCCGATCCGCCGCAGGCGCCGTAACTTCTCCGACCGTGGCGCGTAGAGGAAAACGTGGAACACGTCTGGAAGTTCGCGCAGAAAATAGGGAGCGCCTCGTCCGACGATGACACAATTTCCGGCCGCGGCCACGCGGTTCATTACGTCTCGCCCAATTGCGACAAAACGATCAGCGTCGAAGGGTTCGGTGCCCTTTAGCGGCATGCTGCGCTCGTAGCTGCCGCGCCAGAAAGTCTTGGCCAGACGGTGAAAGGTGCTGTCCAGGCGTTCGTCGCAATACATCACGGCAGAGCGGTCAACGTGAGCTTCCTTGGCGATCTCTTCGGTGAGGGCTTGGTCCCAGAGCTTCCAGCCGAGGCGTTCAGAGATTTCCCGAGCGATTTCCGCAGCGCCGCTCCCGAACTCCCGTTCTACGGTGATAACTCGAAACACGGGTGACCTCCCCTGCTGGATTCTTCGCCATGCGTAACGTGAATGGCGCGGCTTTAGCCGTACCATCAAGCCCGCCTTGTAGCGCCGGCGTCCCGCCGGCTGTCCGGAGGGCGTCTCGCCCTCCGCTCTTGATCAAATATATGCCGCGGATACCCGGCGGGGTTGCCCGCCCATCGGGCCGGCAGGATGCCGCTCGCTACGCTAATCGTCACGGGAAGGGCACGGCTTCAGCCGTGCCATCAAGCTGCATTCCTGACCGGGCTTCAGCCCCTGAGGATGGCTTTTCAGTATCGGCGCAAAACAGCAGCCCTCAGCGCCTAAAGCCGAAAAATTATGAAGTCGTTTGTGGCACGGCTGAAGCCGTGCCCTTCCCATATCTTTCCGAACTCTACATCTACATCTCTCTCTACATCTCTCTCTACATCTCTCTCTACATCTCTCTCTACATCTCTCTCTACATCTCTCTCTACATCTCTATCTCTAACCCGCTCAAGAAGAATCGCCTTAATGTACAGCCATCGCCCCGCCGGGTTTTGGCCGCTTCATCAGGAAAACCAAAGGAACCATCACCAGAATAGCTACTCCCAGCAACCAGAAGTTGTCAATATAGGCCAGCATGGCGGCCTGGCGGCCAAAATTGGCTTGCAACAGCGCATAGGCCCTGTGCATGGCCTCCGAGGGAGAAAAGCCCCGCGCCTGCAGCGCTTGGGACGTACCTTGAAGCATGCTTTGTACCTGCGGACTTGAACCCGACAAATGGCTCGACATCCGGTTCATGTGGAATTGCTGCCGCCGATCCAACATCGTGGTCACAATGGAGATGCCGACGCTGCCTCCGATATTGCGCGCCAGATTCATCAACCCCGAAGCCGCGTTGTTCTTCTCCTTGGGCAGAAAGGCATAGGCCGCTGTATTGATCGGAACGAATAGAAACGCCAGCCCCGTGGTCTGGAGCATTCTGGCAAAGACGAGTGTCCGGAAATCGACCGCGAGATCGAACCCAGTCATGTGAAACAGCGAAAAGGAAAGCGCCAGCAGCCCGAACGTCATCATCTTGCGCGGATCGAAACGGGAGAGCATAAAGCCGACGAGCGGCATCAGCAACATCAGAAGAAAACCACCGGGCAACAACGCCAGTCCAGAATGTTGGGCGGTGTAGCCCAGCAAAGTCTGCATGAACAGCGGGAGCAGGACTGTACTGCCCAGCAGCGCGAATCCCAGCATGAACATGAGGATGTTCGCAGCTGCAAACGTCCGGTTCGTGAACAAATGCAGATCGATCACCGGATCTTTGCGCGTCCACTCCCAGTAGATCAGGAACAGCAGGGAAGCGGCCGCGATGACCGAGAGAATCACAATGAAATGCGATTCGAACCAGTCTTCGCGCTGGCCCTTGTCCAGAACAATCTGCAGCGTGCCCAGGCCCAGTGTCACCAGGCCGAGGCCGATGTAATCGATCTTGGTTTCCGAAAGTTTTTTGCGCTTCAGGTACGGCGGATCCTGAATTAAGCGCGAAGTCAAAACCAGCGAAAGGATGCCGACCGGAATGTTCAGCAGAAAAATCCAGCGCCAGGTGAAGTTGTCGGTAATCCATCCGCCGAGAGTGGGTCCGATGGCAGGCGCAAGCACCACCGCGAGTCCGTAGACCGCAAAAGCCATGCCGCGTTTGGCGGGAGGGAATGTGTCCGCCAGAATGGCCTGCTCGCTGGGCTGCAAACCGCCGCCGCCCGCGCCTTGCAGGATACGGAAGAAAATCAGCATGCCCAGATTCGGGGCCAGTCCGCAGAGGAAGGAACTGACGGTGAAGATGGCGACGCAGCTCATGTAGAAACGCTTGCGTCCGATGATGGAAGAAATCCAGCCGCTCAGCGGCAGAACGATGGCGTTGGAAACCAGGTAGGAAGTCAGCACCCACGTGCTCTCGTCGGTTCCGGCGGAAAGGCTGCCGGCGATGTGCGGCAGGGAGACGTTGGCGATGCTGGTGTCCAGCACCTCCATGAACGTGGCCAGGGTAACGGCCATCGCGATGATCCATGGATTGATCGCTGGACGCGGTAGAGCCGCGCCGTCCGCGGTCAGAGCAGCCGAACTCATCTAATCCAGACCTTGGGCTCGACCGACATTCCAGGCCGCAGAATATGTTCCTTGGTTTCGCCCGGATCGAACGTGATCTTCACCGGAACACGCTGCACCACTTTCACATAATTTCCGGTGGCATTTTCCGGTGGCAGCAAACTGAACAGTGCCCCGCTGGCTCCGGCGATGCTTTCCACGTGACCGTTGTATTTCTTTCCGTACGCGTCCACGGAGATGGTGGCCGCCTGTCCGGGACGCATGTAGCGCAGTTGGCTTTCCTTGAAGTTGGCAGTCACCCAGATGTCGTCCAGGTTGATGATCTTCATCAGCTCCTGACCGATCTGGACGTTCTGACCGACTTCCACCGTGCGATTGCTGACGATGCCGTTGACCGGCGCAACCAGCCGTGTGTATTGGAGGTTCAGCATCGCCTGGTCCAGTTCGGCCTTCTTCTGCTGGGCCTGGGCCTGGGCAGCCTCGGCGCGCGAACGAATCACGGATAACTGCTGCGGCGCGGTCTCGGCGGAGCGCAAGTTGGCTTCCGCCTGCTCTCGTTTGGCCTGCGCCTGTGAAACCATCTGTTCCGCGGCAGATGCGGACGCCCGCGCAGCAGCTACTCCTGCCGCGCTTGACCGCGCAGCGGCAACCGCCTGGTCATACTGCTGGTGCGATATTTCCTGCTTGTCGACTAACTGTTTGTAGCGCCCAACGTCGTTCTGTGCCTTGATGTCATTGGCGATAGCCTGTTCCAGTTGAGCGCGCGCCGCCTCGAGTTGCTGGCGCGCCACCGAAACTCCGGCGCGTCCGCTTTCCACTTCTGCCTGCGACGACGACAACTGGCTGCCCGTGTTGATCGACGTAATCGGAACGTTCACCTGTATGGATTGCGCCGTTGCGACGGCATCCTGATACGCGGCCTTGGCTTTTGCGACCGCTACCTGGTAATCCTTGGGATCGATCTCGACCAGCGGCGTTCCCGCCTCGACGTACTGATTGTCGTTCACCAGAAGCTTGATCACATGACCCGAGACGCGCGTGCTGATGGCATTCAGATGGCCATCGATCTGGGCGTCGTCAGTGCCTTCGTAGCTGCCCAGGTAGCGCCAGAGAAAAAAGCCAGCCACCAGCAAAACAATTCCGCCGACAATCAGCGCCAGGCGAAACCGAGGATTGCGGGAGGCCTGCTTCCAGCGGAGATCTCTCTCCGAAGCCGGCAAGGGAGGATGTTCACGAGTTTCAACTTGTGGAGTTTCGGGCACGGTTGTAGTTGTGCTGGTTTCCATATTACTTGCTCTTCAGATATTGCCGCACGCCCTGTTCCGCGTATCCCATGGCGCGGACCAGTTCGATCTTGGCCAGGTTGTGAGCGTACAAGCTGGAAATATAACTTTCGTGGGCCGACGCCACCGTCTGCTGCGCCTGGACTACTTCCAGATTGTCGGTGACGCCAGCGGAGAACCGGTCACGGGCCTGGGTAAGGGTTTGTTCTGCAAGATCGACGGAGCTGCGCGCAACTTCTACTTGTTCGTCAGCTGCGGCGATGTCCAGGAGGGCGGTGCGGATCTCGTACTCGATCTGGCCGCGCAAATTTTCCATCTGGGCCCGTGCCTGATTCAATGTGGCATCGGCCTGCAGCGCATCGGCGTGGGCTTTGCCACCCTGGAAGATGGGAATGTTCAGCCGCCCTGCGACGCTGAAAGTCCCGTGGGAACTCCCGACATTAATCCCCAGGGCCCCATAATCGGCAAGCACATCGAGAGTGGGGTAGTGTTCCGCTGTCGCTCCTCTACGATAATGCTCGGCGGCGCGCACCTGCTGCGCGGCGGCCAGGTAGTCAGAACGGGAGGAGTAGGCACGCTGCAGGCTCTCTTCAATCCCGGAAGTCGCCAGGCGATCGTACGGAGCTTTGGACGTCAGCTCAATTTCCTGGCCAGTCGGAAGCCCAATGGCTCGCACCAGTGCCAGCTTCTGCTTGGCATACTCATTGCGCGCGACGATCAGTTGCTGCTGCCGGTTCTGGAATTCCACCCGGGCCCGAAGGGTGTCGATCGCTGGACTGAGGCCGGCGTTCTGCTGATCGGCGGCCTTTGTATAAAGTGCCTGCGCGGACTCCAGTTGCGCTTGGGCAGTTTCAACACGTGACGCTCCGGAGAGGGCCTGAAGGTAAGCATTGCCGGTTGCCAGCACAACCAACTCGCGAGCGTCCTTGTAGCTAAATTGGGCGGCGCGCTCGTTTTCCGCAGCTCCGCGTTCACGATTCAACGCTTTCAGATTCAGGATCGATTGCGACAGGTATACGCGGGCATCAGTAAATCCGTAGGGACCTATAACGACTGGAAAGCCGGGGAACCGTAATCCGCGGGCAGCCAGGTTGTCCTGCACCACGTTTTCGCTGATTCTGGCATTCACATTGGGGAGAAGTTCGCTCAGTTCTTTCCATTTCTCTCCCCGGGCAGCGAGGCTGTTATAACTCTGCAGCAATACTCCCAGGTTGTTTTTCAGGCCAAGGTCAATCGCATCCTGGAAGGTGAGTGAGACCACTTCCGGCTTGACGCTGCCCTCGGAAACGCTGCCGCTAAAGGGGCTCTGGTTCGAGGGTGAAGTGATCTTGATGCTGCTGGACGGATTTGGCTCAGCGTCTGCATCCCCGTTCGAGTATCCGCCGCTGGCCTGTCCGAAGGCACGGGGAGAGGCAAACAGCAGGGAGGCTAACAAGGAGAGTGCGAATAAACAGAGAAAGGCGCGGGCCCGCGACATCGTCGTTTTGAGTGGCAATGCCCTTCCGAAGCAGGGGTCTTTCATATGGAAACGAGGCAGAACACAAACCAGTGCAATAAGATATACCGGATAGCAAAGTATCTTGATTGCCGGTGACGCATTATAGATGCAAACGATTGGTCTAGGGATTTGAAAGCCGTTCTGGAAATTCAAACCGGGAAAGCCCCAATCCTGCCTCCCAATTTACAAAACTTTTCACTTACTCCCGGGCAGCCTGTTGCATCTAAAGCAAATATCGGCTTTGGAGGGTCACTTGAGAAAGCTTTGTTCGTTAATGGTCCTGGCCGCTTCTTTTCTGATGAGCGGCACGCTTCATGCGCAGCAGTTTGATGTTGGCTTTGGGGTAGGCACCCTTACCGCGCCCTCGGCGTCGAGCGCCACTGGTAATCATGCCCCGGTTTCACTGACCGGCGGCGCCTACCCGGTCTTCAGCGCCGACCTGCTTTTGAAAAAGCAGTTTGGAGTCGGCGGCGAGTTGGCCTGGCGCGGAAGTCAGAATCTGTACGGCGGATTCCAGCCTTACCGTCCTCTGTTTTATGACTTCAATGGAATCTACGCCCCCAAACTCGGCAAGCATGCGGCGGCTGAGGTAATGGCCGGCATCGGATGGGAGAGCCTTCGCTTCTACCAGGGATTCACCAGTTGCGGCGCGATCAGTTGCACCGACTTCGTCAGCAGCAATCACTTTATGGGTCACGTCGGCGGAGGCCTTCGTTACTATTTCTACGGCCACTTCTTCGTGCGCCCGGAAGCTCATCTTTACATGATTCACAACAACGAGGAATTCAGCTCAGGAAGAGCGACGCGCTTCGGAGTTTCGTTGGGATACACGTTTGCGCCCGGCTTTTAGGTTCCGGCTCGCACACCCAAAATCTTAAACCGCAAAGATCGCAAAGAAAATCCGCAAAGGTCGCAAAGTACCTAAGGCACTTCTTAGCGACCTTTGCGGACTTTCTTTGCGTACTTTGCGGTCAAATGCTTTTCCCACCCTACGGCGCCCGCTTCAAAAACCTCCGAATACCGAAGTCATAGATTCCTGCTCCCAGCACTCCACCGATCAACGGCGCAACTACAGGCACCCACCAGACACGAGGCCCATCGGTGATTCCATTGTTGTGAAAGCCCGCCAGCACCGTAAACAGCCGGGGACCGAAATCGCGCGCCGGATTGATCGCGTATCCGTGCATCGCTCCGAAGCTCATGCCGATGGCAACCACGACCAACCCAACCATCAACGGAGCCAGATTGGACCCCGGAGGCATGTTGAATTCATCGGTGATGGCGAGAATCAACATCAGGAGCAGTGCGGTTCCGATCACCTGGTCCAGGAATCCGGCTTGCGGCAAGTTGGGAAACGCCGGGAAGGTAGTGAAGACGCCCGCCGTTTTCTCCAGATGCGGATCGAACCGCTGGAATGCCGGCAGATAATTTCGGTAGACCAAGGCCGCCGCGAAGAATGCCCCGGCCACCTGCGCGATCGAGTAAGGCACAACTTTCCGCCAGGGAAATCCACGGAAGACCGCGAGCGCCAGGGTCACCGCCGGATTCAGGTGCGCTCCTGAAATCTTCCCGGCCACGTAAATCCCCATGGTCACGCCCAGTCCCCACCCCAGAGTGATGTTGGTGTAACCGCCGTGGATTACCTCGCCCGGAGTCGCCGTCGGAAACAACACAACCATGGCAACTACGCCGGCTCCCAGCAGGATCAACACGAAGGTTCCGAGGAACTCGGCCGTCAACTCCGCCAGCAGCGAGAACTTGGGGTTGGTCATGGAACTCCTTCAAATGATCTGAGCATTCAAAGTCCGCGACGTAGTCTAACAACGAATGCCGGGAACCGCGGGGAAATTGCGGACTGAGACCAGTGACAAAATAAACGCCACCCGTTGAGCTACACGGTAGTTAGCGCACGGGACTGGGGTGCACGTTGAGAATCACGCGCCGATAAGATGTAAGCTGCGGTGACCCATCGTCTGTTACCGCCACGATGATGTGCGCGGTCCCAGTTCCCAGAGCATTGTCCCAGCGGCAACCACTTCGGACGGCAGACAGCCGTCGGCGTCACCGTGGCTTTGGGCGTGTCGGCATTCTTGATTTCGACCGAAGCCAGGTTCGCATCAGCCGCGCCTGCTTCGCCGTAATGAAACCAGTTGTAATGCAGAGCGTTGCCGTCAGGATCGCTGCTCTGGCTCGCGTCCGAGCAGCACTGGCTTGCCCGACTTCGGCCTCGATCACGATCGGCGTCGTGCCCGGCTGTCCATTCACCTCCACCAGCGGACTGTGATTGGCGTGACTGTAATCAGTAATGGTCCAGTCCATGCGCGCGGCGAAATCGTTCTGAAAGGCTTCGCGCCAGCGCCAAATCGTTGCCTGGTCGGACGTGTACTCCCTACCGTCCACTCCGGTCACCGTGTCCTGCGACGTGACCCGCGAAAACATGTCGCCGCCCTGCGTCCAGATGGCATGAGTTTCGCCGTAAGGCTGCCGGTAAACGTAGCGGCCTCCCCATCCACCCCAGTCGGGCCGGCGATAGGAGTTCAGCCCGTTGTCGATCAGCCCCAGAAAAGACGGCGTGTCGCCTTCCATGATGAAGGCAAATCTCGGATACAGTTTTCCCAGCGGCCCCTTGCTGCGGATGTTCGCGTCCAGCCACTCGTTGGTGACGGATCGTTGAGGTCCGCGACCCGCGCCATTGCGGTAGTAAATGTCGCCGCTGATCCCGGTCCAGGTCGCGTAGTAGTAGTCGTCGCCACTCTGGGTCGAGGGCTGAACAATGTAGAACAGGTTGGGAAATTCACGCCGAATCCACGGGCCGGCATCGTCCTGATCGGAGATGGAATAGACCCTGATCTTCTCGACGAATCGATCCAGCTTCGCTCGGCCGGACCGGGTTGCGCGTACATGCAAAAGTGCCTGCGCCAGCGTGTTGGCTCCGCCCCAGACACAAATCCACACAGGACGCGGGTCGTCGCGGTCAACCGCGCGAATGATCGCCTCCGCTCCTTCCGACATCTTGTCGGCGCCGGTCGCTGCCAACGCCGTACGCCGGCTGTCCGGTGAAGACTCGCGCTTCGAGATCCTCTGCCGTCGGCCAGCCCTTGGCGTGCGCAAGAGACTGGGCCGCACCTCCCCGTAGGCGCGGATCAGCGCGTGCATGGTCTCCGGATGCACCGCAGCTCTTCTGCCAGGTGGAAGTCGAAGCAATCATTCGCCTCGATCTCAAATTCGTTCGAATACAGAAGGAAGCGAACGAACGACATCTGGTCGTCGGGTTCGTTGCCAATGTCGCTGATGACGACTACGCGTGGTGGCCCGGTGAAGTCGTCAATGTGAGTTGGGGGCAGAAGTGCGGCTGCGAATGAAGAGTCCGCAGAGCTTATCCACTGCACGAACAAGAAAATCACACAAACCAGGCACCGGCCGGATTTCCGGGATCCCGAGCGACCTGTCTGCTCGACCTGGCTTGCGTCCGAATACATAGAGTTTCGTCAAACCCGCCGGTCATGCGTCAGCACCGGACGCATTCTTCCGTTGTGTCCGCACGCGATCGAGAGCCACCAGCGTACTCACCCACAGTGACGCAGCCAGATAACCCGCGATCACGTCGCTGGGATAGTGCACCCCCAGGTAAATCCGGGACAGGCCAATCGCCGCCACCAGAACGGCAGCGATTGTCCAGATAAGGATTCGTGCTACGTGCGACTTGAGGCGCCGCGTCAGCAATCCCGCGAGCACACCGTAGAAGCAAAATGAAAACAGCGAGTGTCCGCTGGGAAAACTGTAGGTGTGAGGCACCGAAACAAAGAACGGGAGCAGGGCGATGGCGATGGAAGGCATATTTCAGGCTCAAGTCCAGCACCAGAGCGCCCAATATGGTGACGACCATCCACAGCACGGCGCGCCGCCAGTGCAGCCAGCGAAATGCAATGACCGAAATGATCACTGCAGCAGTCAGCCCGTCCCCACCCAGAAACGAAATGAAGACCATCGTCTTGTCAAAAGCAGGAGAGGCGAAGGCATGAACATGGTTCCGAATCGCAAGATCAAAGCCGGCGGTCCGATCGTGGGCAACACTGTCCCCGATCCAGGCGAACAGAAACAACGAAAGCACCGCAACTGCCAGGCTGGTGAAAACCGCAGCTTCGAAGATCATATTCAGCCTTGCGAGTAGGTCGCCGGTTTGGGCAGAAGTGATTCGGGGTCTGTCATCACTTTCGCCTCCGTCCCGGCGTTCCTCGTGCGCGACGACGTGTACTCGGCGACGAGACTGCAAAGTTTCGTCCAGCAGCGCCGCGTTTCCTCGCCGCGGATACGCGTTCAATCTTTCGCGGTAGCCGGGCAGATTGTAGAGAAACGACTCAATCCGTTCCTTGTTCAATTCCTCCCAGTAGGTGCCGTATCCCATCTTGTCGAGCCAGTATGCGTTGAAAATCTGCTCAAACTGATGTTCGATGGGAATCGCAAGGTAGGGCTTTCCCAGATGAAGCGCCTCAGTCATCAGGGAAAATCCGGCATTGGCGATCACGGCTTTCGCACCGATCAAGTCTTTCAGGAATTGATCCATGCTCGGCTTTCTGTAAAGCACGTTGCCGCTCTGTCCTTCACGCCCAAAGCCGTAGGCAACGAACGGACAGCGCACCGAACCCAACAACTTCGCCAGCGCCGGCGCCGGAGAAGTCACGTAAACCAGCACGTGCTCACCGGTCGTGGGTGCAGCATCCAGCACACTCTGCCGCAGAATCGGCGGAAACAGGAATGTTCCCGGACGCGTGACCTTGGCCTCGAAGAATGAAGTCACCAGATACGCATCCGCTCGCGGAGTCATGATGCGCGTCACCAGCTTCGCCACCGCGGCATCACGCCGGTACTTTCTGGGATAGGACACGTCCGTGTTGGTGAGGCAATGCTGATTGTCGATGGAGATCACGGGCAGCCGCAGATCATGGCCCACGTGACAGGTTAGAGGCTCAAAATCGGTGATGACCAGTTGAATCTTCCACTCTGCAACCCGATTCGGTACAGGAGCTTAATGCTCTTTGCCCGCTGTCGCACCGAAAGCAGATTGCGGGTCAGCGTGCGTCCGTACCTGACCTCATTGTTCACGTACGCCAGCCGGAGACCGTAGATCTCCGTCACTTCAAATTTTTCCTGCAGATTGCGCAGCCCGCGATCGAAAGAAGCTACGTGGACGCTGTGTCCCTTGGCGATCAGGTGCGAGATAACTTCCTGGGCCCTGGTGGAGTGGCCGGAGCCTTCGCCGTTGACGCCATAAAGAATGTTGGCCATGCGACGCCGCAGTATATCGCGCAAAGCGTGGTTGCGTTGCAGGCACCATTCGCTAGTAATTCAGTCTTAAAACCCCCTGAAGGCTTGTCATTCCGAAGCGCGGTTTTTCGCGCGAGGAATCTGCTGTTTCGCTGCCGGCAGCAAGCAGATTCCTCGCCGATAAATCCGGCTTCGGAATGACAAGGCTGAGATCCTGTTCGAGAACTGCACCGAGAAACAAAGAGTAGTGTTCCGGGGGCACTACGCCTTTTGCGCTTTGCGCGCGATCAGAAGAAAGCCAGTCCTGGTCGCGTCCTGGTTAAGCGTGGCGAGTCGGGATCGTCCGGCTGCGGTTCGACCAGACTTGAGGTCCGCTTCTCCCAGCGCGAGGCGGGCCTGATACTCGTAGTTCAGGTAGCCGTACTTCGTCGCTTCGGACAGGACGGCTTCGAGGCGCTTTGTGGCTTCGGCGTTTTCGCCCAACGCCGCGAGAACCCTCGCGTTGGCCAACGCTGCTTCAAAACGCGCCTGCCGGTTGCCGCTTTGTCTAGAAAGCGCTATTGCCCGGTCCGCGGTCTTCTGCGCGTCGGGGATTCGGCCTTGCTTCAGCAAGATCAAAGTCAGGAGCGAGTTGGCTACCGCCTGATTATCCAGGAGCTTTTCTTTTTCAAACTGGGTAGCAGCGGCGCGGATCAGGCCTTCCGCCTCTGTCTCGTGGCCATCCTCCAAAGCGATGTTAGCGAGTTGTGTCTGGCTTATGGCGCCAGTGAGTTGTTCTCCCAGATCACGTCGGATATTGGCCGCATCCTGGGACCTCTGTCGTGCCTGCTACCAGATCACCGCGGTGCGTCAACACGTCAGCGAGGCCCGCGAGGGCGAAAGCCGAACCGCGTTTGTATCCGATTTGATTGTCCAACTCCAGCGCCTCTTTATATTTTGCTTCGGCGTCCGCAAGGTTTCCCATTTCAACCAGCAGGTTGCCGAGATTGGAAAGCGTGGAAGCTGTGCCGCGCTGGTCTCCCACCTCGCGAAATGCCGCCAGCCCGGCTTGCTGCATTTTCAGGGCCTCGGGCAGATTGCCCATGCTGTCGAATACGTTGGCAAGATTTCCCAGGCCGCCTGCTAGACCGGACTTATCATCGATTTCGCGATACGCAGCGATGGATTGCTCATAATATTCCCGCGCCTGAGTCAGATCTCCCTGGTCGTAGTAGATATTTCCGATGTTGTTCAGCGAAGCCGCGGCGCGATTTTGATTGCCCAGGCTGCGAAACACGCCGAGAGCATCCTCGTATGCTTTGCGGGCGTCGGTAAAGTTTCCCTTGTCATAAAGAAGATGTCCGGTCGACTGCAGAGCCGTTGCTGCGCCCATTCGGTCACCGGCCGCCGTAAACAATCCCTGCGCCTCGCTGAGAGCGGCCGCAGCCTCGTTCGATTGCCCCAGCCGTTCCAGGGCCCACCCTTGTCTGGAGCGGGCCTGGGCCACCACCAGTTGGGTTCCCTGGGCGCGGCCTTTAACGACTGCCCGCGCGGCGGCTCGCTTCCGATCGCTTGAAGTCGCCGATTGCGGACGCTGCGTTGGCCTCGGCGAGATCTATCCGAGCGTCATCCCTCGCCGGAACAGGCAAGCCGCGCAGACTCTCCAGCGTGGCCAATGCGTCCTTGCCTGAACCTCCAGCCGATTGGCTCGCGGCGAGACGCAATCCATACTCAAGATTGTCCGGAAAGAATCCCGTGAGCGTGCGATAGATCTCAATCGCTTTCGGCCACTCGCGGGAAAACTCGTGATACCGTCCCTCCACAAACAGCCGTTCCTCGCGCGAAAGATTCTCAGATAGATCGAGTGCTCGCTTGGCCTCACCTGCAGCCCTGCTGTCATAGCCGAGAGCGGACCACGCTTCGGCCAGCGCGGCGTGCGTGGGCGCATGTTTGGGATCCGCCCGAACCGCCTTTTGCAGCAAATCAACAGCGCTCAGCGTGTTCAGGACCTGCAACTGTGCCAATCCCTCGGAGTAGAGCCGGGCCCCTTCCGCATTACCTGGCAGGGAAGCGCGAAATCTGGAGCTGTCGGAGTCAGATACCTGCCCGATGCCCAGTTTCTGGCGAATCTCGGTTCCGCTGCGTGAAACCAGGTCAAGGAGTTCGTTTTCGGTGCCGGTCTCCGAGACGGAAGCGATGGTTTCACCTGCCGCCGCATCCTGCAGGCGAAAATCGAGGCGGATTTTTCCCGCTCCCGCTTTGCCCATCGCCAGATAGGAGCCCACGACCACGAGGTCGGTGCCCAGGTGATTGCGGATCTTGGTCAGCGACTCCTGACCGAAGCTGTCGGTGTCGGCCAGCGCCAAATCGACTTTCATTCGGGCGATGTTTTCGCCGGGGATCGTACGCACCTGTTCTCCCGCCGCCAGTTCGGTGCTCAACATTTCTGCCAGGGCAGTTGAGATCCAGGCTTCGTCCGCCTTGCCAGAAAGGTTCTTGAAGCCGAGGACGGCTACCGAACGGCGTGCCTTAATCGTTGGAGCGGCAGTCGTCGGAGCGGTGCTTGTCGCAACGTTGGTCGTTCCAGCTTGTTTTGATGGGTGGAGCAATCGGCTGCGAATGCCACCCACATCGAAGGCCAGCATCACCAGGGCGGAGATCACCAGCGCCACCGCAGCCGCCCTGAACAAACTCCATCCCCGATGAGGACGCCGCGCAATCGGGGTCAGGCCGGTACTCAGCCGCTCCAGATCAATCTGCATTTCGCGCGCCGACTGATAGCGGCGATTGGGGTCCTTATCGAGTGCCTTGACGATGATGCTCTCGAGCGCCGGCGAAATTTCCGGGTTATGCACGCTGGGCGCGGACAGCGGACGCTCCAGGATGGCTGAAATAAGTTGCGGCCCCGAGGTCTGACCATGCGGCCGCTGGCCCGTGGCCATTTCGTACAGCACAGCGCCCGCCGAATAAATGTCGGAACGCTGGTCGGCGCGATGGCCGCGCAACTGCTCTGGAGCCATGTAAGGCAAAGTGCCAGGTAGTTCGTTCGCCTTACTCACCGTAAGGGCCAGACTGTCGTGGTCGCCAGTTGGTATCAACTGTGCCAGGCCAAAGTCCAGGATCTTCAGGCGGTCGTCCTTGGTGATTTGCAGGTTGCCGGGCTTCAGGTCGCGATGAATGATGCCTTGCGCATGTGCCGCCTCAAGGCCGTCGGCCAGCTGTGAACCCAGTCGCAGGATTTCGGTCTCGGGCAGCGCCCCAGCCGCGAGCTTGTAATGGAGGCCGACGCCCGTGATCAGCTCCATCACCAGGAAGTCGATTCCGTCTTCGCTGCCAAACTCGTAAACCGTCCCGATATTCGGATGGTTCAGCTTAGCCAGCGCCAGTGCCTCGCGGCGAAAGCGGTGACGTGCGGTTTCGTTCGCGAGTGTGCCCTTGGCTAACACTTTCAGCGCAACGTCGCGCTCCAGTTGTTCGTCGTGTGCCCGATAGACCACGCCCATGCCGCCGGAGCCGATCTTGGCGACGATGCGATAGTGCGATATGGTCCGATCGAGCATGCAGTTTCTTACGCTCGTCCCAATTTCGCTAAAGGAAAATTCCCGTCGCAGGTCTGCACTGATGGTACTGGGACAGTATCAAGAGTGCTTTCTACACATGAAAGCTGAAACTCCTGACCGGGGGTTCAAGATTTCCGGGGCGTTAGGGGTGAAGCGTTGGGGTGGGAGACGGGACTTGAACCCGCAACGTCCGGAGCCACAGTCCGGTGCTCTACCGATTGAGCTACTCCCACCGTTTCGTAACGATTATAGCAACTGGAGTGATTTCCACGCTGCTGAAAGCGGGCAGGGCACAACATCCAAGGCAAGCTAGAAGAAGACGCGAACGAAAGCCGCGATAGTCAGGAAAAAGTCGGGAACGGGAAGGGCACGAGTTTACTCGTGCCGTTAAGCCGCAAATAGTGGGGCGCTTTAGCGCCTGCGGTTTGCTCTTTCGGAGACAAAGCACATCGGCGAACTAGAGCAGGATTCTCATGAGCTTATTTGCAGCGCGATTGAAGTTGTAGCCAGGCAATCCCCAACCTTAGTGGCGGCCCACGCCGAGATACTCAAATCCCATGGCGCGGAGGCGCACCGAGTCGAGCAGATTCTTGCTGTCCACGATGAGAGGCCGCTTCAGCAGGTGTTTGATGCGGTCAAAATCGAGTCCGCGAAATTCCGGCCAGCCAGTGCCGACCACCAGTGCGTCCATGCCCTCGCATGCTGCGTAAGGAGTTTCGCAATAGTGCACCGTGCCATTCAGTTCCATTCGCGCTTCGGGAATTGCTACCGGATCGTAAGCCCGTACCCGCGCACCTCGTGCCACCAGATTCTGCGCCAGCCTCATTGAAGATGAGCCGGCAACCGAGTTAGTGTGCGGCTTGAAAGCCAGGCCCAGGATGCCGACATCTTTATTCTGAACCGACTTCACCACCGACGAAATCTTGTCCACGATGCGATCAGCCAGGCTGAGATTCACTTCACGTGCCGCAGTCAGCACTTTAAGCGAAACTCCCTTGCCGCGCGCCAACTCTGCCAGAGATTCCATGTCAGACTCGGCAAAGATTCCACCCATGCCAGCTCCCGGCTGCAGGCAGCGTGGCGCGATTTTCTTGTCCAGCCCCAGCGCCATCGCCAGGCTGACGGCGTCGGCGTTGACCTTCTCGCACAAGCTTGAAAGTTCATTGATGAAAGAAATCTTGGTAGCGACAAACGCGGTCGCCGATTCCCGCACCAGTTCGGCAGTTTCGTGATTGGTCACGATCACTGGAACGCCCCGCATCACCAGGGGATGCAAAATCTGTTTCAGCGCCATGACGGCATCGTTGGATGAGGTTCCCAGGATGATTCGGTCTGGCCAGTTGAAGTCCTCCACCGCACAGCCCGGAGTCAGAAACACGGGTTGCGACACGATTGTCGCCTTCAGTCCGGCATCTTTCAGTCGCTTCTCGACAGTAGTCGCGGTTCCCACCCCCACCGGCGTCATGATCGAGAGAATCGGAGGCTTGGGAGCCAGGCGCGCGATCCGAACCGCCAGATCTGCCAGATGCTGCGGCGTGTCCTCAGCGAGAAAAATAACCTGGGCCTTCCGCGCGAAAGACTCCATGTCGGTGGAGTACGCCAGCCGTCCGGAGCGCACGTTACGCCTGATTACTTCTGTGAGGTTCTTTTCGAAGAAGGGCACATTGCCCTGTGCCATTTCGACCATGCGGGAACTATCGGGATGGCAGCAGGTTACTGGTGTTCCAAAGTCAGCTAAACAGGCTGAAACCACCGTCCCGAGATAGCCTGACCCGTAAACCCCTGTCTGCATAAGCCTCCTGGCCGTAACGTCCCCAAACCCGCACGGGCAGCGGCTTTACGCAGCAACCCAACATCTTATGTACGCTTGGAAAAGGAGGTTGGCAATAGACGGGAAGGCCATGTACTTCGGAGGAAGCGGGGCGGGCGTCGGACGTCAGACTTCGGCCCTCAAACGCAAGAAAAAGCAGCCACGGATCTTCACGGATTCGCACAGATCAAGATCTTTTTATTCTTTGTTGCCTTATCCGTGAGAATCCGTGAAATCCGTGGCGTGGTTTTTGAGGTCCGAGGGCCGATGTCCGACGCCCGACGTCTATGACACCAGTTGGCCGCCCAGCGGAACTCCCGCCAGGTCTACCCAGCAATTCTGCTCGTCCTCCCGGACAAACGTCAGCTCGCTGATCTGAATGTCGCGGCTGCCATCAAAGTGGGTCCAGCGTTCGCGGGCCACTCGATACGCCTGCTGCGCCTTGGCCTCGTCGCTCATCTTTACAATTGTCAGATGAGGCATGTAAGGCCATTCTTCCTTGAAGGCCAGTGTCTTCGTATTGAGCTGGTCATGCAGTTCGCGCATCCGGTAGGAAGCCTCGGCAACTCGAATGAAAACCGTTGGAGTGCGCGGGATAAAAGTCTCGACATCGCCCAGGGTGACCGTAAAGGGCGCCACCTGACTGCAGATTTCCGCCAGGATCTCCACTGCCGAGCCCTCCGTACCCTGTAAGAGACGAGGCGGGAGCACGGTCAGATGGGCTGCCAGGTGAGGGAGTTCGGGGTGCAACTGGCGGCGGAGGCGTTCGACAAATTCTCCGACCGGATTTCTTACGTAGGCCACCAGTGCATAACGCGGGGTCAGCATGATTCCAGGTCGAATTATACGCCGTGTGCGTAAACGGAGTATGGCGCTTGAGTGGGGGGTACGACAATCCCTTAGGGTGATTGCTGTATTGACCAATGCCTCGAGAGAGCTTGAAATGGCAGTATGAAACCGATACCGCGTTGCCCCCGATGTTTCGCGCGGCTCGTACTTCGATGGTCGCGGCTGACGAATTATTTGGCCTGTCCAAATTATCCGAACTGCAAAGCGCCGGTCTATCTTCCCAAAAGACCTCAACGCGAGTCTGAGATATTCCCACGCGGCGTGAACTCGTGCTTTCCCCTACCGATTGCGCGGAATAACAGCGCAAGCCTTGCGTGACCTGCGCACCTGCCTTAGACTTCAAAGAGATTCAAATCGGACAGACAGTAAGTCCTTCACAGTCGGGGCGTAGCGCAGCCTGGTAGCGCACCTGCCTTGGGCGCAGGGGGTCGTAGGTTCAAATCCTATCGCCCCGACCAATTTAAAGCTTTTAAAACTAAAGAGACTGCTCTTACTTCCCAACGGCCAGGGAGTATTGAGAAAGGAGTCAATTCACACACGGTTTTTCGGCGATACAAATCGCAGGGATAGAGGACCGCACATTCGCCCTGGATGCTTTCATCCCACCCGGCACAAACAATAGAGAAACTGCTGGACGGTGCCGAACGGCGTACGATGAAGTTCTTCAGAGTGGTTCAGCAATTGAAAATGCACGCCGAACTCTTTGTGCAAAGACTCCGCGTCGTAGCGAACAACGTTAAGGCCGCTGCACTTTGTTGGGCCTTCCGGCCCAAAGGTGCTGACTATCACGTGCCCTCCCCGCTTGACCGCCCGTGCCACCTGACGAACATAAGCTGTTCGTTCATCCCTCGCGGTTAAGAAATGGAATACTGCGCGGTCGTGCCACACATCGTACGCGTGCGGCGGCAGCTCGGTTTTCGTAATGTCGGCGACGAGCCACGTGACCTGTTCCGAGACTTCTCCTAATCGCTTCCTGCTCACGTCGACGGCAGTCTGGGAAACATCGAGGACAGTGACATTCCGGTATCCGTGCGCCAGCAGGTCGTCAACTAAAGTAGACTCGCCGCCGCCCACATCGATGATCGACGAACCGCGTTCAGGCGCTGCCAGTTCTATGAGTTCAAGGGAAGTCTCAAGATGCTCCCGGTACCAACTTAGGTCATCCGGTGCCTTCTCACTGTATATCTTTTCCCAATGTGTGTGCGTATCCATACGGATCAATACCCATGGATGTTCTCTCGCTAATCATAAGCCACCCAAAGAAAATAGGTGCTCAGGACCGTGCAGCCAGCCACCAGCGCCGCAGCGCCACCACCGACCAGATACCCTCCACAATTCCAAACGGCCAGGCGCCCTGCAGGAAGCCGTAAATCGAGCCCAGCACGCAAGCCACGCTGAATGCGAGGATGAACCAGCGGCTGCGATTCTCGAGGGCGTAGGTCACGAGCATCGCGGTCACGGCGAAAAGTCCGAAGAGCGTGAGGCGGTTCATGCCGCCTCACGCGGTTTGGGGAGGGCCTTCAATCTTTGGCTGTGATCGAGGATTTTTCTATCTCACCACTACCGGGATGCGGAATCAAGACTCAAGTTCAGTTCCAGCACGTTGACGCGCGGCTCCCCGAAGAAGCCCCATTGCCGTCCCTGGGTGTGCTGGCAACGATTGCCCGCACCGCGTCTTCGCTCATGCCGCGCGCTTTGGCGATGCGCGGAACCTGGAACTCCGCGGACGCCGGAGTGATGTCGGGGTCAAGTCCTGAAGCGGAGGTCGTGACCATATCGGCCGGGACTGGTTTGCCGGGATTCTCCGCCTGAGCGGTAGCCACGTCGGCGTTCACGCGATCGATGAGCTTCTGATTGGTAGGCCCAAGATTCGTTCCGCCCGAACTGGTGGCGTCGTAGCCGTTGCCGGCCGCAGAAGGCCGCGGATGAAAATATCCCGCGCCCACGAAAGGTTGGGCGATGATGCGCGAGGCCACGACAGTCCCGTTACGCTGCGACCAGTTGTCCGTTGGCTTTGTCGCGAAAGAAAAGCTGCGCCAGCGCCGTGACCACCAGGGGATAGACCAGGCCCAGCAGCACGGTGGTGACGATTGTCATCAGTACGGAAATCAATAAGATTCTTTTTCATGGCGTTTCTCTTTGTTTCGTACTTCAACTGCGTATTCTGTGTCTTAAATCTGAAATCCAGAATCTGAAATCTGAAATTTCCTAAGCCATCCCGATCCGCGTGATGACCATGTCGATCAGCTTGATGCCGATGAACGGAACGATGATTCCGCCCACGCCGTAGATCAACAGGTTGTTGCGCAACAGCGCCGCCGCGCCCATGGCGCGATACTTCACGCCGCGCAGCGCCAGCGGAATCAGCGCGACGATGATCAGCGCGTTGAAAATGACGGCCGACAAGATCGCCGACTCCGGCGTCTTCAGATGCATGATGTTGAGCGCGTTCAGCACCGGGAACGTGCCGGCAAACATCGCCGGAATGATGGCGAAATATTTGGCCACGTCGTTGGCGATGGAGAACGTGGTCAGCGCGCCGCGCGTCATCAGCAACTGCTTGCCGATTTCGACGATCTCGATCAGCTTGGTGGGATTCGAATCCAGGTCCACCATGTTGCCCGCTTCTTTCGCGGCCTGCGTGCCGGTGTTCATGGCGACGCCGACATCGGCCTGCGCCAGCGCGGGAGCGTCGTTGGTGCCGTCGCCGGTCATGGCCACCAGTTTTCCGTCGGCCTGTTCGCGGCGGATCAGGTCCATCTTGTCTTTGGGTGTGGCCTGGGCGAGAAAGTCATCGACTCCGGCTTCGCGCGCAATGGCGGCGGCGGTCAGCGGATTGTCGCCGGTGATCATGACGGTGCGAATGCCCATGGCGCGCAGCTGGCTGAAGCGTTCGCTCATGCCGCCTTTCACGATGTCCTTCAGATAGATCACGCCCAGCGCGTGCTTGTTCTCCGAGACCACCAGAGGCGTGCCGCCGGAGCGCGCGATCTGTTCGACCGTGGCCTGCACTTCTTTCGGCAGACCGTTGCCGTTCACCGAGGAACATATATTTCGCGATCGCATCCGACGCGCCTTTGCGGATCTCGCGGCCATCCAGATTCACGCCTGACATGCGGGTCTGCGCGGTGAAGGGCACGAAGTGCGCTTCGTGCGCGGCCAGGTTGCGTCCGCGCAGGCCATATCGTTCTTTTGCCAGCACCACAATCGAACGGCCTTCCGGAGTTTCATCCGGAAGCGACGACAGTTGGGCCGCGTCGGCCAGTTGCGCCTCGGTCACTCCGGGCGCGCAGACAAACTCCGCGGCCTGGCGATTTCCCAGCGTGATGGTGCCAGTCTTGTCGAGCAGCAGAGTGTTGACATCGCCGGCGGCTTCGACCGCGCGTCCCGACATGGCCAGCACGTTGTGCTGCACCAGGCGGTCCATGCCGGCGATGCCGATGGCCGAAAGCAATCCACCGATCGTGGTCGGAATCAGGCAGACCAGCAGCGATACCAGCACGAACACCGTCTGCGGCGAGCCGGAATAAATCGCGAACGGCTGCAGCGTGACCACGGCCAGCAGAAAGATAATCGTCAAACCGGCGAGCAGAATGTTGAGCGCGATTTCGTTCGGCGTCTTCTGGCGCTCGGCGCCTTCGACCAGCGCGATCATGCGATCGAGGAAAGTTTCTCCGGGATTCGAAGTGATCTTGATCTTGATGTAGTCGGAGAGCACGCGCGTGCCGCCGGTCACAGCCGAGCGGTCGCCTCCGGCTTCGCGGATCACGGGCGCGGATTCGCCGGTGATCGCGGACTCGTCCACCGACGCAACGCCTTCGACGATCTCGCCGTCGCCGGGGATGAATTCGCCGGCGGTCACCGAGACCATGTCGCCGGAGCGCAGCTTGGAACTGGCGATCTTTTCGATCTTGCCGTCGGGCAGCACGCGGTTGGCGACCGTCTCCGACCGGGCCTTGCGCAGCGACTCGGCCTGCGCTTTGCCGCGGCCTTCCGCCATGGCTTCGGCGAAATTGGCGAACAGCACGGTAAACCACAGCCAGAGCGTGATCTGGAGGTTGAAGCCGAACTGTCCCTGGTGGCGCAGCACATCGCGCACCAGCAGGACGGTGGTCAACACGCTGCCGACTTCCACCACGAACATGACGGGATTGCCCATCATCTTGCGGGGATTCAGCTTCAGCAACGACTCCCAGATCGCGCCGTGCACGATCTTCATGTCCCAAATCGCCTTACCTTTTTTTTCTGACATAGTTCCTCAAAAAGTCTTTCCGGCTTGCATCAGCAGGTGCTCAAGAATCGGTCCCAGGCTCAGCGCCGGGAAGAACGTCAATGCACCCACGATCACAATCACGCCGACCAGCAGCACGCTGAACAGAGGCGTCGTCACCGGGAACGTGCCCAGCGATGGCGGAACATATTTCTTCTTGGCCAGGTTTCCCGCGATCGCCAGCATGGGGAGGATCATGAAGAAGCGCCCAATCAGCATGGTGACGCCGCCGGCGATGTTGTACCAGGGCGTGTTCCCGTTCAGCCCGCCGAAGGCGGAGCCGTTGTTGCCCGGCCATCGAGGTGAAGGCGTAAAGAATCTGCGTAAGTCCGTGCGGCCCGGCATTGCTGATGCTGGAAGTGCCGAATCCTTTGACCGTTGAAATCCCAGCCAGCACCAGAATGACGAGAGGGAAAGACCAGCGTCACCAGCATGGCCATCTTCACGTCGTAGGCTTCGATCTTCTTGCCCAGATATTCCGGAGTGCGGCCGACCATCAGTCCGGCGATGAACACAGCGAGAACGACGTAGATCAGGATCCCGTACATGCCCGCGCCCACGCCGCCGAATACGGTTTCGCTGAGCATGATGTTGGCCAGCGGCACCATTCCGCCCAGTGGAGTGAAGGAATCGTGCCAGCCGTTGATGGCGCCGCAACTGGCGTCGGTCGTGATGGTGGCAAACAGCGTCGAATCGGCAATGCCGAAGCGGACTTCCTTGCCTTCCATGTTGCCGCCGGACTGCGTCAGGCTGGCCTGCTGATCCACTCCCTTGAGCAGCGGATTGCCTTTGGCTTCCGCCCAGTACGCGGTAGTCACGCCGGCCACAAACAGAACTGCCATCGCTGCCCAGACCGCCCAGCCATGACGCTGCGATCCCGTCATCCGGCCCAGCGTGTAAGTCAGCCCGGCGGGAATCGCGAAGATGGAAATCATCTCCAGGTAATTGCTCAGCGGCGTCGGATTCTCGAAAGGATGCGCGCTGTTGGCGTTGAAGAAGCCGCCGCCGTTCGTGCCCAGCATCTTGATGGCTTCCTGGGAAGCGACCGGTCCCTGCGCGATCGCCTGGTCGGTGACCGTGTCCATCACCGGCTTGCCGTCAGTGCCCACAACGGGTTTGCCGTCGGTGACTCTCTGCACTTGCTGCGGTTCAACCAGCTTGACCGTGTCATACGGTCTGAAGTTCTGCACCACGCCTTGCGAAACCAGGACCAGCGCGAAGACGATGCACGCGGGCAGCAGCACCCAGAGCGTAGCGCGTGTGAGATCAACCCAGAAATTGCCGATGGTGTCTTTTTCCCGGCGCGCGATGCCGCGAATGAACGCAATCGCCAGCGCAATGCCGACCGCGGCGGAGGCGAAGTTGTGATACGCCAGTCCTGCCATCTGCGTGAGATAGCTCATGGTGGCTTCGCCGCCATAGTTCTGCCAGTTGGTGTTGGTGGTGAACGAAGCTGCCGTATTGAAAGCCAGATCGGGAGCCACCGCCGCGAACTTCTGGGGATTCAGGGGCAGGAGCTGTTGCGTGCGCTCGATCAGGTACAGCACCAGCATGGAGACGCCACTGAACAGCAGCATGGCGAATGCGTACTCCGTCCAGCGCATCTCGTGTTCTTCGTCCACCAGGGTCAGGCGATACAACAGGCGCTCGACCGGACGCAGCACCGGATCGAGAAATGTGCGCTCGCGGCTGAACACGCGCGCCATGAACACGCCGATCGGCTTGGTGATCGCCAATATCACGGCGAGATATACGATGATCTGGAGCCAGCCATTTGCTGTCATTGAAATTAAAACCTCTCCGGCCGCAACAGGGCGTACAGCAGGTAAACCATCAGTCCTGCGCTTACGACCAGCATGATGATTGATTCAGAATCCATGGCATTTCACCTCAGCGAATGCGATCGCAAAACTTCACATACGCGATAGAAATCAGAAAGAAAGCAATTGTTGCTGCGACGAAAATAATGTCTCGCATGTTCATATTCTCCGGTCGTGCCCGTTTCAGCCCGAGCGATAACGATGTTCGGCTGAGAAACCGATTTCTGGACTTGGCCTGTTGAGCGTCACCACCTGAGGACGGGCAACTGATGTATCACTTTTTCTGCGTCCGGCATTGGAGGCGAGAGCCGTGGTGATTCTGACGACTCCAATCGCGACGAAGGCCGGTGAATGCACGGCAGGTTTGCGAGACGGAGCCGCGACGCAGTTGGTATCGGCCTCGCAGTGTACACCGTCAGGGTGAAGCACATGCACCGAATGCAGCTTCCGGTTTTCAACCGTCAATGCAACCAGAAAGCGGACCATGAATCCGGTTGCCAAAATGCATGCTGACAACATGATCACGCCCACGATTGCCGGACTCGCGCCTGCTTCTAAGTGAGTCATTGTGATCTCTCACATAGCATTGGATATTTCTGACCATAAAGTTTGTATAAAGAGTGCGTAAAAAATTCGTAAGGAGAGTGATCAGGTTGAGCAGGCAGAAGTTAGCGAGATAGGCCACGTGGAGACACCCGCCCTCGGCTGCTCTTCCACGTAGCTCTTGTACGAGATTAAATTTCGCCGGCAGGTTCGAAACGGTATCCGACCCAGGGCTCGGTGACGATATACCGGGGCGCGTCCGCCGGTGTCGATCTTCTTGCGCAGCTGTACCGACCAGCACGCGCAGATGTTCCGGCTGTTCGACGCTGTTGGGTCCCCAGATGGCCAGAAGAAGGGCTCGATGCGTGACCACCCGGCCGGCGTGCCTCGCCAGATAAAGCAGAAGTTCAAATTCCTTGGGCGTCAGCCGGACTTCGACGTTCTTTATCGAAACCCGAAACGCATCCGCGTCGATCTTGAAGTCGCCGATGGCGATGGTTCGTTGCGCGCCATCTTCGGCGGCTTGGTTCGGGCCAGGTTCCTTCGCACCCGCGCCAGCAATTCGTCCATGCCGACCGGCTTGGTGACGTAATCGTCAGCTCCGGCGTCGAGGGCATCGACTTTGGCTTTCTCCTCGCCTTTCACCGACAGCACGATGATCGGTAACGTGGACTCCGCCCGCAGCTGGCGGCACAGTTCGATGCCATCCATATTGGGCATCGAGACGTCAGTGATCACCAGGTCCGGCTGCCACTCCCGCGCGGTTCGAAGGCCGTTGTGTCCATCATCGGCGGTGCGGACTTCATAGCCGCTGCCGGTGAGAGTCGTACGCAGCACACGTGTGATCTGCGGTTCATCGTCGACCACGAGAATCCGTTTCTTGTCAGCCATGTATGTTTTACGAAGACTGCTGGGTCACAATGTGGACATCCACAGGCGGCGCATCCCGCAGAAACTTGTGGATCGCATTCAGGTACAGATACCGTTTCCACCCCTTCACCGCGGAGTGACCGAACACAACCTGGGTGATGTGCTTCTCCCGCACAAATTCCGCGACTGCCTTGGCCACGGTCGGCGACTTTAATTTCACCACCTTGGCCCCGACAGCTTCGGCATAGCGAACGTTAGACGCCAGCGAGCGCTGGTTGGGCTCGTTGTCATCCACTCCAATGTCCACGTAGACGACGTACAACTCGCCATCCAGCCTTTTGGCCATTCGCGCCGCGCGAGCAATCAGTTGTTGCGCCGCAGGGTTCGAGCTGATGGCGACTGCAAATCTTTCTCGAATGCCAAGGTTGCGCTCGCCGCCCTCCTTGTCGAGATAGCTTTCGAGACTGCGGTCTACCTCCTGTGCTACTTCCTGCAAGGCCAATTCGCGCAAAGCGATCAGAGTCCCGGGACGGAAAAAATTCGCCAGCGCCTTCTCCACCCGGTCCATCGGATAAATATCGCCACGCCGCATGCGGGTCTGCAGCGCTTCCGGCGTGAGGTCTGCCATCACCACTTCCCGCACCCGCTTCATAACCCAGTCGGGAACCGTCTCGCGCACCGTGACGCCGCTGATCCTTTGCACGCTGGGCGCAACACTCTCCAGGTGCTGCACGTTCATCGTGGTCAGAACGCAGATATCGTTGTCCAGCAACTCCAGAACATCTTCGTAGCGCTTGTGATGCCGGCTGCCTTCGATGTTGGTGTGGGCCAGTTCATCGACCAAAACCACCGCCGGCTTGCGGGCCAGAATTCCGTCCAGGTCCATTTCCTCGAAGACAGTGCCTTTGTATTCGAGCTTTTTTCTGGGGACAATTTCAAGCTTCCCGGCGAGTTCAACCACTCCCTTGCGGCCATGGGTTTCGACAATTCCGATGACGACATCTTCGCCGCGGCTCTTCCGCCGGATCGCTTCGCTCAGCATGTTGTAAGTCTTACCCACGCCAGGTGCGTATCCGAGAAAGAGTTTGAGCGTGCCGCCTTTCTGTTCCGGCGCCGCTTCTTCCAACCATTGTTCCGGAGTCTTGGCCATTGCCGCCTATTGTGATCGACGGCGCTCGATTTGTCGACATCGGCTACAATCGCTGGTCGTGAACCAGTCCGTCATCAGAATGATTGTCCGTTTCGCCACTTGTGCGGTGGCGCTGTTTCTCATTGTGTTGGTCTACACGCGGGTCGTTCACGTGAATCCAACTACGGTTGCCCTGACCTTCTTGGTATCAGTCCTCATCGTGTCCGCGGTATGGGGTTTGCGCTACGCGCTGTTCACTGCGTTTGTAGCGGCTGCCGCATTCAACTATTACTTCCTGCCTCCGACCGGCACCTTCACAATTTCCGACACCCAAAACTGGATTGCTCTCTGTTGCTCTGCTCACCACTGCTGTGATCGCCAGTGAACTGTCCGATCGCGCGCGCAAGCAGACTGAGGAAGCCGTAGGCCGGCGTCACGAACTGGAGCGACTCTACGGATTCAGTCAGCAGTTGCTGACGGCCGACAATGTTCTCCAATTGCTGAATGCCGTCCCCGGCCACGTCGTCGAATCGTTTGGCGTCTCCGCTGCGGCGCTCTATGTCCCGGATAAAGGAAACATCTATCGCTCTGGAATCGACACGCCCGGTCTGGATGGAGATCAACTCAAATCCATCATCGCGCGCGGCGAGGCCGTGGTAGACAGCGCCCGCGACCTGAGTTTCACTCCGCTGAAAATGGGAGTGCGGACGGTCGGCGCCATCGGTGTCGCTGGCAATCTCTCCCGCCAAACGCTGGCTGCCATCGGTAGCCTGATCGCGATCGCGGTCGAGCGCGCCAATGCCGTCGAAACCCTCACCCGTTCCGAAGGCGCACGCGAAGGCGAGAGACTGCGTTCCGCCATTCTGGATTCCGTGACCCACGAGTTTCGCACTCCGCTGACTTCCATCAAGGCCTCCATTACCAGTCTGCTTTCGACCACGGCCCTGGGCCCCGACGATCGCCACGAGTTGATGACCGTCATCAACGAAGAAACCGATCGTTTGAACCGCCTGGTCGGTGAAGCCGCGGAGATGGCGCAACTGGAATCTCACGAATTTCAACTCGACCTGCAGAATTGCCGCGTGCTCGATCTGGTGAACGCAGCGGTGGCAGACGTGAAACAGACTCTGGGCAAACATCCGGTCGAGATCAGAGTCCCGGAAGGGATCACCGTGCGGCTGGACGCCGACCGCATCAAGGAAGTCATGGTCCAGTTACTGGAGAACGCCGCGAAATATTCCGCCGCCGGAGTCCCCAATCCGTATCACGGCTGAAATCAAAGGCGAAAATCTTGAGATGAGTGTTGCCGACCAGGGGGCTGGCATCGACGACATGGAGCAGGGTCTGATTTTCGACAAGTTCTATCGCGGAAAGAACCAGCGCTATCGGGTGCAGGGAACGGGCATGGGGCTGGCGATCGCGAGAGCGATTGTGGAAGCCCACGGCGGCAAGATCGGAGTCACCAGCCAGCTCGAATGCGGCTCGGTGTTCTATTTTCTCTTACCCCTGACGGCACAAACACTGGCGAGATAGCGTCATCACCGAGTGCGCAGCAATGCCAGTGCGGTCACGTCGTTGTGCGCCGGAGGAGCCTCCATGAACTGCTCGGCAGACCGCAGGATCGCCAGGCACAAGTCCTGAGCAGTGATGGCGGTGGTTTTCTGAAGGCATCCCTTGATGCCCTCCAATCCGAATTCCTGATTGTCGTGCTCGGCCTCGACCATTCCACGGGAAACAATCAGCAGCACCGCTCCCGGACCAAGCGCGCAGGTAGACGCGCTGTGCGTGGCATGAGAGAAAATTCCGAGCGGCAATCCGCTCGCTTCCAGTTGCGTGATTCCAGAATCGTCACGAAGCAGTGCCGGCGTGTGCCCTGCATTGGTGTAACAGACTGTCCCCAGATCTTCGTTGTAGCAACCGATGAATGCCGGACAACTGCGAACTCCGTCCGCTGCTTCCAGAATCGTGCGGTTGATCTCGTGCGAGAGCTTAATCATCGCTTCCGCTTCGTTGAAATCTTCGCCGGCAAAGAGTGTAGGCGCCGAGAGTGCGAAACGTGTTCTGTGCCGCAATGAGAATTTCGCGCGTGTCCTCTCTGCGGCCGGCAACGTCAAACAGGCCGAACAGCACGCGGGACAAGCCGACCCGCAGGAACTCGTAGAAATCGCCGGCGACGCGCTGATTGTGGTACACCGCGGCAATCTCGGCGCCACGCAGCAGGGGAACGTCGGAGTGTCGCGGATCGGTCAGAGGCAGCTCCATCGTTTCACGCCGTTTGAGCAGGGAACGTACCAGGTCGGTCGGCGGCGTCGTCAACGCGCGCATGATTTCTGTCCGCATCATAGCTCACTCTTTCTCTCGCTCTTGCCTTGGCATGAGTTCTGGAGCGCTTGCTGGTGCGCGAACCTTCTTCCGAAGCACAGATCTTCCGTGAATCCTTAATCGGCACTTGCTTCGGGAAGCGTTAGCCTTGCGAGAGAGTTGCGGTCAATCCCGCAAACGCCGGATTCGCGCGCGGATTCTGCGTCGCTGCGGGCTTTTGGCTTCGTCGGTAAACCGACCTATGAACGTGCTTTGTCACTGCATCGCGCCAGCTAATGCCAAAATACGCTGCGTGGTTTCTGGCTTGAGGCTCCACGTGCAAGATTCTGGGAGATGTGGAGCCTCAACCAGCAAGCACGCCATTGCTTCCCGCCCCGGTTAGAGGTTTCTTTGCGTCCTTAGCGGATTCCTTCGCGTTCTTGGATTTAAGTTTTTGACCTTTTAACCCTCACGATTTCTCCAATTCCTCCTCGATTATCTGGCCCGGTAGTGCCGTTCGCCTGGCACGAGGGAGCTATTTACGTAGATCTGAGAGAAATCTAATCTGCGTTTGAGCAGTTCTGGGGGAGGGCTGTTCGACGGGCGTCCCGAGGACTCAAACCTGGGTCAGGGACGCTTTCGTTTTGTCGAAATAAGTTTGTAAAAACCAGCCTCTGCGTCTCACACGGGTGTGGTCTCTTCCCGTAAAAGTCACGCGACCGCACCAGGTCATGTACGTCCGGATGTGCAAATCCCAAAGTGTGTACAAATCTGACTGCAGAAGCGTTATGGTCCGGACTGAATAGCTCCGTGACAAGTAAGTGTATATCACATCAGTTGCTTAAGGAGACCTCAGGCGCGTGGTCAATTCGGTTCAATTGTCACCAGCGGCGGAAGAAAATTGAATGAACCCTCAGTTCCACAAGCTTTCCACAGGGTGTGGCAGTGGAGTTGTAGCTGGAGTTAACAGGGAATCCCTTATTCCGATGGGTCCATTCCGTCCTGCGCCATCGACTCGAATCGAGTGGACCGTTTGACGAAAGCCATCTTTACCCGGCCGGTTGGGCCGTTACGCTGCTTGGCGATAATGATCTCGGCGATGCCGTCCAGTTCGGGCTCGTCGGGCTTGTAAACCTCTTCCCGGAAGATGAATGCCACCACGTCGGCGTCCTGCTCGATCGAACCTGATTCGCGCAGATCGGCCAGCTGCGGACGGTGGTCGCCCCCACGGCTTTCCGGCGCGCGGCTCAACTGCGAGAGCGCGATGACCGGAACCTTCAGTTCCTTGGCCAGCGCCTTCAATCCCCGCGAAATCGCGGAAACTTCCTGGGTCCGGTTTTCATAGCGCCGGCCGCCGCCCGACATGAGCTGCAGGTAGTCCACGATAATCAGATCAAGCTTGCCCTGGGATTGTTGCAGGCGCCGCGCCTTGGCCCGCATCTCGCTCAGGCTGATCCCGGGCGTGTCATCGATGAAAATGGGCGCGTGCGCCAGCTGTTCCATGGCGTGGACGACTTTGTCCATGTCGTCGCGCCACAGCGAACCGGTACGCATCTTGTGCGAATCCACTCGCGCCCTGGAACAAAGCAGGCGAAGCAACAACGCCTCGCGCGACATTTCCAGCGAGAACATGCCGACAACTTTCTGATCTTCGATCGAGGCGTTTTCGGCGATGTTCATTGCGAATGCGGTCTTGCCCATGGAAGGCCGTGCTGCAATGATAATCAGGTCGGAACGCTGCAACCCGCTGGTCATCTCGTCCAGATCGGTGTAGTGCGTAGCCAGTCCAGTGATGCGCTGGCCGCGCTGCAGCAGCGCATCCACCGATCCGAACGATTCCTTGACGATCTCCTGTATGCCCATGAAGCCGCGCCCAATGCGCTTTTCAGAAAGCTGAAGAATGGCGGCTTCGACGTCGTTCAGAACTTCTTCGGCGGGATCACTCTGGTCGGAGGCGCGGGCAATCGCGGAATTGGCGGTATGGATCAGTCCGCGCAAAAGAGACTTGTCGCGAACAATCTTGATGTAGTGCTCAATGCTGGGCCGGTCCGGCACTCCATCGACCAGTCCGGAGATGTACCCAACATCACCGATGGCTTCGAGTTCCTTGTGCCGGTCGAACTCCTCCACCAGCGTGATCATGTCGATCGGCCGCGAGGACTCGGCCAGATCCATCATGCGAGTGTAAATACGGCGATGAGAGTCGAGCGAAAAGTCTTCCGGCTTCAGGTGCTCAGCTGCCTGGTTGTAGGAAAAATTGTCCAGCAGGATGGCGCCAAGAATCGACCGCTCGGCTTCCACATTGGCCGGCAGGCTGTGCGCGAGACTGTAATCGGTAGTTGCCAATTTCTTATGGTCTGGAAAGAGATTCAGGTTCGAAGCGCGACGGCGATACTAAGCCCCGGGCTCCTGTGGATGTCGAACAATGCCTTCGGAAAACGGAAAACAAATCCAATTTTTTCGGCCCCATACGTGCTCACCCAGTATAGGAGAACAAAAAGCGAATTATCAAGTGTGAGTATCGTTCTTCTTACGTTTTTGAAATGGATTTTAGATCCGTGTGAATCCGCGAAGATCCGTGGCAAGGAAGTACAAAATAAACGCGGCCCAGGCCAGCCACCTGGGCCGCATTGCTCCGTAAGCGCCACGCCTGCAGTTTCATCACATTTAAGTGACGAAGCGTAAACCGGGAAACCGCGCTCCCGAAGGAACGCAAATTTGCCGGGCACACCCTGTAAGGCGATCAATCCGCGAATACTAGATTCACAGATATTGACCTACCGCGACTGTGAAAGCGGCGGCGCCAGTCCAGCTTTTTAGGGAAGGACTTTCTGAGGAGGCCGCAACGCCCGAGTTTAACGAAGCCCGCCGAAGCGGGTCTCTAAAAACCCTCCCGATGATTCACCCTCGAGAATCACCGGTCACCACCAGCTTTGTTTCAGTCGCGAGCAGGATCAATGCAGCTCACGTTTGCACTGCAGTCACTCTGAGCGAATCACGAATCAATCGCAATCGAAAATTGATGCGGAGTTGTGCAGAAACTGTGGAGGATGAGACTTCTTTGTGGAAAGAGAAGGAAAAGACGAAGAAAATTCGTGGCCACGGATTTTCGCGGATCAAGACGGATAGATCTTAATCATTTGTTCTCTGCCGAACCCTCAGCGTTGTAAATTGCCGCGGGAAGCATACTCGCTTCTTGATTGGCTGCTCTGACGAGCATTCAAAAAGCAAAAGCCCCGAGAGTCATTCGGGGCTTGAAGTTAAGTACTGGACGCTGCCTGCATTCCAATCATATTCGGGCTGATGCGCTTGTCAAAGAAAAAAGGGCACGACCGAAGCCGTGCCCTTCATTCCTTAGACTTTCTCCGTGCCTCTGCGTCTCCGTGGTGAACCTAGTCGCGCACGCCATCCAAGAACGCCCGCAACTTCCGCGAACGTGACGGATGCCTTAACTTCCGCAACGCCTTCGCCTCGATTTGGCGAATGCGTTCGCGAGTTACGGCAAACGACTGGCCGACTTCTTCCAGGGTGTGCTCCGAGCCGTCTTCCAGACCAAAGCGCATCTTGATGACCTTCTCTTCGCGCGGTGTCAGCGTGCGCAGCACCTGCGAAGTCTGGTCTTTCAAGTTGACGTTGATCACGGCTTCGGCCGGCGAGACCACGGCGCGATCTTCGATGAAGTCGCCCAGATGCGAATCTTCCTCTTCGCCGATCGGCGTTTCGAGGGAGATCGGCTCCTGTGCGATCTTCAGCACCTTGCGCACTTTCGCCACCGGAATGTCCATGCGCTTGGCGATTTCTTCCGACGTAGGTTCGCGTCCCAGTTCCTGCACCAGCTGCCGCGAAGTGCGGATCAGCTTGTTGATCGTTTCGATCATGTGCACCGGGATACGAATCGTACGCGCCTGATCGGCAATCGCACGGGTAATGGCCTGCCGAATCCACCACGTGGCGTAGGTCGAGAACTTATAACCGCGGCGGTATTCGAACTTGTCGACAGCCTTCATCAAACCGATGTTGCCTTCCTGGATCAGATCCAGGAACTGCAGACCGCGGTTGGTGTACTTCTTCGCGATGGACACCACCAGGCGGAGGTTGGCTTCGATCAGCTCTCGCTTGGCCTGTTCCGCATCCATGTCCCCCTGGATGATTTCCCGTTGGGTCCGCTTGAGTTCCTGAAAGGAAACCCCGGCTTCGCCCTCCAGTTTCTCCAGTTCAGACCGGACCGCCCGCGACTGCTTGCGATAGTCCTTCTTCTGGTCGTCGCTGCGGGTGGCTTCCGCTTTGCGTTCCAGGTTCTGGGACTGCCGGTCGAGCGACCGCATGGTATCGACCGTCTTGTTGACTCGGTCGATCAGCCGCTTGCGCTCGGCGTTGGTGAATCCAAGCTTGCGGACGCACAGGGAAACTGCCACCACAGCCCGCGCCAGATTCAGGCGAGCGCGGCGGTAGTCCTTGGGACGCTTCTTCTGCGAGACTGCAGCGAACTTCTCGATCAGGCCGCCAGCCTTTTTGTAGGCTTTGGCTAGGTCGTCGATCTTGCCGGTGAACTCCTTCAGACGGTTCTGAAGGATTTCGTCAGTGATCTCCTCCTCGTCGAAGGTGACCACTTCCTTGATGGAGCGGACGCCCTTCTTGAGGTCCTCGCCCATCGCCAGGAGTTCGTTGATGACGATCGGCGAGCGCGAGAGCGCTTTCAGTACTCGCAGTTGCCCGCGCTCGATGCGCTTGGCGATTTCAACTTCGCCTTCGCGCGTAAGCAGCGGAACAGTTCCCATCTCCCGCAGATACATGCGGACGGGATCGTTGGTTTTTTCGAGAGCGCCGGGGGTGAGGTCGAGTTCGACGTCCTCGCCGGCTTCTCCCTCTTCTTCGAACTTTTTATCGAGCGCGGAGGAGGGAAGTTTGGGTCCCTCCAGCACGTCGATTCCCTGCGTGCCAATGGTGGTCAGCAGATCGTCCAGGTCCTCGGGAGAATGCACGTCGTGCGGGATAAGGTCGTTGACCTGGTCATAGGTCAGATATCCCTTCTCTTTACCTGTGTCGATCAGCTTTTTAATGTCGTCGTACTTGTCGTCAAGAGCCAAGACGGATTACCTTCTTCTCGTCCTAACGGAAAGGACTGGAGCGTTATTTTTAGCGGTGGGAACGTGAAGCGGCGGAGTTGCGCGCCGGGCACAAACCTACGAATTATAGCATCGGATGGGTTTAGTGGATATCAGCGATGGGCTGATTTTTGACACACCCCGTCCATGTTCCCGTCAACTGTTCAGTTAGATGTCTCCTATCCACATTTAGTTTCATAGTGTTTTGGTGCCTGATTCGACCTCTAGGCTGGCCGGGCCGTAGGGCCGTCGTCGGCCAGGCTGGGATCCATAAGGGCGCGCTTCAAGCGCATCTTTTCCTGCAAAAGGGCCTGTATTTGGCTGGTTTCCTGCCCTCGCGTGCCCTGCAGTTGCCTTTGGACCAGCTCCAGCTTGCGCCGGAGCTGGATACGCCGCAGGCCCCGTACCGCCCCTTCCAGCCGCTCTGCCGATAAGCTCTTCGTCGTCCTTCATAAGAATGGCGGCCAGCAGGTGGCGGTCGCGCCTCTGGCAAAGGCAGGTCGGTGACGTGAACCGCCTCAGACCTGAGCAGAACTTCGATGATCGATTCCGCAGCACATCCTTGATGCAGGCCCTCGCTTTTGAGGACGAACTGGGCCTGCCGGCACGGGTCAAACTCCTCTTCCGCGCCATCCCTGGCTGAAATGTGCTCTTCAGAAGTCTGTATCTGGGTAGCCGAGACCAGCGCCCGGATCAGGATCTTTTCCGCATCGGTGATCTGCACTTCGGCCGGGGCCTTCAGAGTGGCAGTGGAGCGGTTGGCGGCGGCATGCTTCAACTCCTGCCGCAACACCGACGAGTCGATGCCCAGCTTCTGCGCCATCTCCCGGGCCAGTTCGTCGCGGACAATCCGGCTGGGCACCCGCTGGATGTGAGGCAGCAGATAGTTCACCGCCTTCACCTTGCCCTCGGCGCTGCGGACCGGGAACTGCGCCCGCGCCCGTTCGATCAGATAGTCGAAATACTTCTGCGAAGTCCTGAGAGCGCCGGCGTAGGCCTCTTTCCCCTTGCGCCGGATAAACAGGTCCGGATCGAATCCCGACTCCAGAGTGAGAACCTTGACCTGAAATTCTTCCTCCACCAGCAGTCCAAGAGTGCGTTCCGTCGCCTTGGCTCCAGCCGTGTCCGGATCGAAATTGACCACGACGTTCTTGGTAAAACGCCCCAAAAGCCGTGCCTGAAGCTCGGTAAAGGCCGTCCCCGAACTGGCGATCACGTTGTGGAACCCCGCGGCAAAGACCGAGATGCAGTCCATCTGTCCTTCAACCAGGATGGCGTAATCCAGTTTGCGAATCGCCTCTTTCGCCTGGTCGAGATTGAACAAGCACCCGCGACTTGGAATAGATCGCCGTCTCCGGCGAATTCAAATACTTAGGCCCAGCCTTTTCATCAGCAGAAAGAGTGCGCCCGGTAAAGGCAATCACGCGCCCGGCCTCGTTGGTGATGGGAAACATCACCCGGTTGCGGAACTTGGAGTACATGGCGGCGGTCGTTGGCCCTTGGCCGTTGGCCGTTGGCTTAAGACCCTTAGCCGCGACATCGCTCTGGGTTCCTGTCACAGCACTGTCATCCCGAGCGGAGTCGAGGGACCTTGCGTTTGACTGAGGATCCGCTTTGCTGAGGGCTGACGTCCGACGTCTGACGTCCGCTTTCCGCCTTCCACGAAAACACCCCGCTCTCCCGCAGCACCTCTTCTTCGAACTCGCCCTTCAAGCGATCGCGCAAGATAAAGCCTGAATCCGGCGCAAACCCGATGCGAAACGCTTTGATCACATCCTCATTCAACCCACGTCCGGCAAGATATTCCCGCGCATGCGCTCCCTCAGGCCGCCGCAGATATTCCTGAAAAAAGGCGCAAGCACGCTCATGGACATCCAGCAGCACGGTTCGCAGCCGGGCTTCCTTGGCCTCAGCCGGACTCGAGTACGTGACTTTGGGAAGAGCAATCCCCAACTTCTGCGCCACCACCCTCACGGCTTCGGGAAAAGTAATGTTCTCGACCTTCTGGACAAAGCTGAAAACGTCGCCAGACACGCCGCAGCCAAAGCAGTGATAAAACTGCCGCGTAGCGTGCACCGAAAACGAGGGCGTCTTCTCGTTATGAAACGGACACAATCCCGGAGTAGTTCTGCGCCCCAGCCTTCTTCAGCTTGACGTAGTCGCCGACAATGCGAACGATGTCCGCCTGCTGCTTGACGGTTTCCTTGAAGTCGTTGGATTCGGTCATGGATGGAGGCACAGCTATCCGCAGGAATTGTGAGCCTGAAAGCCGCTGATTTGAATATACCGGAAGCAGATTGCTGTGGAGAAGCTGTGGAAGGAGAAGATCGCCAGTTGATGCCTCTGGAAAAGTACAGCCTATTGAACGGCAGTCCAAGCCAAAATTGAAAAAAGGGTTTACGTTTCAGGGCCTGAGGGTGGATCAAACCTTTCCAAAAGGGCCTTGATCTCGGTTTCGGCAAACGCTTGGCAATCAGAATAAAGCTTCGTAAGCAATGCTGGCCGCGTTTCCATGTGAAAAGGGAGAGCCTTCTCAAATTCTGTAAATGCACTGCGAAACGAGCGGACTTTTTGCAAGTTTTCCCTGAGTCGCCGGCTTCTTTCTGTTTTATCTTTCCAGACGATTTCCCAGTACCGACATGTGCGACAGGTCGCACCGCAACGAGTAGAGTCGTGAGAAAGGAACGACTCCCATCCAGATCCTGCGAGCGTAAGGGTTTTCAACGAATCATCGCGACGCTTTTCGCTATTGCACCTTCTACAAGCTACCAACACGTTGCCCGGCACGTGGAGGCCTGCGCGATAACGATTCATACCATCGAGGTGTTCGATCACTGACTCAGTGGTCGCTAGATCGGAAGAACAATAAGGACAGCGGTTATCAAACCGCTCCCGGACAAGGCTTTCGTATTCTTCACTGTCGACTTTAACCGGCCAGGTTTGGCTGATCTTGCGACTCAGTTCGTGAAGACACATGCTGATCAGCTTGTTCGCCACGTCCGACTTGGCCCGCCGTGTGGCGGAGCGCAGCTTGGAGATAGGATCGTTCACCTCTTTTCATCCCCAAGAAGCCAACTGACCTTCGCGTCTAACACTTCTGCGATAGCCTTAAGTTCGTAATCAAGAACATGGCGGTGATTGTTCTCGATTTTTGCAATTGTGGCTCGGTCGAGTTGAATCCCGAGCCGAGCGAGTCTTCCTGAAAGAGCATCCTGCGTTAGGGCTGGCTTGCAGGTTTGACGCGCCTCAGCGACACGCCTGCCGACAATGTTTTTACGCACACGTTTCTTGACCACACGGAGAGCGTATCTTCTGTATGTTTCCAAAATGTTCTAAACTAGAACATCATGGACGGAGGGGCCTGATGAGACGAATGTCCAATTTTGTTTGGGCTGGGATAGGAATCGAGAACTAATACTTTATGGGGGCCGGGCCCTTCTCATGTACAGGAGAAAAGATGGCAAATCAACTTACAATTCGCAAGATCAGAAACCGGATACGACGCGTGAATCGTCGACTGCACGAGACCGACGCCGACCCTAGTAATGCCGACCGGGCGTTGTGGGGCACATTGGCCGTGGTCAGCTTTGCCAGTGTCACGGGGCAGAGCGAAGATTCACAGACCGACCCTGAAACTGTGCTAGGCGATCTACTTGCTGATCTCATGCATTGGTGCGATGCTCAGAAAGCTAGCGGCAGCCTCGAAGAGTCGCTCGATTTTGAATCCGCCCTTAAACGCGCCCGTAATCACTACAAGGAAGAGCGTGTCGAGGAACGGGAGCAACTTCGAGCACTACGGGCGAATCGAGATAAGTCCTCTATGCCCCTTCGGGCCTTCTCGCGATCGCCATATTGATGGCGTTGCCGAAGTCGCGTCGCACGTATTGGGTTCCGAAACTGCGAAGTAACAAAGACCGTGACCTGCGGAATCGGGCAAGACTACGGAAGATGGGCTGGAAGAGCCTGGTGTTGTGGGATTGTCAAACCGCACCGCTGGAAGAGCTACAAGCGCGACTGCTCCAATTCTTCAAAAACTGATCCCGAACCGTGCCTGGTTTCTCGTTTGTTCCAGAATCAGAACAACCCGCACATTAACAGTCGGATCATTCTCTTTCGTGTCTCAATGATAGTGAAACCGGAGCAACTTACCTTACAAGGCGCGACCTTTTCGGAACCCTTTGACGGCTGATGAATATGTAGCATCCGTGATTGCAAAATACGCAGTGGGTGCGGGGCCAGGTTCGCCAGCGCAGAAAGCTGTTGCTGACCTCGCGCCGATAGTGGCGAACTGGGCTGGTCAGTGGCTACTGGAGATGGGCTTTTCCGGTTCGTATGCAAAAGGAACGGCTATTTCATTGGGTACGGACGTTGACCTCTTTATCTCTATCGGTCATGAAATTGCCCGGCCGGTGAACGAAATCTACTGGAGCTTGTTTCAATATTGTGAGAGCCATGGCCTGAGTCCAGAGGCTCAAAACGTGTCGATGCGCATCCGCCGCAACGGAATCAAGGTCGATCTCGTGTCGGGCCGGAAGCAACTGGGCAGTACGGACCACACGCTCTTTAAGCGCAAGAGAGATGCTTGGGCCCAGACTAACGTTGGAAAGCATATTGAGCTGGTGCGCGAGTCTGGACGTACAAGGGAAATTCGAGCTTTGAAAATATGGCGACAACTAAACCATCTTGATTTCCCATCCTTCTACCTTGAACTCACGTCGATTGCAGCTATGAAACAGAGCCGCCCCGGGTTTCTGGCCGCGAACGTTTCGACGGTGCTCAGTTATCTCGCGGATTCCCTTCTAAATGCAAGGGTCATCGATCCGGCGAATACGAACAACATCATTTCAGAGGATCTCGACCTTAACGAGAAAAGGGCGGTAGCGAACGCAGCTCGTCTCTCATTGCAAAGAAACTGGGAGCAAGTGCTTTGGTAAGAAACTACGGCAGCATTGATGTAGCGGATTTGTTCTTGTCTCTGCAGAAGCAGATGACGGCGCGATTCGATACTACACGCGGGTTTGTGCGCCACGACCCTACGAAGGGGGCCGCTGCCGAACAGAACTGGTTGGGGATGTTGAACGCGTATCTGCCGCAGCGGTACAAGGCTGACTCGGCTTTTGTGGTAGACAATCGCGGGCGCCTGAGTGAGCAGATTGACGTCGTGATCTATGATCGGCAGTATTCACCGCTGATCTTCAAGCAGGATGGTGTGTTGTATGTTCCCGCCGAAAGCGTTTATGCCGTATTCGACGTGAAACACGAACTTCGACGCACCGCCATCCTTCAGGCAGCAGAGAAGGCTGAGTCGGTGCGAAGGCTTGAGCGGACTAGTGTCCCGGTCAGATACGTTCGCGGAACGTATAAACCGAAAGTTCTGTTTGAGATCACGGCCGGTATCCTGTGCCTGGAAGGCTGGTGGAGTGGCGGCGGACTTGTGACGTCCCTCGATAAGGTTCTGACCGAGCTATCTCCAGCGCGGTTCATAAATATCGGATGCGCTGTCCGTAGCGGTTCATTCGAGGCTGTACGCAACAGGAAAAGGGGCAGGGTTGAGAAGTCCCCCCCTGACGCCGCGCTCATATTCTTCTTTCTGCGCCTGCTGTACAGGCTTCAGCAGGTAGGTACGGTTCCTGCTATGGACATCCTGAAGTACGCAGCAGGCTTGAAGTCCACCGGCAAGAGGTGATGAGCCATCATACCCGCAGCTCCACCACCGTCGCCCCGCCGCCACCTTCATTCTGCGCAGGCTCCGTCACCGACTCCACATGCGGATGCTTCTGCAAATACTGTCGCAACGCTTTCCGCAAAATACCCATGCCGCTGCCGTGCACCACGCGCACGCGAGGCAAGCCGGCCAGAAACGCGCGATCCACGAATTTCTCTACTTCGCGGGTGGCATCGTCTACGGTTCGGCCGATGACATTGATTTCCGACGGCACGCTGTCATTTTCTTTCTCCAGCGAAATCGAGATTCCGCGCGCCCGCGCAGCTTTGACCGGTGAGTCAGCTGCCCGCGCGATCACTTCGGCAATATCGTCGCGAGCGATCTTCATCTTCATGGCGCCGATTTCGACTTCAAAATGATTTTCGTCGATGCGCCGGCTCACTACGGCTGCCCGTCCCACGGACTTGAGCTTGACCGTGTCGCCCTCAGAGACATGCTTCACGACTTGGGGTTGCGCATTCGGATCGCCCCGATCGGCTCCGGTCGTATGCGCTACCACGCTTGAATCGAACTGCTCGCTGAATTCCCGCCGCAGCTTGGAGATGCGCCGCTCGGCATCTTTCGACAGCTTTTGCGACGCGGCCCGGTCCTGGACGGCATTGACCATCTCCCGCGCCTGATACTCGAAATCCCGCAGCAGGGTTTCGAGCTTCTTCTCCATCTCTTTGATCTTGGCCTGCTGCTCTTTTCGTCCCTCGGCGGCGAGGCTCGCCTTTTCGCGATCCAGTTCTTTTTCGCGAGCCTTCAGGCGCAAACGTTCGGCCTCAGCCTCGCGCAAGTTCTCATGCAGGCTGTCGAGAAACTGGCCGACATCGCGCGCCTGCGTCCCCAGCTTTGACCGCGCGGCCTCGATGATGGAGGGATTCAGTCCCAGCCGCTGCGCGATGTTGATGCCCGCCGACGCTCCCGGCACGCCGATTCTCAACTCGTAAGTCGGTTGCAGCGTGGTCTCGTCGAATCCGACCGAGGAGTTCACCACGCCCGGCGTATTGGCGCCGAAGACTTTCAGCGAAGTGTGGTGCGTTGAGATCACCGTGATGCAACCGATCTTGCGGAAGTGTTCGGCGATCGCGACCGCCAGTGCCGCGCCTTCCTCGGGATCGGTGGCCGAGCCCAGTTCATCCAGCAGCACCAGCGAGTGTGCCGTGGCGGTGCGCGAGATGAAGTCGATGTTGGTGACGTGAGCGGAGAACGTTGAAAGATTCTGCTCGATCGACTGGTAGTCGCCGATATCGGCCAGCACCGCATCGAAGACGGGGAACTCGGCGCGATCCGCGGGAACGGGAATGCCGGACTGCGCCATCAGGGCAAGCAGGCCAACCGTTTTCAGAGTAACGGTTTTGCCGCCGGTGTTCGGGCCAGTGATCACAAGTTCGACGCGTTCGCCTTCAAGTTCGATGCTGACGGGAACGACATGCCCGCCTTTTGCTTTCAGATTTCGCTCCAGCAGCGGGTGGCGTGCATTGATCAGGATTAGCCCGCTCGGATGTACCGCAGGGGCTGAGCCCCTAAAGTCAAAACCCCGGAATCTTGCGGGCTAAGCCCTGCTCCACCCTATCTTCGTAGAACTTACCGGCACACAGCTGTAATCTTCCGCAAACCGGGCCTTGGCGAATTGCAACTCCAACTCGGCCAGCACCCCTACTGCCTGCAAGATCGATTCGGAACTCTCGCCGATCCGGCGGGTCATCTCCAGCAGGATGCGGTGGATCTCTGCCATCTCATCATCGAGCAGCCGCACCAGTTCATTGTTCTGCTCGATGGTCTCCAGCGGTTCGACGAACACGGTCTGTCCGCTGGAGCTGGCGCCGTGGACCACGCCCTGCACCCGGCGCTTCTGTTCGATCTTGATCGGGATCACGAAGCGCTCGCCGCGGATTGTGATCAACTCATCCTGCACCGCACCGCCTTCCGACAGGCGGCGTAGATAGCCTTGCAGCGATTGCTGGATCGTCCTCTTCTGCCGTTCGATCTCACGCCGGATGCGAGCCAGTTCGGGTGAAGCACGGTCTTCGAGCGTGCCATCGGGCTGGATCTTGTTGCGGAAGGCGCGCAGGAACTCGCTGAAGTCGATAATGCCGGACGAAAGTTCCGCCACCGTCGTCCATGGCACTTTCATTGCCGCCGGCGGGTTCAAAGCGATTCCCCGCCATTCGCTGGCACGATCGACGACCAGCACAACGTCACGAATCTCGGTAGTTTCGAGGACCGCGCCCTGAATACGAGCCTTTTCGACCGTGGTTGATATCTCCAGCAGCCCGGTGAACTCGAAGCGCCCGCCAACTCGCCGGAACTCCCGAATCTCATTGGTGAGCTGGTGCTGATTCTCGATCCACTGGCGATCGACCGAAGGAGCAAGCGCCGCAATGCGCTCCTGACCGAGCGGCGACCACGTGTATCCGCGAATCAAATCGCGCAGGGATTCAAATTCCAGCACCCTCGCGCTGCTATGGAGGAGAGAAGACGGCATCGGCTTCAATGTTACAAGAAGCGGATGGAATCGAGATTTTCTTCGCGCCCTCTGCGGCCGGCTTTGCGTCCTTTGCGGTCAAAAGCTGTTAACCGCAAAGTTCGCCAAGGACTCCGCAAAGAACGCAAAGAAAAATCTGAAATCTGAGATCACAAATCTGAAATGAAGACTAAGCCTTGGCAGTCTCGACCATCATCGGCGCCGATCTCTTCGCAGTCGGGAAACGCAGTGTGAACACAGCGCCACCCTCGGGCCGGTTCTCGCAGTTGATCTCTCCCTGATGATCGCGGACGACCCCGTACGTGACGCTCAAGCCCAGTCCCATACCCTTTCCGACGGGCTTCGTCGTGTAGAAAGGATCGAAAATACGCTGAGGATCGCGCACGCCGGGGCCGGAATCCGAAAATTCCATGATCAGCTCATCGCCCTCGGGGAGCACGCTCACGGAAAAAGTTCCGCCGCCCACTTCTTCCAGAGCGTCGGTCGCGTTTCCGATAATCTCCACGCAGCACTGGAAGAGCTGATTCACGTTGCCCCATATTTGCGGAAGGTTGGGCGCAATCCGGCTCTCCAGCCGGATTTTCTGACTTTCCGCGCGCATCATTTTCATTTGCAGCGCGCGCTGCACAATCGAGCCCATGTCGAGCAACGTCTTTTCGCCGGGCGACTGCTGGGCAAAGCTAAGCAGGCTCGACACCAGTTCCCGGGTGCGCCGTGCCTGTTGGCCAATCTTGCGCGCCATGTTGGCCTGATTCGAATCCACGTCAGCCTGCGAGGCCAGCAGCTCGGAATATCCCAGAATGGCAGCCAGAGGATTGTTGATTTCGTGGGCGGCTCCCGAGACCAACTGAGCCAGCGACGCCAGTTTCTCGCGCTGGATCAGTTCGGTCTGCAGCCGCTTCATGTTTTCCAGGCTGGAGCGCGACTCTTCCAGCAGACGCACCAATTCACGGTCCATCAGAAACTGCCGTAGAAATACAAACAGGCCCAGAACAACCATCGCCGCCAGCGTCACCACCAGGCGGAACTGCCGCAGGTGCGGCGCCGCTGTATCGCGAAACCAGGCCCAGTACCCCATCACTGGAAGAGAAAGCATGGCCAGCATGGCCAGCCGCGGGGTCAGCATTTGCCAGCGGGAAATCACGGACGGAGCGGGCTGGGACGGCGGTTTCAACTCATGCGCCAGCAATGTTGCCCAGATCATCCAGCAAACCGAAGCGATAAATGGGATGTCGTACAGACTGCCGGTGTAATAGGTTCCGCGGGCGATCGCGGAATTCAGAGCCACCGAACTCACGGCGTACAGTCCCGAAGCAACAAACAGGTTCCAATAGATTTTCTTCCAGGCTCCGCGCGTATTCCACGCCAGTATGCCCAGCACCATCAGGAAGGCCAGATTTTCTACCAGGTAGAGCAAGTCGTAGTGCGGGCTGTAGAGCGAAACATTGAGCACGACATACTCGTCCGGGAAAATCACGAAGGCATAAAGGAAGACCCACCACACCAGCAACATCAGAAAGTTGAGCGTGCTGAAGTAAAGCTTCTTTTCCTCCAGCAGGTGGGGACGCAATGCCACCGCTGCTATGAATGGAACAACGTGAATAAAGAGGATCACGTCTCCAGCAAAGGGATCGGGAAGCGGCTGCCGCAGAATGACTTCGTAGAGCGTCCACAGGGCGAGGTTCGTGGCCCACAGCAGACAACCCAGCGGCCAGCAGCCCCCAAAACAGCCGAATCTGGCCGCGGGTTGAAACCGCGTTTCTCAACATCAGAACGAAAGCTGTAAAGAGCAGAAGGAATTGGCTGATATCTCCGAAGGCCAGCAGTCCGAATCCATTGCGCACACTGATGGACACACCGGCATAAATCAGGATGAGGCCGACAATACTCCCCACCTGCCATTGGCGCTTCGAAGTCATTGATATCCCGCATTCTAGCGGTCGAAGGCCGTCCCAAATCGATTTCGGAATAGACAAAGCGTTACTTTGGTACCCCTTCTTTAAGCAGTCGTCAGTCTTCAGTCATCGGTCGTCAGCCTTTCTCTGCAAATGTTGCTTTCCTGCTGAAGACTGACGACCGACGACTTTCTTGCTCTGCTAGAATCAGCCCATGACCTTCCCGGTCACACGCCTCCGCCGCCTGCGCCAAAGCGCCCCGTTGCGCGCGCTGGTCCGAGAGACCCGCCTCAGCCCCGAAGCCTTTATTTATCCGTTATTTGTCTGTCCGGGGGAGGGTGTGCGCAAGGAAGTCCGGTCCATGCCGGGCGTCTTCAATCTTTCGGTCGATGAAGCGGTAAAAGAGGCGCGTGAAACTGCGGCGCTGGGCGTTTCCGGCCTGATCCTCTTTGGCCTTCCCGAGACCAAGGACGAGGTTGCCACCGGCGCCTGGGCGGAAAACGGAATCGTGCAACAGGCCGCCCGCGCCATCAAGCGCGAAGTCCCTGACCTTATCGTCATGGGAGACGTCTGCCTTTGTGAATACATGTCTCACGGACATTGCGGCGTGGTGAGTTCAGGCGCCGGGGCCCAGTCGCTGGGCGCGGCGGTCGCAAGTCCGCCTGCAATCACCGGTGACTACGAAATCCTCAACGATGCCACGCTCGAGCTGCTGGCCCGCACGGCAGTTTCACAGGCGCGCGCCGGAATCGACGTCATCGCCCCGTCCGACATGATGGATGGCCGCGTTGCCGCTATCCGCAAAGCCCTCGACCAGGCTGGGTTTCTGAATACTCCTATCCTTTCTTATGCGGCGAAGTTTGCTTCTGGCTTCTACGGTCCATTTCGCGAGGCGGCCGATTCCACGCCGCAATTCGGAGATCGCCGGTCCTACCAGATGGATGGCGCCAACCTGCGCGAGGCTATGCGGGAGATTGAAGAGGATATCGAGGAAGGCGCGGACATGATCATGGTGAAGCCCGCGTTACCTTATCTGGACGTAATCGCTGCCGCCCGCGATCGTTTCGATCTGCCCCTGGCTGCCTATCAGGTTTCGGGTGAGTACGCCATGATCGAAGCCGCCGCCCGCAACAACTGGATCGACCGCGAGCGCGTCATGATGGAGTCGCTGCTGTCGATCCGCCGCGCCGGCGCCAGCATCATCGTCACCTACTACGCAAAAGAAGCAGCGAAACTGCTGGCCTAGTATCGCTGCGGACTCTGGACGTAGACGATCCGGTCGTTCTTGAACGCCCAGATCAGGGCGACGACCCATCCAATCAGGCTCCATCCTAAAAAGAAGTTGAGCAGAAAGATGGAAATCTTGTCGTGCCTCTCGCGCAGCAACGCGACAATCGTAGGCAGGAAGTAGAGGACAAATCCACATCCAAAGAACGGAAACAGGAAAAGCCCAAAAACGTGCATATCGACCTCCTGCAGGAATAATACGTCGGATGCGAGCGAAAAGTTCCCGCGCGAGGGTGCCCCGTCCAAGCTCCGCTTGGGCGGGTGTTTTCTCGCTGGCCGTTCTCGGGGCGGCTATCGCAACTTGAGCCGCCCTGTTCTAGAATCAAACGTTTGCTGTCTCGCATCTCTTCATAGTGAGGACCATCTCTTTGCCCGAAACCATTTATGACATCGCCATCATCGGCAGCGGACCGGCTGGCTACACCGCAGCCATCCGCGCCGGCCAGTACGGCCTGAAGACTGCCCTGATCGAAAAGGACAACGTGCTCGGCGGCACCTGCCTGCACGTGGGCTGCATCCCGACCAAGGCCCTACTGTTCAATGCCGAACTTTGGGACCACCTGAAAGACGCCAAGGAATTCGGCATCGAAGGCGTCGACGCGCGCAAGCTGAACTGGCCCGCCGTCCAGGAACGCAAGTCGAAGATCGTGGCCAAGCACGCCAAGGGTCTCGAGTTCCTGATGAAGAAGAACAAAGTCGAAACCGTACGCGGCTACGGCAAGCTGACCGGTCCGGCGCAAAATGGTGTGCTGACCGTCGAAGTCACCGCCGACGGCAAAGCCAGTCACGTAAAAGCCAAAAACGTGATTCTCTGCAGCGGATCGGAAGCCCGCATGCTTCCCGGCCTCGAGGCTGGCGACCACATCCTGAGCAACATCGAAATTCTTTCGCTCAAGGAAGTTCCCAAGTCTCTGGTGATCGTCGGCGCCGGAGCCGTGGGCGTCGAATTCGCTTCCATCTTCCGGTCCTTCGGCACGGAAGTCACGCTCATTGAAATGCTGCCTCGGCTCGTTCCGATCGAAGACGAAGAAATCTCCAAGGAACTGGCGCGCGTCTATCGCAAGCGCGGCATCGCCTTCCACACCGGCGCGAAAGTCGACAAGATCGAGAAGAGTAAATCAGGCGTCACTGTGACCTTCAGCGTTGATGGCAAACCGCAGAAAATCGAAGCAGAGAAAATCCTGATCGCCGTCGGCCGCAAGCCGCGCACCGAGAACCTTGGGCTGGAGAAGACGAAAATCAAGCCCGATCGCGGCTTCATCAAGACCGACAGCTGGATGCAGACCGCCGAACCCGGCGTCTACGCCATCGGCGACATCGTGCTGGGAACGCCGCAACTGGCGCACGTCGGCGCGATGGAAGGCATTGTCGCCGTCACGAAAATTGCCGGCAAGAAGGGCAAGCCCATCAATCCTGAGCACATCCCCAACGCAACCTACTGCCATCCTGAAATCGGCAGCGTCGGTCTGACTGAAGTGAAAGCGGAAGAAGCAGGCTACAACATCAAGGTCGGAAAGTTCCCCTTCACCGCGAACTCGCGCGCGTCGATCGTCGGTCAGCACGAAGGTTTCATCAAGATCGTCTCCGACGCCGACTACGGCGAAATCCTGGGTGTGCACATCATCGGCCCGCAGGCGACAGAACTGATCGCCGAAGCGGTAGCAGCCATCGAACTCGAAGCCACAGTCGAAGATCTGATGTGGACAATTCACGCCCACCCGACGCTGGCCGAGGCCATGCTAGATGCCGCAAACAGTGTCTACGGAATGCCAATCAACGCGTGAGAAACCAGGCCACGGATTTTGCGGATCAAACGGATAAAATCAGAGACAAGAAAAATAACGACAAGAAAAAAGGTTTATCTGTGCTAATCCGTGAAATCCGTGGCAAACGCCTTTGATCTCCGTCCTCCAACTCGGCACGCTCGATTACGCCACTGGCCTGCGCTTGCAGCAGCGGTTGGTGGAACTGCGTAAGGAAGACCGTATCGGCGATGTACTGCTGCTGCTCGAACACACTCCGGTCATCACTCTCGGACGCAACGCCAAGCAGAAAAATATCGTGGCCTCCCCCGAACTTCTAATCCAGCGCGGCGTGGAAGTTTTCGAGTGTGATCGCGGCGGCGACGTCACGTTCCACGGCCCCGGCCAACTGGTCGGATATCCTATTTTCGACCTCCGTGCCATCGCCACTCCCGACGGAAAACGCAAAACGTCTGGGTGCAATCGATTACGTGCGCCGCCTGGAAGAAGTCCTGATTCGCACCTGCGCCGATTACGGCATTCCCACAACTCGTATCTGCGGCCTCACCGGCGTCTGGACGGACCCAACGCCCATGTCAGCCCGAGCGCAGCAGGACAATTCGCTCGCGAATTGTCCCGCGGAGTCGAGGGACCCTGCGTTTTCTTCAGGAGTCGATCAGGGAGCCGACTCCGAAGCCAAAATCGCCGCCATTGGCGTCCACATCTCGAGAGCCGTAACCTCACACGGTTTCGCGCTCAACGTAAACACCGATCTTGACTACTTCAATCTGATCATCCCCTGCGGCATCACGACCAAGCCAGTGACGTCCATGGCAAAGGAGTTGGGCCGCAAGCTTTCTTTAGACGAAGTTGCTCATTCCATCTCCCGCAACTTTGGCACTGTTTTCGGAAGCCAGATGCTGTGGCTGGAGAATCTTGATGCTCTGTTACAGAATTCCGTTGGTGTTCCATTGAAGGTCCCCGAAGAACTGCGCCAGATTCACAAAGAAGAAGACATATTCCGAGCGTGACATTGGTGGTGCTTCGATACGCGACAGAAACAACCTCTCCGCGTTAGCATGGAATAAGCAAGCGCACATGGCCAAGAAGCAAAAAAAACAACTTACCGCTAAGCCCACGCGGAATTCCACCGATTCCAACCAGCGCACCTATACCATCCCGGACTATCGCCTGGAAAAGCCAGACTTCGACGTCCGCCAGGTACGTAAAGGCGGCAAGGTCGCCTACGAAGTCACCGGCGACATGAGCGCTCCGGTTCCACCCATCCGCGAATCGAAATATCTGAATAAGAAGCAATGCATTGAGATCTACCGCTGGATGGTTCTTAACCGCAGGATGGAAGTCACGCTCGAAAATCTGTACAAGCAAGGAAAAGTCGTCGGCGGTGTCTACTTCGGCCTCGGCCAGGAAGCCTGCTCCTGCGCTTCCGCCTACGCCTTGCGCAAGGAAGACTGGTTCGCTCCCATGATCCGCAATCAGGGTTCGACCCTGGTCCGCGGATTTCCCCCGCGCGACATCATGATGCAATATATGGCGAAGGCCGGGTCGCCCACCGGGGGCCGTGACGGCACATCGCACTTCGGGGACATCAAAGACCGCAACATGGTTGCGCCCATCTCGATGCTGGGCGATCTGGTTCCTGTTCTTGCGGGCGTGGCACTGGGCGCGCGCCTCCAGGGAAAGAACCTCGCTGTCATGACTTACATCGGCGATGGCGGCCAGTCCACCGGCGTCACCTACGAAGGCTTGAATTTCGCCGCCGTGCAGGACCTCGGTCTGGTGCTCTTCGTCGAAAGTAATCTCTGGGCGTATTCCACGCCGAGCTCCATGCAGTACCGCGTCAAAGATCTGGCTGAGCGCGCCATTGGTTACGGTATCCCCGGCGTAATCATCGACGGCACCGATGCCTGCCAGGTTTACGACGCCGCACACGAAGCATGCGAACGCGCCCGCCGCGGCGAAGGCCCCACGCTCATCGAAGCCAAGATGATGCGCATGAAAGGCCACGCCATCCACGACGGAGCAGATTACGTCCCCAAATCGATGTTCGAATTCTGGCGCAAACGCGATCCTATCGCCCGCTTCGAGAATTTTCTGGTCAACGTAAAGAAGTGGCTGACCTCGGCAGAGAATCAGAAGCTGATCTCCGATGTCGAGACACAAGTCGAAGCCGAGCGCGATTTCGCGGTCGCAAGTCCAATGCCCGAACCGGAAAGCGCCGCTGGCGGAGTGTATTGCGAAAATGGCTGCCACGAAATTAAACCGAAGTACGGAATGCCCAAAGTTAAGAAGGGAACAGCTGCCACTCTCGAGAGAACCGAGGCGGCAATCCATTTGAAGTGATGTTCCGACGAGCAACCTCGCTGGATGACAGAAAAATAAAATGCCTCAACTAACATATCTCGAAGCCATCCGCCAGGGTATCTGGGAGGAAATGGAACGCGATCCCAGCGTCTTCTGTATCGGCGAAGACATCGGCATTTACGGCGGAGCATTCAAAGTCACCGACGGCTTCATCGACCGCTTCGGTCCGGAGCGCGTCATCGACACGCCCATCGCGGAATCTGCCATCGTGGGCGCTGCCTTCGGCGCCGCTCTTACCGGATTGCGCCCGGTGGCCGAATTTCAGTTTATGGATTTCATCGGCTGCGCCTTCAACCAGATCGTCAACATGGTTGGATCAGCTCACTATCGCTGGGGCGCGCCCGGTCCACTAGTGATTCGCGGACCCAGCGGCGGCCACGTCCACGGCGGGCCATTTCACTCGCAGAATCCGGAGATGTGGTTTGTCCACGCCCCCGGCATAAAAGTGGTTTGTCCGTCCGGCGCTTACGATGCGAAAGGACTTATCAAGGCGTCCATCCGCGACAACAACCCGGTCATCTTCTTTGAACACAAATATCTTTATCGCCGCATCAAGGAAGAGGTGCCAGCGGAAGACTACATCGTGCCGTTGGGGAAAGCCCGAACCGTACGTGAGGGCCGCGACCTCAGCATCATTACTTATGCTGCCATGGTGCACACCGCGATGGAAGCCGCCGAAACCTTGAGCAAAGAAGGGATCGACGTCGAAATCGTGGACTTGCGGACGCTGGCGCCCCTCGACCGCGAGGCGATTGTGACGACTGTGCGCAAGACCAACAAGGTCATTCTGCTACACGAGCACTCGCGCACCGGAGGGCTGGCCGGCGAAATTGCTGCCATCATTAACGAAGAAGCCTTCGACGACCTGGACGGTCCTATCGTCCGGATTGCCGGCCAGGACACGCCCGTCCCGTTCTCGCCTCCGCAGGAAGAATATTTTTTGCCCAAAGTGAGCGACGTGCTGCGCGAAGCCCGCCATCTAAAAGCATATTAGAACTTGGGGAGAGCTATAAGCAGTTCGTCGTTGGCCGTGGGCCCTTGGTCGTTGGCCAAAGACCAAAGGCCAACGGCCAACGACGAGTTTGCTACCGGCGTATGATGACCTACTGGAGGCAGGCATGCGTAATCTCATCCTCGGCGCCGTCATTACGTTGCTTCTGCTCTTCCTGGGGGGCCTTGCCATCGCTACTCTCGGATTTCTGCCCACCAACGCCGACTCCACTCCGCCAAAACTCGAGCAGCACATCGCAATGTCAGCCATGGACGCCTCCATGGAGCGTCACGCTCCACGCCTGACCAATCCCGTGCCGCCGACCGACGAAAATCTCATCGACGGAATGAAGATCTACACCATGAATTGCTCGGTCTGCCATGGTGGGCTCGACAATAAACCCAGCGTGCTGCAGCACTCTTTTTATCCACCGGTTCCGCAGGTGATTATTTATCCGCTGGATGATCCGGAGTGGCACATCTACTACGCCGTCCGCACCGGCATCCGCTACACCGGCATGCCGTCGTGGAGCAAGGCGCTAAGCGAACAGGACATGTGGAAAGTCACAGCGTTTCTCTCGCGCATCGAAAAACTCCCACCTGCGGTGCAGGATTACTGGAAAAAATCCACCGGAGTCGCTCCCCCGGCAGTCGATCCCAAGGGCGGCGAAGAACACGAACATCACGACTAGCCTGAGCGCGAACCAACAGAAAATCAGCCAGTCTATATATAATGAAGAGTTGCGCGGGCCTCGACGGCGCCTGCGTGGAAGGGACTTATGCCGACTGACATTGTCATGCCCCAGATGGGCGAATCCATCTTTGAGGGGACCATCACCAAGTGGCTGAAAAAGCCCGGTGACAAGGTGCAGCGCGACGAGCCGCTGTTCGAGATTTCTACGGACAAAGTGGATGCCGAAATTCCCGCGCCGGCCTCAGGCGTGCTGCAGGACATCAAGGTTGCCGAAGGCGCTACTGTCCAGGTCAATACCGTCGTTGGGACGATTTCAGCGGACGGCGAGGGTGCTGCGGCAAAACCTGCGGCCCCAGCTGCTCCAGCGAAAAAGGAATCCGCTCCGGCGAAAAGTCCGACCGCGGCGGCTGAAACCAAGGCTCCGGCTCCAGTTGCGCCGCCTCAAACAGCGCCAATGCAAGCTTCGCACGAAGAAGAAGATGATCACGCTCGTTCTTCCCCGTTGGTCCGCAAAATTGCGCGAGAGAACAACATCAATCTGGCGCAAGTGCCTGGAACCGGACTGGGCGGACGCATTACCAAGCAAGACATCACTGCATTTCTGGAACAAGGTCAACCTTCCGCGCCGGCCGCAGCACCGACGCCTTCGGCCGCTCCTGCGCCGCCCGCAAAATCCGTCAGCAGTGCGCCTGCTCCGGCTGCGATTCCGGGCGATCTGGTTGCCCTGTCCCAGATGCGCAAGATCATTGCTCACCGCATGATCGAATCGCGGCGCACCAGCGCGCACGTCCACTGCATGTTCGAAGTGGACATTACGCGCATCGTACAGTTGCGTAACAAGAACAAGGCCGCGTTCGAAAAGCGCAACGGCGCACGCCTGACCTTCATGCCGTTCTTCACCCGCGCCGCGATTCTCGCGCTGCAGCAATATCCCATCGTGAACGCTTCGCTCGAAGGCGAAAGCATTCGCTACCATCGCCACGTCAATGTCGGAATTGCGGTCGCGCTCGACTGGGGCCTGATCGTTCCTGTGTTGAAGAATGCCGACGAACTGAACTTCCTCGGCCTGCAACGTGGGATCAGCGATCTGGGCGAGCGCGCCCGCAACAAGAAACTCAAGCCGGAAGAAGTGGAAGGCTCGACTTTCACCATCACCAATCCCGGCCAGTTCGGCGCCGTCTTCGGATTGCCCATCATCAATCAGCCGAATCTGGCCATCATGGGCGTGGGTGGAATTACAAAGGCGCCGAAGGTTGTCACCGACGAAGACGGCAATGACTCGATCGCGGTCCGTTCCATCGTCAACCTGACGCTGGGCTACGACCATCGGGTCATCGACGGCGCTGTGGCCGATCAGTTCATGGCCCAGGTCAAGAAGACGCTCGAGAACTGGGCTGAAGAAATCGGTTGATTTACGGCTGAGCGGGCTTTGACCACGTAGAGGCATTCAAGCAGAGAACGGTTCCGTCGATTACCGCGCTCAGCCCCTGCTTGAACTTGTCGGAATCAACAATGTGGCGCGATGTCACCGCGTCAGTCAGTTGCAAAGCCGCTGATACGAAAGACATCGCCGCATCTTTCTTTTCGGCCCCGGTTCGGCCTCCAAATAAGCCCTCGATCCCGGTGACAACCGAAGGAACAAAGGAAATCCCCTGCAACAACTTCGCTAAAAAATCCATAAAGCCTCCTTAGGTAATTTGAAAATTGGAACCGCTGAGAACTAAAAACCGAGAACTGAGAACTGAAGAATTAATCCGCAGAGAAGCATTCGCTTATTTGAACGACCACCGATCATGCATCGCGATGGCAGCGCTGATCGCCACCGTGATCGCAGCATTCACAATCCGGTCGTAGACACTTCGACGTATTTCGCTTTTTTCGTAAAACGTGCCGGGAGCCATCGCCGAATAACAACTCATCCACAGTGGCGTCCATCCCGAAAGCGAATCGCAATTGGTGGAGATCAAGGCTGGTGCCGCCGTTCCCTGGACCGCAACCACTCCTGTGGGCGCGCTGTCCATGAACGCTCGCGATCCACCCAGCACGCTATTGGTATCGACGTTTGAAACCAGAATCAGATTCCCTGGCCAGAAATCCAACAAGGGGAAGTAAGTTGGGATCGCCACGGTGTAGGGTTGCGGCGTGGCCTGATTATCGACGAAGGTGCAAACTCCATTTGCGCACGCCGAGCTGCGCGAAACATGTGTCAGCACCGCAAAGTTGCCGGTGCCGTAAGGGGCTTGCTCTGCCAGTCCCGCGACCGGAGATACTCGCAGAAGATCGAGTGTGGTGGCGCCTGGAATGTCTGGGGTGGTTACCGTAATGTTTCCGGATCCATTGCTCAACGCGTTCCCGGCATACAGAGGATTCGA
>CAVSYI010000018.1:0-188261 GCA_963732045.1 Terriglobia bacterium | reverse complement strand
GTGAAGTCGGAGGCAACGCCGTGGTCTTCGATATCAAGGACAGCGATGGCAGCGTGACCATCCCGTTCGACCATGCGCTCCTGGGAAGCCATCGCAGCGCTTTCCACGATCTGCCCAAGTTCATCCACTTCCTGCATTCCCAGAACATGCACGCCATCGCCCGCGTCGCCATCTTCCGCGATCAGCGGTTGGTGGAAACGCATCCTGAACTGGCGATCAAGTCGCACAAGACCGGACAAGCTTGGCGCGAAAACGGCAAGCTGGTTTGGACCGATCCTTCTCAGCCCAAGGTGCAGGCGTATGACATCGCGCTGGCCAAGAAAGCCGCAGAAGCCGGCGCCGACGAGATCCAGTTTGACTACGTCCGCTTCCCTGCCGAGGGCGACCAGAAAGATGCCACTTTCTATTACCAGACGGAGCATCCTGACTGGCATCGTTCTGACGTGATTGCCGACTTCCTGAAACACGCTTACGCCGAGCTTCATCCCACGGGTGCGCTGTTGTCGCTGGATGTATTCGGCATCATGGCCTGGCAGCGTCCAGTTGACCTGAGCCACACCGGCCAGGACATCGTGCGCATGGCGAAGTCCTGCGACGTGCTTTCGCCCATGATTTATCCCTCACACTTCTTCGGCATGGACGGAATCGCGCACCCGGGAGACGCGCCGGAGCACTTCATCGGCGTCTCCATGGAACGTTTCGAGAAGATCACACAGGGCAGTGGCGTTGTGATTCGTCCCTGGTTACAGGCTTTCCGCTGGAGAACCAAGACTTATTCGCCGGAATATATCAAGGCCCAAGTGGTGACCGCGAAGAACAAGGGCGGAATCGGCTTCCTTTTCTGGAATGCGGCGAATGATTACAGCAAGCCATACGCAGCCATGCCTGAGATGGGCGCAGCTAAGGGCAAGTATTTCCGTGGAGATGTACTGCCCGGAACCGTGCAGGCGAGCCTGGCGCCGATGGCAAGTAAGCCGTAGCCGTGGTGTATTCAGGGGAGAAGGCCTGATCCACTCAGTCCGTGCTTACCAAAAAGCCACGAGGGACGGCTTCGGCAATCTTGTAAAGTTTGCCGTGAGCAAAACAACCTGCCTGGGCTAGTTCCCATCCATCATTAAGTGGATCTCTTTCTTTTCCTTAATTTCCGAGATCACAATTGCATGCGTCCCTGTCCGCTCAAATACAGTCCCAGTAGCCTGCACGTATTTGCCGACGAACGGCATCAGTTTTTGTCGCTGATCCGTGTCAGGCATTTTGTCGGAGATAGGGAAATACAGGTGACCATCATTAGTCAGAATCACGAGCGGCGAACCACCCCTCACGCATTCCCTCACGCATTTCAGGCTTAGGTTAGTCGGAGTTGAGTCGAGGTTCTGAATGGGACAGGCGACGTCCCGAACCAGGCCCTCGATCGTTGCTTTCGAAGCATTCGCCCGGTCGCCTGCCATCGAAGTCTTCTGTGGAGGAGATGCCGCCAAAACCGAAACTATCCCGCAGCTAGCTACCAGGCAAATACCCAAGAATCGGCTCATCAATCGGCTCATCGGCTCTCCTTTTCGTTTTCATTGGGCATCAATTGGCCGCCTAAACAGGCGTAGCCGTGTCGAACGGCTCCCGTCTGGTTTTAACAAATCCTTCACGCCAACATTATAGTTGGCGAAAAATCGCCAGTGGATAAACAGCTGCGGGGGCCATGCCGGCAAAGCCCGACACTCAAGCAGATCTGTATGCGCCTAAAGGCCCACTGCATCCGTTCCATTAAAGCCATTGTGCCCCTCGGCTATAATGAAATGGTCGCGCCGGTTAAGCTTTCATAAGCGCCGCCGACGGCGTATTTGAGCTTTAGGAGTATTCATGGCGATCCAACAAACCGAAAAAATATGGCATAACGGCAAACTGATTCCCTGGGACAGCGCGACCATTCACGTAATGTCGCATGTGATTCACTACGGCTCGTCCGTGTTCGAGGGCGTCCGTTGCTATGCCCTGCCCGGCGGTCCAGCCATCTTCCGGGCCAAGGAACACATGCAGCGGTTGCTGGATTCCGCCAAGATTTACCGCATTGACGTGGACTACACCGTGGAAGAGTTGATCGCCGGGATGTCCGACCTGGTCAAGAACAACGGCGCGTGGCCCTGCTACATCCGGCCCATCATTCTGCGTGGATACGGCGAAGCCGGGGTAAACCCGTTGAACTCGCCGACCGAGGTCTACATCTGCAATTATCCCTGGGGCAAGTATCTGACGTCGGACTCCGGAGAAGGCGCTGACGTGTGCGTTTCATCCTGGACCCGCATCGCGCCCAACACACTGCCTGCGATGGCCAAGTCCGCTGCGAACTACATGAACTCGCAGCTCATCAAGATGGAAGCCATCATCAACGGCTATGTCGAAGGCATTGCGCTGGACGCCAACGGCTACGTCAGCGAAGGCTCAGGAGAGAATGTCTTTGTGGTACGCAATGGCGTGCTGAACACCGCTCCGCTGGGCAATTCCGTGCTGCCCGGCATCACGCGAGAGTCGGTACTGCAGATTGCCCGCGACCTGGGCATCCCGGTCGTCGAACAGGGGATTCCCCGCGAACTGCTTTACATCGCCGACGAAGTATTCTTCACCGGCACCGCCGCCGAAGTTACGCCGATCCGATCAGTGGACAAGATCAGCGTCGGCAAAGGCGCGGTCGGCCCGATCACCAAAGCGATCCAGAAAGAGTTCTACGCCATCGTCAACGGCGAGAAACCGGACAAGTACAAGTGGCTGACTCCGGTAGCAGTCGGCAGCAAACAGCCGGTCGGCGTATAAGGCCACGTGAGGGCCGCCCTCGGCTGTTCAGCGGACCGGAGCTCTGCTGCTTGATTTTGGTTTTGGGTGGAGCAGCGCTATAGCGCTGCATTGTCGCAGGGACGACGAGCGGCTTCAGCCGCTGAGGTACCTCACGGGCTGAAGCCAAACACCTATGCCCCATCTTTATGCAGGCCTGAAGGCCTGCTCCACCCAGTCACTTTCCGCACCAAACCACATCGATCGAATATTTTTCGAACTCGCGATCCGAAGTCAGCACTGTCATTCCTTCGACCATTGCCTGAGCGATGATCATGCGGTCGAAGGGATCGCCGTGGTGCGAGGGTAGGTCGTAGACTTGAAGGCTGTGATGCTGATTGATAGGGAGTGATCGAATTCCCTGCTCGGCCAGGCGCTTGCGCACGTATTGGCCGGGAGGTTCGGGTAGCTGAAACTTACCCAATCCTGGTTTTAATTGCGATTTCCCACGAACTGGCAGCAGAGAGATAGATGTCCTGGTCTGCGCTGGCAAGTAATTTCAAGACCTGCAGCCCCGATCGTTCTTCGACGGCCCGACACTCCACAGCCAGACCATGGTGTCCAGCAGATACTTCATTTGCGTTTCCGGCGAGATTTTTCGGTCAACTTTGGCAGGGTGCCCCCGTAGAAGGCTTTGAGCAAGTCATCCGGCAAAGGTGCATCGAAATCATCCGCAATCCAGATGCGTGCCTTCGTCCATCCCCAACGGACGAGTCTTCGCCTTCTTCGGCTCGACGGCCACCAGCCGCGCTACCGGAACGCCCGCACGGGCGATGACCACTTCTTCTCCCGCAGCAACCCTCTGCAGCAGGCGGGAGAAGTGTGTCTTGGCCTCATGAATGTTGACTTCCATTCCGCAATCATAGACTAAGTCCATGGACTAAGTCCACTTCCAAGCTCCTCCAAACGACCTGTCATCCTGAGCGGAGAAAGACGTGCTCGCTTGCAGTCCGTTCTCGAGAGTCGAAAGACCTTGTGTTGGCCTGCGCTGACACTGCTGCCGGCAAACGCAAGGTCCCTCGACTTCGCTCGGGATGACAGCGCGCGGCTGCCTGCACTCCCCAAATGCATAGATACTGCGGAGCTTCGCTCCGCTGGGCGGGCGAGGGCGCCCGCCCCTACACGAGCCTACCCGTCCAAAAGGTCTGCCCCTGCCGCGTGCCTTTGCGTTACTTAGGTCATCTTGGGTTCAGTGACTTTTCGCGTCATCATACGGAAGGTTATTTGGGGGAAGTGTCGAATGAATATTGATGACTTGCTGCGCATCGCCATGGAGCGCCGGGCCTCTGACTTGCATTTGAAAGTTGGCAACTATCCCCATCTACGTATCGATGGCGACCTGACTCCGCTGACCGACCAGCCCCGCGTCAGCGCCGAAGACATGCTGACCATGGCCTTCAGCATGATGTCCGCGCGCCAGAAACAAAAGTTCAAGGAGACCACGGAAATCGATATGGCCTACGGCGTCGCCGGACTGGGCCGCTTCCGTGTGAACGTATTCCAGCAGCGCGGCAACGTGGGACTGGTGCTGCGCGTGATCCCCACCAAGATTCGCGCGCTCGACGAACTTTATCTGCCCAAGATTGTGGAACAGGTTTGCGAAATGCCGCGCGGACTGATTCTCGTCACCGGCGTCACCGGTTCCGGTAAGTCGACCACGCTGGCCGCCATGGTGGACCGCATCAACTCCACCCGCGCCGAGCACATCATCACCATCGAAGACCCGATCGAATTTCTGCATCGCGACAAGAAGGGCTACGTCAACCAGCGCGAAGTGGAAGTGGACACGCCGTCATTCGGCGCCGCGTTGCGCGCTTCCCTGCGTCAGGATCCCGACGTCATCCTGGTCGGCGAAATGCGCGATCTGGAAACCATCGGCACCGCGCTGCACGCCGCCGAAACCGGCCACATGGTGTTCTCCACGTTGCACACGCTGGACGCGGTCGAAACCATCAACCGTATTATCGCGATCTTCCCGCCGCCGGAGCAGAAGCAGATTCGGTTGCAGCTCGCCGCGGTGCTTGCGCGCCGTCATCAGTCAACGGCTGGTGCGACGATGCGACGGCGACGGCCGTGTACCGGCTGTCGAAGTCATGATCAACACCGCGTACATCCGCGAATGTATTCTGGTCCCGGAAAAGACGCGCGCCGTTCGCGACGCCATCTCTGCCGGAACTTCGCAGTACGGCATGCAGACTTTCGATCAGTCGCTATGGGATTTGTTCCAGGCAGGATTGATCAACTACGAAACCGCTCTGGAGAACGCCTCCAACGCAGACGACTTCAAACTGCGCATGCAGGGCGTCTCTTCCACCAGCGATATTTCCCGCAACGCCATGCAGCAGTCGGGCTTCGGCGGCGGTCGCTGAGTCTATCCCAGAAAAGGCAAGGGCGCGCTTTATGCGCGCCCTTTTCTATTGCAGCTGGCGTCGAACGCCAACAGCTATTTTGCCGCCACGGCATGCATCGGGCTCAGATATCCGGCTCCGAACTTCGCATGATGACTGCAATCCACGCCACTCAGGATCACCATCGCATCGCGAAGTGACGACATATCGAACAGCCGGTTCAAGTGGGTACGGGTCAGCATCTCGCGGACCAATCCAGAGGGATGCACCAGTTTGAGCTGGATCCCATGATTGCGCGTCCAGTGATGCAACGACACCAGTGAGTTCAGACCGCCCGCGTCCATGAATTCGACTTGCGAGAGGTCCAGGATCACAATGCGGGTGGTTTTCTGCGAAACAACCGCAGTCCTCAAGCTGCAGACTTCGACCCCGCGAACCAATCGTCCGCTGCAGTGCACTACTGCCACTTCGCCGTTCTTCTCAACATCGATGGTCAACATGACTGACTCCCTGATCTTCTTTGCATAAGTAGACGACACGTTGGGAAGAAAGTCACCACCCGGTCCGCCTGCTCACTTCGTGAATTTCGGCCTGCAGTGGTGTATACGTAGTTGGCAGTACAGGAGTTCCGTGGCATTGCAGTAAAAAGTGCGAGATCTTTTTCTTTACAACAATTTACAACGCTTTAACATTTCGTCACACTATGCCGTTCCCCCGCCCCAGGAAGACCGATTCGGAAGACGTGCTCTACGAATATGCCGTCGGCGCGCTGGGCCGCCGCATGCGTTCCGTGGCTGAACTGAAACGCCTTCTGCGGCCGCGCGTCGATGCCGAAACCGAATACGGCAAGACGCTGGTGGAGCTGGTCATCCGGCGACTAAAAGACCAGGGCTATCTGAACGACGCCAAATATGCCGCCGCATTTTCGTCATTCCGCCGCGACAACGAAAAGTTCGGACGCCGCCGCGTGATCACCGACCTGAAAGCTAAAGGAGTCCACGGAGAAGTCATCGACAAAGCCGTGGATTCGGTCTACGACGATGTGAACGAAGAGAAGCAGGCACGTGACTATCTGCACCGCAAGCGCCTCCAGAAACCGAAGAATCAGAAAGATGCAGCCCGAATCTTCCGGCAACTGGCGCGCGCAGGCTTCGGAGCCAAGACAATTTTCGCCATCCTGAAAAAGTGGGATGTGGACGATGAGACCCTGACCGCGCTGGAGGGAGAACTGGAATAAGTCTCCTGTTTCCTTTGCGCCCTTTGCGGCATTTCTTTGCGTACTTTGCGGTAAAGGGTTTGACCTCGCTGGCATCGCCCCAAAATCTTCGACCGCAAAGTTCGCGAAGAAATGCCGCAAAGGACGCAAAGAAGTCCCACAACCCTCATCGTTGCGTTTACGCCGAAAATGCTGGATACTCCCACCGAACCGTTTCATCCAACAGGAGGAAGTATGAAGGCAAAGTGGACGATTATTTTCGCGGCGATGCTGCTCGGTGTGGCGTCATTCGCCTACTCGCAGGACATGAAGTCGGACGTCGACAAAGCGGCTGACAAGACCGCCGACGCGACCAAAGACGCCGCCAAAGACACGGCGCACGCAACCAAGAAGGCGGCCAAGAAAACCGCGCACGCCACCGACAAAGCAGCTGACAAGACGGCCGACGCCACCAAGGACGCTGCCAAAGATACAGCCCACGGCACCAAGAAAGTCGCCAAGAAAACCGAGCACGGCGTCGACAAAGCAGCCGACAAGACCGCCGACGCCACCAAAGACGCCGCCAAAGACACAGCTCACGGCACCAAAAAGGTCGCCAAGAAAACCGAGCATGGCGTCGACAAGGCCGCCGATAAGACGGCCGACGTGAGCAAAGATGCAGCCAAAGATACAGAACACGCAGCCAAGAAGACCGGCCACGGAATCAAGAAGGGCGTAAAAGACATCGGCCACGGAGTAAAAGAAGGCGCGGAGAAAACCGGCGACGCAGTGAAGTAGCCAATCGCGCGGGAAAACAGGGCCTCACTCACCCAGCCCTGTCATCCCGAGCGAAGTGGAACCATTCGCTTGCGAATGGTTCACGCAGTCGAGAGACCTTGTGTTCAAGTTGTGATTACCGGCCCGCCATTGCATCGGCGGGCTTTTTCGTGCTTGAAGACGCGTCCCGCAAGGACGCCTGCAACATATCTCGCGGCCCCTCCCGCCGTCTGTGACGAATGAACAACGCGACGGGTTGCAATCCGGCGACGTCGCGTTCCCCGATGCTAGAATCGGGATACACGACAATGCCCACCGGCTCTGAAATCCGCCGCAAATTTCTGGACTTTTTCGTTCAGAAGGGACACCGCGAGGTGCACTCATCGTCGCTCGTCCCGCAGAACGATCCCACCCTGCTGTTCACCAACGCAGGCATGAACCAGTTCAAGGACGTCTTCCTCGGACTGGAAAAACGCGACTACACCCGCGCCACAACCTCCCAGAAATGCGTGCGCGCCGGCGGCAAGCACAACGATCTCGAAAATGTCGGCTTCACCAACCGTCATCACACGTTTTTCGAGATGCTGGGAAATTTTTCCTTCGGCGACTACTTCAAGAAAGACGCCATCGCCTACGCCTGGGAACTGATCACCTCGCCGCAATGGTTCGGCATCGACAAGAACAAGCTGTACGTGACCATCTTCAACGGCGAAGGCGGCATGACGCGCGACGCCGAAGCTTACGACCTGTGGATCGGCCAGGGCGTACCGAAAGACCGCATCTTCGAGTTCGGTCTGAAAGACAATTTCTGGCAGATGGGCGACACCGGCCCCTGCGGTCCTTGCAGCGAGATTCATTACGACATGGGTGTGATCGCGTCCGATCAAGGCCACACCGACTGCAAATTCGGCTGCGACTGCGGACGCTATGTCGAGCTGTGGAATCTCGTCTTCATGCAGTTCGACCGCGACGCCGGCGGGAAGCTGAATCCGCTGCCCAAGCCATCGATCGATACGGGCATGGGCTTGGAGCGAGTGGCCGCGGTGCTGCAGGGAGTGATCTCGAATTACGACACGGATTTGTTTACGCCGCTGATTGCGAAGGCGGCGGAATTGACAGGAGCCTCGCTCAAGAAGGAACTGGATAAGGAAGCCCATACAAAGTCCGCGGCATCGTTGCGAGTCATCGCGGACCACTCACGGGCGGCCACGTTCCTGATTTCAGATGGAGTGCTGCCATCGAATGAAGGACGCGGCTATGTGCTGCGCAAGATTATTCGGCGAGCGATCACACATGGAAGATTGCTCGGCCACGACAAACCGTTTCTGCACAAGATGGTCTTTGCCGTGCGCGATTTGATGCAGGACGCATATCCAGAATTGAAGGAGTCAGCTGATCGTGTCGCGAAAACTGTACTCGCCGAAGAAAAGCGCTTTGCGCACACGCTGGACATCGGATTGAAACGACTCAACGACGACTTGTCACTCGTCGCGCAGCACGCAGGTATGCGACAAATCTCCGAGGATGTAAGACTAGGCCTTCGACACGATCCGCTGAAACTGACTCGCCAAGAACGCAGAGTGCTTGCAACCGAGGAGATCCGCAAGGAAATCGCCGTTACCGATAATGACCGTCTCCTCGCCAAGAAGGAGATGAATGCTGAGACTAGAGCCGTTTACCCGGGCGAATGGCCTTCAAGCTGTACGACACCTTCGGGATGCCGCTGGACTTCATGCAAGATGCGGCGCGGGACCAAGGCATCGTTTTCGATCAGGAAGGTTTCGATCACGCGATGCAGGAGCAGCGCGAACGCGCTCGCGCCTCATGGAAAGGCGCGGCCAAACAGACTGCCAATCCGGCGTACCAGAAGCTCCCCAAATCCGACTTCGAGGGCTACCGTCAAACCCGTTCCAATGGATGCGAAATTCTGGCCATCATTCATAACGGTCAGGGCGCGCAGGAACTCAAGCCCGGCGAAGAAGGCGAAGTCATCCTCGACCACACTCCGTTCTATGCCGAATCCGGCGGACAGGTGGGCGACCGCGGATGGCTTTACAGCGACGATCACAACACTGTCGTCGCCGAAGTGAAGGGATGCTACTACCCGGTGCAGGGAGTGCGGGCGCATCAGGTCACAGTGAAACAAACCGAATCCGTCGTGGGACAGAAAGTCGACGCCGTCGTCGACGCCGACATTCGCCAGTCCACCATGCGCAACCACACTGCCACGCACCTGCTGCAAGCTGGGCTGCGCGAAGTTCTGGGCAAGCATGTGAAGCAGGCGGGATCGCTGGTGGCGCCCAATCATCTGCGCTTCGACTTCTCGCACTTCACCGCCGTCGCCGACGAAGAACTGCAGGACATCGAAGACCTCATCAACAAAGAAGTGCTGCGCAACGAGAAGATCGAAGTCATCGAGAATGTCCCGATCGATGTCGCCATCAACGAGTACAAAGCGATGGCGCTGTTCGGAGAGAAGTATGGCGACAAGGTCCGCGTGATCAAGATTGGCGACTTCTCCACCGAACTGTGCGGCGGCACTCACACCGCGCAGACCGGCGAGATCGGACTGATTAAAGTTCTGAAAGAAGGCAGCGTGTCGTCCGGTGTGCGCCGCATTGAGGCCGTCACCGGTGAAGGGTCGCTGCATCACTTCCAGAAAGATCATCAACTGGAAAACGTTGTCGCCAGCTTTGCGGGACCCACCCTTTCGCAAAAAGCGCGAAAGGATGGGGCACCCTCTGCTGGAGATACGATTCTGTCGCCGGCCGAAGCCCTGAAGGCCGAACTCGAAAAGAAAGACGCCGAGATCAAGCGGCTGACGCGTGAACTCGACCAGGCGCGAATGAAATCGGCTTCATCGACCGTGGCTTCGGTAACCGAGAACATCAAAGAAGTTCGCGGCGTAAAAGTTCTGGCCCATCGCGTGGACAATCTCGAGCGCGCGCAGATGCGTACGCTGGTCGACCAACTGCGCGACAAGGTGGGATCGGGCGTGGTTGTGCTGGGCTCGGCCACCGATGGCAGCGTTTCGCTTATTGTAGGCGTCACCAAAGACCTTACGAGTAGAATTCAGGCGGGCAAGGTCATCGGGCCGGTGGCGCAGAAAGTCGGCGGCAAGGGCGGTGGCAGGCCTGATCTGGCCGAAGCCGGCGGCAAAGATCCTGCGGCGCTGGATGCTGCGCTGGGCGATGTGTACGGCGTGGTGGAGGCGTTGCTGGGAAATTAAGATCAGTTGTCAGATACTAGTTCCCGGTTCTCAGTAGGAGGGCGGATGAAAAATCGCATTCGTTTCATCAGCCACCAAGGGCAAGAAGATTCTGCTGGTGGATTGCACCAACTGTACTGTCGAGCAACTGATAGAGCTTGCCGCGCTGGTACCGGCCGAAGTCACGCTCGCAGCCTCACGGCTCAGTGCTTCTGCTGGCGGATTTTACCGGCGCGAAGGTTGACCAGAAGAGCGTGGATCGCCTGAAGCCTTCGCTGGTCTTCGATCGTCCGTATCTGAAGCGTTCGGCGTGGGTAGGGAGTGGAGCAGCTTGCCGAAGATTTTCTACGAACACCTGAAAGCTTTTTCGCAGCGAGATTTGCCGATGTTCAAGACGCGCGAGGAAGCGATGGACTGGCTGGTGGCGGACTAGCTCGGCGAGGGCGAGACGCCCTCGCGACAGCCGGCGGGACGCCGGCGCTACAAATTCAACTTCTCCACTTCAGCGTGACTGGACCCGCCAGCGGATGCTTCATCTCGGCGCCCGTCTTTCGCGACTCCAGCAGCGCGGCCTTCAATCCGAAATACCATTTCGCGGGACGGTCGGCGTCGTCGATCAGCATCAGGTGCGGATTGTGCTTCAGGCCTTCCGACTGTTGCTCCATGGTCAGGCGGTCTTGTTCCACAAACTTCGCGAACACAAACTTCAGCAGCTCGGGACCGAACGGCACCCAGCGAAAAATATTCCACGCCGCCACCACATCAATGCGGCACTGGTTGCGGGTGATGGGCGTCACCGTGGTCAATGAAGAGAACCAGTATTTGCCGGCGCGAATCGTCTCCAGCCGCAGGTTGGGCAGAACAAAATCAATTGTCGTGGTGATCGATTCCGCGTCGGCATACAGGCGCAGCAGTTTGTAGGGCGCGCTGTTCGAACTAGGCGTGTGCGCGCTCATGCGGAAGCCGTTGGGGATGGGCTCGAAATTCTTCTGCTTCTCGTGGATGCTGTCGCGGCTGCGCCACCACCACGCCTGATGCACGAACGGCCCGTGCGCGGGATCCATCAACCCGATGATTCCGTGATCGACGGTGCAAGGCAGATCGGCGGTCAGGTATGCGAGTTTGTACTTCTCGCTGAAGGTGGGCACTCGCGGCGCAGGAAATGGAGCGTCCGCGGCTTTGGTGAATCCGGCGCCGGGCGGCGGCGGTTCGGGAATGAAGACCCAGATGAAGTCGTCATGCTCTTCGCAGGGATAGCTGCCGGCGTAAATGCGGTCGATCTTCAGCTTCTGGTCCGCCGTAAGGGACGGAATGAGCTGGCACTGGCCGGTATGTCCGTCGAACCGCCAGCCGTGGTAGCTGCATTCCACCTGCTGTCCGTCGAAGTGTCCGTGGGAAAGTGGCATGCCGCGATGCGGACAGGCATCATGCAGCGCAAACGGACGCCCCTGCTGGTCTCGTCCAATGGCCAGCGGGGTCTCGAGCAGCATGGCTTTTTGCAGGCGGCTCGCCGCCTACCTGGCTGCCGGGCAGGGCGCGATACCAGAAGCCGTAGAGCATCAGGGAGTCTGGCGCTTCGCGTTGCGGCAGGGCGATATCTGTCATGTCTTATGGGTACGGTGACGCAGGCAGCCTACTACAGCGGGCCAGACGCAGGGCGCTAGAGCGCCGGCTCGTGCGGCCAGGCGCGGCGGAACGCCGCACGACACCGGCGCGACGCCAGCGCTACACTTCGCACAGGTAACCAGCCAGCCGCGTAAATATCTATATTTTCAACGAATTGCTGGATTACTTCGGTGGTTCTATTGGTCTTTAGAGAGATTGCTACCGTCCCCACCCCCCGCCTATAATTGCTTCACTCTGGTAGATGTTTCTCCGTCAGGTTCCGGGTAGGTAGGCGCGGGGTATTTGTCTGTCCGCGTGCAAGCACTAAACCCGGCTATGCGAAAACGCCTGCAAATCGCCCTGATGGCAAGTCCCGTACTCGCGACCTTCCTTTCTATCACTACGCCATATCTGCGGGCGCAAGCCGGCATCACCGCCAGCGTTGACGGCTCCGGCCGCAAGGTCTACGTCAACGACGAATTACCGGCAGCACCAAGACGTTCGACCGCGTCGGCTCCGCAAAGCAGCGGGCTGATTTACTGGAGTCCGACGGAGCATCGCTGGAAGCCGGTAGCCTCTGCCAACGTCCGGGCAGCGCGCTCGGCCGCCGCGGAAGTCAGCAACTCGCAGCAGGTTTCCAGCTACGTGCGTGGCAAGCCATTCACGCAGCAGGAAATCGATGCCGCCATCAACCAGGCTGCGGCCCGCCACAACGTGGACCCCAGTCTGGTGCGCGCGGTCATCAAGGTGGAGTCGAACTTCAATCCGAATGCGGTTTCCCGCACCGGAGCGATGGGGCTGATGCAGCTGATGCCGCAAACGGCGCGGTCGCTGAACGTCGTCAACCCGTTCGATCCGCAGCAGAACGTGGATGCGGGCGTCCGCCATCTCAAGCGGCTGATGGAAAGCTATGGTGGCGACGTCAAACTGAGCCTGGCCGCCTACAACGCCGGAGCGGGCGCAGTGAAGCGAAGCGCCGGCATACCGCACTTCCGCGAGACCCGCAACTACGTGAAACGAATCACCCAGCTCTACTACGGCGGGACGGCTCCGGGCTACCAGCTTCTGAGCAGTCCGGTGCGCGCGCCCGTGCTGATGAAGCGGGACGAACGCGGCGTTCTAAACTTCAGCAACACCGACTGAGAAACCGGCATCTGTAAAAGGGCCACAACCAAACATTGCTCACGCGATTACGGGTTAGGCGAATACAGGCTGGAAAATTGAAGAACTCCGATCGAGGCCAACGCGCAAGGCGTCTGGGTGCGGCTCTGCTCCTGCTATTGCTCCCGGCAGTGCCCCTGCAGGCACGCGGCAAGTCGGAGGCCTGGGCCTCGAACCAATACGCCACCGCGCAGCGCCTGCGTGAAACTCTGAACAGCCGCCCTGCCGCGGAACAAAGCCGCAGCGAATATCAGCGCGTGATTGCCGCCTACCGCCGCGTGTACTACGGCTCGCCGGCTTCTTCCAAAGCCGATCCCAGTGTGGTTGCGGTCGCCGAGCTGCTGACTGAAATGGGCCGTCGCTTTGACGATAACAAGGCCCTGCACTCAGCCATCGGGCAGTACAAGTTTTTGCGCCGCGAATATCCCGGCAGCCGCGACCGCTTCGATGCGCTGTTCAACATCGGCCAGATCTATCAGGACGATCTCAAGGATTCGGCCCAGGCCAAACTGACCTTCGAGGAGTTCCTGCATCGCTATCCTCACCACCATCTGGCCGACGACGCCCGCAAGGCGCTGGCTGAACCGGTACAGCAGGCGAGCCTGAAATCGAAGGACGACGACGATTCAACTGACGAGCTTCCAGCGCCTCCAAGACATGCTCCGGCTAAGCCGGCAGCCCGCCAGACGGCGAAATCGGCGGCGTCCGAAGACACTTCCAACGACAGCGACGCGGACGACTCGAACCGACGACAGGCCGAAAGCCGCAGAGATCACCAGCATCCGACACTCGTCGAATCCGGATACACGCGGGTGACCATTGGTCTGGAGAAGAGACGTAAAGTTCGACGCGCAACGCATCGAAAATCCCGATCGGATCTTTTTCGATCTGCGCGACACCAACTCTGCCGTCGTCCCTGCTGGGCAAGACCTTCGATGTTGACGACAGTCTGCTGAAAAAGATTCGGGTGGCGCAGTTCCAGCCGAGGAAGTCGCGGATCGTGCTGGAAGTTGCAGACCGTTCCGAGTACACCACATCGCTACTCAGCGATCCGCCGCGCTTGATTATCGATATTCGCGGCAGCGAGGTTCAGAGTAAATCTGTTTCGAGCCCGAATATCCCGGACAAGAAAGCGACAAAGCCGACGCTGGTGGTCAGCAACAACCCCAAGAGAACCGTGGTGGAAGCGGACGGCGATGACGATGACAGTACGGTCACGGTGGCGAAACTTGACCCTCCACAGCTCACGCCTGCGGCCAAGCCGCCGGTTGCCCTTCCCGGGCCTGCGCCGGCCTTGCCCACGCTGGCTAAAAGCTCGAGCCGCAGCAAGCGCAAGCCGCCCGCCGTCGTTTTTCCTGACGTCCGCGAAGCATCGCCCACGGCCAATGGCGACCGCTCGCTGATCCGCGCGCTGGGACTGAAAATCGGCAAGATCGTGATCGATCCCGGCCATGGCGGACACGATACCGGCACCATCGGACCGAACGGTCTCGAAGAAAAAGACCTGGTACTCGACGTCGGCCGGCGGCTGGGCAAGCTGCTGCAGGCGCGCATGGGCGCCGACGTCGTCTTTACGCGCAAGGACGACACTTTCATCCCGCTCGAAACTCGCACCTCGATCGCCAACCAGGAGCAGGCCGACCTGTTTGTTTCGATCCACGCCAACTCCAGCCGCGATCGCGATGCCCGCGGCGTCGAGACTTACTATCTGAACTTCACCTCGTCAGCGGAAGCGCTGGATGTGGCAGCCCGCGAAAATGCAGCCTCGGACAAATCCATCCACGAACTGCAAGACCTGGTGAAGAAGATCGCGCTGAAAGAGAAGATCGAGGAATCGCGCGAGTTTGCCTCAAACGTGCAGCGTGCCCTGCACACCGGCCTCGCCGCCAAGAGCCCTGGAATCCGCGACCGTGGAGTCAAGAAGGCGCCATTTATCGTACTCATCGGGGCCAACATGCCGTCGATCCTGGCCGAGATTTCGTTCGTCAGCAACCCGGGCGACGAGCGCCGGCTGCAGACTTCCGACTATCGCCAGCGCATCGCGGAATCGCTCTACCGTGGAATATCGAAGTATGTCGGCGGCCTGAGCGGCGTCAAAGTCGCCAGCAAGATCGACAAAACTGAAGGCCAGTAATTCCCTTTGCGGCCTTTGCGGAATCCTTTGCGTCCTTTGCGGTTTAAGATTTTGTCCTCACCCGCCGCAAGCTCAAACCCTTAACCGCAAAGGACGCAAAGAACTCCGCAAAGAACGCAAAGAACCCAGCCTCACACGATGGAAACTTTCCTGCCCCGTCTGTAGTCTAAGCAATACAGGGCTTCTCCGCTTCCGGCCCGATTTCTATGCTTACCAGATTCTTATCCGTTCTTATCTTTTTGGGTTTAGGGTTGGGCACTAGCCTTCGCGGTCGAGGCGCCCGCCGCCACACCGGCTGCACCAGCACAATCAGCATCCAGCGCCATTCTTCCCCCGCAATTCGCGGGATGGCATATCTCCGGCACGTCTCGAACCAGTAAAGACCCAGCCGTCGCCGATTCGGTCAACGCCGCTCTGCTCAAGGAATACGGGCTCACTGACTTCGAATCCGGCACCTACACCCGCGACGACGGACGCAAAGTCGCACTCAAAGCCATCCGCTTCACCGACGCCAGCGGTGCCTACGGCGCCTTCACCTATTACAAGATGCCGCAGATGCTCAAGGAATCGATCCCGGACCAGGCTTCGTCGCTCAATGAGCGCGTCCTGTTCTATCGTGGAAACATTCTGGTGGACGCGGTCTTCGACAAGCTGACCGCCATGTCCACCGCCGAACTGCGGGAACTCGCGGAAGGGCTGCCTTTGCCCGAGGGCAGCGCCCGGAACTTGCCCATCCTGCCGCAGTATCTTCCGAAAACTAATTACGTAAAGAACACCGCGAAATATGTGATGGGACCTGTTGGACTGGAGAAAATCAACGCGCCGCTTTCTCGTGACCTGGTGGATTTTGGTTCCAATGCGGAAGTGGCCATGGGCACGTATCAGACTTCGGATGGGCTGGCCACACTGATGCTGATCGAGTATCCGAACCCGCAAGTGGCTGCGATGGAATTGCGAAAAATTGACGCTGCCAACCAGTCGAAGGCGCCGCCACAAGCTGGATCTCCGAATACGAGCTCCGCGCCGGCCGCACTCCCGATTTTCGATAAACGCACCGGTCCGATCGTAGTCATCGCAACCGGAACGATTTCACAGGGCGAAGCGCGCAGCCTTTTGAGCGCGGTGAACTACGAAGCTGACGTCACCTGGAACGAAAACACATTTCAAGGCAAGAAAAATAACCTGGGGAACCTGCTGATTAACGTTTTTCTGCTGTGCGGAATTCTGATCGTATTCGCGGGCGTCGCCGGACTCGCTTTTGGAGGCATTCGAATCTTTCTGAACCACATTTTGCCGGAGCGGGTTCTGCATCGCGAAAAGCCCACGGATTTCATCTCTCTGAACCTGTCCGAGGGTCAGGAAGAGGCCCCGGATTCGAAGGTAAGCCCATCAATCAAAGCCGTTTAGGCGGCAAAAAACGCCTCCAAAAGCAAAAATAAGCCGAGATTAAGACCTATTAACCTATTTTTTAAGTTGTTGAAAACAAAGATATTTATTTCCCAAAAATCCCTTGACGAACCCCTTTTTCGGCTCATAAGATTTCGCCAGAAAGTTTTGACGGATTTTTTGCCCCGTTAGAACTATTCTCCCTTAAAAAGAAGAGGCCGCCCCTTTGCCAGGGTGGCCTTTTTTCTTTCAGTCGTCGGTCGTCAGTCTTCAGTCGTCAGCACATTTACCCTTCCTCGTCATTATTCGTCATCAAGGAGGCGAACCTCGTTGTGAATGAGACTTTGAATTTCCTGACGACTGACGACCGATGACTGACGACTGGTTTGTTAGAATCGAGAGCAAGCCGACGTAGCTCAGTTGGTAGAGCAGCCGATTCGTAATCGGCAGGTCAGCGGTTCAAGTCCGCTCGTCGGCTCCAGATCTTGTTTTGCTCCCGGTCCGCCGCGACGTCTTATTGAATTCGCAGGATCAGTTGCGTTCCGCTCTCCAGCCGCACATTTTCATGGCTTGAGCTGATCACAGACCCCTGATCTGAAGTACTCAGCGAAAGGTCTTCTAGTCCAACCACGCCCTGGCTCCGTGGATCCAAACTTCCGCCCGAACTGCTTGGCTGTCCTGCGGCGCCACTCGGCTGCGAAGCTCCCGAACTCCCGATCGGCCCTCCAGCCATCGACGAATAGTTCGAACCCTGCTCCACCGGCCGGCCGATTGCCTGGACCACCGCCTGGATGGCGAGTTCGCCTCCCTCTTTTGTGGACAAGGTGTCCACGACGATTCCAATCATCGAATCCTTCGAGTCTTTGCTTCGCGCCTTCACCTCAGAAATATGTCCGAGTATTTTCGAATCCTTCGGGACCACGACTTGCCCTTCTGAGAGCAGGTCTACTACGGTTTTGATCTCAATCTTGTCGCCTGCTTTGACCTTCTTGGCGTCAATCGTCTTCGACAACTCTGCGGGAATAATCGTACCCGGCAGGATGCGAGTGGCCGCCTCAGCCGGCGTCGTTTCATTGAGACATAGGCTCCCGACAATCATTGCGAACATCACGATAAATATCCGGTTCATGTTTCACCCCTCGAAATGTACTTAGCAATTTGTTTAGTCTTTAAGATGCAAATTTCTCATCAAACTTTGCTGATTCAAAGCGCGTTCAATAGGCTGAAAATTTCAACGCGGCGGTAGATGGGTGCCAGGGCTGTGAGCATAGAGCGACATACCCGTAGTCTCGCAAGGCGAAGTTTTCCACGAGTTTTGCACTCCGAATTGGGCAAGTTATCTGCATAGATTCCCTTTCTGGTCAGTTTCAACTTGCAACAGGTAGTAACTTTTCCGATAATACTGACAGCATCTAATTCCAATCGTGTATCGATATAGTCAAGCCGATCTGCTTCGAATTCTCCGGGTCACGGCCCGTCAGTTGGCAGCCTGGGAAAAAGCCGGACTCGTCGCCGCCGCCGAGAGCTATTCTTTTTTCGAACTCCTGCAAATCAAGAAAGTGCGCGACCTGTGCGCCCGCAAGGTGCGTCCTGCGGTCATTCGGCAGTCGCTTGAGGCCATGCTGAAACAGGTGGCCGGGATGGAGAACCCTCTGCTCGAAGCCGGAGCTTTCTCCACCGGACACCGCATCGCCTTCCGCCATCAGGGCAAAGTGTTGGAGCCGATTGCCGGACAGTTCATGTTTGATTTTTCCCCCGGACAGCGGGTCGTGAGCAGCACGCCGATCTCGAGCTATGCCGACCCGACGCCGACGGATGCCGCCGAGCTGTTCGCTCGCGGCATCGCGCTGGAAGAAGATCCCAATCATCAGACCCAGGCAATCGAGATGTACCAGCAGGTACTGGAACTCGATCCCGATCACGCCGCTGCGCACATTAATCTGGGCACGCTGCATTACAACCGGCAGGAATATGCACTGGCGGAGAAGCATTATCGCCGCGCCATCGAAGTCGATCCGCGCTACGCGCTGGCCTACTTCGATCTGGGCAATGTGCTGGACGAAACCGGGCGGGTAGCGGAAGCCATTCAGACCTACAGCACCGCGCTGCAACTCGCGCCGACGTACGCCGACGCTCACTACAATCTTGCGCTGGCCTACGAAAAGCTCAAAGAGCCGCGCAAGGCTCTCAAGCACTGGCGTGCTTACGTGAAGCTGGACACGGTTGGTCCCTGGGCGGTGCATGCGCGCAACCAGATTCAGCGCATCCTGCAAAGCGACGGATTGAAGCTTATTCAGGGCGGCAAGCAAGAGTAAGCCTCGGTGTAGCGCCGCCGTCCCGGCGGCCCGATGGGCGGGCGGGACGCCCGCCAGACAGCCGGCGAGACGGCCGGCGCTACAAATGCTAAACTTCGTTCATGTCTGAGCGCGCTACAACTCCCTTCTCCGTCTCCTCTGACCTCCTTCACCGAAGACGAAATCATGTTTCGCGACAACATCCACCAGTTTGCCGACGACAAAGTGCGGCCGCTGGTCCGGGAGATGGACGAAAAGGGCGTCTTCGACAAAGACCTGCTTCACCAGTTCTTCCAGCTCGGACTGATGGGCATCGAGATTCCGGAGCAGTACGGCGGTGGCGGCGGCAAGTTCTTCGAAGCGATTCTGGCGGTCGAAGAAATGTCGCGCGTGGACGCTTCCGCCGGCGTCGTGGTGGACGTGCAGAACACGCTGGTCAACAACGCTCTGCTGCGCTGGGGCAGTGACGAGCAGAAGAAACGCTATCTGCCGCGCATGGCAGCCGACACCTGCGGCGCCTACGCCCTGAGCGAAGCAGGTTCCGGATCAGACGCCTTCGCCCTGCAGACCCGGGCCACCCTCAAAGGCAGCGACTACGTTCTCAACGGACGCAAACTCTGGATCACCAACGGCAAGGAAGCCGGACTTTTTGTCCTCTTCGCCACCGTCGATCCCGCGGCCGGTTACAAGGGCATCACAGCCTTCCTCATTGAAAAAGAATTTCCCGGATTCACCGTCGGCAAGAAAGAAGACAAGCTGGGGATCCGCGCTTCGTCCACCTGCGAATTGATTCTTGAAGACTGCTCTGTGCCGAAATCCAACGTGCTCGGCGAAGTCGGCAAGGGTTACAAGATCGCCATCGAGACCTTGAACGAAGGACGCATTGGAATCGGCGCGCAGATGGCTGGAGTGGCCCGCGGCGCCTGGGAATACGCCGCGAAGTATGCTCAGGAACGCAAACAGTTTGGCAAGCCGATCAGCGAGTATCAGGGCATCCAGTTCCAGATCGCGCAGATGGCGACCGAGATCGAAGCCGCCCGCCTGATGGTCTACAACGCGGCGCGCCTGAAAGATGCCGGCTTGCCCTTCGTGAAAGAAGCCGCCATGGCCAAGCTCTTCAGCTCACAGGTAGCCGAGCGCGTGACTTCCCTGGCCATCGAAATCTACGGCGGCTACGGCTTCACCAAGGACTATCCGGTCGAAAAATACTGGCGCGATTCGAAGATCGGCAAGATCTACGAAGGCACATCGAACATGCAGCTGGCCACCATCGCCAAACTGCTGATGAGCAGCAAGTAAAATTGCAGCGTGGGATTCCTTAGCGGCCTTTGCGGAAGTCTTGGCGTTCTTTGCGGTATAGGGTTTGACCTTGCTGGCCGACGGACGCCGAGCGATTGTCACTTCGGGGTGCCGATATTTCGAGCCAGCCTGCTTACAAATTCCTGACAAGCCCGTCGAATGCTTGGGTCATCCTATCTGCTGCGTGCTCGCGAATCTCAAAGGAAATAAATCAAATGATGAAGCAAATATGCTCTGCCGTGGTCGTCGTATCAGCGTCTGTGTGCAACGTCTATGGCGCAAACCAAAGGCAAACCGACAAGAGCCTGATACTCCAAAAGTCCCGGCGCTTCTGCCCGGACTGGACAAGAGCCTGATCGACACCACGGCCGACCCCTGCACCGATTTTTTCAAGTACGCCTGCGGCAATTTTTCCAAACTTCATCCCATCCCGAATGATCGTTCCGCCTACGGCACCGGCGCCATGGTCGCGGACCACACCGAATACGTCCTGCACGCCATGCTGGAAAAGGCCGCCGCGGGCGGCGCGAGTCGCAGTCCGAACGAGCAGAAAATCGGCGACTCATACGCCGCCTGCATGGACGTGGACACTATCAACCAAAAGGCGTTGACGCCTCTGCAGATGGAGTTTGACCGCATTGCAGCTCTCAAGAGCAAAGACGAACTGCCCGAACTCCTGGCCCGCTTTCAGCTGATCGGTGTAAATGCATTTCTCAACTTCAGCGAACAACAGGACTTCAAAGACGCTCGCAAGCAGATCGCCGTAGTCGATCAGAGCGGCCTGGGACTACCCGAGCGCGACTACTATTTCCGCACCGGCGCCGCCGCCGACAAGACCCGCGCTCAGTACGTGCAGCACATCATCAACATGTTCAAGCTCACCGGCGAGTCGGACAAGAAGGCGACCACCGACGCAGAAGCCATCATGAAACTGGAAACCGCTCTGGCCCAGGTTTCCATGGACATCACGTCGCGGCGCGATCCCAACAAGATTTACCACCTGATGCCGGTGACCGAACTCTGCCACTCTGGCTCCCGCCATCGCGTGGGACCGTTTTCTTGCCGCGTCCGGCGCGCCCAAGGTCAGCGAACTGAACGTTACAGTTCCTGACTTCTTCAAAGGCATGAACAGCGTGATCGCTGACACCAATCTGGAGACGATCAAGACCTACCTGCGCTGGCAGCTGATTCTTGCCACTCCGGGCTACGTGCTACCCAAGGCAATGGACGAAGAGCGCTTCGACTTCTACGGCCACAAACTAAGCGGCCAGCCCGAGCAAAGGGCCCGCTACAAACGCTGTGTGCAGGCGACGGACGGGGCTCTCGGCGAGGCCCTCGGTCAGGTCTACGTGGCGCAGGAATTTTCTGCCGCCAACAAACAAGCCACGCTGCAAATGGTGCAGGACATCGAAGCAGCGATGGACAAGGACATCGACACTCTCGACTGGATGAGTTCCGCCACGAAAGTCCGGGCCAAGGAAAAGCTGCGCGCGGTCGCCGACAAGATCGGATATCCCGACCACTGGCGTGACTACTCCACCCTGACCATCATCCGCGACGACGCTTTCGGCAATACGCGGCGCGCCACTGCTTTTGAGAACCGGCGCCAGTTGGCAAAGATCGGCAAGCCTGTCGATCGCGGCGAGTGGGACATCTCACCGGCGACAGTCGATGCGTATTACAACCCCAGCATGAATGACATCAACTTCCCCGCTGGAATTCTTCAGTCGCCGCTCTACGACAGCCACGCCTCGGATGCGTCGAACTACGGCCACGTCGGCGGCATCGTCGGACATGAACTCACTCACGGCTTCGACGATGAAGGCCGCCAGTTCGATGCCAACGGAAACCTGTCCGACTGGTGGACACCGGAAGATGGCAAACACTTCGAAGAGAAGGCGGACTGCGAAGTGAAGGAATACAGCAGCTTTGTCGCGGTCGATGATGTGAAGGTAAACGGCAAGCTGACGCTGGGCGAAAACACCGCCGACAACGGCGGCCTGCGTCTGGCCTACATCGCGTTCCTGGAGGATGCCAAGAGAAAGAGCATCGACCTGGAAAAGCAAGAGGATGGCTACACGCCCATCCAGCAATTCTTCCTGGGCCACGGACAGAACTGGTGCGGCGACACGCGTCCTGAACAACTACGTCTGCAGGTGCAGACCGATCCTCATTCGCCGCGGCAATTCCGGGCCAACGGCGTGGTGCAGAACATGCCCGAGTTCGGCAAAGCCTTCGGCTGCAAGACCGGTCAACCCATGATGCCGGTCAATGCGTGCAGGGTGTGGTGAGGCCAGGCATGTGGCGACACGTGAAATCGGCGAAATGGAAAGGGCCTGATCCTTGCAACGCCATACTTTCGTTGATCGAATGAAGGCGCGAGCGTTTGTCCAACAACCGGTCACCACTTTCGATGCCGCTTACTGCGCGCTGCAAGTAGAGGTGCTTATCCGAAGCGGCGGAAAATCTCGAGGTCTCTCTCGCTGGCAAAGGTCTGGCGTGGCTGTTACGATGCAGGTGCGAACCGTGTTTCGTCGCCATCACATGAGTCGCCGCCGTTCTCTCATCGATCTCGAGGAACGGCAGTGAATACCAGTCCGAGAGCTGGCGAAGATGTTAGCAAGGTCGGCCAGCCGATATCTCGAATCGCCCCTCGCCTTAGGATCTCATTCGACAGCTTGAGTAATCGACAGAATCCTGCATCGCCGGCGCGTAACACGTGGCTTAATGGAAGAACAGCGTCACGGATGAGTGCGCCTGTGAAACGGAATCTCTTGTCGTCGCTTCTCGACCAGCACGAAATCACTGAGTTACACAGTGTCCGATCCTTGGATCCACTGAGCGTCGCGACTACTCCACAGCCTGCCAATTATCGCTTGAGCGTTCGCTCATTGGCAGCCTAACGGTAACATCCGTTCGTGGGTCTACTCAATATTACAGCAATGAATAGTAACTGAGCATAAACAGACTTCGCGCTCACTGCAAAGCATCCAGCTGTCGAGGCGCGCAGAAAGAAGCTGTTGGGAATCAAGAGTGAGAATGGCACAGACGACCTACGTCCATTAGCCTGACACCAGCCAATCAGCACCCTGTAGTCACGCTCAACTACGCGCACAGAATCGAGTGTCTTGATGAAACGTTTTGACGAATACATGAAGCACTTCTCAGAGGTTGAGGGTTGGTTTCAGACGCCCGCCATCGCAATCTGGGACAGTCTTCTGAGTTATCAAGAGGAACAACGAATCTCGGGAAACATGATCGAGATTGGGGTGTGGAAGGGAAAATCGGCGGCCCTGGCTGCGTTGCATTGCCAGACTGGTGAGGAGTGCGTCTTTGTCGACGCCATGCCCCTGGACGGCGCCAAGGCGGCCATCAGCCAGGTCTTGCCGCAGGCAACTTGTCATTATCTGTTGGAACAATCGCAGTTTCTGGCGCGCCATCCGTTTGTCTCGCAAGGCACTCGGAGTTTTCGCTGGATTCACGTGGACGGCGAACATACCGGGCAATCTGTGATCAACGATCTGGAAATTGCCGATCATCTGCTTTCTGACCGGGGCATCGCCGTGTTCGACGATTTCTTTTCACCCGGCTATCCTCAGGTGACGCAGGCAATTTTTCAGTTTCTCGCCACTCGGCCCGGACGGCTGACGCTCGTGCTATGCGGATTTAACAAGGGATACCTCTGCCGGCCCAAAGCAGCCCGCGAGTATTTGCAGTTCACGCAAAAGTCTCTCTATTCCGATATGGCAGAACGCGGTTGTGGCAACGTAACCATCTGGAAGACCACAGAACCGGGAGACATGAACACGTTCGGGGTCACAGATCGCTACCTGGAATTCAACTACCGCGGACCTGATTGGGATGAGAACAACATCCTCGTATAGATGCCCTGAAGAGGATCGTGTGGGGCGGACACTCCTGTCCGCCCCACACACGAAACGATTTACTGCGGTGGCGGAGCTGGCGTCGTCGTTGCTCCTGGCGTGACCTGGGTTCCGATCACGTCGCCGGACACGATCATCTCCACGCGGCGATTCAGCTGTCGGCCTTTGGCAGTGCTGTTGTCCGCCACAGGACGAGTCTTACCGAAACCGCGCGCAATCACGTTGTTAATCGAAACGCCATTGTTGACCAGATAATCGCGCACGGACGCAGCGCGCTTCTCGGACAGCGTCTGGTTGTAGGAATCGCTGCCCACGCTGTCGGTGTGGCCTTCGATCTCCAACTTCAGGTCGGGATATGCCAGGACGATGCCTGAGATCCGGGCCAGCCGTTCGCGGGCAGCGGGCTTGAGCGTGTAGCTGCCGCTGTCGAAGAGCACGTCGGGCATGCTGACCACCAGGCCGCGGTCTGTGTCCTTGGTCTCGAGCACCTGGTTGAGCTGGTTGAGCAGACGTTGACGCTGCTCTTCCTTCTGGCGAATCGCCTCGGCTGCAGCCTGCCGCTGGCGCTCAGCTTCCGCTTCTGCTTTCTGCTGATCGGCCATTGCGGCCGCGCGGGCGGCATCGGACTGGGCCTGTTGCAACTGGGCTTCGGCTTGGGCCTTTTCCGCGGTGGCGCGGTCGGCTTCGGCCTGGGCGCGTCTGCGAGCGTCTTCCTCGGCCTGGGCCTTGGCTTTCGCCTCAGCGTCAGCAGAGGCTCGGGCGTCGGCTTCGGCGGCTCGCTGCTTGTCCAGCATCGCCTGTTTTTCGTTGGCGATGCGTTCCTGCTCTTTTCGGCGCAGCGTCAGTATGCGCGCATCTTCCGCCATCTGCGTGGCGCCGCGTGCGGCTGTACCGATCGGAGTCTTGCCCTGTTTTCGCTTGAGATAGTCTTCAGCGCGAGCCAGGTAGTCTTCTGCCTTCTGCAGACTGTCCGCGGCGTAATGTTCGGCGCCAGCAGCCTTCGCGATGGCCACGGCGTTACGCGCTTCCAGCAACGTCAGAGGCGTCTTGGGATCGGCAGTCGTCGAAGGCAGCTGTGTGGCCGGCATGTCGACGGTGTACTCGCCACCTTCGAGCATGTCGAACTTGGCGTCGATGGCCTCTTCGAAGCCTTTCGTCTCCTGACGAATGATATTTTCCGCGACCACTTCATTGCTGGGACGCGTCACCGAGAAGTAGGGTTCAGCAGTCACGATCAGGCCGAAGGCCTGCAGGTCCGTGGTGACGTCCAGGCTGGTCTTGCCATTTCCGTCGGGAACGATCTCCCCCAGGTTCTGGGCGCGGCCTTCCGGCGTAATCGCCCACAGCACGTAGGTAAGGTACTGTGGACCCACCCGGCTCGGCGGCCCCAGCTTGGAAAGTTCAACATTGATCTGCAGGCGTCCATTCTTCCCTTCTACCTTGGCTTTGCCGTTCACCTCCGGCATCAGGCTTGTCCCTTTGATGTCCACGGTAGTGGAACCGCCGCGATGGCGATAGTTCACCGCTTTCGTGGTCCGCGAAACCACTTTCACGCGGAACACGGGGGTTTGGTCCATCGGTTCAACGGGAGGGTTTTCCTGCTGGGCCGCTGCAAAACTCACCATCACCAGCGCACAAATCAATCCTAGAAATTTCTTCATCATTGCATCCTTCGTATTTGCCACAGTTTAGTGCTACCGGGACCGCAAGGTCTCACTCTAATCTTGGGGCCTCCGGACGCTATCCGGTAGTGACTCGCAAGCTACCGCCTGCACCAACTGTCGGGCCGTTCTGAGATGCCGTATTTCGAGGCTGTGGCAAATCTTTTCACAGAGTGCCCGAGGGCATGCCTTCGGGCTCCTCAGAACCCTTGTCTGGCGCGGGTTTCAGCCGGTCCATGGCTCGTGCGTAACCCATTACGGTTACCCATTATGTGCAGCATCTTGCATTTGAAGGCCCTCCAGGTCCCCGAAATAACTCCGTTAAGATGTTTTATTGCAATCACTTACCGAATACGACCGTATTGGCTGGCAAGCTGCATTCTGAGACAGTGCTCGGTGGCTCAGGAGCGACATAGATCGGGGTGCAATTTTGTGGAATCTGACGGGCGACATTGTCACACGCAAGCCCGGCCGCACGCTACTTCCGGTGCTTACGGTTCTGTTTCTGGTTTCCTACGGCCTGTTAACCATGCTCGTGGTGGAACAGGGACGCACCATCGATTCCCAACGCAACCTGATTCGAATGCTGTTTGACGACAGCATCGAGCTGAACGGCATGAAGGGGAAAGCCAACCAGAAACAGCAGGCGGAAGCGCGGGCCCAGGCACAAGCTCAGGCCCAGTCGAAAATGAAGACGCCACCGGCTCAGGCTCCCCAGATGCAGGCTCCGCCGTCGCCTTCGCCGCGCGCCGGGGCGAAAAGCCAGAGCACCAGCAAATTCGCCAAGCCGTTTCCGCAGAAGCCGCCAAAAGACAGTTCCGATCAAGGGGACGAACGCAGGATGTTGATCAAGATCTAGTTTTACGGGGCCAGGTTCTCAAAATCATGAAAGCTCTTGCGACATTACTGTTGTCGGTTTCGCTGCACGGCTCGTTCGTGCTTCCACCGCCCAAGCCGCCCGTCGACCGCCCCAGCGCCAAGAAACCGGCGCGAAAGGGAGGCCGCTGGTTCTTTGCGGAAAATGGCCACGCCGTGTACTGCTATGGTCCAGTCCGACTGTTGCCACAAGCAGAAGGCGGATTGCAACGCGTCGCCACTTTCTGCCAGGGCGACAAGAACATGGTTCCGCTGAAAGATTAAAGCGCTTCTGGCTACTAGCTTCTGGCTCCTAGCCCCTCTCTGAGTCAATCTGTCACGCGAATTCCTTGGCGTCCTTTGCGGATTTTCTTTGCGTCCTTTGCGGTAATGCCTTTGACCTCGCCTGCCAAAACCTTATACCGCAGAGTTCGCCAAGAAAACCGCAAAGGACGCTAACGAGTTTTTGCCGGGAAATACCGCAGAACCGAGCCGATCGTCGCTTTTGATTTAAGCTAGAAGCCAGGAGCCAGAAGCCAGAAGCGTTATGCCTAAGTTCGAAAAACACATCTTCGTTTGCGGTAACCAGCGGCCGCCGGGAGCGCCGCGTCCCTGTTGCGATCCCACGGGTCAGGCTGCGCTGCAGAAATCTCTCAAAGAGAAACTGGCGGCACGCGGATTGAAAGGGAGAGTGCGCGCCAATCAGGCCGGCTGTCTCGATCAATGCGAGCACGGGCCGAATATCGTCGTGTATCCGGAAGCTGTCTGGTACGGGAGAGTAACGCTGGATGATGTAGACGAAATTATCGAGTCCCACATCGTAGGTGGAAAGCCGGTTGAAAGATTGGTGCTGCCGGATTCCTGCCTGAACACCACGTGTGAACACCGGATCCCCAAAGCAACTTCGAAGGTCTAGGTGGTTCGCAAATTTCCAGGTGAGGAATACTCAGGCGCTGGCTTGAGCCGCGCGCTGTTGTTGCGGATGGGCCGCCAGCCACTTTTCCAGGGCTTCACTGAAGGTTGGCGACGCGTTGGCGAAGCGGACTCCCATGCGTCCCTCGATATCTCTCCAGACCAGTTCCACGGAAGCGCTGAGGTTCTCTTTCATATCGGGCAGCGAGAATTCGATCGACTGGATCGATGACGATAAGACTGACTCACCCACCTTCAGCGCGGCGCCACCCTTGCTGAGGTTGGTAATGAAAATCAAAGTCTCGTCGAGGCCAGCTCCGCGGAGAGTCGCCGGAATGTTGATTACGGCACGTTGTGATTCGCGGGCATCTTCTCCCTCACTTCGGAGGCCGAGGGCCGACTTCACGCCATTGAGCAACCGCCCTGCGGAAAGCGGACGGTATAGAACCATGTGACTGCGCGCGCCCTGCGCCAGTCCGATGCTGTTACGTGACACTGCCAGCACAATACCGATGGATTCTTCGCAGGATGGGAGAGTCTTCGCAGCCGCCAGCACCATGACCGCGCCCGAAGCATCCGCGTTGTCCACGATGATAGTGTCGAACCTGGTGGCTTTGAGCCGCTGCACCGCTTCCTGTCCGGCACTGCATTGCAACACTTCGATATCGAGAGTTTTCAGGACTTCGCGGACCAGATCAATGACTTGCTGATCGCGAGAAAACAGTAGCGCGTGTAGTGCCATCGTAGCCCGACTTTATAACCTTGGTGTGGAGGGCGACAAGTTACGGAAGTGGAGACAAATCGAAACCAAAGTCAAGGACTGGTCGTTGGCCATTGGCCTTTGGTCGTTGGCGAATCGATTTTTTCCTGCGCCCGATATTGCCCGAATAGTCAGTGTTCGTTTAGGACCTACGCTGCAATGGATTGGCCAACGACCAAAGGCTAACGACCAACGACGAGCCTCTGTTTTCAATGATATACAAGGATGAATGCTAATTTGGCTAACTGGGCGAACAAAGTATATTATCGTTAACGTACACGCCAGATTCTGATAACTGCGCTACAATTGGGCGCTTCAAAACGGGCTATGGTCAAAGCAAGGCACGCGGACGAGAAAGAACGACGCGGAATTCACCTGATTGCCGAATTGGCCGACGTTTCAATTGGAACAGTTGACCGCGCACTTCACGGACGCGGCGGCATCAAAGAATCCACCCGGCAAAGAATTCTGCAGATTGCAGGGCGCATCGGGTACACACCAAACCTGGCGGCCCGCGCGCTGTCCGTGGCCCGCACCACTGCGCGCATCGGCGTATGCATGCCTCGCGAAATTCATTTTTTCTATGATGAACTGTGGAGTGGCGTTCTCGACGAGTCCCGGCGCGTGGCCCAGTTCGGCGTCCAGTTCGTCAATCGACCGGTGCAGGTCCTGGGGGAAGGCGACACCGAGGCTTTCACTGAACTGGTCGAGGAGGGGGTCAACGGCATCATTCTAACTGCGGGAAATCCCAGCGGTTTGAAGCCTTTGATAGACCAGGCGGAAGCGAGCGGGATCAACGTAGTCTGCGTCTCTACGGATGCGCCGGAGAGTCGGCGTTCCAGCATTGTGTGTGTCGAACCGCAATTGAACGGATGTCTGGCTGGCGAATTGATGGGCAAGTTCGTGCCTCCCGGCTCGCAAGTTGCAGTCGTGGCTGGAATGCTGGGTACGGAAGACCATCGCAAGAAGACGGACGGTTTCAGGGAAGCTTTTCCGCAGCACTGCGCCGGAGGCAAGATCGTCACCGTTATTGAAGGCCACGAAGACGAAGAAGAAAGTTTTCAGAAAACCTTCGACCTGTTGCGAAAAACTCCCACCCTGGCCGGGCTCTACGTGAATACTGTCAATTGTCTTCCGGTTTGCCGCGCGCTGGGGGCGCACGGCCTGGCGGGAAAAGTAAAACTCATCACCACTGACTTGTTCGCAGAAATGGCTCCCTACTTTCAAAAGGGAATCATCACCGCCTCGATCTATCAACAGCCGCATCGCCAGGGACAGATGGCCGTACGACTCATGGCCGATCACCTGACTCACAAAGTCCCATTCCCCCCGACGGTTCACCTTAGTCCGGGCGTGGTCATGTCGTCCAACCTGCAGTTGTTCCGCGAGATCAGACTGGCCGGGGTCAAACTCGACGAATCCGCTCTGCTCACCCGCGCGGCATTCTGATTCGTTAGCTGCGTAAGCCCGGGTCAACCAGAAATATTTCGGATTCCGATCACTTCGCTGGTGGCGAACTACCAGACATCTTCGAGCTGATGTCCTCTTCGGATTTTTGATGCAACTCACGGAGCTTCGCGAATTCTTTCTGCGCCTCCAGCTTGTTTCCCATGGCTTGGTACAGCCGTCCCAGCCGTAAATGGACGTCGGGTTGTGCCGGATCCAGTTTCTCGGCGCGCAGCAACGCTGCCAGTGCATCCTGTATGCTGATTCTGCTGCGCCAGAATCGCTCCGATATCGAGATATGCGACGCGGAGGTCGTTTCTTATTCCAACCGCCTTCTTCAGCAATCCCAGGGCTTTTTCAGGATGGTCGCGCCTGAACTCGATATCTCCGAGATAAGCAAGAGCCTGCGCATTTTCCGCATCGATCGCCAGCTCGTTGTTGAATTCAACCGCAGCGTTATCGTACTGGCGCGACTTCCAGTACAAATAGCCCAGGCCGAAGTGCAGGTTGGGCTCTTTCGGCGCAACGTTGATAGCCGTCTGGAATTCGGTAATCGCCTCTGGAGTTCTGCCCAATCCGTCCAACGCTTCACCTGCAAGGGTATGTGCAGCGGATGAATTCGGGGCCTTTTGAAGAATTTGCTGGTACTGCTCCAGAGCGCATGAATATCGCTTCGCTCCCAAACAGCTTTGCGCCAGGACTTGAAGAAGTTCGGTGTCCGCGGGACTGGCCTTGATCACAAGTTCAAGTTCCTGAGCGGCCTCGGCAAAGCGGCGGGCTCCGTAGTAGCTGAGGCCGAGCAAGGTGCGGGCCTGCAGGCTTTGCGGATCGACATTGGCGGCTGCGCGGAGCGGCGGGATCGCGGCCTCGAAGTTGCCCAACTTGAATTCGGCCAGGCCAAGATTCAATTGAATCCCTGGCAACTTCGGATTCAGCGCGATTGCTTTCTTATAAGCCGGGACTGCTTCCGAATATTTTTCCTGCCGGGCCAGCGCCAGTCCCAGGCTGGCGAAAGCTCCGGCGTCCCGTGGATTCTGCTGTGTTACCGCACGCCAGGCTTGAGCGGCTTCTTCCGTGCGTCCTTGCTGCTCCAGTGCGATTGCGTCGGAGGGAGTGACGGTTTGGCTGGCCGCGTAGACCGCGACGCACAGCACAAGCGCCGCCGTCGTAAGAATTCGGCCTTTCGTCTTTCGGATGTCGAAAGGAAAAGTTACGGCTGATCGCACTACACCCGCAGGGCACGAGTTCTCAGCCAGGGCTCTCACCTCCCGATGATATCGCAGGTGTTCTCCCTGAATTCACTTAGCGGCAGGCTTTGCGGAGCAATAAAAATGCCCCGCTCACGGGGGTGAAATGTGAGCGGGGCCCGAGCACTACAGTTAACGATGTTAGAAGATCACCTTCACGCCCAACTGAATCTCTCTCGGGTCCTGAGAGGTAGTCACTGCCCCGAAATTGCTGTTCGTGAAAGTGTTGCTGACGTCTTTGAACTGCGTGTGGTTAAACGTGTTGAACGTTTCCGCACGGAATTCAAGACGGCTGCCACGCGATTCGCTGAATACAAAGCTCTTGAAGAGAGCCAGGTTCCAGTTCTGACGACCCGGTCCGTAGACCGAGTTACGCGGGAAGTCGCCAAATTCTCCAGCGGCCGTGGGTGAGAAGGCTGATGCATCGAACTTGGTCAGGCAGGTTGGTTTCGCGGTAGTCGTTCTGATGCCGGCTCTGATTTCCGACATAAGAAACCGACAGCACTGATTTCGCCCCGAAACCCTGTTGGACGCCAACGCTGTACTGGTAAACCACCGGCAGTTTGTACTGTGTTCTGTCGAGACCGGTAATATCGGCGACCGTGATCGGCGCGGTCAAAGTCGTACCGGTTGACACGCTGGTACTCGGATTCGCCAGCAGAACACCGTTGTTGAAGGTGACGGAAGTGCTGAACGGAATATTCGGACCGGCGTTGTACATGTCGTTGCCTTGAATGCGCTCGTACATGGTGCCGAATCCGCCGCGGATGACAGTCTTGCCCTGTCCGGTAACGTCATAAGCAAAGCCAAGACGGGGACCGAAGGCAGCCCAGTGGTTGTCCACCAGACCCTTGGGAATTCCGTTCTTGCCAGGGATGCCGATGCCGTTCAGATAGAACTGCTGGCCTGCCAGAATCGGGTTGGGGCTTGTTCCCACTCCGGGGCTCGCGGGGCTGATCGGACCATCGGGAGATGGCTACAACTCAAACATTTGAGCTATCCGAATACTAACGTTCAGGCTATACTTTTTAGTTGCGATAATGCAAGGAAACAAAACCGATGTTGAGTCGAAGGTTAGTCGTACAAGGAGCGATATTTGCGTTTTGCTCTGCGGCTTCGATTGGCCAGCAGAGTCACCAGCCTCCTCCTCCTTCCCATGTCTTGCGTGAATTTCCTGTGATTCTGCAGCAGAGCGTGGAAGCCGGAAAAAGCCCCGCAGGAACTCAAGTTCAAGGAAAACTTGCGGCCGCCACCCTATTTAATGGCACCCTAATCCCCAAGAATGCAGTCACATCTGGGGTGGTTGTCCAATCCGAATCCAGGAGGGAGGAGAACCGAGCGCGGCTCGCGGTCCGCATGAGCACAGTAAGCTGGGATGGCGGATGGGCTCCCATCTACGCTTATTTGATGCCCTTGTATTACCCCGCAGCCCCGCAGGCAGTGCCGAATCTGCCGATCGAATCTCCGGATCCGGGCTCCAGGACCTTGAATGGACCCAACCAGGCATCGGAGTCTCCGATGTCCCGGCCATTTCAGAGCGGCGGCCCAGAAGCCAATCAAGGAGCCATCCCGGACGTTGCCGCTCTCTCGAGCCGGCCAGTCCGAATGAAAGATGTGGTACTTGAACCCACAAGTAACGGGGGGATCGCGCTTGTGTCCGAGCATGCGAATATCAAATTGCTTAAAATGACGACCTACGTTTTTGCTACCGACGAATCCACAGCAAAGTAAGCTCAGGTTTACGCTGTCAGCTTCAGCCCCTTCCCGACTATTTCCAAGCGGCAGCTCAGAAGCGAGTCACTGCCATCCTGGATATTCCCACAATCTCGAGCCGGGCCTGTCCCGATGAAAAACGTGGTACTTGAGCCCACAGCTGATGGCAGCGTCGCGCTTGTGTCCCAGAAGACCAATATCAAAGTTGCATAAACTGACGACCCACGTTTTGGCTGCGGTCGAACCACCAGCAAAGTAAGTCCAGATTCATACTGTCAGCTTCAGAGCTGCTCACCCTGGGAGCACTGTCGGGCTCCGCCTGGAATCCATTCTGACAATAAAAAGCTCGCACCTTATTCGGATGCGAGCCGTTGGAGCAACTGAAGTTGTCGTAAACCGTCGTCCCGCTCGCAGCTTGCTGCGAGCGGGACGGGCTTTCGGTTAGAGGTTAGAAGTAAACCTTCCCGGCGAGCTGGACAATTCTCGCAGGGTAGGCCGACGTGAACTGGCCGAAGCGACTGTTGCCGAGACCGTTATCAACGTTCTGGAATTGGGTGTGGTTGAAGGTGTTGAAGGTCTCCAACCGAAGCTGCAACCCGGAAGTCTCCCCGAAGGCGAAGGTCTTGAAGAGAGAGATGTTCCAGTTGTCGCGGCCCGGTCCACGTATAGCGTTGTGGCTGAGGTTACCCCAGGTACCGGGTGCGGGAGTCGAAAACACCGAGGTATCTACGTACTGAATATGCTGGAAGGGGTCCGATGGACGCGACCGGCTTCATGCATATAGCTGATGCTGCCGTTTACGTCAGGCCGGTTGCCGGGGCTGTTGGCGCCGCCAACGATATTGCTGCCCCCGGTGAAGTTGACTGGCAGGCCCGACTCGATCGTAATGATCCCCGACAACGCCCAGCCACCGACCACGGACTTCATCAGGCCGTTCGAGCTGTTGCGCAGAACCGGGATGTTGTAGATGAAGTTGGCGGAGAAGTTGTGGAGCCGATCGAATTGACTCGGCCCAAGATCGTACCGCCACCCTAGATATGGGTTCGTGACGCCATTCAGGTCCTGACCGCTGCCGCCGGTGGTTGGATCGATGGAGCGGGAAAGAGTGTAAAAGGCGCGAAGCTGCAAGTCCCTGCTGGCTTGCGAGTTCAAGTCAACCTGCATGGAGTTGTAATGGCCGTTCGCCTCGTTCCTGGACTGACTAATCGCTCTGAACCCTTTGTACGGAAGGCTAGGCGCATTCTCGTAGTTAAGAGTACCTCCCGTCATGAGCGCGAGATCGCTCAGCGAAGGCAGGTTAGTGTTTACATAGTCGTTCAAGTGCCGGTTCTGATTGCCTACGTAAGAGACAGACAGAACGGTCTTGGCGCCGAACGAATGCTGAACGCCGGCACTGTATTGCGTGCTGGTCGATCGGCTTGTAACCGTTGATGTCCAGACCAATGATATCCGCCGCCTTGATGGTCTGGAACGTGGGCGCAGCACCGGTCGAAAGCAGGATGTTCGGGTTTTGTAACGTTACGTTGTTCAGGTTAACGTTCAGGCTGAACGGGATGTTCGGCCCGGCATTGTACATGTCGTTGCCTTGAATGCGTTCGTACATGATGCCGAACCCGCCGCGAATGACCGTCTTGCCGCTACCGGTCAGGTCATAGGCAAATCCGATCCGCGGACCGAACGTGGCCCAATGATTGTTCACCAGACCCTTGGGCACGCCATTCTTCTCAGGCGTTCCGATTCCGTTGAGGTACAAGGGAACGCCCGCCAGGATATCGTTCGGGCTGGTGCCGAGTCCAGGGCTTGGGGCGGTGCAACCGGGGTCCGCTGGACCGCTGCAGATATTCCCTAGACTATCGAACGTAGCGGCCTGGGACGAATCGTACAGGTTGGGATAGAAATTCCCCATGCGGTTGTTGGATTCGTACGTGTGAGGCACTCCATCCCAGCGTAGGCCGAGGTTCAGAGTCAGCCGGCGAGTTGCGCGCCAGTTGTCTTGAATGTACGCGGCCCAGGAAATGGCAGGCCAGTCGCCGTGGTCCTGGACGCCAAGCTCGTTATAACCTGCGGCGGTGCCAAGCAGGAAGTCAGCGAAGCTGTTTCCGGTGAAACTCTGGGCATCCGCGCCCTCGAACGTGAATGCTCCCTGGGTCGTTCCGAAAAGGTCCTGGACTTTCTTGTAGCGCGCCCAGCTTCCGCCGATCTTGAGACTGTGCGCACCTTTGCTCCAGGAGATGTCGTCGCGGATCTGGTAACCGTCAGCGCGGTTGACCCACGGCCAGCTGGCGATCTGGAAGTTCGCATTGCTTTGATGATTGAGGGTGATGTTGGGAATGCGATCCAGGTTATTCGGCCCCGTGAACAAACGCGAGTTGGTCGCATCGTATCCGCTGGGGAGTGCGAGGCTCGTCATTCCTGTGGCGGCAAAGGGAATGATGTTGATGCGGTTGCCGTTGTAGTTGAAGGCGATTTCGTTGAGAAGCGTTGGGCTAATGGTGTGGGTGGCGTGAATGACGTAGCTGTAAGCTGGATTGTTGAACGTGTCTCCAACCGTAGGCAGGTTGTCACCGCTCCACTGAGCCGTGTTGTAGCCTTGTGAGATTTGCTCGGCAATAAAGTGACCGAACACGGAGAATTTGCTGTTGAAGGTGTGATCGACGCGGACGATCTCCTCCTTCAGGTTCGTCGGAGTGCTGGAGCCGCCCACGAAGCTTCCGACACCGTTGCCGATGCCCGAGTTTGGCGCCGGTAAAAAGCCCGTACCGAGCAACGCAGTCGCGTTTGGCTGAACCATGCAGCCCGGTATGACGTTGCCTGGGAATTGCGCGCCTTGCACGACACCAGCTGGTGCGACTCCGCCCGGACAGTTGGCAAACAAAACAGAAGGAGCCACTCTGGCTGCAGTGGGAACCAGGATTGGATCGGTAACCGAGCTGAAGTCGCCGCCGTAAGTTGCGGGATCGGGAACCGTCTGGTTGGTTGACCCGCCGTCGATGTATCTGCGCCACTCCATGTTGTAAAAGAAGAAGGTCTTGTTTTTGTCCGGGTTGTAGAGGTGGCCGAAGGTGACGGGGCCGCCGATATTGAAGCCGAAGATGTTCATGCGCAATTCTTGTTTCTTGTTCGGAGCCGGGAAAAAGTAGTTGCGAGCATCAAAGGCGTCATTGCGGTTGTTTTCCCATGCCGAGCCATGCAGCCTGGTGGTCCCGGACTTAAGCACCATGGTGACGGTGCCGGCAGAAGAGAGGCCATAGTCGGCGCCGTAGTTCGAAGTCAATTGGCGGAACTCAGCCATCGACTCGCTGGAAGGGGCCGTAGTTACGCAGCCTCCGCAACCGCGGTCGTAGTTCTCACCGCCATCTACCATGAAGACATTGTGGGCGGTGCGCTGGCCATTGAAGCTGACGCTCGTATCACCACCCACGGGGACATCCTTGTAATTGGTGATATCGTTCGATGCTCCGGGAGCCAATGCAGCAAGTTGGAACAGGCTCGTGCCGTTGACGGCGAGGTCCGATATCTGCTTGCCGGTGATCAGGTTGCTGACTTCCCCGCTATCTGTCTGTACGGCAACCGCATTGGCTTCTACGGTTACCAGTTCGGTCGCCTGGCCGACCTGCATCTGGAAGTCCACGCGGTCGCGGTCGCCCACATTCAGCACCACGCCCGTCCTCTCGGCAGGCCTGAACCCTGACGCTGTGACGTTTACGGTGTAATGGCCGATGTGAAGATTAGGCGCCACATACTGGCCGTCTGCACTCGTGGTGGCCTTCGTAGCGAGACCTGTTTCTGTGTTTGTGAGAGTTACCGAAACATTCGGTAGAGCGGCGCCAGTTGGATCGGTCACCGTTCCGACAACAGTTGCTTCCTGGGCAAAGACCTGCAGGGACATAGCCAAGACTAGCCCGGAAAGAACCAATAGCCACCGCATACGACGGTTGCACGACGAGGTGAACTCGGCGAACGAGGACGAGAATTTCACAGGGCGCTCCTTTGAATGTTTCCTCCCATTGGGAGGGCCTAAATTGAAAAGATCACTCAAGATCAGTCAGCCAACGCTGCGGATTTCGTGGGACACTAGTCATAATCGATCCATCCGGCCAAATGACTTCCCACAAGTGGCTAGGAGTCTGAGCAAAGTCTACATACCTCTCTGCCCTGACAAGACATCCGGCGCATGTACACGAAAGATGGTGGCAATCTAGACTCCCGAGCTTAACGCTGCCTTCCGGTAACGTTAACGATGCACAGCTTGTACTGTTATTCGTAATGGCTTGTCAAGAAAATTTTGCGTCCAATGCATCAGCTTCATGAATGCGGAACGGCTGGATGGCCTCAATCAGGCGTGTTTTCGCGAGGGTAGACGCCATCGGAGTGGTAAAGAATGGCATGGAATTTAGCTTGCGAAGAGGCTCTGCCCTGGTCGGGTCGGGGGCCTCAGTGGTGCCGGCATCCGTGTGCCTGGCCAATGCAGTAATACGCCGGATTTCCTCATCGGGGTCGCCTCTCCGACGGGGCAGGCGGTGTAAATCATGGTTCGCCGACCAAAATAAATGGACGAGTCCGACGCAACTGCGCTCGAGTATTTAGCCGGGCGGCCTCTGCGATTGCCGGCGCCTCATTTCGCCCTCGCCCCAAATCCGCGAGTTCGAGACTCCTGAGGCGTGGCCCAAGGGAGTACGTCGCTCCTCTCCGCCCGTCTGCAAGCGGGTTGCGAAAGAATGATTCCCCGCATTATTCGTTTACGTTCACGGTGCGATATACTCCAACCCGCTTCACTCGGCCTGTCGTGCCCATACTGTCAGGCGTACCTTCCTCCGGGAGATTCGCGAGCTTCCGATGCGACCGATTCCAGCAAAGCGGATCCATCACGTCCGCCTTCGCCTGGCGTCTTGCACTTTGTTTCTTCTTCCGGTCATGGTTTTTGTTTTCGCGCGTTCCCGTGAACAGCCAGCAAACGGAGCCGCGGACGCCGCCTTCGACAAATATGGGAGTCTCGACCGGCACGGCACGGCCCGCGGTCAAGGACTCCAAGTCTCGCCCCATCACGGCAGGTGGCTTTGTGGACGGCGCACCGGTCGTATTTACGGACGTCACGAAGCAAGCCGGTCTGGATATTTTTCATCACCGATCCGGCACGCCGGAGAAGAGCGTCGATCATCGAAACTCCCGGATCAGGAGTGGCTCTGCTCGACTACGACGATGACGGCTGGCTCGATATCTATCTTCTGAATGGCTCCACGCATCGCGGCATTTAAAGGCAACGAGCCGCCGCCTCGCGCCATGCTTTTTCACAACAACCACGATGGAACATTTACCGACGTCACGAGCAAAGCGGGCGTTGCCAATGAGCGCTGGGGATTTGGCGTGGCGGTGGGCGATTATGACAATGACGGCTGGCCGGATATTTACGTTGCGAATTTTGGGAAGAACCGGCTCTATCACAACAATCATGACGGCACTTTTACCGACGTTGCCGAAAAAGCCGGCGTGACTCTTGGCGGCTGGTCCACGGGACCAACCTGGGGCGATTACGATCACGACGGCCGGCTCGATCTGTTTGTTCCCGGCTATGTGAAGTTCGACGCCGACCATCCTCCAATTGCGGGACAAGGCAACATTCCTCCCAACTTCTGCCAGTTCCGCGGAATTGCCGTGATGTGCGGGCCACGCGGACTGCCCGGTGAGCGCGACCACCTGTTCCACAACAACGGCGATGGTACTTTCACCGACGTCAGCGTCAAGGCTGGTGTCTCCGATCCCGACGGCTACTTTGGTTTGGCGGCGGTTTTCGTGGACGTCGATGACGACGGATGGATCGATCTGCTGGTCGCCAATGATTCAACGCCGAATTATTTCTATCGCAACCGGCACAACGGGACCTTTGAAGATGTGAGCTACGGTTCGGGATTCGCTCTGAGCGAGGATGGACGGGAGCAGGCGTCCATGGGTATCGCCGTCGGTGATTACAACCGCGATGGCAAAGTGGATTTCTTTACCACTACTTTTTCGGATGACTACAAGACGCTTTACCGGAATGAGGGCGGCGGAAATTTTGCTGACGTCACCTATCAGGCAGGATTGGGTGATCAAACCGTTCCCTTTCTCGCCTGGGGCACGGGCTTTCTCGACTTCGACAACGACAGCTTGCCCGACATTTTCGTTGTGAACGGGCACGTTTATCCGGAGGTCGATCGCCAGGATTGGGGCACCACCTGGGCTGAGCGTCCGCAGTTGTTCCGGAATCTCGACGGCAAAAAATTCCAGGAAGTTCCGCCGGCAACTGGAAGCGGCCTGGCCGACGTAATTACGGGACGTGGAGCAGCATTCGGCGATCTGTTCAATGAAGGCGTAATCGACGTAGTCATCAACAATGTTGATTCTCCACCAACAGTGCTGCACAACGTCGTCAAAAATAAAAACCACTGGCTGACGCTGAAGCTCGTCGGCGGCAAAAATAGTCCGCGAGATGCGGTGGGAGCGAAAGTTTTTCTGACCGCGAATGGAGTCCGCCAACGTGGAGATGTTTTCAGCGGCGGAAGTTATGGTTCGAGTTCCGACATGCGTGTTCACTTCGGCCTTGGCGCAACAGAGAAGATCGACAAAATCGAAGTCGAATGGCCCAGCGGAGTAAAACAGCAGATTCCGCCACCGAAGCCCGACCAGATCATGACCATCGAAGAAAGCAAACCGCCGAAATAAAAGATTGTGTGGGGCGGACACTCTTGTCCGCCGCTTTTGATCTTGATCTTCTTGAACGAAAAACATTCCTGCCACTTCAAAATCAAAATCAAAGTCGGCGGACAGGAGTGTCCGTCCCCACACAATCCGAATCAAAAATATCCGTGTACGTTAACGATAGTGATATATTTCGCTTGCTCTTAACGCTCGCACTGTCATGTGGAGACTGCTCATGCGAAACGGTTCGACAATCCTCGTTGATTGGCGACAGATGTTGGTTGCTTTCATTCTTCTATTGACCCTGAATGCCGCAAGCCAAGACATCCCGGCATATCGCAATTCCGCCCTTCCCGTCGAACAGCGGGTAGCGGACCTGCTCTCGCGCATGACACTCGAAGAAAAAGTTGCGCAACTGCAAGGCAACTGGCAAAACCCGGCTTCCCGGCAGGACCCGAGTCAGACTTTTTTGGATAGCAAGGGTACTTTTCTTCCCGAACGCGCAGCCATTGTATTGAAGGAGGGATTAGGCGGGATATCGCGGCCCAGCGAAAATCGCGGTCCACGAGAGATGGCTGAGTACACCAACACCGTGCAAAAGTGGGTGAAGGAAAATACTCGCCTCGGAATTCCGATTCTTTTTCATGACGAATGCCTGCATGGCCATGTGGCGCCCAAGGGAACTTCGTATCCGCAACCCATTGCACTGGCTTCCAGCTGGGACCCTGCCCTCATACACGACGTATTTTCCGCAACCGCAGCCGAGGCTCGCGCGCGCGGCGCCCAGGAATGCCTGGCGCCGGTTGTCGATCTGGCCCGCGACCCACGCTGGGGCCGGACCGAGGAAACCTACGGAGAAGATCCCTATCTGGTTTCCAGAATTGGCGTGGCCGCAGTGAAAGGCTTCCAGGGTGACGGACCGTTCATCGACAAATCTCACGTCCTGGCGACGCTCAAGCACTTCGCCGTCCACGGACAACCGGAGGGTGGAACCAACGTTGGCCCCGGAAATTACTCCGAACGCGTGGTTCGCGAATACTTTCTGAAGCCTTTCGAGGCGGGAGTCAAAGAAGCACACGCGCGGACCGTGATGGCGTCATACAACGAGATTGACGGCATTCCTTCGCACAGCAACCGCCATTTACTGACCGATATTCTTCGCCAGGAGTGGGGCTTCGACGGACTGCTGGTCTCCGACTACTTCGCGATCTCCGACTTGCGCACGCTGCATCATGTCGCTGCCACCGACGACGAGGCTGCCAAGATGGCGCTCGACGCCGGCGTGGACATCGAACTTCCCGGCGCTGACACCTTCCGCGATCTGGCGGAACAGGTACGAAAAGGACGCATCGCCCAAGCTACCGTTGACCAGGCGGTCGCGCGAGTGTTGCGCGAGAAATTTCTGACCGGACTCTTCGACGATCCTTACGTTGATCCCGAGAATGCGGAGAAGGTCACGAACAGCCCGGAGCATCAGCAACTTGCTCTCAAGGCGGCGCACGAATCGATCATTCTTTTGAAAAACCAGAACAACCTCTTGCCGCTCGACAAGGCGAAGTACAAGCACATCGCCGTCATCGGCCCTAACGCCGCCGAACTTCATCTGGGCGGTTACAGCAACAATCCCGGGACGTGGAGTCAGCATTCTGCAAGGCATCCGCGACAAGGTCGGGTACGGGCTCCGAGGTTCTTTACTCGCTGGGTTGCAAGATCACCGAAAGCGATCCGGACTGGAACGCCGACAAAGTCGTCCTCGGCGATCCCGCTTTGAACGCTAAGCGTATTCAGGAAGCAGTAAAGGTCGCGCGCAAGGCCGATGTTGTCATCCTGGTAATTGGCGGAAACGAGCAGACTTCACGCGAGGCATGGGCAGTCGAGCATCCCGGCGACCGCGACAGCCTCGATCTTCTCGGAAATCAGGATGATCTGGTCAAGGCAATCCTGGCCACGGGAAAGCCGGTGGTGGTGTTCCTGATTCACGGCCGTCCGAACTCCATCAACTACGTCGCCGAAAACGTACCGGCGATTCTCGACGGCTGGTATCTCGGGCAAGAAGGCGGCGCCGCGGCAGCAGACGTCATCTTTGGCGACTTTAATCCGGGCGGCAAACTGCCGATCACCGTGCCGCGCTCAGTCGGACAGTTGCCCGACTACTACTATCAGAAGCCCACTGCGAAGCGTGAATATCTGGGAAGCACCACGGAGCCGCTGTTTCCTTTCGGATGGGGCCTCAGCTATTCGACTTTCAATTATCAGAATGCAAAAGTCTCGCCCGACTCCATCGGACCTGAGGGCGACACAAAAGTGTCGGTGGATGTCACCAACACGGGCAAGGTGCAGGGTGACGAAGTGGTGCAACTCTACATTCGCGACGAGGTCAGTTCAGTCACGCGGCCGGTAAAAGAGTTGCGCGGTTTCCGCCGGGTCACGCTGGCGCCCGGAGAAACGAAGACGGTGGAATTCTCGCTCGGCTTCAGCGAACTGGCATTTCTCAATCGAGATATGCATCGCGTCGTCGAACCTGGGTCGTTCAAGATCATGGTCGGCGGGAACTCACGAGAACTGATCGAAACGAAATTGACCGTGGTCGAAAAATAGATTCCGGCTTCGTCAGGGTCGCAAGTGCATATCGGCGAAGGTCAGGAACTGGTCCCAGTCGAAAGACGTGACCGCGTGCCTACCAGTGCGCACATGGAATCCGATGGTGTGCATGATGGGCCGGTTGAGAGGCGGCATCTTATCCGTTCCAAGGTCCTGCGCACCCAATAGCCGAAAGACCGGGCCTGCGCGCCACGCCAGCGAGAAATTCGCCTTTAGGATCGGCCCAACGATCATCCTCGGCGCCGGTGATGTACACCGGACGTGGGGCGATCAGGGCGATTAGCTCGTGGGCATCCACCGGCAAGCGATCGGCGTGGTCAACAAAATCCTGAAAGCTGATGCTGAACCAGAACGGAAAAGCACCCACAAGATTGGCAATTGTCTCTCCGTAGTGACGCCGGTAAAGTGAGGCCCCGCCTTCGCCCGAGCAATTCGCAATCACCATGGCGAAACGCGTATCGATCGCGCCCGCCCAGAGGACCATCTTCCCTAGTCGCGAGTGACCCATGATCGCGACGCGCTTCGAATCCACATCTTTATCCTGCTCCAGATAATCCATGGCACGGCTTAAGCCGTAGGACCAGGCGCCGATTGCGCCCCAATCCTCGCGCGCAGGCTCGCTCTGTCCAGGGTTGAAGAACAGCGGACGGATCCCATCCACGTAACCGCCTTTAAAGTCCGGATCGATGTCCTGATAGTAGATCGTCGCGAAACCGTATCCGCGCGCCAGTATTTTCTCGACTTCAAATTCTTTGTCCCGTCCTCTAGTGTCTTCGCTCGCCTTGTGCCGCTCATGGGTCTTGGCACTCCAGACGTTTGGCAGTCTGATGCCGGGATCGTTGATGACCTCGTGGTTCCCCCAGAAATTCATGGTGAGAAACATCGGCACCGGCTTGCTCGCGCCGGCCGGAATGTATATGAGCAGGTCTGCTTTCGGTCCATCCTTTTTGGACGAAAAGTAAATGGTCACTTGCTTTCGTATCGCTTTTCCCCCGAGCGCGGATTTGTCGATATCGAAGACATCAAACTTTGCCCGTGTTTTTTTGGGGCTGCGCCCGTACACATTGGCCTGAAAGAGTTCGATGATCTCCTGCCGGCGACGCTTCCACTCTCGAGGACTCCGAACTGGTTTGCCGTTCTTGAATACCAGCGGATTCGGAAGCGTGTAAGGGCCCACTTTGACCTCGTCATAATTTGCGGCTGGGCTTTGGGCGTACGCTGAAATGGTGGCACAGACAAGCGAATGCGGCAATCAGGTAGCAATGCGGTTTGTTCAATAGTGACATGCGGCGATCTTGGCCTGAGTCTGATTTATTTATCTGGAACGGATGCAGGGCGTAACTCAATGTAATCCAACGGAGCATGTTCTTGTGCATCCGGAAATCCTTCGATGCGGATCTCGTCTCCTGGGTGGAGTGCGATGGCGCGGAATTCTACGCCAGGTAGAGGAATCACCGTTCGGTTTCGTCGCCGGAAAGTGATCGTCGGCAATCCATTCATCGATCGGGTGATCGTTTATTAGAACCCGAAACTTTGACGCGCCGTTATTCTGGTCGAAGTAGCGGACATCGATCTCGTAGCGACCGGCGGCGCGGTCGAAACGGAATCTGGCGGAGCAGCCTGATGCCTTCTGGCATTCAATCGCCTTTCCACCGGAGGCGTTCTCCCAGGGATCGACATCGATCGGCACAAAGCCGTCGAGTTGCATGGCTTCCGCCTCGATGCGGTCGGGATGATTGCCCACTCGACCCTTCGCGTCAGGAATTCCGGAGGTCCGGAAGAACCAGTTGCAGATGGCATCCCTCCAGACGATGGCGTGGCCCTGCCTGATATTCCAGCTTCGCCAACACCTCGGTATAGCGCTGCGTATCGACGAAGGGCTGGAGAGTTTTCCATTCCCGCACAAATGCCTGCACCTCGTCTGCCCCATCGTAGTGCGAGTCGTAGACATGCTGGATCACAGTTTTGCCTGAATGCAGTACGTAGGTGTATGGAACGTGGTGAAAAAAGAGCAGCAGATCATCGGGGGTGGTTTGCGTGGATTCGTAAAACGGTTTGAACGAGAGGAGGATATTGGCCGGCGAATCCGGTGCCAGTAGCCACAGTACGATCCATGCCGATTCCATCGTGGTCAGCACGATGCCACTGGCCCCATCCGTTGCGTTCAGAGGATTCGATTCCCGGGCCGTAGTGACTGCCGAGAATGTCCGTCAAGGTTTGCGTGCCCAAGGGGCCGGTATAACTTTCGTAGACGTGCCAGGACTTCATCTGCAGGCTGACGATGGTTTGCACCACTGTCGGATTATTGCCGAACGTAAGCCGTGTCCACTCTTCTGCGATGTTTTCGGCGCTTAGATTTGGATTCCATGCCAGACGGCCGAATGCCGTAAAGGTTCGCCATGGCCAACGGGTGCGCCAGCCAGTTCGCATCCATGCCAACGTTCGCGACGCCAACGAAGGCGCCAACCGGACGATGGAAAGTCTTGCCCGCAACCAGATCTTTGACCGGAGTGTTGCCGCCGTTCACTCGCAAGTCGAAATCCAGAATCTCCTTCCACATGGGCGGAAGAAAGACCAAATGCCGCTGCTGCCCGGTGTATTCCTGCGTGATTTGCAGTTCGATTCCCTGGTTCGTCTTCTCCAGCCCGCCAAAAAGTGGAGAGACCGGCTCGCGAGCCTGGAAATCGATCGGTCCATATTTGATCTGGACGATAACGTTGTCGTCAAACTTTCCGTCAAGGGGATGAAAAATGTCGTACGCTGCGCGAGCGCGATCATTCTTAGGGTTACGCCAGTCCAGATGATGGTCGTAAACGAACGCCCGATAGAAAAGCAGTCCGCCGTGCGGACGAAGTGCGCGGGCAATCACATTGGCCGCGTCGGCGGGCGTCCGGCCGTAGGATGACGGTCCGGCACGGCCTTCTGAATCTGCTTTGACCACGAAGCCGCCGAAGTCGGGGATCTGCCGGTAAATCTCGTCAACCTTCACCCGCCACCACTCGGCCACGCGCGGATCGAGCGGATCAAACGAACTCAAGCCTCCCAGAGACTTCGGGCTGCCTACATCAACCGACACCGACAAACGCACTCCCCACGGACGAAAAACATCCGCGATCGCGAGCCAGTTGCGGAATAAAGCTGTCGTCAAGAATCTTCGGATCGGCATTGACGTTGTTGATGGTGCAACCATTGATGCCGACGGATGCCAGCAGTCGCGCATACTCTCGCCGCCCGGGACAAATCAGCGCGGACGCTGCCCTTCTCGAAGAAGATGGATGGGCCAGCGTATCCACGTTCGATTGTGCCGTTCAGGTTGTCCCACTGATCGATCCAGCGAATCGGGACTTGCGGCTGCTCCAACTGGTTGAGAGTTGTTACGTTTTCATTACGCGCAATTTTGCTCAGCAGGGCGAAGACGCCGTACAAAACGCCGCGATCTGTCGTCGAAGTAACGACAAGACAATTGAAGCCGTGGATTTGAGTAGTAGTGAGGAGAAAGCCATCTGCAACAACCTGTTCAGAAGGCTGAAAATCTGGCGTCAGTTTACGAATCTCCTCAACAGTTCCAAGAATGATTGCTCTTTCGCGAATGCTCTTCTCTTTCCGCAAAGATCTGCCAAGCATTCCCGCAATGCCGCGGACCATTTCGTCTTGCGCCGTCGTGACGACGACAGAATCTCCCAAAGCCACGACAGTCGCAGGAAGTGATTTGTACTTTGAACGTGCAGACTTTTCCAAGGGTGCATAGCGCAGCCATGCCTCCTGACCGGTTTCCGCGTGCGCGAATCCCGCCGCGCCAGCAAGCAATAGAGCAGCGAGAATCCCGAGTTCCAACCAGCGATTTTTGCCCTGCATGGCTTTCGTATACACGATGCAAACGCCGCGTAGAGTCACAGAGGTTATTTCAGGCGGGATCGAAGCGCAACCGATTTGGCTGTTGAGATGGTGACCCCGGCAGGATTTGAACCTGCAACCCTTCGGGTAGAAGCCGAATGCTCTATCCATTGAGCTACGGGGCCGACTTGACAGTTCTGACGGTTGCCTCTCTTGCGCGATTCAAGTATGGCATAGCCCTTGTGGCCCTGCCACCGGCATGCTTGATAGTGGATCAGTTTGAAAAAACATCAACCACAAAGGACACGAAGGTTCACGAAGGACAGCCTCAGATTGAAGCGTTCGTGAACTGACCCAATACAGGTAGACATCAGAAGTTGTTTGCGCTTGCGCGACCCTGAGTAATTATTTCGGGCCGCATACAGCATCCACGGTACGGTTTCCTCTCTGCTTCAGATGTACGTTTTTCTGGTGCGCGCATCTGAATGGATGAAGCGCGGTAATACTCTAAGGAGAAATACGATGAGCATCTGGACAATCTTATTCGTGGTCCTGCTGGTAGCGTGGATCGGCGGTTTCACGGTGTTTCACGTGGCAGGTGGACTGATCCACTTGCTGCTCGTGTTTGCGGTCATCTCCCTGATCCTGCACTTTGTAATGGGGCCACGCACCGCATAAAAAAGCAATTCAATCACTGCATGGGGCGGCGTTACCGTTCAAAACGTCGCTCCGTGCCACTTTGTTTTCGACTCCCTCGCTCAATTCACTGCCTCGCCAGATGCTAAGAGTACATGTCCCAATTTTCCGCGGGACATGGCCTCAGATCACATGGCTTGTCCTGCATTTCCTGTGACAATAGCGGCATGCATTTTTCCGCGATGAGACTGCTGGCCGCCACGGCCGCGCTGGCACTGGCACTTGCCTGCTCGAATTGTGGCGGTGGCACAACGGGTTCGACTCTGAACACTGGTGGAAGTGGCTCCGGCAGCGGCGGGAAGCGGATCGGGGACGGAGCGGATCTGGAGGCAGTGGCTCGGGCGGTTCGGGTTCTGGAGGATCCGGATCGGGCGCGACCCAGAGCGCTTGCAGCGCGATGAGCACCGGACAAGGCGCCAGCCTCAATGGATTTCGTCCCTTTCGGCAGCGACAATCTTTGGAACCAGGATATTTCCGGCTCGCCCGTGGATTCGAACTCCAGCGCCATCATCAACTTCATCGGACCGACCGTCGGTATGCATGCCGATTTTGGCTCGGGACAATATCAGGGTTCGAATATCGGAATTCCGTACTCGGTGGTGAGCAGATTCTCAAACGCCGGTCGGCATCACGTTTACCGCTTATGGAGACGAAAGCGATCCCGGGCCGATGCCAGTACCTGCAAGCGCGCCGATCGAGGGCGATCCCAAATCCGGGCAGTGGCGATCGCCATGTGCTCGTCCTGGATAACAGCAATTGCTTTCTCTACGAGTTGTACAGTTCTTATCCCAACGGAAATGGGACCTGGAACGCCGCGTCGGCAGCAGTCTGGGATTTACTGGCCAACGAACAGCGTCCGTGGACGTGGACTTCCGCCGATGCTGCCGGCTTGCCGATCTTTCCCGGCCTGGTGCGTTACGACGAAGTAGCCGCCGGACAGATTCAGCACGCGATCCGCTTTACGTTGCCGCAGAGCAAGGCCGCGATGGTGCTTGCCGGCCACGCATGCGGCGGGCAACTCTACCAGCGCGAATGCGCCGCCCATGGGCATGCGCCTGCGTCTGAAATCCGGGCTATGACATTTCCGGATTTTCGACCAACATGCAGGTGATCCTCACCGCCATGAAGAAGTACGGACTGATCATGGCCGACAACGGCAGCGCCATGTACATCAGCGGCGCGCCCGACAGTCGCTGGGACAACGACGATCTGCACAATCTGGGGCAGGTTCCAGCTTCCGCGTTTGAAGTAGTGCAACTGGGCACGGTTTACACCGGGTCAAACGTCCCGCAAGGATCAGCACCGACTATCAATTCTTTTTCAGCAAGTCCAACCAGCGTGAGTTCGGGAACCAGCGCGACTCTGACCTGGGATGTCAGCAATGCCGGCTATGTCATCGTCTCGCCGCAGGTGGGTGCGGTACGAGGCACGAGCGTGACTGTTCAGCCTGGACAAACTACGACCTACACGCTCTACGCCACCAATCAATACGGACGCAGCACGGCGACGGTCACCGTGACCGTCCAATAACACGTGGGACAGCCGCCCTCGGCTGTCCAGAGGAGCATAGCTCTGCCAGTTTTGATTTTGGGTGGAGCAGCGCTTCAGCGCTGCATTGCAACAGGAACGCCGAGCGGCTTCAGCCGCTGAGGTACCTCAAGGGCTAAAGCCCAAAACACACATGCCCCTGTATGCAGGCCTGAAGGCCTGCTCCACCCAGTCACTCCAACGGCGGCCAGCCAGGCTAGACGCTCGCGCCCACATCTCTCAGAACAGCTTTTCCTGGCGACGCAGATTTCCCAGGGAGCCGATATTCGCGAGAGCAAAATTGAAGCGGAACTGGTTTTCGTTGCGAACCGATCCCAGGGCGAAGCGGCGATACTCGACGCTGAGGCCGCAGCAGTCCCAGTTGTAGGCAGTCTGCACGGCCGCGTACTGAAGAAAGCCGAGATTCGCGTCAAAGCCCAGGTTGGTGGCGCCGCTGAATCCGCGCTTGTTGGGCTGTCCGTAACCGAAGAGCACGCGGAATTGATTGAAAGCCTGTTGTGCGGCGGGCGTGGGCGTATCGCTGGGAGCCAGCAGATACGCATCGCCCCCCGCCGATGGTGTAGGGGCCGAAGCGATAGTTCACGAATGCCGTGCTGGCATTGATGCGGTCGTGCTTGAAGTCATAGTCGATGTCCCATTCGGCTTCGGTCCGGCTGGTGGCCTGGAATTTAAGCCGGGAGATCAACGGTGACAGTCGCCGGGCCTCGTTCAGAAAAGCGATGCCCGTAAAATCGGCCGTCGTGGTGAACACATTCCTTTGCCCCGGAACCAGCGCTCCTCCGAAAGTTGGATCAAGAAAGTATTTCTGGGCCAACTCCCATGTGATGACTTCCCGCACTTTTGGTTCCGCCACGCAAGGAATTTCACCGCGCTCCTGAGGCCGCTCCCATGGAACGCTGCTCGCCGCCGCAGGACGGCCAATCGTCAGCATCGACATGCCATTGGCGTCGCAGTCTTCCGCTTTGTCCGACATGCGCTTGGCGTAGAGCCGGTTCACCACGGCATATTCGACTTCGCTGGTATTGCTCAGAATGTCGCGCTCGTCAAAACGCAGGATGCGGGCGAAATTGTCGACGCCGGTGACGTAACGATACGTGGCGCGAGGCTCGATCACGTGCTTCCATTTGCGTCCCCAGACTTCGCGGTCGTAGACACGCTCCAGCGACGGAGGGCGAATTTCTACCGACCCCTCAACCGCCTTGCGATTGATCACATCGCTCTGCGCCACGCCGACGCTGCCGCTGCTGGGAACAAGTTGCTGGGTGTAGAAAGTCTCTCGCAGGGCCAGCTCAGGCCGCACTGACCAACCGTGCGTCAACAGCGGAAGAGACAGTGTGGGACGCAGATCGAAACGTCCTACCAGTGGCGCGGTCCGAAATGAGGGCTCGCTGCGGGATAGCCCTTCAGCTGCCACGTCATAGGACCAGTAAAACGGAGAGCGCCCAATCGCATGGTCAACGCTCGAAGACTCAAAACTCGGAGCGTGAAGTATGGTGATGACGTCGCCGGGAGTTGTGCTTTCGAAGTTCTGATAGCGTTGCGCGGAACTGTTGTAGAAAAAACCGCGAGTAGCGTTGGAAAGAAAAGCTTCTGACTTAACCTCGGAGTTTACCGCCTGGGTGAATACGTCGTTGAAGGCCAGGCGGAAAACGAACGAACTCAGATAATCGATGCTGGCCACGCCGCGGAAGTTATGTCCGAAAGTGTCTTCGGCGTTGAGTTTCACCTCATGTCCGCCCTGATCGACCGGCGGTGTTCCGATGCCACGATCGAAAACGCCAAAATAGTTCAGCTCCATGTAGGATTTTTCGCTGGGCCGGGCGCGAAACTCGATCTGCGGCGCCCAGCCGCGCCGAGTGAAATATTCCGCTCCGGCGGTCAGGTCCATGCTGCGATTGATCGCCCAAAACACTGAGTCCCCGAAGATGGTCCCCTTGATGGATGAGTTTCCAATGTTGGGAATGAGAAACCCTGTCTGTCTGGGTTCGCGCTCTATCGGGTGAGTGGCGAAGGGGAAATAAAAGACTGGAACACCTTCGATCTTGAATGCGCTGTGATAGATGGTCGCATTCCCGCCCACCTCCACGACGATCTTGTGCGCATTGAACTCCCATTTGGGACGCGGCAACTCACAGGTGGTGATGGTCCCGTCGTAAACCACGTAATGATCGGGACCAGTCTTCTCCACCACTCGTCCGGTAAAGGCAAACGGATTCGAAGTGGTCAGGACCATCCGCTTTCCCCGCAGATGCATGCCGGTCGTCCCAACCACGTGTTCGAATCGTCCAAACTCCGACCGGACGTTGTAGGTGGCATGCGTGGCCTCGACATGCTCGTCGTTGGGACCTCCGTCGAGCACGACGTGGCCGTCCGCGACCGATGCTCCGGTGTCGGAGTTGTAGTCGACCGAGTCGGCGTACAAAATGTAAGTACCGTAGTGGATCTCGGCCTGGCCGCGAAGCTTGAACACGGTGCCGTCTTTTTCCTGCTGCAGGGCGCGGATGGTGACATCCTGCTCTCGGACAGACGAGGGAGCCGATGGCGCAGAAGACTGCGCTTTCGGCGTGTCGGAGGCGAAAAGCAACTGGCTGGTTACTACGGGCAACGCGAGTAGCAGATGACAAACAAACGCCGCCGTGATAAGGAATCGAGTGCGGGATGTCATCGCAAGCGGACGAAGCCCCGAGTGAGAAGATCCACGCAGGGATAACTTGACGTTAGCACGCTCCAGCCCGAGTGGCAAAGTTCGAGGTACATTCGAGGACAAGGTCGAAATAAGGCGCCGAGTTTGCACGCAATCTGGTTTTTGCGGATCTGTATTTTTGTGCGGAAGCAGTTACGGTTTTGCCACATTGCTATGGCTCTGCTGCTGAAAGCTCACCAGGGCCCAATCACTCCTTCATGAAACCAAGATTCGAACCCGATGTTCCCGCAGATGAAGACGAAAACGCTTCAGCAAATCTGATCGATCCTGAAGCGTACGATGCCAGCGAGCAACAATTTGCTGCCAGCCTGGAGCAAACCGCCTCGGCGGTCAGCCCAGGTCTGTCATCCGGCGGTTTATCGTCGAAGATGAAGCATCTGAAAGCACCCATGGCATAGAACAGGAAACGCCATCTGGCGCGAGCGAGATGCAAGCGGAGACTTCGGATATCGCGGTCCCGATTCCGGCGGAAGCTGAACTGCAAGCGCCGGTGGATCCTGACTCGTGGCGTCGCGAAGTCGCAGAGCGATTGAATCATTACCGGGCGCGTCGCCGTACCCGGGAGCCACGCTATCCCTCGCTGCAGTTGAAGTTCGAGCCTGATCCGATTTCCAGCTCTGCACCTGCACCGATGGAGCCTCCCGCACCGCCGCCTGTCCATACCGCGCGGGAAACCGTGGACTACGTGCATTCGGCCGCGGCTCCCCGCATCACGCTGGCGGAGCCGGTGAGCCCTTCCGCGGATCGTTCCCGCCGTGACCACGGAAACCACAGCCAAGATCATCGAGTTTGCCAGCTACAACCCGGCACCGAGGGCGCTGGATGAACTGGCTGAGCCGGTATTCGATCGTCCTCGAATCATCGAAGCTCCGGAGCTGGCGTTTCCGCCACCGGCCCTCGGAGGCATTCTGATCGAGCCGGTTGAGGAACCGGAGAACGAACGACGTCCCGGCTTCGAGATTCCCTTGCAGGCCGCACCCATGGCCCGGCGCATGGCCGCTTCCGCCATCGATTTCGCGCTGGTGATGTCGGCATTCGCGGCTTTTGCATACGTCTTTTACCGCTTTGCCGCGGAGATTCCTCCGCTCGCCAAAATTGCCGGAGCCGGCGTTCTTCTCGTCGGCGCGCTGTGGTCCGCCTATCAGTATCTGTTGCTGGTTTACAGCGGAACTACGCCGGGCCTGAAGCTGGCCAAACTCGAGTTGCACCGCTTTGACGGCAGCCCGGTGCCGCTCCGTGTCCGCCGCTGGCGCGTGCTGACGTCGATGCTCTCAGGATTATCGCTAGGACTCGGCTACGCCTGGTGCTTCCTCGACGAAGACGACTCTGCTGGCACGACCGCATCACCAGAACCTACATGGCGCCGCGCCACCACGGACTACGTAGCCACGTGTGGGGCGAACACTCCTGTCCGCCGCCGTTGGTGTTGGTGTTGTTCTTATCTCGCGTCCCCAGGCAACACCTATCGCGGAGCTTCGCTCCGCCGGGCAGGTGGGACACCTGCCCCTACGTGGGCTGTGGTGGTCTGCTAACATCTTTTGGTGACCTCCAAACTCCCCTGTCCGCGTTCGTTTTGCTCCGTCTCCCACCGGCCAACTGCACGTTGGCAATGCGCGCACTGCCCTTTTCAACTGGCTTTTTGCCCGGCAAAGCGGCGGGACCATGGTGCTCCGCATCGAGGACACGGACGTCGAACGCAGCGAAGCCCGCTACGAAGACCAACTCATCGCCGATCTCAAATGGCTGGGTCTCGACTGGGACGAAGGACCAGATCTGGGCGGCCCGTATGTTCCCTATCGCCAGTCCGAACGTCTGGATGTCTACCGCGAACATGCCGAGCGTCTGGTCGATCAGGGCAAGGCCTACTTGTGTTTCTGTACTGAGGAAGAGTTGCAGAAGGAACGCGAGCGTGCCCAGGCGGAGCATCGCCAGCCTATCTACTCCGGGAAGTGCCGGGCGATCGATCCTGCGGAAGCCGGCCAACGGCGGACCGCCGGAGAGTCCTGCGCCATCCGGCTCGCGAATTCCCGAGCATCCCATCCGCTTTCACGACATCGTGCACGGCGACGTCGAGTTCTCGAACGAAGTGGTCAGCGATCCCATCATCCTGCGTTCGAACGGGATGCCGGTCTACAACTACGTGGTGGTGATTGACGACGCGCTGATGAAGATCACGCACGTCATCCGCGGCGACGATCATCTCTCGAACACGCCGAAGCAGGTCGCGCTGTACGAAGCGCTGGGCTGGCCGGTACCGGAGTTCGCCCATCTTTCGACGATTCTGGGCAGCGATCGTGAACGCCTCTCCAAGCGCCACGGAGCCACCTCCATCGCCAACTTCCGCGACATGGGTGTGCTTCCCGAGGCGCTGGTGAATTATCTGGCGCTTCTGGGATGGGCGCCGAGCGGCGGCACTCGTGAATTGTTCAGTTCCGAAGAATTGAAGAAGGAATTTTCGCTGAAGCGCGTCACGCCTTCCGCCGCCGTCTTCGACATGGAGAAGCTGTACTGGCTGAACCGGCACTACATAAAGACCTGGCCGGTGGGAAATCTTACTGCTCTCGCGGCATGGTTCTTCTCCAAAGCGGGCTACATCGAGCTGAAAGACGCGAAGTGGCTGAGCGCGGAAAGCTTTCCGCAAATTCAGATTGACGAGGACATCCAATCCTGGCTGACGGGAGTCACGCAATTGCTGGCGCCTTCCGTCGATCGCCTCGATCAGCTCCCAGATCGTGCGGCGCTGATCTTCAACTGGGATGCCAAGGCCGCTCTTTCCTCGCCGGACAACGCCGAGGTGCTCGCGTGGCCGAATACAGATGCGGTCTTCGCCAGATTCACGGTCAAGATCCTCGAAGATGAATCGGCGAAGACCGGGAAACTCACATCCGAATGCTTCAAGCTCCTGGTGAACGAAGTGAAAGCCGAGACCGGCGCAAAAGGTAAAGAATTGTTTCACCCCATTCGCATCGTCATCACCGGATCGCATTCCGGGCCGGAGTTCGACAAACTGGTTCCCCTCCTGGAAGAAGGCAGCCGCCTGAAGTCTGCCCAGGCACGTGCTCAGCGTGCGCGAGCGGGTAGAAGAGTTCGCCAAGGTTCGCGCCCACAAGGACTAACGTAGAGCCGGAAAACTTTCGTGCTATCGTCCTTTTATGCTCCGATTTTTGCCTGTTTTCCTGTTGCTGCTGTCCATCAGCCTGCCCGGCTTCGCCAAGGAAAAATACCAACACGCCGGTCCCATCTATCTCGACCACGGCGGCGAAAAGTGGGCGGAGAAGACGCTGCGCAAGCTCTCTCTCGAGGAAAAAGTAGGACAGCTTTTCATGGTCTGGGTGCGGGCCGAGTTCCTCAACGTCAACAGCCCCGAGTACCTGCAACTCCGCGACACCATGAACAAGTATCACGTCGGCGCATTCGCCATGACGGTGCCGTGGGAGCCTCCGTTTCTCTATCGCAGTGAGCCCTATGAGGCCGCTGAACTTCTCAACCGTTTACAGAAAGACTCCAAACTTCCACTGCTGTTCGCCGCTGATTTCGAGCGCGGTGTCACCATGCGTCTTCGGGGCGCAACGCAGTTTCCGCACGCCATGGCCTTCGGCGCGGCCGGCAAGGAAGATTACGCAAAAGCCTTCGGCCGCATCACTGCCGAGGAATCTCGCGCCGTCGGCATCCACTGGAATTTCTTTCCCGACGCCGACGTCAACTCCAACCCGGCGAATCCCATCATCAATACGCGTTCGTTCGGAGAAGATCCCGAGCAGGTTGGGGACATGGTCGCGGCCTACATTCGCGGAGCACGCGCCGCCGGAATGATGACCACGGCAAAACACTTCCCCGGCCACGGCGACACCGCAACCGATTCCCACCTCAGCGTCGCGCAGGTCACCGGGGACCGGGCGCGTCTGAACTCCGTCGAACTCGCGCCGTTCCGCAAAGCGATTGCCGCCGGAGTCGATTCCATCATGGTGGCGCACGTGACCGTGCCCGCGCTGGAGCCCGATCCCAATCGCGTGGCGACGACTTCCCCTGCGGTCGTCACCGATCTGCTGAAACACGAGCTTGGATATCAGGGGATCGTGGTGACCGACGCTCTCGACATGGCGGGCCTCACTCGCCTTTATTCCGCCAACATCGGGCGCGCCGCCGTGGAAGCCTTCAAAGCCGGAAACGATCTGCTGATCATTCCCGCCGACCTCGATGCGTCGTACAACTCCATGCTCGAGGCTGCAAAGAGCGGAGAAATTCCCGCCGGCCGGCTGGATGCGTCGGTCCTCAAGTTGTTGAAGGCAAAAGCCGCACTGGGACTGAACAAGGCCCGCCTGGTGGACGTCGACGAGCTTCCTGAAATCGTCGGCAAGCCTGAGAACCTGGCCATGGGACAGCAGATTGCCGATGACGCCGTCACCCTGGTCCGCGACAACGGCAAGCTGCTGCCCTTGAAACAATCGGGAACTGTGAAGGCCGGACTTCCGTATCAACATGTGGACGAAGTGCGCAATGGAATCGTTGCGCTGGTGCTGTCCGAAGACGTGCGCACCGAATCCGGCCGCGCTCTGGAGCGTGCGATCAAAGCGCGCGTGCCCGATGCCAATGTGATCTATGCGGATCCGCGGATAGCAAGCGCGATGTCAGAGCAGATATTGAATGCAGTCGAACAGGCACAGGCCGTGATTGCGGCGGTGTATGTTGTGCCCACAGCAGGCAAGGCCATGAAGAGTGCAAACGGTTTGACCAACTCGGTTTCGCTCAACGATGCCAGCGGCGCTCTGCTGCAAGCCGTCCTGGATCACGCGGCGGAGAAGACTGCTGTGATCGCCATGGGGAATCCCTACGTCGCGCAGGATTTTCCCGCGATACAGAATTATCTTTGCACGTTTTCGAACGCCGGCATTTCAGAAATCAGCGCGGTCAAAGCGCTCTTTGGCGAGATCGCCATTCGGGGCCATTTGCCCGTCAGCATTCCCAACATCGCTCAGCGCGGCGCCGGCATCGAGCGTGCAGCACAAATCGCAGAAGAAGGACCTCAACATGCGCACACTCAAGCGGTTCAACATTAATACATCGCCCGTCTTCGTTTTTGCTCTAGCTTTCGCGGCGTTGCTGGCTCTGCCCGGGTGCAACGTCAATGTAAAAAAAGACAGCGAGGGAAAAGAGAAAAAAGTTGATATCGAGACACCGATGGGCGCTCTTCATGTCGCCAACGACCCCGATGTCCGCGACGTTGGCCTGGCGGTCTATCCGGGCGCACGCAAGAAAGAGAAAGGCGACAATGACCACGATAACAACGCCCACATCAACATTTCGAGCAGCCTGTTTGGCCTCAAGGTCGTGGCTATGGAATACGTGTCTGACGATCCTCCGGCCAAGCTTGTGGATTACTACAAGGACGAACTCAAGAGATACGGCAGCGTGCTGGAGTGCCATCCCAACCACGACAGCCCTCACGCCAAGATGAATACGGGCGATTCCGATGATGACTCGAAGCTGAAGTGTGAGGGTGACCAGAACGGAAAGACGATCGAACTGAAAGTTGGCACAGAACCGAACCAGCACATCGTCTCGATCAAACCGGGAGACGATGGCAAAGGATCGGACTTCGGACTGGTGTACATTCGCATGCGCAAGGGGAAAGACACGATTTGAAGAGATTTCAGATTGAGATTTTAGATTTCAGATTTTCAAAGACTTAAGGTCAGCGGCCATACACAGGTTTTCAAATCTGAAATCTAAAATCTCCAATCTGAAATCTCTTCCCGCCTTCCTTGCCTCTGCTCGCCGCCGTACTGTAACTTGAAACTCAGTGGAGTATCCATGTCATCAATGTGGCGCGGCCGTCGAGCAAGGGACTGCATTCTGCCCGCAGTGCCGCGCACCGCAGATTCGGGTTGCGGTTCCTGAGCCTTACACGCCTTCACCCGTTGCTGATGATTCTTCTGCTCCGTCTTTGCAGCCCTACTTTACGTCGTCCCTGACCACGAGGACTTGCGTGGTCGCAGGCTCTTCCTGCCGCCGCACTGGCCGGACTAATCTCGGCCGTGCTGATGATGACCCCGTTGGCTGGATTTGGACTGGGCATGGTGATCGGCGGAACTCTATCCGTTGTGTTTTACCGGCGCCGCCTGCCGGTGGCGAACGTCACTCCGTGGATGGGAGTGCGCCTGGGCATGGTGAGCGGGATCCTCGGCGCAGGCATTTTTGCCGCACTGCTGTCGATCGGCGCCGTCGTGTTCCATGCCGGAGATGCCATCCGCGAAAAGCTGATGGAAGGAATGCAGCAAGCTGCGGCGCGCAATCCGGACCCGCAGGCACAACAAGTCATGGAATTTTTCAAGACTCCTCAAGGCATCGTTGTGCTTCTGACAATCTGCCTGATCGGTGTACTGCTTGCTTTCGTGATCTTCTCCGGACTGGGCGGGGCCATCGGTGCAGCCCTGCTACGGCGGAAAGAACGTCCCTAAACTCGGGACCTGGCCACGGATTTACACGGATTCTCACGGATCAACATCGAAAAGAAAAATCCGTGAGATCCGTGAAAATCCGTGGCGAATTCTTCACCTCGAAGAGATAAATCGCAGCAAGTTGCACGCCGCCAGTGAGGCAGTCTATAGTCAGCGTTGCTTTCGGAGAAGGCTATGAAACATCTCCTTAACTGGGCTTTGAGTGCGCTGGCGGTGTGGATTGTCGCCCGCCTGGTACCGGGTTTTCACGTCAGCGGACCGCTGGCGGCGTTGATCGCGGCGCTGGTGATTGGCTTCGTCAACGCCACCCTGGGAGTATTCCTCAAGATCGTAACTTTCCCCCTGGTCCTGCTGACGCTGGGACTGTTCTGGCTGGTGATCAACGCGGCCATGATCGAACTTGCCTCAGCCGTCGTGCCGGGTTTTCATGTGGACACGTTCGGCGCTGCCTTCGTCGGCGCGATCGTCCTCGCGCTGGTCAATATGTTTTTCCGCTGGCTGGCGGGAACGGGATCAAGCCGGAACTAGGCTGTTTCGGATCTAGCGAGGACGGGACGCCGGCGCTACGAGTTGCAGCCACGCGAAATCCGTAATCGGCATAGTGAAATTCCGGCGGGATGCTGGAGCGCGCTGCGCAGCGACTTGCTTTCACGTGATGCCGCCAGGATCCGCCGCGCGAAGCTCTACGTACGCCTTGCTCCGGACCAGGCGGGTTTCGTTCGGGTGACACTGCGTAATAATTCGCGTCATACCAGTCACTGCACCACTCGTGAACATTTTCGCAGATGTCGATACAAGCCGAAACCATTGGGCCCGTACTGCGCGACCGGCTCGGGCCCTTTCAGCCAACGTGTCTTGTAATTCGGCAATGACTGCGGCGGAGCGTCTCCCCAGGGATAAAGTTGATTTTCGACGCCGCCGCGAGCCGCCCGCTCCCACTCTGCCTCGGTCGGCAAGCGATAGTTCAGGCCCGCTGCACTGACTCAGCCACTCGCAATACTGAACCGCTTCGAACCACGAAACCGCGACCACAGGTTGTCGTGGATCACTGAAATCAGGGTTGTCACAAAACGGCGCCGGCGGATTTCCGGTCGCCATCACAAAACGCGCGTACTCCGCATTGGTCACAGCGCACGACGCGAGCTGAAATTCATCGACCCAAACCCGGTGAACCGGACGTTCATTGTCTTGCCCAGACTCGGATCCCATGGCGAACCAACCTTCCGGGATCCTGACCAGATGCGACTCGTTTGCAGGGTTCGCCCCCGAGATGGAAGGAAGTGACATGACGATCCAGTCTAAAGGGTCGTTCTGACTTTGTGTTGGCAGGGAAAATTGCTTCCCCGGAGCAAGGGAAAACATCTTCCATCCCCAGCGGCTGGCCGACATTGCCTCTTCTATCTACAGTGTTTTCAATAGTATAGATCCTCGCGCTCCTGGGCCTAAACTTGCTTCATATCCAGGTATCAGGGGGCAGGATCTTATGAAAACGTTGCCGCAGTTGCTCATCGCAGGCCTGGTGCTGGTTACGCCGCTATTTGCTCAGGAACCGAAGCGCGCTGTAGTTCCGCAGCAGACTATTGCCGAAACCAAGATTTCGACCGACCAATTCATTGCTACCGGCTCTCCGCAGCAACGGACCCCTCAGGTCCAACCTAAAGCATTGCCGCCAATGAACCCGTCTTTGGGAGAGATTGCCCGCCGAGCTCGCGCCGCCCATGCGGAGGCCCCGAAAGCTCAGATGGTTGTTGCCGACGACGCTCTGCCCGAAGACAAGGGCATCGCGTCTGGCAGCGCACAACCCGTGGTCGATTCCAACGCTGCCGCACAATCGCCGTCCGCAAACTGAAACAACCACGCCCCAGGGTGGCAGCGACTGGGCAATGACCATCGTTGTGTCCCAGTCGAGACACTAAAGCGCCCAAAACTGAGAACCGAGAACTAAGAACTGCTTTTATCCCACGCAAGCTTTTGATTTGTTCTACAGGCGCATAGTCGAGCAGAGCGAGTCACTGCTCCAGAGGCGCTCTACCAGAGACAGCAACGATCTTTCGCCGAACTGCGTTCGGCCGGACAGCCGAGAGCGGCTGTCCCCACGTAGTCAGGGAAGACTACACTGCTTCCAGAACCACGACATGAAGAGCACCGACCAACTCCTCCACTCTGCGTGCAATTCTCCGGCAGCTTTGTCCCCGTTGCCGGCAGGGCACAATTTTCGACTACTCGATTTTTCGGGGATTCCCCAGGATGAGTCCGCGTTGTTCGGTCTGCGGCCTCAAGTTTCAACGGGAAGAAGGATACTTCCTGGGTGCGATGTACATCAGCTTTGGCCTGGCCCTGGTAATCATTGCTCTGATCGCGCTGCTGCTTTGGGCTCGTGACTGGTTGGTGGATCACTAAAGCCGTCGTCTGGGCGGTGGTAATCTTCCTGCCTCTGGCTCCGGGCATTTCGCTGTTCGCCCGCGTTCTGTGGATCTATCTGGACCAGGCGTTCGATCCCGACCTGAGTAAAGCACCATGAACCATGTAGGGGCAGATGTCCTCATCTGCCCAGTCGAGCATAGCTCGACAGGTTTTTTGGGGAGCAAGAGAAAGCGGAGCTTCGCCCCGGCGGCCAGATGGGGACATCCGCCCGTACAGGGTCTGTAGAGAATTCAGCGAACTTCAGCGAGTTGGGTGCGCAATTTGTGGGTGGCGCGGAAGAGCGTGTTCTTGATCGTACCTTCGGTGGTATTCAGCATTCCAGCGACGGTACGCAACCGCATGCCGTGATAGTGCTTGAGTTCGAACACCATCCGCTCGCGGGGCGAAAGACGGCCTAATGCGCGGACAATGGTTTGCTGCAATTCGCGTCCGGCGAAGCTTCGCTCCGGACTGGCGGACGGACTGTGATCCGGTACGCGATCGAGTACGTCTTCCTGATCGCCGTCAGGAGAAGTTGTGGTATGCAAGTCCCGGCCGCGAGAATTCTTTTTGCGCAAATGATCGAGACACAGATTGGTCACGATCCGGTAGATCCAGGTGTAGAACGAACACTCGAAGCGGAAGCGCGCCAGATTGATGTATGCCCGCAGGAATGCTTCCTGATAAATGTCCTGCCCATCTTCCGGCGATCCAGTCAGGTGAATGGCAAGACGGAGCACGGCGCGATCATACTGCCGCACCAGTTCTTCGAACGCCGCGGTGTTGCCCTGCTGGGCCTGGCGAATCAGCGCGGAATCGTCCACCCGGATCGGCGTGCTCCCGCTGGTCTGCTTCACGGGGCCGAGCATCGGATGACTCACGTATGGCGTCACTGGAATTTTACTGATCTGCGGCACAATCATCTCCGTATTAGCCAACAAACTTGTACCCCGTTCCATGCACAGTCAGGATGAAGCGCGGCTCCTCCGGCTTCGGTTCCACCTTCTGCCGCAACCGCACGATGTGCGCATCGACGGTGCGCGTAGTCGGAAAGCGGTCGTATCCCCAGACATCCTCGAGCAGGCGATCGCGGCTCAGAGTCTCGCCGGGATGGCACAGAAAATATTTCAGCAGCTCGAACTCCTTGGACGAGAAATCCATCGCCTTGCCACTACGTGACACCTGGCAACTTTTCAGATTTACCTCAACCTCGCCGAAGGAATACTGCTCCTGTTCCTTGGGCAGGCTCTTGGCGCGGCGCAGTACAGCCTTCACCCGCGCCAGCAACTCGCGGATGGAAAATGGCTTGGTGACGTAATCGTCCGCGCCCAGTTCGAGACCCACTACTTTGTCCACTTCCTGACCGCGCGCCGTCAGCATGATGATCGGCACCGAAGGCCGCTTGGCTTTGAGCTGTTTGCAGACATCAAGGCCGCTCATGCGCGGCATCATCACGTCCAGAATGACGAGGTCGGGAGCTTCTTTCAGTGCACGTTCCAGTCCGGCCACGCCGTCGGGCGCGGTGATGACGTCATATCCCTCGAATTCAAAGTTGTCGCGCAAGCCTGCCACCATGTTGGGCTCGTCTTCGACAATGAGGATTCTGGTCATGTGCAACAGTCCTTGCTTCCTCTACCGAGCTTCGCTCGTCGCGCGCTGTCGTCGGTCGTCAGGCGTCAGCCAATCCCAAGGCTGACACGCTAATGCTGAAGACCGACGACTGAAGACTGACGACTGCTTCTTAGGCCGATACTGCTGTACCGCCGTTCCGCACCGGATTGACCGGCAGCACGATCGTGAACTTGCTGCCCTGCCCGGGTGCGCTGTCAACCGCTACTTCGCCGCCGTGGGCGGTCACGATATGGCGGACCAGCGACAGACCCAGTCCGCTGCCTTTCGTGTTGTGCACCAGCGGGTCACCGACGCGGTAGAACTTCTCGAAAATCTTCTGCTGCTCCTGTTGCGGGATCCCGATGCCCTGGTCCACCACTTCCAGCTTCACCGAGCCATTGTCGCGATAGAGATTCACGCCGATGAACTTTCTGTCCTGCGAATACTTCAGGGCGTTGTTCACCAGGTTCAGTAACGACCGTGCCATGGCTTCGCGATCCACGCGCATGGGCGGCACGTCGTCAATCTTCTCTTCAAACTGAAAGCCGCTCTGCTCCAACTGGTAGCGATAGGAATCGAGCGTGTTGTGCACCAGTTCGCTCATATCGGTTTCGCGGAAGTCATACTCTTTGCGGCCAGCCTCGATGCGCGAGAAATCGAGGATGTTGTTGATCAGAGCGGTCAGGCGTTCGCTCTCTTTTCGGATGATGCAGTAGTACTCCTGATATTTTTCCGGACTGGTAAGCCGTCCCATCTCCAGCGTCTCCGCGTACAAGCCGGATCAAGGAAAGCGGCGTGCGCAGCTCATGCGAGACATTGGAAACGAAATCTGATTTCAGCCGCGCCAGCGCCATCTCCTTGGTGACGTTGCGATAGGTCAGCGCAATTCCACCCGCCAGCACCAGGGAAAGGGCCGCGAGGGTCAGAAAACTGATACGCGCGAAGCGTTCGCCGATGGCTGCCAGCGTCGTGCCGCGCAGCTTGATGGCCAGGGTTAATCCAGGGAATGCGCCTTCCAGATTCCTCTCCGCTTCAGGCGCGCCATCGTCCCATCCACTCGACTGCGCCAGAGCCGTTGATTCATATTTGCCGCGCAGCATCATGACTGCATGGTTCTTGTCGGTCTGGGCGTCGTTGACGTTGCGGGAGATCAAATCGTCCAGCATTTCGGGGAAGAACCGGTCTCGCAGATATTCAGCGTCGAAAGCTACTCCGCCGATCGCTGGATTTCCTGTCTTCGGATCTTTCATTAGAAAAATTCCGACGGACTGGTAGACATGCTTATCGCCTCGTGGCGCCCACTCCGGTTCGAAGATGTAGGGCATTCCTTTTTTCTCAGAATGCGCCAACTTCTCAGTCATGTCCTTGAAGTCCATCTTCAGCCAGCCGTCATACATCTGGTTCAGCGTATTGCCCTCGCTGCGAAATGACGCATCTTTAAGCCGGTCGGCTCGCGAACTGAAGATCATCCCGGTCTCGGGGGAGTACATGAAGACGTGTGCGGCGTAGGGATGTGCAGCCAGAACCTTGTCCAGCGTTGGAGCGCATGCCTCACTCGGAGTGGGGAAATCCATGCGCACGTCGTCCAGAAGTTCGTAAGCTTTATGGTTAATCTGCTTCTCCGAGATGGTCAGCACCTGGCTGAAATCGCGCTGAATGGCAGCTTCCACCGCGCGGTCGCGCTGAATGTGCTGCACATGCCATGCGCTCAGGAGCACCAGGGCGGCGGCGGGCAAAATGACAGCGAGCTCCAGGGTCAGGAGCAGTCGCGTTTTTTCGTTCCACCGTTTGGTTTTCATCTGAAATCTTCTGGGGCCTGATGCCTTGGCATCTCGTTGGCCCATGACAAACATAGTCAAATGAGCCTGAGTCAGTGTCAATCAGGGGTGAAAATATGTAAAAAGTTGTGAACTGGTTGATCAGGCTGGTGCAAGGCAAAAACCAGCCACGGATTTTCGCGGATTCCCACGGATCAAAAAAGCAAGAGAAAAGGATCTGAAGATGTTAATCCGTGAAGATCCGCGAAAATCCGTGGCTGGTTTTGAATTTCCAACCGGCTGGCTAGGGCAATCTGAAGTCTACGGTCACAAACGTCTCTGCTTGCACCGCGCGGCCGTTGACCAGATAAGGCTGGTAACGCCACTGCTTCACCGCGCGATAGGCCGCCTGCCCGAGAAGAAAAGATCCGCGAACCAGCTTGAGGTCCTGGATAGTGCCATCCCGCGCGATCCAGGCCTGTAGTACTACTGCCCCTTGCAGCCTTGCCTTCACTGCTTGTTCGGGATAGTTGGGCAGAACCTTCTGCAGCAGCAACCGGCGGGAAAGATCTTCGGACAAGGACACGGGTTCAAGGGCGGCGAGAAGCGACGGCGCGACTCGCGTCGCCACGCTCCGCATGCTCGCAGTCTGCAACGCTGCTGTCTTCAAACTGTCCGGAATGTGACCCCTGCTTGTGGATGCACCGGGCTGCGGCTGAACCGGCGGCTCGGCTTCAGCCGGGACTGGCGGCACTTCCGGAGCGCTTGCGGCAGGTTCTGCATGAGGCTGCGTTGTGGCCGAGCCCACGTGAATATGCTCGACCGTCTGACCCGAGCGCGCAAACTGCATGCCCTGGTTCGCTGCCATCAGGACACCAGTCGCCGGCCTTGCGTCTTCATCGGGACGATGCAGCCACGCTTCGGTCCGCTCCAGCACGCGTCCGCACATTTTGGCCACTGAAGCTGTGGTGCCCTGTCCGCGCAACGGTTCGCTGAATACATAACCGACAGAGAGAAAAGCTACCGCGATCGCCAAACCCGGCAACACACGGTTTCGAGTCTTTTTGGGCAGAGTCGTGGACGACGAAAAGCTTGGTTCGGGTGCGCGAAACAGAATTGTGCACTCGCGACTGATACAGCAGATCGTCATCAAAGATCGATTCCGCGGCAACCACCGGCGCAGCCACCTGCTCTTTGCGGTCGCGGAGGCGGAGGGGATGGCCATACTCGCGGGTGCAAATCCGAAGCAGCGGCCTGCAGAAGATTGCCTTCTGAAACCTTCCTGCGCGGAGCTGGCCGCCGGCACCGTCCCTTGCAGGTTCGGCGGCGCAGTTCCAACCGGCGCCTGCCCTGTCCGGGGCAACCAGGACTTCATCTGGACCAGAAATGCATCGCTGGTCAACAACGCATATTTGACCTCGTCCGGCACCAGCGGTCGGCTTAAGACCAGGTCGGCGCCGGCTTCGCGGGCAGCCGTCGCGGAGTCCTCGCCTGCAATTGCGATGGTGAACGCGGTCTGATTGGCTTTCAGTTCCCGCACCGTCTTCAGCAGGAATACGGCTTCCAGTCCTTCATTCCAGTCGGAAACCACGACATCGAAACTGCGGCGGGTGATTTTCTCCACCGCGCTGAAAATCTCGGGACAAGTTTCAACTTCGAATTCCAGATCTCTGAAAGCGCAGCTCAGAGAGCGTGAGGCCTCCTCATCGGAGGAGAACAGCAGAGAGTGTGGCCACATGCTATTGAGACTAGTTTGGCCCGGTTGAAGCAACAAGTTACGAAGTACGAGACAGAGTTACGGCGGGGGGACACGTAACCGCGGCCTCAGTTACCTGTCCTTAAGGACGAGTGTCGTCGGTAACTATTATCGGTAACTATTCACTACGGAATTGCCGGGCAACCGATTCGGGCAAGTCTTCTTCCAGTTTGGCTGCCAGCCAGACCTGAAGCATGGATTTCTGCTCTGAAGGGATTAGCAGGGAACGCAAGCCTCCACGACCCTTTTCGTCATACCAGCAGACTTCGGCCTCAATCTTGAAACGAACTGGTTCTCCCGGAAGGGTGAAAAGGACTCTTACAGTGGTGCCGGGCTTTAGCGGCGGAGCTTTCGTGATCGCCATGCCGCCCTCACTGATATTTACCAGCGTGCAATTGGATCGTTGGCCATTGGCCTCGATCTCGGCTGGAAGTTCGACAGGACAACGAAACGAACGCCTCCGCTCGCGCACGATCATTCCGAAAGCGGCTTTGAGGGTCCGGCCGACAGAAGCCGGGGATAGTGGCTTTTCCATCACGAAATTCGGTTGAACTGCAAGCCCGGTCGTCGCCCCTGGATCGGTGATGGCGAACGTCACGGCTGTTCGATTCGAAGGAGAAAGACGGATCTGCTCCAATATCTGATCGGCTTTATCCAACCCGAAGTCCACGATGACGCCTTCAAACTTCTTGAGATTCAAGAGACGAAGAGCCATCTCTGTCTGCACACACACTTCCGTGGCAATCGCCAACCGCTGCATATTTTCTCTCAAGTGCTCAATGACAGCGGTGTCGTTGCAAACCAGCAGCACCCGGCCCATGGCAAAGCTAGTGCCCGCAGCACTCATACCGGCAATTCCTTCCGCTTTCCAAAAGGTGTCCCGCAGCACAATTCTTGCCTGAAACAATACATTTGCGGATTAAATCACCCTTCGTCGGAAAAGCGGAACTGTCCTATGGACGTAGCAAGACGGCGAGATGCCAGGACCAGCTCGTTGAAAATCAAGCTCAGCAAGCGCGTGATGCGCCGTAATCGCGCGTCGTGCATAGAGTTATCGAATTGCCTGCTTACTCATTCGCTGTCACGGTCGGTACTCCGACAGGTGACTAAAGTCTGGCCGAACGGACATACCGGCGCCTGATTGAGTTGAGCTTGGTTCATGAGCTTGAGAAAGAGAAACCTTTTGCTTGCCGTCCTCCGAAAAATTCGACGGATCCAGCCAGCGTTCGAAATTCGCCTTCCGCAGCGGCCATTCCGAATCCAGCATGGAGAACCACGCGGTATCGCGATTTCGTCCCTTGACGATCATGTGCTGGCGGAAGATTCCTTCGAAAGTGAAGCCCAGGCGCAGGGCAGCCCGTCGTGAAGGCGCATTCAGGGCGTTGCACTTCCATTCGTAGCGCCGGTATCCCAGGTCTTCGAAGACGTGCCGGGCCATCAGGTACATGGCTTCAGTCGCCAGAGTCGTCTGTTGCAGGCGCGGTGTGTAAAGGATGCTGCCCACCTCAATCACCCGGTGGACAGGTTCGATTCGCATGAAGGAGGCATATCCCACCGCGCTTCCCGATCGTGAATCCATGATGGCGAAAAACAGCGGATCTGCGGAAGCCGCGATCTTACTGAGATGAGTGTCAAAGGCCGCGCGATCGGGAAATGGTCCTTCAAACAGGTACTGCCACAGCCCTGCTCCTGCCTCCCCGATCGTATCCTGAGCGAGAGATTCGCCATGGGCGGCCGGATCAAGAGGAACCAGTGCACCCGTCCGCCCGTGAATCGTGGTGCGCTCCGGGCGCCGGGCGGGCGCAGTATTGACCACAGGTCCAATTGGCATCTTGTCTGACAGTGCGTCGTCCGTCATCGATGGTTCGTCCTTAATGTTATCCAGATCATTTGATTCGGCTGACTTGTGACACTATAGAGCACCGGACGACCACTATCCCCAGGTAGAAGTTCGTCCCGCCCGACCCATTCGCCGATGGAGTCCGAAACTGAGAACCGGGAACTAACAACTGGTTTTGATTCCAACCCAGATTCTGGTTTTCGAAATCAATCCTAAATCGCCACATCTGGCTTCCGGAGGCAATCTCCGAAGCGACTGTTCAAAAGCGCCAGCGCCTTTACAAACCTTTACGATCCAGCTCACAACCAATTCCCGCGGCACGCGTTCTCACAATTACGGGTCAACTCGTCTTGGACTGTATCGAGCCACCTCTGCACTTGATGTGAGAAAGGCCTGCTGGTGAAGTCTCTTTTTTACCGTCTCGAAATCGTGTGTACTGCAGCCGTCTTGGCTTCGATCCTGGCCTCATCCCCGGCGTTCGCGCAGTCTGATGACCGTCAGGCGAACTCAGGTCCTCCTCGCGCCACGGCCAACACTGCCGACCAACCGGTCACTACCTTGTCGGTTCATGTGAAAGTGGTCAACGTACTCGCAGCGGTGCGAGACAAGCACGGAAACATCGTGAACACCCTGACAAAAGATGATTTCACCCTGACTGAAGACGGCCGCCCGCAAGTCATCAAATACTTCTCAAAGGAAACCGATCTGCCACTCACACTGGGCATGCTGGTGGATACCAGCATGAGCCAAAGACGTGTGCTCACCGAAGAGCGCGACGCCAGCGAGACCTTCCTCGCACAAGTGTTACGGGAAGACCAAGACAAAGCTTTCGTCATCCACTTCGACCGCGAAGTAGAACTTTCGCAGGACCTGACGGCCTCGCACGAAAAGTTGCGGACCGCGTTGGAGTCGCTCGAAACTCCGCGGTTCACTCGCGCCAGCCAGGGCGGCGGAGATCCCGATCCAAATTCCGGGCGCGGCGGAGGTCGAGGCTCCGGCCGTCGCGGCGGCGGCACTCTTCTCTACGACGCGGTCTTCCTGGCCTCCGACGAACTCATGCAAAAGCAACCGGGCCGCAAGGCGCTGATCGTTCTCTCGGACGGCGTGGACATGGGTAGCAAGGAGAGCCTGGAATCGGCCATCGAGTCAGCCCAGCGGGCCAACACCATCGTTTATTCCATCCTCTTTAAGGATGACGAGGCCTACGGCAACGGCGGAGGAGGGTTTGGCCGCACCGGCATCAGCATCCCCGGCATGGGCGGACCGGGAATGGGACGCGGCGGAATGGGCGGCGGACGCGGTGGTCGTCGCTATCCGGAAGAGCACGCCGACGGCAAGAAAGTGCTGGAGCGAATTTCTAAAGAAACCGGCGGACGCATGTTCGAAGTTTCCAAAAAAGAGCCGGTGCAACAGATTTATTCGCGCATTCAGGAAGAGCTGCGCAATCAATACAACCTGGGCTACACGCCCGACCGAGCTGATGCCGCCGAGTCGGGATACCACAAGATTCTGGTAGCCGCGAAGAAGAAGGACCTGGTCGTCCAGGCAAGAGATGGGTACTACGGAAGCCGCTAGCAAACATTCTTTGCTTCCGTTTCTTTTTGGCCTGCGCCTGGAGTTCGATATCCCCAAGCCTCGTGATATGCTGACGCGTGCCGTGAACGTACACGGCCATATCGTTTACTCTCGAGGGTGCCCCGTCCAAGCTCTCTTGGGCGGGTTCTTACGAATGCGCCAGCGATCACGCTGTCAAAAAAATGCAGACACATGTTCTCGGAATCGACGTAGGCACCAGCGGTACACGCGCCCTGATTGTCGGTGAAGACGGACGCATCGTTGCTTCCGCCACCGAGGAGCACGCGCCCGTTCGCCTCGCCGCAAATCGGATGGGCCGAGCAGAATCCTGAAGACTGGTGGCGGGCCTGCTGCATCGCCGTGCGGCAAGCTCTGACCAACGCCGGCTTGCAGCCGGTAATCAAATCGCGTGCGTCGGATTTTCCGGACAGATGCACGGCGCCGTCATGCTGGACGATCGCCGACAAAGTCGTGCGGCCGGCGCTCATCTGGTGCGACCTGCGCAGCGAAAAACAGTGCCGCGATCTTACCGAACGAATTGGTCCGGAAAGACTCATCCGCCTTACCTGCAATCCAGCCCTGCCCAATTTCACTCTGACGAAATTCCTGTGGGTACGGGAAAACGAACCGGAGAACTGGAAGCGTGTCTCGCTCCGTCATGCTGCCCAAGGACTACGTTCGCTTCCGCCTCACCGGCGAGCGGGCCATCGACATGGCCGATGCCTCCGGCACATTGATGCTGGATGTCGCGAATCGCCGCTGGTCTCAGGAAGTTCTGCAAGCGGCGGAGATCGACGAGTCTCTGCTGCCTCGGCTGTTCGAGTCCCCCGATGTCTGCGGAAAGATTTCCGAAGCCGGAGCCGCAGCGACCGGCTTACATCCGGGAACTCCGGTCGTGGCCGGAGCGGGAGATCAGGCTGCGGGCGCGGTCGGCATGGGAATCGCCGCACCCGGCGCGGTAAGCGCGACCATCGGAACCTCCGGAGTGGTGTTCGCGGCCACCGACCGGCCCGCCCTGGACTCACAGGGGAAGGCTACACACTTTCTGTCATGCCATTCCCGGGCGCTGGCACGTGATGGGAGTGACCCAGGCTGCCGGTCTTTCCCTGCGCTGGTTTCGCGACACTTTTGGCGCGGGCGCATCCAGCACAAACGATGGCCGCGATCCCTACGAGCGTCTCACCGCCGAAGCTGCCGCTGCGCCGCCCGGCTCCGACGGCCTGTTGTGGGCGCCCTACCTGATGGGTGAACGCACTCCGCATCTCGATCCGAACGCTCGCGCTGCTCTGATCGGCCTTACCGCGTCGCACAATCGCGGACACGTTGTCCGCGCCATTCTCGAAGGTGTGGCCTTCAGCCTGCGGGATTCGTTCACATTGTTCTCCGGGATGGGCGTTCCTGTGACCAACATCCGCCTGGGCGGTGGCGGTGCGCGGTCTCCTTTGTGGCGGCAGATACAGGCCGACGTCTACGGCCACGAAGTAGAAATCCTTGAAGCTGAGGAAGGCGCGGCCTATGGCGCGGCCATTCTCGCCGGAGTCGGCGCCAAAATCTGGAGTTCGGTGGACGACGCCTGCAACAAAGTTGTGAAAGTCGCGCAGCGCGTGGCCTCCGCAAGCCGCAGCGGTCGAGACGCCTGAACACAAGCTACGCCGCATATCGCCGGATGTATCCGGCGATCACGTCGGTCTTTGCGCCCAGTCCGGCCAGCAAGGACTAATCGCTTACTCCTGCCAGCCTCTTCTCATTGTTGATACTGAACTCCGCGTCCGCTCCCGGAGCGGCGGTTCCGGGCTGTCCACCACCGACGTAAAGCCGGTACGAACCTGCGGCCACGATTCGATCTCCCTGCGAATTCACTCCACTCAAGTCACGCGCATCCAGAGTGAAGTGGACTTGTTTAGTTTCACCGGCTCCGATGTTGACGCGCGCCATTCCGCGCAGAGCGTGAATGGGCGCGCCGGGAGTTTTCGGGAAACTCAGATAAAGCTGCACAACTTCGTCGCCTTCGCGGTCGCTGGTATTTTTCACGTCGGCATCGACTGTGAGTGGGTCTCCCGCGTTCAAACTCGTCGTCGAGAGTTTCACATTCGCGTAGGAGAACTTTGAATAGCTCAAGCCGTATCCGAAAGGAAAGAGAGGCTGCCCTTCAAAGTACCGGTAGGTGCGATTCTTCATCGAGTAGTCTTCAAACGGCGGCAACTGGTCGACGCCTTTGTAGAAAGTGACCGGCAAACGGCCCGCCGGATTGTTCACGCCCGCGAGTGATTCGGCGATCGCGGTTCCACCTTCTTCTCCTGAGTACCAGGCGTCGAGAATGGCATTGGCATTTTCGCTCGCCCAGTTTATCGAGAGCGCGCTGCCATTCATCAACACAACCACCAGCGGCTTCCCAGTGGCTTTCACGGCTTTCAAAAGATCTTCTTCTTCCTTCGGCAGATCGAGTGACGTGCGGTCGCCTCCGGCAAAACCCGGTACGGCAACTTCCATCTCTTCGCCCTCGAGGTCTGAAGTAATTCCTACAACTGCGATCACGACATCCGCCTGCTTTGCGATTCGCAACCGCTTCGGCAACCGGATCCGCGCTGAGTTGCCGCCACACCAGCTTCACGCCCCGGGCGCGTCCCTGAAAATATTCGATCTTGATGGGATAGCGCCGTCCTTTCTCCAGTGCGACTTCCGCGACCTTCGCCCGGGGATCGTGGCTCTTGCGATCATCGACAATCATCTTGCCATCAAACCACAAGCGGTTGAGGCAGCCATCCAGGCCCAGACGATAGGATCCGGATTCGCTGGGGGTGATGAAACCTGTCCACCGCACCGCGGGAATTGCAGTCTTTGAAGTCGTTCCCGGGGCAAAGGTGAAATTCACATCCTTGTCCACCTGCACCTGCAAAGGCGTGCCGTTGAAAGCCGGATCGGAGAAATATTCTCCCTTCAGCCCTGATTTACCATCGGGCGTGGATAACGCCGACGCCGGCACCGGTGCATATTCCACCAGGAAACTGGTGCCCGGCGCGAATGATCACCTGCGAGGTGGAGAACTGTTTGCGAATACCCTCCAGCGCAGTGGTCGAGCGGGAAGGTGTGCCGCTGTAGTTGCCTGCCAGCACATGCACGCGCATCGGCCAGTGGCCCCACGACCGCAATCTTCTTAGCTTGCGCGTTCGTTTTTGCGTTTAAGGGCAGCACGCCATCGTTCTTCAGCAACACGATCGACTCGCGTGCTGTCTTGAGAGCGAGTTGACGGTGAGCATCGCTGTCGATCACTGAATCCGGCGTTTGCGCATACTTCACCATCTCCGGCGGATCGAACATTCCCAACCGGAAGCGAGCGGTGAACAGCCGCTTCAGAGTGACGTCGATATCTTTCTCGTTCAGCAATCCCTGCTTCACTGCGTCCACATATTTCACGTAGTCGGAGTTGTCGAGGGCCTTCTGTCCGAAGTCGGCGCATTCGTTGTCCATGCCGCGTTTGATCGACACTGCTGCCGCCTCTGGCATGGTCTCGGTGAACTGGTGGCCGCGCTGAATATCGGTAACCGCATCGCAGTCTGACACCACATAACCATTAAACTTCCATGCCCCGCGCAACTTGTCTTCGAGCAGAAAAGCATTCGCGCAAGCCGGTTCGCCATTGATCGCGGTTGTAGGCGCACATCACCGATCCCGCTTTGCCCTCGGTGACCGTCGCGCGGAAAGCGGGCAGGTAGGTGTCTTCCATGTCGTGCTTGGTGGCATCCACGTTCACGGAATGCCGTGTCGTCTCGGGACCGCTGTGCACCGCGTAATGCTTCGGGGTCGCGATCACCTGAAAATATTTGGGATCATCGCCCTGCAATCCGGTGACGAATGCCACGCCCATGCGCGCCGTGAGAAATGGATCTTCGCCGTAAGTCTCCTGGCCGCGTCCCCAGCGCGGATCGCGAAAGATGTTGATGTTGGGCGACCAGAAATCGAGACCTTCGTAGATATCGCGTCTTCCGGCGCGGACCGCCTGGTTGTGTTTGGCCCTGGCCTCCTGCCCGATCGCCGTAGCCATCTGGTGAATCAGCGGTGCGTCGAAAGTGGCGGCGAGGCCGATCGGTTCCGGAAAGACGGTTGCTGTGCCGGCGCGCGCCACCCCGTGCAGAGCCTCGTTCCACCAGTCGTATTCGGGAACTTGCAGCCGGGGAATCGCGCGAGCCTGGTTCACCAGTTGCGAAGCCTTTTCTTCCAGCGTCATCCGCGAAACCAGGTCGTTCACTCGTGCATCGACGGGCTGCGACGGGTCGAGGTAAAGCGGAGCGCCGGAAGATTGGGTGGTTTGGGCGACCGAAGTTGCCAGAGCAATGAAGAAAATAACCAGTTCCAGGATGACAACGAGACGAACAGTCCGTTTACGCATTCGCGATGCACTCCTCGACGCGGGGATGGATGATGACTGACGGGGTCCGCGGTGGAGTATACCATCGTTAACGTACACGAAAAGGGATTAATGAGGGTTCGGAGCGGGCCCCTGCTGGTTGGATTATCCGGCGATCTGTATGGGCTGATCGACGTCCCCGGGCGGGACTGTGTCTTCCGGCTTCGAACCTTTCGGCACTGGCAGGACAAACGATATCTTCGTCCCGTCTTTATTCGATTCGATATTCATGATGCCGCCAAAGTAGCGCACCCGTTCCCGCATGCCTCTGATTCCGACACCGGAGCTTCGCGCCTGAATGCCCGACAGTTTTTCGGCGGACATTCCCTTCCCCTTGTCCTGTATTTCGAGCGAAACGTTCTCGCTGTCACGGACAATGCGAATTACGGCCGTCTCGCTCCCGCTGTGACGATGAATATTGGTCAGGCACTCCTGCACCAGGCGGAACATGACCAATTCCATTTCGCGCGGAAGCCTTTCGAAATCCGCGGGAATATCCAAAACAATCTCCAGTCCGCTCCGCTCGCTCAGACCTTGTATATACCAACGCAGGGCTTCTGACAGGCCTGTCTCGTCCAGGAGCGGCGGATGCAGCAGGTACGACATCGTCCGTATCTCCTGACTCAGTTGCCGGACCAGGTCCTCGCTCTCCTCCGTGAACTTGGCGAACACACGAGCCTCGGGCGGCGCATGCTGGGCCGCCTGCGCAAGATTCATGCTGAGCGCCACCAGGATCTGGCCGGCGCTGTCGTGCAGTTCGCGGGCAATGCGCCGCCGCTCTTCATCCTGCGCCTGCAAGAGGCGGCTGGATAAATCTCGCAACAGTTCGGATTGCCGTACGACTTCATCGGTCCGGACCCGTACTTCGGCATCCAGGGTCTCCGCCAGCAATTTGTAATCCCCTTCGACCCGCTTGCGCTCGGTGATGTCGAGTATGGTCCCCAACACGCGCAGCGGCGACCCGTCAGCACGGTGCTCGACCTGGCCGGTGAACTCTATCCATACTCACGGATTTGTCTTTGCGATATATGCGCCCTTGAAAGAACAGGCGAGCACCGGTTTCGAGAGTGGCTGCCATCGCCCGGTTGAACGCTTCTCTGTCGTCCGGGTGAACTATCTTCTCTACAAACTCGGCCCGGTTGAGCGGGCCATCCTCGCGGGTGCGGCCGTGAATTTCATAGCAGCGATCGTTGTCCCAACTCGCCAGGTCCTCGTCGGGATACCAGTGCCAGATACCAAGTTCGGCGGCTTCCGTTGCCAGCCGCAGTTTTTGCTCCGACTCCAGCGATTGCTTCGCGGGCCTGCACTTGCCGGGAAATGTCCCGGAAATAGCAGACCACTCCGTAGCCGCCTTCTGGAAGCGGCGATGCGGTTGATCTGCCACTCATAGACCTCGCGAACTCCGCGATCCTGCCGTTGCTCGCTGCATTCGGTGGCCAAATAAGGCTCGCCGGTTTCCAAGAGTATGACGGAATCTTTTGACGATCTCATCGGCGGACGCTTGCGGCCACAGGATATGAATGACCTCGCCGAAATCCCGCCCCATCGGGTTGCGGACGGCCTCGAAGGCCTGAACCGCCGGAGGATTCATGGCTCGAATCCGGAAGTCTCCATCCACCAGGTAAACCCCCAGAGGAGCCTCATTGAGCAAGGTTTCGAACTGCTCGGTGCGCCGGCGCAAGGCTTCTTCCGCCTGCTTGCGAACGCGGGCCATTTCCAGATGCGTCTGCACTCGCGCCAGCAATTCGCGGGCGCTGAATGGCTTGATCAGATAATCGTCGGCGCCATGTTCCATCCCTTCGACGCGCGATTCTTCGCCGGCCCGGGCAGAAAGCAGAATGATCGGGATGGTTCTCGTTTTTGGATCCGAGCGCAGTTCGTGCGAGCAAACCGAAGCCATCGAGATTCGGCATCATCACGTCGGTCAGAACCAGGTCTGGCAGGCGCTCCCGCACCGACGCCAACGCAGCTCTGTCCGTCGGGAACCGCTTGTACGTCGTAACGCTCTCCCAACAAGCGAACCAGATACTGGCGCATGTCAGCATTGTCGTCAGCAACCAGAATGACAGGACGTTTGTCGGCCGCCGCATCCGCTTGCGGGAACGGCGGACAAGGCACCGGAATGAGTTCGCTGCCGGAACCGAATTTCCTCCGCGATCTCGCCATTCTCCGCGTCCGGAAGCCAGCGCAGAGCTTCCTCGACGAACGGAGCCGCACCCACCGCGGTCGATGCCAGGGTGCGTGTTCCGCCAATCCTGTCAGCCGGCAAGTGCGCACTGCCAAGCGGCAGGCTCACGATGAAAGTGCTGCCCTTCCCGACGACGCTTTCCACGCGCACTGATCCGCCGTGAAGCTTTACCAGTTCCTGCACCAGCGCTAAACCGATGCCGCTGCCTTCGTGAGTCCGGCTGCGCGTATTCTCGACGCGATGAAAGCGATCGAACAGGCGCGGCAGTTCCTGTGGCGGAATTCCGACTCCGGTATCGCGCACGCGCAATTCGACATGATCCCCGGCTCGCGTCGAGGTGAATGGCGATTTCGCCTTCGAACGTGAACTTGAAAGCATTGGAGATCAGATTGAGGACAATCTTCTCCCACATGTCGCGGTCGACAAAAACCGGTTCCTCGATCTTTGGACAATCCAGTTCAAGTCGAAGCCCGGCTTTCTCCGTGGCCGAACGAAACACGCTGGCCAGTTCCATCGTGAAAGCGGCGAGGTCCGTCCGCTGATAAATGGCCTGCATCCGGCCGGCTTCGATCCGCGAAAAATCCAGCAGCGTATTCACCAGGCGAAGCAGGCGAGAGCCGTTGCGGTTCACCAGTTCCAGCTGACTTTTGGCCGCGGGAGAAAGACCGGTGTGGCTCTTGGCCAGCAGGTCCTCGACCGGACCCAGCATGAGCGTCAGCGGCGTGCGGAATTCGTGGCTGACGTTGCTGAAGAATGCAGTCTTGGCGCGGTCGATTTCAGCCAGCGCTTCCAGCCGCTTCCTCTCCTCTTCCGCTGCGCGGACATTCTGGATCGCAGTGGCGATCTGACCGGCGATCAGTTCATAGAAGGTGCGATATTCCGCGTCCAGATCTTCCGGGCAGGATTCACTCCGGCGATCAAAACTCCGACGGTGCCACTCTCGCCGCGCGAAGTTACAGGCAGAACCATGGCGTCGGAAAGCCGCTGTTGACCTACTCCAAGAGGCAACCCTTCTATTTTTCTTGACGGAGACAACTTGCGATTGGCTCGTTTGCACGACTTCAGCCAATGGCCACAGGGATCCCGCGCTTTCAACATTCAGCCCGATCGACTCCGGCGTGAATGCTTTCGACTCCAGTGCCCAACCCGCAAGTCTGCTGCAGCCGGAGCTGCTTGCTTTCTTCGTCGATGCAGGTACAGGACGGCAAAAGGGATGTCATCCGGATTGCTTGCCAAAGTGGCCGTCACCGAGGCGCAGACGTCGTCAGTAGTCTTCTGCACCAGCGCACTGGCGGAAAGTTCTGACAGCGTACGCAGTCGCCGCGCATTGATGACTTTCGGTGTGACCTCGGTCGAAGGGCAGAACAATCCGGCCACATTGCCGGATTCGTCACGGATCGGGCTGTACGAAAACGAGTAGTAGGTCTCTTCAACGAAATCGCCGCGGTTCATCAGCAGACGAACATCATCGACGAAAGACGCTTCCCCTTTTTCAAAAACCTTGTCAGCCAGCGGTCCGCAGATATCCCAAATCTCGTGCCAAACTTCTGCGGCGGGCTTCCCCAGCGCCGAAGGATGTTTGGCTAAACTCAACACATGGACATAGGCGTCGTTGTAGAGAAACGTGACATCCTCGCCCCACCCGATCCACATCGGGTGCTGTGAGTTCAATATCAGATTCACCGACGTCTTCAGACTCTGCGGCCAGAAGTCAATCGGACCGAGGGGAGTCAGAGACCAATCGTAGTTCCGGATCAACTGTCCCATGATGCCCCCGCCGGCCAGCCACTCCGGCGTGGGTGTGGGGGCGGGATGAGAAGAGCTGCCGTTTTTGCCGGCGACCTCACTCAGTAATTTGGAAACTGTAGGAAGCAAGAGTCGAGGCAAATCGCTTTTGGCCATGTAGGCCGCAGCGTCCACCTCCTCGGCCTGGCGGCGAGCAACCGCCGGGTCGTTCTGACTGATAATCACAACTCTGGATTCAGGAAAGTCTCTTCGGATGATGCGAGTGGCATCGAGTCCGTTCATCCGCGGCATGGAAATGTCCATCAGCACAACCGCGGGACGCAGGGTTTTTGCTTTTTCGACAGCGTCGAGACCATCAACCGCTTCGCCGCAAATGATCCATTCCGGTCGGGAAGAGAGAAGGGAACGAAGGCCGCGTCTCACAACCTCGTGGTCGTCCACGATCAGTATCTGGCCCGTTGTTTGTGCTTTTCTGGAGACCTTGCGTGGCTTCATGCTTGACCGGTTTACGCTGGTGCACTACGTCTCCAGACCGACGCGGGTCCGCGACTGTGAAAGGTCACGAAACACGGACATCCAGGCACGCGCAATAATAGCGGCCTTTCGAACCCCCAGCAAATACAGTGTTTCCTGTACCCATGACAGCAACGGAGCGAAGTAATTCATCGATCTTGATAATTACTGACTGCATAATACTTTATTGGTAATATCTCGAATCCCTCAGCACTTTAGCAACTGCTCAAAAATGGCATCGAACTGGCGCCCGTAAGGGTCCCGGAATTTCTCCCCGAAACGGCTCGTAAAGAATAGATATCACGCGTTATACATATGGTAGAGTTGTGTCTCTCAAACGCCCCAAAACGGGCTCCGAAAGCTTGCTTCTTTAAGGAGTCATCTGTGATGCCGATCTGATGATTTTTGTCAGGTCGCGATCGCCTTCAGCGGCTACTCAGGCTGCATCCCGACAAAAGCGCAACCAACGAGTCCTCATGACCTACTCCGCCATACGCTCAATGCCTCGCTGGCAAAACCTGGCTGCATCCCTTCTTCTTTTTTTCAGTCTGGGACTGCCCGCGGTCAGCACCACGGCATTTGCGGCTGAAGCGGGTGACGCGCCGAGCCAGAGCCTAAAGCCCATCCTCGACTACATATCATCGGGTTGGAACACCCTCACCCGTTCGATGACAGACTGCCAAACTGTAGTGGATCCCAAACTGGTCGAGGCCTCGGTGCTTATATCTGCCGGCTGACTTCCCGGCGCCACCGGCGTTGAGGGACATGCAACAACGCTGCAAGGTGCAGGTTCAGCCGCTGCCCGCGGTCATCACCGCGCCGGGACAAATCGATCCATCGAAGATTTCTCCCGGATTGCTTTACCTCGAAAACAAATACGTGGTACCGGGCGGCCGCTTCAACGAAATGTACGGCTGGGACAGCTACTTCATCATCCTTGGATTGTTACGCGCCGGACGGATCGACCTGGCCCGGGGTATGGTGGACAACTTCTTTCTTCGAGATTGAGCATTACGGAACAATCCTGAACGCCAATCGCGCTTACTATCTCACTCGCTCACAACCTCCGTTCCTCACCTCGATGATCATGGCTGTGTACGAAGCAGAGAAAGCTGCCGGACATGAAAACCGGCCCTGGCTGCAAAAAGCTTATGGCTATGCCAGTAAGGACTACGAAACCTGGAACCGCGATCCTCACGTCGCCGGATCCACCGGCCTTTCGCGTTATTACGACTTTGGCAACGGTCCAGCGCCTGAGAGCCTGAAGGACGAAGCGGGAGTCCATCGCAAGGTAGCGAACTATTTTCTGCTGCACCCTGAGGCTGGCCGCGGCTATCTGGTCGAGAACGACGCCGGCCTCAGATTCCGCCGTCGGGTTTCATTTTTCGGTACAGCTTTGCGATGCGTCCAAGACCATGGCAAAGCCTGAATGCGAGAACGCAAAGGAAGTTTCTCTCAGTCCGGATTACTACAAGGGCGACCGCTCGATGCGCGAATCCGGCTTCGACATTTCCTTTCGCTTTGGACCTTACGGAGCTGCGACCCATCACTACGCGCCGGTTTGCCTGAATAGCCTGCTCTACAAAACCGAAAAAGATTTGCAGGAGATGAGCCGGATCCTCGGCCGCAACGAGGACACGCCTAAGTGGCAAACCCGGGCGGAAGAACGAAGAGCCCGGATCCAGAAATATCTTTGGGACCCAGCTCGCAGAATGTATTTCGACTACAACTTCTACACCGGCGTGCGTTCTTCGTACGAATACATCACGACTTTCTATCCGCTATGGGCCGGCGTGGCGACGCCGGAGCAGGCGCAGCAACTGGTCCGCAGCCTGGGTATTTTCGAACAACCCGGCGGCCTGGCCATGAGTTCCACGGAAGCTGGCGTGCAATGGGACTACCCATATGGCTGGGCGCCGACCCAAATCGTAGCCATCGAAGGTCTGCGACGATACGGCTTCAACGACGATGCCAATCGCATTTCGTACAATTTCCTGGCTACCATCGCGGAGAATTTTCGCCGCGACGGCACCATCCGGGAAAAATACAACGTCGTCGATCGTTCGTCGGAGTCAGGCGTCCACGCCGGATATCAGCAAAACGTGATCGGCTTCGGCTGGACCAATGCAGCGTTTCTGGTGTTCCTGAATGAATTGCCGAAGGACTGGGTAGACCGCCTGGCGAAGGAGCAACTCGTCACCGGAGTTCCGCTGGCGCACTAAGCACATCGTCACACAGCAGGAAATGGTTTATGGCGGAAGATTTCACTACCAACATGATGAGGATGATTTGCGGGACCTTATATTTTTCCGCGTCCATGCAGGCTTCACGCGAGATGTACGGCAGAAGCTATTTCTCTCTTGGCGTGGGCGAGCGGGCAGCGCTGGATCAGATGGTGCTTGCATCCGTTGCCTCAAACTTTCAAAACGTGACGCCGGAAAAGCTGGCCAGTCAATCAAACGCAAAGCCAGCGGGTTTTCAGATTCAGCCTCCGCCAGAAGAGAACACGCCGTAAGCCGCGCTACGGCCGGTCGCCTGACGCTTCCTGTAACTGCTGAGCGATTTTCAATTCGCGCTCGGCGTCTTCGTTCTTTCCCATATCGCGATAGGCCTGACCCAGCAGGTGGTGGGTCGTGGAATTGTTCGGATCCATGCTCATCGCGCGTTGCAGAGCCCTGCACCGCCAGTTCGGGCTCTCCTTTTTTCTCCAGCACTTTTCCCATCAATATATAAGGACCGGTGGACGTCGCATCCAGCCAGATCGAACGTTGCAGCAACCGCTCCGCGTCGTCGAATTTCTGGACACGGGAGTACGCATCGGCCAGTTTGTAGTAGGTTGGCGCGTGTCCCGGATTCAGCGCCAGTTCCTGCTGGAAATCGCTGATCGCTTCCGGAATCCTCGACTTGTACAAATGCAACTCACCCAGAAAGAAGTGCGCCAGCGGAAGTTTCGGATCGAGCGCAATCGCTTTCTGGGCGTACTCTTCGGCGATGGGATCGAATTCCTGGCGCAGCAGCATGCGCGCAGTAAACAAATAACTGGCGGCAGAATCCGCCGGAACATCAAACATGCGGGCAAAAGCTTGCCGCGCCTGCGGGTAGTTCTTGGATTGGATGTAGCACAGTCCCAGAATGTAGACCGCATCCACGTTGGCGCGCGGATACCAGGTCTGAACTTTCTCCAACAGCGGAATCGCTTCGCCGGGCTTCCCGGAAAGATAGTAGGAGAGTCCCAGCAACTGCACCGCCTCCTTATTCTGCGGATCTTCCGCCAGCGCCTGCTTGAACGATTCAATCGCCTTGATGTAATCGCCCTTCCTGTAATACGCCGTCCCCAATTCGCTGGACAGTCCCTTCAATCCAGGCTTCTTCGCCGCCAGATCCGAAAGTTGCGACACCGCTTCCTCATACTTCCCCTGCTGCAGCAGCGATCGCGCCGCGGCAAAGTCAGGATCAACCGTCGCAGAACGGGATTGAGCCATGCCGCCGGAGACGCTCGGTGAGGGAGAGGAAGATGCTTGCGGGAACACATAGACTGAGCAGACGAGCGTCAACAGTGTTATCCATCTGGCCCATCTCATCGGAGCTGTCAAGCGGCAAGAATCTGTAACCATGATTGAGTCAGGTAATGAATACCGCGAAATTAGAACATACACTCAACGATGTCCAGTCCACCGCGGAGTTGGTAGTGGAATTCGATTTTCCCGCCTCGAACAGTTGGACCATGCTTCTCTGCAAGCAGAAAAAAGAGGGAGCCTTGGCGGCTCCCTCAAGTAAAACCACACCCATTGGTTAGAACGTGACCTTCATTCCGAAATTCAACTGCCGCATCGGCGCGTTGGGCGCGAGGCTGGTGATCAGCCCGCTCCCGAAGAGGCCGAGCAATCGATACAGTTGCTGGGGTTGTTGAGGTTCACGTGATTGAAGACGTTGAACGCTTCAAACCGGAACTGCGCTCCGACGCGCTCCGTGATGGCGAAGTTCTTGAACAACGACATATCGGAGTTGAAGAAGCTCGGGCCGGTAAAGGCATTGCGTCCGCTGCCGAAGTTCCCGATCTGCGGCGCGTGAACGGGCCCTGGCTCTCCCCGTTGGCCAGTGCTGCCACCGGCGTGAAGAAGGGAACATTCTGCTTAGACGGATCGAAGTGGCCACCGCTGTGTGCAAGCTGCCAACCACGATGGGCCGGCAGACGTTGACTCCTCGTCCTGACTGCATTCATTGTAAGAGGCGCTCCACGGCAAGCCGCTGCTCCAGTTGGTGGTCGTATTCAACTGGAAGCCGCCAATCAGCAAGTTCAATGCTCGGCCGGCATTGCCCATGAAGCGCTTCCCCTTGCCGAAGGGCAGTTCATAAACGCTGCTGACCGAGAACACGTGCTTGCGATTGAAGTCATCGGGACCGTAGTTCACCTGCGGATCGATGTTGGCGTAACCGCCGTCGTGGGTCAGGTTCTTCGACCAGGTGTAGTGGGCGACGAACTGCAAGCCGTTGGCTGAATCGCTTGTCGAGCTTGGCCTGAAGCGCGTCGTAGTAGCTGGGCGCGTCATTGCCGAAGAAGGAAATGTCCTGCGTCCAGCCGTACCTGTTGAAGTAGGGCCGTCCGCTCGTCCCTGGGAACCGTTCCAAAGCCCACGATGGTGGGCTGATTGACGTTGACGTCCGGGTTGTTGGCGTAGAAACCGTGGCCATTGTTGCCCACAAACGCCAGTTCCATGGAAATGGTGTTGGTCAGTTGGTGCTGTACCGTCAGGTTGTAGGCATCCAAGCCGGGCCAACCGCATCCGGGTGGGACGGGAGCGGGCGAACATGCCGTAGGCGGAAGCGGCAGCAGGCCGTTCGACGGCACCGACGGGAAGACCGGCGCGTGTAGGTCCGGTTGAGAGGTTGAACACATCGTCCGTCTGCGTGTTGGCGTTGTCGTTCTGGACCGCCAGCACTGGCAGGTTCTGGGTTACAGCATGGCCGAAGATGGATCCGAAGACGCCGATGTCATAGCTTCGTCCGTAACCCATCCGAACCACGGTCGATGGAGTCAGTTGGTAGGCGATACCAAGACGAGGGCCAAGATTCTTCCAGTTCTTCTCGACGTTGAAATTGCGGCCGATACCTCCCACGCCGCCGACGCGGATCAACCCGGTATTCAGGTCGAGCAGCCGCCGTTGCCGTCGGCGTTCACGTATTCCGGATTAATAATGTCCCAACGCAACCCGTAGTTGATGGTCAACTTGGAAGTGACGCGCCAGGTGTCCTGGCCGTAGAAGTAAAAACGTTTCTGACGCTCAGCGGCGGTTGTCGACGTGCTGACGTAGCGTTTGAACGTGGTGACGTCGCCGAGCAGGAAGGTAGCAATCGCCAAACCGCCACGGCGTTGGATCGCCGGGAGCCAGGTCGGATGTGTTCAATGATGTCCGCTCTTGCCGAACGTCAATTCTCCGGCACGATGGTTGTCGCTGGGCACGCGCAAGGTTGCGGGCATAGCGAATGTCCCCGCCGAACTTGATCTGGTGGTTGCCCGGAATCTTTGTCCAGTTATTAACAAACTGGAACTGGTCTTCCTGTTCCACCAGGGGGCAGTTGCAACGATTTACGCCCAGTCCATATCCGAAGTTGCTGAGACCGCCACTCTGTCCGACTGCACCAGTGTCCTGGTCCGTCGCCGCCCGAGCTTGCCGACAAAATAGGAGGGCTGGCCCGAGGTGAAGTCGGTCCCGGTGTTGAGGCCGGGGATGCCGACGTCCTGCGCCGGTGTAGTACCCACACCGTTCGGAACAACGTTCACGTGATAGCGCACGTATCCGAAGCGGAAGTCGGTAAGCACGCTGGGTCTGAAAGCGTAGTCGAATCCAGCGGCAATACTCTGGTCGCGGCTCTTGGACTGCGCCGGCAAATCCACCCGTGCCGAAGCCGTTTCCACCGAGGTCGCCAAAGACTGCGGCACCGGTGAGGGTGTAGTTGGCAAAGCTGTAGCGGCCGAAGGTGTGCAGCTTCGATGTAGTCTGGTCGTCGATGCGAATGTTGAACTGGTCGTTGTTGAAAATACCGTTTCCGCCGGCACGGAAGTTGTTGAGCAAGCCCGCTGCTGGTGGGCGTCGGGAAACTGGTTGCAGCAAGGCCACAGCCTGCGGGGACAAACGGCTGGCTGTTCGGGAATGCCAGCGTTGCCGGGACGAAGAGCGTGCGTTCTGCCCGTGTCCCGTCCGCCTGAACTCCAGTCGTCGGGATCGTAAATCTTGATTGCGCGTACTCGCTCAGATCGCAATTGGCTGACCCCGGCCACGCCGCAAGTCGAGCGGACCAGCGATCGGAAGGAATCGACTGCAGGAAGGAAGAACCAATCTTCGAACGTGTAGCCTGATAGTCGCCGAAGAAGAACAGTTTGTCTTTGATGATCGGTCCACCGATGGATGCGCCGTATTGTCCGTACAGAATGGGCGGAATTGTCCGGCCCGTCACCGGGTTAGCCTTGGAGGGGCTCTGGCTGAACGGGTCGCGCGCCTGGGTGGCATCGCTGCGGCGGAAACCGAAACACGCTGCCGTGCAAGCGAGTTGCTGCCCGACTTGGTCTGGCTTGCCACCACGCCGGCGATCGCCTGGCCAAATTCAGCGTCGTAATTCTGGCTGGTCATCTTGGCTTCGGTCACCGATTCGAGCGTGGGGTTGATCACGATGATGCCGAGGATCGGGTCGCGATTGTCAGTTCCATCCAGCATGAATCCGGTCCCGGCAAAGGTCTGTCCGTTGACCTTGGTCTGCAAGCTGCCCTGCGGATTTTCGCTGGAGGCGTGCGACCACCCGAATTGTTGCGAACCCGGCGACGCCAGGACGAGCGCCGTGAAGTTGCGATTGAACAACGGCAGATCTTCAACCGCTTTTTCGTTGAAGATCGTCGCCACGTCGGCGCGGTCGGTCTTCAGTTGGGGAGCTTCCGCGGTTACCTCGACGGTTTCACTCGATCCGCCGACCTGGAATTGTCCATCCACGCGCGCGGCAGGCGTCGGCAGAGACAACGATGTTCTTGGCTTCGAATGCCTTGAAGCCGGGGCCTTCGGCCCGGACGTTGTACACGTCGGGGATAAGGTGGGTCACGCTGTAGTTGCCGTCGGCGTTGGTCGTTGTTTCTTGCGAGGTGCCTTTCGTCGCCGACGTGACCACTACCTTCACGCCCGGAACCGCGGCGCCCGAAGGATCGGTGACGGTGCCGAAAATGCTGCCGAAAACTGCCTGTGCGGCGGCTTGCGGTGTAAACAACGCGCAGCTGAACGCCAACAACGCGAATGCGCAAAGAACTATCGAAAACTTCTTCATTGCTGCCTCCCCACCTTCATCACTGTTTTTCGCTAACGGTATCGCCCAAGAGAAACGGGCTCGCGCACCAGAAGATCGCGCTGACGATAGAGCGTGTTTAGAAGAATTGATTTGCAGATTTTGCCCCTGTTCAGACTGATGTTGCACGGTTAGTACAAAAGCACTAGTTGCAAGCGATGCCAGCAGTTCGCCTTCCCAACGATGACGACCTGTAGATTGTTGATAGCGTTGACAAATGCAACTCCCATTCGCGAATCGGGTATGACATTTGGAAGTTCACGCCTTGGGGCGATATGAAAAAAAATAATTCTCCGGATTCGTTTTTGGCCTTTTGAAATCCACGAAATCGTTGTAAGCAATTGATTCCAATTATGCAAATGCGTCTGTGGCCCCTGTGGAAGACTGGCCTGGAACCCAGGCAAGGCGTGCCAAGGCGGCCAGAAATCCGCACAAAATCTGGGCTCAATCCCGTCTTCTTTTAAGTTTCATGAGGTTTGATACAGTGACGGCGACGCTAAGTCTTCCGCTTGCCGCCTGATGCGGGGGCTTGTTACCCTACGTTAAATGTCTGTTACGCGCGCGCAAAGTTCGGAAAGAGATCGGTACCTGGGCCAGATTGACAAGCTGGTCAACAGCCAGGTGCTTCACGGCTCGGAATCTCTCTGCAAATTGCTGCGCTATCTGGCGAGCACGCGCTCGATCATCCCGGATCATCGCTGAAGGAATATCAGATCGCGACCGAGGTTTTTGGGCGCCCGCACGACTTCGATCCGCAGCATGACTCGACCATCCGCGTGCAGGCCGGCCGGCTTCGCCTCAAACTGGCGGAGTACTACAGCACCGAAGGCGCGGAAGACAACCTGGTGGTTGAGATGCCGAAGGGTACGTACGTGGTCTCGTTCCACCAGCGGACTGCGGGGCCGGTCAAACTGCGCCCCGCGAGCGCGACACGATCTTGATCGAGACGCAACCGACAGACAGAGGGCCGCGCCAGTGGCCGATGGTGCCGGTGATCCTGTCGGTGCTGCTGGCCGTAGCGGTCGCGACCATTGGTCTGCTGCTGCTGAGCCAGAACGCCGCTCGCCAACGGGCGGAGGGAACGGAATCGGCGCCCGGCCGCATTTTCCGCGTTCTGGAAAGGCGTATGTCATCGGACCGGAAGAGCCCTGGGTGATTTTCAGCAATGGCGCTTTCGTGGGACGGCCGGAAACCGGCATGCGCTACTTCGATTCCGCCCACGACTCCCGCGAAGCCATTCTGGACCACTACACCGGAGTGGGAGAGGTGCTGGCGGTGCATGCTCTCGACCGCACTTTCGGCTTGCTGCACCGGCAGATTCGGGTGAAGCGCGGCAGTCTGCTTTCGCTCGACGATGTGAAGAACAACGACATGATTTTTGTCGGCTCGCCGGCGGAGAACCTGACCCTGCGCGAAATTCCCGAACACGCAGGATTTTGTGTTTCGCCGCCTCGACTCCGGCCCGCGCAAGGGCGACTTGTCGATCACGAACGTCCATCCTCAAGCGGGAGAAGCGGAGTACTGGGTGGGCAGCCCTTCTCACTCCACCTTGAGCGAGGATTATTCGGTGATTGCGCTGGTGCATGGCTTGAATCCCGCGAAGTCGGTCCTGATTCTGGCCGGCACCACGACCATTGGCACGCAGGCGGCGGTCGAGTATGTGTGTCAGCAGAATTCCCTCGAGGAATTGCTGCTGCCTCGGACTCGAAGTTTTCGAGCGCGAGGGAGACGCTGGAGTTCCGGTGGAGTCGGAGATCGTGGCGCTACGGAGCGCGAAGCCCTAGCCGGCGGAAAAGCGGACCTCAGGCGCTGAAGCGCGAATTCTCGGGTAGACGTCCGAGATCGTGGCCTTCCCAGCCTGCGCGGGCAGCCGCACCTTCCAGGCCACGATGCGAAGCATTGCGCACTTCCTAGGTCCGCGGGCCAAGACTTCCCGCAGACTGCGAAATCATATCGACATCAGGGAAGTTGCGGCTTCAGTTGCGGATCGAGTTCCGGCCCGCTGATATTCTTCGCTGCGCTTCTTTGGTCTGACCCTTCCTTTGCAGGGCCTCCGCCAGGTGAAAATGTGCAGGCGCGTAAGTCGGGACCAGGGCGATGGCGGCGCGGAACTGGGAAATGGCTCCGTCGAGATCTCCCAGGCCGAGCAGCCTCTTTCCGGAGTTGGTATCGAAGGTCGCGGCCTGCAGATTGGTTTTGTCCTTGCTGATCTGCGCCCCCAGCTGGCGCTCCCGGGCGGCGCCTTCTTCATCACCCAACTGGCGCAGGATGGTGGAGAGCGTGGTGTGCGCTCCGGCGAAATCGGGCTGCAGGCGGATGGCCTCGCGCAGGGATGCGGCCGCTTCCGGCAATTTTCCCTGCTGCTTGAGCACCGTGCCGAGAGTGTAGTGCGCCTCGGCGTAGTCAGGCTTGGACTGGATGGCGGCGCGCAGTTCGTTCGGCGGCCTGGTCGAACTCGCCCTGCTGCCAGAAAGTTACGCCCAGCGTGTAGTGAACATCGGGCTGGCTGGGATCGAGTTCCGCGGCCTTCTTCAGTTCGACGATCGCCTCGGGCAATTTGTCTTTCAATTTCAGGGCAAGGCCGAGATCGTAGTGCAGGGTCGCGTCGTTCGGTGTGGCCTTTAGAGCAGTTTGAAATTGTGCGATGGCCGCATCGAAATCGGCCTTCTGCAGGTAGGCTGTCCCCAGGTTGGTGCGGTAGCCGGTGTCGGCGGGGCGAAGCTGAAGCGCCGCTTCGAACTCAGGAATGGAGCCGGTCGCGTCACCCGACTGGATCAGCGCCAGGCCCAGATTGTTGTGCGCATCGGGATCGTTGGGACGCAGTTGGACGAGCTGCCGGAAGGCCGCGACCGCACCCTGGGCATCGCCTGACGCTGCAGCATCTTTCCGAGCTGGGTCTGGGCCTCGACGAATCCCGGGTTGAAGCTTGACCGCGGCCTGCACTTCCTCAATGGCCTTTTCAGGCTGCCCCGTTTCTTCGAGGACGCGTCCCAGATAGAAATGTGCCTGGGCGTTTTGCGGGGAACTTTGAACGGCGCGCTGCAGCAGGCTGAGAGCTTCGTCCATCTGCTTCTGCTGCCAGCGCACCACGCCGAGATGCAAGGCGGCCTGGGCGAAGTCCGGCTGCAGGCGCAGGGCCTCGGAAAATTGTTTGGCGGCTTCTTCCGTTTGTGAACTCTGGGCCAGGACTGAACCCAGTTCGTCGCGCAGGTCGGCGCGTTGCGGTTGCAGGTCCACGGCCTTTTTCAGTTCTGTGGCGGCCGTCGCCGGGTCGGAGCGAAAGCTGGCGATTTTTCCCAGAGTCCGGTGCGCCTCGGCGTCGTTGGGCGACAGGCGCAAGGCGGCCGGGCCTCGGACTCGGCCTCCGCCAGCGAGCCATTTTTCACCAGCGCATTGGCCAGATTGACATGGGCCGCCGCCAGATCAGGTTTCAGGCGCAGGGCAGTCTTGAACTGGGAAATGGCTTCAGCAGTCTGGCCCTGCGACAAACAGCACCCAGCCCAGCAGGTTGTGTCCCTCGGCGCTGCCGGGTGCGAGTTTTACGACTTGTTCGAAGGCGGCGCGGGCGTTGGCCAGATCGCCGGCTTGCACCGCCGCCAGCTCCCTGGCGATAAAGTGAATCGACTTTGCTGGGAGTTTTTTGCTGCTGGGCAAACGGAGAAATCGTAGTAACGACAAAGAAAAGAAGAAAGATGATTAACCAGCGATGCGCAGAGACAGAGCGCCCTCTTTAGAAATAGCCGTCAGCTCTGGGTTAAAGGCCACTCAAAAATACTACTATGCCTCGTTCGCCACGATGACTTGAAAGCAAGGCGTCAACCACTAAGGACCGAGGGATCACTAAGGAAAACCAACGGTCTCTGGAATTCCTTCGTGAACCTTCGTGTCCTTCGTGGTTGATGCTCTTGTTTTGGGTACTGGCTTGACCCTCTGATGTTCGCACCCTAGTATTCGGACTGGGCCATGAATCCAGCTTTGTCGTTGCAGTCACAGTCTCGTGCCCTTCTTTCAGCTGGAAGACTGGCTGTGATTCTCCTCTTATTACTACTGTCTGTAGCATCCTTTGCCGCTGAGTCCTCACCAGTTGCCCCCATCGCCAACTTTACTGACATCGCCGAAAAGGCGGGACTGACGATGTCCACAGTCTTCGGCGGCAAGGACACAAAGAAATACATTATCGAGACCACCGGAACCGGCGTGGCCATCTTCGATTACGACAACGATGGCTGGCCGGATATTTTTCTGGTGAATGGAACCACGCTCGAAGGTTATCCGGCAGGAAGTTCGTCCGCGCCCAGCAATCATCTGTATCGCAACAATCACGACGGAACATTTGCAGACGTGACCACCAAGGCCGGCCTGACCGCGACCGGATGGGGTCAGGGCGTCTGCGTGGGAGACTACGACAACGACGGATGGGACGACCTCTACGTCACCTACTACGGCAAGAACCGTCTGTATCACAACCAGAACGGAGTTTTTACCGAGTTAGCCGGCGACTCAGGCGTTGCCGGAACCGGCAAAGCCTGGGGAACGGGATGCGCCTTCGTCGATTACGATCGCGACGGCCTTCTCGACTTGATAGTCGCAAACTACGTGGACTTTGATGTATCCACGGCCCCCGCTCCAGGCGAAAGAGCATCGTGCGTATGGAAAGGCGTTCCAGTCATGTGCGGTCCGCGCGGCTTGCCCGGCGCCGAAAAATATTCTTTATCACAATCTGGGCAAGGGAAAGTTTGAAGACGTCACCGCGAAAGCAAAAATTGATCAGACCAGCGGACACTATTCCTTCAGCGTTTCCACTCTCGACTTCGACGACGATGGCTGGCCCGACATCTACGTCGCCTGCGACAGCACTCCCAGCATTCTTTATCACAACAACCGCGACGGAACTTTCACCGACGTAGCGGTCACGGCCGGCGCCGCGTATAACGAAGACGGCCGTGAACAGGCCGGAATGGGATCGACCATCGGCGATTACGACGGCGACGGGCGTCTGGATATTTTCAAAACCAATTTTTCCGATGACACCTCGACCCTCTATCGCAACAACGGCAACGGCACCTTCGACGATGTGACCTTCGCCGCCGGCCTCGGCCTATACACGCGCTATCTGGGATGGGGCACCATGTTCCTCGACTTCGACAATGACGGATGGCCCGACCTGTTGCTGGTCAACGGACACGTTTATCCCGAAGTCGACAAACAAAATCTGGGCAGCAGTTACGAAGAACCACGGATTCTCTATCACAACAACGGCAACAAAACCTTCAGCGATATTTCTGCACAGGCTGGTCCTGCAATCACGGCCGCTCACGCCGGACGTGGTCTGGCTGTCGGCGACCTGTGGAATGACGGCCGCGTGTCGGCTGTAATCAGCAACATGAACGCCCCGGTAAGCCTGCTGGTGAATCAGGTGCGCTCGCCCAACCATTGGATCGGAATCAAAACAGTCGGGACAAAATCCAACCGAGACGGAATTGGCGCGAGAGTCACAGTCAAAGCAGGAGCGCGTGTGCTCGTTGACGAAGTCCGCAGCGGTTCCAGTTACGACTCGAACAATGACATGCGCATCCACTTCGGCCTCGGGACAGCCACGAAGATAGATTCAATCCAGATTCGCTGGCCGAGCGGACTCACCGAGCGCTTCGAAAACCTTTCGGTGGACTCGATTCACACCCTCAAAGAGGGATCAGGCGTAGGGGCGGGTGCCCCCACCCGCCGGCGGCGAAGCCCGGCGTCGGCCTCTGGAGTTGGCACGCACTAGGCGAGCTTTGCTCGCTCACCCGGACGAGGGCCTACGGGTTCGGGAAGGGTAATCTTCTGGAACGGTAATCAAGGTGCTAGAATTCGCCCCTGCTCAAATAACGTTATCGTTACCTGCACCTTAAGGCATTACTCTGAGTTGGTCACTTACATGAAGCGCCCGACGTTCTCTCCGATCCATCGAATTTCGCTTTGTTCCGCTGTGACCTTCCTCCTAATGATGTTGTCAGGTTCAGTACACGCGGCGGAGCCTTCGCGTTCGTTGGAACTGTCGCGGACCGATCGTCCCTGGGAGTTTCTGCCGTCCGTCGGCCAGCGTGCCGGACTATTCGGCAATGAGACTGGGTAACTTCGAAGCCTGGGTTTATCCCCTGAAGATTCTGCGCGACTTCCATCTTCGCTTCCTTGTGGATGGCCGCGTGGTCCCGGCAGAATCGCTGGCTCGCACCCTCACCGTGCGGCCGGAATCCAGCACGATCCTCTACACCGGCGACACCTTCGCAGTCCGCGAAACACTCTTTGTTCCCGTGCACGAATCCGGAGCCGTGATCATCGTCGAAGTAGAAACCGCTCAGCCGCTCGACGTGCAAGTTGCGTTCGAGCGTGATTTCCAACTGGAATGGCCAGCTGCCTTAGGTGGAACCTACGCTTATTGGGACCCGAGGTTGAGCGCCTTCTATTTTGGCGAAGAGCAAAAGAAGTTTTCTGCTTTCGTTGGATCACCCACAGCCGGAGAAATCCACGAAGAATACGACACCAACTATTCCAGCGCGAAAGAAAACTCCTTTCATCTCGGGGTCACCGCGAAAGGCAAAGAGACGAAGATTGTTGTCATCGGGGCGTCAGTGCAACGGCCAAGCCGGAGCCGAGGCGACGTACCGTCACCTCGAAAGCAGCTATCCAGCACTGATGAAAGAGTCCGCGGACTACTATCGTGCCTATCTGGACCAACACCGTCAGCGTCGATCTCCCCGATCGTCAGTTGCAGCAGTCGTACGACTGGGCCCGAGTGAGTGTGTTGCAGGGCCTGGCAACGAATCCTTATCTCGGCACAGGTTTGATTGCGGGATATCGAACCTCCGGCGGAACCCAGCGTCCCGGATTCGCATGGTTCTTTGGACGGGACGCGCTATGGACATCACTGGCTCTCGACGCGGAAGGCGATTTCGGCAATACGCGCGCCGCTCTCGAATTTCTGAGCAAATATCAGCGCGCCGACGGCAAAGTTCCGCACGAAATCTCTCAGGGCGCAAGTTTCGTCCCATGGTTCACAGATTATCCGTACGCATACGCTTCCGCCGATGCAACGCCTCTTTACATCATCACCATGAACGATTACGTGGTTACGAGCGGTGATGTGGCGTTCGCGCAGCAGAAGTGGGACAACCTGTGGAAGGCATATCAATTTCTGCTTTCCACATACGACGCGCAAGGACTGCCGCAGAACTTCGGCATCGGTCACGGCTGGGTAGAAGGCGGACCACTGCTTCCTGTTCATACCGAGCTGTACCAGAGCGGACTTGGGCGCCGAAGCCTTACGGGCCCTCTCAAGCCTGGCTCATCTCGCCGGGAAAGAAGATGTCAGCAAGAAACTCGGTGACGATTTCTCACGCCAGCAACCGTTGTTGAATAAAACTTTCTGGTCCGCCGAGAAGAACCGCTTTGCTTTTGCTCTCGATCAGAAGCAACCAGCAGATCGATGAACCCAGCGTGCTCGCCACTGTTCCCATGTGGTTTGGCCTGCTGGATGACGAAAAAGCCGGCGCAATGATTACCGAACTGGCTTCACCCGAGCATCAGGCCGATTGGGGGATGAGAATCATTTCTTCTCGCTCGGCGAAATACGGGGCTGGCGGCTATCACTTCGGCTCGGTCTGGCCGCTCTTCACCGGATGGGCATCGGTCGGTGAATATCGCTACCATCGTTCCTTGCCCGGATTCTCCAACCTCAAAGCTAATGCCGAACTGGCGCTCGACGGTTCGCTGGGACACGTCACCGAAGTGCTTGTCGGGAGATTATTACCAGCCGCTTTCCACCAGTTCTCCACACCAGATCTGGTCGGCCGCCATGGTGGTCAGCCCGCTGCTGCGTGGATTGTTCGGCCTGCAAGACTGATGCCGGAGCGCACCGGATCTGACGATGTCCCCTCACGTACCCGCAGACTGGACCTGGTTCACCATCGACAATATTCACGTCGGCACCGCCTCCCTTCGACTGGCCTATCGCAAAAGCGTCGGCGAGATTTCTCTCACCGTGACTCGCGGCGGTACTGGGGACTGCAGCTCTGGACTTCTCGCCCGCAGTGAGCCCGCGCGCCCAGATTGTAGGGGTCGAAATGAACGGCAAGCGGGTGCCATTTCAGATCAAGAAGAGTGATGTCGATCAGCACGTCACGGTGCAATTTCCAGTCGGGCGCGGGAGAGAACAAGCTGAGCATTCGCCTCAAGAACGATTTTGGGCTTAGCCTGTCACCAGCACTGCCGTCGTCTGGGAAGCGCCAGCGAGGGACTGCGCGTGCTGTCTGAGTCATGGACGCCTATCGCGGACAGTCTCACTCTTGAAGTTGCCGGTGCGCAGGGCAAACAGTATGAAATCGGAATGTGGAACCCGCGCAAGTGGCATCCGTCGAAGGAGCGAACTGATCAGAACTGACGCGGACAACGGTCCCGGATCAACATCAGTATCCCGGCGAATGGCCTGAAACCTATCCGCGTGAGAAAATCGTCATTCATTTTGTCGGCAAGCCGAAATAATCTCAGTGTACGAACGCACGTTTTTACTGGAGAGATTCTCTTATGCACTCTTCCTGCCAGCGCTTCGTTGCTTTCTTTTTGTTTTGGTTGTCATCATTCCCGGTTTCGTTTTTTCACAAACCTCTCAGCCCAATACTTCTCTCGAGGCCGTAACCGGATCCACGCCCCAACGCGACGGCATTGAGATTCAGGCCGGTGCGGCAAGCCTGCGCATCACTGCCCTTCGCGATGACATCATCCGCGTGCGCATCGCCCCAGGCAAGAATTTTCCCGAAGACGCTTCGTGGGCAGTCCTTCCTGAGCCGCGCAGCAAATCGGTGAATGTGCAACCGACGCAGGACGCTTCCTCCGTTGGCTTCCGCACCGCATCGCTCGACGTCCGCAGTTGAACGCAAACCGCTGCGTCTGGTGGTCCGCGATCTCGCTGGAAATATCATTTCCGCTGACGACATTGCGCGTCCTACTGAATTCCAGCTCGGCGGATTTTCCGTCCACAAGACCATGCCGGGCGACGAACACTATTTCGGACTGGGCGACAAGGCAGGCACTTTCGACCGCAGAAATCAGGCTTACACGCTCTGGAACACGGACGTTGGCACGCAGGAATCAATCGATCCCATTTACAAGAGCATCCCGTTTTTCCTCGCCATCGGCGGCGGACGCACTTACGGGCTTTTCCTCGACAACACCTGGCGCACCTGGTTCGACTTTGGCAAGCAGTCGCGCGACTCCTATTCTTTCGGCGCCGAAGGCGGCCCGCTCGACTACTACCTGATCTGCAGTCCCACTCCGAAACAGGTAGTCGAAGGCTACGCCTACCTCACCGGAACCCATCCGCTTCCTCCGCTTGTGGACTCTGGGTTTTCAGCAATCACGCTACAGCTACACTCCGGAATCGCAACTGCGCGAGATCGCCGACCGCCTGCGCGCTGACAGAATTCCTTCCGATGTGCTCTACCTCGACATCGACTATCAGGACAGAAATCGCCCCTTCACCGTCAATCCTCAGACGTTTCCAAATTTCCCCGGCTTGGTCTCTGATCTGCGCAAACAAAACTTCCATCTGGTGCTGATTACCGATCTGCACATTGCCCACGTTGCAAACCAGGGTTATGCACCCTACGATTCCGGAGAAGCAGGCGATCATTTCGTGAAGAAAGCAGACGGCAGCGAATTCGTCGGCATCGTCTGGCCCGGTCCGGCGGTCTTTCCCGACTTCACCAGAGCCAAGACCCGCCAGTGGTGGGGAGGCTTGTACAAAGACTTCGTCAAAGATGGCATCGCCGGCTTCTGGAATGACATGAATGAGCCCGCGGTATTCGACGGCCCCGGCAAGACCATGCCTCTGGACAACGTCCATCGCATCGACGAACCCGGCTTCGCCAAACGCACCGCCACTCACGCCGAAATTCACAACATCGTGGGACTGGAAAATGCGCGCGCCACCTACGAAGGATTGCTAAAGCTGCGGCCTGATGAGCGTCCGTTCGTGCTCACGCGCGCGACGTTCGCCGGCGGACAACGCTACGGCTTCACCTGGACCGGAGACAATTCCGCAACCTGGAATCATCTTCGCCTGGCCACGCAGCAACTGCTCAACCTCGGTCTTAGCGGAATCTCTTTCGTAGGCGACGACATCGGTGGATTTAACGGTTCTCCTCCACCCGACCTGCTCACCCGCTGGATCGAGATCGGATCCTTCAATCCCCTCTTCCGCGACCATTCCACAAAAGGATCGTTGATGCAGGAAGTCTGGGTTCATGGTCCGGAGCAGGAAGCAATTCGCCGCCGCTATATCGAAACTCGCTACCGGTTGCTGCCTTACATCTACACGTCTGGCCGACGAATCGTCGCGCACCGGCATTCCGATGGTGCGTCCGATATTTCTGGAGTTCCCCGAAGTTTTCACGCCGCCCTCGGGCGGGTTCGCCAATCTCGATACAGAATTCCTGCTCGGTCCGAGCTTGCTGGTCGCTCCACAACCGTTCGGAGAAACGATCGATGACTACGTGGTCTCATTCCCCAAAGGCGACTGGTTTGACTTCTGGACTGGCCTGAAAGCGCCCGTAGTTCCGCCGGAACCGAATATCGTAGAAATCGCCACATGCGAGGCCGGGCACCGTCTTTCCCGTACGTCCTGCGATTCATCCTGTGCTCGACACTTTGCCGGTGTACGTCCGCGGCGGAAGCATTCTTCCTCTTCAGCCTCTCATCCAAAGCACCGACGAAACTCCCAGCGGACCGCTGGAACTTCGCGTCTATCCCGGACCGCAGTGCAACGGTTCGCTCTATCTCGATGACGGCCACACTTTCCGTTATCAAAAAGGCGAGTTCCTGCGGCAAACTTTCACCTGTCACTCGGACGGCAATTCCATCGGCGTCAATTTCGGCGCGCGTCAGGGAAGCTACTCTCCCTGGTGGAAAACGATCGAGGTCGTGATTTACGACTGGCCATCCGCGCAGGCAAACGCGACGCTGTCCGGCAACGCGTCTTCACTCAAGACGTCGTATGACGCCAGCAGTCACACGCTTCACATTCAGATACCAGACGTAGCCGGTGAAGGCGAACTTCGCGTCGGGCACTAGCGGCAGTGGTTTGCGAAGACGTTGCAAAACGTCCGAGCATTTTCTGGAAATCGGACTTCCTGCCGAAGTGACTGATTTGATTGGTGGCGGCGCGTGGACTCGAACCACGGACCTACGGATTATGAGATGTGCTTTCCGTACGGCCGCCACATGGATTCAATCGCTTGCATCGGACAAACGGCTCTCACTTGGGTTGCGATGTTGGCGTTCGGCACTTAAGTGGCAACGTATCTGGCAACCGCTTCCACGCTTCCGGCAAACCACAACCTGCCATGGCATGCCGGTTCGGCGAGAGCTAGGACGCAACCTGTATCGCCGTCGGCGACCCCGAGGTAGCCAGGAGGGTGCCGTGGCTGTCATTTAGGCGCGTGTACCCTCTGTACCAGCGCTTGAAAGCGTCGATCACTGCGCAACTCAACAAAATGTGGGTCCTTCCCGATTCCGATTAGGTCACTCACCTGAATCTCCTGGGCTTTTTCCAGCCAGTACAGTGCATTTTCCTTATCCCCCAACCCGGAAAACACCACTGCCAGGTCAAGGGCGGCACGCGCATGCTCCGGCCAGAGTGATTTTAGTTCGGCAATCATCTTTTGCGCGTCGGGGCGGTTTCCGGAAACGGCATAGGCATTCCCGAGAAGTCCGCGCATTTCCGCAGGAGAACCTCCTAACTGCAACGCTTTCTTGTACTCGGCAATCGCCTCCGCGTACATCCGTTTGTTCTGGTATCCAAGGCCAAGTACGGCGTGCGTCACCCCCGAATCAGGTTCGAGATCTAGCGTCTTCTTAGCTTGCTCGATTGCTTTATCATCCTGACCTGCTTCCTCGAGGATCTTGGCGAGGTTGGCACCCGCAACGGCTGAAAGCGGATCGAGTTCGTATGCTTTCTGCGCCTCGACCAGCGCTTCTTCTTTGCGGCCCTCCAACGCAAGGTACATGGAATACCAGTGGTGGGCCGGAGCGTAGTTGTGATCAAGCTCCAGGGCACGCTTGAACTCCCTGTCGGCGCCTGCCCAATCCCGATCAAATAAATAAAGAAGGCTGGCTTGAGAGTTGTGGGCTTCGGCCAATCGATCGTCAAGCTCGAGTGCCTTTTGGACTTCTCGCCTAGCAAGCTGCGGACGGTCAGATAACTGGTAGATGTCAGCCAGGCCTGCATGGGGTGAGGCATAATTCGGATCGCTTTCAATTGCTTGGTTAAAATAATCGACTGCCTTTTTCATGCCATCCGTAGTTCGCTTATTCCAAAAGTATCGCCCCTTGAGGTAATTCTCATAGGCTTCCGGATTCACGACCTTCACGCTATGCAGAACGGTCTCTTCCTGTGGAGTCACCTGGATGCGAATCTGTTCGGCGATCGCACGTGCCACCTTCTTCTGCAGCGCCAAGGTGTCTCGCAGATTGCCCTCATAGCTCTCGGCCCACAGGTGCTTGTCGGCGGGAGCACGGATCAACTGTGCCGTGATTCGAACCTGTTGGCCGGAACGCAGCACCGTGCCTTCCACCACGGCGTCGACGTTTAGTTCACGCGCGATCAGTGGCAACGGCTTGCGCACGCCCTTGTACTGCATGACCGAAGTGCGGGAGATCACACGTAATGCACTGATCTGAGCCAAATTCGTGATGAGCTCGTCGGTCATGCCGTCAGCAAAGTAATCCTGGGAATCACTGGAGAGATTTTCAAGAGGAAGTACTGCTAAAGAACGAACGGGGTTGAGAGACAAAGTATTGGCTGGCTGGCGGCTTCTCCAGAAAAATATCCAGACTGCTAAAACCAATAGCACCAGGGCCATTGCAATGCCCAACATCTTCCAGGCAAATCGCCCAGGCAGATGTCTGGGTCGTTCCATCCTTCCACCCGCCTCAGGCTGGGCGCGCTCGGCTACCTCTGGAGCAGCAACTTCGCCGAGGAGTTCCGGTTGGTTGGTAGGCCGTTTGACAACGGCCACCTGCGCAATGAAGCGGTAGCCGCGTCGGGGAAGAGTTTCAATGTATCGCGGATTGTCGGCCGAGTCTCCTAACGCACCCCTCAGCTTTGCGATAGCGACGTTGACGGCCTGATCGAAATCGCCAAAGCTCTCATTTGGCCATATTCGGCTACGTAGCTGTTCCCTCGTAACAACTTCGCCGGGGTGTTCCAACAATATCTCCAGCAGCTTCAGCGGTTGCTGCTGCACCTTGATCCGTACACCCGCCTTGCGAAGTTCTCCTGAGTGGAGAGCAATTTCGTAGGTCCCGAATTGTAAGACGGAAGTATGCCGCAATGGCTCCATACGGCACCCAGTTCGCACGGAAGTCTAGCATGTTCGCCCAGAGTGTGCGGAAATGTTGATCGATAAACGTTAAAGAATCAATAACTTAGCCGGTAATGTATTGGCTATATCGAAGAAAAGTCGGGGTGAATTGACCTGAAAACCGTCCGATGACAGATTGCCATTGCGGGGATATTCCTACGACAAGTCAAAGCAATCGAGGGGCACTTCGAGAGTCGACCGACTGCAGGATCCACGCATTGAAACGAACCGGCACATAGAGAGGAAAACGACCGTGGCTCATAAGGATCCACTGAATCTTCCAACTGCCACATCAAAGCGAAGAGTCGCTCACCGAGTGCAATCAGAACCTTGAAACAGGACTACCTCCGAAGCACTACGGAAAGGGTTGGAAGGTCCCCGGTATCGGGACTCACCGTCTCTACTTTCAGACGCTCCGAGAGATGTTGGAGTCAGATGACTACCAAGTAGCCCTTGTCCCCCGGGGGAGGCGGGACCTCATCCCGGCATCACGCGCGGATCAATTTTCCACTGCGGCGTCAGCTGTCCTCGTACCCTTCCGATGGACGGAACTGGTTGCCCAGGTTCATGAGTTCGTCCGCGAATCTAATACCTTGCTCGAGCACAGGATTGCCCAGTTCGGAGATGTCAGCGTTGATTTTGCCAGCATGGAAATCGAGTCGTTCGTCAGGCGCACCAAAGACACTAAGTATCCAAGAGTTCAAGACCCTCAAATGTTTCTTGTCAAATCCAGGCCGAACATTCTCGCGTAGCGAATTGCTGAGGGAAGCGTGGGGATATGAAAACTATCCTGCGACACGTACCGTCGACAACCACGTCTTAAGACTGCGCCAGAAAATTGAAAATGATCCGACCCGCCCGGTTCACTTTCTAACTGTTCACAGGGTCGGGTACAAGTTCGTGCCTTAGCGGCGGTTCGCTGTGTGACCTGTAATCTGGGGAATAAAAACACGCATTGCCAGTTCTATCAGCAACGACCTCAACGCTACCTGGCGAAAACTTAGAGAACCATATGAGCGGAGATTCAGCCCAACTCGCGGTGAACGAAACGGCAAGCGATGACTTGGCCTTGGTGCATGCCAGCAAGGGCGGAGATGTCGGCGCCTTTGAAGAACTTGTAAAACGCTACGACCGTAAGCTTCTTCGAATCGCGCAAAACCTCATGCGCAACCGGGAAGACGCCGAAGACGTAGTGCAGGAGGCCTTCCTGAAAGCATTTCTACATTTGGACCAATTCCGGGAAGACTCCAAGTTCTCGACTTGGCTTATCCGCATAACGTTGAACCAGTCCCTGATGAAGCTGCGAAAACAGAGACCAGCCCGGGAAGTGTCTCTCGACGAAGACTTTCAGTCTGAAGAAGACGCCAATCCAATCGATGTAGGGGACTGGGCTCCGAATCCCGAGGAACTCTACAGGGCAACTGAGTTAAGAGAGATCCTTCGGAAGACACTGGAAGAACTCAGTCAGGGCCTAAGGCTGGTGTTCGTATTGCGCGACATGGAGGGACTCTCGCTGGAGCAAACGGCAGAGGCGCTGAACTTGAGTCTGACCGCAGTGAAGGCACGATCTTTCCGAGCTCGGCTGCAGCTTCGTGAACGATTGAGCAAATACTTCAAAAGGACGGAGGAAGTTGCGCGCGTCGAGCTGCACCCCAGTCTCGAGCCGGCCGAAGCGAAGCGACTCAAGTGATCCGAAGGAGGTTTGTGCAAGCCTGCCACAAAAGCCCGCTCTCTCTGTTTTTTCTTACGACACAATTGCATTTCGCGATTTGCGTTCGGCATCTGCGCTTCCTGACTTGCCGAACTTGCGAGATAAATCACTCACCCGTTGTAGACGTACCGGTCGTAGCGTGCTTCCAGAACAAGAGCGGCTCTTACTTAGTTTGTCACGATCTTTTGACAGATAAGTGACAACGCCTCTGCATCAATTCTTGTCTGCACCGAATCAAACCCTTCAAACGCGCTGAAGAACGAATCTTCAGGAGCACATCGCGAGTTATTGACCAGTAATACAGCAATCAGTAAAGGAACCGAGACACAAACGAGTCTTCTAGGACGAACCTGACTCCGGCTACAGGTGTGCTTGAAACCGATGGAAGGTGAATGCTCGAAGACCGACAAACGAACAGCAAATAGAGATCAATAATAATTTCAGGAGAAGCCAAAAACAATGAAGCCAAAAGCAAAGCTACTGCTGAACACGGCGCAAAGGCGCCTCACCAACAATCTTCGAACTGTCGGCCTCGCCATTCTCGCAGGTGTCATCTGCGGGGCTGGTGTACAACCGGCGCATGCGCAGTCCGATGCCGCCGCCGCAAAGCGCTTCGTGGCGCCAACTGTATTCCAGGCAGCCGGCCCAACCCCGGCGTCAATTCAAAGTACTGTGGATCAGTTTCGTGCGGCGCTCGGAGTTGTCAACAATGGCAATAATCCCAGCCAGCCCAGCGGACGCCGTGAAATCAACTGGGATGGAGGCAGCCCAACTAACTCAACCACCACTCTTAGTGGTACACCGTTGACCGCGTTCTTGAACACTCGTGGCGCCAATATCACGACACGCGGAAGCGGATTTGTCCAGGCTCCCCCGTCGGGCCTGGCGGATACGTTTGGGAATTCGAGTTACGCCACGATCTTTCACGCGTTTAGTCCGCTGCGACTCTTCTCGCCGATTGGAAGCAACGTCACCGAGGTGGAGTTCGCTGTCCCAGGCACGAACGGCAACACGCCAGCGACTACGACTGGATTTGGCGTGGTCTTTACCGACGTTGACTCTCCAGATGGCAGCGGACCAGGAAACAGAACAAAAAACCGTCACGCCAGCACTCTGATCGAGTACTTCGGAACCCGCGGCGAGTTACTCTTCAGGAGTTCCGCGCCGGCTTCGCCGGGCGACGGGAACCTCTCCTTCATCGGCGTTGTCTTTGGCGATGCTCGTATTGCTCGAGTGAAGATCATCGCCGGCGATGTGGCGCCGGGGCCTAATGACGACAGAGTGGACATCGTAATGATGGACGACTTCTTCTACGGAGAACCGACATCTCTGTACTAAAAATGAGGGCTTCACCCTGTCAGGTGCGACACTACCTAGATCCATAGGAACCTGCAGGAAAGACAGGCCGAGCTAGGGGAGTTCGGCCCGAACAGCGTCCCGTGACTCAAACCAGGGTCACTGCGGACGCTTTTTGTTTTCGTGCGTTATTTTCGTTGCTGTCTCTCGGGGACCACCGCCAACGTCTTTGCGATCGCGAGGTGCAAATATTATTTGACAAACAAATGACAGAGCCGGCGCATCACTCTTGCCGACGTTGAATCAAATCTCATAGATCGATTTCACTTCAGCGTTGGGAGTGAACACAAACGTCTCCGGATCTTGAAGATGTTACCTTCCCAACGCTACGAATGCAGGAAGTTATGCTCGTCCTAAATGTCTGGAAAATTGGAAAGGTTGCCATTATTCAATGCGAAGGCAGGATTGTACGAAGTGATGCTGCTTTCCGGTTGCGCGATGTAGTGGCGCAGCAAAGGGCGTCTCGCGTTGTTCTGCTCAACTTCTCGGGGGTGCAGGCACTGGACGGCGGTGGTTTGGGCATGTTGATGTTTTTGCAAGTGTGGACTCGTGATCACGGAATTCAACTCAAAGTGTTCGATCCAGCTGCCGGCGCTCGACGGAGCCTGGAACGGACGCGCTCAGCCACCGCTGCAATTGAGATCGCAGCAATGGGCGAAGTGCTATCACTGTTGAGCTGGGGACTCGAGGAATCGCGGTCCAGGATCCGAAGACGCGCGTGACAAACGAGAGTCATTCCTGTCTTGCGGCCGCCACGACGAGTTCGCTTCGGTGGTTGTCTTCAACTGCCTCATTGAACATCGGAGCTGACTGAGCCGGGTTTTTGCCCGACGCGTTCTTCATGAGTTGTAAACATTTGTTAACAAATAAGTGACGCCGTCCGCACATCCTTCTTATCGATGCTGAATAGAATCCGACAAAGCACTAAATTCTACGAATTCCCGAGAGGAGTTGCATGCACAACGGAGACACAATCGAAAAGCTCATCGCCGTGGTAGACACGATCCACGAGCGCGCCTCCGACAATGCGGTTAAGACAGTCTTCACAAGCACGCCTCAGGCTGGGAATAGTAACCACGACAGAACAAACCATTGTGAAGCCAACCTGATTCGAATTCATACGGAGCGGTGTTGAAACCGATTGATACAGAGTGCGGAAAGAACGACAGAAGAAGGCTACTACGGTCCAATGTCTCACGCGTTCGCGTCTCTTGACGGCCAACGCAGGAAAAGGGCAACAGTACTATTGCGGATCCGAACGGCATTGCAATGTCGCTCTGCACGACTCTAGCTTACGTGCTTTCTGCTTCCAAGATTACGACATCTTTCTGACAAACAATTGACATCGCTCGCGCACCCGTTCCGGCCGGGCCCGAATCCAATTCCGTAAGACACCTAAGACAGTTTCCACGAGCAGATAGCGACTGAAATTCACGGAGCAAATAACCAGGCTGCCGGAGAGATGTGCCTGGGGACGGCTGATTTCCGTCCGGTCGCTGAAAGCAGCGGGCGAAAGCGCTCGAGGGTCAACCTGAAAATGGCAATTACAGATTACACAAGGAGAATTATGAAGAAGTTTCTGTTGGGTACATTCGTCATGGTCGCCGGCCTGTTCGCACTAGCTTCTGGAGCTCGCGCGGAATCGAACAGCGTCGTCACGATCCACGTTAACCAGGATTTCATCGCAGGCGGGAAGGCGTTGCCCGCGGGGACATACAAGGTCTATCAGGGCTCGCCGGAAACCGGCCAATGGTTGATTCTTCGCAGCAAAGAAACGGGAGCCTCGGTCTTCCTTCTTCCCAGGACGCACGATGAAATCTCTCCGCGGCAGTTCCAGGCGAAGCTGACGCGAGCGGCGAATGTGTATTACCTGAGCGAAGTTGTGACAGACCTCGGGGTCTACGCCTTTTCCGCCCCTCAGGCTGTGACGCAGACAGCTAAAAATGGGGATCACGACAAGATGGCGACGTCGAAACGCAACGGAGCTGAATCTGCAGCGGTGACAGAGTAGCGGTTCGGCAAGAGCCAGGGTACCCTGGCTCTTGCTGGTACCTTGGCGTGATTCGCTGGAGTAATCCTCGCGAGTCGGCTTGTACGAAGATTAGAATGGCGCTACGTCTTTAGCATCACTTCCCGATTTCATTTGTCTCGAGGTGTTGGTTTGCTGCGCCATTGACGTCTTCCCACCCACTGGTTGCGTTATTAGAATTGGAAAAAATGAGACCAATCGAGAGCTCCAATGCGCGGGTGAATGGGATCGTCGAAACCTGCATCAACGTCGCGGAAATCAATCGCGCGCGTGAATTTTATCAATCGGTATTCAATTTTGAAGCCATGGTCAGCGACGAGCGCTTCTGTGCGTTGCGGGCTGGTCCGGATGTGCTCCTGCTCTTCACTCACGGCGGGTCTAATGATCCTGTCGCCATTCCCGGAGGCATCATCCCTCCGCATGAGACCCGGGGCCCTGGACACCTCGCCTTTGCCATTTCCTCGGACGCGCTCGCGACTTGGCGAACACGGCTGCGTGAGTGTGGAATCGAAATTGAATCAGAAGTTGATTGGGAGAGAGGTGGTACCAGCTTGTATTTCAGGGATCCGGACGCCAACTTGATTGAGCTCGCCACTCCAGGCGTCTGGCCGAATTATTGAGCCACGTTTCTCAGGACTGATTTGAGTACGACGAACCATTTGATCACACCGGTTTAAGCGAGTGCGACTTCGACCCAGTGTGTTGGCAGGTCAAAATAACGAGCCATTGGAGGCCCGCATGTTCGTGGATCGACCCAAGTTCCTTAATTTCGCCACCGCTGGTACAGCCACGACTGCTGTTCATCCGTTCGGAGCCACTCTGGCTTAGCGCTTCTTGAGCACTCTAGCCCCCGGCAGGATCAAACGTTGGGTCGGTGAGCAGCCGGATTCCGCCGACTTCGATCATTGCGGTCGGGCCGCCAATATGCGTGAGCAAGAGGGGCTGGGATGCCATATGAAGAGTAGCCTCGTCCGAGCCGCAGCGGGATTCATGGGCGGCCTTGCTCCCCACGTTCAACTCCTGGCGGCCGGAGAGCGTTCTCCGCATGTTCCGCGCCGCAAGACGGTATCATCCCTGAATGAACCTAACAGGCGTGGGTGTTGGACAAGAGCGTCAATCCCCTTCCGGCAAAAGTTCCCAAACTCTTCCCAATATTGCTTCGTGGCCTTTTCGGCTCTGCGCGTCTTGAGCGACTCGCGCAGCTTCATGCGCGCCTTGTGTAATTGCGACTTGCTGTTGCCGATGGAACATCCCAGCATGGTCGCGATCTCGTTATGCTCGTATCCTTCCACGTCATGCAGTACAAAAATTCTTCGATATCCCGGCGGCAGCGCCTCCACCGCACGCTGCAGTCGCAGCCGGTCAATGGTGCCCGATAAGACCGGGTCTTGCGCACCCAGTTCCTTCCGCGGTGTCTCTTCCTCGTTTTCCTGCGTGTCGTCCAGCGGGACTACGGGGAGGCTCTTCTTGCGCAACTGCATCAGGACAACGTTTACCGCCATCCGGTGTAGCCAGGTGGAAAAAGCTGATTCACCACGAAAAGTGGCAATCTTTCGAAATAACTGCAGAAAAGCTTCCTGAGTCAAATCCTCGGCTTCAGCCGAGTTAGCCGTCATACGAAGGCACAGCGAATAAACTCGCCGCTTGTGCAGCCCGTACAGCAGAGCAAAAGCTTCTGCATCGCCCTGCTTGGCGCGTTCGATAGCTTCTGCCTCAGAAGACGCCAATGGTCGAGCTCGATGTTTCATGTGGTATTCCTGTCTTTTCTTGCCTGCTGTGATCTTAGTAAGTGCAACACTCTTTAAAGTTTCCAGACAACGAGTGCTTGAGCTAAGCGGATTTCCTTGTCTGCGACCAAAACTCCACGAGCATTCCGCATAGCAGCTGAGCTTCAACGGTTTCCGGAAGCTCCTCGGTACGTGAAACTCAATCACCGGGATTATTCAGGGTTTTCCGTGGCTCAGACTTCTATAGCATCGACGTGGGACGGACGAGTCAGATTACTGGTGAAATACGAGCGCCGCATCCGCAGATCGGACAGACCGCAAGCTTTGCTGCGTAGTACAGTTTACAATTCACGCAGGGAAGACCGTAGAGGATCGGGCCTGGCCCCGGCTGCCTGCGTGGGTGGCCGCCTTGTGATGCCGTGCTCCCCGGTGGAGTCGTAATTCCGGAGTTCGTGATTTCGCTGTGCATGACTGATATCCTCTCGATCGCAATCCAATTCTCAGTGGTGTGGTGCTGCGCTGCTTCTGTGTTAATCAGACGCGACGCCTCGTATGCCACCTATCTTGGGCGCAATGCCCCTCTACCACCGATTAACTTTCCCCGACAACGCTTAGCCTTGACCAGAGGCGAGCACGCGAAGATATTCGTCTGATCAGCACTTTCATTGGTTCTCGGCGATATCTTGCACGCATGAAGCATCATTGCGTTGATCCGGCCCTTGATCCTCGGCGGGCTTTAGTTGATCGTAAAGTTCTTGGGGGTGGACGTCGCGGATGCCGTACCGCCTGCACCGTATATGCCTCCGGCGGCATGACCGGGATTGGTTACGGTAACCGCCAGAGTGCCAGGTGTAGCAATGGCCGACGCCGGGACCGTGGTCGTTAGTTGGTTCGCGGTCATGAAGGTCGTGATTTGCTTTTCGCCGTTCAAGTTGATGACCGCGTCCTGATTGAAGGCGTTGCCGTTGACCGTTAACGTGAACTCTGGGTCCCCTGAATTTGCGGTATTCGGCACAAGTTGCGTAACAGCGGGAATTGCTCCAGGCTGCTGAGAGGCAGCCATAGGAGATTTATATCCGCATCCTAAACACAGCAGTGTGAGTATGAGTGTCGCCCCAAAATACTTCTTCATGATTTCTCCTTTAATTAACCATTGCTGCTCGGTCTTGATGTCTTCAGTGCGTTTGAGGGGTTTGATTCAGGGCCGATAAACATGGATGCGGTGACCGTGTCATTTGTTTGTCAAAAGTGTTTACAACTGCAGACACAGCCTAGTTACTAAGCCGAAGGGACTTTTACCTGTCGTGTTCTTAGGATTGGAAATGTGCTCGCGGAAGATTACTGCGAGCCTTGTTTACTGGCGAGCGATCACTCCAGGCGGTTACAAATATTAAGGCGGCACATCTCCCGCTTCTTTTATGCGGCGCTCCGGCAACACGGAGACAAATGAGCGTAATCGCCTGTTTACGACAGCCAGGTCCAGTACTTCCGTAATAGTGCGAAGGCAGCCGCTGAAAAGTAATCTAGTATTTGCACGCAACTACGGGCACGAAGGGTTGGAGGGCGCAATGAGCAAACGCTTGTTGGCAATACTCGGACTGGTCGCCGCGCTAGGATTGGGAACACCAGCACTGATGGCCGATCACGGGGAAAAGGACAAACACCAGCACGGCAACAAGCGCAACGATTGGGACGACGAGCATGCATGGGAGCGCCGCGACGGGTATGAGTATCGCGTCTACTCCGATCGCGACGACCGTCCGCCGGGATGGAACCACGGTAAAAAGACGGGGTGGGGCAATTGCGGACTGCCACCGGGCCAAGCCAAGAAATATGGCTGCCGAACCTATGTGTATCAGCAGCGTCCCATTTACTACTACCAGGATGAAGTTGGGCGGATTATCGTTCGTCGTCCCATCGTCGAGGTCCACGGCAGCGTGACCATTCATTAGTCTCAACAGGGGATTCGAAGAATCCTTACGAGGACAGCGAAGATCAAAATGATCCCATTGTGCGAGAAGTGGGGCGCCGCTCGCTGCCCGTATACCTGTTAAAGCTCGCGTCATATTCGGGCTATTTTTGCTCGCAGCTGTGTTCTTGGCGATACACACTGCGCTGACCGCTAAGGATGCGAGCCTGCACTTGAAACTGCAACAACCATGAGCAGGCGGTGGCTGATGGTGTGAACGTGGGCTTCGATGTTTATCACATTCGCACCCTCATCAGCGAGCACGGCTCTGTGGTCAATGCCGGTTTCTACATCGATAAGCGCGACCGGCTCACTCGAAAGGTGCGATGGCAGCAGTTGGACGAGGAACTCAGCTACTCCGCCAATCAGCTTGATCGCGACGTCGTAGCCAAAGACCAGATTCGCACAATTATTCAAACCTTCCGCGACCGTCTGTTCACCGAGATATTCCCCGGCCGAACCGAGGTTCCGAAAACGTTGGTCTTCGCCAAGGACGATAGCCACGCCGATGACATCGTCCAAATCCTGCGCGAAGAGTTCGGCAAGGGGAACGACTTCGCCCAGAAGATCACCTACCGCACCGGCACCGCCCGCGTAGTGAACAAGAAGATGACGGAGGACGGGCGCGAAGTCGAAGAAGTCACCTGGGTCAACACCGGAAGGAAGCCGGAAGACCTGCTTTCATCATTTCGCAACAGCTACAATCCGCGAATTGCCGTCACCGTGGACATGATCGCTACCGGCACCGACATCCGGCCACTGGAAATCGTCTTCTTCATGCGTATCGTCCGCAGCCGCGGATTCTTCGAGCAGATGAAAGGCCGGGGCACTCGCGTCATCACATCCGATGACCTGCAAGCGGTTACGCCCGACGCCAAGTGGAAAACGCATTTCATCATCGTGGATGCGGTCGGTCTTTCGGAAGAAGAGATGTCGGACACTCGTCCGCTGGAGCGCAAGCGGACGGTTTCGTTCGAAAAGTTGCTCGAAGCAGTGTCATTCGGCAACCGCGAACCGGATGTGCTCAGTTCTCTGGCTTCCCGTCTGGCTCGGCTCGACCAAGAACTGACCGAGGACGACCGCACACAAATCAGTGAAGCTGCCGGCCAGCCGCTGGCGCAGATCACCAGCCGCATCGTGGAGGCGCTTGACCTTAATGCAGTAAACACCCTGTTTACTGTCGTTTGAATCTGGTGGCGGCGCGTGGACTCGAACCACGGACCTACGGATTATGAGACCGTCGCTCTAGCCACCTGAGCTACGCCGCCATTGTGGGGTTGCAACGCCTGGCTGGAACTATCCGAAGAGCTTTACCTCGCACCCACAGAACAAAGTCCCGAAAACACGCTCGTTTAGCGAGAGCGCGGATCGTGAACCAACCGATGTGTGCGAACGTACGAAAAGCTACTTTCTTCGTTTGCCACCGCGTTATAGAGATTGTAGACGGCAAGCCGCAACCGGTGCAATGTTGCCGACGCTCGTCGCTCGAACGCTTCGAAACGCCATCGATGGGCTGCTTGAGATTTGCCCCTCCCCTACTTTGAGAGGTCGAGGGAGGACAAGGCGATGCGGCGGCGACGACATTGCTTCCCTGCCGCAATTGCATAGCCGCCTGGACACAGCAGAACTGACTTGAGAAGCATGGTTCTCGTGAACCGACCGCACAGTCTGTGGAAAGATGCGGTTGAGTGCATTCCGGCGTTTTAGAGACTGCACTCGCGCCGACCGCTCTCAGCCGGCCGTTCCCCTCAAATGGCTCGCCAGATGCGGCTTTTGGGCGATTGAGTGTGCAACAAATTGCACCGCATGCAAGCTATGTGCATCGACAAGATATACACTGCCCAACAGCTTAAATCCGTTGACAGCCGGGCGATTCGATAGCAGAATTCATGTGGTTAGGCAAGCGTTCTGACGGCAGCAGCGCCGGATGCGTTCGAGCAGATGAAGTCCCACGGTTGTCTGCTCACGATCGACTCTCCGGCCTTCCGTTTCCCCCCACGCCCAGCCTGAACATCGATCCATTAGGCTGAGTCATTTAAGAAACAAATCCAGGAATCATCATCCGGCATTTGTTGTTCACAGTGCTGTCGGCGATGCGAGAAGTGCGCCGGCTTGTTTAAGAATTATCAGTGGAGCGGTCCAGGTTCATTGCGAAGCCGTTCTAACCTGGACCACCAGTCCGGTTCATAAGGGAGAAGGTATGAAGGTAGGAACGTCAAGATTCGTCGTCGTGGCTACAATCGCAGGATTATTGCTGGTTGTGGGAAGCACATCAGCGTGGGCGCAAAGCCCGAATTTCACCGACTTCAGCAGTGGCCAGAGTTTGATCAACCGGAACGGCAACGCGACGTTTTCTGGAAGTGCGCTGCGGCTCACATCCAACGACCCCGGCAGTCAGACGGGATCCGCCTGGTTCAACGTCCGACAGCCGGTGCAAAACGGATTCACAACCACATTTACGTTCCAAATTACGAACCCGTCCACCCCGCCAGGGGACGGCATCGCGTTCGTCATTCAAAATGCTAGTACCGGTGTGAACGCGATTGGTTTTGTCGGAAACGGTGGCGCGCTCGGCTATGGCGATGCCGACGCGAGCACTACCAATAACCCTGGCGCCGGGATTGCAAGCAGCATCGCGATAGAGTTCGACGTTTTTAATAACTCCTCGTGGGACCAGGGCAGCGCTAACCATGTCGCGATTCAGAGTTGCGGCACTGGAAAGAATACTTCCCATCATAACCAGGTCTGCGTCGACGGCACGACCCTCAATTCAACTTTGGATTTTCAACCAGTTGGAAATCCTCTTTTTGCAGACGGTCAGTCGCACACTGTAACAATCACGTACGTTGCGCCTTCCACCCCCAACGGTTTGGGTACCCTTTCGGTTAAGCTGGGTGAAAACGTTGTCGCTTCTACATCGGTGAATCTCAAAACCCTGCTCAATCTGACCGGAGGGGATGCCTACGTAGGATTCACGGCCGCTACCGGCGCCAGCGTCGAAAATCAGGACATTCTTAGCTGGACCTATCAGGCCCAGACTCAAGCCAACCAAACCACGGTCTTTAACTTCCCCAACCACAACTTCGTGGTGACACCCGACGCGAATTCGGCAACGGCGGTCCAGGTCACACCGGTAATCGTGGATCAAAGCACTTGCAATGCATTGGTGCAGGCAAACCCGTTGTTTGTCACTACTGCGTTAACTGCGCAGTGCTTTGTGTACCTGAATCCTGACGGTTTAGGAAATAACAGGTCGGTAATGTACGAGGTAACCTGCCCAAGTTTAGGCGGCGTATGCGATCCGTTCACCGCTGACCTCGGCAGCACCTACGACCTGCCCCCGGCATTAGCTGGCACTAACCTGGGTTTCAATCCCGGTAACCCTTATCCCGGCTGGCTGAAGGGGGATGGCGGCGTACCCGGACACCCCTGCATCGCCGGGAGTGGTCCCTTGTTCGTGAGCAATCAGGTCAGCTTCTTCGATCTGAGCGCCTCAACGATCCCTTCACCAAGGGCAAGAGCGGTGGTACCGGTTCTTGCTGGGTAGCAACTTACAACACACCTCATGAGACTCCTACCGTCAACATCACTACCCCGGCAAACGGCGGCAACTATGCTTTGGGCTCAACGGTAAATGCGAACTATGCATGTGCTGCGATCAACGCTGGCACCGGTTCTCCGACCGGGCCGTATTTGACAGTGCCCCCGACAACTGGATGCACAGGAACCGTAGCCAATGGTTCAGCCGATCGACACCACCGCTACGGGTTCGCATTCCTTCAGCGCCACCGTTTTGGACTCCGCAATGGACACCGCAACCTCAACCGTCACTTATAACGTAGTTGGACCAACTGACCTTGCCATCCTGAACCTGGCAGCGTCGAAGGCTCCGGTCAACAGCACATTGACTTATGCCATCGGCGTGGGCGATCTTGGCGGGGCAACCGCGGTTGGAGTCACCGTCACGGACACGTTCCCGGCCGGTCTCACACCTCAGAGCGGCTCCGGAAACAACATCAGCTGCGCGGTCGTAAACCGAAGGCTGACTTGCACCACGACGTCGTTCAGTTGCAGTGTCTCGGGACAGACAGTAACCTGCCCGCTCGGACCGATTGCACCGCTGTCATGGTCATCGCTCAACGGCGCGACTCTCCAAATCAAAGCGAAGGTGACGGCGGCCGCAGGCACCACGCTCAAGGACACGGCTACGGTCAGCAGTTCAAACACTGATTCGAAGCTCAGCAATAACTCCTCAACCGCCAGCACCCTGGTGACGGCGCACTGAGGTACAACCACGCTGAACAACTAAAAAGGGGCGCCGCGAAATGCGACGCCCCTTAATTATTTCTTACGTCTTTCGTCAACTGGAACTATTTGGCCTGCAACCCGCTGGTAGACGCCTCGTAGATGGCCTTCAAATCCGCGCGCTGAAGAATCTTCTCCGCACCAGGATCTTTCTTCATCGTATCCAACAGCCGGAGAGTCTCACGGAAGTTGTCCTGCGCCTCGTTGCTGTTGCCGGAGCTCTGCGCGATCGTACCTAACAGGTAATGTGCCCGCGCGCTCAACGGTTGCAGTCCAAGCTTGTCGGCGCGCAACAATGCGCGCTGCAATTCCTGACGGGCTTTTTCGTTGTCGCGGCCCTGCATCATAGCTTCCGCCATGGATAGTGAGCACTCAACCGAAATGTGTTTCAGACCCAGGTCTTCCGCTTGCTGGATCAGCGGCTTGAGGCTCGAAATTGCATCCTGTGTTTTTTTCTCCTGTACTTCGACCCGGGCCAGATTAGTTTTGGCGATCAGGATCTTGTCGGGCTCCTTGCTGCGCGTGGCCGCCTGCAGGGCCTGCGTGTACAAAGGAGACGCCGACTTAAAATCTCCCTGATAGAAGAAGGCGTCGCCCTGGAAGCCGAGCGTCTGCGCCACCATGCCGTCATTTTTCAGCTCGCGCGACAAGCTCAGAGCCTCTTCGAGAGAACTCTTGCCTTCGTCGGCGCGACCGGCCAGAGTCAAGGGCCTCGCCGTATCCGCCCAGCATCTCGGCCATCCAGAAAGTGCGGTCTTTTAGTTCGCGGAAAGTCTTGAGCGCCGACTCCTTGGCGTTGACCGCTGCGCCGAAGCGCCCCTGGTAGTCGAAAAGCGTTCCCAGGCTGTAAGACTCGATGGCCGCGCCCCGCTTGATCATCAATGCTGCGGCGCAAGTCCAGGGCCCGCATGTATTGCGAGATCGCCTGGTCGTACCGGCCCATGTAAACCGATGCCTCGCCCAGATTGTGAACCGCCTCGACGATATCCTGAGGCACTTTCGCCTTTTCGCGGAGTTGCAGCGCCTGCTGGAAGTAGGTGAAGGCGTCCTCGTATTGCCCCTTTTCGGAGTACGCCGTTCCAATATTATTCAGGCAGATAGCCTGCAGGCTCTCGTTGCCAATATCGCGCTGGATTTGCAGCGATTCCTTAAACAGTTTGAGCGCCTGGTCGTGATCGCCGCGATCGTCTACGAAATATCCGAAATCGAGAAGAGTGGCTCCGACTCCGCGCTTGTCTCCGATGTCCCGCCGGATCTTCAAAGCCTCTTCGAAGCTGGCCTGGGCGGCCGGTGTCTTTCCCAACTGCGCCTGCACGTTGCCCATTTCGCTGAGGCTGGCGGCGGCCCCGCGCAACTGGCCAATCTTTCGCTTGATGGCCAGCGACTTCTCAAAATTTTCCAACGCCGCTTCGGGCTTGTTCAGCGCCTCGTAAGCCAATCCCATTACGTGCAAGCTATTTGCTATCTGCTCCTGGTTGTCGGTTTGAGTGGCCAGCGTATTTGCACGGTTGATCCATTCGAGACCCTTCGAAGCATCGCCACTCTTGATGTCAACCCGCGCCAATTCCAGCAAGGCGTCAATATTCTGCGGATCACGCTTCAGTACGTTGTTGAAGCGTTCGCGCGCCTGATCATACGCGCTGGTGCTTTCGTAAAGACTGCCCAGGGCGAATTGAATGTCTGTATCTTCGGGTGAAGCCTTCGCCATGTCACTGTAGTACTGAATCGCCTTTTGATTGTCGTTCACCACTCGCGCGTGACTGGCGATGATCAGGTAGCGCTCGCGGGCTGGCAGGTTGGCGCTCAGGTCTTCGGCTTTGCGCGCCGCCTGTTCCGCTTCGCTGTCGTATCCCAGGCTGGCGTAGGTCTGACCCAGCTTCGAATAAGCCAGGGCGAATTCCGGGTCCTGCTGGGTTGCCGTCTGAAAACGCTTCAAAGCCTCGAGATTGTTCCCTTGACGGGCCAATTCAAGGCCAGCGTTGTAGGACCGCAGCGCCTCCATCGAGTTAGAGCTTGGACGAAACGATTGCGCCTGCAGTTCCTTGATCACGTCGGATGAAATTGAAAGATTCTGCCGCACCAATTCCGCCAGCCGGTCTACGGCATTGGGAATATCTTTCTCGTTGGCAGCTTCAATCTTCAACGGAACGCGGCGGTCGTGCCTCAAATCCTGCAGACTGGCATCGATGCGGATCTGGTCACCGAACCTTACGAATTGTCCGGAAATAACCGTATCGGCATTGCCAGACTCCGAAACCTGGCGGAGTGTTGTGGGATCGAACTGCACATTTCCGCTCATATGCAGGTCGTTCAAGATCTGGTGTATGCGATCGGGAGAAACCGTGCGCAGGCTCGCTGACTGGCCAACGTCCGTGGTCAGCATTTCCGCGATGCTCGAGCTGTACCAGTCCAGTGCTGGATCGCCCGACGCATTCCGAAATGGCAGAATCGCCAGTGAAACCACCGGCCCTGTGTGGGCCGCTTGTGGCTGAAACAGTTTGTCTCTGTACAAGAACCCAATCACTGCCAGCACCAGGGCCGCTGCCACTCCTCCGATCCAGTGCCATGGAATGGTTTGTCCCCAGGGCTTGGAACTGGCGGAGAAATTCAGGGTTGCGGCCGCGCGACCTCCCTGCCAGGCGTCAAGATCGGCTAGAATTTCCGCCGAACTCTGGTAGCGCAGCGTTACATCCGGCTCCATGCACTTGCTGACAATATTGCTGAGTGGCTTGCGGGATGGCGGCATCGTGAGTCGAGACCGGAGCAGCACGCTCTTGCGTCCGCTTGAGCAGGCTGGCCACTACGCTGTCTGCCTTGTACGGCATCTTGCCGGTCAGCAGTTCGTAGAAGATCAGCCCCATCGCAAACACATCGGAACGCTGGTCGAGGTCCTTGCCCAACGCCTGTTCCGGCGACATATAGTCCATGGTGCCGACCAGGGCGCCGGTCTGCGTCATGCCATCGCCTTCGAGCGTGCGGGCCAGGCCGAAATCCATGACCAGAACCCGCCCGGTCTTGTCGCGCATGATGTTCTGCGGCTTCAGATCGCGATGGATAATCCCTGCGCTGTGCGCGGCTTCCAGCGCCCGGCAGGTCTGCCGCATGATTTCGACCGCTTCTTCCGGCGAAAGCTTCCCTGCTTCTTCATCATCAGGCCGCGCAAGTCCTCACCTTCGACATACTCCATGGTGATGAACTTCATGCCGTCGGCCTCACTCAGGTCGTAAATCCGGATCACGTTCTTGTGAGTGACCTGCGTGGCCAGAAGCAGTTCCTGCTTGAAGCGGTCGATGATGGCCTGGTTTCCTGCCAGATCCGGCCGGATCACCTTCAGCGCGACCATGCGATTCAGTTCGACGTCGCGCGCCTTATAGACCGCGCCCATTCCGCCTTCGCCCAGGATCTGCAGAATTTCGTAACGCTGCCCCAGCAGCGAACCCGGTTCAAGCATCAAGGGATTGTTCTGAACCCGTGGCTTCCACGCCGGCAGGTTTCCCAGGAATCGGACTGGTGCCGACCATGGTCGGAGAGTCGGGACCCAATGTCGGACGGAATGTCCACCATAGTCGGGGAATCCGGGGAATTGCCGCCCGGAATGTCGACCATCGTCGGGGAATCAGACGAACTGCCGCGCGGAATATCTACCATCGTCGGAGAATCCGAGGATGGAGCTGTGACATCTCGGAGAGGATTAGGAGTATCGATGAGGGTAGGCGAGTCCGAGGGCGGAGCAGTGCCCGGCGAAGAGCTATCGCCCTTGGAAGGCGTGCGGATTGCCGCACCTCCTTCGCCTGGGGCTGAAGGCTTTTTATCCGGGCGGCCTCGGGAGAAATCTTCCATCAATTACCTCGGCCCGTGACGGGGAACGGAAGCTCCAAAAGGCAACCCCGGGGTCTGAACACACGAGCCCTGCCGCGCACCATTGGGGGCTGTGGTCCGCGAGTTGACAAGTATATAACGTAGTTTCACCAGTGTCAGCCGAGGGTCACTGGGAAGTGAACAGGCCGTCCGCAGGCCCGAAAGCCTTCCGCAAAACGGCGTTTTCGCGGACTTTGAGGATAGACCTGGCGGCAACCAACTGGCACACGCCGCAGGTGTATATCATGGGAGAAGCTGAAACCATGCGAACCGTCGCCGTCATCCCCGCCCGTCTCGCCTCCACCCGGTTACCCCGCAAAGCATTGCGCGAGATTGCCGGGAAGCTCTTGATCGGCAGGGTCTACGAAGCGGTCCGTTCTTCTCCCCTGCTGAATAACGGTGACGTCATCATCGCCACCGACTCCAATGAAATTATGGAAGCCTGCCGACGCCACGGCTGGAAGGCCCAGATGACCTCCGCGGCACACCGCAGCGGCACCGAGCGAGTGCACGAAATATCACAATCCGTCCCTGCCGACGTTTACCTGAACGTGCAGGGTGATGAACCCATGACTCGCGCGAACACATCGCCGGACTGATTGAAGTCATGCAGAGACCCGGAAGTGCAGGTCGGGACGCTGAAGACTCCGGCCGCTCCCGCCGACATCGACAATCCAAATGCAGTCAAGGTGGTCACCGATTCAGCCGGCCGCGCCCTCTATTTTTCTCGCGCAACCATCCCTCACGATCGTGACCGCGCGGGGCCGAAATATTTCAAGCACCTCGGCTTCTACGCTTATCGCAAGCCGGCCCTGGACCGCTTCGTCACGCTTCCCGAGTCTTCACTCGAACGCAGCGAGCGCCTGGAACAACTGCGTTTCCTCGAGAACGGAATCCCCATTCACGTGGCCGAAACTCCGTACGACACCGTCGGCGTGGACACAGAAGAAGATTTGCAGCGAGTGGAAGCAGATTCTCCGCTCCGACTTCTCGAACGTCGAAAATAATGATTTTCAGAATCGATCCGGCCGGTTGCGCATCGCTTTGTGGATCTTCTTCCATTTCTCTTTGACTTGCCGCGCCACCACCGGATTGACCTTGCGTTCCTGAAAGCTCAAGCTCCGCCTGCAGCTTGCGATAGTTCTCCAGCCGATCGAGTGCCAACTCGCCACGCTTGAACGGCCGCTTCCGACGGCGCATCCGGGCTCACCGTGATGACCACAGTCCCGGAACTTGCAGCTCTGAGAGAGCGTAGCGATGTCCTCGAACGCCTGCTCCACGCCTTGCTCGTGGTTCCAGAGTTGTAGTTCGCGCATCCCCGGCGTGTCGATCACAATGCCTCCGCCGGGAAGGAAAATCATCTGGCGTGAGGTAGTGGTGTGTTGTCCCCGGTCATCCTGCTCGCGAACCGGTTGCACGCGCAGAGCAGCGTCCGCGAGCCCGTTGATGATGGTGGACTTCCCCACGCCGACGATCCCACAAAGGCCGCTGTGGTTCCCGGCGCCAGATACTGCTCGCACGAGCATCAAGACCCGTCTTCTGCAGCGCACTCAGCAAGTGCACGGGGTTTCCCAGACCGATGCGCTTCGACCTCCGCTGCGCGCGCCGCGGCATCCGGGCAGAGATCGGCTTTGTTGAGCAGCACGACGGGCCGCGCGCCACTGTCCCACACCATGGTCAGGTAGCGCTCGATGCGGCGCAGATTGAACTCGCGATTCAGCGCGCTCACCACAAACACCACGTCGAGATTGGTCGCCACAATCTGTTCGCGCATCTCACGCCCCGCGACTTTGCGGGCGAGCTTGGTTTTCCGTGGAAGGATGTGCTCGATCCGTGGCCCGCCCTTCTTCCGCGACGCGCGACGATCGCGACCCAGTCCCCAACCGCAGGAATACCATCCCGTGCGACGGCTTGATGTTGAAGCTTTGCCTGAAGTCTCCGCCAGATACTCCGCGTTTGCTGTTCTTACTCTGTACAGTCCCTTGAGTTCCTCGACCACCCGGGCGGGCGTGAATGCTGTTTGCGTGAATTCCTCAAAATGACTTTTCGAAAAACGAATCCCACCCTAGCTCTTCGAGACCAGTTGTGAATACCATTTCGGACCTCCCTCACGGCGCAATTCAATGTGCCCGCGCTGCCTGACTTCCAAGGCAAGGAGACCCGGCGGCCGCTGGCGAGTGCGACCGAGTCACAAGAATGTCGGAGGAACTGGAAGAAGAGGTCTGTGTCTGTAGTGTAGGAATTCGCCAGCGAACTCTAGGCGAAGATGACAGAGGCAGACCTATGCTTCCGCGTGAACCGGGCAGACATAGGCGCCTCCTTAAGTAGATCTCTTCCTGACCGCAACCAGGACAACACGAAGATACGGCCGATTCCGAAGCGCCGTCAAGACGTAAATGTAGGACGGGTGTCCCCACCTGCGTCGATGTCGTTTTAACTTTTTTGTGATTGGAAGTTGCGGGCGGCCGCTACGCGCCGTGAGATTGCCGGATGCGAATGGAAGAACCACTCAACCCATGCCGCAGGGGTACGCTCCGCCAGATTCTGCTGCTGCCAGCTTTTCCATGGCAGAAATAAAAGGTTGAACCGTGGGGATGGAGCGGAAAGCGTATCGGTCGGCCTGGCGCTCGTTGAAACGCGAGTACGCGTTGAGCGCTGGCAACACCACAAATGAAAGCACTGTCGCTACCAGCATCAACAATGGAAGATTCGCAAAGTCCGAAAGAGTCTCGAACATGTGCATGCGGTCCACAGCATAGTGCAGAACGAAATTGGCTGCCCAGAACCCGACAAACGTGATGCCCGCTTGCACGAGAATGCTTTTGAAGATGTGACGGTGCACATGATGCCCAAGCTCGTGGGCCAGGACGGCTTCAATTTCATCCGTGGAATAGTTCTCGAGTAAGGTGTCGGCGAGAATGATGCGGCGGGTATTGCCCAGTCCTGTGAGAGCCGCATTCGCCTTTTTGCTTTTTTCTGAAAGCTTCCACTGGTAGACCCCGCGGACGCGCGTTCCCGCACGCTCACCTAGTCGCACCAGTCGCTCTTTCAGTTCGTCATTTTCCAGCGGCGCAAATTTGTAGAAAATTGGAAACAGGACTACCGGCGCCAGTTGCGCCAGCAGGACGAACAACCCCAGAAACGCCGCCCACGCAATCAGCCACCAATGCTGTGGCGCCTCGCGCATGATGAAATACAGTAACTCCGCGACAATCCCCGCGAGAACCACGCCCACGAGAAAGCCTTTGCCCTCATCCCAGAGCCAGGCCCGCAATCGCATGTTGGAAAGTTGATATCGGTGCTCGAGGCGAAAACTGTAGTAGTCCAGGCCGAGCCCGAGAACTTTGCCGAGAACCATGAGCGCCAGCACATACAGAAACAATGCCAGGCTGTAGTGCTGAAATGTGGCTCCGTAGGCAAGATCTCTGAGGGCGCCGCTCCATCCCGTAAGGAGCAGGGCCGCCATCAGGGCCAGACCGAGAAAAAAATCGGCAACGCCCAGCCACCGCCGGATGCGGTTATAGTGCCGCGCTTCAGGCGAATCGGCAGGGACGGGAACGGTAGCGGCTGCAGACACCATTGTTTCCTGCCTGATTATCGTATCGGCGAAAACGAATTACGAGTCGCGGAAGGCCAATAGTTCCATGTGTCTTCCGCGTACTTATCTTCACCCTCAATCGATCCTGAGACGACGTTCCTTACGGATTCCGGACAAAAGCTTCGGCAGTGGAAAGAATATCGCTCACCAGATCTGGTGATGCCGCCTCAGAGTACACCCGCAAAAGCGGCTCTGTCCCTGACATCCGAAACAGCACCCAGGGTTCTGCGCCGTTGCCGTTGGTAGGAGCATCCAGATAGAACTTTACGCCGTCGAGGCCTTCTTTTCTTTTGATGGAATATCGGCCGAGATGGTTGGTCTGCTCGGAGCGTGCCCGCTGGACGGCGCTCTGTTTCAGTTCCTCCGTGATGTGCAGATCGCGCCGGCCATAGTAGTGTGGTCCGAATTCACTTTGCAGATCCGCGACCAGTTGTCCCAGCGGTTTGCGCTCCTCAGCCATCACGTTGGCCAGCAAGAGGCAGTTCAGAGTGCCGTCACGTTCCGGCAGGTAACGCGAATACCCGATGCCGCCTGATTCTTCCGCGCCCACCACGATCTCATGTTCCATCATGAGGTCGGCGATGTACTTGAAACCGATGGGACACTCGATCAGCTTGCGTCCGTATTTGGCAGCGATGCGGTCGGCCATGCCAGTCGTATTGAAGGCCCGAACCACGTCCCCCGGCCACTTCTTGCGCTCCAGCGCCCATCGCAAAAGCACGACGAAGCACTTGTGCGAATCGACAAAGCTGCCATCTTCCGCAATGGCCCCGATGCGGTCCGCGTCGCCATCGACCGCCAGCCCCGCATGACATTTTTCTTTCATCACCGTCTGCCGCAGCATTTCGATGTGCGGCTCAATGGGTTCAGGATTAATTCCCGGAAAAAGCGGATTCAACTCCTGGCGTATCGCAACAAACTCAATACCGCGATCCTGAAAAATCTTTGTCAGCACGCCGCGCCCGGAGCCATACATCGAATCGACGGCAAAACGGAACTTCGCTTTGGCAATGAGATCGAGGTCCGCGAATTTGGAAATGGCCTCCGCGTACGCCGGCTTCAGATCGACTTCCTTGATGGAAGCTGTGTTGCCCTTCGGCACCGTTCCGGCGGCAACTTCTTCTTCAATCACTTTCATGATGGCGGGAGTCGCCGATCCGCCAAATTTCGCTTTGAACTTCACCCCATTCCAGTTCCACGGATTGTGACTGGAAGTGACCACCACTCCTCCGGCGGCTCCCTGACTCTTTACCGCGAACGAAACAGCGGGAGTTGGCGTGGCATCTGAAGTGAGTTGAACTGGAATACCGGCTGCAGCGATGACTTCAGCCGCAACCCGGGCAGCTTGCGGCGACGCAAACCGCGTGTCATAGCCGATGATCACGCCGCGAGACGCATCTTCGTGCCGCAAAACGTAGGCAGCAATCCCGCCCGCCACCAGGCGTACATTCGCAAAAGTAAAGTCGTCGGCGATAATGCCGCGCCAGCCGTCAGTGCCAAATTTAATCATAGAAAAGTCGTCAGTCGTCGGTCTTCAGTCGTCAGCAAATCGCCGTCAGTTGTCACTTTGCCAGTGCCCCATCGTGCTTGGATACGCTGAAGACTGAAGACCGACGACTGACGACTGCTACACAAGATTTTTCAGCTTCTTCTCGTCCAGATGCTTCACCACTTTGCCCACATCCTGCGCTTGTTCGCGCGTGGTGATCAGCAGAGCATCTTCCGTCTCCACCACAACCAGGTTACTCACACCAACTGCCGCCACGAATTTTCCCGGAGCGTGAATGTAGTTTCCCTGGGCGTTGAGCGTAAACCATCCGTCGGCAGCGATGAGATTTTCATCCTTGGGCTGGCTCTTGCCTACGTGGTGTTCGTGCAAGGCAGTCCACGAACCCAGATCGTTCCATCCGAAATCGGCCGGAAGGCAGATGATGTTCGAGTTCTGCTCTCCCTTACCCGAGCGCGGCTCGAGCACAGCGTAATCGATGCTGATGTTCTCGCACTTGGGATACAGCCGGGCAAAGGTGGCGGCGAACTTGCGCGTGCCGAAGGCCGCAGCAATCTGCTGCAGCAATACTGCGGTCTTGGGCAGATGTTCGAGCAACGCGTTGGCCAGTGTCCGCGCGCTCCACAGAAACATGCCGCTGTTCCAGAAGTAGTTGCCTGCCTTTACGAACTCGGCGGCACGTGCTGCATCGGGCTTTTCCGTGAAGCGACGTGCTCGAAGCGCATCCCCCTTGAACGGCGATCCTGCTTCGATGTAGCCGTAGCCTGTCTCCGCGCGCGTGGGACGAATACCGAGTACGACAATATTTTCTCCCGCAGCTGCGATCTCGATTCCCTTCTTCAGCACATCGCGATAGCGTTTTTCATCGCCGATCACATGGTCGGAGGGAAACAGTCCGATCACGGCATCGGGATCGCTGTTCATCAGCATGAATGCAGCCAATCCGATGGCGGGCGCAGTATTGCGCGCCGCCGGCTCCGCCAGCACGTGATCCGCGCTGAGCCGTGGAAGCTGGCGCAGAATCTCGCGCCGCAAATGTTCGTTGCTGATGATCCAGAAACGCTTGGGCGAAGCCAGCGGCAGCAGCCGCGAGACCGTCTGCTGGATCATGGTCTGCTTGCCGTCGAGCGCCAGCAACTGCTTGGCCTTGCGCTGCCGGCTCAACGGCCAGAAACGAGTGCCGCGCCCGCCGGCGAGAATCACGGGATAGAAATTGGTCTTAGCCATAAATAAGGCGATTTTAGATCGCAGATTCTAGATTGCAGATTTAAACTCGCACCTCGGGGATCTTCAATCTGCAATCTGAAATCTACAATCTGAAATCTCTTTACGTCCTCGTCTCCGGCTCTGGCAGCGTTACTCCCGGCACCGACGCCTTCAGAAACTCCACCGACCATTGCGGACGCACCTGAAATTCGCCGACCGCCGCCGGCACGACCACGGCATCGCCTCGCGCCAGTGTGACTGGTTCCGCCCCGTCGGCTTCGACTACTCCGCAGCCTTCCACCGCCACCAGAATCTGGACCGAACGCTTCCCGCTTTCGTCCTTCGTGCGGAAAGAGTGCGGCTGCTTGAGCTCAAACATGTCCACCGCAAAATACGGAGACGCGATCAATGGCGCTCGCCGGTTTGCACCGCCATTCAAATTGGTGGGCGCGGGACGAATCACCTTCCCCGAACTGACTTTCTCTTTGATGACCGCAAGCCCTTCCTTCAAGTGCAATTCACGCGGACGTCCGTAATCGTAGAGACGATACGTCGTGTCCGACTGCTGCTGGGTTTCGACAATAATCGCTCCCGGCCCCAGCGTGTGTACAGTGCCGCCGGTAACATAGATCATCTCTCCGGGATAGACATTCACCCAGTTCAGCAATTCTTCGGCGCGTGCATCCTGAATCGACTGGGCAAATTGTTCGCGAGTGACACCGGGCTTAAGTCCCAATCCGATTTGCGCGCCGGGCCGGGCGTGCGCCACATACCAGCATTCTGTCTTGCCGCAGGGCTGGCCCACGCGACGAGCTGCCTCGTCATCGGGATGGACTTGCACTGAAAGTTTTTCGTGCGGAAATAGGAACTTCAGTAGGAGCGGAAAACGATTCGGGTCCGCGGCCGCCTCACCAACCAACTCAAGTCCGTATTCTTTACTCAGCTCGTCGAGTGTCTTGTTCTTCAACGGACCGTTGGCCACTTTGCCCGCATCACCGGTCAGCCAGGCTTCGCCGATCTTCTCTCCAAACTTGTGATTGGGATAAATCGGCGAGAGATCGAGCGTGCCCCACGGACGCGGGTCGAACATGGCCTGCATCGAGAATGGATAGAGTGCGCTCATGCGGTGTGCGGAATCAGAAATCCGGTGACGTTTTCTGGGGTGATCTTACAATTCCCCCAAAAACTTGCGCATGCGGTCCAACCCGCGATCCAGTTCGGTGACAGTAGTGGCGTAGGAGACGCGAATGTGCTCACGAGTGCCAAAGCCTTCACCCGGGACCGTCGCCACGTGAGCCTCGCGAAGCAGCCGTCCGGCCACGTCGGAAGCAGACTTGATGCCGCCCTTTCCGATGAACGAAGAAATATTCGGATAGGCATAGAACGCGCCCTCCGGCAGCGTGCATTGCACGCCGGGGATGGATCGCAATCCTTTTACAACGTGGTCGCGCAGCTTGATGTACTCCTGCCGCATCTCTTCGACACACTGTTGCGGACCGTTCAATGCTGCCACAGCCGCCTTCTGCACAATCGAAGTTGGATTCGAAGTCGACTGGCTCTGCAACTTTTGCATGGCGGAAATCACCGCTGCCGGTCCCAGCGCATAGCCCAACCGCCAGCCCGTCATGGCATAGGTCTTCGACAGCGATCCGATGATCAGCATGCGCTCGCGATACTCGCGCAACGATCCCACGGAAAACTGTTCGCCTGTGTAATTCAGATACACGTAGCACTCGTCCGACAGCACCCAGATGCCGCGCTCCGCCGCGAACTGCACCACCGACTTCAAATCTTTCGGAGACATCACAGCTCCCGAAGGATTCGACGGCGAATTCAAAATGATCATCTTCGTGCGGGGCGTAACCAGGCGCGCGATCATCTCCGCCGTAACGCGGAATCCCTGACTCTCGTCGGATTGCAGCAACACGCAATTTCCGCCGGCGTAGCGAACAATGTCTTTGAACGAAACCCAGTACGGCACCGGCAGAATGACTTCATCGCCGTGATCGACCAGCACCTGAATCGCATTGAACAAGGCGTGCTTGCCCCCGACCGAGGCAACCGATTCCTCGCGGCGATAGTCAGACTTGAAGTCCGCCGCATGGCGATGCACGATGGCGTCGCGCAACTCGGGCGTCCCGCCCACTGCCGTGTATCGCGAGAAATTATTCTGGATGGCAGCGATCGCGGCATCCTTGACATGCTGCGGCGTGGAGAAATGCGGCTCGCCCGCGCCGAAATCCACGACATCAATTCCCTGCTGGCGCAGTTTGTCGGCTTCGGCCACGACGGCCATGGTGGCCGAGGGCTCAATGCGGTTGATTCGTTCCGTCAGTTTGACGGCAGGAGTGGCTTCGGTAACTGGAGTCATACTGATTTTCCTGTCCTCTTTTTTCTTTCGGACTTGCCTCTTTTTTCAGACTTCTGCTCTCTTGCGTTCTGCAGCTTGACCGCCGGATCAAGTTTTTCTCGCAGGCGGCGTTCCACCATCTCCGGCACCAGGTCCTGGATCGATCCGCCAAGCTTTGCCACTTCGCGTACCAGCCGTGAACTCAGATACGAATACTGCTCCGCCGGCATCATGAAAACCGTTTCCAGATCGGGCTGCAGTTTGCGGTTCATCATGGCCATCTGCAGCTCGTATTCATAATCGCTGAGCGCCCGAATGCCGCGCAACACGGCGCTGGCCTTGACCCGGGCCGCGTAGTCCACGGTCAGTCCGTCGAACACATCGACCTGGACATTCTTGATGTCGGCAGTCAACGCTTCCAGCATGGCCCGGCGCTCTCCCAGACTGAACAGCGGATTCTTGTCCGGATTGCGCAGGATCGCGACGATCAGTTCGTCAAAAATCTTGCTTCCCCGCTCAATCAGATCCAGATGCCCGTTGGTCGGCGGATCAAACGAGCCGGGATAGATAGCAATAACCTTCTTCAAGCGTCCTCAATTTTCCTGACGGAAAACAGGCAGGCAAGGGGTTAAAGAAGATTCTATGCGGCAGGGGTAAGAGATGGCAATTGCTTTACCCCAAAACAACGGTGTCATCCCGAGCGCCGCTCGAGCCGCGCAAGCGGTGAGAGCAAGTCGAGGGACCTTGTGTTTGCTTCCAGGGATGCGAGTGATGGCGCAGGCAATAACGCAAGGTCCCGCGATAAACTTCCTCACGCTGCGCATGAGGAAGTTTCCTCGGGATGACAAGAAGGGGAGTTTACCGTCTCGCTGCCGGCACCGCCGCCTTGGCGGCTTCCGGCGCTGCACTCGGCATAGTAGTGACGCGAGCGCCTGCGCCTTGCGGAGCCGCTGCAGCTGCTGCCGCCGACTGGCGGCACAGCTGCGATTGGCTGCGCCGTAGCCGGCGCCAGCCCCAGATGCTTGCGCACTTCACCTTCCAGCTTGGTGAAGGTATCGACGTTGTCCTTGAGGAACTGGCGGGCATTCTCGCGGCCCTGGCCGATGCGCTCACCTTTGTAGCTGTACCAGGCGCCGGACTTCTCCAGCAGATTGTTGTTCGCCGCCAAGTCGAGCAGATCGCCTTCGCGCGAAATGCCCTCGCCGTACATGATGTCGAATTCAGCTTCGCGGAAGGGCGCTGCAACTTTGTTCTTCACTACTTTGACTTTGGTACGTGAGCCCGTCATCACGTCCCCGTCTTTGATTGCAGCGATACGGCGAATGTCCACGCGCACCGAAGAATAAAATTTCAGAGCGCGGCCGCCGGTAGTGGTTTCCGGATTGCCGAACATCACTCCGATTTTTTCGCGGATCTGGTTAATGAAGATAAGACAGGTGCGCGATTTAGAAACCGTGCCGGTCAATTTGCGCAGCGCCTGTGACATCAGGCGTGCCTGCAGGCCCATGTGACTGTCGCCCATTTCGCCATCGAGTTCAGCCTTGGGGACGAGCGCGGCCACCGAATCCACGACCAGCACATCGATCGCGCCAGATCGTACCAGCGCCTCGGTGATCTCAAGTGCCTGTTCGCCATAGTCAGGCTGCGAGACCAGCAGGTTGTCTACGTCCACGCCGAGCTTTTTGGCGTATCCCGGATCGAGTGCGTGCTCGGCATCGACAAAGGCTGCCATGCCACCGGTCTTTTGGGCTTGCGCCACGACTTGCAGCGCGATGGTGGTTTTGCCGGAAGATTCCGGTCCAAAGATTTCGACGACGCGCCCGCGGGGAAATCCACCCACGCCCAGCGCCGCGTCAAAAGAAATCGCGCCCGTAGGAATCACAGAGATGGGGACGATTTCCTTCGACCCCAACCGCATGATGGAGCCTTTGCCAAACTGCTTTTCGATTTGCGCAAACGCCAAATCGATCGCTTTTCCCCGTTCGTCAGCCATAAGAGTGCGGCTCCTTTTGAGTTAAGAAGAATTTAATGTGTCGTAAGGGCGGATTATACAACGGGATCGAAGCGAAGAAAAGGCGAATTTGCAAGATGGCAGTGGAAAAATCCCGAAATAGAACCAAAAGAGAGAATAAGGCTGCCGCGCTCAAACCTCGACGGAGCGTCGCAGGTCGCCATGCTGATCATAAGCTGAGGCACTCGGGGCAAACATCCGTAACGACGCGCAACTCACGTAACTTTGAGTCCTCTCCCGCCGAAGCTAGCATGGGAGGATGGGGATGGATTGTGATTTGGAGAATATGATCTGGGAAATATAAGAGCCGCAACCCCTGAGTTAAATCGAGTCCTCATAGCTTTTTGCCGGGCCCTGGAGTTAAGAAATCTGGAGGCTGTAAATGAATTCACGCACCCGTACCGACAACGTTCTGCGGACGTTGGTTTTGGTTTTTGCATCTCTGACGATTTCGGTATTTGCGTTGGCGCAGCACGGGCAAGAATCGCGGGGACAGGGCGAGCATGCGGGTAATTCAGATCGCCCCAGTGGCCAGGGCCACGCCGGTCCGCCCAGTCGCGGATCTGGTCCAGGTCGCGAAAGCTCGCGCGGAGACAGCTCGCGCGGAGAAAGAGGCCCCACGAGTGGTCGGCAGCAAAGGACTCCCAATGCCCCGGCGAATCGTTCCGGAAATGCCGGCAATCGCGGAGGCAACAGGCCCGACAACCAGGGCGGATTTAACCGCGACAACCGTGGCGGAAACAATTCTGCCAATCGAACTGGAAACGCTGGCCGCGATCGAGGCACAAGTCCCGCTGGCAACCGTGGCGGGTACAACGCGGCCAATCGCGGAGGCGTGAACACCCGCCGCGCTCCCGGGCGCACTGTAACTCTGAGAGGCGGCGGATCGGCAAACCTTCGACCGAACGGGCAGGTCCGGGTCATCCATCGCGACGGCATGCGGATTCAGCACAATTTACGTGGCGGTCGCACTATCGTGACCGAACGCGGTGGTGTGCGCATCGTGGCCCGGGGCGGAGGCCGCGGCTACGTGCAGCGGGCCTATCTCACGCGGGGCGGGCGATCCTTCTATTCACGCACTTACTATAATCGCGGGGTTTACCGGGTGGGGGTCTATCGCGGCTACTACTACCACCAGCATCGCTACTATGGCTATTACCCCTCCTACTGGTACCGTCCCGCCTTTTACGGTTGGGCGTACCGGCCGTGGGGAGCGCCAGTTTACTGGGGCGTCGGCATCGGGGGCTGGGGCTGGGGACCGTGGTACGGCTACTATGGCGGATATTTCGCGCCCTATTCCGTGTATCCGTCGGCAGCGTTCTGGCTTACCGATTATGTAATCGCGGCAAATCTGCAAGCCGCTTATGAGGCCCGCGCCGAAGCCAATGCAGCATACGATCGGGAACAGGCCAACTACGGGGACGGAGGAGGGCAGGCGGCGAACAATGGTCCGGTGACGCTGACTCCCGAAGTGAAGCAGGCGATCGCGGAAGAGGTAAGGGCGCAACTGTCCGCGGATCAGCAACAGTCCTCGGGCGGGCAGGGCAGTTCATACGACGGAGAGGCGCGGGATGGACAGGCGCAAGCTCCGCAACCGGCTGACGATCAAGTACCGCCGGCACTCGATCCCGCGCGGCGCACCTTTGTCGTGTCCAACGACATTACGGTTGTGTCCAATGGACAGGAATGTGACCTCACCGCGGGCGACGTCATCACCCGGCTCACCGACACTCCCGATGCCAACCAGAGAGTCAACGCCAGCGTCCAGGCCAGCAAGAAGGGTGACTGCGGCGCTGGGCAGCAAGTGGCCGTTTCCGTGGAAGACTTGCAGGACATGCGCAACCGCTTTCAGGAACAAGTGGACAACGGCATGAAGGACCTGGCGCAAAAGCAGGGTAACGGCGGATTGCCGAAGGCCCCGGACACCGGCACGACGGCCTCCGATGTGCCGGTTCCACCACCGGATACGGACGCGGCCAAGGACCTGACCGATCAAGAAAAAGCCGCCGACCAGACCGAAACCGAGGTCGAACAGGAGAGTGCTGCAGGCCCGGACCAGCAACAGTAGCGCGGCACAAAAATTAAGCAGTGCGACAGGACGGACAAAGCCACTGCCGGGCTCGACGGAAATCGGATGGCGGCCACAAACTAGCTGGCCTTGCTTTCCTTCGCCAGCCGGGCTTGAGTGACGTCGTAGCTCTCGCCGTAAATCGACGGCACTTTGGCGCCCATCGGCCGCAGATAAACCGAAAGCTGTCCGCGATGATGAATGCTGTGGCTCATCGCCAGCTGTAAGAACCCAGCCGCGGGCATCTGGAACATGCCGCGAAAATCGACCATCTTGGACAAGGTCTCTCCGCTTAGCCCTTCAAGCTTCTGCATATTCGCGGCAAAACTCTCATCGAACCAGGCAGCGATGCCGGCAGAGTCTGTGATCGACTCCGGCCGGTGGATCGGGCTGAAATCGAACGCGCCCGCCGGAATTCCTGCGAAAAAGCGCTGCTCGGCTGCCACAATGTGCCACGCCAGCTCCAGTGCGCTCTTGGAAACAGCATCGGGCCGGTAGTCGCCTTTATCGAGCGGAATTGCTTCAATCACGCGCTTGGTGGTTTCGTGTTCGGCTTTGAGCGTAGGCATCGCCCTATCCAAAATGAACTTTGCTTGTTCGGGCGAGATTTGCGGAGAAGTCATGAGTCGATCCTTTCAGATTCACGAACATTTTAATCGGCCAATGGTAGATCGATAAAGGCCGAATATCAGGAGGTCGTTGGGTCAGTTTCGTGGTAAGACGCGGCAAGAGCTTGAACCACGAAGGACACGAAGTATCACGAAGGCTTCATTTTCCAGGGTTTCCTTCGTGTACCTTCGTGTCCTTCGTGGTTCATGGCCTCCAAACTGACCCAGTACCGAGTAGGAAAATGATCAGACAGAACAACAGCGGAACGTTGCCAGATCTATTATAAGTTGTCGCTGTTTTAACGAGTGTTCCCTACTCGGGTTTCTTGTCGACATTCGGTGCCGGAGGAGAACCACCCATGTTGTGGTCGTGCATCATGCCGTTACCCATGCCGTGCATTCCGTGAGGGCCCATGGAATTCATTTGCTTTGACATCTGGTCCATGTGACCGACCACAATCTCCCACATATCCACGTTACTCTGCCAGCGGGTTTTCTCACCGGAGTTCTTCATCTTGGCAACATCGGCCTTCATCTGCGCCACCGACGATTTCATTTTTTCGACATCAGCCTGCATGGCCTCCATTTGCTGCTTGTGCATCTCCATCATTTTCTGATGGTGTTCGCCTCGCATCTGATCATGAGCGCCGGGCCCAGCCATCGGCGGCGCCTGTGGGGGAGCATCTTGTGCGTGCACCAAAGAAGCAAAAAAGAACATCAGCGCTAGTACCAGGTTCAAGCGTTTCATTGGACTACTCCATTCCGACAACGGCTCGAGTATAGCCTCTTCTCCGACCTTCGCCATCAGCCCTCTGCCATCCTCCTCGTAGGCGTCCCCACAATGCTTATGAGTGCGGTAGCACACGTTGCGGTGCGCTGACCGGGTTTTGTTCCAGCACACAGGGCAACGCTTGTCGGCAGGTTCACGCTCTTGGAAGCTGTCCGGTCGGCGAACCTGCAGGAGGAACGGCGACGGACTCCTGTGGCGTCGGCATTGATACAACGCGAGCCTGTCCGTAGGCGGATAGAACAAAAAAGGTGCGGAAGGCATCTCCGCACCAGGTTTACCGATTTGGCCACTGCACTTACGCTGCTTTTGCGATTCTGCGCAGTGATCTGAAGCCCGCGCGAATCTCTTCTGAAAGAAGTTGGGGCTGCTCAAATGCGGCGAAGTGCCCGCCTTTGTCGAGTTTGTTGTAATGAATCAGTTTCGGATATGCCCGCTCTGCCCAGCTCCGTGGAGCCGGATAAAGTTCGTCAGGGAAGACGCTCACGGCAACCGGGATGGAGACGCCTTTGACATTGAAATACCCGAGTTTGCCCCAATTCTCCCAATACAAGCGTGCGCCAGAAAGCGCCGTGTTCGTTAACCAGGCGATCGAAATGTTGTCGAGAATGTCGTCGCGCGTCAGGCCTTCGGCTTTTCCCTCAAAGACGCGTGCGATCAGCTCATAGCTGCGTGCGTCGTGATCGAGGAAATAGGCCGCCAGGCCGACGGGTGAGTCCGCGATTCCGTACAGCGTCTGCGGTCGCAGCCCCATCTGAAACCCGTAGGCGATTCCCTTTTGATATACGAACTGCAAACGCTCGTAAGCGAGCTTCTCGTCCGCTGAGAGGCCCGACGGCGCAGGCGCGCCGGAAAAAGCCGCCTTGTCAACGTCGGGTGGAAAGATGCCAGGCATGTTGGTGTGAATGCCAAGCAACTCCGGAGGCGCATCCACGCTCATTTGTTCGGTGATGACCGCACCCCAATCGCCGCCTTGCGCCACAAATTGCGCGTATCCGAGGCGTCTCATCAACACGACCCACGCACGCGCTATATGGGCAAGATCCCAACCGGTGGTGGTCGGTTTGCCCGAGTATCCGTAGCCCGGCATTGATGGAATCACCAGATGGAACGCATCGGATGCGCTGCCGCCATGCGCCGAGGGATTGGTCAGCGGATCAATGATCTTCATCTGTTCGATGATCGAGCCAGGCCATCCGTGCGTAACGATCAACGGCAACGCATTTTCGTGCTTTGAACGGACGTGAATGAAATGAATGCCCAGCCCGTCGATCTCGGTGATGAACTGCGGCAGGGCGTTCATTCTTGCTTCAACCTTGCGCCAGTCATACTCTGTCGCCCAATAGCGCGCAAGCGCCTGAATGGTCGCTAGCTGCACCCCTTGCGTTGCATCCGTGACCGTCTCTCGTTCAGGCCACTTTGTTGCGTTGATGCGCCTCCGCAATTCGGTGAGGTCTGCTTCCGGAACGGTGAAATGAAAAGGACGAATTGCATTCTTGTCATCTGCCTTGTTGATGCCTTGATTTGTTGTACCGATTGGGGTCACGGTGGCCTCCTTTTTGAGTTAGGTTGGGATTTCTGGTTTGAGACATGAGCTAACAGTCCAACGTCAGCCCGAATCCTAAGGATGGCTGCAAATTATATCGCCGCCTTCAGCCATCGTTGTTAACAGGCGGTTAAACTGCGAAGTAGTATCGAGTAGACTGGAAATTCGGTGTCCGGTGATCCAGCCGGGACCCCTATCTGGTAACATTTTTCCTGGGTTCACTGCCATGCCTAAATTTGTCATCGAGCGCGAAATTCCAGGGGCGGGAAGTTTGTCGGACGCCGAGTTGCAGAAGATGTCGAGGGCATCGCTCAACGTTCTCAAGGCGCTTGGCCCCGAGATTCAGTGGCTGCAGAGTTACGTCACGGGCGACAAGGTTTACTGCGTGTACGTAGCTCCCGACGAGGCGACCGTCATCGAGCATGCCAAGCGGTTGGGTGTGCCGGCCAACCGGGTTTCGGCGGTGCGCCGCATGATCGACCCCACCACCGCTGAGTAGAGAGAACTCCAGTTACTCTGGCGACAGCGCGTGCGCGATTGCTTTCTCCGCGGGCATCGCAAAACCTTCCATCCAGGCGGCCGAGCCCGCCGTCGTAGTCACCGCCACGCGCGCGGCGACCAGGCACTTTTCCAGACGGGCGCGTTCAGCAGAATTTGGCGGCGCGCCTACGGATTGGCGAAGCGCCGCCGCTGCTCCCGCCAGGCGCAACGCACGTTCGGGATGCCCCCCGGCTGCCGCCGCGTACGCAAAACATTCGAGCACACGCGCCACTCCACGTTTCGACCCGAGTTCCTTGAAAATCTGCAGACTCTCTCCGTAGTTCGCGCACGCGCCGGCGTGATCGTTGTGATCGAGCGCCAGGTTTCCCAGATCAGCCAGCGTTCCGGCGACGCCCCACGGATCGTTCAGCGCGCGAAACTCCGCCAGGCTCTGCGAGTAGAGAGCGCGGGCCGTTTCCATTTCTCCCTGCTCGCGGGCCACATCGCCCTGGTAATCGAGCGACCACGCCATACCGGCTCGATCTCCCAATTCGGCAAATCGCGCCGCGCACTCCTCGTACAGCGAGCGCGCCCGGGCATAGTCGCCCTGCAACCGGACCACGCTGGCCAGGTTGCTGAGTGCGCGTGCCGCAGCTTTGAGATCTCCCAGCTCGCGGCACAACGCCAGACTCTCTTCGAAAGCCGCATTGGCCTGGGTCAATTCGCCGCGATCGCGGGAAAATACAGCCAGCGCATTCAGGGAGACGGCGACACCAGAATGGTCCTTTAACTCGCGTGCAATGCTGAGGCTTTCTTCCAGCAGCTCCTGAGCGGTCGTCACGTCACCCTGGTCGAAAGCCAGGACGCCTCCCGCGAACAGCGTCCTCACTCGCTTTTGGTTTCTTGCGGCCGCGTCTGGAAGCTTCAGCAGTCGGGCCACGCGGTCGCGTCCTTCAGTAAAGTGCTCGCGAGTTTCCCAGAACCGAAACATCGCGGTGGCCAGACGCATGCCCCAGTCGGCATTCCCGGTCTGCGTCAACCAATCGAGGGCCGTGCGAAGATTGTCGTGCTCACCCTCGACCCGGTCCAGCCATTGCGCCGGATCCGTTCCGCCGAGAGAACCTTCCTCCGCCAGCACCAGATAGTAGGCGGCATGCGCGCGCCGCGTCGCGGCTTCCTCTTCCCCGCTGGCCGCGAGCTGCTCCAAACCGTATTCGCGGATGGTCTCCAGCATCACGAAGCGCGGCTCTCCCGAACCTTGCTCGGACTGCTGGGCCAGACTCTTGTCCACCATCGAAGCCATGCCGTCCAGAACGTCCAGGCCAAGATTCTGACGCGTGTCACAGACCGCTTCCACCGCTTCCAGCGTGCATCCGCCGACGAAGACAGAAAGCCGCCGGAACAGCGTCTGCTCCTCGGGAGTCAGCAGGCCATAACTCCAGTCCATGGCTCCGCGCAGAGTTTGCTGGCGAGCCGGCAGGTCCCGAGCGCCGCCGGTGAGCAGTTGCAGCCGGCTCTCCAGCCGCGACTGCATGGCGGAAGGCGAAAGCAGTTTGATCCGCGCCGCAGCGAGTTCGATGGCCAGCGGCAATCCGTCGAGTTGCTCGCAGATGGTGGCGACGGCATCCACATTGTCCTTCGTAATTTCGAAATCCGGTTTCACTGCGCGAGCGCGCTGCCGAAATAAACGCAGCGCAGGATATTGAAGCAAGACATCGAGCGCCACCGGCGATTTGAGATCGGGAACTCCCAGCGTCGGCACGGGAAACTCCCGTTCGCCGTAAACGTGCAGCGGAGCGCGGCTGGTGACCAGCACCTTGAGGTGAAGACTCGACGTAAGTAGATCCGCCACCAGAGATGCGGCCGCGGTCATGTGCTCAAAGTTGTCGAACAGCAGCAGCATGGGCGCGCGCAGCGAGTTCCGGAAATAGCTTTTGAGCATTTCGAGCGGGGCCCGGCCCGGTGACTGATGCAAGCCCAGAGCATGCCCAACCGCGGACGGCACCAGTTCCACCTCGCTCACCGCCGCCAGCGGGATAAAGTAGCTTCCACCGGGAAACGCCTCAGCCAGTTCGCCCGCCACTTGCAGCGCCAGCCGGGTCTTGCCGATCCCTCCCGGCCCGGTGAGGGTGACCAGCTGCACATCCGGTCGCTGCAAAAGATCGGCGAGCGCGGCAACTTCCTTTTCGCGGCCCACAAACCCGGTGCGCGGCGCAGGCAGATTGCTGGGACGAATCGCCCTGGGCAAGATCGGGGCTTCGGCAACGCGGTCGCGCAGCGAAGCGAGGTCACGCGCCAGGTCACGCGTCGAGGCATAGCGCTCGCCGGGATTCTTCGCCAGGCAGCGTTCAATCACCCAGCAAAGCGGCGCCGGAGCTTGCCGGTTCACCGACGAAATCGGCTGCGGATCGTCCCGCAGCACCGAAGCCAGACTTTCTGCGATCGTCCCTTTGAGAAACGCCGGCTTGCCGGTTGCTGTCTCGTAGAGCACCAGCCCAAGGGAAAACTGGTCGGTGCGAAAATCCAGAGGCTGCCCGCTCGCCTGTTCGGGAGACATATAACCGACCGTCCCCATCAACGCGCCGGCCACGGTTCGCGTGTTTCCCATCGTCACCGTCTCGGCGGCGTCGGAAGTAAGCGGCGTCACCTTGGCCAGGCCGAAATCCAATATCTTCACCCGCCCATCGCGCGAAACCATCAGGTTCTCGGGCTTCAGGTCGCGATGCACGATACCGGCCTCATGTGCCATGGCAAGCCCATCGGCCACCTGGGCCGCTATTTCAATTCCTTTATCCAGCGGGACTTGGCCAGCGGTGAGCAGGTCTCGCAGTGTGCTTCCCTCGACCAACTCCATGGCGATGTAGCACGTGCCTTCCACCACTCCAAGTTCGTAAATCGTGACGATGTTGGGATGGTTCAGTGCCGACGCGGAACGCGCTTCCTGCTCGAAGCGCTGCAGATGCTGCGGGTTACAAGCCAGTTCGTCGGACAGGACTTTGAGTGCCACTTCGCGTCCGAGACGGCTGTCCCGCGCGCGGTACACTTCGCCCATCCCGCCAGCCCCGAGCGGGGACAGTATTTCGTACGCGCCGAACCGTGTGCCCGTGAATAGCGCCATAGAATCTCAACAGGATGGGTTGCGACCGGATTTCAGGATAGTGCGCTGTTATGATAACAGGCGTTTCGGGAGGCTGTTTATGGATGTCCGATCGCTGCAACGACCTTTGAAAGAGCGGTATCGCAGCGAACCGGGTTCTTCGCGCATCACGCTGCGCGCCACCGGCAGCCAGACCGGCGCGCCGGTCGCCTGCTCGGTCGATATCGGACGCGCGATCTATCAAGCCGAAGCCCACACCGGAGTCGGAGGCGCCGGCACCGCAGCCTGCTCCGGCGATCTGTTGCTCGGCGCACTGGCCGCCTGCGCCCAAATCACCTGTCAGATGGTCGCCGCCGCCATGGGAATTCCAGTCGAGCACATTGACGTCAAGGTAGAAGGCGACCTGGATCTCTCGGGCACGTTAGGCATCTCGAAAGAAGTGCCGGTAGGCTTCGAAAAAATCCGCCTTCAATTCGATGTTCGCGCATCGCAAGCCACCGCCGACCAGTTGCGCGCCCTGCGCGAAAAGAGTGAGCAGTACTGCGTAGTCATGCAAACCCTGCTCCACCCGCCGAAGATTGAAACCACCTGGGCATCGTAAGGGCTAAAAGCTAGGAGCCAGGAGCTAGAAGCTCAATTGTTCAATTCGAATCGCTTTGTTTCCGGTGTTCCAAAAAATGTTGTTGGCACGCAATACCTGACGAACGTATTTCGGCGAACTTTGGAGTTGCGCGAACTTTCGCTAGAAGAGGATCGGTTTCCATCTCCGGATAGGCGCAGTAGTTTTGCGCTATCGCCTGTTGCAACGCTGGATAAGCAAGATCAGGCCGGCCGCAGAATGAGTACCAGGCCCCGAGAGCATACTTTGGACCGGGATCGTCGTCTGCCATCACTCCTGCATTGAGTTTTCTCGCCTCATCCGCTTCCGCGCCCGGTTGGCACCCCAACCCACCGCGGGGATGAACACTCCCCGATAAGTCGCTGTATACCGACTGTGGGAAGGCTGACGTATACTGACCCACGCAAAATCGGATCATAGGAGATCTCAATCCGAGATCTGCACACATAGGAAAAACTGGAGGACGCTCGATACAAAAGGAAAATTAGAATGGCCTATACGCCCCGACGCGTGAGTAGAGTTTTTCTGTGCAGTGTTCCAATCCTCGCAATCGGCTTCGCAGCGCCGCGTGGTCTTCGCGTTCCCGTCGTCTACCACACCATCGGAGCCGTGCTGTTTGTCGCGACCGTCGCCGCAGCCTGGATACTCGGCGCAAGATCGATCCGCAGCCGCACGGAAAGCGAGCAGCGGCTCGCGCTTGCCGGGACACTTCTCTTGACGCCGTTTACGCTGGTTGCACTTTTCTGGGTCGGCCTTGGTCCTCCGTGGGAGGCGACCGCGCCAGAGAACGTGATGCGGTATCTCGTCCTTCTTGTGAGTTCGATCGCGGTAACAGGTGGATTCGTCCTTCTCAAGGACGCGCTCAGCGACGCTGGTGAACGCAACTATTCGACTCTCGCACTCGCCGCGACCATACTCGCCGGTGCGGCCTATCTCATCTGGATGAGCTTCATGCTGGGATACTACGTAGTCGCCGTCCGTGATGGGAAGGCCCCTGCCGCGATGAACTCGTTGGCAGAAGTTTTTGACATCCTGCTTGATGTTGCGTGTCTTCTGACTTATCTCGCAACGGCGGCATTCGCGGCATCTCTCGGACGGGTGCGCTGGCTTGGACGCGGCGCGACTCGCGTATATGTGGCAGTGAACCTCATCGCATCATTTTGTCTGCTGATGAGCGGTATGTCATCCCCCGACCCGGCAGCTCATTCCACGCCGTGGTACGCGCGTCCAGGTTTCGTTGCCGGAATCCCAGCGATTCCATTCATCATGCCGTTCCTCTTGGGAGTTGTATTGTTGCGGCGCGCTGGGGAAAAGCCATCGACCAATGCCGTCCTTTATTGAATGCTGGGTTCATCCGGCTTTCGATCCAGCACTTCGCGGATCTTCAGGAACAGACTGTCAATACTGAACGGCTTTTCGATCAGCGTCGTACCGGCTGTAAGCACACCGTGGTGAGAGATGTAATCGTCGGTGTAACCGGACATATAAAGCACCTTAATAGCCGGGTGATACATGAGCAGATTCTCCGAAACCCGGCGCCCGCTCATTTGCGGAAGGACAACGTCGGTCAGCAGCAAATCGATCGCCTTGCCGTGGCGCTCGCCCACCTCCCCCGCGGTTTGGCCGTCCGCCGCCTCCACCACGGAATAGCCGGCGGCGCGAAGCGCATCACAGATCAGCCAGCGCAAGGCCTCTTCATCCTCAACCACCAGGATGGTCTCCGTGCCCCCGACCGGCCTGGGTGCCGGGTCTTCGGGCGCTGCCGGCTTGGGAGTGCCTTTGCTGATCGGGAAATAGAGTTGGAAGGTGGTACCGCGGCCAGGTTCGCTGGTAACACAAATGTAGCCTTTGCTCTGTTTGATAATTCCGTAGACCGTGGAAAGCCCCAGACCCGTTCCTTTCCCGACCTCCTTCGTTGTGAAAAAAGGTTCGAAGACCTGGGCCCGGGTAACTTGATCCATGCCACAACCGTTGTCACTGACAGCCAGCATCACAAAACGGCCTGCTTTGAGGAACGGATTTTTCTGAATCTCGGAGGGTCCTACCACCGCATTCGACGTCCGGATGATCAACTCTCCTCCGCCCGGCATCGCGTCCCGTGCATTGACCGCCAGGTTCATGACCACCTGTTCGATTCGTCCGCGATCGGCGTCCACGATCTGCAGTGCGGGGTCCCGATCGATGGTCAACTTCACGTCCTCCCGCATCATCCTGCTGAGCATGTCTTCCATGCCAGACAAAATCGAGTTCAGGTCGAGCGGTACGATTTGCAACACTTGCCGCCTGCTGAACGCAAGAAGCTGCCGGGTAATCGATGCGGCGCGCTCGCCTGCAAGGCGGATTTGCTGGGTGAACTTTCGTTCCGGTGCTTCTGCACCCAGCCGTTCTTCAAGAAGCGTGGCATAACCCGCTATCACTCCCAGGGCATTGTTAAAATCGTGGGCCACGCCGCCCGCCAAACGACCAACCGCCTCCATTTTCTGGGCCTGGCGGAACTGCGTTTCCAGCCGCTGGATTTCGGTGTCATCGCGGGTAATTGCCAGCACGCACGCCTGTCCTTCAAGTTCGATCAAATCCGCTGATACCACTGCGGCCAGAATCTCTCCTTTTGTCGTCCTGTATTCGGTGCGAAATTCTTCCACCCCGCCGATTCCCCGCAACTGTCGAATCATGTCCCAGCGCTGCAACGGATAGACCCAAAAGCCTAGTTCCTCAACCGTACGGCCGATTACTTCTTCGCGAGCGTAGCCCAACATCTGAAGAAATGCCCTGTTCACGTCCAGATACCGCCCCTCTGCTTCGGTCGAGATCGTGATCGCCAAAGGGCTGTTGCGAAAAGCTTTGCTGAATCTCTCTTCCGATTTCCGCAAGTCCTCCTGCGACCTCCTTTGCTCCGTAATGTCGTGCAGGACGCAGGCGATTCGATCGATGCCGGTTGGGCCTTCAATCGGGAAATACGAGGCAGACAAATATCGTTGTCCCACATTCGGGAAGTCGCAGGTCATCTCGTACTCGACCACTTTCCCCAGGAAGCATTCATCCATTTTCTGCTTGACGAGCTGCGCGAAGAGGTCCGGGCCCACCAGCTCGTCCACGAAACGCCCCACGACTTCTTCAGGCGTCAAGCCACGAAACTTCAGAAACGCCCGGTTGGCTATTACGTACCGGTATTGCCGGTCGACCACCAGGATCATTTCCTCCAGGCCTTCAACCACTCTCTGATATTCCCGGAGCCTCTCTTCCCTCTGGATGCGCTCGGTCACGTCCTGGGTAGTACCCACAACCTCAAGTACGCGCCCACCCTGGTCGCGGTGAACCTTGGCAATCGAGGACATGTACCTGATCTGGCCGTCGGGCCAGACAATGCGAAAATCCCTCTGGAACTCGCTGGCGGCGGAATCCAGAAACTGTTTGAAGAAGCGATCGAATCCGGACCGCTCCTCCGGGTGAACCGCCGATAACAACCATTCGGACGTAGGAATCACATCAGGCGGCACTTTGTACAACTCGTACATCTCGCGGGACCAGATCAATGTGCCGCCAGGGAGGTAGTGCCAGCTCCCGAGGTGGGCATGGTGTTGCGCCTGGTTCAGGCGCAATTCACTCATTCGGAGGGTCTCTTCCGCCTCTTTGCGTTCTGTGATGTTGCGGAACGCGACCACCCCGCCTTTCAATTGGCCGTTTTCATCCTTCAGAGGGCTGGCATAGGCTTCCAGAAAGACGCCCGCTCCGGGTTCAGGCCAGCGTACAAATATCTCTGCTGTATTTGCGTCACCACGAATCGCCTGGGCCAGCGGAACCAGGTCCCATGGAAAAGGGGTCGTCTTGTCGGTCAAGTAGAGCCCGTAGTGCCGGCTCCACTCCTGTATCGGTATGTTCGCTGGTCCCCTGCCCAGGAGTCTCTCCGCGGCCGGGTTCCACATAATAAAGTTCCCTTGCAGGTCCGCCGCTACCAAACCTTCTGAGGTGCTGTTAAGGACGGATTGCAGCATGTCACTTTTCTCTTCCCAGGCCTTCTGCCAGCGCGATACTTCTTCTGCCCGGCTTCCCAATTCCGCGGCCTGGGCGGCGATCCGTTCCTCCGCCTGCTTGCGTTCGGTAATATCACGGACATTGCATTGAATGACGGTGCTGCCATTCGCTCCGTAGACGTTGCTGACGAACTCGACATTGACCCGCCGCCCGCTGCTGGTTTCGAGTGCCAGATTCTCATAGCGGATATATTGCTTGACTTGCAGCTCTTTAAAAGCCGCCTTCGATTCCGGAATTTGCTTGAATGGTCCGATGTCCCAGAGTGTCTTGCCAATGAAGTAACTACGGGGATAACCCAATAAATTCACCAGGAAAGGATTGATATCGACAATCGCTCCCGAGGCGGCATCGAGAATGAGTATCCCGTCCTGGGCGGTTTCAAACAGACGGCGATATCTGATTTCCGAAGCGCGAAGCTCTTCATCCGTTCGCTTATGCTCCAGAAAATCTTCTCGTGGGGCCTTACTCATCACACCCTGCCGCTGCTTTAGGAATACTTACCCAGGCAGCTTAGACTGCGGACTGCCGCAGGATCTCGTTCCGACTTTGTGCTTAGGGGCCGTCGTGATCGACGGCTGCACTAGCCGCTCTTTCTTACAACGTCGCGCGCATCGTATCATGGAATGGATATGGCATTCCCCATCAAAACCTGCACAGTCTGCGGCGAGGAGTTCGAGTTAAAGCCAGATAAGCCCGGTTTCGCCAACCGCTGTCCCGAGTGCAGCACCCCGGAGTCCGATGCTCCCAAATCCCAGCGCAGTATGGACGCCGATGAGCGCAAGTCCGCCAGCGAAGTCAACGAGGCTCGACGCCATGCCATGCGCGATCTCCTGTACCGAAAAGACAGCTAAGCAGGCAACGTGGAGGACAGGAATGACCTCCCGTCGGCCCAGAGCCCTGTATCCAGGCATATCTTCGATCATGCCTAAAGCGACCATGGCGAGAGAGTTGATGCTTTGCATCTTTCTCGCCGCCGCCTTCGCGCCTGTCAAGCTCCGCGCAGAATCATGCGAGGTCCTTTCGAAGCTGGAATCTCCATCCGTCTCAATCGTCCTGGCGCAGCCTGTTGACGCAGGCCACCTTCACGCCCACCGGCACCACGGACAAGTTCCCTGGCCTGCCACCGTTTTGCCGGATCACTGCAACCCTCAAACCCACTTCTGACTCCGACATCGGAATCGAAGTCTGGCTTCCAGCTTCCAACTGGAACGGGAAGTTTCTCGCTGTCGGCAGCGGCGGATGGGGCGGCTCCATCAACTACGACGGTATGGCCGATGCACTTCGTCGCGGCTACGCCACCAGTGCCACGGATGATGGCCACCGTACCCCTGGCGCCAGCTTCATCGTTGGGCATCCGGAAAAGTTCATCGACTTCGCCTATCGCGCCGAACACGAGATGACTGTCGAGGCCAAGACCCTGATCAAGGCTTTCTATGGCCGTGACGCGCACTACTCCTACTGGAACGGCTGCTCGGGCGGCGGACGCGAAGGCCTGTTGCAGGCCTACCGCTTCCCGACGATTTCGACGGCATCATCGCCGGTGATCCGGCGAACGTCCGCCGCAACGCCTGGGCGCTCTGGCTCGCGGTTCAGACCTTCAAAGACCCGGCCGCCTATATCCCACCCGCGAAATACCCGATGATTCACCGCGCTGTTCTCGACGCCTGCGATGCCAATGATGGACTGAAGGACGGCCTGATTGAAAATCCGGAGAGCTGTCACGTTGACTTCAAAGCGCTTCAGTGCAAGAGTGCAGACGGTCCCGACTGCCTGACTTCGCGTCAGGTCCAGACCGCGCAGACCATCATCAGCCCTGCGACTGCCGCATCGGGCGAGGTCCTATTCCCGCGACTTGAGCCCGGCACCGAACTGCGATGGGCTCGCCTCGCCGGCGGTCCGCAGCCTGCCGATCTGTTTCTCGACCAGTTCCGCTACGTCGTCTATCACGATCCCAAATGGGATTGGCGAACCTTCGAACTGGAGCGTGACGCTGCAAAGGCGAATGCCATCAACAAGGATGTGGACGACCTGGATCCCCATCTCGCGGCCTTCGCGAAGCGCGGCGGCAAATTGCTCATCTATCACGGCTGGGCCGATCAGCAAGTTGCTCCCGGCTCCAGCGTTGAGTTCTTCAAATCGGCCGTCGCGCTCAGCGGAGACCCTGCCAAAGCCTCGGACTGGATTCGCCTCTTCATGGCGCCCGGCATGGCGCACTGCTCAGGCGGAGAAGGCCCCGACAGTTTTGACACCATCAGCCTGATGGAAAAGTGGGTCGAGCAAGGCAATGCACCCGCCCGGATCGTGGCTACTCATCACAATGCGGCAGGCCAGGCCGATCGCACCCGTCCGCTTTGCCCCTACCCTCAAGTCGCGCACTACAACGGCACCGGCAGCATTGACGAGGCTTCAAGTTTTAGTTGCGGCCTGCAGAAATAACGTCGAGCGCGGACTACGCAGCGTCTCTGAAGAGTTTCAGCAAACGGAAAACTTAACGGACCTGTTTCTTGAGCGCCTGCTTTTCCCGCTCGAGGATCATCTGGTCGAAGGCGTAGGGCAGCGACTCGCAGCGAGAGTAGGGACCGGGTTTGTAAGCGCGGGACCCGATTCCGGCCTGAGACAGCTCTGAGATTGCCCAGTCCTCGCGGTTAGTGGCGTCCCAGAAGTCGATAGCGTCATTGGCCTCGAAATCCGGCTTGGCCATTTCATCCGGATGAAAATGCCATTCGCAAATGATGGCGGTACGATCGACTGCGCGCGGCCAGAGCGTGTGCGTCATCATGTAATCCGGATGGAGGCTCAGGAACAGATTGGGAAAGACCGAGTAGTAATAAACCTTATTACGCTCCTCCGCGGTGAGCCCGGGGAGGTAGTCGCGCCGGAGTTTGCCATCCTTGCTCATGGTCTTTGCGCCGCCTTGAAATTCCATGGAGCCGCCGATGTATCCACGATGCGGCTGGTCGTTGTCCCCGGAGAGGTAATTGCTGATGGCACTGAGCGCCGGATGCAGTATGGGACAGTGCAGGCACTCGTTGTAGTTCTGCATGATCAGCTTCCAGTTGGCCTTGACCTCATATTCGATGCGGCGCTGCATCTTCAGCTCAGCCATTTGCCAGTGCCGGAATTTCTCTGGCAGATCTTCCAACTGAGAGGCCAGCGGAGCAGGATCGGAGCTGAGGTTGATGAAGATGTGTCCGTCCCAAACCTCGGCGTGAACGCGATTCAGCGGATAGTCTTCGCGGCGAAAATCATCCTGCGCGTGCGGAGCCCCCATCAGACCCCCATCGAGTCCGTAAGTCCAGCCGTGATATCCGCACTGTATGCGTCCCGCGAAATGTCCTTCAGCGGCAGCGCAGATGCGGGTCCCGCGATGCCGGCACACGTTGAAAAATGCCCGCACCGAGCCTTGCTGGTCACGAGTAATAATGACGCTCTCCCGTGCGACCTCGCGTACAAAGTAGTCGCCCGGCGCAGCAATCTGGCCGGTGCGTCCGGCGCAGATCCACGAATTGCAATAAAAACGTTCCCGCTCGTCGCGGAATAGATCAGGGTCTGTGTAGTAGCGAGCGGGCAGTGTCATCGCCACGGATTGGGTGTCAGTAGTCGGCATGCAGCACTCAACGCTCTAGCCGATTTTATAGCAGGATGCGAATTTGCTGCCGAATTGCGGTTCGGTGTCCTTTGCGTTCTTTGCGGAATCCTTTGCGAACTTTGCGGTTTAAGATTTTGTTCCTGACATCTGCCGAGGTCAAAGTCTTAACCGCAAAGGTCGCGAAGGATTCCGCAAAGGACGCAAAGGCTTCTTAAATCGCAAATGACTCGGGAGAGTCAGGCCCACACTCCAGCCTCTTGACGTAATTTGGCGATGTCCCGAGTGGGTGCGTTCCCGAAAAAGCGGCTGTATTCTCGGCTGAACTGCGAAGCGCTCAGATAACCTACGCGCTGACTCGCAGCACCTGCGTCCATGATGGTCGACAACATGAGACGCCTCGCCTCCTGCAGACGCAGGACCTTCTGATAGTGCAGCGGGCTCATCGACGTCACGGACTTGAAGTGCTCGTGGAAAGAAGAAACGCTCATATGCACCATCTCGGCCAAATCTTCGACCTTCATGGGTTGAGAAAAGTTGTCGCGAAGCCATGAAATGGCCTTCGCAACCCGGTGCACGCTGGACTCCGCAAACCCTATTTGAGCGACGCGGACCCCAATGGGGCTGCGTAGCAGACGGATCAAAATCTCATCCATCACCAGCGGAGCCAGCAGTTCAGCGTCTCCCGGCTTTCCCAGGCATTCCATCAACCTCGTCGCCGCGTCCACCATGCTCGTATCGATCGCCGTGAGATAGACTGCGCTTCGTTCCTGCACCGGCGGCAGACCGTGCGGAAACACTTTTAAGACCAGCTCGGCAATCTTGTGCGGATCAAGGTCAAGCCTCATGGAAAGGTACGGCTCGGACTGGCTGGCTCGCGTAACTTGAGCGGCAACCGGCAGGGCGACGGAAAAGACGATCATGCGCGACGCGTCGTATTCGAAGACTTCGTCCCCCACGATAACGGTCTTCGCTCCTTGTGGGACGATGCACAACGACGACACACTTAGCGCATGCACACACTCCTTGTTGACTCGTGAAAAGCGGCTGGCGTGCAATCCAGGGATGGGCAGGTCGAAGGTGCCGTCATGCGGAGCGTAGGCGGCAATGAGCCGGGCAAGTTTGCCTGCGTCCGGCTTATTCGAATCCGCTCCGTTATCTCCCTGCCGCAAAGACACGACTTTGCCGTTGCTCTTCACGCCTTCGAGATTCTCCCTTCCTCGAATTGTTGTCGTTCTCGTTGCGATGTACCATCCTTAGAGTGCAACCCGAGTTGAGTGACGACCTCGACCAATTCCTCCGAACGAAATATCAACGGCTGATGCTGGGTTAGGTTTTCAAAAACGCCTGCACATATGCGGGCTTCAGCGGCAGCCGCCGCATGACCTTTCCGGTGGCGTCGTGGAGGGCCGCGGCGATAGCCGGCGCAGCCAGTGCATTTGCCGCTTCTGAACCTCCGCCGTAAGTACCGACTTTCGGATTGTTAAGAATTACGACTTTGATCTCAGGTATGTCCGACATTTTCAGGATGGGATAGGAAATCCAGTTATTTTGGGTGATTCCGCTCTCATCAAATTTCACTTCTTCGAGCAGTGCATGGCTGATCCCCATGACCGCTCCGCCTTCGACTTGCCGTTTCAATTGCATCGGGTTTATGACGATGCCAGGATCAACCGCGATTGTGTACTTCTCAACCACGATCACCCCTGTGTCGGGAGTGACGGCGATCTGGCAAACGCAGGCCCAGTAGGTCAGGCTGCGGAACATCAGCGAGACTCCGCGGCCTCGCACGGGCGTTGACCCCGTAGCCGCAGCATCCGGACACGGCGAAGGGCGCGTGTCCCAACCTGATGCATCCCGGACTGCTTTCAACACACCGATGGCGCGCTCTTCGCTTGCATGGTCGATGCGGAACTGGAGGGCATCGGCGCCCGCTAGCGCCGCTGCCTCGCTGAAAGCCAGTTCGCGAGGATAGTTCTGCTGGTACTGCACCGGGGTACGCATGCTGTGGTCACGGAGACCGACGGCAATCGGCGACGCTTTCTGTCCTACCTGAAATGTGCCATGGCCCAGTTCCGCCACATTTGGGACCGGGGCGTAGACCCACGGATCGGCAACGGTGTTGGTCGTCGCAGTGATGAAATCCGAATGGACATCGGGAGCCGGCATGGTGGGCAGCCCCGCGAGCACCGCTCCGATCGGCCGGTCATCCTGCATGGCGGGCATAAAGTGGTCACTCTGATATGCGGCTATTTTGCCTTTTTCGTCGATGGCAATCTGAATATCGGAAAAAGCAGCAGCCGATTGCGTGGACCACTGCATGTCATCGGCGCGCATCCACTGCACCCGCACCGGTTTGCCGAGGGCTTGCGACAGGAGCACCGCCTCGTCTTCCGCGCCTGCGTTCCCGCCGTTCGACCTTCCATAATGGCCGGGTCCGGGATACGCATGCACGATCACATGATCCGCCGTGATGCGTAGCATCATCGCAATTTCGCCGCGCAATTCCTGAGGATTCTGGTTGTGGGTATAGATGTGCACCATGCCATCCGGTCTGACATCGGCAACGGCCATGGTCGGGCCGATCGGCGCGTGCTTCATGAACGGCATTTGATAGGTGGCTGAAAACTTCTTGTGGCCCGAAGCAAGCGCCGGCCCTACATCCCCTTTGTTCGCCTTGCCCTTCCCGACGGGCGCGCTTGTCCAATCGGCTTCTTCTCTGAGGTGCTGGTAGAGTTTTGCATTGCCGGGGAGACCCTTCCACTCTGTCCATTTGGTGCTGCTGGAAACCTGGTCGGCTGCTTGGATCGCCTCCCATTCCGTGGGTGCGACCACTCCAACGAGGTTGCCCTTCACAATGACTTGCGAGTTCGGAAACTTGGCTTTGTCCAGCAGACCGGCAGAGACGAGAGTTGAGCCGAGAGTCTTGGGATGCACCACCCGCGCATGCAACATGCCCGGAAGGCGCACATCCGTCGCCCAGGTTTCCTTCGCAGCCACCTTCGAACTGGTAATCGAATTCTTGAAGGACTTGCCGATGACCGTATACTCGCTGACCGGCTTCATCGGCGGATCGCCCTCGATTCTCAACCCCATAATGCTGGTGAGGTCGCCTTTGACCGGAATGGTGAGCTTCAACTGCTGGTTCTTTATAAGGTCGCCATACGAAATGCTCTTACCGCCTCCCGAGACGATCCCATCTTTGACGGAGAGATTTTCTTTCGGTACGCCGAGTCGCTCGGACGCCAGATCCAGCAGAGCCTGGTAGGTATAGGCGGCGGCCTTACGGATATTCGGCATTCCACGGCCGAGGAAGTCGAAGGCGCCGCTGCCATCCGGCGTACGATCGGTATCTCCCGCTATTACGGTGGTGATCGCTTCGAAGGGCACGCTCAACTCATCCGCAACGATTTGCCGGTAGGCTGTAAAGGTTGTGCCTTGTCCGAAGTCGTTCTTACCGGTCCGAATCAGGATCGTGTTGTCCGGATGAATTTCAATCCAGGAGCTGGCGAGGCTGGGGTCCAGCGAGTTCTTCAAGACAGCAGGCTTCGGCGAATCGCCCTTTAGAAGTTCCGGACCAACCAGACTGAAACCCACGACGAGAACGCCACCAGTTTTTACAAACTGACGGCGCGAAAGTTTCGCTCCGAAAACATTTACTGGTTTTTCGCTTAAGGTTGGCATCGCTCACTTCCCTTTCGCCATGATCGTGGCGGCGTGTTGAACGGCTTCAATGATCGCGACGTAGGTTCCGCAGCGGCAGAGATTCGGCGACATGCCGGATGTGGTGAAGGCCTGTTTGATCTGCACGATCGTCGGATGGGGATTGCTCTCAAGCAGTTCGGTGGCCTTGATCATCATTCCGTTCTGGCAAAATCCACACTGCGGCGTCTGCTCCTCGATCCAGGCTTGCTGTACCGGGTGCAGCGTGCTTTCCGCTTCCTGCGCGGAAAGTCCCTTTTGCTTTGCCCATCTCCCGGGGAGCCCTTCGAGAGTGATGATTTCCTGAGTAGCAGTAACGTCCGAGAGAGGCGTAACGCAGGATCGCACTTCCTTGCCGTCGATTAGAACTGCACAAGCTCCGCACTGTGCCAGTCCGCAGCCGAATTGCGGACCACGAAGTTGGAGATCGTTGCGCAAAACGTAGAGTAGTGGAGTGTCGCCGGGCGCCTGGACCTTATGCTGGACTCCATTCACCGTAATCGTGACCATAGAGAACTCCCTTCAAAGGCACATTCAGAATTCGAACAATTCCCCTTACTCGCGGCGGTAATTCATGGCATCTGGACGAGCACGGCAACGTCGAGCTTTGAATAATACTTCTTCACATCGCCTTTCCCGTACTTAGCGCGGAACATCTCGATCACGGGCGACACCTGTTTGGCGTCATTGATAGGGACGGCCTGTAACGCAGCATCTGCGCCGCTCGCATCGATCCGGAGTGACGGGTTCTTGAGCACGTTTTTGTACCACTGCGTGTCCGACCCCTTCACCGGCAGGAGATAGAGCTTGTTCTCATCCAATACGAACCATATCGGGTTCGAGATGGCGCGTCCTGACTTTCTGCCGGTCACAGTGATGTTGATTTCGCTCGATCGGGAGAGGCGGTCCCTGAGGGCATCTTTTGGCGCTGTCATATGCACTCCTGCTTCTTAAATATGAACCTGACTACTTATGATATTGCTCCTCGCTGACCTGTTCCATCCACTCGACCACTTTGCCGTCCCTCTTTTCGTTGACACCCTCACTGGAAAACTTCTTTGGCCACGGTGATCGCGTTTATCGCGTTTGGCCACCCTGCGTAAAAGGCCAAATGCGTAATCACCTCGACCACTTCAGCCTTGGTTACGCCATTCTCGCGCGCCCGCTGGAAGTGATGGCGCAACTGTTCCGGCCGGTTCAAGGCAATCAGGGCGGCAACCGTAATGAGACTGCGATCGCGCTTCGAAAGTCCTGGACGTTCCCAGACATCGGCAAAAAGCACTTTGTCGGTCAACTCCGCCAGCTTGGGATTGAAGTCGCCGAATAGTTTCTGCGCTGCGGAAGGCTCTTTAGTATTGCTCATAACTCCTCCGGATGTGTACCGAGAATGCTCGTACTGTTCGTCGCTGACCTTTTTCATCCATTCGACGGTCTTCACCCTGAGACTTTCCTGAATGCCGTCGATCGCAATGAGTTTCATTTCAGCCTGCTCCACGACTTAGCGATTGACCAATTTCTGGAGGTTCTCCGGGTAGCGCGCTCCCTGCACCGGAATCTTCGAAGTGGCGCTGTCGATTTGGCGGAGATCGTCGGCGGTCAGTTCAACCGCAGTCGCGCCGTTGTTTTCTTCCAACCGGTGCAACTTCGTCGTGCCAGGGATGGGGACCATCCAAGGCTTCTGGGCGAGAATCCAGGCGAGCGCGATCTGCGCGGGCGTCACTTTCTTCCCTTCGGCGATCTTGCCAATTAAATCCACCAGCGTCTGATTCGCTTTGCGGTTTTCCTGCGTGAAGCGCGGGACGATGTTGCGGAAATCGGTCTTGTCGAACTGGGTTTCGTCGTTGATCTTGCCCGTCAGAAATCCTTTTCCTAGGGGGCTAAATGGAACGAATCCGATCCCGAGTTCCTCGAGGGCCGGCAAAATTTCCTGCTCCGGCTCCCTCCACCATAGTGAATATTCGCTCTGCAGTGCCGCGACTGGCTGGACTGCATGTGCGCGACGGATAGTCTTCACGCCTGCTTCAGAAAGGCCGAAGTGCTTCACCTTCCCTTGCTGAATCAGGTCCTTCACCGCTCCTGCTACATCCTCGATCGGCACGTTCGGGTCAACCCGGTGCTGGTAGTACAGATCAATGACGTCGGTCTTGAGCCGCTTGAGTGAGCCCTCGACTGCTTCCTTGATGTGCTCTGGCCGGCTATTGAGGGCATTCCACTTGCCTCCATCCTCCGGATTCGGCGCCCAGCCGAACTTGGTTGCGATCACCACCTGATCGCGGAAAGGAGCAAGTGCTTCGCCCACGAGTTCTTCGTTCGTAAATGGACCGTAGACTTCGGCAGTATCGAAAAACGTGACGCCGCGTTCGACGGCCGCCCGAATCAGGGAAATTCCCTGCTGCTTGTCTACCGCTGGACCGTAGCCAAAGCTCAGCCCCATGCAGCCCAATCCAATGGCTGATACTTCCAGATTGCTTTTTCCAAGTTTGCGTTTTTGCATGATTTCTCCTGCGCGGCGAAAATCCGTTTTGCCTTAAAGGGCACCGCACGGTTAAGCATAGTTTCCCGGACCGTGAACCGCTTGCCTATTTCGATGAAGTTCTTGCCAGATTCTCCGACGGGCGCCGGGTCAATCCTGCTCTCAACACGACTGAATGGAGCGAGTACCTGCTGAAGTGGTGAGTGCAATCGCCTGATTTCGCCAGTCATCTACAACTCCACAAGTTTTGCGATTAGAGTGCAGCTATGAGAAACGTGAAAACCTTAGCGGCTGCTCTGCTCATTTCAGGATTTTGTCCCTCCCCAGCACATCCGCTGAACAAACAAAACCATCGGAGTTGAACAACAAGCACGGCAGCATCTGCGTTCTACCCAATTCGCCCGAGCCACCAATGAGAATTTCACCCGGTGGTGAGTACAACCCGAACACACTCACGCTACGGATTGACAAGCAGGAGCCGATCCGCTGGCCCCACAACCAGCCTGTGCTGATCGACGGCTTGGACTTGCAAACGAATCATCTGGTCGTACTGACATCAGACGGGAAGCAAATCCAGTCGTTCCGGTTCAAGTTCTCCGAAGACGATAACGCGAGACTCTGCATCTACTTTGATGGCTATCAGGGCGTGCAACTCGGGAACAAGGAGAACGCCGACTGGTGCAAGGTAAAAGTTCGTGCTTGTTGGCGTTAAATCGCGATTACACCTAGAACCCCGTTGGAAACTGACCTGGGGGAGGCTCCGAGGTCGTAGTTGGTGCTAACGCCTGTTAACAACAGTTATGCCGTGACAGAATAAAATCAAGCACCGTCCTGACGGATGTTGCCTGCTGGCAAGATGAATCGCACGTGTTTATTGGGGCGCTTGCTCTCTACGGACCCACATTATCCAGCACCCAGATGCTGCCAGAAAGGTCTTCCATTGTCAGCAGGAGCTTGTTTTGGCTGAGCGAAAGCCCGACCAATTCTATCTGCTGCGGAATCATCAGGCTGGGGCTATCGAATTCGGTAACCCGAAACGGCTCCCCAACCGGCTTTCCCTTGGAAGGATCGAAGCGAACTCCCCACACATTGAAAAATCCCCCGCGGCCAGAGATGAAGTAAATCGTCTTGCCATCGGGAGACCATCGAGGTTTATCGTCCCAATACTTGCCGTCAGTAATAGGGACCCAAGAGCCCCCCGTTGCGGGAATCACATGGAGGGCGGATTCAACCCGCTGAGGCGAGCTTCTGGCTGTTTCGAAGATTATCCATCGCTCGTCAGGGGAGTATTGACTCTGAAAGACGTCGTACAGCGGATCAGAAATGATCTTTCGCGCCGCCGCTTCGGCATGTGGGGCTCCGGCGATAGGTAGTCCCCATACCTCTGCCCGGTGGGTTTCACCCCTATATTGAGCTACCAGAAGTTCTTTACCATCTCTTGACCAGTCCCACACCCCTCCCCTTCCGTTGCTTAATGTGGTGAGTGGCTCTTCGGTCCGGGTTTCGGCGGACCAGACCACGAACTGACCCTCGCCTGTTGCGAGTTTTCCCCGTCTGTAGGCTAGGCGCAAGCTATCGGGAGACCATTGCCCGGAACTGCGGTTGTAGTCGTCCTTTATGACGGGGGCCTCACGTCCCTCCACCAGCGACTTCTCCCATAGTTCCCCACTACCTGAGCGGTCACCCAAAAAAACCACCCTGTTGCCGTCTCGCGACATACTCTGATTAAAAGCCAGCGTTCCAGGCGATGTAATCGGCTGACCATTGCCGCTGATACGGCGGCTGTTCGCATCGAACGGGAATAGCCAACTGCGGATATGTTCTGATTTTGCCGTAAAAGCCAGCCGCTTCCCGTCGGGAGAAACGGCAATATCAGTATCCGACTCCGACCCTGTAGTGACCCGCTCGATTGCGGTGGCCGCTAACGTCTCGGGACTGATAGTCATCTTCCAAATATTCTCCGCCCCTCTGTAGGACCGCGTGAAATAGACAGCCTTGCCGGAAGGTGCCCAAGCGAGAGTGAAGGGCCCCGCCCATTCCGCTCTCGCATGATCAATAGACACTTCCTCCAGCTCTTTTGTGATCGCAGGTGCAATCTCCGACTTGATTGCCACACCGCCGGCAATCGACACAGTCCAAAAGTTGGGGCTTGGCGCAAGGTCTGCGACACAGACTGTCACTCTCTTGCCGTCTGGATGCCACACGATCGAACTTGGCCACACATTGTGCTGCGCGAAGAATTCGGCCAGGACTTCTCGAGGTTGGCTCCCGTCAAGTTTCACCACATAGAATTTGTCGATGGGATCCAGCATCGTAAAGTGCGTCTGGAATAAGATCTGCAAACCATCCGGGGACCAGCGCGGATAGAATCCGAAAGATGAGACCCTTCTTTCCAGCCCTTCTCCGCCCAGCGCCGGAACAATGAACAAACCACCGTCACCGTCTTCGGAACGGTAAGCAATGTACTTCCCATCGGGTGACCAGTCTGGTTGCAAGTGATTACCTGGTCCCTTGGTGATTTGCACCGGATCGCCGCCGCTAACCTGCTGCACCCAGATGTCGAATTTGCCGCCCCGATCAGAGCTGTAGGCAATCAAGCGACCGTCCGGTGACCAGGTAACGCCGATCTGCAGACCGTCATCGAAAGTGAGGCGCGTAAGCGCCCGTTGCGCTCGCGACGTAGGAGATGGCCAGCCCTTATGAATGAAAAGGCCCGCACTGGCGAGCAACAATAGGACAAAGAACAGAGTCGCGGGACGCATCCACCGCGCTCGCGGCTCTCTCCGCGCTCCTGAGTCGCCGACCACGACGCTAGTTCCAACACCCTCCACCGGCGCAACGAACCGATAGCCTCGCCGCGGCAAAGTTTCGACAAAGCGCGGGCTCTCCGCCGAATCGCCCAGCACCTCGCGAATCTTGTTGATCGCCGTATTCAGGTTGTGGTCGACATCAACGAACGTGTCCGGCCACAACCTCTTCTGCAACTCCTCCCGGGTTACGACCTCGCTGGGACGCTCCAGCAGGATGGCAAGCACCTGAAACGGCTGCCCGGTGAGTTTCTGCTTCAGCCCGCCCTTGCGCAGCTCTCCCGCGGGCAAGTCGACTTCGAAGGTTCCGAACCGGACCAAGCGAGGAGGGCGGACAGCTTCTTCCACAGACTTTTCGCCTCAGTGCCGCCAGTCTAGCACCGAATTGTCACTAGGCAAGTCTGCTCCCGGCCTACGTAAACCACCGCCTTGGACGTGTGGTCGGCTAATAGAAAACCTCCAGACCGCTCAGCCTATGACGACTTGACGAATGGGTAACTGTTGAAAAATCGCCATTACACTCACAACCCCGCAGGAAGTTGCCCAGGAAGTACGCTCCCGTCGTAGTTGGCGATAACGCCTGATTTCAATAGTTACAAAAGGCTCCGGAGGTGAGATGCCCTCTATCTGTGGAATGGTGTCTATTATGTAGAGGAAGAGCATGGTGAGCCGAAAACTTCCAATTGCGCTGTGCGTCTGCCAAACTGCGGCGACGGCTCTCTTGACTCTCTGGGCCGACAGAGTGGAATGGCTCCTTGTAGACAGCCACCGTATTCCTCCACGGTTTGTCAAACTTCACTTAGCTGTGATTGACTTGCGAAAAATTTGGCGCGGAGTAAACGCTCCCACAGTGCCCTTCAACCTTACGGAACCCGGCTCGGCGGCCTACAGACACTTTCAGGTGTTGGGGTTGAGTGTGGCGGAATTGTTCTATTTCGTCCTCGTCGCGATACTTTGGTATTGGATGGGCCACTTGTTTGAAGGGCGAAAGCCTGCGAAGCCTACTGGGTCTGACCACATCCGACCAAAGAGTCGGCTGAATGCGTTGCTGTTTGTCGGATGGGGTCTATTCGTGCTCGTCTTCGCAATTCTCCAACTGCCTGAGGTGTTGGTATGGGGCAGAATCTTCCGACTAGTTCCCTTTTTCAAGGTGCTGCTCTACATGGCATGGTCGTTGGCCCTGATGATGCTCGGTGTCGCAAGGCTTCGAGCGTCACTCCATACTCTGCACGAGGCCTAAACATCGTAGTTGGCGAAAAATCGCGATTTCGCTCCTTGAGCAGGGGGGCAACGCTTGGTTTCCGTCAGTTTGGTAATTGTGCGAATCAACCGCGTTTAGCCGTCGGAAGGTTGGTGGTTGCGCTCTAGATTTCCGCGGGTTGAGTGATAGAGTTTCGAGATGCGAGTCAACCGATCTGTGCCGCCTTGCACCGTGATACCTGTGCTCATTTACCCCGATCCCAGCGCCGCCGCGGACTGGCTGGGCAAGGCTTTTGGCTTCACCATCCGCCTCCGCATCGCCAATCACCGCATCCAGATGAAAGCCGGCGAGGGCTGCTTCACCATCGCCGAAGGGAATGTGCTGCCTGACAATTCGCACATCATTCAGGTTCGTATCGAAGATGCCAATGGTCACTGCGAACGCGCGCGGAAGCACGGAGCCGCCGTCCTGACTGAACCGCAGGACCAACCCTTATGGCGAGCGCCAGTACAACGCTCAGGACTTTTACGGTCACCGCTGGGACTTCACCGAAACCATCGCCGATATTGCGCCCGAAGAGTGGAGTAACGGTGCATTTCACGTTGAGCCTTGATCAGTAGAATAGAAAGGCAAGCGGCAATCCCCTAATTTTCCTTAACCACGCGCATGCCCCCTCCCGACCAGTCGGACGGATTTCCAGCCCCTAAATATTTCTGCGCCGAGAGCCCTCCAGTCGTAGTAACATGCGCGGCGTTAAGCTGCCTCGGCAGCCCGGGACGCCATGTCGCGTCTTGTCCCACCTTGCCCGCGGAGGATTCATGGAGAATCGAGCCCTAGGGAATTCAGCCACCGCCACCTCACAATCTGCATCGACGCATCACGAGTCGCATACCGTCTGGGTCATGACCGCTTATGCGGTTTCCGGCCTGGCTTTGTTTGGCGTGCTGGTTTATTACGTCTCGGCGTACCTCACGCAGTAAGCGGCCCGCTCCGGCCGCTAGCTGACTATTAAAACCGGGCCCCGCGGTGGATGGCGATGCCATCCCACTGAATCGCTGAATCTTGCTTTGCGCGCTTGAGTTCAGGACTTCTCTGGCAGACCTCAGTAATCAATCCGGTTTTGCCCAGGTTCATTTCGAACTCCATATGTCCGGACGCGGCGATTTCCTCGCTCGCGACCATGCTACAATCGCGCTTTGCCAGGTTCGAAATGCCGGGCAAATTCCCCACTTAATCGAGACTGACTGACGCCCGTGGCCCATGATCCCTCGAAGACCGCTGTCACCTACGCCGATGCCGGTGTGGATATTGACCGCGCCAACCGCACCAAAAAGAGGATCAAGTATCTCGCTCACAAGACTTTTACACGCGGCGTCCTGAGTGAAATCGGCGGCTTTGGCGGCCTCTTCGCCGTTGACAAAACAAAGTGGGTCGATCCCATTCTGGTTTCGAGCGTCGATGGCGTTGGCACCAAGCTGAAAATCGCTTTCGAGATGGATGTCCATCACACCATCGGCGCCGACCTGGTCAATCACTGCGTCAACGACATCGCCGTGCAGGGCGCCACGCCCCTCTTCTTTATGGATTACCTGGCCACCGGCAAGCTGGAGCCTGAGATTACGGAAAAAGTGATCGAAGGCCTGGCCGAAGCCTGCAAACACAACGGCTGCGCGCTCATCGGCGGAGAAACTGCCGAGATGCCGGGCTTCTACTCCGATGGCGAATACGATCTGGCTGGATTCATCGTGGGCGCGGTTGATCGCGAACGCATCATCACCGGCAAGACGGTCGAAATTGGCGACGTGATTCTGGGCCTCGCCTCGAACGGCCTGCACACCAACGGCTATTCCCTGGCCCGCAAACTTCTTTTCGAAGTCGGCAAGTACACCCTGGATTCATACGTGAACGAACTCAAGGGAAAAGTCGGCAACGAATTGCTGCGTACCCACAAAAGCTACTGGCCGGCAATCAAACGCCTGGTGGACGGTGAATGCGTTTCCGCCATGGCCCACATCACGGGCGGCGGCATCACCGAAAATCTGCCGCGAGTGTTGCCCCGCGGCGTGGCTGCAGTCATCGACATGGGCTCGTGGCAGATCCCCCCGATCTTCGAACACCTGCAGCAACTGGGAAATGTCCCTCAGGAAGAAATGTTTCGCACCTTCAACATGGGACTGGGAATGCTACTGGTCGTGCCATCAAAGAAGTTCAAGAAAGCCCAAACCGTCCTGGAACGCGCCGGAGAAAAAGCCTTCACCATCGGCCGCATCGTAAAAGGTGACCGCAAAGTGTTGTACAGCTAAGCGACCTATCTTCTCTTCTCGTCAACGAAACCAGGGTGCCCCATTTTTGCGCGTCCCTTGCGCAAAAGTGCGAGACGATGGAGTTGAAAGCGAGAACGTTTCGTCTCGGACGCGTCTCCAAAAAGCCCGATGTTAAATCGGTCTGCCACCCACCCTTCGCAAAGTGCTGTCGAGTCCCAGGACATGGCTTACAAAGTGTCCCGGGACTCGACACTCTCTTGCCAGTTGCCCCATTCTAATTTTGAGGGAGGGCCCCAACCCTGTCATCCCGAGCGAAGTCGAGGGACCTTGTGTTCGCTTGCGTCCAAGTAGGCCTTGGGGCTCGGAAGGCTGGGCCACCGCCACGGAACAATCTTCCCCATCCGCGCGTAACACCAGATGCGTACCCTCGAATAAAAAGGACCCCGAATGAAAAAGACCACTCGTCCTCGCACAGGCCGTCCTCGTCGCAGCTTTGCTCACCACATCTTTCGCCCACTCCCAAACCGCGCCCTCTCCCGACCCGCTCTTCAAAACCATCCAGTCTCTGGATACCCAACTCTTCGACGCCTACAACCACTGCGATCTGGAAAAATTCGGATCGCTGATCGCCGACGATATCGAGTTCTATCACGACAAGACCGGCCTGAGCCGCGGACGCCCAGCTCTCGTCGAGGGAATCAAGAACAATATCTGTGGCAAGGTGACCCGTGAACTCGTTCCCGGCACGCTCGAGGTCTATCCCATTGCCAACTACGGCGCGGTCGAGATCGGCATCCACCGTTTCCATCACCCCGGACACGAGGACCCCGGCTCCGTCGGCGAGGCCAAATTCATCCACCTCTGGCAAAACCAGGACGGAGTGTGGAAGGTCACCCGCGTCATCAGCTTCGACCACCCGGCGATGGCTAAGTGACAGGCGTCTCAAGGATCAAATCCTGACGGCATAGGAGCGTCAAAATCCCCACTCTAATTTCGCAAAAACGCGAAATTAGAATGGGCCGCCCGCCCCGGTTCTTGGGCTCGGAGGATAGGCCACCCGCCAATAGCCGAAGAGAACGAACTGTACGCTTTCTGTGTGTTGTTGGTGTAATCTGGGGCGCGAGCGTATGTCCTCCGAACTGCTGAAACTCGTTTTTCAGAACACCATCACTGCCACAGCTGTCCTGACCGCTGCTTTCGCCTTTGTGTTTTTCAAAGAATACCTTCGCTTTCGAATCAGAACTCAGCAGATCACAAAGGGGATTAAGCTCGACGACGGTGGTGCCGATGAAATCACGAAAGAGGCTGACAACGATGTCCTAGGACCTAGCAATCAAAGACTGGACGATCCCAAACACGTAGTTAATTCTAACTTCCAACTGCTCGAAAGATACTATGATCAAACCCTAGTTGGTACCGTTTGAACTCCAGAGCTACAGTAGTCATAGCGTTTCTGGGCTTTGTCGCTATTTTGGTTGGGATTGGTATCGCGTATGCAGGGACAATTGCTGTCGGAGTCGTTTCAGGCGCGGCTGGAGTGCTAGCGGAAGCTGCCACGGTCATGTTTTTCAAGCAGAATCAAGAACAGATCAAACAAGTTCAGGAATATCACAAGAAGCTCGTTAGCACACAGTATCTGCTAACCGCAATATCGCTTGCTGACAGCCTTCAGGGTAGCCTCCGCGAGGACGAAGTAAAGCGAATCATATTGAATCTGTTGTACCTTTCCAACGAGCTTCACGGAAGCAAGTCTCCCCATCTGCTTGGTCAAGCGACTCCTGTGGTCGATGGAGCAGTTCTAGTGACTCGCAATCCGAAACCGCCAGGCGTCGATATTGAGGCCTCGGAGAAGTGACGACGAAGTGCCTTATCTGGTCGAGTTCTGGGGTGAACCCACTAGGTAGAAGTCACTCGGCCGTCCCCGATCCTATATTTCGCGTCTTATGCGAAATTAGGGTGAGGATTTTTACCTTAAAGATTCAGAATTCCCCAACCACTGTCATCCCGAGCGAAGTCGAGGGACCGCCTCACACAAGTAATGATCGATAAAGGACTTCGCATGACACCCTCGGTTTCGAGACGCGAACGCCTCAAGAAAAAAGCTTCTCTTTGGGGATGTTGTACTTCAGATATTTTGATCGATAGGTCGAAACGCCCCCCTCGAGGTACTCGATAACCTGCTCGCGTACGGTTTCCGTATCAATTGCACCGCAAAAGACAACCTTCCCGACCGTCGCGTCAGCCTCAAGCACAATGTACTTATCAGTGTCTGAAGCGACAGCCAAGCTAGAACTATGAGTAGTAAAAATAAACTGCCGGCCATCCTTCCCAGTCCTAAGCTTCGCACACATGTCTTCCCAAATCGATCTGATGTCCAGAGAATCCTCGGGCTGATCGATGACGATCGGCATGGATCCATCGCTGAGTGCCATAATCAACATTGCTGTACATTTTTGACCGATCGATAAGTTTTTGAGAAGTTCGAAGCGCCCATTAATCAACCGATACCGTATTTCGGGACGATCTTGAGGTCGAGCTTTGTACTGGAGCTCTAGAAGCTGCTCATAATTGTTGCCCGAAAGAAGGTGGTTGGCGAGTTTCTCGACTTTGTCGATGGCCAGACCGGTCTTGTCACTTATTGGCTTTAAGAGCAGGCGATTTTTTGCAGAATCAAATCGCAGGATCTGTAGAATAAAGTCCTTCGGCGAGATGTTGTTGCAGACATTCTGAATTTCGTCGTCCGACAGGTAACTACCTCTCTTCATCTCCGTTAGCCGGTTCTTGAATTCGTCAACATTAGTCGACGGCTTGATGGAAACGCTCAGTTTCCCAGCTGAGTCATGCTCAAATTTCTTACACTTCAGCAATCGATCACGCAAGTAGTTGGTGTACGTCTCGGTCAGTTGGCGGAGTTTGTCCTCTCTTCGCTCCGAAACATCCCTAAGCCGGTCGACGAGATTTTGGCTTTGGATCAATTTTTTGGTCAGACCTTCTTTTTCGACGATCAGCTTAGCTCTGCGCTGATCCAAAAGTTTGTAATCACCCTTGCCTTCGCGAACGGCGTCTTCATATTTCTTTCTGGTATCCACGAAGTCGGGGACCCAGTTTTGATGTTCTTTTTCAATGCTCTGCGCGTCTGCGGCGAGCAACTCTATCAGTTCGCGCAATGCTGAGACCGCGGACTCCACTTGATGACCGCACACATCAATCGTTCTCTGCAGTGCCGGGTGCGATTGGACGATCTCATCCCTCGCCGGAAGGGGTGTCTTTTCGATATCCGCCTTTAGTGTTTTTACCTTTGTAACGATGTCATCTGCCCACTGGCGATGGCGTAGAAACGCCTTGTCAAACGCGTCCCCCTTGACGAACGCGTCATAGACCGGATTCTTCATCTGCTCGGACAATGCTGCCAATTGCTCGTCGTAATAGGCCAGCTGTTTTTTCTGTTCCTTGTTTTCGTGGATTGCGCGGAGCCCGCGTGCGAACTCACGGTCGAGCTCTTGAAGCTCCTTCTCCAACTCGGTAATTTTTATCTGATGACTGCGGAAATCGAAGAATCGATCAATAAACGCCAGTTGTTCGTTTTCATTCTCGGCTACCCTAATAATCTCGTTTTGACTCAGGAATAATGCCGGGAACAGCCGCGCCACATCGATTACGGTGGAACCCTTATAGGGATTTCGTGAACTTGGATTATATTGACGGGTAACGGTAAACTCCTTGCCAGCCTCCTCAAAGGTGACTGACACCTCGCCGTACCTTTGCAGCCGGGATGCGAGCTTTTGATCGTGATCTTTTCTGATCTCCTCGTTAGTCGGTTGTTGGTCCAACGCAAACCGTAAGAATTCCATTAAAAGAGATTTTCCTGTGCCCTTTGCCCCGAGCACACAATTGAGTCCTTTGTGAAACGGAAAAGTAACCCCATCTAAAAACCCTCCTTTGATCGAGACGCTTGATATGCTCGGGAGGCTTTGCTCCTTGTATTCGAACGGCTGGCGGATGCGTGTATCTCGATCAACGAAGCACAGTCTTAGACTTTCAAGACTGATCTGATCGTCAACTTTGAAGTATGTGTACCTTGCCCCGATGCCTTCGAGACCATGTTTCCCTGGCTCTGTGTGATGCGGATTGTCGGAAGTTTGAATTACAGCTAGTTTTCTAAATGCGTACTTCAGATTTGTGCCATCGAGCAAATCAATTACTCGCTGGCGTTTCGCTAGCTTGTCCGCATCCGTGAAATCTGATTCAGGAACATCAACTGCCAAAAGAAGAGGATTCTCAAACACACTGCTGACCTGCAGGCCAGCCATTTCTGCAAGGGCACCTTTTGGTCCTGTACAGTGAGCAAGGACTACAAGTCCATTGTGAATATTGTTCGAAACAGTATTGATTACGTCGGTCAAACTTAGCTCAGATATCAGCTCGCCATTGACCTCCTTAATCTTTAAAGCGCCGCATAGTTCCGCGATGTGTTTGCTAGTTTTATCTAGGTCGAGAATCGCCAGCACATGAATACCGCGCTGACCACTTGGGACATGGATCTCGACGCCCGGGAACACAACAAGAGGCTGCCCCTTCGCGGCCGTCTTGATTCTGTCGATCCACTCACCTGTGTTGTGGTCGGTGATAGCAATTCCGGAGAGTCCTTTTTTTATTGCCTCAGCTACGATCTGATCGGGGGTGACTTGTGAGTCAAAAAAACACTTAGAGGCGGGGGTATGCACCTGTAGATCGAACTTTCTAAATCGTAAACCGTGACTGAAGGACACTTGGCTCGTACTATCCATAATCTTGCGGAGCGAATTTGGGTTGCAAGAAGTGAAACTCCGGGAACGCTTCACCCTAAAAAATAAAGGGGCCACGGCTCACAGCCGTGACCCCCCTCAGAGTCATTAACGTTTTACTCTCGCATTCAGCGGAACGCTAGCCACTTTCGTGCCAGCATCCCCCACGAACGAGCCTCCTAGCTGCACCCGCTCGTACTCCCGCAGCTTCCGCACCGGTAGCAGCTTCCATTGCGGGTCATGATGGATCCGCAGAAGCTGCAGGTGGGGGCGTCGCCCAGGTCGATGAGTCCGGCGAGAGCGTCGGCGGCGTGGACTGAACCGGGCGTCGGGCTTCGGACTTCAGACCTCTGGTCGGAAACCGGCGAGCTGGTGGCTTCTCCTACGGCTTCAGACTGCGATGCGGCGCCGGGCGTCCGCAGGCGGAGGTTTTCGAACAGCATGCCCTGCTGTCCGGTCAGGAAGCGCAACTGCAGCCAGCGGAAGATGTAGTCCATGATCGACTTGGCGAAGCCGATGTCCTGATTGTTGGTCCAGCCGCTGGGTTCGAAGCGGGTGTGGGCAAACTTTTCGCAGAACAGTTTCAGCGGCACGCCGTGTTGCAGCGCGATGGAGACGGCCAGAGCGAAGCTGTCCATCAGGCCGCTGACCGTGGAACCTTCCTTGGCCATGGTGATGAAGAGTTCGCCCGGTTCACCATCGGGATAAAGCCCGACGGTGATGTAGCCCTCGTGTCCGCCGATGCTGAACTTGTGCGTGATCGAGGCGCGCTCTTCCTGAAGCTTGTTGCGGTGGGCGCGCGGCGGAGCGTTGAGATTTTCTTCCTCGACATGCTGCTGGGCGGCGACCGCGGCCGCGGCATCGCCCTTCTTGCTCAGCGCCGTCGAAGTGCCGGACGCGCTCAGCGGTTGCGACTTCTTGCATCCATCACGGTAAACAGCCACAGCCTTCAACCCCAGTTTCCATGCCTGGATGTAGCACTCCATGATGTCTTCCACGGAGGCATTCTCCGGCAGGTTCACTGTCTTAGAGATGGCGCCGGAAATAAAAGGTTGCGCCGCCGCCATCATTTTCAGATGCCCCATGTAATGGATCGACCGCGTCCCCTTAGCCGGCTTGAACGAGCAGTCAAACACCGCAAGATGCTCGTCCTTAATATCCGGCGCGCCTTCGATGGTCCCGGTAGCGTCAATGTAGCTGACAATCTTGTCGGCTTCGTCGTGATCGTACCCCAGCTTGAACAAGCGCAGTGGGCACCGTATTGTTCACAATCTTAATCATCCCGCCACCCACCAGCTTCTTGTACTTAACCAACGCCAAATCCGGCTCGATGCCAGTAGTATCGCAATCCATCATGAACCCAATTGTTCCTGTTGGAGCTAGAACAGTTACCTGGGAATTGCGGTAGCCGTGTTTTTCGCCGTGGGCCAGGGCTTCGTCCCAGGCGTCTTTGCTGGATTCGTAGAGATTGGGCGGGACGTTGGTTTTGTTGATGTTGTTGACGCTGACGCGCGGTGCATGCGGATTACGTCGAGGAATGGTTCGCGGTTTATGTACCAGCCGGGGCAGGCTCCTCCGGGCATGACGTTTGCGCCGAGGTTGGTTTCGGCCAGGCCTTTTTGTGTGGGCTCGGTGGCTGGCACCAACGCGGGGCATGACTCGGCGATGCGGGAGGATTGCAGGTAGGCTTCGCCGCACATGATGGCGGTGACGCAGGCGGCGTAGTCGCGTCCGGCGTCGGAGTCGTAGGGGAGGCCGGCGGCCATTAACAGGGCGCCGAGGTTCGCATAGCCCAGGCCTAGCGGACGGTAGTCGTGCGAATTCTTCGCGATCATTTCCGTCGGGTAGCCGGCGTTGTCGACCAGGATTTCCTGCGCGGTGATCAGGACATCGACCGAGTGGCGATAGGCTTCCACGTCGAACGTGCCGTTGGGCGCGAACTTCAGCAGGTTCAGGCTGGCCAGGTTGCAGGCGGAATCGTCGAGGAACATGTATTCCGAGCACGGATTGCTGGCGTTGATGCGAGCCGTGTTCTTCGACGTGTGCCAGCGATTGACCGTGGTGTCGTACTGCATGCCGGGATCGCCGCAGCGCCAGGTGGCGTCGGAGACTTTGTAGAGCAACTCCTTGGCTTTGAAGTTGTGCATGGGGCGTCCGTCGCGGACGGCGCGGGTGGTGAAGCCGTTGTCGCGCATGACGGAGTACATGAAGTCGTCGGTGACGCGGACGGAGTTGTTGGCGTTCTGGAAGAAGATGGACGAGTAGGCATCGGAGTCGGGCGACGAGCCGTCGTATCCCGAATTGATGAGCGCGTGTGCCTTGGCTTCTTCTTTCGACTTGCACTCGATGAAGTCGACGATATCGGGATGGTCGATGTTGAGGATGACCATCTTGGCGGCGCGGCGAGTCTTGCCGCCCGACTTGATGACGCCGGCGAAGGCGTCGAAGCCCTTCATGAAGCTGAGCGGACCGCTGGCGGTGCCTCCGCCGCTCAGGCCTTCTGTGGACGAACGCAGTGAAGACAAGTTGGTGCCGGTGCCTGATCCCCACTTGAAGAGCATGCCTTCGGTCTTGGCCAGAGTAAGGATGGAATCGAGCGAGTCCTTCACCGAGTTGATGAAGCAGGCGGAGCACTGCGGCGTCTTGTAGCCGGTGACGCCGAACTCGACGCGTGCGCTGGCCGGATTCCAGTGCCAGTTCTGGGCGTCGGAGTCGGGCTCGATGCGGTCGCATCCTACGTTGAACCAGACCGGCGAGTTGAAGGCGGCGTACTGGCGCAGCAGGATGTGCGAGAGCTCGTCGTGGAAAGTTGCGCCGTCGTCGGGCGTCTTGAAATAGCCTTGCGACATGCCCCAGTCGCGGATGGTCTCGGCCACGCGAGTCACCAGGGCGCGCACGCCACTCTCGCGCTCGGGCGTACCGAGCGTTCCGTGCAGATATTTGCTGGCCACAATATTGGTGGCGGTCACCGACCAGTCCTTGGGAACTTCAACATCTTTCTGTTCGAAGATGGCGTTGCCCTTGGCGTCGGTGATCAGGGCGGTGCGCTTCTCCCATTCGATTTCGTCGTAGGGAGAGACACCAAGCTTGGTAAAGAAGCGGCGGAAGCTGAGGCCCGGGGCTTTCTTGCTGGGGGTGACGGTGTTTACCGGGGTCGCACTGGGCACCGCGGTGGCCTGGGGGGTGGGGGCTCCTGCTTTTACTTCTGCCATTGCTTTTATCTTCTTTCCTTTGGATTCGGTCGCTCGCCTTGCTGATTCTTTGATCGACTTCTAATACCTGGTTGCGGCCAAACCGTAAGAATTATGAAAACCAGTTTTCAGTCTTTAGTTCTCGGTTCTCAGTTCAATTCTCAGTTCGGCGAAGGGGTTGCCAGCCCTCTTTTTAAGGCATTTTCCACAGCTTGATTTGTCAAATGTCGTCGCTCCCTCGGGAGGAGTTCAGCACATTAAATTTACAGAGAACGAGGGAACGGCCACCGCACAGCACAACAACCAACGCTTACTACTTCGAGGGATGACGCCAGATCACCTCTAACCTAAGCGTCGATCCTTTATTATCTTGCACTTGCGTCGCATCGCCACGCCTGTCTTCTGGTGGCGTTTAAAGCCTTATGGGATGCAAACAGTACGCCCGTATGTTGGGGCTGTCAAGAGGGTATCCCTACATATTGTATCTGACTCTTAGCAAGTGGGATTCTTCCCCTGGCGCCCCGGTTTTCCACAAGAGCGCGAAAATTGGTGGCACGAGGCTTCCGTGCCACCCTTCGATTGGTTAATGCAGCGCTCACGCTGACATCCCGACGCGGGCCACAGCCTGACGCTTCATATCTGAAATTGGAAGATTTCCTGTGGTCGGCAGGGGCAACTCCTTCTCGATAGCGAGTCCCATCGCTACGTAGACATCCTCGAAAATTTCTCGGGGCGCGATCCTCAGCGCGCCGTCGGAGGACTCCACGAGGTAGTCGCCCTTTTGTCCACGATGTTCACGTCCGAGCGCGTCCCGGAACTCCATGGGACCGGTGAGCTGCCTGGCCCGGATCAGAAATCGCGTCCGATAGACTTGCCATTCGCTCTCTACTTTCCTCACTTTGTTCCACCCTTGGGGGAGGGAAGATTAATGGAATTGGTTGTCAACAAGCTGCAGTTTTTTCCCGGCTGGATTTTCTGTGAAGGTGAAAAAGAATCTACGCGCGATCGGGAGTGCGGTCAATCCCAAATAGTTGTGCAATTCTAAAATTTCTCGCGATTAATTTTCGGGCGATTGATGAAAGGAGGAAATGAGCGAAGAGTCGCTACAGGAGCGATGATGCGGCGCGCGGAGCACTCACGATCCCAAGCCGCGACACGAATCCGTGAGGAGAATTTCCACAGCATGACGGCGCCGGAAATTTTTCGGCACGACATTTTTCCCGAGAAGTCATAAAACCTGCGGAGCCGGGTGTCCGTCCCTACGTGGTGGCATCTTGTTCGTTGCTCTCTCTCGTCGTACACTCCCTGTCGCCCGGTATGCGTGATGACGCCAATCTTCTCCGCCAGGGAAATTTTCCATCCACCCGATGGTCGCTCATTGTGGCCGCGCGCAGCGTCGAACCTGAAGACCGGCGGCGCGCGCTCGACATTCTGACCTCCGCTTACTGGAAGCCGGTTTACAAATACATTCGCCTGCGCTGGGACAAGGACAACGAGCAAGCGAAGGATTTAACTCAGGAATTTTTCTTTCACCTGCTGGAAAAAGATTTTCTAGCCCGCTACGATCCGCAGCGGGCCCGCCTGCGGACTTTCTTGCGGGTGTGCGTCGATCACCTGATCGCCAATGAAGACAAGGCTGCGCGACGTTTGAAGCGCGGCGGGGATGCGCAGATCCTTTCTCTCGATTTCGAATCTGCCGAAGGCGAGTTGCAGCAGGTAGAGATTCCGTCTCCGGAATCGATGGAAGATTTTTTCGAGCGCGAGTGGGTGCGCAGCATCTTCAGCCTGTCTCTGGAACGATTGCGGGAGGAATGCCAGCAGCGCGGCAAGGCGATGCACTTTCGCCTACTGGAGTTCTACGACATCGACGAGGCGGGCAAAGAGTTCACCTACGAAGAGGTGGCACGACAGTTCAGTTTGAAAACATCGGACGTCACCAACTATCTGGCGTATGCGCGCCGCGAATTTCGCCGCGTCGTTCTGGAACAACTGCGCGAGATGACAGGAAGCGAAGAAGAATTCCGTCGCGAGGCACGTACGCTGCTGGGAGTGGATGCATCATGAAGTGGCTGTCCGATGAGGCGCTGGATCGTCTGCGCGCGGCCGCCGATGCGCCCGACCTCAGCGGAACTGGCTATGTGCTGATCGACAAGCTCGGATCGGGCGGTATGAGTGGCGTCTTCCGCGTTACGGACACAGCTCTGGGCCGGGAAGTTGCGCTCAAAGTGCTGGGGATCGAGGACTCAAGCGGCGAGTTTGGAGCACGACTGCTGCTCGAAGCAAAAATTATCGCGCAACTGGAGCATCCCGGAATTGTCCCGGTACACGACGTTGGCACTCTGCCCGATGGGCGCGTGTTTTACACCATGAAACTGGTGCAGGGCCGAAGGCTTGATCAGCGGCGCGAAGGACTCGGAGGTGTACCTGAGCGTCTGAGAATCTTTCAGAAAATCTGCGAAGCTGTTTCGTTTGCGCATGCGCGTCATGTGCTGCATCGTGATCTGAAGCCGCAAAACATTATGGTGGGACCATTCGGCGAAGTGCTGGTGATGGACTGGGGACTGGCAAAGTTGCTGGAGACAAGTTTGCCGGAACAAGAAAAAACGGTTTCAAAGCTGGATGGGCTCGGTCACGTTCTTCCCGGCCAGGACGCTTCCGAAGCAGGAACCTCCGAGGCGGACACGGCACACGGCGTGGTTCTTGGAACGCCCGGTTACATGGCGCCGGAACAAGCCCGCGGCGAGGTCGAAGCACTCGGACCGCGCGCGGACATCTACTCTCTGGGCGCAGTGTTGAAATTTCTGATCGAGGGAACATCAAGAGACACCGAAAGTCCTGACCGCGATTGCCAGCAAGGCGATGGCCGACGATATGCAGCAACGTTACGGCTCGGTCGAGGAACTGACCGGCGACATCGCGCACTACCTCGACGGATTGCCGGTCAGTGCTTATCCCGAAGGTCCGATGACGCGGTTGTGGCGTTGGGTGGTGAAGAACAGCCCCTGGCTGCTGCTGATCCTGGCCTACCTGGTGATGCGGGCGCTATTCATTCTGTGGAGAGCGCGATAGACGTTCTACGTTTGCATCGCTTCTGGGTTTTTTTGCGTTCTTTGCGGAGTCCCTTTGCGAACTTTGCGGTTTAAGGGTTTTGTCCTGTCAGATAGCTGCGCAAATCAAAGCCTTTAACCGCAAAGGTCGCAAAGAGACTCCGCAAAGAACGCAAAGGAACCCAAAGGCGAACTCGGAAACTCAGTGCACTTGGCGACACCGTTTGCGATGCGGGCAAGATCCTTCGGGACGAAGGTCCCTCAGGATGACAGGCCTAAAAAGTGAGGATTTTTGCTCACTACCGCCCAGGGTCATTTAAATAGCAATGAAGTAAACTCCGCCAGATTCCGGCGCCAGACCATCCACACGTGGGCGCCTGGGGTTTCGATTGGAGTGTAGTGGACGCCTTTCGAGTCGAGCCAGGTACGGACTTTGCGGTTCAAGTCGATGAGGCGGTCGTCGGTGCCGCAGGCGATCCAGAGCAGACGCAGTTTTTCGTTGGCTTTCGCATCAAGGCCGGGAAACTGTCCATCGAAATCTTCGGTATAGCCTCCGGAACTGAAGGCTCCGACCCAGGCGAACTTGTCGAGATTGTTCAATCCAGTCAGCAGGGACTCGGCGCCTCCCATGGACAATCCCGCAATGGCTCGCGACTTGCGGTCTTTGGATACTCGATAAGTCGTCTCCACTTGCGGCATCACTTCGGTGAATAGCGCCTGCATGAACCGGTCGTAATTACGCTTGCGCAGGTCAGTGGCGAACGCACCCGGCCCCTGCACCACGATTTCTGGCGCGCCGTAGCCCAGCGGCATCACGATGACCATCGGCGTGGCTTTGCGTTGCGCAATCAGGTTGTCGAGGATGACATTCGCGCGTCCGACCGCGGTCCAACCGGTGGCGTCGTCGCTGAAACCGTGCAGCAGATACAGCACCGGGTAGCTGCGCTTGGCGCGCGGATCGTATCCCGGCGGAGTGTAGACGAAGAAGTCGCGCTGATCGCCGACCACCGCGGACTTATAGAAGATGATGATGGACGAGGCCGTGGGGCACGTCGCCGATCTCCCAGGGCAGCGATGCCGGTCCCGGCACATGAACCTGGCTCTGGGTGTGCAGCAGGTTGGGCTTCATCAAAGGATTGGAAGGATCGATCAGGCCGATGCCATCTGCGACGAAGGAGTAGCCGTAGAAGTCGGGGGCGAGCGCGGCCGTGGTCAAACTCCAGACTCCCTGATCATCTTTCTGCATGGCAACGGGCTGCGCGCCTTCCAGGGTCAACATCACTTCGTGCGCATTGGGATCTCGAAAGCGGAAGGTGACGCTGCCGTCTGCGTGAACCTCGGGGCTGTTCAAAGGCGCAGGCTGCGTCTGGGCCCAGCAAGTTGCTGAGATCAAGAGAAGGAGTGACAGGATTGTTCGTTTCATGGACGTCCTTTGCGAGATGCGGTGGCTTTCGGGACGTGAGTATACAACTTACGACGACCGTGGATTACGCGAGGGGTCTTTGCGAGAAAGTCTTTAACCGCAAAGTTCGCAAAGGGATTCCGCGAAGGACGCCAAGGAACCCATTGGCGCAGGTGGTCGGCTTGTAGGAAACTTGAATTATGAAAAGGCCGGTGCTTCGGGTGACGAAATGGCTGGGCACTATTCCGGTCGAGGCGGAGTGCACGGCGTGTGCGGATGCGAAATTCCAGGTGCGAGCCTCGAGTCATCGACCGAATGTGGCGGAATATCAAAAAGCATTACAGAGCCGCTTTGACCAGCATGTGAAGGCGGTCCACTCGCATGAGGCGGCACCGGAATAGTAGCGCTGCGTTCGGGTGGCTGGCGGGCTTCCGCCCGCCTATCGGGCCGGCGGGACGCCGGCGCTACACAACGCGACTTCGATCAGCATGTGAAGGCGGTGCTCTCGCTTGAGGCGGCGATGGAATAGTAGCTGGTTGCACGTAGCTGGCGGGCTTCCGCCCGCCTATCGGGCCGGCGGGACGCCGGCGCTACCGACGCCGGCGCTACTTTGAACCGTGACGTAACATTTTTTCAATCCTCAGTTGAGTCTAGGGCGGTCGCGGTCTACTATGTTTCGGCTAGCGATCCGAGTTCACTCGAGTTTTGAAACATCAGGAGGCAATTGCATGGACAACACACTCAGCCGCCGTCGGTTTCTACAGGCCAGCGCCATCGCGGGTGCAGGACTGGCGTTGCCCAAAGATTTGCTTGCCGCCAAAAAGAAGAAGTCTGTGCTCATCTTTACCAAGTCCTCTGGCTTTGAGCACCAAGTGATCAAGGTCACCGACGGACACCCCAGCATTCTGGAGCAGGCTGTGACGGGTCTGGCACAGCAACATGGGTTTGAGGTAACGGCCACCAAAGACGGCCGCGTGTTCGATTCACCTGACTTTAAGAAATATGCCGGCGTGCTGTTCTTTACCACCGGGAACCTGACAGAGGTTGGCACGGACGGCAATCCAGCGATGTCTGTGGCGGGCAAGCAGGCGTTGCTGGACGCAGTACAGGGCGGAATGGGCTTTGTGGGCGTCCATGCTGCGTCTGACACTTTTCATACCGAGCCTGACACCAAAGATCTAGCCAATCGCTACATCGCTCATGGAGAGAATTCCGATCCGTATCTTCGAATGCTGGGCGGCGAATTCATTACTCATGGCAGCACTCCCCGGCTGCAGAACACCAACCTCATTGTGACGGACGCGAAATTTCCTGGACTGGAAGGCGTGAAATCGCCGGTCACCATGATGGACGAGTGGTATTCGTTGAAGGATTTCGCGCCCGACCTGCATGTAATTCTCGTGATTGATACCAAGGGCATGACTGGTGAACCCTATCAACGAGCGGCTTATCCGGGGACCTGGGCGCGCATGCATGGCAAGGGACGCGTGTTCTTTACCGCTATCGGCGACCGTCCGGAAAACTGGTCGAATACATTTTTCCTGAACCTGCTGGCGGGCGGAATTCGCTGGTCAATCGGCGATGTGAAGGCTTCGGTGGAGAAGAATCTGGCTCAGGCAGCGCCGGGTTATGCGGAAATTCCGCCGAAGTCGCCGGCAAAGTAGCAGGCTTCAGACATGAGACGCATTAGGGGATAGATGTGCTCTCTGTGCGGCGGGATAAGGCCCGTTTTTAGTCCCGGCTAAGACTATCGAGCTGCGCTCGACTGGGCAGATGGGGACATCTGCCCCTGCGTGGTTCATGCCGATCTGGGCCTTCCATTTTGAGACAAATTTGACTTCCTCCCCTTTCAGGCCTAAGCTGCCCTCGACGACCTCGGAGTCGCATACTCTCCTAAGTCTCCTGCCTCCCGATTCCGCCAGGCAGAGCGCGCTGAGCTGGCCCCTGACAACGTCAGGCGCTGGTCGATCAATCGTCTCACCAAGAACACACCGCAAGTAGATGCGTGTTCCGCTAGTGACTCGTGAAACTGTTCGGAGCAATCCACAGTAAAAGGAGCACTGCGCGTGAACGTTCATCTGATCAACCCGAGCCACGTGTCGTTCGGGACTGCGGTCATCACGCCTCGCTGGCAGTATGTGCTGGCCGGCGCCACTCCTGCACGATTCGGCGACCCGATTCTGGTCGATGAAACCCTCAGCCCGATGGATCCGGAACGGATTCAGCGCGGCGATGCCGTGGGCATCAGCATTCATACCGCCAACGCTTTGCGAGGCTACGAAATCGGGAACGCTGGCGCGCAAGCGTGGGGCTTACGTAATTTTTGGCGGAATTCACGCGACACTTTATCCCGAGGAAGCGCGGCAGTTAGGCGGAGCGCATTCCATTGTGACGGGCGATGGCGACGTCGCGTGGCCGAACGCGCTGGCTGATTGCGAGAAGGGCACGCCGCAGCCGCTTTATCACGGAGGCAAGATCGAAGCCAGTGACTTCGTGGCGGCGCGCTGGGAATTGATTCCGCGCAGCCGTTATATGTGGGCGTCGGTGCAGACGGTGCGGGGATGTCCGAAACATTGTTCGTTCTGTTCGGTGTGGCGGACGGATGGGCAGCGTCCGCGACAGAGGGCGTCGGATGCGGTGATGGAAGAAGTTGTGCAGCTGCGGCGGTTGGGATTTCGATTTATTGCGTTGGCGGACGACAATTTTTATCCGGTGACGCTGACGGATCTTGAATCTGGCGCGGATGCAGAAGAACTCGGCGCGCATCACGGAACTCGAAACTTTGCGGGCGGAGCGGTTTGAACTGATGGCGCGGCTGGCTCAGCTTCCGGATGACATGGTGTTCTTTACCCAGATCACGATGGAAGCTGCGGAAGACACCGACTTTCTCGATGCCATGAAGGCGGCGCGCATCAAGGGAGCGCTGGTTGGAGTGGAGGCGGTGACGCCGGCTGGATTGAAAGATGTCTACAAAGACTTCAATTTGTCGGGCGAGCATTTGATCGAGCGGCTGAAGATTTTCCGGGCGCGCGGTGTGCACGTGCTGGGATCGTTTATTTTTGGGTTGCCGAGCGATCGTCCTGAGACTTTTGATGCTACTGCGGCGGCTGCGATCAGCGCGGATCTTACGTTTGCGCAGTTTGTGACTTTGAGTCCGTATCCTGGGACGGTGGATTTCGATCGCTGGGAAAAGGGATTGGGGATTTCGCCTCCGACGATCGCGGGCGTGCCGCTTACGCGGCGGTGGCTTATTCCGCAGGCGCTGCGTCCCAAGCTGTATTGGGACCATCCGGTGATGACGGCGGAGGAGATTCGGTCGCGGACGCAAGCGGTTTGGGACAGCTTTTACAGCATGGGTTCGATCTGGAAGCGGTCGCGGTTTATCAAGTCGAGCCGGGGGCGGCTGGCTTTCGTTTTGATTTCGAAAATATATCGCCAGATGTATGCCGACACTGGCATCGCGACCGACAGTGCGCGAGTCTCGTGGTCAGGGCGCTGGGCGCGATGGCTGGCGAAACCCTGCCGGCGACTGTTTGCTGGAGCTCCCATGCCTGATCTTGGCGTGCCGCAGTTCGCTGGGCCGGCGATGATGCCGGTCGGGAGCTGGTGTGTCTCCGTCTCTGCCTCAGGTTCACGTGTAGCGCCGGCATCTCGCCGCGGGACGGATTACTTCACCAGTCCTTCTTTCGCCCCTTCGGGGCTCGCTCGCGGTCGCCTATTTTCCCACGGCTTGCGCCGTGGGCTTTATTCTTGCGCCGCTTCGCGGCTTCTCTTGTGACCGCTACTCCACTTTTTGTTCGTGCCCCTCGCGTCCAAGATTACGACAGTGTCGTTTTCTGCGGTGTGGTTTCGCTCTCGACGGTGAGGGCGGGACGCCCTCACGACAGCCGGCGGGACGCCGGCGCTACCAAGGGCGCTACCTTCCTGTTCGCGACGTTCTTTTCCCGTGATACCATTCCCGCGTGAGCGAGTCCGCTTACATTCCAAACGTTGCCTCTGACGTGCCAGCCACGACGGTTGCCCCGCGGCATTCTGCGCTTGTCCGCATTACGCACTGGATCACGACCTTGTGTTTTTTTGCCTTGCTCGTCACCGGCGCTGAAATTGTGATATCTCATCCTCGGTTCTACTGGGGTGAGACTGGCAATGTGTTGACTCAACCATTGTTCAAGATACCGATCCCGTCGTCGCGGGCATTGGTGCCGACCGGGTACGGGTATGTGATGCCGGACCAGAATGGCTGGAGCCGGTATCTGCACTTTCAAGCGGCCTGGGTAGTCGTACTGACGGGACTTGCTGTATGTAATTTCAATGTTCTTCAGCAGGGCATTTGCGTAAAGACTTGCTCCCGGCTGGGGACGAGTCTGTCGTGGCGGGCATTCTCGAAAGAAGTCGCCAGCCATTTGCGCTTCAAGCGGCCGAGTGCGGCGGAAGCGTGGTCTTATAACCTGCTGCAGCGGATCAGCTACCTGTTCGTGATCTTCGTTCTGTTTCCTTTAGTCATCTGGACCGGCCTGGCGATGTCTCCCGCGTTTGTTTCTGCGGTTCCGGCGGCCGTCAATTTGCTCGGCGGACAGCAATCCGCGCGCACGCTTCACTTCTTTGTTTCGCTGGCGCTCGTGCTCTTTGTGCTGGTCCACGTCGTGATGATTTTCGTGGCCGGATTCTGGAGCCGCATGCGTGCGATGATCACGGGCCGCGCCGGCACAAATATGGAGCGCACATGAGCGACATTTCACGCCGCAAGCTAATCACTACCGGACTCGCCGCGGCTGCGGGCGTAACCGGTCTGGGCGTGGCTGCGGGCATGGCGCAAAAATATGGACTGGTCCCGCCCGATCACGGCGGAATCTTCGGCGCCGGCGAAACGCTGACTTACGCTTCCCACCGGCTGCTGACGAAGCACTCACTGGCCCGTGAGTTTCCCCAGAGCATGATTTCGAAGCCTCCGTTCGCGAACGAAATGGCGCCACCGAATGACGAGTTCAAGCGTCTTCAGGCCGGAGGATTCGCGGACTGGCGGCTCACCATCGATGGCATGGTCGCCCGTCCTGCTTCGTTTTCACTGGACCAGCTTAAGAGTTATCCGTCGCGCAGCCAGATCACCATGCTGCAGTGTGAAGAAGGCTGGTCGTATATAGCCGAGTGGATCGGTGTGCCTCTGTCTCACGTGCTGGACATCGTGGGAGTGCTCCCGCAGGCGAGATACGTTGTCTACTTTTCGTTCCAGCCTGATTGGTGGGACAGCATCGACATGGCCGATGCATCGCATCCGCAGACGTTCCTCGCCTACGGATTGAATGGCGACGTGCTTCCCGTGGGCAACGGCGGGCCGCTTCGCATGCGCATCCCTCGCCAAATCGGATACAAGAGCGTGAAATTCATCACCCACTTGACGGTCACCGACAATCTGAAAAAGTTCGGCAAGGGCCTCGGGTCTGCCTCGCCCGAGGGCGGGTATGCCTGGTACGCCGGGATTTAACGGGATCGTTTTGAGTCTCCGTGCTGCCATATTGTTCGAACGTGAGCGGAGCGTCCTGTCTGTCCCCCAGTTCCCACGTGCGGTTTTTGGAAACCCAGTTGTTAGTTATTGGTTCTCAGTTCTCAGTTTGGCTGCTGAGTCAGCGTCTTACGGCAAAATTATTTGTTGATGACCAGGATGCAGGCTGAAAGTCTTTCCCTTCCAGACCAATTCGCCCGACACATTCGACGGGAGATTGATCTCAGCGCTTACTCCTGAATTCCTGGAAACGTAATTCACCTCGACCATGCCCTTGGGAGTGGGTACGGCGGAGACAACATTGCGTAACGGCCCGAGATGAGGCTCGATACTCACGCTCGAGAAGCCGGGCGCTTTCGGCCGAATTCCGGCGACGATCGTGAGAAAGTCAAAATTCGGATGAGCACTCCAGGCGTGGGAATCTGATCTTGTCGGCTCGGGCTGCTCAGCCCACGTCGTGAGTCCTAAAGCTGTCATGTCCCGCCACGGCTTGAGCAGATTCAGATATTGATCTCCCATGCCTGCGTGCTCGAGCGCGCGGGCCAGATAGAATCGGAAGTAGTAGGTCGCCTTCGTCATCTCGGGAACGGAGCCGGTTGACGTAAAACCTGGGTCGCTCACCGAGAGGATCTTGTTCAGAACATCCTTCTGTTGTTCTCGCGGAATCACGTCGAGCCATACGCCGAGAATATTGGCATGCTGGCTGAAGTGTTTCTGGGCAGGAGTGTCGGCGATCAGACCAGAGGCATTATTCCAGCACAATTTGCGGACTGCATTTACCGCGCGACTCTCGGCATCACGGTAGCGTTGCGCACGAACCGAGTCTCCGAAGGTCGATTCCAGTTCCGCGCCGTAGCGAAGCGCTTCAATGTACTGAAGCGTGATGGGAGAAGATCCGCCGTCTGCATCTTCGGGTGGCATGCCGAAGGCGAAGTCTTTTCCCCAATCGAGGAAGGGCCACCAACTCAGGTGTCCCATAAGTCCGTCTGGTCGTCTGCCGGTCGATAAACCAGTCCAGCACGGTCCTGGTGCCGGGTATCTGTGCTTTCACGAATGCATCGTCTGCGCGATACTGCCAGAAGTCATGCACCATTCCGATCCACAACAGCGAGAACGTTGGAATGATCTGCGTAACCGATGACGGATAACGGCTGCGGGTGATGCCGTCAGCAATTCGGGAATCGTTAAAGGCTTGAATTGCCTGGCGAGCGAGGCGATCGTCGCCGGCAACGTTATAGGAGATCAAGGCCTGGATACGCGTGTCGCCGATATACTGCATGCGCTCCCAATACGGCGTATCCATATAGGTGTCATGCGCGTCGAGCCGGGCCGTCCGCCAGCCGATCTGCCAAATCTGACTTAGAACCGGGTCGTCTGATTGGAAGCGGGCGCGCTCTTCGAACGGGAAGGCCGTGAACCAGGAGCGAAGGTTTTCGATGCGAAGCGGCTGGTCGGCGGTAGTGACGTCAAGCTGCAGATAACGCCACGTACGCCATGCCAGAGGCATAAAGGCGCGCTTCGGCGATCCGTCGGGCAGAAATTCATCGAAGATGCCCACGATGTGCTTGCCTTCGATTTCGTTGCGATTGCCCTTCACTCCCTGGCTGTCAACGAGCGCCTCCGCATAGGTAAGACGAATCTTGCTCGCGGCGCCTCCGCTCACTGTCAGCTCGGGATACGCCGTAGTCAAATGGGACTGGTCCACCAGCAGACTGACGGTGGCATGAGCCGGGATTTCGAATCCGGCGCCGGGGAAATCCGCCGGGGGCTGAATTCCGGATGCACGTACGACGTGTCCAACCGGTGTCAGTTCCATCTGCATGGCGGGAAGCGAATCCGGCATCAACTGCCAGTTGTTGTTCTGCAACACTGATCCCCGCTCGATGGCATTTCCAATGGAAGCAGCCTTCTCCCATTTGCTGCGGGAGGAAGCAGCGTCATTCCAGGACCAATCGAATAGAGCGCCATCAATGCTGCTCCGCCGGCTCCGCCACGAAGTAGGATCGCTGAACCTCCGGCGGAGTCGGCAAAGTCTGCACACCTTTTTCTTCTGCGACTTCCCAGCTATCGTTCGTGTCCGCAACACCTGCCTCCGGCGAAACACCGCTGAGCACAAAGCCAGTTCGATCGCTGATCTGGGCGCCGGTTGAAACGCCCAGGCTCCATACCGTCGCAGCGATCTCATTGCGGCCGGGGCGCAGGAACGGCGCCAGATCGTAGGTTTCGTACTTCCAGTGCGCAAGATCACTTCGCGCCGGGCCGCGTCCAACCTCGCGCTGGTTGACGTTGAGAATGAACAGGCTGTCGGCGCTGACGTGGACGACAAAATGTTCCGGGACCGCCGAGACCTCGATCACTTTCCTGAAATGCAGAACGACGATGTCGCGTTGCGGCGCGCTCGACGAAGTGATCCATTGCGCTTTCCACAGTCCTGACCGAGCTTCGGGAGGCAGCTGAGCGAATGCGCTGATCGCGACGGTCAACAACAGGGCGACCAGGGTGAACACCCGGAATTTGGTTTTCATGAGGTGAATTGTCTCCGCACAGTCATTTTTGGCAGTGTCCGCATACACCAGCTTTCGACCACGGGCCACTACGCTAAATGGTCAGGCTGTCCCACAAGGCGAGTTCCTGCCCGAAGGGATTCTCTTCGACCTTGCATTGCGCATCGATCATCATCGTGGATCGTTTTTGCAGAGTGTAGGCGGGCCAGGAGGGTTGTCCCTTGGCCCCCGGGTGACCGGTTCTGGCGAACGTGGCCCACATCTCGCTCATGTGCAGCGCGGCTTGCTTGCGGTCCGGGTCGGTGCCGATCAGTGGCGGTCCCGGAGCATTCTTTGGCCCTTCCACATCTATGTTGTCGAACTTGTACCAGATCTCGGTGGCATGAGCCGCGCCCAGCCGATGGTTCGTGCCAGGAACGATCAAGTTCGATTCGTGCGTAAACATGTACATATAAACGGGCGCCGCTTTCTGTTCGAACTTCTTCTCGGCAATTTCAATCGAGCCCAGCCACATGGCGCGCGAAGTTGTAATTGCAACGTAGAGATCGGACGGCGAAGCGCCAGGCCGGCTCTTGCGATACGTTGCCAGAATCCTTTCGGCATTCGCGCCGAAGTCCTTATCCAATTGAGCTTTCAACCCATCGTCGGTCAAAGTAAATAAGTCGGTCGCCTTGCGTTCCCAGTAAAAGAACGCCATTTCGTCCCGGTTGGTTCCGACCATAAGCGGTTTGTCTTTGGAAATTGCCGGCGCAGTGGGATCAAAAGGATCGTGCGGAAGATAAGTCCCATCGACCACGGGACCGAAGCCGCCCGGGCGTGCAACCACCATGCCCTTTCTCCCGCCGGTGAGCGTCAGATTTCCCGGGGCCTTTTTCGCCACTGCGCCCTGAACCTCCACCAGTTTCTCCGGCGGGAACGTCTTTGAGCTTGAGAACTTCTTTTTCCGACAAGCCGAGTTCAGTCAAAACCATCCTGGCGGTTTCGGTAGCCATGTCGCGAGGCGTCATGTGAACACCGGGCCCGCTCTCAATCGAGGCTTTGTTGAAATAATCTTTTGCCAGCGGTAGCGCGTAGATGCACGAAGTTTTTGCGCCGCCCCCGGATTCTCCAAAGACCATTACATTGTGCGGATCGCCGCCAAACGCCTCGATATTTTCGTATGTCCACTTCAGGGCCGCGGCAATGTCGAGTATTCCTTGATTGCCGGAAGTCGCGTACTCCTCGCCGGCCAAGTCAGCCAGGAACAAATATCCCAAGAGTCCAAGACGGTGACTGTTGGCCACGACCACGACATCGTATTCCCGGGCGAGGTTGCTGCCATCCTGGTACCAGGTGCTTCCTGAACCCACGACGAAGCCGCCGCCATGGTTGTAGAACATGACGGGACGCCGGCGCTGATCTACGGCGGGCGTCCAGATATTAAGCACGAGGCAATTCTCGGAGAAGGGTGGCTCGTCCACTCGCGGGCTCGGCTGAAATGACGGTGGGCCGGGAGTGAATGCATCACGAACCCCAGTCCAGGGCTCAAGCGGAGGTGGCGCTTTAAAACGGTTAGCCCCGGAGACCGGGCCGGCGTAAGGAATACCTTTGAATGTCACCAGATCTCCCGTGCGCGTACCGCGGAGGCGACCGTAAGCCGTCTTCACGTCGACCGTCTCTGAGTGCTCGGGCCGCGACCAAGCGAATTTATTCATGCCAATCACCGAGGTACCCGCCATGGCCGCCAGTGCGATCGAACTATTTGTGAGGAACTTTCGACGACAAATGAGCCGGGGATCGGAAATGGATTTCACACGCACGTCCTTTTTTCAGAGTCAAACTGTAGATTGAAACAGCCAGATCATCTTTATTGGTGTCAGTTCGTAACTAACGCTGCTCCCGGCAAACGGTTACTGGTCTCTTTGCTCCGGAAAGCGAATTCGAGATTGCGCCTCGAAATCCTGGAGTGCTCGCGCGCGAGCGCCTCTGCCCGTGCGCCTTCGCGATTCTCGATGGCCTCTACAATCGCGCGATGTTGCTCGGCGGCGACATAGGCCGTGCGCGGCTCACGGTCCGCGAGGCCGAAGACCAGGGCTTCCGGCGCGGAGAAAGGAATCTTGCAGATGTGTTCCAGCTCCCGGAACAGGGGAGGGCTCTTGGCCATCCACCACAATTCCCGATGAAAGTTCCTATTCACGTCAAGGTACCGCGCGAATCCTTCAGCGGTGATGGGAAATTCCATAGTAGCTTTTGCCAGTAGTCGCTTCACTCCTGCGAGTTCGTCCACCGTTCCGAGCCGCTCAGCGGCGAATCTGCCAGCGGTGCCTTCCAAAACTCCGCGAATCTCGATGGCGTCCCAAATGTCAACCAGGCTGAAGGAACGGACGCGGAACCCGCCAGTGGGAATCGGGTCGAGCAATCCCTCATTGGCCAGCCGTTCGAGCGCAAGCCGAATGGGGGTGCGAGAGACTTGGAGCAGTGCCACTAGCCCCAGTTCGGTAAGCCGCTCGCCGCGCGGGAATTCCCCCTTCAAGATTCGCTCTCGCAAGGAAAGTACGAGGCGTTCTGTCTGAGTATCTGAATATGAAGTGGAGAGCGCGGCTGACATTGCATGCAATGCTATGAGGATCATTACGGTAAGTCAATATTTTACGGCTATATTGACTGGCACAATTTCATAAATTGCATGCAATATCGAAAGAATGTCAGTTAGACCGTTTGGGGGGCCGTGCCCTTCGCGCCACTTCGGGATCACGGGCAATCCGGAAGTTATCGGTTACGGGAGGCCCGGCCACGCCGTCTTTGGCTTGCGTGAGTTCGGAGATGGACAGAGTCTTCCTGCCGTTCGTTCGTGTTTCCTCACGGCCCGTTGACTTCACAACACAAGGTCCCTCCACTTCGCAGATCATCGCCTTCGCGATGATCTGCTGCGGTCGGGATGACAGAGTTGGGTGCTGGAGATCCCCACTCAAGGCAAAATCGAGTCGGATTTCGGACTCAGAGGGAATTCAGGAACGCGATCAGATCAGCTTTCTCCTGGGCTGTAAAACCGATATTGAAACGCACGTCGTAAAAGACGAGGACATCTGTCAGTGACGAGGCTGAACCGTTGTGGAAGTAAGGCGCGCGGCTGGCGAGTCCGCGGAGAACGGGGCCTTTCACTTTTCCGATATCGGCCCACTTTCCAGTAATAAGAGCGCGGCCAGGATCGGTGGTCTGAACGGTTTCATGCGTGGTGTTATTCACCAGAGTGAACACCGGGAGGTAGCTGACATCGAGAGGACTGTTCACGTCCGCGACGCCGATGTTCAATGGCGCAGAGACGGAATGGTCACCTGCATTGGGAGAGTCGTGGCAAGTTCCGCAAGTGCCCGAAAATGACGAAGGAAGTCCGACCACATCGTTTATTCCGGCGACGCCGGAAATCGTAATCGGTTTCGAATTGAAGAGAGCCTGACCGCGGGCAATGCTGGCCCGAGAGGCGTAGCGCGAGTTCGTCCAGGAATTGAACAAGTTGAAAATATTGGGATCGAACGCCGCTCCGGTGGGATTGAAGCCAAAGCTCGCGGGGAATGAATCGTTGATGCCGATAAAGAAGGGTTGCGAAGCGAGTGCGACTGGTCCGCCGGTTGCCCTGGCATCGTTCAGGAGGCCTGCCTTGAAGTCGAAAGCCTGTGCGGTCCGCAGAGCGGTCTCGAAGTTCACAATGTCCTGCACTTGCGCCGGCGTGGGAACTGCACCCTGCGCATGCCCGGTGGTCGCATCGATACGCCTGGTGAGCCAGGTCTGCCAGCAGTTGGCCGGTATTGGGGTAGGTAATCTTCTGTGTGCTCGGTGGCGTGGACTCGCGCCCGTCCCACATGAGCGTACTGAGGAAACCCAGATTCGTCGCCGGAAGCGGACGCCGGTACATCGAGAGCGTCGATGTATCACTGCATCCATAAGGATTGTTCACGCTTTGCACGCTGAACTCGGCACCGTCAGGTAAGGGCAATGCGAATGCGAATCAATCCCCTGCTGAGCAGCAGGCTGTACGCCTTGCGCCGCCCCTGCAGAGTTGACGTATCGATGTTCTGGTCACAGTTGGAGCCATCGTTGGTGCGGAAGATCGGGTCCCGGCCCTGGGTCAGAAGAAAGCGTAACTGCACTTCTTCGGCAGAGATGCTCCAGCCCTCCGTCGGCAAGTGGCAGGAGGAGCAGGACCGTCCATTGGTTCCGAGCGATTGAAAGAAGGCCCCCTTCAAGCTAATGGGAGCATTGTGGACGTTATACGTTTCCACAAATCCGCTGTGGTTTGGAAGCGGGAACAGGTTGGGCAAAGATTGACCGGAGGCGGTTGTTAATCGTGACCGCCGCCATCAGCAGGATCATGCCGAGTTTTGCCAATTGGACCTCCCGTAAAACCGGCCTCGTGGTTAACCTCCCGTAACTTGTAGTCTTCATTTGCCAGGTGTTAAACAACCCTTTGTCGAGATAGCTGCTGAGGAGGGATCGAGTGAAGGTCATGGCACTGCTCCTACTGTTGAATGGCCCGATTGCGGGAAATTCGGGGAGCCTGGGTCGAGTCAGGCGGTGGTAGAATGGCCGCCAATTCAGGGTTCCCGCCTTCCGCGCGGAACATAAGCTATCTCTAATGTGCGGCCCATGTCCTAAAAGCGGTTCTCAAGTTTTCTCAAAGTTTCTCAAAATTGAGTTATGCCTAGCCTAATCAGTCACTTATACGCTTTTGGCGACTTCCGTCTGGACGCCAAAACCGGGTCCTGAAGAAGGGCGAGAAGCCGATTGCCCTGACTCCAAAAGCCTTTGAAGTTCTGCTGTTGCTGATCGAGCACAGCCGGCCAGGTGGTGTGCAAAGACGAGTTGATGCGTACGATCTGGCCTGACAGCTTCGTGGAAGAATCCAACCTCACCCAGACCGTCTTCATGCTGCGCAAGGCGCTGGGTGAAACCGCGGAGCAGCGATACATTTTGACGGTCCAGGGGCGAGGTTATCGCTTTGTGCCTGAGGTGAAGGAGATTTCTGGGAGTGTAGACCTAGCGCCAGCCAGTTGGACTCCATCCCTGAGAATAGAGGTTTCCCAACCGGAACCAACAGACCGCCCCTGGGTCAAGAAGAGGTGGCTGATTACGGGTGCGGTATTGCTTGTTCTGGCGGCTGCATTCACTGCTTATTTTCGCTGGTCAAGTTCCCGCACTCAGGTGCAGAAGGTGCGGGAGCGAGTCATGCTGGCTGTTCTGCCCTTCGAGAACCTGACTGGCGATCCAACCCAGGAATATTTCAGCGATGGCCTGACTGAAGAAATGATTTCTCACCTCGGGGTCCTCGATCCCAAGGGTCTTGGAGTAATCGCCCGCACCTCAGTCATGCACTACAAGAACAATCAACCACAGGTGGGTCAGATTGGGCGCGAGCTGGGAGTGCAGTACGTGCTCGAGGGAAGCGTTCGGCGTGATGCGGGGAAAGTGCGGGTCTCTGCCCAGCTTATTCAAATGAGCGATCAGACGCATCTTTGGGCCCGACAATACGATCGAGATCTAAGCAATCTGCTGGGCCTGCAGGGCGAAATCGCTCAGGAGATCGGCGACGAGATTCAACTCACATTAGGTGAGAACAAGAGCGCCTCTGCCATCAGCAAGGCACAGATACCCAAGTCGTACGAGGCTTACGATCTTTACCTGAAAGGCCGCTATTTCTGGAACAAGAGAACTCCGGAAGGTTTTGAAGAGGCGATCAAGTATTTCCAGCAGGCCATCGCAAAAGATCCCGATTATGCTCGCGCCTACGCTGGTCTGGCCGATTGCTACGCGCTTCTGCCCGGCTACACCATGACGATTCCGCAAACTGAGGCCTTGCCGAAAGCGCGCGCTGCGGCGCTTAAGGCTTTGCAACTGGATGAAAGGCTCGCGGAAGCACACACGTCCATGGCTTTGATTACCGAAAACTACGATTGGGATTGGCAGACCGCGGAGAAAGAGTATCGCCGGGCCATCGACCTGAACCCGAACTACGCTACCGCGCACCACTGGTACGCAGAATATCTGACCTGGAACGGCCGCTTTGATGAAGCATTGCGGGAGAGTGAACGCGCCCGACAGCTTGATCCCTTGTCGCTGATTATTGCTGCCGACAACGCAATGATCTTCTACTACTCGCGTCAGTACGACCGCGCCGAAAAGGGGTTCAATGCGGTGCTCGAAATGGAACCGACCTTCCCGCGGGGTCATATGGTGAGAAGCGTGTACGTACAAACGGGACAGTTCGCGAAAGCACTCGCCGATCATCGATAAATACAACCCTGACAATACGCCGTGGGAGCGGGTGTACGTTCTCGGCCGCGCAGGCCATCCGACGGAGGCTCAGCATGCGATGGAGGGACTGAGACAGTTAGAGCGTCGCTATCCCGTGGATCCTGCGGCATTTGCATGGGCATACATGGGCATGGGCAAAAAGGACGAGACTCTCGCCTGGCTCGATAAAGCCTATGCGCGGCATTCCAATATTATCGACACGCTCAAGGTAGAACCCGCATGGGACCCGCTGCGGAACGACCCGCGATTTCAGAGCTTAGAGCGGAAGGTCGGCCTGGCTCAGTAGTCTCTATCACGACAGCGGGTCTCTCCACTTCACAGACCACCGCCTCCGCCGTGATCTGCTCCCGTGGGGAAATTGCCAGCCCCACTCAAGCCTCGTTTCGGATTGAGTGGGCTACTTGTCCTGTTCTGTTGAACGCGTTCGAGTAAGCCCTGTGCCATTCACACGCGCGAATCTGAGGAGTGGGACAAGCCCCACTTCTCGCAAAACCGGCGAGAAATGGGGCACCGGACGACAGAGTTGTGGGGATTTGGAACAGCCCCGCTCAAGCCAAAATTGGGCTTGAATGGGTCATCTTCATGTGCAGCCGTGCGTCCCGCACCCAGGTGTGGTTGGTGGTTGGTTGTTGGTTGATTGCTTGTTTGCAACAACACTTATCGGGCTGGCCGTTATAATCACGCCGATGGCCAGCGACCCATTTATTTCGTGGTCGAACCGGACTGTGCTTCGCCCCGGCCGCGAAGAGTCCTACCTGTCGATCCAGGACATTGTGGTTTTCGTACGCGACGTGGAAGTGAGCAAGCGGTTCTACCTGGAGCAACTGGGCTTCGAACTTCTTACCGACCAGCGCCTTCCCACCGGCGAACGGTGGATCGAAGTGGCGCCTCCCGACGGCAGCGCGAATCTTGCGCTGGTGGAACCAAAACCCGACGCGCCGGAATACAAACTGATTGGCGGCTACCGCTGGGTGCTATTCATGACCGAAGATGTCCACGCCAAGTACAAAGAATGGAGCGAACGCGGGGTTCGTTTCACAACTGCTCCGGAGACGCCGGGGTGGGGCGGCACCTATGCGCGTTTCGAGGATCCTGACGGGAATGGGTTTGGACTGGAAGGCTTCGACCAGGTGAGGCAAAACCTGGAGTTGCGCCGGCAGGCGCACGCCGAGAAACTCGAAGGTGAACGCCGCACCGCCCAGGAACTCGAAATAGCACGGCAGGTGCAGGCGCGGTTGTTTCCCCAGATTCAGCCGGAGATGAAAACGGTCGAGTACGCGGGTATCTGCCTGCAGGCGCGCCAGGTGGGAGGAGATTATTTCGATTTCCTGAATCTCGGGCCGCAGCGGCTGGGGTTAATCATTGGCGATGTTTCCGGCAAGGGGATCGCCGCCGCTCTGCTGATGGCGAACTTGCAGGCGAGCCTGCGGAGCCAGTCCGCGGTGGCGTTTGATCAGCCCGAGACGCTGCTGCGGTCTGTGAATCGCCTTTTCTATGACAACACTGGCGACAGTGCCTATGCCTCGCTCTTGTTTGCCGATTACGACGAGGCGACACGGCGACTGCGCTACGTCAATTGCGGCCATTTGTGCGGCCTGCTGATAAGAAGCGACGGCAAGGTGGATCGGCTCGAGTCCACCAGCACGCTGCTCGGGCTGTTCAGAGAGTGGAATTGCTCGATACAGGAGCAGGAACTTTCTCCAGGAGACGTGCTTGCTCTTTACACCGATGGCATCACTGAAGCCAGTAACGAGCAAGGAGAGGAATTCGGCGAGCGGTATCTGATTGAGGCGCTCCAGCAACATCGAGACCTGCCGTGCCAGGCTTTGTTGACCGCGATCGTGGATGGTGTCCGGCGATTTAACTTTCAAGAACAACACGACGACATCACTGCGATCGTCGCCAAGTTCAAAGCCAACTGATATATCGCCCGGCCGGAAAAATTGGCTTGATTCGGCTCACTCTTTATTTGCGTCTGACAGGCTCCAGAGACTAGGATTCCCCGGTCAAGACGTTGCATTCGGATATTCGAACGCAAATTCCGTCCGAGGAGATCAACATGGCAAAAACAATCAGCTGTAGAGATGTGGGTATGGACTGCGACTTTGTGGCGAAGGGCGAAACTACCGAGGACATTATGCAGCAGGCCGCAGAACATGCGCGTACAGCTCACAACATGACCGAAATTCCACCAGAGGTGGCGGATAAAGTTCGAGGGGCCATCCGAGACGAGGCCGCCTAGTTTCTGCCTGGCAAGCTGTTTCCCAGCTACCCCGCTGGAATAAAAGCCGCACTCTTGTGCGGCTTTTTTGCTTCGCGTGCAACGCGTGAATCTGTCGAGGGGGACAAAGTCCCACTTATCGCAAGACCGCGAAAAACGGGAGACCCTCGTTCACAATTCACGATTGCTTCCACAAATTCATAATTTCTCGTAGAACTTCAGCGCCATGGCGCCGTGTGTCGCTGCTCCTCCGGCGCGCAAAGCAGCCGCAATCAGCGAGCTTTCGGTGATTTCCTCTCGAGTCGCGCCTGCCGTCTTGGCGCCCTTGACGTGAGCTTCAATGCAGTAAGGGCATTGCGTGGTGACTGCAACGGCCAGTGCGATAAGCTCGCGATACTTCCGAGGAATGGCTCCGTCTTCACGTCCCACAATCTGGTCCAGGCCGAGCCAGGCCTTGAACTCGGTCGGTGCAAGTTTTCCCATCTCCTTCAGAAACCGCATGTCGCCAGCATCATGGTAGTGTTCGCTCATCTCAGCCCTCCTGTACGGCCAGCAGGCTTTTGATGGAATCTTGCCTGCGACGTTAAAGAGAATAGCCGTCGGCCCGGCTTGGTACAAGATGGCTTATATGACATTGTCCATGGGTGATTAGGCCACGTGGAGAGGGCTGCTGGTTTTCAACGATTGGGGGCACGGCGAAAAACTGCCCTTGGCGCAATCTGTCTGCCCTCCCACTTCTCGCAAAGACCGCGAGAAATGGGGCACCCTCTGTGTGGATGGCGCAATCAGGATCTAGCGGCGGGCCATTGCTTTGCGGTAGTCGTCTGCGGTGGTGCGGTAACACGGCAGCATGCTCTTTTTGTCGGCGGTACTCAGTCCTGGAGCGTCCGTCGCGTTCTGAGCGTCCGGAGGACGATCGGTTTCCGGCCATGTCATCTGCATCAGCGATTCGTCGCAAGTGTGGTCCCGGCTGACCAGAAGCTTGAATACTTTTGACTGATCAATGCCGTATTCAGACAGTCGACGCTGGTAAGGAAGATAGACGTATACCAGCTTGACCAGCTCGGTCAGATTTTTGCGCAGCTTCCGCTCCGCGATGTAGACCTCGTAGTTGGAAAAATAAGACGAGTTCGGCAATGCCATCGCCAGACCGATCAGGCGTAAAGGCATTTCCTCCGTCGGCGGCTCGGACTTCGCTTCTGGCTCTTTTGCGCCTTGCGGCTGGGCATTGGCGATCACCGGTGCTGCCGCCAGCGATGGAGCGACATTCATGGCCACCTGGCGTCCACCGTGATTGCCGCTTCCGCCCGCACCAACGGACGGAGCGGGTGCAACGCCTTGCAGTCCCGCATTCAACGACGACGCGCCGCGACCTGTACCGCTGCCGCCTGTCCCTTGCAGCGAAGGAGCCGGGGGAACCACCTGCACTCCTGTCCCCGCCATTGAACCCAGCCCACCTCCACCGCCGCTGACATTCTGAATTGACGGTGGAGGCGGCACCACTTGTGAACCGCCGCCGGAGAGAAGCCCCATGCGACCACCGCCCGCCATTGTTCCCACACCGGAGGCCGACGGAGTTGGCGGCACCGCTAGTCCTGAAAGACTGCCAAAGCTTGCCTGTCCAGATGAAGAGATCGTGCGCTGCTCACCCATGGGCAATTTCGGCGAAGGTGCGACTACTGCCGACGGGCCAATGTTGAATTCTCCGGTCTTGCGCATTCCAGCCTGAACCATGGGCGCAGGTCCGATCACGGTCGCCGAGGGTATGCTCATCCCCCCACGGCCCGATGAAGCGCCAATCCCAAGCTCGGGTGCCGGTGCAACCGCAGAGGCTTGCGCCAGACCGAGCCGGCGGGAGGCCGATGCCCCTTGTCCAAGCGTGCCCTGTCCAATCTCTGCCGGCGGAGCCACGACCGAGATCAGGCCTGCTGGCACGGTCAAACGGGAACGCCCGGTAGAAACGAGCGGCACTGCGGGAGGAACGAAGTTTGAACCCATCAAAGTAGGACGCGCCGGGCCTTTTAACTTTAGATCGGGCGCTTTCAGCGCAGCCTGCGTAGTTTCAGCCCTGACTCGAATCGGTCGTTGGCTCGACGCAGAGTTCGAATCAGGTTTCGAATCAGCGCTCGACGCAGGGCTCGACCTCTGTCTCGAACCTCGGCTAGCCGTCTGAATCTTTTTTCCGGTCGTGGGATGAACCTTACCTGGGTTCCCGCGTAGCGCCGGGAATGCCGTATCCGGCTTGTAGTAGGTGATTACAGAATTGTCGAAGGCGCTGCTTCGTCGCGGCAGGTCTTGAATGATCCAGGTTTGTGCCACGATCAGCACCGCGATCGCAACTACCTGTAAACCTAACGACGCTCCGAAACGCCGCCAGGGCATGCCGGTGCTGACCAGGATATTGCGCCAGAAAGACCACTGCCGTAGCGTCGCTGCGTCCGGCATGGCTTGCAGCGTGTCTGTCAGATTTTGGAAAAAGACGCGGTGAGCCGGTTCGAACTCAACCAGCAGACGGAGAGATATCAGGTTTTCGCCCGCCGCATTCAGCTGTGAACCAGAAACTTCGGACGACGCAGCTTTCTCCGCATCGACCATGCGCTGTGTCTCCAGGCGCCCCATGTTCCGCCAGTCGTACTCGTACACCGAGCCACACAACCGGCAGGACTGGTAATAGCGTCCGTTGGTGGCTTTTTGGGGCCAAAAAAACTCGTGGGAACATGCGCCAGACATCGGGACCTATCTAGACTATTCGGAATTCCGGGCAGATGACCGGTAAGCCAATATGATCAAGGCCTTTGGCGGGAAAGGCTAGGTGACTTTAGTGTCAAATGTACTAACTATTTTTTGGCTCAATTCAGGTTACCAGACCACGCGTGGGGCGGACAATCTTGTCCTGCGGTTTTGCCTTTGATTTGGTCCGAAGTGTGAGGTCCGAGACTGAGGTCCGAAGTCCGAAATCCGAGGTCCGACCTCAAGCTACCGCTTCAACAAGTCCACCGGCTGTTTCACGTCGTGCACGCGCAGATATTTCGCCAGCGCGGGATGCTTCTTCGCCACTGCCTCATACATCGCATAAGCCACATTGCGGTACGAAAAGTGTCCCGCTGGCCCGGTTCGCAGTTCGGAAATGTAAACCACCTCGGCGAAATCCATCTTGAACAGAGTCCGCTTACGAAATCCCAGCGGGATCGCATATTGCGAATTCTCCGACTGCTTCGGCCCCGCCGCGGGAAGCCAGCTGCTCGACTGTGCTCGCGGTCCTCTGCATCACAGCGTCGTAGTTTTCTTTGGCGCCGGCAGCTTCGAGTTCTTCCGGAGCATCGTATCCGTGCTTGGTGGTGAACTCCTGCCCAATCTGAATGCAGCGGCGATGACGATGCATGTCGCGGAAGCCACCGATATCCATCAGGATGTCGAAGCGGAATTGTTGTCCCGCACAGAATGCACGCAGCATTTCGTCATGACGGCCGCGTTTTCGCAAGCCGAGGTCGATGATCTCGCGCGCGAATGGCTTCGCCTGCCGCCTGCACCGCCTGGCGAATCTGCCGGTAGGGATAATGACTGTGCTCGTAGATCAGCGTAGCCGCCAGCTCAACCTCGAGCGGCTCTTCTTCCAGCAGATCGACTAAAGGAGCCGCGGCAACCGGCAAGTCGCCCATCAACTCGGAAGCCACCTGCCGCAGAGAGCGCCGCGTGTCCATCTCATACTGATTGGGATCGGCATACTTGACCAAAGTCGGCGCCACGCGCACTTCGCGCAGCAACTCCTGCTCGGCTCGCGCGCCCAACTCGGGCGAAGCGGCGCGAATCTGCTCCACTAGTTCGCGCAGTGCGTCGTGGTTCACGTTGTAGGCCGGCGAAGTAGCCGCACGTTTTAGCAACTCACCCAGCCGCCGGATTTCCTTATGCGTATGCGAAAGCAGGTGCGACACCTGATTTTCAAGGGTGCGCGCATTGACGATCTCTCCCAGTGAAGTATTGGCCGCCAGTGGCAGCATGTAGCGGGAAAAGTCGAAAGCTCGGGCCCGCAATGTGCGCTCGTAAGCATCCTGCTTCATCTCATCTGGCTTGGGAGTAATGCTGGCCAGGTACAGGAACATGCGGTCCGACAATGCTTCGTATTCGGTGAACAAGGAATCAACCGCGCCGCGATACAGGTCGCTCGCCCCACGATCGTCGCCGAAGTCGGGCAGATAGTAGCCGCTCTTCTTGAAATCCTGATACCGGGTGGATCGTTCCTGACCGTCCCAACGCTGCTCGTCCGCAACTGCGATGGCGGCCAGAATCGAGAGGCGTTCGATGGCCAGCGCGATGTGAGCCAGATCGGCGATGGAGCGGTGTCCGTACTGAAAGTAAAAAGTGTTGAGAAACTTCTCCGCCTTTTGGGTGCTGATCTCGCGCAGCGACTCTTTCATCGAGAGCGCTGAGCGCGAATACTTCGCCATGGCATAGGCCTGAATCTCCGGCTCGACGCCATAGACCGCATAGACCTCGACCGAAGGCGCACCGGGGTTGGAATCCGGACTCGCGATTTCGTTTTCGGAGAGGGTTTTATCCACCACTTCGGACATGAGCATCCCTGACCTCAGGTTCGCAGAACGTTGACGGAGAATTGAAATCTTACTGCATCCTACTGACCCGGGCTGAGGAAAAGATCGGCAACCTTCAAGGCCAGATTCGCCGGCACTA
>CAVSYI010000017.1:0-108369 GCA_963732045.1 Terriglobia bacterium | reverse complement strand
GCATTTGTTAGGTCCCTTCCAGCTTAGCGGCGCTGGGCGCGAAATCAGACAACCTGCTAAATGATACGAGGTCTGAGACGGGTGAATTGTGCTGCTGAGGGGAGAGCCTACCGTTCACACAAATCTCCGTGTCGCTTGCGAATGACAATCAACGCTCGCCGTGAAAGCAAGGGCATCAGTTCTTGAAACATGGCTATATCTTTTCAGTCACAAGCTCCCCGTTTGCGATTGCGAGATCACAGACGGGGAGACCTCTAGGTTAGGCGGGCACTTGGAAGAGAAATGCACCCAGTTTCGCGGTGGCTTTGAATTGAGGAATGGGATCCAGCTCGTTTGAATGCGCTAGTGAACGCATTCGACAGGCTCCACATCGTCCGTGGCGAGAATTCCTCGTATTGTGGTTGGAAGTACAGCCGATGTACCTCGGACAGAAGACTCCGTGGCGCATCTAGCTCTCCATCCACAAACGCGGAATAGAGGATCAGCTTTGCTCGTTCGTCGGTGATTTGCGACTGGCGCCACTCCTCCACCTGGCGACGCATTGGCTCGAAGCTTCTTTGAATCCGATCAACGCCTACCGCTAGCGTGTCGATCAGGTTAAAGCTTTTGGTGTGCTTCGCCAGGACCGGCGTGAATTCGCCGCTGAACGCCATGTTCGAACAGACGAATACGCGCAAGCCCGAGGTCAGCCCCAGGCGGATTGATTTGTCATGCGAGTTGCGGATGCCAATGGAGAACCGGCATCCTTCCATTTGCGTCTCAAGGTCGAGCACGCCGAACATCTTCATCCCGTCGAAAGAGACCGCATATTCTTCGTTCACCACACCGATGTGGCGAAAGCTGAGGGTTTCAACCAATGCCTCGACGATGACGTGATGGGGCACGGGTTTGTGGGTTAACGTTGCTTCTGGGACTGGGATTTGAGCCAGTTCCTGCCGCCCAATTTTGGGCAGAGGACCGGCGACAAGCGTTCCAGTACTCATGGATTCCTCCTTGAAGTTGTGAATTGGGAATTTGCAAACGGGGGAAGGACGCAGAAATGCGCTAGACCGCGCGCATTTCAATTTGGCTAACTGAAACTGAACAGCGACGCCTGCTCGGGGACAGGGGGTCTTGTTCTCCGTCTTCTTCCTGACAGCGAATCAGGCCGCTGTCCGAAAGCGACGATGGACGTGCTCTCAAGAGCGCGGAATTCCAGTGTTGGTCAGTACGACTCGTTCGGAGGCAGGAACCTGGTAGCGAACATCAACAGCATCTCCCAGAGGCTCTAGATCGGTTCGTGTTGAAGCCTTTCGAGATATCGCACGCCCTCCAACATCGATGCATCGGAAAGACGGGCATGTCGCCTGCGGCGTGTCGCCAGAACGACGATTTGGTTGAATTGCAAGCAAGTCGGTTCAGTGAGCCGCAAGGCCCGCAAGTCGACAAACTGCTCACTCAGCAGCCTCGCACATTTGGCCAATCGCAACTGCGGAATCACAAACAGCAGGACTCCTCCGACTTTGAGCCAACGATAGGTATGTTCTAAAAAGACGGATTCCAATCTCTGATTGTTGCTCTCCCCCGCTTTCGAGTCGCACGGAGGGTTGAGGTAGAGCAAGGACACTGCTTCCGGCGGGCACCGAACATCCATCGTATCGGCTTGCAAGGTTTCGACTCCGAGGGCTTTCGCTCGTTCTGCTCGGTTGGCCTCTACGTCAATTCCATAGCGATTGCAGGCCACGTTTTGAAGCAAATGGGTGAATGCCGCGCCATCGCCGACACACGGGTCGAGCGCTTGAGAATCGTTCGGGAAAAATCAGCCAGTTCTTAAGCCGTTTGGCCTCGGCTACGCAGAGGGAAAAAGCCTAGTTTCGTTTGCCCATGAGGTCGCACGAGTAGCTCCTGGACTCCGTTTCTGCGGGCGCGCGCCTTTGATACATGCAGTTAAAGCGTTTTGCTTGCTTTTTCGGGACAGAGCCACCATGTATCGTAACGTCAGAAGAGGTCTCTCGATCCGGTGATAATGCAAGCCGAATCCGTCCGCTTTCCCGCGACCCCCATCGCCTTGAAGATGGCAGTGGCGATCGGTATTGGAATGTTGGCAGGGATGGAGCGGGAGTGGTCCAACAAAGATGTTGGCATCAGGACTTTCGCTATCGTCGCTTTGCTCGGTATGCTGGCTTCGGTCATTGGCCCACACATTGCCGTCGTTTCGCTGGTTGGCGTCTTGTTGTTGGTCGCCTTGATGAACACCCGGAGTATTCTGACCGACCGTTCCGTAGAGATCACTACTTCAGCAGCTCTGATTTTGAACTACTTGCTCGGCGTACTGGTCGGTCTGGGCCACATCTTCACACCCGTGGCGGGAGCCATCGTGATGACGATGCTCCTTGCTTGGAAGACGGAATTGAGCCGTTTTGCGGGCGGTCTGCTGCCCTCAGAAATTCGTAGTGCTGTGCTTTTGGGCCTGATTGGTTTCGTTATTTATCCCGTCCTGCCTAATCGGTACATCGACCCATGGCAACTGTTCAACCCCAAAGATGCGTGGATCACAGTGATCGCAATCGCTGGCATTGGATTCGTAAACTATGTGCTGCTCCGCCTGTACAGTACCCGTGGTCTTTATCTTGGAGCGCTTTTCGGTGGCTTGGTGAATAGCAGCGCGACTGTCGCTGAACTGGCTGCTAGAGCCCAAGCGACCGGAATGGTGGCGAGAACGACCGCACTGTGCCTGCTCACTACGATCGCGATGTTCGCGAGAAACTTAATAATCGCTACACTTTTCTCGCCCGGTTCGCTGAGTGCCACACTCGGGCCACTTCTTGCCATGACCCTCGTTGCGGGCCTATGGCTCTGGCGAGATCGCATGATCGACGACAAGGTCACCGGTACTTTGGCACTCACCTCACCTGTATCGCTCGGCAAGGTCTTGTGGTTCGGCACACTGTTTATTGCGATACAGATTGTCGGCACTCTGCTGACAAGGTCATTCGGCAGCTATGGAATGTTGGCTACCGGTGTGTTCGGTGGACTGGTCAGCAGTGCGAGTACGACCGCTGCCGCGGCCACCATGGCAATGCACGGCAGAATATCTCCTGCGCTTGCGGGAAGCGCTACTGTGCTGACTTCCTTGGCCAGCGCGGCGGTCAACCTGCCAATTCTTTGGCGGACAACCAAGAATAAGAGCGTTGTGAAACGAGCAAGCCTCCAAATGGCAAGCGTCATCGGGGTTGGAATTCTTGCCGTTGCAATCGATCGGTTTTTTCAATTGTCCGAACTTCTGGGCCGGCACTGAAAGTTTTCGAAGTGAACGTAACAGGTGCCTTTCCTCAATTCGGAAACGGGTTCCGTTTCGATTCACGGAATATGCTGATGAGCCGCCGAATGAGCGCCTCCACCAACCGATGCAAACGGTCGCGATCTCCTTCGTACCACTCTTCTGGTATGTCGACCGCACAGCTCCAGATGGTGTCTGAATCCATCTCTTCTGCTCTGGTCAGCGCCGGGTTCGAATGAGTGCCATCCTCTAACACTCTCGTACACGCGTTTTCGCACAGTTGTCCATACAGAGAAGCTGTATGCTTATACGAATCGATACCGAGTAGTTTGCGCCGCATTGCCATGTTGACGCTTCACAAGTCCTATGCTGTCGAATGCTGCCAGCTTTCTCTATGAGCCACCTCTCCTGGGCTTCGAGAGATCTCGAGCCTTTGGGGCGTCTGTTCTGCCTTCGAAGTGTCACGCAGTGCCCGAACGCGAATAATTGCTCGCGCGGATTGCGATCACGGCGGTACCGTTCTACCGCGTCCTCGACTGCTCCGCTGGTGAGACTATTCTTCAGCTCCAAGGTGGCGATGGGCAGGCCGTTGATAAACAGGCAGAGGTGGAGCGCGCGCCGCGTCTCGTCCATGCTTGTAGGCGAGCTGGCGCGTAATGGAAAAGCGGTTCTGAGCGTGCTGCGCCTGGGCTTTGGTGTTACCCGGTGACGATGCCGTAGAAGAGATCGAAATGTAGCGGCCCATTACTAGTAAACAAACGTTTTCAGAACCCTGCGCCTTTGTTCCAGGCCCGTACAGCGTCGCCATTTTCGATCTAGTGTATGGACCCGATGGCTTGCCCGTTGATTTACCCTTAGCCTGTCGGAAATATGACATGTACTGACGGCCATCGCAACGGGCGGAAGAATGTGCCTATCTGCCAAAAACGTAGCGTACAGATCGACATCAAAAGGTCTCTTACGCAGTGGGGTTGGTGGGCACTCGGGTTTTCGGTGGGCCTGCTCGGATACCTCCTGTATTTGCGCTTCTCTACAGGTTAATCATTATAGCCAATGACGTGCCCGGATCGGGAGCGAAGAAAATCGCACTGAACGCCTCTCTCACCATTTGGGGCGAGTCGTGCTGGCTCAGGAAAATGATCCGAGATTGAGACGAAACTTTGCGTATGAGGCGTGCGGCGGCGATTCCACTGATCTCTGGAAGACTGATGTCTAAGAGAACTAGATCAGGTCTAAGGCTCTGAGCTCTGGTCACTACCTCTTCCCCCGAGGCCACTTCACCCACTATCTCCAGGGTTGGCTCGTCAGAAACAATTCCACAAATCCCCTGCCGCACAATCGAGTGATCGTCTACGACAAGGACACTAAGGGGCTGCATGAAAAAGAACCCGCTTCTCCGAATGTAAACGAAGGCTATGCTTAACGGCATGTAGCGAAAGCTCAAGACGATTGCGGACACCGCTCTTGCGCACCAGTCTGGATACGTGGGCTTTCACCATTTCGGCGGGTGCAACTCTTCCCAAGAACTAGGAGTGCGACATTACGACCCAGCTTCTTTCCGAGGACGGTTTTGTCGCTGATATCCAAGCGGGCCTAATGTACTGCCAGAGCTTTGTTTGGATCACTAACCTAATCTTTAGGGGAAGGCCAATGTTTTGAGTTATCGGCCCTGCCCGGTTTGCAGCATTTTACGAGGTGAGCACGCCTCAGACCCGTGCGTTCCTGTCCGCTGTCTGCGAGATACTGTCGAAGCAGCATCGGTCTTCGTCTGTGCGGATTTTGGCACCAACCCCTACGAAGGACAAACAAAAGTATCGGTTGTGTACTAGTATTCAGAAGCGGAGGCCCTTGTTAAGCCAGTGCATCCACTGTCCGACAAAGTGTCACTCTGTGAGACCAACCTTTGAGCGGTCCTGCATTCCCCCCGACTCCAGAGTTGGGAGTGCGGAACTTTGAACCCCCGCTCTTCCGAAAGAAGAAGCCAGCATGGCGGCCTTGAAGCTGTTGATTGTAGAAGACGATCCCGCAAGTCTGGAATTGATGGTAGAAATGTTCAAGCTGCTTAAAGTGGAGGCTCGTCCAGTACGGGACGGCCAGGAAGCAGCTGATCTAATTCAAACGGTAGAGTTCGATGGAATCTTCCTGGATCTCAACATGCCCACCTTGTCGGGCTTCGAACTAGCTAGGATGATTCGCGAGTCCGCCTGTAACAAAACCACGCCAATAATAATCGTTACAGGTCGCGACGAAAAGGACACGATGTACTTGTCGTTTTCGCTGGGAGCTACATATTTCCTACAGAAGCCGATCGATTCACAACAACTGACTCCTCTCTTGCAAAAGATTCGGCAGCGATCGTTCGAAAATCGCCGAAGCCGCACCCGGGTTCCCTTGAATACGGACGTGACCTGTACCGTAGGTCACAAACATCTCAACGGCGTGACCTGGAACATAAGCCAAGGCGGAATTCAAGTGGAAGTGCTTGGTCTCGAACTGGGCGACACGGCGCTCCTGTCGTTTATCCTGCCGCAAGCAGCAACCGTTGTCAGGGTACAGGGATTTGTGGTGTGGGCACAGGAAGGTCGTTCCGGGCTCTATTTCACCGAAGTGAGCCTGGAGGGTCAGGCAGCCATTCGTGCCTATGTGCTTCGCAGCTAGCCGGGTGCGGTGTTACAAAAGCAAGATCAGCCCCACACGATATCTGCTAAGTCGGAAGGAATCGGTTGCATGGAATCGCTGAAGCTTCTTGTTGTGGAAGATGACATCGCGAGCTTGGAATTGATGACGGAAGTCCTCACCTCCCTCAACTCAGAGGTTCGCCCCCTCAGCGACAGCCAAAAAGCTGCTGACCTCGTCAATCGGGAGAAATTCGACGGGATCTTCCTGGACCTGGAAATGCCCAACCTGAACGGTTTCGACTTGGCGCGCCGAATTCGCCAGTCGTCCTGGAACAAGGATGCTCCAATCATCATCGTGACTGGCCGTGATGACAAGCGGACCATGCAGGATGTATTCGATATCGGGGCAACATTCTTTCTGCAGAAGCCTGTTGATAGGCAAAGGCTGACCAAATTGTTCCGAGCGGTCCGCGGAACACTTGTTGAAAATCGGCGGCGGCATGCCCGCGTTCCGCTTCAGACGGCGGTGGTATGCGCTACCGGCTCTCGAACTCTGCACGGAAGCAGCTGGAACTTGAGTTCGGGCGGAATTCAGGTCGAAGTCGGTGGCCTGCAGCCGGGAGAGTCGGTGAAACTATCCTTCCGCTTGCCCCAATCTGGAGTAACGGTCGAGACTATCGGTGTTGTCGTTTGGACTAAGCAGCAACGCGAAGGGATCAAGTTCACTCAGGTAACTGCACAAGGTCGGGATGCAATTCAGGAATTCATTGCTGAGGCAGAAAATGCGTAGCCACTATGGCGGCGTCGCTTAGTTGTGGTCACTGCCAGTAGCGTTCGCTGCATGTTTCTTTTCGCTTAGTTCAACCTCTGATGGCTTCGGGCCGACCGTTTGCCCCTGTCGTTGGGTCAAGAGCCGTTCGAGTTCTGCAGCAAGCAATTTGGCATCGATCGGTTTTGAGAGGTAGCCATCGAAGCCCGAATTAAGGATTCGTTCCCGATCGCCCTGCATGGCATAAGCAGTAACCCCGAGTATGGGTAACCTGGCGAGCGTAAGATCCTTTCTGACCTCCTTTGCCACGGCAAAGCCGTCTAGGACCGGCATGCCTATGTCCAGCAGAAGTATGTCCGGTTGGGTCTGCTTGAGAAGCTGGAGTGCCTCTTGGCCGTCGCACGCTTCGATCACGCTATATCCCCGCGCTTCTAATAACTCGCGAAACAATTCACGATTGGCCGCATTGTCTTCAGCAATAAGAATTTTAGTCATGATTGTCCCGCGGATTTTGTCAGCTTACGACTCCCAAGTACGCGGCCAATTTCAACGATAAGTTGTTGCTGCCACGAACCGTTCTTGTGAAATAATGCCTGGGTCTCCCGATTAAGGAGAGCGATCTCTTCCTTTGCCAGGACCTTGCCGGTCATGACAAGAATGGGCAGGTCTTTTAGTGTGGCTTCCTTCCGCACGTGACGGATGACCTCAAAACCATCCATGCCGGGCATAAGCAGATCGAGCAAGACTGCGCTTACGAACTTTGAAGAGAGCACTTCCAGGGCTCTTACCCCATTCTGTACGCTCTGAGTTTCGTATCCTGCAGATCGGAGAGTCTCTTCCACCAACTCCAATGTCGCCGGGTCATCATCTACCAGCAGAATGTTGGCATCATCATCGGAAGCCGCTATCGGCGCATGTTTCCGAATGGTCTCTAGAAGCATCGGCTTACGAATTGGCTTGATCAGGTAGTCCGCCGCGCCCAGGGCGAAACCGGCTTGCTTTTGATCTACGATGGAAACAATAATGATCGGAATATTTGCCGTCTCAGGTGACTTCCTCAGCTCCGCCAGCGTTTCAAAACCGTTTCCCTCCGGCATGAACACGTCCAGCGTGATCGCATCCGGGCGCAGGTCCTTGGCCTTCTTGACAGCTTCACCGCCAGAATTAGCAGTGACGATCCGATATTCTGAATCCAGGTAGCTGGCAATAAGCTCCCGAGTCGGCGCCTCATCATCGACAATCAGGATGAGCGGTCGGGGATGCGCCCTACTCAACCCAAATGAAGCACGTGGGGACTCGCCAACCGGAAGAGCGGTTGAAGACTTGGATCCGGCCGGAAGGGTAAAAGAAAATCGGCTTCCCTTTCCAACTTCACTCTCGACAGAAATCTTGCCTCCCTGCTGTTCGACAAGACGCTTCGTAATGGCCAGTCCCAATCCCGTGCCCTCCTGGATAGTCTCAGCCGTCCCTTCGACCTGACGGAACTCCTCAAAAATCAGCGCTTGATCTTCCGGCCGAATGCCGATGCCGGTATCTGCGACAGATATGCAAACCAGATTTCCGTCCCCCTTGCAACCGATAGCGATACGACCATCTTTCGGCGTGAACTTAACGGCGTTGCTAATTAGGTTATAAAGGATCTGCTTGAAACGAACCCGATCTGCATAGACTGCCCAATCGGTTTCTGAAGTGTGTTGCACCTCGATATTTTTAGCCATAGCCAGCGGACGGATCGTGGAAAGGACCTCTGGTAATGCATCTTTTACCTTAAAAGCCTCACACCTAAGTTCGAGCTGCCCCGATTCGATCTTTGAAAGATCAAGAATGTCATTGATCAATTGGAGTAGATGTGACGATCCCTGTTTAATGTGATTAACAAACCGTTTTTGTTTGTCATTGAGTTGTCCGGCAGACTGCTCGGCCAAAAGATCAGAAAAGCCGACAATCGCATTCAGCGGTGTTCGTAACTCATGGCTCATGCTTGCGAGAAACTTGCTCTTGAGCCTGGTTGCGCGTTCGACCTCGCGGTTTTGTACTTCCAGCGCTTTATTAGCGGCGCCAAGCTCCGAAGTTCGTGCCTGCACTCGATTCTCCAACTCGTCGTGCACTTTGCGCAAAGCTGCTTCGCGCACCTCAATTTGCCCCAACATCTCATTGAACGCCCCAATCAACAGATCCGGTTCATCACGATTGCCAGTTGGAGTGGCTCTGACCGAATAGTTCTTCTCCCGAGAAACGATCCTTGAAATTTCCGCCAAATGAATAATGGGTTCTGCAACTGCGCGCTGGAACACCGAAGCGGCGAGAAGGGCGAGAATTAGCGAAGCCACGAGAACCAGGACTGCTATCCCGGCGTATCGCTTGAATCGTTTCGTCATCTCCTTAAGATCGGATCGGATATAGACAACGCCGGTCGGCTTACCTTGAAAAATGATCGTGTGTGCAAGGATAAGGTGACCGTTTGTGAACCAATGGGCCTCCGCACGTCCTAACGGCATCGCAGGGGAGTCTGAGGCCCTGATGGTCCATATCACGTCGATAGGTGGCGAAGGGTCGACCATCGACTGTGTAGATACTCGCGGACACGATATTCGGGGCAGCAGCCAGTGCCGACAAAGTGGTCTCCGCTGCATGGGAATCGCTAAAGAGAAGTGCTGTGACCGAATTGGATCCAGCGACCTGGGCCTGAATCGACAAACTGTGGACCATGCTGTCGCGAAAACTGAGCAAATCGTACGTGATAAATGCGCCGCACGCGAGCAGAAGTGCAGCGCCGCTGACCAGCATATTCATCCTGGTCAGTTTGGTAGCAATCGAATAGTGACGGGCTCTGAGCATTTTGTCACTCCCGAGGTGCGGGATCTCTCCTTACGGTAGTCGCCACCCTCAGCAGTTCGGAACTCAGGTTGAGGCCAGCCCGTTGCACAGCATTGAGATTGACCTCAAACCGAACCTTCTTTCCTTCGGGAACGAATTGAATCATTCCGCCTCGTTGCGAGAATCGTGGAATATCGCTGACCGTCAGAACCGCCCCGCGATTGAGGGCTTCGATAATTTGGGTCAGCCGGGTTTCCTCCGCGGAGCTCAGGAAAAGAATCTGGCAATTGACGGCCTCTTGGGGACTTGAAATTCGTTTGGCGGCGACACTTTTCCCTGCGATCGTTTCACGGGAAAGTGTGGCATCAAGAGCGGGACCAAAAGGATCCTCGCCGAGCACGCAGATCGTAAACAGATTACTTTTAGCGAACACCGCCGCGGGCCACTCAACGAAGCGGCCGAAATTGTAGAGGTAGACAGCCTTCACATCGTAATCAGTTGGTTTCGCGTTTTGCGCCATGCATTGACCGAGACCCAGAGTCCACGTCAGGGTTGCGACCAAGAGTCGAAACAGAAGACGGGTGCGCCAAACCGAGTGTCCATCTGGTTTTCGCGAGAAGAACTTAATGTCGTGACGGTGGCTCATGAAGATCAATCTGCGGAGTGCGTCCACATGATCTGTGCGTAAACAGTTCGCTTTATGCCGACTAACGGGCTAACGTCGTGGCCAAATTCGGGATGATGGGGTTGAAACAAGTTTTCTCCGACAACAGAAAATCTGAACTGGCGGGTTGCCTGCCAGGACAGATGCAATCTGCTGTGCTGTAGCTCTTTATCACTTGGGCAGGTAACGCGCTTACGTAGCGGTAGGTCTGATCAAATTCAACTCCTCTGGGTAGATTGAATCGCGATTGCAGGCTTGCCTGATTGTGCGGACTGGATCCCTCGTCTTGGGTCACATATCCGCCGCCATCGACCACTCCCGATTTTGGGTCCAACTTCAGATTCAAATACGAATAAGTGGCCTTAGCCTGCCACCATCGAGACGGCTTCCAATCAGGGGCGATTTCGAAGCCATCGGTGCTACCCCGGAGGCCATTTACGTACGGGAGGCGGATGGTGAGATGGAGCGGCGGCGGGGCAGGGTCGACGGTTACTGCCGGTGCTCCTAGGCTAATGAGGTCGTTGTAGTCATTGTGGAAAACTGCGATATCGATATAAAACTTTGGACCTATCAGTCTTCTATATCCAGCCTCATAACCAATCAGACGCTCGGATGACAAACGCTGATTACCATCGATCGCAATGTAGATGAGCGGAGTTGCAATTCCAAAGTCCGTGAGATGAAAGTCTTCCTCGATGCGGGAGGGAGTGCGCACAGCGCGGGTGACTGCCACCCACAATGTCTGTTTAGGTGTAATCGACCACAGCCCGCGCACGCTCGGCTGGAACTCGAACCCGGTGTAATTGTTGTGTTCAAGCTTCGAGCCAACCGTGATCGAGAATTTGTTGGGAACGAGGGCAATTTCGTCCTGTACGAATCCGCTATAGACATTGTTTGCTACATCGTGAGGGACAAAATCAAGAGAGGGTATTGTTTGCACGAATTGACTGGGGCTCAGCCGAGCCCCAAGTCCCCAGATAAAATTCTGGCGCTGGCCGAGAGTCAAATGATGAATGAAGTCCAAGTCGAATGTGTTTCGAGTTTCTTGATAATGAGGGGCCATGGTAAAGGTTCGATCGTAGTAAGCTTGAACCTGGATGTCGGCCCCTTCCCGCAGGTCGTGCCGCCACCGCGCCAGTAGGTTTCTCCAGAAACCGCAACCGCTTGATTCGAAATTATTTGTTCGGGCGGACTGAACGAGCCGTAGCCCACCGCTTCTCCAACCCCACCTTTGTACATGTCACCCTGGATTGTCAGATGGTCACGGGTTTTGACATCCCAATCCGTTCTGAAACCCAACTGTCCCGATCGCCAGGTGTCGAACCCGTCATGGTCGTAATGGAATCCCGCTCCACGACTAAAACCCTTACCGTAGATCCGATAATCAAAGTTGCCATCGCCCGCTCCGTAGCGAAATCCCGCGATGCCTTGATCAACATTTCCGCCTCCGACCGAAGCGAGCGCCCCGTGCGTGGCTTTGGCGCTCTTGGTGATGATGTTGATCACTCCAGTGACCGCATTCGCACCCCAGATGGTGCCTCCAGGACCCCGAATAACTTCGATTCGCTCTACGTCTTCTAGCAATATGCCGTCCTGAAGCGCCCAGTAAACGCCCGCAAAAAGTGGCGTATAAAGCTTCGACCGTCCACCATAACCAGCATGGATTTAGAAAACTGGTCTGCAAATCCACGAATCCCGACTGCCCAGTGGTCATTATCGATTCGACTGACCTGCACGCCTGGGACGAGTCGCAGTACTTCGGGAATGTTTGTGGCCCCGGAGCGACGAATGTCTTCGTTGGTCAGGACGTAGACCGCCGCCGGAGTCTTCCAAACTTCTTCCGGTTCTTTGGAGGCGGTTGTCACTTCGACATCGCCAAGTTGTTCCAGGCTCAGTTGCATTAGTGGTTCGCGTGCGTCCTGACTCGACTGCGATGTCAGCCCTGCCTGTGCTGATCACGCCCCCGAACAATACAAGGACGAAAACCGATGTTGAGTAGCGAACCAGTCTTAACGAGCGGAGGCGGTTCTTTTCGCTCATGACTCCATTCGCGATTCGCCTGATGAAAGTCGAGCCGCAAAAACACGAGTTGATGAGCCATCTTTTCATAAAGCAATTTCTCCAGTACTTAAATGCCTGCACCTGCCGCGGCGCCGCGAGAGAGAAAGTCGGCTGTGCCACTCCGAACCATTCGCTCGAACTCATCGAATACTCGCGGATCCCACCACCCTTTGGCGACCTCCTGCTTCATGGTCTGTAACGCGTCGGTGATCGAATAGGCCTTCTTGTAGGGTCTGTCGGTGGTCAGAGCATCGTAGACATCGACGATCTGCAGCACCCTTGCGGTGATTGGGATCTCTTCTCCGTGCAGCCCATCCGGGTATCCTGAGCCGTCAAACTTTTCGTGATGGTGGCGGATGACCGGCAGCACAAAGCGGAACGATTTCAAAGGAGCACAAATGCGCTCGCCGACGACGGGATGCTCACGGATCAGCGTCCATTCGGCGGGGGTCAAGCTGCCAGGCTTCAACAGAATCGCATCGGGCACCGCAATCTTTCCAACATCGTGAACCACTCCGGCACGTCGCAGGGCGACAATTTGATCTTCTGAGAGGCCTAAGTGCTCCCCCAGTCGAGCTGAATAGTCCGACAAACGCTCACAATGGCCATGCGTATAAGGATCCTTCCCTTCAATGCTCCTGGCTAAAGTGAACAGAACCGATTCCGCACGCTCCAACTCGTCGGTACGTTGTTTGAGCTTTAGGAGCGACCTTACGCGAGCGAGCAGCTCAGCTCGATCTACGGGGCGACTCAGAAAATCATCCGCTCCAACCTTAATTCCCTCCAACCGATCCTGTTTGTCGGAGAGGGCTGTAATTAAGATCACGGGTATCAGATATGTGTCGGGATTGTCCTTGATGATCTGGCATACCTGAAATCCGTTCAGGTTAGGCATCATCACATCAAGAAGCACCAGGTCCACTTGAGTTCTGGCGAGTTCTGCTACCGCGGATGCACCGTCTGGAACTGTGATGACTGTGTACCCCTGGCCGCAGAGGAGTTCTTGCAACAACTCGCGGTTCGCATCTTGATCGTCGGCAATTAATATGCAACCGGTGTTTTGCTGGTGCGATCCATCGAACATATTTCACCGCTTGGCTATTGTCGGCAGATCGCGCTCGTGCCACGCGAGAAAAGGAAGGTCGGGGATTACTGAAGTCACGAGTTCCACAGGTAAGTCGAGCGTAGTAGTCGAATCAAAGCTTCTCGTTGCTAATGAGGCTTATATGGGAAAGAAAAATAGGACCTGGTCGACGGAAAAGCGACGGCCAGACGACCGTGGCTTTTTCTGTACAGTCGCAGGAAATTTGCTTGAAAGCCTTATCGACTTAAAACCCCTTATCGAAAGGATGTAAGGGACTCACGTGACTGTGCCTTGTGGCGCTTTTGCTGGTACATGAGAAATTTCAGTTCGTGCGAGGACTTGCTCGAGAGGAACACGTCAACGAATTTCAGGTTGTATGCGCTACATCCTCTTTGGCACACCCTGGTCGTGGTTTGATTTGGCGGCTAGCCGATCTAGGCGATTACAAGTTAACATGAGCGGATGGACGCCGATTTTAGGCTGATGCGTGCATTTGCAGTATTACGTCTCGCTTCTTATGGCCTATTGGAGAGGGTAACGGAGAGTCTGTCATGGCAAATCGTGAACCATGCACATGGACGACCGCCGGCGCATTTCGTGTCGTGCTCGAAGCCCGTTTGCAGACGCGCGCGAGCAAGGTCCCGCATTGTCGTCGTCCGCCCATTCCTCTCCTGTGGCCGGGTGAGAACCGAGTCCAAAGATCGTCACTCGCAGGCCACCAACACCTTGACTACGATCTTCGTGTCCTCCGCACGTTCAAGTGTCGGTGGGATGCACTGCGTACTTTCGTATTCAAGCTGCGGGAGAAAGGACCTGTTAAGGCACCCCAGGGCAGGGGAATGGGCGGTTTGAACGACTTACTTTTCTGAGTTTCTGCTCTTTGGATTCTGCTTCAAGTCCTTCAGGTCGCTGCCGCGGCCTAGAGCCTGTTTGTTGGCCATGAGGTCGTCTAGGGAAATGAAGTGCACCGGAACGCCGAAGAACGTGCTCGCGACCCTCTTCGGCCACGCGTTGGCGAACTCGACGCCCGTGATCTCGGTCAGAATATCAATGCGGACTGGAGCAATCCCAATCTGATAAACCAACTGCGTCTCCGTGAATGTCTGCGCAGTGATCCCGTCATGCTCAAGGGGAGCGCCAAACTTCTTGAGCGCTTCGACTAATTGAACCGAATTCTGCGATGAATTGTGTACCCATACGTCGAGATCCTTTGTATAACGTGGCTCCCCATACTTCATGACTGCGAAGCCGCCGACGATCAAATATTCAACCTGAAATTCGTTTAAGAGTTGTAGCAGTTCTCTGTAGTGTGGGTTTTCTGCCATGGCTGATTTCCTCAGCTAACTCCACCAATTCCCAGGCGGCAGCGAAGATAGCTTCATCTCCCTGCTCCTGCCAAAATTCGATGTCGAACGAACGATCCGGGAACTGACGTTCTATGAGTCGTGTTTTCCATGCCGAACTGTGAGGACTGCTCATTTTGCCTCTTCGAATCGATCCCAAACTCATTCTGCCGTTCCGGAAGAACCCTTCCGCCCTTCCGAAAAAGCGCAGACGTTCGCCAAAATGAACATTATCAGGATATCAGGCTGAAGGGCTCAAATGTCTCTTCTTGCCGAGGAGTAACCACTCCATCCCTCTCGAGCCGAGCCTTGCCCTGCAACGGCAATGGGCTTCGAAATCCCTCGCCTGGACTCAGAGAGGTTCCATCGTGGAGGAAATCAATGCGCCAGTCCGGCCGCAACCTCAACGGCGTAGACGATCTTCTTCAGGCTTTCTAGGCAGTCGACCTGATCGAGAGAATGGAGCCGCAGAGATTGAAGAATAGGAACCATGATCTCGGGTCCCGCTTTGTCCAGGGCAACCTTCAGGCGACGCAAGCCCCGTTCACCCGCGTGCATGCGCTCCAAAACCTTTCGTAGGATATCGATGTCGTGAATCTCAGTGGGATTCCACACTCTGGCGGTGTTCTTCAAAACACCCCTATACAGACGTCTGCCCAGTACCTCCGCCATCGCTTCAATCTGCCCAACTATGGCAGTCAACTCTTCGGATTTTTCCCCTTGCCCATCTGCCGCAAACTCGCCTGAATGGGGCAGCATGGTGTTCCTTTCTCGGCCGGGCCTTAGACCCTGACGCCAGCCCTGCGGTGTCGCCCAGCCGAACAGCGTGGGAATGCTCTTGGGTCGCCTTCGCTCGTCCAGATCGACCCACACTCCGGAGAAATGGTACAGATATCGACCCAGGCCAAAGCAGGAGCAAGCCCGCTTGAAAGCCTGCGCTTCAAACGCGTGGTCCACCTTATCCAATTCGTCGATCAGCAAGACACAAGGATTCTCGCACTGCAATGCGCGCAAAAGCGGCCCCGCGCTGAAGAATGGCTGACCGTGCAACTCCGCCTGTAAGGATTCCCAATCGACGGTGGCAGACTTGGATCTCAGTTCAACGCAAAGCCTCTGGAGAGGCTCATCGAACTTGCCGATGGCCTTCTCTTCGTTGACACCCTCGTAGCACTGCAGGCGCTCCACGGTTGTATGTGCGGCCTCTGCGACTGCATAGGCCAATTGTGTTTTCCCGCTGCCGGCCGGCCCTTCCAGTAACAGCGGCTTGTGGAGTTCCGCCGCCAGGAAAACCGTTGTCGTGACTATCGAATCGGCGATGTAGCCAGTAGCACGAAGACCCGCAGTGACTGCTTCAAGCGATGAAAACACCTGTTGACCTCCCTGTCCCTGACGAAGTTCTGGGGCGCGAGCGTCAGAAACGTAGTCGGGAATCAAATTTCGGTCAAATCAGCCCCTGCTCGGCTCTGCCGTTCGCTCCCGAGAGTTAGCCGACCCAAGAGTTGACCGAAATTGGAGCCTGTCATAGAAGGTGCCAATACCTGCACGACTTGAGGGGACAAAGTGAAGACCGAACCAGCCATCGTTCTTGCAACCGAGACCATTCCGGAACGCTACATTGACCCTCAGGAAGCTGCCCGCTTCCTGACCATAAGCCCAAAGACACTGACACGACTGGCGCGGGAAGGACTCGTTCCTGCGCACGCGATAGGGGTCCGAACTCGCCGTCGCTGGCGCTTTCTGAAATCTGAGTTGGACACCTGGATGCGCGGTCGACTAGATTCAAATCACCACCTGCGCTCTCATCAGGAGGAAACTCATTGAGAAGAGCGCGTTATCAGGAAGGTTGTTTGACACGATCGAAACGAAAATCCGGCGATGTTTGGGAGTTCCGCTTCCGCGAACGGCAACCGGACGGTAGCAGAAAGATGCGTTGTGTGGTCGTCGGGCCAGTAGCACACTATCGGACCAGGACCGCGGCATTGCATCAGGTCGCAGTGCTTCGAGCCAATGTCAACCGGGAGGTCATTGATCCTAAAACTCCGATCATCACCAGCTTCAAATCACTGGCTGGACACTACCGCACGACTGAGATGCGGATGGACAACCACGACAAGAAGGCATACTCGACCAAGCGGCGGAACCAGAGCTGCTTGGACAAGTGGATCCTTCCGCGCTGGGGAGATTATCGCCCTGGTGAGATCAAGTCTGTGGCGGTCGAGGAGTGGCTGGACAGCCTGGTTCATGACTATCGGAGAAACAAGACGGCAACACCGCTTGCCAACGGCACGAAGGTCAAAATCCGCAACCTCATGAGCGCTATCTTTCGGCACGGAATGCGGTACGAATTTCTTCCCCGGGTCGAAGAAGCCAACCCGATGAAATATGTCCGGCAGAGCGGGAAGCGGCAGGGCATTCCTGTCGTTCTCGAAGTCGAGCAATTTCAGCAACTCTTTGCTGCATTGCAGCAAAGGGAACGCACCATGGTGTTGCTGGATTGCGGAAGCGGTCTGCGTCGCGGCGAGTTGATCGGTCTGCAATGGGCGGACATCGATTTCGCAAAGAAGCAGATGAACGTGTTCCGCTCGGTGGTGGAGATGGTGGAAGGGAACGTCAAGACCGAGGCGTCCAGGAAAGCAGTGCCTCTGGATGACTTCATGATCGAAGAGTTGTTGGCGTGGTACAAAATCACGCCCTACAAGAGGCCTGAAGACTGGGTGTTTGCCAGCGATTCACCGCGAGCCGGGGCGAAGCGGGGCAAGCAGCCGTACTGGCCATCGACGATCATGCGGCACTTCATCCAGCCGGTAGCGACAAAACTGGGCATCCGGCACATGAATTGGCACACCTTCCGTCACACCTACTCAACCCTCCTGCACGGCAACGGAGAAGATCCCAAGGTCGTGCAGGAACTGCTGCGGCATTCGTCCATAAAGGTCACGATGGACATTTACACGCAGGCAGTCACCGGTACCAAGCGCAAAGCCCAATCGCGGGTGATCGAAATGATCGCTCCGAAAAAGAAGGCCGAAGCTGTGGCCCCGGCTTAGCGTTACATACGGTTACATGGACCGACGACGCCCGATGCATGTAACTTCTTTGGATTGTTGGCGTCCCCGACGGGATTTGAACCCGTGTTACCGCCGTGAAAGGGCGATGTCCTAGGCCAGGCTAGACGACGGGGACCGCTGTGTTGAGGTAGGAAGCCTGCGACTGAGTTTCGATGTTAACAGTGTGGCTGGAACAGCGTCAAACGGGCGGAGCGGCTCGTCGTGCCTCCCATCCTTTACACTGGCCGTTTCAAAGTGAACGACGACGGCACCCTGCTGGACAATTTAGAATATGTCTCAATGCCTGATCCTCTCTATTTAAGTGTTTGGTTTTCCACTTTTGAAGTGGACGACATGCTGCCTCATGCTCTGTCGGTGATGCGTCAGTTTTCGTTTTCCGTGGCGCAGCCTGGGATCACGCTATTTGGCGCTGCATCCTGTCTCTTGGAATGAGCCTACCATTCTTGAACGTCGTTTCAGGCCGGGGGTTTCACCGGAAGAAGCCGTGCTCATCGCTTCCGATTTGCTGCATGAAGATTACGCTTACCGGTTTGAAGGCTTTTGGGATTTGTGGGTTCTGGATGAAAAGGGTGAGTGGACCCTGCGGCCGTCGCCGGTACAGTTCCTCGTCCATGGTGTCGAATTTGATGACGGCGTTTACCAGCAGGAAGGCCACATCCAGGTGGACCTTGGTCTGGATTCGCCGTTCCTCCAGGAAGATGTGCCTTTGACCATCGAGGCGGGAGCGCGAGTGAAGGCCAACGTGCAAAAACTTGTGGAGTTCACCAGCAAGGTGGAAAAGAACTCGGGCGCCAATGCGCGCCTGCTGTGGTCGGAGTCTGACCAGAACTTCGCGCAGAAATTGATCGCGCGCCTGCAGAGAGTGCAGTGACTTTCCGTTTTATTTGAACCGCGGAAACACAGAGGACACCGAGAAGATTACATGTGACCTCTGTGTTTCCCGTGGTATCCGAACTCTACTTCGTTCTTCCGCCCTCGACTTTCAACTTATCGGCTGCTGCGGCTTGCGCTGCCGCCAGGCGTGCCGTGAGGACACGGAAAGGCGAGCAGGAAACGTAGTTCAGTCCTACTTTGTGGCAGAACTCTACCGATGACGGTTCACCGCCGTGCTCTCCGCAGATTCCGACTTTCAGGCCAGGGCGCGTCTTTCGTCCTCGCTCGGTCGCAATCTTGACCAGTTGGCCGACCCCTTCCTGGTCGAGAACGGCGAACGGATCCTGCTTCAGGATGCCCTCTTCCAGATAAGTCGGCAGCACTTTGTTGATGTCGTCGCGCGAGAAACCGAAAGTGGTCTGGGTGAGGTCGTTGGTGCCGAAAGAAAAGAACTGAGCTTCTTTCGCGATCTCATCCGCGACCAGCGCTGCTCGCGGCAGTTCGATCATGGTGCCGACCAGGTAGTCCACCTTCTTTTCTTTCTCTTTGAAGACTTCCTGCGCGACGCGGTGGACGATCGCAGCCTGGTTCGCCATTTCTTTCAACGTGGCGGTGAGCGGAATCATTACTTCGGGATAGACCTTCACTCCATCCTTGGCCACGGCGACCGCCGCTTCGAAAATGGCGCGGGCCTGCATCTCGGTAATTTCCGGATAGGTGATTCCCAACCGGCAACCGCGATGTCCGAGCATGGGATTGAATTCGTGCAACTCCTCCACCCGGCGCAGCAGCGTTTTCAGTCCCTTGAGCTTGGGAGACTTTGGCTTGGTTGCTTCAAGTACTGCAATCTCGACCATGAGATCTTCACGCCGCGGCAGGAATTCGTGCAGTGGCGGATCGAGAGTACGGATCGTGACCGGGAAACCGTCCATGGCGCGGAAGACGCCGACAAAATCCGCCCGCTGCAAGGGCAGCAACTTCTTGAGCGCGGCGCGGCGATCTTTCTCGGTGTTGGCGAGAATCATGGCGCGCATGTGAGGCAGCTTCTTCTCGCCGAAGAACATGTGCTCGGTGCGGCAGAGACCGATGCCCTCGGCGCCGAAAGCACGCGCCTGGATCGCATCGCGCGGGATGTCGGCATTGGCGCGCACACCCAGTTTGCGGAACGGTTCAGCCCAGGCCATGAGCTTCATCAGTTCCGGATCGTCGGGCTTCGCGGCCATGGTGCCGAGCTTGCCTTTGATCACGCGTCCGGTGGTGCCGTCGAGAGAAATCCAGTCTCCGCCTTTGAACACCTGTCCTTTTACCCGCATCTCGCGGGCCTTTTCGTCGACTTCGATATCGCCGCGCTCCGGCCACGCAGCACTTGCCCATGCCTCGCGTAACCACCGCCGCGTGACTGGTCATGCCACCGCGTGATGTCAGAATTCCAGCCGCGACTTCCATGCCGTGAATATCTTCCGGAGTAGTTTCCGCGCGCACCAGAATCACAGGATGCTTGGTCGCGCCATGCCCGGCTTTTTCTACTGCTTCATCGGCAGTGAAAACAATCTGTCCGACGGCTGCGCCCGGCGATGCGGGAAGTCCTGTGGCCAGCACATCGATCTTGGCGCTCTTTTCATCGAGACGCGGCAGCAGGAACTCATATAGCTGATTTGGATCCACACGGAAGATTGCTTCTTCTTTCGTGATCAACCCTTCGTCCACCATCTGGAGCGCAACGCGCACTGCTGCCGGCCCGGTACGCTTGCCGTTGCGGGTCTGCAGCATGTAGAGCTTGCCTTCCTGGATGGTGAATTCGAAATCCTGCATGTCTTTGTAGTGTTTTTCCAGACGTGAAGTAATTTCGCGCAACTGGTCGTAAACCGCAGGCATGACTTTCTGCAATTCGAGGATCGGGACCGGAGTGCGAATGCCGGCGACGACGTCTTCGCCCTGCGCATTCATCAAAAACTCGCCGTAGAATTCTTTCGCGCCGGTCGCGGGATTGCGGGTGAAACCGACGCCGGTGCCGCTGGTATCGCCGAGATTGCCGAAAACCATAGCCTGCACGTTGACCGCGGTGCCCAGCATGTCGTCGATGTTGTTGATGCGGCGATAGTGCTTGGCGCGGTCGTTCTGCCATGACCGGAACACTGCGTCTCGCGCCATGGTGAGCTGGTCGTGCGGATCCTGGGGAAAGTCGCGCTTGGTGTGCTTCTTGACGACCTTCTTATATTCCTCGATCACTTCCTTCAGCGCCTTGACGTCGAGATCGGTATCGAGCTTGGCCTTCTTGTTCTTTTTCTTGGCATCAAATACTTCTTCGAATGCATGCTTGGGAATGTCGAGCACAACGCTGCCGAACATCTGGATCAGGCGGCGATAGGAATCGGCAGCAAAGCGTGGATTGTTGGTGCGTTTCGCCAGAGCCTCGACGCTTTGATCGTTAAGGCCGAGATTGAGAATCGTATCCATCATGCCGGGCATGGAGAACTTTGCGCCGGAACGCACGCTGACCAGCAACGGATTCTCGCCCTTGCCGAGCTTCTGACCTTGCAGATCTTCCAACTGCTTGAGCGCCGCATCCATCTGGCGCTCGACTTCCGCTGACACGCCGTTGGTGCGCATGTATTCCCGACAGGCCTCGGTCTGGATGGTGAAGCCTGGAGGCACGGGCAGTGCGGCATTCGTCATCTCGGCCAGGCCGGCGCCTTTACCGCCGAGGTCGTCCTTCATCTTGCCGTTGCCGTCCGCTTTGCCGCCGCCAAAAGAGAAGACATACTTGGTGGCAGATTTCTTTTCGGTATTCGCAATGCTGGTTTCGGGGAGAGTTTGCGTCGCCATCATGGGTGAACGTCCTTTATTGTTTTGGAAGATTCTTTGGATTCTTTGCCTTCGGTCACGATTTCAGAGAAATCGGCGATGGTGGAAAATTCTTTTAACAGCGTTTGCAGGAGCGCCAGGCGGTTCGCCCGGATTCGCTCGTCATCGACCATGACCATCACTTTGTCGAAAAATGCGTTCACTGGTTCTTTCGCGGTCGAGAGTACAAGCAAGGCATCTTGGTATTCCCTGTTCCGCCGATGCGCCTCGACTCTTGGAGCGTGAGTCTCGACGTACGCTGCGAGGCTCTTTTCTTCATGCGAAGATTCAGGTAGATGTTGGAACTCTGCTGCAGGCGCAACCCCGGCTTCCTTCGCCTGCTTCAAGATGTTGCGCATGCGTTTGCAAGCCGCTGCGATCGCCTGGAATTCAGGCATATGCAAGACGCCTTTCAGCGCTTGCGCTCGTGCCACTGCATCGACTACGTCATCCGAATCTGCCGACAGCACCGCGTTGACGAGATCGTAGTTGAAGCCGAGAGCATCGCGTAAATAGAACTCCAGCCGTTCACGGAGGAATAGTTTTACTGCGGCGCTGTAGTCGACGCTAGAGGCAAACTTTGCCTCGGCAGCACAGCCTCGATACGCCTCGCGCGCATCCTTGAACAAATGCCTGAGACTGATGGGCAGTTTGTGCTCAGCAATCGTTTTGACGATTCCATTGGCCTGACGACGCAAGGCGAAAGGATCTTTCGATCCTGTCGGCTGCAATCCTAGTGCGAACATGCCAGCAATGCTGTCCGCCTTGTCCACGATGGAGAGCACGGCGCCTTCGACGGTTCGTGGAACTGAATCTTCCATCGACTCCGGCTTGTAGTGATCGTAAATCGCAGTCGCGACGGCTTCGCGGGCATCGGCCTTCATGTCGGGATCGAGTTCCTGAACTCGGGCGTACAACCCGCCCACAATGCCCTGCAGTTCCGTAAACTCTTTGACCAACTCGGTCGTGAGATCGGCTTTCGCCAGCAGAGCCGCCTTGTGAACCACGCCCGGACGGACTGCGATGCCACCCTTCCGAATTTGCTCGCACAGCCAACTACAGACTCGCTGGACGCGCAGCAGTTTGTCGTAGTAGCTGCCCAGATCTTTCTGGAAGGTGACATTCTTCAGCCATGCTGTCCGCTCGCGCAGCGGATGCTTCTGGTCGGTCTGCCAGAAGAAGCGCGCGTCGTTGAAGCGCGCGCGCAACACGCGCTCGTGGCCGTGCCGGATGATGCCCTCGGGATCGCCGTCCGTATTCAACACCGCCAGAAAATGCGGCGAAAGGCTGCCGCGAGAATCCTCGACCGCAAAGTATTTTTGATGGTCGCGCATCACCGTAACCAGGACTTCCTCCGGCAGTTCGAGAAATTCCGGATCGAAGCCGCCCAGAATCGCCGACGGCCATTCCGTCAGATTGACTACCGTGTCGAGCAGCGACTTGTCTTCGCGCCAGCGTGCGCCGGGAATGGTGCGAGTCGCGGCATCGAGAGTTTTGCGAATCTGCTTTTCTCTTTGCTCGCGGCTGATGACCTTGGCTTTCTCCAACGCCTCTATATAAGGAGTGCCCGCCCGGGAAATGGCGACCGGGCCGTCGGCAAGAATTCGGTGTCCCCGCGACTGCTTCCCAGCGCGAACTCCATCAAATTCGAGAGGAATGACCGCGGCATCGAGCATGGCCACCAGCCAGCGCACCGGACGCACGAAGCGTTCACTCGGTTTGCGCCAGTACATATTCTTGGGCCAATAGATCGCGGCGATCTCTTTGGGCAAGGCTTCAGCCAGAATGTCGGCGGCAGAGCGTCCTTTTTTGGTGACTTTCGCGATCAGGTACTCGCCCTTCGCAGTCGTGGTGCGCTGCAATTGGGAAACATCGACGCCATTCTTTTTCGCGAAGGCATGCGCGGCTGGAGTGGGCTGGCCATCTTTGAACGCGATGGCGACCGATGGACCGGTCTGTTCTTCGATCAACATCAGGCTGGGAGGCCGGAATATCCGCTGCCAGGACAGCCAGGCGCCGCGGAGTATCGAGATAGGTCAACGCGCCGGCGGGCAGAAGCCGTTCGCGGTCGAGAAGCTTTTGCACGCGCTCGCGCAGCTCCAGCGACGCCGCGTCGATCATCCGCGCCGGAATCTCTTCACAACCGATTTCGAGTAAAAAATCTGGCATGACCTTGATCCCTGTCATCCTGAGCGAAGAAAGTTCGCTCGCTTGCGAGCGGACGTCGGCAGTCGAAGGCTCCCTAGAATCTGCAATCGTGCCGGTATACGGGTCCTTCGACTGCGCTCAGGATGACAACGCTCTCGGCTACTTTTTTGCTCTACTGTTCTTGCTCTGGATCCGCCGGCGACTCTGCCGCGCTGCTGATCCACATACGCCTTCGCAATTCCGACGGCCAGCGCTCGTACTCGCGCAATCACGCCCACGCGCTCCGTCACCGAGATCGCGCCGCGCGCATCAAGAATGTTGAACAGATGCGAGCACTTCAGACAGAGATCGTAGGCGCCGAGCAGCGGAAATCTTTTCTTGTCGCGCGCGATGCCATCGTTCTTCTCTTTGGCGAGGGCGGCATATTTCTCCAGCAGCGCCTTGCACTCTCCCTCGCACAATTCGAAATGCTTCCAGGCCTTTTCCACGTCGGCAAACTCGAAGTTGTAGACGGAAAATTGCAGCTCATCGGCCAGGCGCACGTCGCCGTAAGTCGTGGTTCTGCCCGTCTCCGGATCGCGCGCCCACACGATGTCGTAAATCGAATTCACATCCTGCAGAAATGCAGCGATGCGCTCCAGGCCATACGTCAGTTCAGCTGAAATCGGATCGAGATCGACGCCGCCGCACTGCTGAAAGTACGTGAACTGCGTGATCTCGAGTCCGTCCAGCATGACCTGCCAGCCGATGCCCCACGCGCCAAGAGTCGGCGACTCCCAGTTGTCCTCTTCGAACTTGATGTCATGCTGGCGCAGATCAATGCCCATTGCACCCAGCGATTCCAGATACAGTTCCTGCACATTTTCCGGCGGAGGCTTCAGAATGACTTGCAGCTGCATGTGCTTGAACAGGCGATTGGGATTTTCTCCGTAACGCCCATCCGCCGGACGGCGCGAAGGCTGCACGTACGCAACCTTGTATGGTTGCGGGCCCAGCACGCGCAGAAAAGTTTCCGGCGCCATCGTACCCGCGCCAACCTCGACATCGTACGGTTGCTGCAGCACACATCCACGCTCCGCCCAGAAGCTCTGCAGGCGCAGGATGAGTTCCTGGAACGTGAGCGGATTGGGTTTGGTTGGCATGCAGCTTTTAGCTCTTAGCTTTTAGCCTTTGGCTACAAAATCTGGACAACACCGAACGTGACAGAAAAACTAAGTCCGTGAAACTTTCCGAAAAGCTAAAAGCCAAGAGCTAATAGCTAAGCGCTGATCTTCTCCAGCATTCCTGCGGTGATCAACTTCTTCTCGATGTGACGTTGCAGAATCTGAATCAGAAATTTTCTCAGATCACTTCCCTGCTTCTTGGGCCATGCCACTCCGGCAAAATGTTCCAGAGGAGCGCGGAACATTTGTGCCGCCAGAGTTCGCGATTCCGGCGATATTTCCGACGACGCCAGACGCTTGTCGTCGACGCACATCAGTCCGTCGGTTAACGCGTGATAAAAAGCCCGGCTGCCGTTCAGCGAGCGTCCGCAAACCATACACTCGCCCAGGTCGGGCAGATACCCCATCAAGCGAGTCATCCACAGTTCAAAATACGTTACGGGCATCCAGACATCGGGCCCGCGCAATCCTGCAATCACCGAAAGAGCCAACCGGAACGCTGCATCGTTCACTTCGCGGTCCGGCAGCAGTTCGTCGAGCAACTCGGCAACGTGCGCCAAAGCCACCGCCCGCGGATAACCCACTTCGGTTGCCATCGGCGATTCCAGCACTTCGCAGGAATCCAGTCGAGACAACTCCTGGCGCTCGCGATCCTCATAGAACGCCCGAACGTAGGTCAGCGGCTCGAGTGCTCCGCCAAACCGGCGCTTCGATTTCTTGGCTGAGCGCGCCACGCCGCGAACTTTCCCTTCGGCTCGCGTGAACAGTGTGACCAGCAGATCGGCCTCGCGCAAAGGATACGTGCGCAGGACGATCGCTTCCGACTCCTTCAGTGCCATGGAAGCCCAGCAGGTTAACGGTTGATTGTAATGGAGTGGAGGAGAGATGGAAAGTAAAGCAGCTTTCAGCTCTTAGCTTTTAGCCATTAGCGTCGATCTCCACTCGCGACACAGGAACTGCTTAAGAGGGTTCGAGCCAAAAGCTGAAGGCCAAGAGCTGAGAGCTTATTGCTTATCGTCCGAAATACTTCGCGTTCCGCTCCGTGAACGAGGCCCATTTTTCCGGGAGATCGTCGAGCGCGAAGATGGCCGACACTGGGCACACAGGCACGCACGCGCCGCAGTCGATGCACTCTACTGGATCGATGTACAGCATCTCTTCTTCTGCGTGCGCCGGAGAATCTTTCTTAGGATGAATGCAGTCCACCGGACAAGCGTCTACGCAGGCGGTGTCCTTGGTCCCGATGCACGGTTCTGCGATCACGTATGTCATTGTTCTCGTCTCCCTAGTCTACCGAGCTGTACTGGACTGGTTATATTAGCAAGAATGCGAGCTTTGGGTACAAATTTTGAAGGGATTCCTTTGCGCTCTTTGCGGATTTCCTTGGCGAACTTTGCGGTAAAGCGTTTGACTGTTCAAACCAAAATCCTGAGCCGCGAAGTTCGCCAAGGAAATCCGCAAAGGACGCAAAGAACGTCGGGTACCTCGATCGATCCCATCGAACTTGCTAAACCTGCTAAATTCTGCAAAAATAATGGTTTGTCTCAGCCTGCCTGAAGCAAATAGGAAAGGAACCTAAGCTCTGTGTTAATGATTCGTCTGTCGCGCACGGGTGCGCGCAAACAACCGCAGTATCGTGTGGTGGTCATCGAGAAGGAACGCGCGCGCAACGGCCGTCCGGTCGAGGTGGTGGGAACGTACAACCCCCGCACCAGTCCGGCCAGCATTGAACTGAAGCGTGAGCGCATCGACTACTGGGTTTCGAAGGGCGCCAAGATGTCGGACAGGGTCAGCAAGATCGTGTCCAAACCGGCCCCGGCTGTCGCTTCGGTAGCCTGATTTTCCGATGTCCATCCAGGGAAAAACTCCCACTACCTTGAAACTTTAAGATCCTGCTTTGTGCCGGTTCGAGCAGGAATGAGCCAATATGAGTGAACCTACTGGAGACATGCGCGTCCTGATCGAGCAGATTGCGAAAGCCCTGGTCGATGAGCCGGCGCAGGTCTCGGTCAACCAAGTCGAAGAGGGTGCGGAGTCCGTGCTTGAGCTCACTGTCGGCCCTAAAGATCTGGGTCGGGTGATTGGCAAGCAGGGACGAACCGCCCGCGCCATGCGCAACCTGCTGGGCGCGGCCAGTTTGAAGTTCAACAAGCGTTTTACGCTGGAGATTCTGGAATAGCCGACGAGTTCATCACGCTGGCGCGGGTTCTCAAGACCCAGGGACGGCGGGGCGAAGTTGCAACCGAACCGCACAGCGATGTCCCGGACCGATTTCAGCCGAGCATGCGGTTGTGGGCCTTGCCGAAAGATGCGAACGGGCCTCGGCGCGAGTTGAAGATTGAAGAACTGTGGCCCCACAAAGGCTATCTGGTCCTGAAGTTTGAAGGCATAGATTCGATTTCAGAAGCTGAAGCACTGTTGGGAAGCGAGTTGCAGGTTCCGGCGAATGAGCGGGCGCAGTTGGAGCCGGGATGGTCGTACATCAGCGATCTGGTGGGATGCACAGTTTTAGACGGCGACCGCGAGATTGGTTCCGTTGCCGACGTCCAGTTTGGAGCAGGCGAAGCGCCGCTGCTGATCGTCACGGAGGGATCGAAGAGGTACGAGATCCCCTACGCGGAAGCGTACTTAAAGCGCACGGACCTCGAGCACAAGAAGATTTACATGATCTTGCCGGAAGGCATGCTTGAGCTGAACGCTCCTTTGACGGCAGAAGAGAAAGATCAGCAAAAGATCAGTAATAAAAAGCCGCAAGCGTGAGTTCGCGGTTCGAGTTTGCGATCTGAGTTTGCAATGAAGATCGACATCTTAACGATCTTTCCGGACTTTTTTCGCGGACCGCTCGATTACGGCATTGTTCGAAGGGCCCGCGAAGCAGGGCTGGCGGCGATCGAAGTTCACGACTTGCGGGCTTTTGCCCACGACCGGCACCGCACCGTGGATGACCGCCCTTTCGGCGGCGGCGAAGGCATGGTGCTGAAGCCGGAACCGATCTTTGAATGTATTGAGGGATTGGATGTCCAGAGCCGCGCGGAGCGTCTGGCGCCCGGTGCGAAAGAAAGTGTAGTGCTGCTGTCAGCACAGGGTCGGCGGTTTGACCAGCGAGTTGCAAATGAACTCGCAGAGCTGCAGCGGATTGTCCTGATCTGCGGCCGTTACGAAGGCGTAGACGAGCGCGTGGGACAGCACCTGGCCGACCGCGAGCTGTCGATCGGGGACTACGTGTTAAGCGGCGGCGAACTAGGCGCGGCAGTGATTCTGGACACGGTCATCCGGCTCATCCCCGGCGCAGTGGGAAATGAGGCTTCGACGCGGCAAGAGTCATTTACATTGACAACCGCGGTGGAGGTGGATGGAGCCGATTCAACCTGCGCATCTGGTGGACTGCTGGACTATCCGCATTACACGCGGCCAGCCGACTTTCGCGGATTGCAGGTGCCCGAGGTTCTGGTTTCAGGCGATCATGAAGAGATACGCCGCTGGCGCCGGCGAACGGCTTTGGAGAAAACGCTGCGCAACCGGCCCGATCTTCTGGACCGCGCGACGCTGGGTGACGACGACAAAGAATTACTGGCCCAAATCACGGGCAAGGAAAATTAATCGGATTCCAAAGATTTCACAGGGAGACAAGATCGTGACTAACCTGATTATCGAAAAACTTCTGGCCAAGGCCAAGCGCACTGACATTCCCGAATTCGTTCCTGGCGACACCGTCCGGGTCCACGTAAAGATCAAGGAAGGCGACAAGGAACGTCTGCAGGCCTTTGAGGGCGTTGTCATTGCCCGTAGCCGTGGGCCACAGGCCAGCTTCACGGTCCGCAAGATCAGCTTTGGTCATGGCGTCGAGCGCATCTTCCCGCTGCACTCCAAAGTCGTCGACCGGGTAGAGCTGATGCGCTCCTCCAAGGTCCGCCGCGCCAAGCTGTATTATTTGCGCGGTCTAAAGGGCAAGGCGGCTCGCCTGAAGGATGTCGATCGCGAGCAGCCCGTGGCGGAAGTCGCGGCGAAATAGTGAACCGGGACGTTTTCGGCCTCGGCTGTCAGACCTCGGCTTTTGTTGGGCTGAGGTCCGAGGTCTGACGTCCGCTTTTCTATTTGTGGATTTCGAACTGCAGGGTATCTTCGAAGTGCTTCTCGGCTAACTTGCGGATCAGGAACTGCAGAATCTGGCGCTCGCCTTTGCGGATTTCCTTGAATTCTATTCCCACTCCGACATTCGGCTCCGCGTGCCGGACGTGACCCTTCAGCGTCAAATTTCGATCGTCCACGTGAAGCGTTACTTTCAGTTCAGCTCCTACGGGTATGTTCTGTTTGGTCAAAACCAGGCAGCCGATTTCTGACATATTCTGCAAGGTCACCTTGCCCTTAATCGCCGCGGCGGATTTTTCAACCAGTTCGGCGGTTCCTTCCAGGCTGAAGCGCTCCCGGCGCCGGCGGCGCTCGCTCGACGAGAAAGTACGAGGCTGATTCGATTTTGCTTCCTGCAAGACCGGCTCATAGGCTTCCACCATGTCGCGCAGTTCAGCTTCCCACATGATTCGGTCAGACTCCACACACTGCAAACCGATTTGACCCTGTAACTCCGTATTCGGTTCTCCTACCCACACCACGCGGCAAAACGCCTTACTCTTGCCGCGCTCGATGGCGACAACCTCTCCTGCTTCCTTTACGGAACGCAACCCGGTGACTCGGGCGCCATGTTCGGAAATGTCATAGGTGCAGGCCATTTCAAGACAAGGCTTGTGAGCATCGTCCCAGTACGTGACCCGAATGGGCAGGGCGAGATGCAGACGCTTGTTCTGCCGTTCGGGCGAGAGTTTGGATTGATCTTCTTTCAAAGTGGGTTACCGCGATCTGGATAAATTGCTTTGTCGAAAGTAACAACCGGGAGAGTGACGGTCAATTTACCGCGGTAATGGCACGTAACGGTTACCTTTGTGCCATTGGAAGCCCGACCATCAGCCGCATCGTCCTTCCCCGGCCGTCATCCTGAATCCCGGCTTCAGCCGGGTGAAGGATCTCGCGCGGATCTCCAGGAGAGTAAAAATCAAGCGACGAAGCCCGAAGGCTCATCGATCTTACACAATGGTGGCGGCCGCTTCTTTCGCTCGTCTGAGCTTACTCACGCCCGTCTGTGTACCCAGGGCTTATGCCCTGGGCTGTACTCTTTTCGCCGCTCTGCGGCTCGATTCGGCGATGCGATCTCAGCCGCGATTGATTTTCCACATTGCGCCACAGCCTTTGAGTGGGCGAAGATGGCTTCATCTTCTCGTGCCTCCGAAACTGAAATCCGCAAAACCTCTCTCTGCCTCAGCCGCGAAGCTGCGTCTCCTGAAGAAACTGCATTGCACATTGAAGTTTGAAAAAAAAGTATGGCAGCAGGGAGCGCGCCTTGTCGCCGGCGTCGACGAAGTCGGACGCGGTTCACTCTTTGGCCCGGTGGTGGCTGCCGCAGTAATTCTTGATCCTGAATATCGCATACGCGGTCTGCGCGATTCGAAGCTGCTGCCGGCGGAGCGGCGTGAAGTTCTGGCGGAAAGAATCCGCGAGCATGCCGTGGCCTGGGCGGTTGCTGCCGTCGATGCCGCCCGCATCGATCAGATCAACATCTACCAGGCGTCGCGTCTGGCCATGCGGGAAGCAGTTCTTGGTCTCAACCCCTGCGCCGACCACCTGCTGGTAGACGCTTTGCGCCTCGACTGCGATCTTCCCCAGCAACCGATCATTCACGGCGACGCGCTGTCGGCTTCGATCGCCGCGGCGTCCATTCTTGCAAAAGTCGAGCGCGACCGGATGATCGTCGAATGGGACCCGGTCTTCCCTGTGTACGGACTCGCCTCGAACAAGGGCTACAGCACGCCTCGTCATCTCGCGGCTTTGCGCGAGCACGGACCCTCTCCACTGCATCGCCAGTCGTTTTCTCCGGTGTGGAACGCGCCGGTTCCACAAGATGTGCTGGCATTCATGCTCGAAGAAGATGAAATATCTGGTAGCGCTGAACTTCGCCAGGCCTGATCTGGCTGCAGCGCTGCCCTCCGGCGGGCTGGCCGGCGCTGCCCAACCTTGTCTTCTCAAGGCGCTACGTTACAATCCCTGAATGTTACGCATGATGGTTGTAACCGCGCATCCTGATGACGAAGCCAGCAGCTTCGGCGGATCGTTGCGTTTTATCAGGAACGAGGCGTCGAAACCTGCATTGTCTGCCTTACGCCCGGACAGGCGGCTTCCTATCGTGGCGGCGCCCGCAACGATCAGGAACTATGCGCCATGCGGCGCGAGGAATTTGCCGCTGCTTGCAGGATATTGAAAGTTTCGAGCGGAATCGTTCTCGACTATCCTGATGGCCAACTCCATCGTTTGGATATGCAGCGCGTGGTCTCTGACCTCACGCTTCGCATACGGGAATTTCGTCCGCAGGTCTTACTGACTTTTGATCCGGCCGGCAGCGTCACCGGGCACACTGACCACACGATGGCATCGGTCTTCGCCACTCTCGCCTTCCACTGGGCGGGACGAAGCAATCGCTTTCCCGATCAACTGACCGGCTCGCTTACTCCACACCGGGTTCAGAAGCTGTACCACACCACCGCCGACTTCACTCTGCCCGGACGACAACCGGTCAGCTTACCGCCGGCAACCGCGATCATTGAGATTGGCCAGTATCTCGACACCAAGATCGAGGCTTTCAGGGCGCACACCAGCCAGCAACCGCTATGGTCGCAGTTCGAAGAGTTCGCAAGGAAACGAGGCGAACAGGAAATGTTTCACCTGGCGGCAACAGTAAAGACGGAACCGGTGGAATTGGAGAGCGACCTGTTCGCGGGCGTCAACTGAAGCAGTCGTCGGTCATCAGTCGTCAGTCGTCGGCAAAGCCTTTCGCTCGAGCTATGAGATTGGCTGACGACCGAAGACTGACGACTGACGACTCGTTATCGAGCCTTAATAATGTCACTCAGCAGATCAGGCTTCGATTCGTCCCGCACCAGGTGAGGAAATTTCTCGCCTTCGTGATAATCCAGCTTGTAAGTCTTGTAGTAGTCCGTGTTCTCGACTAGTAGCTCGATCGGAGCCGCGCTGTTCTTGCCCTCGCGCAATGCATCCTGCAGCACGCCTTTCGAAAACTTCCTGCCATTCACCGCGACCAGCTTCATGCCGGGACCAATTCCCGCCCGCGCTGCCGGCAAACCTTCGACGGTGTCTGTAATCGTTCCATCGCCTTTGAGGCTTAGTCCTATCGAGTAAGCGGCATTCACGGAACCCCGCTCAGACTCGACGGCCTGGACCAGCCCCGACCGAGTATCGTCATACACCAGTTTCCAACCGCTGCCTTCAATGCCTCCCAGCGGCGCGCCGGGACCGTGGTTGGTCAGGCGTTCCGTCCAGAATCCGCGCCAGTCGTAAGCTGCAACCTGGTTCAGCGTGTTGACGACATCGTCGAAAGTGTAAGTCTTCACTTGAGGCGCTCCGCTCGGAGGCCCGTGAAAAATCCGGCAAAAGTCATCGATCGATTTTTGGCCGTGAGTCTGCTGGCGAATGATGACGTCTGCCCACAACCAGGTCAGCTGATCTTCGGGATAGTAGTCGAGTCCTCGCCGCCATGACTCCCATTCGCGAGGCGCATCCTGCATTGCGGGCACGCCATCGGCTGTATCTTGCAGGTTTCGCCAGGCGCGTCCCGGAGTGTGGTCAAGATCAGCGGCGGTGTAGGCCAGCGAATCGCGGAGTTCCTCGGGAGTGCGCTCGCCCATCCTGGCGCTCAGCATCTCGCCCAGGTAGTCGGTGAGCCCTTCGTACACCCACAGCAGGTCGGTCTGCATGGGCTTTTCATAATCCGGAGTCGCGAGATCGGCGGGACGCCGGTATTTTCCATTCCACGAATGCACGAACTCGTGCGACAGCAATCCCGCGCCCAGCAGCCGCGCAGTGGGATCAACCAGGCTTCGCTCGCTCAGCCGGCTGTCATTCGATTCGTGATGCTCCAGTCCGAAGTGGGCCACGTGGTTACTCAGGCTGAACAGAAAGTGATAGTCGCGGTAGTGTTGCGCTCCAAACAGCGCGTTGGTTTGCGTGATCAGGTTCTTGTAATGCTGCCAAACCTCCGGAGGAGCATCGAGCGCGGACGCACTGTCGGCAGCAACGTCCATTTCCGCAGGAGGAGTCTGTCCCGGATTGAGGGGAACAACTTTCAGATATTGTCCAGTGATGACTGGGCCATCGATCAGCATGGTCAGTGAAACCGGAGCAAACTTTATTTCTGCTCCCGACTGCGAGGCCACCGCCAGAGAGGTGCCGAATTTCCAGTCGGCAGGGAGACGAAGGCTTGCGGAATAGCTCAATTCATCGGAAGTCCAACCTGCCGGATACAGCAGCATGGCATTCCAGTTGATGACTGCCATCTTGTCGGTTGCGGTGGCTCCGCCGGTGTAGACACCGCCGTCGGACCCAGCGGGCGAAATGAAATCCAGCGAAGCTTCGACGCTGGAAGCGCCCGCTGGGACATCTACGTGGAAACGTCCAACCGTCGAGCAGATCGCGCCGCCAGGACAGAGTCTTGCCATTGGCCGTGAACTTGAGCCCGGCAAGATCCTGAATCGGACCGGTAGGGCCGTGTTCGCCAGGAATCCACTTGGGATAGTAGAGCGTCAGCGTGCCCGGCCTGGCCGGAATCGTCATGGTCGCATGAAAGATTTTTCGCGGTGCCTCGGTGGCATCGACGGAGAGGGTGACCTGAGGAGCTGGAGTGCTCGCTGCGAACATTGAAGGGACAAACAAGGCAATACAGAAATACCAGGCGAGAGATAATTCCGGAGAGGTTCGTCAAGTACGCTCCTTGAAGTTCTACAAAATCGTTTTAGAACACATGAATATAACAGTCGCTGGACAATCCGGTCACCACCGTGGCGTGTGTCATTGGGCGGGCGCCCTTCGCCCGCCGAGCTTTCGAAGTTGATGACCGATTACACATCTTTACAGAGCCGTGCCGACGGCAAGATCAGCAGAAGGCGAGATGCGGTACGCTGTATAGGGCGCCCGACCCTACGTGACAACGGGGGAGATCGCCGGTCGTCTTGATATGCAAATGCCACGGCTGATTTATGATTTCCCCTGTGTCTCCCAATTCACATCGCGGCCGTTTCATCACCTTCGAAGGACTCGATGGCTGCGGCAAGAGCACGCAACTGGAAAAGCTTGCGGGCGTTTTGCGCGCGCAAGGCTTGTCGGTAGTAGTCACGCGCGAGCCAGGCGGAACCGCGACGGGAGAGAAAATTCGGCGCCTCCTGCTCGATACCGCAACTGACGGCCTTTCCCCGATGGCGGAACTGGCGCTGATGTTTGCCTCGCGCGCGCAGCACATCGCGGAAGTGATCCAACCCGCGCTGGCGGACGGCAAGGTCGTGCTCTGCGACCGCTTCACCGATTCCACCGAAGCCTATCAAGGCGGCGGCCGCAAACTGGGCAGCGAACCAGTACTCGCGCTGCATCGCATCCTGTGCCACGGCTTGCAGCCTGATCTCACCATCCTCATGGATTCTGATGTAGCCGCCAGCGTGGAACGCGCGCGCCGCCGCAACAAAGCGGACTCCGCGAGAAATGGCCGCGCCAAACACGACGAGAATCGCTTCGAACAAGAAAGCCGCGGCTTCTTCGGCCGAGTACACAATGCCTATCTGGCGATCGCTGCCCGAGAGACACAAAGAGTTGTACTGGTCGATGCAAGAGGACCGGCGACGGATACGCACGCGAGAATCGTGGAGATTGTCAGGCGGAAGATGAGACTGGCGAGAACGGCGTAAAGCAGCTGTCAGCTCTCAGCTCGTCAGCTTTCAGCTGCAATCCGGCGCTCGCACTGCACTGAGTTCCATTCTGCTAGACTCAGAAATCCCATCTAGCCAGATGCCTGTTGCTGATTGCGTATTGGATTGACTGATAGCTGACGGCTGAAAGCTGAGAGCTTTGTTCAACGATTTTCACGGCAATTCCGACGTCGTCCAACGCCTGCGCGAGATGCTGGCGCGCGACCGCTTTCCCCAAGCGGTGGTCTTGGCGGGTCCTGCAGGTTCTGGAAAATACACGCTGGCGCTCATGCTGGCCAAGGCGATCAATTGTCTTGAGCCAGTCACCACCGACGGCCTGCCTGATTTTTGCGGCAAGTGTTCGAACTGTGTCCGCATTGCGCAGTCGCAAGATCTCGACGCCCGCTTCGAAGAGGCCGTCGAAGCGCGAGACAACTTGCGCGAGACCGACAAGAAAGAAACGCGGCTGTTTGTTCAGACTCATCCTGATGTGCTGGTGATCCCGCCCGATCCGCCGCAGATGATGATCAAGGTTGACCAGGTGCGGCGCGTGATCGATACCATCTATTACCGGCCGGGTGAAGCGAAGGAACGGGTTTACATTTTCACCGAGTCGTCCTTCATGAAGGAGGCGGCTAATTCCCTGCTGAAAGTGCTGGAAGAGCCACCGGAGTTCGCGACGATCTTTTTGCTGACCGAAAATCCGGGCGAGCTGCTGCCGACGATTCGTTCGCGCTCCATGGTCATCACCCTGGCGGCATTGCCGGCGGAAGAGATCGAGCAGGACCTGGCGAAGCATCGTCCGGAGTGGACACCGCAAGCAACGCGCACTGGCGGCGCGCTTGTCCAATGGCGCGATTGGCGCGGCCAGAAGTTTCGATCTGGCAGGCTACACCGCTGCCCGCGCGCAAGCCCTGACCATCCTGAATACTGCGCTGCGCGGCACAGAACACACTGAACTCTTCAAAATGACCGAAACCTACCGCGCCGGCGCCGATGGACGCGACAAGCTCGAAAAACTGCTGCGAACGCTTTACAGCCTGCTACAGGACCTGACCTTTTTTAACTCGAGCACGCCCGAACTGGTCCGCAATACCGATATTCAAGCTGACTTGAAAAAGCTGGCAGAATCCGCGGATTTCGGCTGGATCGCGTTCGCTGCCGATCGCCTCAACGATGTCGAAAGAGGAATGCGCCGCAACCTGTTGCGCTCACTATCGCTGGATGCATTTGCTACAGCCCTGGAAAAAAGTTAGCTGACGCGCTTTGTAGCGCCGGTGTCCCGCCCGCACCATCGGGCCGGCAGGATGCCGGCACTACACAACCCTTTGATTTGCTAAGTGCTTTCTCCCCCACTACTTGACCATTGTCATAGCCGCAACCCGTGTGCTAGGTTAACAACAACTCACGCCTTTCACCCACAATCGCAGCAGCGCGTGTTGTGGCCCGCAAAAAGCGTGTCAAACGGGTGGCGCCATGAAAGATGCAGTCGATTCACTTCCAGCCGATCGGTCCGCGGAAGCGGAGGGGTTTGCCAATCGCAAGCTGATTCGCCCTTCGTTAAACCGCGCCGATCACAATCATGCGCAGGCATCCATGAGCGAACATAAAGAGCGTCCTGAACGTCCCGAGCGCGGCGATCACCGGCCCAACGGTGAGTGGTGGCGGTGGAGGCAGAAAGTCCGCGCCCCCGGAACAGACCAACGCCGAAAACTTTTATTATCAGAAGCAGATGCAGTCGAAAACCCCGATGGTGATCGTGCTGCGCGATGGCGAAGAAATTCACGGCATGTATCGAGTGGTACGACAAGAGCTGCCTGAAGGTCGCCCGCAACGGCCAATCCAACCTGCTGGTCTACAAGCCCGCGATCAAGTACATGTTTAAAGAGGGCGAGAACAGCAAGAAGTAGCTTTCAGCTGTCAGCTCTCAGCTTTCAGACCTCGGACCTCGGCGTGTCCCACATCTTCATGCGGCGGACGCTCTTGTCCGCCGCTTTCGACCTGGATTGAACTGCACCCCAAGCTTCGTTTGTTGCCGGGAGCAGGAAACGTTGTGCAGGAATGGACTCGCAAAGCGACGAAGGCACACCCCTGCATCTCAACCGAAAAGCGGCGGCGAACAATTTCTCGTCGCACACAGCTGGAACCGCTGAAAGCTGACGGCTGATAGCTGACAGCTACCTACAATTTCGGCAGCACAATTCCCTTCTGCGACTGGTACTTGCCTTTGCGATCCGCGTAGCTGACTTCGCAGACTTCATCTCCGGTGAAGAAGAGAATCTGGCAGAGGCCTTCGTTGGCGTAGATTTTCGCCGGCAGCGGCGTGGTGTTCGAGATTTCGAGGGTGACGAAGCCTTCCCACTCCGGCTCGAACGGCGTGACGTTCACGATGATGCCGCAACGGGCGTACGTGGATTTGCCGACGCAGACGGTCAACACTTCGCGGGGAATCTTGAAGTACTCGACGGAACGTGCCAGCGCGAACGAGTTCGGCGGAACGATGGCGCAATCCGAACTAATGGTGACGAACGATCGCTCGTCGAAATTCTTGGGATCGACCACGGTGCTGTTCACGTTGGTAAAAATCTTGAACTCGTCGGCCACGCGCAAGTCATAGCCATAGGAAGACAGGCCGTAGGAGATCACACCCTCCCGTACCTGCTTCTCGGAGAAGGGGTTAATCATGTCGTTCTCGATGGCCATCTTGCGGATCCAGCGGTCGCTCTTAAGCATGCAGCTCCTTAGAATCAGTGGTCAGTCGTCGGTCTTCAGTCGTCAGGAAAATCTCAGCCTTTGTGCACTCGACATTGCTTTTCCTGAAGACTGATGACTGAAGACTGACGACTGTGAGTCTTACGGGACAACGCTGCCGTTGACAATCTCTCATATGTCCCTTAGCATCAATGACTTGGTAGGTTATTCTCAGGTTGACGACGGGAGCCTCCAGTGATCAAGCTCGACATTATCAACGAAGTGGTGAACAAGACCGGCATCACCAAGACCAAAGCCGAGTTGGCCGTCGAAACCGTTTTCGAGAGCATGCGACGCTCGCTGACCAAGGGCGATCGTATTGAATTGCGGGGCTTTGGCGTGTTCAACGTGCGGCCGCGCAAGACCGGCATCGGACGCAATCCGCGCACCGGCGCCGAAGTCTCGATTCCTCCCGGCAAAGCCGTTCGCTTCAAGCCCGGCAAGGAGTTGCAGTCGATCGAGTAGGTCAGGACTGCCGGGACTGAACCGTCCTGGCTCGGACCGCCGGGGCGACCTGCGCGGCCACAATCCTCGTCTCCACGTACTACCGCAGCGCTAAAGTTTTCATGTCCGACCTTACTCCCTCACTTCCCGCTCCACCGGCTGAGTACCTGCCCGCGGAAGTCTACGTCGTCCGGCCTCCTAATCCCAGATATTGGCTGCACATTCTGCTGTTTGTGGCGACGATCTTCACCACGCTGGTGGTCGGCGCAAAGATGGAATTCGATTTCCTGAACAATGCGCCGCCGTTTGTTCATGGAAACGAAGCGTTGCCACTTTTTCCGCTGCGTTGGGCACTGCATGAACCGTCTCGCCTGTTGCTGGGAATTCCCTTTTCGGCCACGCTGCTGCTGATTCTGCTGGCGCACGAGATGGGACACTATCTCTACTGCCGCTACTACGGCGTGTACGCCACGCTTCCTTTCTTCATTCCGGCGCCGACTTTGATTGGCACGCTGGGCGCCGTGATTCGCATAAAGTCGCCCATCCGATCGCGTTGTGCGTTGTTTGATATCGGAATCGCCGGGCCGATCGCCGGATTTGTCACGGCGCTGATTGTGCTTGTGATCGCGATGCACCACTCTCGCGTGGTGCCGGGTGTGATGGCGAATTCGGATGTTGAGATGGGATATCCGCTGATCTTCCACATTCTTGTGGACAGTGCTTCCGCTGGCCGACGTGCATGGCGGCTCGTCGCTGCTGCAGGATATTTATTTTCATCCCACGGCAATTGCGGCGTGGGTAGGCATGTTTGCCACCGCGCTCAATCTGCTTCCCGGCGGACAACTGGACGGCGGACACATTGTGTTCGCGCTGAATCCGCGAGCGCATCGCATCGTGTCGACGCTGACGATTGTGGCGCTGATTCCGATGGCGTTTTATTTCTGGGCGGGATGGCTGCTGTGGGCGATTCTGCTGCGTATCAGCGGCATGCGGCATCCCATGGTCGAAGAATGGCCAGGAGTGACTCCAGGGCGGCGCTGGCTGGCGGGGTTCGCATTGCTGATGATGATTGTCACGATGACGCCCGCGCCGTTCGCGCACAGTTCGCTGCTGCAGGTAGTGCGCATGATCCGCGGACAATAGGAATTTCGTAGCGCCGGCGTCCCGCCGGCTGTCGTGGGGGCGTCCCGCCCCCACCTTCGGGCCGGCAGGATGCCGGCGCTACAAAAACCTAATCTTCGACGACTCTTGCAGTCATCTCAACCGACGGCTCTCCGCCTGCGACTTCCTGGGCGAAGATCAACTGCCGCGCTTCCACGCGAATCTTCGGTAGGTGGAAGAAGAATAAAAATGCAGCGCCGATGCAGGCGACCGCGCCGACTGACACAGTAAACGGAGCTCCCAAGTGTTCGGCAATACCTCCCGCGAACAGCGAACCGAACGGGCGCCATCCCCATAAACATCATCGTGTACATCGCCATCACGCGGCCGCGCAGATGATCAGGAGTCATCGCCTGAATCAGCGTGTTTGACGACGCCATTCCCAGCATCATGCAGAATCCCACCGGCAGCAGCAGAGCAACCGACAGCCAGAAAGTAACGCGAGAAAGCAAACAGTACGAGGCTGAAACCGAAGCCGCCGCAAGTGAATGCGACCCAGCGGCCTAATCCCAGAACGCCAGAACGCGTCGCCAACGTCAGGGCTCCCAGCAGCGCGCCAACTCCGGTTGCTCCCATCAGTATTCCCAGGCCTCGGGCACCGCCATGCAGAATCTGATCGGCAAAGACCGGCATGAGCACGGTATAGGGCATCGCCACCAGGCTCACGAGTCCGAGGAGTAGGAGAATCGAAGCGGATGGGCGCGGTGTGGCGCGCGAAGCGATAGCCTTCGATCAGGTGCGCGAGCGCCGGACCATGCTTGGCCAGGCTCGTCGGGCGATCTACTCGCATCATCAACAGACCGGCAATGACCGCGATGTAGCTGAGACCATTCACCAGAAAGCACCAGCCTTCACCGATCCGGGCGACCAGAATTCCGGCGATCGCTGGGCCGATGACTCGTGCGCCATTGAACATGGTCGAGTTCAACGCAATCGCATTCATCAGGTCTTCCTTACCTACCATGTCCACCAGGAAAGATTGCCGCGCCGGAATATCAAAAGCATTCACCACGCCCAGCAGCGCCGCCAGCACGAAGACGTGCCAAACGCGGATGACGCCTGTAAGCGTGAGCAGTGCCAGGATCAGCGCGAGAATCATGGACGAAATCTGGGTTCCGATCACTATGCGCTGACGGTTGAAACGGTCGGCAACGATGCCGCCCAGCGGGGCCACCAGAAACACAGGGATCTGGCTGGCGAATCCGGTGGCGCCCAGCAGCAGCGCAGAACCGGTCAGGCGATAGACCAGCCATGACTCTGCAATACTTTGCATCCATGAGCCAATCACGGAGATGATTTGTCCGCTGATGAAAAGCTGGAAGTTGCGGTGGCGCAAAGCACGAAGAGTGGCCGGTAACCAGCCTGCTTTCTGTGCTGTCGGCGTGGAGTTCACTGCTTATTATCTAATAAATTCGGGAGAAACGCAGCGCTTTTAACCACAGAGGACGCGACGCTTTGTCCTCTGCCCTCGGTGGTTTCTCGGAAACTTTATTGCGGCAGCAACTTCCAGCTTCCGCGAGTGGTCCGACTGGGGTAGAGTATTCGAGTTCAACGCCGGGTTGTCCGGCAACACCGGCTTAGCGGAGAAACCATGAGCGCCAATCCAGTCCATTTTGAACGCCGCGCGTCGCAGCGCTTCCACTTCCAGCTTCCCATAGCAGTGCGTTTGCCTGGGACTGACCGGGAAGGGTGTGGTTTCACCCAGGATTTGAGTGGCCGTGGAACTTTCTTCTACACCGATTTTCAGGTCAGCCAGGGCGACGCGGTCGAACTGACTTTCATGATGCCCGCCGAGATTACGCTCACCGAAAATATGCGAGTGCGCTGCCGCGGCCGGGTCACGCGTGTGCTTCCCGTGGACAGTAAATTCGGTGTGGCGGTACACCTCGAAGGCTACGAATATCTCTCCGCTGCTGAGAGCGCAGCCCAAGTCGCCGCCTTCCCCCGGGTTTCGAGGGCTCACGATGCTGACCAGACTCGAAAGAGTGTGGTCGATTCAGGGACGCCTGCCGTCGCAGTGGAAGGGTGAGAAAGGCAGCCTTTAGCTTTCAGCTCTCAGCTTTCAGCTATCAGTCCTGAGCCCTTTAGCCCAAAGGCTCGGATCTTTTAGGCTCGAGACTTCTCGGTCTTTTACTGAAAGCTGACAGCTGAGAGCTGACGGCCAAAAGGGCTGCCGGGTGCGGTTTTTCCACGGTTTTTACTCCTTCCCAATCTCTTCCTTTTTGCATAAGATGTTGATTACTGATGGAAGAGTTCCTTCAGATTTCTCCTGACACACTTGTCCCCCGGCAGTCCTCGAAGACTCGCTACAGGTGTGCGGTATCGCAGGCGGAAGCCGGATGCTCCAGCAGGGACAACCAAGTTACGCCAGTCACTTGGCGTAACCCTTATATCTCAATAACATACTGATTCTAGAGACTGAGTGAAGCCAATGCAGGGTGTAGCTGTAACTCTTCTGACGGAAGACAGAGAACGGCTGACGGTGCTCCAGCAACGCCTGGAAGGAACCGGGATGGGCCGCAATGTCTTCAGTCATGTGGGATTCCCGACTAGTCCCACGGATCCGGTCCTGCGCCAGATGCAGGATGTCAGGACTGAAGTGGTCATCGTCGACCTCGACGCGCAAAACGCTCAGCGGGCCATCAGCGCCATAGAACTCATCCAGACAAGTACAAGCGAGATTGCGGTTTTTGCCGTCGGCGAGATGAGCCATCCGCCAACCATTGTGGCTGCCATGCGGGCGGGCGCGGGCGAGTTTCTGGAACGCAGCGCCACTTCCGAAGCCCTGATCGAGGCATTCACACGCTTCACTGCATCACGCAGCAAAGGACGTGCAACATCGGGCCGGGCTCGGATCTTCACCGTGATGAATTCCAAGGGCGGCGCGGGCGCGACCAGCGTTGCTGTCAACACCGCTATCGCTCTGCAGGAAACTCAGGGCGGAGTGCTGCTGGTAGACTTTGCTCCCCTGGGACACTGCGCTCTTCATCTCAACGTTCGACCCACGTTTGGCGTGGTCGATGCCCTGCAAAACCTGCATCGGCTGGACGCTTCATTGCTCGAAGGGTTGATGACCCAGTGCAAGGGCGGATTGCAGTTGCTGGCCGGTCCGCAGCAGCCTCAAGGTCTGACGCCGACTGCGGCAGAGCTGGCGCGGCTGTTCGATTTGCTGGTGGCCCACTTCCGCTATGTTGTGGTCGATTGCTCGGGACGCGTCGATTCGACAGCGCGGCTGCTCTGCGACCATTCGAACGCCGTGCTGCTAGTCGCTAACGCTGATGTCGTTTCTTTGTGGAGCGCCAGCCGCATTCGTGCATTTCTGGAAGATGGCGCCACGCGCGATCGCGTACGCATCATCCTTAACCGTTTCAAAAAGATTCCCGGCTTCACCGACGAGGATGTAGAAAAAGCAACCAGCTGCAAACTGCTGTGGAAGATTCCCAACAACTACCAGGCGATTGCGCCCGCGATCGACAAGGGAGTTCCGGTTGCGTTTCAGGAGAGCACCGATATTGGACGGTCCTTCCGTTCCCTGGCGGGAATGCTGGCTCAGGCTGCTCCCAGCGCCGAGGGCTCGCTCGACCTGTCGTACCAGACCGAGAAGTCTGATTCTTCGAGAAAGTCCGGCGGCCGGCTTTTGATTTCGCCGCTCCGGGCTGGACAATAAAGCAGCTGCTAGCTTTTAGCTCTTAGCCTTTAGCTGTTCAAAATCTACTTCTGCTGGTCGTCATCACCAACCCCGTCACCAACCCTAAAAACATAGAGTGAGTGGTCGAGGATCGCCACCGGCTTCTGTTGCAGCAGCCAGCGATACTGCTCTGGATCAGCCAGAAATTGTCCTGAAAGATTGGTGGCACTGACCACGACAGTGCCGGAAACATGTTGGCTTCCCAATTCATTCGACTGGATTCCGTAGTAGCGCGGATCGATGCTGCCGAAGTAAGACAACGCGATCGGCTCTCCGGGATGGTTGCGTTGATAGTCTTGTAAAGCGAGCAATCCCTGTCCCCAATCGAGGTTGCTGTCGGTCAGCAGACGGTAGCTTTCTGTCGAGCGCACGAACGGCGTGAAGTATGAGAGATAACCGGGCGCGAAGCGCAGCGCGTCAGCGGCATTCAAGCATGCCAGCAACATGAGGACTGCAACCGCGGCCGGTTTGCGTCGCGCCCACTCCCAGACTGCCGCCGCGAACAGGATGGCGAAGGGATACACGGGCAGCACGTGACGGTCTCCGATATTGAAACGCGCAAAGATCGCCATCGCCATGTAGAGCGCGGGAAATGATGCCATGATCCAAAGATCGGGCGGAACGCGCATCTTTTTTCTGACCGCGATCGCGAAGCCGGTTAACGACAAGGCCAACACAATTGTTGGCCACTTCAGCAGGATCACAATCGGGTAATACAACTTCCATCCACCGCGAGTGGAAACTTGTCCCAGAAAGAACGCGGCCTGCCCCTGCCGGTTGTGCCTCACCAATTCACGAAAACCTTCGACGTACTCTCCTGCTGGAATGAGGACGCTGTAGTTTGCGTTACCGTGAACCTGCTTAATGATGGGCTCGCTCCAGTTAGGAAAAGTAGCAGTCAGTGTGCCGTCGCGGACAGTGAGGCGTGAAACATGAAAGAAGTATCCGGCCCAGACCACTAGCAGTGCGAGGAGCAGCGCCGCTGCGGTCTTGCCCCAGTTCCATCGCGCTGGCGTTTTGAAGACTTCGTCCGTACCGAGAAGAAGCATCCACAAAAGAGCCAGCACGAACATAGGCGCGGTAGAAAATTTGGCCAGCAGTAGCAGGCCGAGCAGCAGACCCAGGCCAAACGTGCCTTTCCATGTCGGCGACTGTCGCCAGCGAACCAGCGCCCATGCTGTCGCAAAGATAAAAAGGGTTGCAGCGCCATCCGTGGCCGCTATTGAAAAATGAGCGACCACAGAGGGGGAAAAAGCGAACAAGGTCAGCGCGAAATTCGCTGCAGTCCGCGAAAACAATCTGTCTGCCACTCGCCACACCAATAACGCGAGCAGCAACCCAAGCAATACATTCATGGATCGCGCGCGCCATGCCAGAGACTCCGGATCGGGAGATATTCTCGAGACCCGGAAAGATTCCGGCAGTTTCTCTATTTCAACTTGCCACTTCCGATCCAGAAGAGGCAGCGAACACCACAAACGAGCCAGAGGAGGATGATCGTTGTACTGCTCGAATCGTCCGTAACGCCACGCGTTCAGTCCTTCGGCGATGTGTACGGGCTCATCGTAAGTAAGCGATTGGGTGCGGATGAACCATGCACATTGCGCGACATAGACAACCATCAGTATGGCTGGAAACAGCCAACCGCAGTCGTGCAGCCGGAGCTGTCTCCGGAGCAAGTGCGGGAGATGTCGGTGGACTGGTTTGCGAAGGGCTCATTCAGGCCGCTGCGTTTACGGGAGTTCACTTTACTTCAGCATGCGCGAAAGTTCCACCGGCCAGGAACCGCCGGAGAAAAAGAATGCGTCGAGTTGCGCTCGACTGGACAGCCGAGGGCGGCTGTCCCCACACGGTTCGTGGACTGCTACACTGAGTGACTCAATCCCATCGTGCGCACCGAACCCATCGATAAACCGTCTGTTGCCGGTTGGAATGCATCCTCGTTTCTTCTGGTAGGCCTGGGCTTCGGGATTGCCACGGGTTTCATCGAGGGTATCGGACTTCTTCTTTTCCAGCGAATTAATTGGGCCCGCTGGGGCCCGATGATGCACGTGTCTCCGGAGATCATCTGGATCTCGCCGATCGTCGACGTAATATTTTTCCTCTTGGCGGCTCTGATCTGCTGGACTATCGCTCGCCTCGTACCTCGGGTTCCCGCGATGCGAGCGCTCATCTTTCTGCTGACATTTCTCACCGTGTACGACTGGCTGACCCTGACCAGCCGCCTTTATCACCGCGCCTGTCTTTTACTCGCTCTGGGTGTCGCCGTGGCTTTCACTCGCTGGTGCGGGAAACGCGAGAGCGCGTTGCTGCAATTCTGGAAAAAGGCCACTCCGTGGATTGTTGCGCTCTGGATACTCGCATTCGCGGGGATCCAAGGCGGTAGCTGGCTACGGGAACGAAGTTCGGTCGCGAGCCTTCCTACAGCAACCGCCAATGCTCCGAACGTGCTCGTGATCGTCGTGGACACGCTGCGCGCCGATCACGTTTCGTCATACGGATACTCTCGCGCCACGACCCCGAATCTGGATCGCATGGCGCAGCAAGGAGTGTTGTTCGAGAACGCGATTTCAACTTGTTCGTGGAGCCTGCCTTCGCACGTTTCTCTGCTGACTGGACGGTATCAGTTCGAGCACGGCGTAGGCGCTGTGCAGCCTGAGCCGTGGCTGGGATGGGGCAGCCAGGGTCTGGGTGGCCTCCCCACTCTGGGCGAAGCGTTAGAACAAAAGGGATATCGCACGGGGGCGTTCTCCGCCAATCGCACTTACTTTTCCCGTGACCTTGGTTTCGGCCGGGGCTTTGTTCATTTCGAAGATTATTTTCATTCGTCCAGCGACGCCTTCGTACGCACTCTCTATGGCCGAGAGTTTGCCCGCATCTATCTCAAGCGCAGCGAGCATAGCCTGGTGAAGCGCATGCTGCGAAAGCTAGGCCTTACTTCCCTGCTCGATCAGGACGCGGAAGGTTCCGGCAGTTATGGCGGAGCATTCGGAGTTCGCAAACGCGCTGACGTCGTCAATCGCGAAGTCATGGCATGGATTGACCGCGATCGCCAGAGGCCTTTTTTTGCCTTTCTCAATTATTTCGATGTGCACGATCCCTACGGGGCGCCACGAGATTATCCGAGACCTTCATGGCCGCGACAAACTGACATCGATGCATACGACGACGGCGTGAAGTATGTCGATGATTACATCGGGCGACCTGATGGACGAACTGCGGCGGCGCGGACTGGCTGACAATACGCTGGTCGTGATTACGTCTGACCACGGTGAATCGCTCGGGCAACATCACCTGAGGACTCACGGCAAGGCGCTGTACCGCGAACTGATTCAGGTGCCGCTGGTGATCTGGTATCCCGGCCACGCTCCCGCGGGGTTTAGAGTGCCGAGGCCAGTCACCAACGCCGCGATTCCCGCCACCATCATGGATCTGATCGGAGCCGGCCCGTTTCCTGCAGCCTCGAGTCTGAGTGCACTGTGGCAAACCGGCGGGGCGCCGGATTGGCCCGATCCACTGTCTGAGTTGGCGCACAACGCGATTTCAGACAAAGAAGACCAGATCGCAAAATCGCTGATTCCCACCGCCAGCACCGGCGCGATGAAATCCCTGGTCACATCAAAGTGGCAATTCATCACGCATGAAACCATGGGCGATCAGCTTTACGACTGGGGAATGGATCGAACGGAATCCAACAATCTCATCCAAGAGGCAGAAGGAAAAGCAGCAGCTGGCACTTTGAAGGTGCGAATCAATGATTTGATGAAGGCTGGAAAATAAATAAGAGGCAGGTAGCCGTACCTGCCTCTTTCGTGGGGTGAACCCCTCAGGATCACGGCCGGGGTAGGCCGCGTGAGGTCGATGTCAGGTAAATTAACTCCGGCGACGGCACGGCGCAATAATGAGAAAGTACTAGCCTAAAGCCGACCTCAGGCGCTAAAGCGCGATGCTTCTCCGGGCTTTAGTGGCACGACCAAGGTCGCGCCCTTCCCATTTCTGCGATACCGTTCCATTTATTGCGGCGTGCCCTTCATTTCCGCAGTCCGGTTCCATTGCTGGGACGTGGACCGTCCCATTTCCGCGACGCCGTTCCTTTTCTGCGGCGCACCCTTCACATTTCTGCGGTGCCGTTCTTATTTTCTGATGCGAATTCTCGGCGATTTCGGGTCTAGAAGCCAGCTAGCCGTGTAATTCCTTTGGACTCGACACATTCGTACGCATGTCCAGCAGCTAAGTTCTTGTGCTCTTCGGTGCCGCCGTTGGGCCAGTCGATCACCAGACGATCTATCATGTCGCGCTTCCCTAAACCGAATGTCAAAGGAAGTTCGGACTGTGACAGATAACTTGATCCGCCTTTCACCAGACGGGTCTGGCTGGTTTCGCCGTGAAAGACTCGTACTCTCGCTCCAATGGCGTCGCGATTCGATTTTGTTCCGATCAGGCGAATGCGAACGCTCTTGTTTCCAGTCGAGCTGATCGTTGCGATAAAGGTAGGCAGGACCGTTGTTGGTGGTGACCAGCAGATCAAGATCGCCGTCGCGATCGAAATCGCCGTAAGCCAGTCCGCGTCCGACTTTGGGTTGCGCGAAACCGCCTCCAACTTCGCTGGCGACATCGCGAAACTTTCCTTGACCATCGTTCAGAAACAATTGCGGCGGCTGAGCATAGCCGACGCCACGAACGTTGCGTACCGTGTCGTCGATGTGTCCGTTGACGACCGCAAGATCGAGTGAGCCATCGAGATCGGCATCCAGGAAAAGGCAACCGAACCCCAGCTTGTCCTTGGACGCGAATCCCACGCCGCTCGCAGTGGCGACGTCCACATAATTTCCGCCGCCGGAAGCGCGGTAGAGGCCGATCATTTCGTTGTCGAAGTTGGTGATGGCGATACCGGGAGTGCCCGAGTTGGCAAAGTCGGCTACGTCCACGCCCATTCCCGCGCGGGCCTTGCCTTCGGCGCTGAAGGCGATTCCTGCCTCGACCGCCACGTCCTTGAACGTGCCGTTGCGCTGGTTGCGATAAAGCTTGTTGGGTTGGGTGTCGTTCGCCACCAGCAAATCGGGCCATCCATCCTGATCGTAGTCAAGCAACGCCACGCCCAGTGACTTTGAACTGCTGTCGAAAATTCCGCTGGTCGGCGTGACATCTTCGAATTTGCCGTTGCCCAGATTGTGAAACAGCCAGCAGGTTTCTCCGCGGTAAGCTTCGGGTGTGCAATAGGATTTATTTTTCCCGTCGAGACTGCAGAACACGTCGTGCTCGGGAGACCATTTCACATAATTACAGACAAATAAATCGAGCAGACCGTCGCGATCGAAATCGAACCATAACGCGGACGTGCTGAAAGCCTGCCGCCCGCCCAGTCCGCTGGCCTTGGTTACGTCACGAAACGTGCCCTTGCCCGTGTTCTTGAAGAGAATGTTCTGTCCGACGCAGGTCACCAGAATGTCGGGAAAGCCGTCATTGTCATAATCTCCGACCGCGACTCCCATGCCGTACATTTCAACATCGAGCCCAGCGCTGCGCGTGACGTCAGAAAAAGTCCCGTTACGATTGTTGCGATAGAGCTTTAGCGTGCTGCGTGCGCGTTTGCGTGCCGGCCAGTCCATGCCGTTGATCAGGAGAATGTCCTGCCAGCCGTCGCCGTCGTAATCCAGAAAGGCGCAGCCTGCACCGAGAGTTTCAGGAAGTAGCTTGCCGCCATAGGCGCCGCTGTTGTGGCGGAATTGAACCCCGGCGGCACCGGTGACATCAACCAATCGAAATCCAGGAGGGGATGCGGGCGCGGCGAATGCATCCAGCAGCAAGCCCGACGTGGATGCCAGGCCCGCCATGCCGCACAGAAAGTGCCGCCGGTTCACGGAAGATTTACCAGGCCATTGCGAATCGCGTAGACAACCAGTTCAGCGGTTTTGTGGATGCCCAGCGCGTCCATAATATTAGCGCGGTGGACAGCCACGGTGTTCGCGCTGAGTTCGAGCACGGTGGCAATCTCTTTGTTGGATTTGCCTTCCACAATCATTTGCAGAATTTCCATTTCCCGCGGAGTGAGATGCTGGTCACGGTCACCTTTAAGGGGTGCCGGACGGCTGAGTTGCGAATCCAGCACGGTTTCTCCCGCCATCACTCTCCGGATTGCCGCACCCAATTCCAGGTCCACGGCGTTTTTCAGGACGTATCCGCGGGCGCCGGCGTCCAGAGCCTGACGCACCAGGGTCTCCTCAGGATGCATACTGAGCATGAGCACCAGAGTCTTGGGCTGCTGTTCGAGAATCTTGCGGGTGGCGAGCAAGCCGTTCATGTTAGGCATGGCGCAATCCATCACCACCACGTTCGGCACCAATTCCTGGGCCAGACGAACGGCTTCGGCGCCATCGGCGGCTTCGCCCGTCACTTCGATATCAGGTTCGTCTTCCAGAATGCGGCGGAACCCCCGCCGCACCAGGCTGTGGTCATCCACCAGCAACACTGAAATCTTATCCGGCATGCGACTCCTGCTTCTCTCCCAATTTTTCTCCGAGCTTTTCTCGAGGGACGGTCAACCGAATCAATGTACCGCTGGGTTGGGGACGAACAAATTCAATGGCCCCGCCCAACAACTCCGCTCGTTCGCGCATTGCTACGAGCCCAATTCCCTGTTTCACGGACTGCACTGCGAATCCGCTGCCGTGATCTTCCACCTCTAACTCGAGAGTCTGGGGCAAGTATCGCAGACGCACCCAGGCTTCCCGTGCGCCGGAATGCCGCGTCACATTATTCAAGGCTTCCTGGACGACGCGATATACATGAATAGCAGCATTCCCATCCACAGGATAGGCCGTCCCAGACTTTTCATAGGATATGTGAATGCCTGCCTGCCGTTCCACAACCGGCAAATACCAGTCGAGCGTACTTTCGAGGCCGGTCTCTTCCAGCATGACGGGATGAAGCGCCTGGGAGAGGCTGCGCACCTTGTCCAGCGTGGACTGCGCGATCTCGGCCACTTCGCGCAACTCGGAACGCAACTTGGAGCCTTCCGGCGCCTGGTTTCCGGCGCGGGAAAGCATGGCACCGACCGCGGTCAGAATCTGTCCAAACTCATCGTGCAGTTCGCGCGAGATGTGGCGCAAGGTCGATTCCTGTGTCGAAATCAGTTTCTGCGCCAGTTCACTCCGCTGCTCGGAAAGTGCTGCCACTTGCGCAAACAACTGCCGGTTGGAGCGGATCGAATAAAGCCCGGTAAGCAGGATCGCCACCAGCGTGAGCGTCAGGAAGAGATACACCTGCCGCTGCACTCGATCGTAAATCTGAGCGATGCGTTGGGCCGCCTGCTCTTCGCTTTCATTGTTCTGCACCAGCAGGCGCGCCACTGCCGTACTCAAGGCCGCTTGCCGTGCTTGCAACGACAATTGGATCTGGCTTCGCGCCTCGTCCGGCTTGCCGTTTGCGGCCAGCGCGAAAGTTCGATCGACGGCATCCCAGAACTGCGCCATGGAATTTCTGAGATACTGCCGCTGTTCGGGAGTTCGATCAGCAACCGCTACCTGCTCCTCCTGACCGACGGCATCGTTCAGGTCTGAACGCACGCGTTGGAACTGGGCCGACCATGCAGTCAGAGGATAAGGCTCATTGTTGTCCAGCATGTCGCGCATAGCCAGCGCGAGGGTGTTGAGATCATTCTGAATGCGAAGCAGTTGCAGGGAGTCTTTGCGGTTGCGGTCCACCAGGTTGTTCTGCAATTCGCGCAAGCCGGAAATCTGACGGGTGATATATCCCGAATAGACCACAACGGCGGCAAGGGTGATGATCAGCCCCAGGACGAGAATCGGAGTGGGAGACCGATGGGGCGCTGGTGGACGCGGCACGCACCGAGGATACAACGCGCTGGCGCCAAGTTCCAGTACGGTAGGCGGATCAATTCGGCTTTTCCGGAGGGGCGCCCATATCCTGCGGGAACGATTTGAAACTCACATCGCGCGACTTCGAAGAGGTCTTCTTATCAACATCGGTAGTGTTTTGTGACAATGTGCCTTTCAACAGGTAATAAGCTTCGTCGCCGGGATTCTTTCCCGATCCCCGCTCCACGGTCCCTTTAAACTCGTACCACACGCCGTGCACGGTTTGAGTGGTAAAGCTCAGGTTCTTGCCGTCGAGTTTGCCCGACTTGAAGAACAGATCAAGGAACTCGCCTTTATCGCTCTCCAGATCACCATAGCGGGAAATGAACCCGGTCACGCGGCCTTCCTCCTCCACCGTGACCTGAACAAACTCGCCATCCTGCAAAAACGAATACATCCCGGAGTAATCGTTGGCCGGCTTCGCGGCGGGAGGATTTGGCGCGACATTCTGTGCGTTGGATAGGAGGCAAGCCATTAGCAGAATGGCGGGAAGCATTCGGTACAGTCGGGCCATGTGCGTATTAAAGCATGGAAGCAGGGACCGGCGCAGCGGGATCAACATCGGGCGAATGTAAAGGCGATTGACAAAGTTTTTGAGAGGGCGCGACGCCTCCTCTAGCTTGCATTCCGTCATGCACTGACGGGTATGTGAGGCCCTGCACGCAAGCTATAATCAAACCTCGTCCGCACGCGGTCTATTTGATGAAGCCAGCCTCGGTGCTTTTGGAACCTACCGCCGAATCAGGGTCGGAAATCCCGACAGCACCAGGATTCGTGTTGGATTTGGAGCCCTGGCACGAGGTCTTCTTTCGCAACCTCGCGGATCTTTTTCATCCTGCGGCAGATTCGGCTTCACCGCTGTATTCCCGTCCCGGATCTTTCTGGCCGGATGTGTTTGTCACTTCGCGCCTGCCCTGGAACCGGTTCGCGCAATCGGCATTTTTTCACGTTTTGTTTGTGATCGCGTTGTGGGGATCGGTGCGGCTCTGGCCGCAAAGCCCGCAAGTGCTGGAGCGTCCAGCATTCAAGAGTTCGGACGTCATTTACTACGCGCCTTCGGAATATCTTCCGCCGCTCGATACAGGAGGAACGCACCGGCCTCTTCCGCAAAAAGGCGAGCCCGAACATGCTTCGCAGCCCATTATTTCAGTGCCGGCCGAGGCTGATAATCGCACGCAGACCATTGTCACTCCGTCCAACATCAAGCTGAATCATGACGTGCCAATGCCCAACATCGTGGCTTGGTCGCAAAATCAGGCGCAGCCTGCGGTGCCTCTGGCATCCACCAGTGCAGCGGCCAACATGAGAATTCCGACGCTTCCCATGACTGCGGTCGCTCCTGCGCCGGAGACGATGCCAGCCAACCGGCAGCGATCGGCGATGCTTTCGCAGAATGTAGTGGCTCCGGCGCCAGACATAAACGCAGAATCGTCCAGAACTCTACGGGGACCGCAAGCTGCGATCGTCCAGCCTCCTCCAACTGTGGACTCGTCTTCGACTCGCCGGCTGGGTGATATGAATATCGGACACTCCCAAATCGTTGCACCCGCGCCGGAACTGCCCGTCGCCGAGCAATACGCAATGTCTGGCCGAACGCAATCAAGACTTGGCGGCGGTGCGGGTTCAGCCGTTGTGGCGCCGCCGCCTTCCATTCAAGGCAATGCCGGTTCGAATGCAAGTGGCAGGATGATCTCGCTCGGAATTCATCCTACGGTCGCGGATAACGCCGTACCATCGGGCAATCGCCGCGGAACTTTTGCCGCGACGCCATCGGGAAAGCCGGGCGCACCGGGCACTCCCGACATTGCAGCGAATGCGAATGCGGGTAACAACAGTGGAGCCGGGAAGAATCGTGAGGGTATCCCATCCGGCCTGACCGTGGGCGCGGGTCCGGACAAACAGAATTCTTCGACAGTCTCAGGGCAAGGTCAAGGGAATGGAACGGGCGGTACAACCCAGGGAAAGAGTTCCGATAATACTCGCCTGATGGCGGATGCAACACCGCCACGAGTTTCGGCCACGCCTCCTCGCGTCCTCTCGGAAGTTTCGAAAGACAAAGCCACCGACGTAGATCGATGGATTTTCGGTGACAAGAAGTTTTATGCAATGACCTTGAACATGCCGAACCTGAATTCTGCAGGCGGGAGCTGGGTCATTCGTTTTGCGGAACTCAACCCGAATCCGAATGAGGCCAAGAGCGACTTGACTGCGCCCGAGGCTACACAGAAGGTTGACCCGGCATATCCCCTCGAACTGATGCGTCGCAATGTGCAAGGCACCGTCACGCTTTACGCCGTCATTCGTCATGATGGGTCGGTCAGTGATGTTCGCGTCCTGCGCGGCGTGGACGATCAACTCGATCAATATGCGCGCAACGCTCTTGCCCGCTGGCACTTTCATCCCGCCACCAAGAACGGCGCACCAGTCGATCTCGAAGCTGTGGTCATGATTCCGTTCAAGCCGGTGAGGATGAAATCGAGCTTCTAGTTTCCGGTTTCCGGTTTCGAAACAAGAAACTAGAAACTAGAAACTGCCCTTAGCTTTTTTGTTTTCGAGCATCGCGTAGATCGCAGGATTGGTGCAGACTTCGTAGTACCGGCGTTCGGTCCAGTGCTGCAGGGAAAATTTCTGCGGTTCCACCTGGGGAATCACGCTGGAGCGCACGATTATCTTTTTGAAAATCTCATTCCCTACCGGGACCAAGCCACTGTGCAACTGGAAGGTTTCGCTGCCCCACAATTTCGGCAGATCCAGCTGGCAAGACTCGAGCGAGATCTCCTGTTGCAGACGTTGATAGGCTGCTTCACTGATTCGAATTCCGTTCAGGTTGTATTTCAGGATGAAGTCTTCCGGGCTCTCCCCGGCGTCGGTGTCTTTCACGGTTTGGAAAGCATACACATTGAACGGGCTGTCTCCGCCCGCGATCGCCTTGCGTACGCGTTTGTTGCAGGAAGACAGCCGGTCGCTCTCGTTGAGCGCATCCGAAATCATGATCTGTTGTTCGCCATCCAACAGGTACATGGGCGCCGAGTCCTGGAAAGAAATTCCCGTTCCCAATTCCAGCGATGGCAATCCGGCGCGTTCGAGCAGATGATTGTAACCACGCACGATGTCAATGATCTCGCGGGCCAGCACACAAGCCCGGCTGACGGCCAGCGGAGTTTCGCCTTCGTGCTCGATCAATGCAACGATGATGGCGTCGCCTTCGACGAATACTTTGCGTGCGCCGTACTTGGCCAGCAGTTTGTTGACTGGATCGTAAAAATTCAGACTGAAGTAGGACGCCGGGTTCATGCCCTGTTCCAACAGCGACCGAGTCAGCCGCGAAGAATCTCGAATATCGGCCTTAAGAATTACGTGGCGTAGAACCTTGTCTTCCGCAGGCTTCTGCTCTTCCGGCAACAGGAATTCGTAGAGCGTGCCGTTCATGGCGGAGAGTTCGCGAAGCTTCCAGTTGCCGATAAGATTGCCGCCATCCAGTGTGGAATTCAACGCTTCCAGGCGGCGCAGGTCGCGGTGATATCGCATGAAGTCGCGCAGGAAGCGCGCCGCCATCTTGCCGCGTTCGACGCCTTTACATGCCGCCACACGCGCCGCTGCCGAGTTCAAACTATGGACTGACAATTTGCCGTGATCTTCAATCAGCTTCTCCACCCGTGCACGTTCCTCACGCGAGATGAGGGCGTTTTTTAGTTGCTGGGCATTGATCCGCGGAGAATATTCGGCGAGAAGCGGAACGACCTCGTAGGACGCGATCACGTAATCCATGACTTTTTCGCGCTCGAGGTGTTCGACCCAGGCTTCCAGTCGGGTCTTGTGGCTGCGTCCCTCGTGCGTGGCTTCGTCGATCTGACCTGATCCCACGAGTTCGTGCGCATTTTCCGGGACATTCAGCCAACCATCGACCACGGCATCGTCATCTGCCTTCGAGCCAAGATTCAACGTAAGCAGGAATTCCCGGACGACCCGGCGCACATTGGCGAAGCGGTCAGGATCGCGGTCGAAGTTGCCCAGCATCACGTAGTGCTCGGCATTCAGATAGGTATCGCAGCCGTCTTCGGTAAAGATCAGCGGATTCAGAAAGAGTTTGTATTCCGCTTCACTGCGATTGCCGAAAAGAGACCGGCGCATTCGCGCCAGCGTCTCCTTCTCCACTTCGCGCAAGATGCGGAAGAGCTCCTGTCCGGTTTTGCGCAGGATGATCTTCTTCGCCACCTGGAAACTGGCCACGCGCTCGCGATACTCCAGTGCCTTTTGCTGGCGGACGCCTTCGTAACTCTTGAGCATCATCCGTCCACGTTCCAGCAATTGGGCGAATTGTGCATTCAACTCAACCCGCAGAAATTTTATGATTGCCGCCCGCGCCAACCCATCGACTGAGAGATTTTCGACGGCCTTGGCCCGATTCAACGCCGCCACGTGCAACTCGGCCAGCAGTGGCTTGAGTTCGGACACGCCCGGCTTAGGTGGTTGAGCATTCGGCACCGGACCTGGATCCAATGAACTGCGTACCGGCAGGCCGTTCGGCAGTCTCGGCGGCGAGCAATCCCTCCATGTCGCCGTGGCGGACAATTAGCCGCGCAATTTGCAGCCGCGCCTGTTCCACGAATCTGGGACTGAGATGGACGTCGTGGCGCAGGTTATCCACGCCGAGTTGCAGGTCCTCCAGAACGAGCTTCGGCGTGTATGTGCCGAGGTTCGGAGGCAGAGCCTCCTCGGGGGAGCGTCCGAGTCTGAAGATGGGAATGCGTGGCATCGTAAACTTTCGGTTCGTCGCAACCGCGTCACGCCGTCACGTACACGGGTGTGGGAACCGGATTCTGCCTGCCCTCCATTGGCACCGGAAGGTGCAGGCTTTTAACTCGAAACTCCTCGCAAATTGCTGATTTTTATACTGATACCGGAGATTAGCATGCAGGAGAAGGGCAGCCAACGTTACCCAAGTTACTGCTTTGTGTGGCGGGGACCGAATATCTCAGGACGTCATCCTAGGGAGGTCAGTCCCGAAAGGGCTTGGGCGCAGGGACCAGTCGATGCCTTTCTTCATACCCGGTCGAAGCCGGATGCTTCGCAAGTTCAGTGCGACGCCAGAGTCGATGACTGGGTGCGCTTACTGCGGCCGAGTGTCCAGAGGATGAGCAGCCTTCTCGAAGAACTCATTCTGAAGCCTGAGACTGTCCTGATCCGCCTTGACAGCGCGGGTGGCTTTCACGATGCCATCGATCCATGCATTCATTCGGAATTGTCCGAATTCACGCGTGGCCAATGAACCGTCTCCGGAGTAGTGATTGGGAAAGCGGGCATACCACCAGATTCCGGTGTAGACATCCTCGGGCAACTTTTGGCGGCCAAGGTCGCCCCCGGACTCGCTCTTGGCGCGGTCCTGATGAACCAGTTCGGGATGGGAGATCAGCATCGCCGAAGTTTCGGATTCACCAGCATGCCAATCCGGGCCAGTGCTCTTCGCTGCAGGTCCGCCTTTCGGCGTCTCGACATGAGCCAGCACGTACACCACATAGTCGTGCTGCTTTTCCAACTGGCTCTGCGCGAAGTAGGGCAGCAGATTTTCGTTGCCACCATGACCATTCACAATGATGACCTTTTTGCACCCGTTCCGCGCCATCTCGTCCGTGGTTTCCTGCAGCAGTTGCAACTGCAACTCGCGGCTGTAGGCGATGGTGCCGGGTTCGTGGCGAGCTTCGAAGATCTGTCCGAAATAATATTCGGGAAAGACCACTGCGTATTCCTGCTCGGCGGCATGCAATGCCGCGTAGCGCACATCGAGCAGATCGGTCCCAAGCGGCAGGTGCGGGCCATGCTTTTCCAGAATGCCGAAAGGCAGCAGACAGGTTCCCTGGGCCTGCTGAATGGCAGTGCGGAAATCGGGCGCAGTCAGTTCTTCCCAATGGACCGACAACTTGGCCTGCGACCAGGACAGCGGAAGGCTGACGGCCAGCCATACCAGCGCGATCATCAGCTTGTGGATAAGTCGGCCATTCATGACTCGATGAGTTAAAGCCTTGCGCATGAGCGTTCTCCCGAAGCTGCGAATTCTAACACCGCCGTAGTCACTATTACTTCAGTCACCGTGTGCAAGTACGGAGCGTCAAGGTATGATTTCTCGAACCGTGAACTCAATGAAGAAGCTAAAATTCCTGATTTCGCTGACTACCAACGACAACGATTATCAGATCGAACAGGCTGCATCTGCCGAAGAGGCGGCACGCCGTCTGGGCGTGGATATACAGATTATTTACGCCGAAAACGATTCGATCACTCAGAGCCAGCAGATTCTGAATGTCATTCAGTCACGGTCTGACACCCATCCCGATGGGATCATCTTCGAACCTGTGGGCGGAACCGCGTTGCCGCAGGTTGCTCGGGCGGCTGTCGGCGCCGGTATCAGCTGGGTTGTTCTGAACCGGAACGTGGACTACATCGCGGAGATTCGCAAGACGCATCGCATCCCGATTTTTGGCGTCAGTTCCGATCACGAAGAAATTGGACGTATCCAGGGACATCAGTTTGCCGCACTTCTACCCAAGGGCGGGACGGTGCTGCACATTCAGGGCCCCTCCGAAAGCCTCGCCGCCAAACAGCGTACGACTGGCATGTACGAAACCAAACCAGCCGACGTGCAAGTGAAAGTGATGCGGGCGCAGTGGACTGAAGCCAGCTCGTACCGTGCGGTCAGTTCGTGGCTGCGATTGTCCACTTCCCATCAGAACCGTATCGACCTCATTGCCGCGCAGGATGACGGCATGGCGCTGGGCGCCAGAAAAGCATTCCAGGAGCTGCCCGACACCGCAGCCCGGCAACGCTGGCTAAGTCTGCCGTTTATCGGATGCGATGGTTTGCCAAAGACAGGTCAAGCCTGGGTCAAACGCGGGCTGCTGGCCGCCACTATTTTTGCCGGTCCCAACACGGGTCAAGCGTTGGAGATGCTGGTGAAAGCGTTGCAGACCGGAACTATCCCGCCGGAAAACACTTTGACGACGCCAGTTTCGATTCCAGCTCTCGATCTATTGGCGACAGGCCAAGCCGAGAAATCGCGCCTGCTGTCCGTGTAGGCTCCTTCCACTGCTTCTTCTACGTAGCGCCGGCGTCCCGGCGCTACCAAGTCCAAACTCAAAAACGGTGGGCGAGGGCGCTCGCCCCACACCTGCATATGATTCTTCGCTTATCATTGCTTCCCGAGGAGAAACCATGCCCACTCTGGTCGCCCAGCCTACGCGCATCCGTGCCGCAGGTACCAAGCCTAAACTGATCGACGAATTCATTGGCCGTGTTAACACGAAGACATCAGGCGTCAGTGTCGCCCATATGCGCAGTCCGCAAGGATGGGAAGAGCCCGGGCAGACTCCGGAGTTCGATGAATTTACGATTGTGCTGAAAGGCACCGTCCACGTGAAACACAAAGACGGTGAAATGGACGTCGTCGCGGGACAAGCTGTCATCGCCCACGGCGGCGAATGGATTCAATATTCCACGCCCGCCGAAGGTGGAGCAGAATACATCGCCGTCTGCCTGCCGGCTTTCGCGATGGACACAGTTCACCGCGACGCCTAAGGCTGTCGCGCGCCACACAAACATTTGCGAGTGTGGAATTTGACTTGGCCTGAAGGCAAACTCAGCGTCGCGCCGCTGCCTTCTCCAGCAACAGCTTCACTGTTTCAAACCCAACATGTTTAACGTCATTCCCAGCGATCGTCACGTTCAGGTAGCCGCCGTCCACCAGAAAACACGAAGTTGTGAACAAACGTTTTGCCAGTGACTTACCGTCGAATCCCTTGGTCATTTTCATGCTCATGCATCCCACGTTTCCGAAGTCCTTAGTGTTGCTTTCCGGCTTTTGTTTTGCCTGACCGAGCATCATGCGCGCGCCCACCAGCCCTTGTGAGATCGAGGTCGGCACGCCGCGCGTTCCCGGAGCAACGCTTTGCAGCTTGATCGCGACCTCGCCAATGTTCGCGGTGCAAATCGAAGACTCTCCATCGAAGCCGTGCGGATTGGTCACTTTGCCGCGATAAGTCGATTCCAGCTCGGTTGTCGGCAGAAGCTGGCAGACTTTTGTCTTGGGTGCCGAAGTCGAAGAGGACTGCCCAGCTAGAAAGCTCGGCGCGACCCAAGCCAGACTAACGACAATGGCCGCGATCACTCCGGTTCGTAGTATTTGCGCGGAAAGATTTTCCATAGGGGCTGTTTGAGAAGTATAGCGGGGAGCATTTTCCAAGCTAGCGGCCAATCTGGAAAAGCATAAACCACCGACACGAAGGTTCACGAAGGAAAGCCTCAGAATGAAGCTTTCGTGAGACTTCGTGTGCTCTCGAGGCCGGCGCTAATTGGTACCGTGCTTGCTCGCATTCGGATTTTGAATCCAAAATGCATTGTTTTGTGGGTGATAATGATTCCCCAGTCGGGCATTGTTTGCATCCAAGGCACGGACAATCACTATGCTCATTCGCCTGGGATATGACATTCAATTCGAAATTCCACAGACCGTCGCCATGGTCGGGATGCTGAATGTGCATCCCTCGCGCGCAGCAGACTTGCGCGAAGCGGACGAGGTCAACGTGAGTCCCGAAATAAAAGTGGACACCTACATTGATAGTTATGGAAACCGCTGTGCCCGTTGGCTGGCGCCCGCTGGACCGCTCCGGATCACCAGTTCCACGCTGATCGAGGACCCTGGCACGCCGGACGCGATTGATCCCGATGCACAGGAGCATCCGGTGAATGAGTTGCCTCCTGAGATGCTGCGCTATTTATTAAATAGCCGCTATTGCGAAGTGGACCGGCTATCCAATATTGCCGTTGAACTGTTCGGTCACCTGAAGCCGGGATGGAGTCGCGTACACGCGATCTGTAGCTGGGTAAACTGGAAAGTAGCGTTCGGCTACCAGCACGCACGCTCGTCGAAGACGGCGCTGGACGTTTTCACCGAACGCACCGGAGTCTGTCGTGACTTCCAGCATCTCGCCGTCACCTTCTGCCGCGCCCTCAACATCCCCGCACGCTACGCCACCGGCTATCTCGGCGACATTGGCGTTCCCAAACAACCCTCGCCTATGGATTTCAGTGCCTGGTTCGAAGTTTATCTGCAAAATCGCTGGTGGACGTTTGACGCTCGCCATGTCGAGCCGCGTATCGGGCGGGTATTGATGGCTACTGGGCGGGACGCTTCGGATGTGGCCATCACGACTTCTTTCGGGATTGCGAATCTGACCGGATTCACTGTGGTAACCGACGAAGTAACGTCTAACTCGATTGAACAGTCAGCTTAGGTCAGAGCCGCTGAATGGGTTGGTGGGCGAGGGCTCCGGCCCTGCACCTGCCTCGCACATACCAAGTCCAGCCGAGCGTGGCTCGGGGCAGAGCCCTGTCCCCACATGAGCACGAATAGTCTCGGCTCGGTCTGACGGCCGCGGTCCGAAGTCTGACGCCCGGTTCACGGCGCTTCGATCAGCTCTAACTTCCCGTCGCGGTTGCGGTGCAGGACCATCACTTTTCCTTGCGGATCGCGGAAGACAAACACATCGCGGTCGCGGAAGTGGGCTTCTTTGATCGCTTCTTCGAGAGTCATGGGGCGCTTGGCGACCGCTTCGTCCGAGCGAACCAGATGCACTTCGGTGGACTTGGCCACGGCGGGAAATTTGTGGACGACCAGAGAGATCTCAGTCTCGGTGGTTTCAATGAGTCCGATCGCGGACGGCAGGCTTTCCTGCTGCTCTGACTTGCCATTCCATTTCTTCAGGTCGTGGCGTTTCTTGCTGCGCCATCGCGTCTTGTATTTTACGGCCTGCTTTTCAAGGTGCTCCAGGGCTTCGTTCACGGCTGACTTCATGTCGCCGGCCTGGGCCTCGCTGACCAGCGGTCCGTTGCGCGGAGTGATGGTGATCTCCGCTTTGTGGCGGCGCTTCTCGATGGCGAGAATTACCTTGGTATCAAATTTGTCGCCCAGGATTTTGCGGATTTTTGCCAGGCCGGTTTCGACTGACTTGCGGATGGTGGGTGTGACTTCGTAGTGTCTGCCGGTGAACTCTACGTTCATGAGCGCCCCTTCCTTGGATGTTGCTTTCTGTTCGGGCACCGCATTTAACACTTTTCACTGTAGCGCTTTTGGCTCGGATGGCAAGATGCCATCCGGACAGCCGGCGGGACGCCGGCGCTACTTTGTTATTTTTTGACTCTGCGTTGGTGCGTGCTGGGGATGCGCATGTCTTCCCGGTATTTCGCCACCGTACGGCGCGTAACCTGAATGCCCTGGGATTGAAGAATTCTGGTGATCTGCTCGTCCGTCAACGGGCGGCCGGGATCTTCTTCCTCGATCAGCTTCTTGACCCGGCGCTTGAGAATCAGCAACGAAGTGTTGCCGCCCTGAGGACCGTTCACGCTCTCACTGAAGAAGTAGCGCAACTCGAATACGCCCTGCGGCGTGTGAGCATATTTGCTGGCGACCGCCCGGCTGACCGTCGAGGGATGCACGCCGATTTCTTCGGCGACTTCTTTGATCATCATCGGCTTGAGCTGGTCGATGCCCTTTTCCAGAAAGTCCTGCTGGCGCGTCACAATGGCATAGCAGACTTTGGTGATGGTCTGTTTGCGCTGCTCGATGTTCTTGATGAGCTGGATCGCGCTCTTGTAGCGCTCTTTGACGTAATTTCGCGTGTCTTTATCGTTGGTTTCGCGAGTCAGAAGGCGCTTGTACGCTGGATTCAACCGCAGCACTGGAACGTCGTCCTCGTTCATCATCACCAGCCACTCGTCGCCGTGCTTGATGAAAGCGACATCCGGCTCGATCAAACGAGGCTGGCTCTTGTTGTACTGCAGGCCCGGACGCGGATCGAGAGTGCGAATGTATTCGAGCGCTTCCTGCACTGCCTCTGGTGTCCGGTTGATGGCGCGCGCAATCTCTTTGTACTGCTTGTTCTGCAGAGCGCGCAGATGCTGGTCGACGATGGCAACCGTGTCTGCCAGGACTTGTGCCGTGGCTTCACCGTTCCCATTTTTGTGCGAGGCCAACTGGGCCTGGTGGTAGCGCAATTGATAAAGCAGGCAATCGCGCAAGTCGCGGCAGGCAACGCCCGGAGGATCCATCTGGCGAACCAACTCCAGGGCTTCCTGCAGATCGTCGACTTTGAAACTCGGTCGGAACTCTGGCAGAGTCGATTTTCGCGGAGGCGGGGGCGCTTCTTTCTGCGCAGGTGCGGGGGCAGCAGCTACCGCTTCCGGCGCAGGAGCCGCTGCAGTTCCATCCGCGCCAGCGGACTGTTGCAACGAGGGCGTATCAAGACCGTCCCATTCAGTGCCTGCCGACAATCCATCGACTTCGTCAGCGGGCAACTCTTCTTCAAGCTCTGTCGCCAGGCCCAGCGCAGCCGCTTCCTTCACCACGTTCTCAGCAATGACTGCGTCTACTTCCGGTGGCGCCGGCGGCGCAATGCCCAGCAACTCTTCGTCACTGGCGATCAAATAGCCATCTTCACTCAGGTTGCCAATGATGACTTCGGCCGCCTCGCGAACTTCCGAACTCACCGACAACGCCCCCAGCTGCCATGCCAAGTGGTCTGAAAGTGTTGTGGGCTTGGAAAGAAAATTCTCGAACGATGGACGCTCGATCTCTTCCATCTCGCTCCGGCTGCGATAGCCGGGATCGAGATACTCCTGAAAGAACGAGCCAAAATCGATTTCCTCGAAGGGATCTTTCTTCTCTTCGGCGGTGACAGTGTTTTCTTCGGGTTTGATGCGCTCGCGGTCTTCTTCCTGGCGAGCGGCGTCATCGAGCAGGGGAACGGTATCTTCCAACTCCTCCAGCACCGGATTCTCCACCATCTCGGCGGTGATCATGTCGCGCAGCTCGAGCTTGTTGAGCGCGAGAACGCTGACCATCTGCACCAGGCCAGGAGTGAGAATCTGCCGCTGGGACAGTCTCAGGTGAAGCTTGGGTTGGAGTAGAACCATAATCAGTCGTCAGTCTTCAGTCGTCAGTCGTCAGCTAAAAGCTTCACTCGTCATCCATCAGGCCACAGCTGGTTTAGCTGAAGACCGAAGACTGACGACTGCACTTCTAAACCAGCGAAAAACTCTCTCCCAGATACACCTTCCGCACCTGCGGATCGCTGGCCAATTGCTCGGGCATGCCCGAGGCTAAAATTCGTCCCCCATCAATGATGTAGGCCCGGTCTGTCACCGCCAGCGTCTCGCGGACGTTGTGGTCGGTGATCAGGACTCCGATTCCGCTGGTCTTCAGATCGCTGATGATCTTCTGCAGATCGAGTACAGCGATCGGGTCGATCCCGGAAAACGGTTCGTCGAGCAAAATAAATGTGGGGTTGATGCTTAGAGCGCGGGCAATTTCCACGCGCCGCCGCTCTCCCCCGGACAAAGCGTATCCGCGGTTCTGTCGGATATGCTCCAAACCCAGCTGATCGATCAGCTCTTCCATTTTTTCCCGGCGTTCGTGCCAGGAGATGGGCTGGGCTTCCAGCACGGCGAGGATGTTTTCCTCAACCGTAAGCTTGCGGAACACCGAAGCTTCCTGAGGGAGGTAGCTGATGCCGTACTGGCGCGCCCGCAGATACATGGGCACGTCTGTGATCTCTTCGTCATCGATCAATACCCGGCCAGTGTCAGGGGGTATCAGACCGACGATGGCGTAGAAGGTTGTAGTCTTTCCTGCGCCGTTAGGCCCTAATAATCCAACAACTTCGCCTTGCCCAACGCGAATACTGACCCCGTTTACGACCCGTCGGCCACGGTAGGATTTGCCGATTTCATCTGTGGCCAGGGTACGCATTTAACGTGCCACTCGCGTCTGTGTTTCTGTAGGGGAAGTATTGTTGCCTTCGACCAAAACCCTACCATCGTGTCTGAACAAAGTCAACGAAACCCCGGTAATCTTGCCTCGTTCGGCATCAAAAATGCTAGGCGGTCCGCCGGTCAGGACAAATTTGTCGTCCGCCGCGGTGTAAACCAGCTGCTCTCCGGTCGCTCTCCGGCCCGGTTGGACGATGACAACCTGCCTGGTTGCGACGATGTGATCGACCTTCCCGGACCCGACACTTACCATTCCAACCGACTGATTCGGAGCGGCTTGTTCTCTCGGCTGCAGGAACACGTCCATAGCCTTCGCGGTGATTGTCAGGTCCGCTCCCTTGGCTTGGACAGACTCTTCGAAGTGTGCCTTGCGTTCCCCGTCGGTGTAGGTCAGCCGGTCAGACGTGATCTTAATTGGGGTGACTTTTCCACTCTTTTCGGTTTGGACCAGTACCGTTGAGACCGGTTGGGCAAGGGTTCCCTGGGCCACAACAGACCGTTGGTTTCGGTCAAACTGGATCGACGGGGCCTGGATGACGTTGGCGTTCTGCCAGAGCCGCGCGTCTCCGGTATAGAGCGCGACCGTCGGCCCACTATGGGCCGTCATGGCCTGGGAGGTCACGTGAATCGGGTCGGACGACGCCAAAAGGGCGCCATTGGGCTTCGCCTTCAAGTCGCTGTACGTGCTTTTGACCTCACCCTCGGCGAAGGCGTCTCCGGTCGTCCGGTTCAGACGCATGGTTTTGCTGGTCGTGGTCATACCGCCGTCGATGACGCGGGGCGAACCGTTCAGAACCAGAATCTGGTCAGCCGGAGTGTAGGTGGCGCGTTGTCCCCAGGCTTTGCGCTCGCCGTCGGTGTAGGCAACGCTGCCCTGCTGCATGATCGAATCGATCCCGCTGCCGGGGTGGAAGGATGCGTCAAGAGTGTCGCTGGTGCTGACGCGATCCGGCTGACCCGGGCTCTGCGAAACGATGCGGGCATTGGGAGCGCCATGAACCGAAGCCAACTGCCCCAGGTCGTCGAATCCTGCTCGAAACTTGCCCGCAGTCACCAGCGTCTGCTGTCCGCTGCTTGCAGTGGGACGCATGGCAATCTGCGCAGCTCCGGACGTGTCGGCGCGTTGTAGTAGACGGCCGTTGGCAACCACGAAGTCGATGACCGACGCGGATATCTCTACATCTTGTGGAGTGGCAGATTTCGAAGAAGCCTTCTGATGTTGCAGCAACCTTACATTGTCCTGACTATGCACCGTGCTTAGGACATTCTTTCCCGCGAAACTCATCACTACCCGGCCAGCATTCCCTTCCATGGGTTGGGCACCATCGTCTTGCATTCGCACATCGCCGGTGAAAGTGGCGGAACGAACCGTGTCGCCCTTTTCCGCCATGAGCAGCTCCAACTGGTTGGATTGAACCTTGGCGGATTTCGAATCATCGGATTCCACATGGACATTCCCGGTGGCGAGTATTCGCTCGACCGTGTTGTCGGCACGGAGGTAGAGAGTGCCTTTGTCGGATGACGACCGGCGGTCGCCGCTCTGCAACCGGGGAAGATCGAGGTCCACGACCCGCGGATCTTTGGTGATCGTGCCATGAATCGCCGTAACGTGCGCAGGCGTAGCGCCCTGGAACACGACATCCACTTGCGACTGCAAGGTGAGCACGGTGGTGTTTGCCACATAGCTGAGGCCGACGGAGGAGCCGCGTGCCTGAGGAAGGTTGAACTCTACCTTCTCCTTGGTGACAGCATTGCCGGTCTTCTGATTGAACAGCAGATTCGTCGTGGTGAGATGGACAGGATTTTTCAGCTCTTTGGGCGTCGCCTGGTCAGGATGAATCAGGCCTTCCGGATTGGCCTCGAGATCCATCTGGACTTGTCCTTTTCCCATAACGTCGCCGGTTTGCGGATCATATTCAAAGTCGGCACCGTAGATCTGGTCGAAGCGGCTGGAATCGCGTCCATAAAGCGTGATCGTGACGTCGTGCAGTTCAGCGCGGCCGCCTGACTTGTACTGCACTGCCTTGCTGGCCTGAATTTTAAATATGGTGTGTCCCTGCTCGGAGCGGGAGACCGTAAAGCCCTGCGCGCTCTGCTGGATTTCAACTCCGATTTTCGCCGGCACCTCCTTGAGCGCGTTCTCCACTTTTCCGCGCGCGTAAAAATACACCCCCGCCACCACCAGCAGGAGGCCGATGGCGCCTGCTGCGAACCACCGGCGAAGTTTGGAAATCTGAATCGACATCTATGACAAGTCTACTTGAAGCTAAGGCGCACACGTGGGACAGCCGCCCCCGGCTGTCGGCGTTAAACGGGTGGAGCAGGCATTCAGGCCTGCTGTCGGCTTACTGTTATGCGCCGGGCTTCAGCCCGCGAGCTACCTCAGCGGCTGACGCCGCACCCGGAAGGCGGCTTTCATGCAGCGCTAAAGCGCTGCTCCACCCAGAATCAAAAGCCGCTAAGGCTGACCTACCAACTGGGTCTGCCTGAGCGGCTGTCCGTGAAGAAGATTCCGGTCATCGTCTAAACTCAATACACCATGACCGTGCACGAACCCGCTCTGCTGGATTTGCAGAATATTTCCGTGATGCGCGGAGAGAAAGTTGTGCTTGAGGACTTCAGCCTGGTGATCCGGGGCGACGAACATGTCGCCATCCTGGGACCGAATGGTTGCGGCAAATCCACGCTGATTAAGACAATTACCCGGGAATGTTATCCCGTGGTGCGGGACGGTTCATCGATGACCATCCTGGGGCAAGACCGTTGGGACGTCTTCGAACTGCGTGCCATGCTGGGCATTGTCTCGAACGATCTGCTGGCCCGTAGTTCCGGCGATGTCAGCGGACGCGATGTCGTCCTGTCGGGATTCTTCAGCAGCGCGCGCATTTTCCCTCATCATGTGGTCGATCCGAAGCATCTCGAACTGGCCGAAGCTGCGCTGGCGCAACTGCAGATATCGCACCTGGCCGAGCGTCCGGTTGCCGAAATGTCCTCCGGAGAGGCCCGGCGTGTACTGATCGCGCGTGCCCTGGTCCACAAACCGCGGGCCTTGTTATTCGATGAACCGAGCAACTCACTCGACGTCTTCGCCCGGCATAGTTTGCGCCAGAGCATGAGCTCGCTGGCCAAAGCTGGAATCGGAATCATTCTGGTGACGCACGATCTCTCCGATCTGATTCCGGAAATCGAGCGCGTGCTGCTGATGTCGAACGGGCGGATTATCGCGGACGGGCCGAAAGATCAGATGCTGCAGGCCGATCGTCTCGAAGGTGTATTCAAGACGAAAGTGGAAGTGGATCAGCGCAATGGCTACTATCACCTGTGGTGAAGATTGCGGGTAAGTTCGTTATCTAGTTGGTGGCGAAGATTTGAGTTCGCGGCGGTGAATTTCTTTCGCCCTTTCAGGGCTGCGTCGGTTCTGACTTAACCCCGGGCTTGCGCCCGGGGCTTTATTCTGACGCCGCTCCGCGGCTCTCGGCAGTTGAGGCGTGAGAGCAATTCGGTCTTCGGAAGCGCTTGAGCGCGATCACTTCTACAGCCCGGCCGCGATCTTTTTGGGCTGAAGCGCCGAACTGTCATCAGACGTCTTCTCCAATCGCGCGAAGTCTTTCAATGCGAGTTCGAGGCCGCCGTATTCGGGGTGATCGTTGTTGTCGATGGTGAAGGCAATGTCCAGAGTGTCGCCGGGAAGCAGTCCGGTTTGCTGACAGCGCTCCGCCATGTGCCAGCCCAACGCATCGAAGGTGATGGCCTTGCGCCACTTGCTGTCTGTGGCCTGACGGTTGTCAGTGGCCTGCCTGCACTTCATCGCGGCGTAGAGTCGAGGAATCGGGATCGCAGCGTGGAGTGGTCAGAATCGCGAGATCAGGTCCGTCCGAACCCTGTGATAACGACGCGATCGCCGGCGACAGTTTCAGCTTCACGTGCTTGTCCTTCATGACTCGTGGCGAAGCCATGAGACGGACGCCTCGGGCAGTGAAAACCGGTTGGGGATTCCCTACTCCGAACGGTTCCAGCCTTTGCAGGATACTGAAAAATTCGGGTGTCACCTGATCGAGTGAAAGTTCAACATCGAAATTGAGCGACGGGTCGAAGTCAGCGAGAGTCAGACGGCTGCGTGCGTATTCGTCGAGACGCGTTCGCAATGCAGGAAGATTTGCCGATGGCAACGAGAAGCCGACGGCGTGCGAGTGTCCGCCAAAGCGCGTGAACAAATCCGCACATGACTCGAGCGCATTCAGCAGATGAAAGGGGCGAATGGAACGGCCCGAGCCGTGCGCCTCCTCGCCATTGCGCGAGATCACCAGCGCGGGACGTCCGTAACGCTCGACGACGCGAGTCGCAGTGATTCCGATCACACCGCGGTGCCAGCCTTCGCCGTCGATCACGATGCAGAAGGCCTCGCGCAGAGTCGGTTGTTCTTCGAAGTGAGCAAAGATCGACTGCAGAATGCGGCGCTCTTCTTCCTGCCGGTCGCTGTTCAGTTGATCGAGCTTGTTGGCCAGCTCACGAGCGCGGATTGGATCTTTCACGTTGAACAGTTCAATGACGTCGCGGGCCACGTCCATGCGGCCGGCGGCGTTGATGCGCGGCGCAATACGAAATGCAACTTCACCGGATGAAAGTGGACGCCCATGGCTGAGTTGTGCGACTTCGATCAGCGCTCGGAGTCCGGGATTCACCGGTGAGCGCAGGCCTTCCAGTCCCAGCTTGGCGAAGACCCGGTTTTCTCCGATGAGCGGCACCGCGTCGGCGATGGTGGCAATCGCCACCACTTTCATGAACGAATTCAACAAGCGAGTTCGTCCGGCTTCCGGAATTCTGCGCTCGATCAGTCCCTGGGCCAATTTGAAGGCAACGCCCGCGCCGCACAACGCCTTACATGGATACTCGCAACCCGCCTGATTGGGATTCACCACGGCCAGCGCCGCCGGAATGCCCTGCGGACCCGGAAGATGATGATCGGTGACGATCAGATCAACGCCCAGGCGCCGCGCGGTTTCGGCCGGAGCGAAGGCGCGGATGCCCATGTCCACGCTGATGATGAGCTTGATGCCGGCCGCGGCGGCGCGTTCGATGACGTCGTCGCGCATGTCGTAGCCGTCGCGGATGCGATGCGGAACGTGGAAGTCAGCAGCTGCCGCCGCATAGCTCAATCGCGGTTTTGAGGATAACGATAGCGGTGGTTCCATCGACGTCGTAGTCGCCGTAGATCAGGATCTGTTCTTTGTTCTCGATTGCAGCTTCGATGCGGTCGACGGCAGATTTCATCCCGGCCATCAAATAAGGAGAGTGCAATTGCGAGAGCGAGGGAGTGAGGAATTGCTCGGCCGCTTCGAGACTGGTGATGCCGCGCATCACCAGCAAGCGAGCGAGAGTTCGAGCGAGGTTCGGATCCTTCAGGCGAAGCGATGGATGCGAACTCAATTCCGATGAGAGACGACTCGACAACTTGCGGAGTCAGCGGTTTTTAAATCCCAGCGCATGTGCAAAAACAATTCCTGCTTTTGAAAAAGAGGTCGGCGATCGCGGGGTTCTTTGCGACCTTTGCACCTCCTGGCGAGCTTTGCGGTTAAAAGCTCTTGACCGCAAAGGACGCCAAGGGACCGCAGAGTTCGCAAAGAAATTCATCAATGCGGATGTCAGGTTTCGTCGTCCTGGTCAGGTTCGTCGATGGGGATACCGCCGAAGTCCTCGGACAGTTCCAGAAGCCGCTGGTAGTGATCGTACCAGTCGGTGGACGCTTCGTAGACCATCATGATGCCCTGGTGGGCAAAACCGAGTTGCACGAAGCCGGTCTTGCCGATGTAGGTCTTCAGCCAGCGCGCCTCTTCCAGGTCTTCGTCATTGGTAAATTCGGCATGGCCCAGCCGCTCGATCATCTGGTCCAGTTCTTCCCGCCGCATGGTCCACGAATCCATGGTCAGGAAGGGTGCGGCAGCGGCTTTGGCCAGTTCCACAAAGTCCTTCCAGCTGTCGGGATTGTTCTCCGTCTTCCAGACGACGCTCTGTACCTCCTCGTAATCGACGTAGCCATGGAACCGGCGCATGCCGTGGCCTTCGATAAAGGCAATCATGTCGTCTTTAAGAACAGCCAGATTGTCGGGTCCAGGAGACATTTATTTCTGCATTGTATCCCTGTTTTTCGAGGGCTGCTAGCTTCTGGCTACTAGCTCCTGGCTTCTAGCTTCTAGTTACCTGCCTATAGTTTTTTGTTTTCGTTGAGATTCTGAGGTCTGATTCAAAATGAAAATTTTCCCGATCACCTGGCTGGATTCGATTGTCTCAGCCTAGAGCTAGTTGCTAGAAGCCAGGAGCTAGCAGCTAGAAGCGCACGGGCGTGCCGCCCGCCTGTGCTAGACTATCTGTTTCACAAACTACATTCGATCCGCGCTATGCTTCTTTCCAAAGAATATGTGGGCTATCTGGCCCGCGAAGTCACCAAAAAGCTGATTGCGGCTGGGCATATTGAAACCAAGGCCGTGCCTGCCGTCACCGAGAAGGTGCACGCCGCCATTCTTGAGGAATTGTCGCTCGAGGACCGCATCAACGATGAAGTGCGCGTCATTCTCGAAGCTTATTCCGAGGAAATGCGCCGCACCGGCGCCAATTATCAGGAAATGTTTCGCAAGGTGAAGAGCGAACTGACCCGCAAATACAAGGCGGTGCTGTGAGAATCAGCCGCGACAAAGTCAACAAAGTTGCGCACGCAGTCACCGAGGCACTGCGTGAACTGGATGCCGTGGATTTCATCGAAGACGCGAATACCATCCGGCTCGAAGTCCGCAAGATTCTCGAAGATCTGCTCAACCAGGAAGCCAAGATCGATCAGAGCGCCCGCCTGAAGATCGAAAGCCAGAAGCGCACCATCCTGGAGGGCAGCCAGGAATGGGACATCCTCTACCGGAAGTACTACAACGAAGAAGTGAAGAAGCTGGGAATGTAGCTGGTAGCGGGCCGTTGGTCGTTGGCCCTTGGCCACCCACCTAAGAGAATCATCTCCAAACTAGACGTTGAAAAAGTCGCCGGTGGCCGTTCGCGAATCATTGTTCACGGACTGCATGACACCATGGGCAGGAGCCAACGACCAAGGACCAGCGACCAACGGCGGGTTTTGTTTATCTCCGTCGTCCGTGCTCGTCGCGATCCCAGTGCCCTTCTCGCAACTGCCAGCCTTGCTGATGATGCCGATAACCCGGGCGAACCCAGCGAGCACCTTGATAGGGCGGGTGGTCCCAGCGTCCAGGCACCCACTCATAGCGACCTCCTTGCGGAGACCAGTAGCCATTGACCCAGGCATAGCCCGGACCCGGAACGGGACCGCGTCGCTCGTAGCGAACCCGCGGCGGCGGATGCCCTATGTACACGGAGATCTGAGCTGTGGCGGGCATAGCAAGCGCAGCGGCGAACAATACACCGCCGATCAAATTCAAATTCAATTTCATTTCTGTTTCCTCCCAAGTCTTAATATCGGTGGATAAAGCCTCGACCGGCTTCTCCGTCCGCCTAGGTCGCGGAATCTTTCTGGCGAGTGACTTTGACACCCATGAGAATTCCAAGTCCCACGAGCACGAGTCCGCTTACCACCATCCACTGGGTCGGCACGTGCATTAAGCTCGCACCGTAGATGAGCCCTGCAATTACCACCACACAGCCGGTGAGGTAGATTCCGAACGACATATTGATTTCGTCCTTATCGAATAGTATGGAGCTGACGAGCTTCGCAGCCACATTAGTAAGGGCGAAGACTCGGATCGACGAATCCCAAAGCAGGAAACGTTTTTGTACTAAGTGGCGTTACCGTCGCGGCGATAGTCGGCAGGATGCCGCTACGAAATCGGACCTCGATTGAATTCAGACCGTCAAATCACAGACCTGGTGAAACAGGCAGCTATCGATGCCGGCTTCGAACTGGCGGGCATTGCGCCAGTCCATGAGTTCGACGAATTGGATCGCTTTCGAGAATGGATCGACGCCGGCCGCGCCGGAGAGATGAAATATATGGAGGCCCGCGATGACTCCGGCGGACTTAAACGGGCTTCTCTGCGCTCGACACTGCCGTGGGTTCGCAGCGTAATCGTCTGTGCCATCAACTACAACACGGCTCAACCTTACTCGACCCACGTGGATGATCCGCAGCGGGGGTGGATTGCCCGCTACGCCTGGGGAAAAGAGGATTATCACGACGCGGTAATGCGCCGGTTGCGGACCGTAGAGGGAAGGCTCCGCGACGCAGTTGGCGACTCACAACTGCAAACGCGCTGCTACGTCGACACTGGTCCTCTCGTGGAGCGGGTGTATGCAAAGTACGCGGGCGTCGGATGGATTGGGAAGAACACCTGCATCATTAATCAGAAGCTGGGATCGTGGTTGTTTCTGGGCGTGATTTTGACTTCGATTGAACTCGCGCCTGATCTGCCCGCGCCTGACCGGTGCGGCACTTGTACCCGCTGTATCGATGCCTGCCCCACGGACGCGCTGGTCGCGCCCTACCAACTGGATTCGAATCGCTGCATTTCGTATCTGACCATCGAGAAGCGAGGCGCCATCGCAGAAGACTTGCGCGCCGGCATGGGTCACGAAGTTTTTGGCTGCGACATCTGCCAGGACGTCTGTCCGTGGAACCGCAAAGCTCCGGCCACCAGCGCACCTGAATTTCAGCCGCGTGAAGGTTTTGTGAATCCCGCGCTGGAGTGGCTGGCCGTAATGACCGAGGAAGAGTTCCGAGACAAGTTTCGCGGATCGGCAATCCGCCGCGCAAAACGCAGCGGCCTGCGGCGCAATGCGGTCATTGCCATGGGCAACAGCGGTGACAGAAATTTCGAACCACTGCTGGAGAAACTGAAGATCGGACGAAGACCCATTAGTGGCGGAAAGCGCAGAGTGGGCGGCGAAGAGGCTCGAGATCGAATCGCCGTAGGGCAAGGTTTTAAATTTCTAGTTTCAACGTTTCTAAGTTTCAAGGTTCTAGTTTTGTCAAAGGTTTCAAGTTTCAATGTTTCAAAACCACACGGGCCTCCGTGGTTTTCAAGTTTTTGAAACCTGAAACTTTGAAACCTTGCAACCTTGTCCCTACGCGGTTCGTGGCATCTCGTGGTGGTTCGCGTGGTAGCATCGTGCTTTCAGCTGGATCCCATGTCTTGCAAGTTACTTCGGCTGTTTCCCGCTGCTTTTTTGCTCGCGCTCAGCTTCCCCTCGCCTGCGTTCGCGCGCGGCTCCGAACCCAAGTGGATCCGGGTAAATTCCGCGCATTTCTCTGTGCTTACGGATGCAGGGGAAAAAAAAGGCCGTGAAGCCAGCTTGCGCCTGGAACAGATGCGCGACATTTTTTCTCAACTCTTCCTCAAGACCAAGCTGCAGCTGTCCGAACCGCTCGATGTGATCGCCCTACAGTCGGACGAAGAGTACATCAAGGTGACGCCGCTGCAGAAGGGACAGCCCACTTCCGCACCGGGATTCTTCCTGCATGGCGACGACCGCAACTACATCGTGCTCGATCTGGCAGCGGAAGATAGCTGGCGAGCCGTATCCCATGATTTTGCGCGCCTGTTTTTAAGTTTCAACTATCCGCCGACCCAGGAGTGGTTCGACGAAGGATTCGCGCAATATTTTTCCAGCCTGCGCCTGGACGACAATCAGGCACAGGTTGGCGGCGACCCCGCGCAGAATCTTCCATGGAATCGCGCACTTCCCCTCCCGTTGGCCACGGACTCAAGCCTGCCTCGGACTTTTAATGAATTGCTGGCCCGTCCGTGGTTGCCACTGCCGGAACTGTTCGCCATGCGCCCCGGTCCCACCGGCTACCCACCAATGTTCTACGCGCAGTCGTGGATTGTGATGCATTACCTGCTCAACCAGAACAAATTGTCCGAAGCGGGAGCGTATTTCGGACTGGTGCAGATACGAAAGGTCCCCAGTCGACCAGGCGATCCAGCAGACCTTTGGCATGAGCGCTGCTCAATTGGAACAGGCAGTGAAAGATTACTTTCACTCTTTCCCGGCCTCGGCGCCGGCGCAACCAAACTCTAAGGTCGGGCGGTCCCTCGGGGGGCAAGCTGACCCAGTTCCCTGCTCCGCTGGGACCGCTCGACGTCGGCGCCAGTGTCCTTGATATGACAATCCCGCAGGCACAATCGCTGGTGGCCGAAATGATGCTGCGTCTGCCCGAGCGCCGCGAGCAGGGCGAGAAGGATCTTGCGTCGGTCATTGCCGATCCCAAAGGGGACAACGTCATCGCGCACCGCGCCATGGCCTGGGCCCGCATGGACAGAAAGGAATTCGATGAAGCAACCGAGGAATTGCAAAGGGCGCGGGAACTCGACGCTCGTGATACGTGGACACACTACTATCTGGCGCTGGTGAAATTTCGCGCCGCGCAGTCGAGCGGGAAACCGATTGAAGGCGTCTCCAACATGATTCAGGACCTGATATTCGTGGTCGATAAAGAGACCGACTTCGCCGAGGCTCATTCACATGCTGGCCATAGCGCGGTTGCAGGGCGGCGGCGTTCACTCTGCAGCGGAGTCGATCAAGGTCGCGATCCAACTCAGTCCGCGCAGCGAGCAATATCTTCTAACCCTGGCGCAGATCGATCTCGCCGGAAAGAAGTGGGATGACGCTACTGCTCTGCTCGAGCGGCTGAAGGACAGTTCAATCCCTCAGATATCGCAGACGGCTCGCAAGAGCCTGGAAGATCTTCCCACGCTGAAGAAGTATGGAGTACTGCCTCAAAGTGCATCGGACAAAACAGCAGCCAGTCCACCCGAGACGGTAACGAGTGGTGATTCGGAGGATGACACCTCTGCCCAGGCTCAAGCACCTCCAACCGAGCCCGCGATAGACCGGCGCAAAGTCCAATTCGTTAGAGGCAAGCTAACCAGGGTAGATTGCAGCCAAAGTCCGCTGGCGATTTTGACGGTCAGAACCAGCGCCCGAACATTGAAACTGCGCACTGCCGATTACAAATCATTGCTGGTTGTCGGAGCCGATGAATTTTCCTGCGAGTGGACCGACCGCGCCGTGATTGCGAACTATAAGGCAGGGGGGAAAAACGACGGCGACCTTGTGTCCATCGAAGTGCAATAAGGTTCGAAACTTCGCAAGAAAAAAACCCTCCCAGGGGAAGCTGAGAGGGCTTGCAGTGGTTAAACCTGGGACTTTTTATTGCACCCGCACGACATTTCCTGCCTGGAAGCCTTTCGGCCCCTTCAGCAGATCAAACTCCACAGTTTCGCCTTCGTTCAGCGTTCGATAGCCGTTCTCCTGGATGGCGGAGAAGTGAACGAAAACGTCCTCCCCGGTGGAGCGCTGGATGAAACCGTATCCTTTAGCCCCGTTGAACCACTTGACTGTGCCCTTCTCTCTCACAAAGAACTCCTTTCGCCTCTGCTCAATGATTTAACTTTCGCTTTCCTCCGTGAAGCTAGCGCTCCTCTACTGACCCCCTTCAAAGGAAAAACGAAAGCACAACCGGCACGCAGCCGCCGACAAAAATCACGACCAAAAAAAAGCCCCATCAGTTCGAACCGTGGAGGGAACCACGGTACAAACTTCCGGAGCGATCGTGTTGGCGCGACTTATGACTGCAAGACACGGGCCGTCTACCCCAAGCTACAGCTCGTTGCCCCAAATTGCGGGCAGCGAGCAACAGATAATATTCATGAACTCAAATCCTGGCAAGCGAAGAAATCTGAAATTTGAAACGTTCAAAAATAAACGATCGAAACGGCGGATCGAATGATCGGTAAAACCGCCCAAAGCCCGATGTCCTTCCGTGCCGCCGATGGAGCGCAACTGTCTGATAGGATTGGAGAAAATGCCCAGTGACCAGCAGTCAAAATCAGCCGTTCCTGTAGATCCAGGGTGCGCTGCCGAACCCACGCTGCCGCCCGAAGAAGCCTATTCGGGGTTGGTCAGTTCCACCGTGAAATATCTGTTACGCACCGAGGTACATACGTTTGCATTTTCGGTGGCGGCCAATGCCATCCTGTCATTTTTTCCGTTTGTATTGCTGCTTATGACGGTGATCCGGCACGTATTTCATTCTCCGGTGATGAACGACGTCGTAGTGCAACTGCTCCGTGACACCTTGCCGGCCGGCCAGGATTTTGTAATTCGTAACCTGAATGCCCTGGTCGACGCGCGCAATCGCGCCCAGGTGGCATCGCTCATCATTCTCCTTTTCACCTCAACCGGAATTTTCATGCCACTCGAGGTCGCGCTCAATCGCATCTGGAGATTTCCCAATAACCGCTCGTATTTCGGCAATCAACTCATATCCCTGGCGCTGGCCTTTACCTGCGGCGTTCTGGCCCTGCTATCGGTGGCGTTGACCGCCGGCAATATCGGATTACTAGAGAACTCGCTGCGCAGCCACGGGCCCTTTGTGGTTCGTCTCGGCGGATTTCTGCTGATGAAAGCCTTTGCGGTTTCGGCCAGCATCGCAATTTTCTTTCTTATCTATTGGGTGTTGCCCAACGGCAAAGTGCCAGCCCGTGCCGTTCTTCCGACAGCGATACTCATGGGCCTGATGTCTGAAGCCCTGAAGTATGCCTACATCATGGCGCTGCCCCGGCTGAATTTTCAGGAAGTCTACGGCCCATTTGCCCTGTCGGTGAGCCTGATGTTCTGGGCATTTCTGACGGGATTGCTCATGCTGACGGGCGCCCACCTATCGGCCCGCGGCTACAATCGCCGCGCCGCCCTTTAATCGAATTACGTGGGGGCATTCAAGGTTTCAAAGTTTCAGGTTTCAAGGTTTCAAAAACATTAGACACAGATGACCGCAAACGCACTTCAGGCAGAAATTCCCCAAGGAATTCCTCGGCGGTTTCCAGGTTTTGAAACGTGAAACCTTGAAACTTTGAAACCGCCTCAGAACCGCCGCACAGCAATGATCGCGGATTCACGGCAACTCCCTACGGATTCAGGCATCTAACCAATTGAAGAAAACTGCAGCTCTCCTGTGTTCGGCCCTCTGAGCGGAGGGGGACGAGCACGGGTTGAGCCGCGGTGCCCGTTGGAGCTTTCCCGCGCGGGTTTCGCTACACTATCTCTATGAAATCGTTGCTGCGCCGCGGAGTCCCGCCAGTCGTACTCTTTTTAATTCTCATTTCAGTATCGTCCACCATGGTTCTCGCCCAGGAAGGCCCCCTCGACCCCGCTCCACCCAAGGGCGTCACCACCGACGAAATCATCAAGCATTTCACCACCAAGGAAAGCGAATTCCAGCTGGCGCGCGACCAGTACACTTACCGGCAGGATGTGCGGGTGATTACGCCCGACGACAACGGCGAATATCACGAGATCTTCGATGTACTGTTTAACGATCAGGGCAAGCGGCTGGAGAATGTGGTATTTGCGCCACAGTCTTCCTTGAACCTGATCTCGATGTCCCCAGAGGACATCGATGACATTCGCCACCGACTCCCGTTTGTACTCACCAGCGAAGAAATCCCCGAATATCAAATTCTCTACGTAGGCCAGCAACAGGAGGACGAACTTCGCTGCTACGTCTTCGACATCGCGCCCAAAGAGATTGTTGGCAAGAAGCGCTACTTCCAGGGCCGGATCTGGGTGGACGACCGCGATTTTCAGATCGTGAAAACCTACGGCAAAACCGTCCCCGATATCCGCAAGAAAAAGGGACAGGAAAACCTGTTTCCCAAGTTCACCACCTGGCGCGAACAGATCGACGGCAAATACTGGTTCCCCACGTACACGAAGGCAGACGACACGTTGCACTTCTCCACCGGCGACATCCGCATCCGCGAGATCGTGAAATACAGCGATTACAAACGCTTCGGATCGAATGTAAAGATCACCTACGAAGGCCAGGAAGTGCAGAAGGCGCCAGGGGGTGACGATAAGACGCAGCAGCAGGTGCCGCCACCAGCGCCGCCGCCGAAATAAAGCGTCAGCTGCCAGCAGTCAGCTAGCTTTCAGCTGTCACCTGTAAATTTCCAAAGCCGCACTATTTCACTTTTACCTCACGTCCTAGGTTGCGACACAGTCTTGGGACGCCGGCACTACTTTGGCATCGGCGGTGCTCTAGGGCGACGATCACGATAGCGGGAGGGATGGCTGTGCTAGTTTGGCGTCGGCGGTGCTCCTGGCGACGATCAGGGTAATGTCGTCGTACTGCTCTCCGGGGCTGAACTGGCGAATCTCTTCTACGATTGTTCCCAGCAGGTCTTTGGCGGGCAATCCGCGATGGCGCCGCAGGGCTCCAGTTAATCGTTCCTCTCCGTATTCTTCTCCTGCGTGATTGAACGATTCGGTTACGCCGTCGGTGTAGAGGGCCATCAGATCGCCACTTTCGATGAGGCATTCCGCGATGCAGCAATCCCAATCGGGAAACAGTCCGAGAACTGTTCCGTTCGACTCCAGGCGTTCGACGGTGTCGTCCGAGCGGAGCAGGAGACCGCAGAGATGTCCGCAGTTGGCGTAGCGGAGGCGTTGCGCCTGGTCGTCGTATTCGGCGAAGAAGAGCGTGGCGTAGGAACTCTCGGCCGTGTTGTCATAAAACAACTGGTTGACCGATCGAAGGAGGCGCTGCGGATCGTCTAAAGAAATGATCCGCTGGCTGCGCAGGTTCGCTTGCAGGTTCGCCATCAAGAGAGCGGCGGCGATTCCCTTGCCTGCGATGTCGCCCAGGACGAGTCCGATGCGATCCTGTCCGAGATGCAGGAAGTCGTAGTAGTCGCCGCCGACCTGGCGAGCCTGAATGCAGACTCCGGCGTAGTCGAGGGTCCGCAGAGGCGGGAAAGTCTGGGGGAAGAGCCTTGCCTGCACCTGTTTGGCGATCTCGAGTTCATGCGCAGCGCGCCGTTCAGCTTCGAGTTTGGCCGCGGTGACGCGGCGCTGTGCTTCGACTGCCTCGGTCATTTCGTCAAAACTCACTAGGGCGAAGGAATTGCGGTCAATGTCCTCGAAGCGGGTAAAAACGCCGCCCCACACCGGGGTCCGCTTTCCAAGGAGAAGCCTGGGAGCATCCTGCATCGTCTGCTGCTGATACTTGACCCGTCTCAGGCGGGGGACATGACGAAAGCGGACTCCGCGACGCCGCCACTGTGTGTAGGTGGCCACGACATCTTCGGCAACAAAAGCTACGGGAGTGGGTTGGCCGATCAGCTTGTACTCGTCTGAGTCGGGTTCAGGTGCGATCAAGGTGAGGACGGCAGTGCCATCGGGAGGGGAAACGCCAACCCAGCGCTGTCCGGATTGGAGGCGGACGTCGAAGGCAAGGCTGAATCCGAGCTGCTCCACGTAGAACTGGAGACTTTTGTCCTGATCGCGGACAAAAACGTTGACCGCGTAGACGCCGAGGTAGGACTGGTTGGCGTCGACGGGGAGCTCGGACATGCGGGCTATTATAAGACGACGAAATCCACAGGCCGGTGTCGGGACCGTGGGCGACACGCGTTAGAGATGCAATGACAAGAACGAATCGGCAGCCGAATACCCACGCCCAAGCGGAGCTTGAACGGGGCGCCCACGGGGCTTTCGCGTCGATTCATCAAGCTGCACTTTAATGCCTCCACAGCCTTACAAGTCTTTACGACAAAGATGCGTGGATCTGCTAACCGGCGGGAAGTATTGGGCATCCAATTGGACGAATGAGTTCGCGGCCAATACCGAAGCGGCAGTATGTCGTGACGACTTCGTCTGCCGGCACAGGTAGCAGCGCCAGAGTTCTGCAGAAACCACTGCACCTGCCGCGACTGCCGGACCTGGATGCGCTGCGCGGAATCATGCTGATTGGCATGACTCTGACACACTTGCCTACTGGCGCGAGCCACTATTCCAATCAACTCCTTGGGTTCGTTTCCTGGGCGGAAGGCTTTGTGCTGTTATCGGCGCTGCTGGCCGGTCGAGTCTATGGTGGCCTTTTGCGGCAGCGATCACTGAAAGTCGTGTTCAAGCGGGTGTGGATGCGCGGCGTGAAGATTTACGGATATCATCTTGGGCTGCTGGCCGTAGCGTTTACGCTGGTCGCGGCCGTGGCGGTGCACACGCACAAGCCGGCACTGTTGGGATTGCTGGATTTCTACCTTGCTCATCGCCTTCAGGCGGTGGTCAGCTCCCTGCTCCTTTTATATTGCCCTCCGCTGCTGGATATTTTGCCCATGTACATTCTGTTTCTGTTCTTGACCCCAATCATTCTGGGCGCGGGGAGGCGCTGGGGCTGGAAGGTTGTACTTATCCCGTCGGGGCTGCTGTGGCTGGCGGCACAACTGGGGGCGCGGGAACTGGTCTACGGCTTTCTGGTAGCCCATGCGGGCTTACGCATTCCGCTGCAGAATCTTGGCGCATTTAATCTGTACGCGTGGCAGTTGCTCTGGGTGGTGGGATTGTGGGTTGGGGCGGGCAAGGCAAAAACCCTGCTGAGTTTCTTCAAATCGCGCTGGACGATCGGGCTTTCAATACCGCTGGCCGCGATGTTCCTGGTGATGCGCTATCACTTGATACCGTATTTCGCGACGCATCCGGTCGATCAGGCAGAGGGATGGATACTTTTCGACAAGTGGCAGCTCGGGATTTTGCGTCTGCTTAATTTTGCCGTGATTGCGGTGTTGTTTACGGCGGTGCGTCCGTATATTGCGAGGAAGCTCGATTGGGCTCCGTTGGTAATGCTTGGTAAGTCGTCGCTCGAGGTCTTCTGCACTTCACTGCTATTCAGTTTCGTGGCATTGTCACTGGTCGGCGATGGGGTTGGAGCGTCCCCGCTTTACGATGTCGCTATCGTGACCGTTACGTTCGTCGGAATGTACGCGGTGGCTTACCTGGGAGCGCAACCGAAAGACCGGCGTTCAGCGGCGGTGCCGATTGATGCCAACCGGCGACTGCATCCACGGGCGTTGTAATCCAGGCCTGCCTCTATAACAGTCGTTTCAGGCGTGCCTACGGTACGCGGTGCTTTCCACGACGGACCCGCCACGGCCTACTATCAGAGTCTATGTTGCAATGCCTCTTTCGCCCCCTCGGGGCTCGCTGTTCAATCCGCTAAATTTACCCACGGCTTGCGCCGTGGGCTTTATTCTTGCGCCGCTTCGCGGCTTTTTTGGGACTTGTTACTCCACTATTTGCTCGCTTCGAAGGTTGCGACAAAGTCTCTACAGGATCTTTCTCCCCGTTTGTCCTCTAAACTCGAGGACCTCTTCAGATTGCCGCGAGGGCTTGATCCAGGTCGTCCATGATGTCGTCCACATTTTCGATTCCGACGGAGATGCGGACCAGGCCGTCGGTGATTCCGATTTCTCGTCTTCCCTTTTCGCCCAGCGCGGCGTGAGTCATGGTGGCGGGATGCGAGATTAGCGTTTCCACTCCGCCGAGGGATTCCGCCAGGGAACAGACACGCACCTTTTTCAACATTTTTTTGGCGTTGGAGAGCGATCCGGTTTCAAAGGTGATCATTGAGCCGAAGCCGCTCATTTGTTGCTGGGCCAGGGTGTGCTGCGGATGTTCCGAGAGGCCGGGATAGAAAACCGTTTTCACTTTTTTGTGGCCGGCGAGAAAATCCGCGACGACTCGGCCGCTGCGGTCGTGCTGCTCCATGCGCACGGCCAGAGTCTTTACGCCACGCAGAACCAGCCAGCACTCGAAGGGTGAGAGGATCGCACCGGCGGCTTTCTGCACGAACGCCAGCTTGTCGGCTTGGTCTTTAGTAGTGCAAACGACCACGCCGCCCAGTCCGTCGCTGTGTCCGTTGAGAAATTTTGTGGTGGAGTGAACCACCATGTCGGCGCCCAGCGCGATCGGTTGCTGGAAGTATGGCGACATGAAGGTGTTGTCGACGACGAGTTCTACTTTCTTGCGCCGGCAGATACTGCTGATGGCCTCGATATCGCTGAGTGACATGAGCGGATTCGTCGGCGTCTCGATGTACACCATGCGCGTATTTTTGCGGAGCGCGCGTTCGACATTTTTCGGATCGGAGGTGTCGACGTAGGTAAATTCCATTCCGAAATTTGCCAGAACCTGATTGAAGAGGCGGGGCACGCCTCCGTAGAGATCGTTGCCGCAGACGACGTGATCTCCGGATTTGTACATGGTGCAGATAGCGTTGATCGCCGCCATGCCGCTGGCGAATACGCGCGAGGCCACTCCACCTTCGAGGGCTGCCAGATTTTCTTCCAGCCTGGTGCGCGTGGGGTTGGAAACGCGGGCGTATTCGTATCCCTTGTTCTTGCCCAGTTCCTGCTGGACGTAGGTGGAGGTGGGATAGATGGGAACTGATACCGAGCCGGTTTCAGGATCGGGTTCCTGGCCGGCGTGGATGGCGCGCGTGGCAAAACCTGGTTGCTTGGTTTTCATAAGAAGCTTTCAGCTGTCAGCTCTCAGTTATCAGTTTTGATGTTCAGCTTTGATATGACGAGTTTTGATTTAAATGTTGATCAGAATTTAATTCTTAGTTTCTAGTTTTCAGTTCTCGGTTCTCAGTTGGATTTGCTGAGAGCTGAGAGCTGACAGCTGCTCTTTCAAATTCCGCCTTCGAAGATTTTTTTCGACAAATAGCGTTCGGCTGAGTCGGGGATCATGGTGACTACGCGTTTGCCTTGTCCCAGCCAGCCTGCCACGCGGACTGCGGCGGCGACATTGGCTCCGCCGCTGGAGCCGGAGAGTACGCCCTCGCGAGCAGCCAATTCTCGAACCATGGCGAAGGCGTCGGCGTCACTGACCATCAGGACTTCGTCACATACTGAACGATCGAAATTTCCGGGGATGAAGCTGGCTCCGATTCCTTCAACTTTGTGCGGGCCGGGCTTGCCACCGCCGAGAATGGAACCTTGCGTCTCAACCGCGAAGGCCAGCACGCTGGGCAGACGCTCTTTCAGGAAACGGGCGATTCCGGTAAACGTACCGGCGGTTCCAGCGCCGATCACCAGCGCATCAATCTGGCCTTCCATCTGTTCGAAAATCTCAGGGGCGGTGGTTTGGTAGTGATAGTCAGGGTTGGCGGGATTGTCGAACTGAGCAGCCATGAAGGCGCCGGGCGTTCTGGCCACGAATTCGTTGGCGCGGCGAATTGCGCCCTGCATACCTTCAGCGTCGGGAGTGCGTGTCACCTGGGCGCCGAGAGCGCGCATGATGGCGACCTTTTCTTCCGAAAAACGCTCGGGGACGAACAGAACGACTTTGTAACCGCGCTGAACTCCGATCAGGGCCAGACCGATGCCGGTGTTGCCGGCAGTGGCTTCGACGATGGCGCCGCCGGGCCGAAGTTTTCCATCGGCCTCGGCCTGAAGAATGATGCCGCTGGCGGCGCGATCTTTCACGCTGCCGCCCGGATTCAGGTATTCCAGCTTGGCATACACGCCGGCGCCACTGGTTGGGGCCAGCTTCTTTAATTGCAGGATGGGAGTGTCGCCGACAAGTTGGGAAATGTCGTCCGTGATGCGCAGGCGCTTACCTTCGATGGTTTTCGGCTCCACCCTACAGGGTACGGAAGCGGAAGCGGAGCGTCAACAAAGCTGTCAGTCTGTCAGCTATCAGCTGTCAGTAAGACCAAGAGCGCTGAAAGCTGAGAGCTGACGGCTGAGAGCTTTTTCAGTTTCCGTCGCCGGCGGCTTGTTCCTGGCCGGCGTAGTAGCCGCTGCGGGTTCTGACGGTCATTTTGCCGTGTCCGGAGGCGCGGGCATCGACACGGATAGTGCGATATCCGCCGACGGACTTGGGAGTGGTCGGTTTGTATCCGATGGTGTACTGATTTCGGATGTCGCGAGCGACGGTGCTGCTGATGGAGTCAACTTCGTCCAGGGTGCGAGGAAAGAAGGCAATGCCTCCGGTGCGGTCGGAAATAGTCTCGAGGCGCCCTCCGGGCACGTCTCTGCCGCTCTTCTCCCAACAGGCCAATGCAGTAGACGGTGGGACCATTCTCTTCCTGCAAGCGGTGGACAGCCTGCTCGAGGGATTCGCGGCTGGCATCATCTTCGCCGTCTGTGACCACAAACAATATCTTCTTCTGCAGCTTGCCGTGCTTTTTTAGTTCATCGGCTGAGGCCACCACCGCGTCGTAGAGAGCGGTACCGCCGCGAGTTTCGTATTTTTCCAGGGCAGTCTGCAGTAAGTTGATTTTGCTGGTGAAGGACTGGTCGAGGAAATATTCGTCGCTGAAGTTGACGACGAAGACTTCATCGTTGGGATTGCTGGCCTTGACCAGGTTGATGGCGGCCTTGACCACTTTCGCGCGCTTTTCCCGCATCGAGCCTGAATTGTCGATCACGATGCCGAGGGAAATCGGAATGTCCTCGTGATGAAATGACTTGATAGTTTGAGGTTTACCATCTTCAAAGATGGTAAAAGCGTTGCGATCAAGGTCGGTAATGATGTGCTGCTTGTCGTCCATGACGGTAGCGTGGAGCACAACCTCCTGCACGTCGCTATGGAAAACAAAGCCGCCGGGCTCGACACCCGGTTCCTGCCCCTGTCCTTGTCCCTGGGGCGCGGTTTGAGCGGGAGGTGGAGCTTGGGATTGGGGTGGAGGCGCTGCCGGTTGGGAGCTACGGGGAGGAGCCTGAGGCGCATTCTGGGCTGCCACAGCCAGGCTCAACAAGCATAAAAAGATCAACCGCGGCGCGACCCGTCTATTCCGTAGGAGCATAGTAACCCGTTTTGGCATACACACGCAGCGGCGGCAAACCCTTTGGCGGCACCAGTTTCACCTTTATTTTACGCCATTTGCCGTCATGTGCCGGGTTCTTCGGACGGTATCCCAGCACGTATTGGTTGCGCAGCTCAATCCCTATCTTTGTAGAGACGTCAGCCAAGTCATTCGGGTTGTCTATGGTAAAAGCGCGTCCGCCGGTAAGTTCAGTCAGATCGCTCAAAAGAGCGGGCCCCAACTGCTCCTCGGGAGTGGACATGTAGCGGTCGTAAATGCCGATGGCATAGATGAGGAGGTCAGCTTCCTTCACCACCGATTTGATCTCGCCTTCGGTGTAGCGGCTGTGGTTGTCGCCGCCGTCGGAGATGATGAGCAAGGCCTTTTTGGGATACTTGGCCTGCCTCATTTTGCTGACGCCGAGGTAGATGGCGTCCAGCAATGCCGTGCGGCCCTTGGGAACCGTGTAAACCAGCTTGCCCTGGATGTCTTCAATGGACTGCGTGAAGTCAGAAATCTCCTCCGGCTTGTCGGCGAAGGTGACCATGAAGAACTCATCCTGCGGATTGGCAGCTTTGAAAAACTCGATCACGGCTTCGCGGGCGCGTTCGATCTTGCTGCTCATGCTGCCGCTCATGTCGAAAATCACGCCGAGGGAAACAGGAGCATCTTCACTGGAGAAATGTCGGATTTCCTGCAGATCCTTGCCTTCGAAGAGAGTGAAATTTTCCTTGTCGAGTCCGGTCACGAGGCGATTCATCGGGTCGGTGATGGTGACCGGAACCAGGACCAGATCGACATCTACCTTGAGGGGCTTGGTGTGGGTCCTCAGGGCAGGATCGAGAATCTGTTTTTCGGCAGCCGGAGGCGGCTCGATTCTGGGGTTGACGTGGACATCGTCTACCGGACTCTGCGCCCGAAGAGCCGGGACGGTGCACAATATCATTGCCAGGATCACGAAGAAAAATACGGAAACGGTAAGGGCCGATTCTTTCTCTTTTGGCACGATAAGCCTTCTCAGGGTCCAGGGTAGGGCCAAGCGTGACAATCGAGCTTGGGTCGATGGGCGGGATGACCCGCGCCCATGAAGGCGGGCCATAATTACCTCATTGCTGGTGATCTTAGCATAGGTCGAAATCGAGTTGTCACGCTTCTGTCACCTTTTCCAGTGGGCGGTTCCAGTGTCCCCTGCGATGACACAGACACTGCAAAGGTTTGCCTAGCATGGTCATTCTGGACAGGATCATTTTTGTGCTCGAATCCTCGGCATCCTACTCTTCATACGTCCTTGCTTACTTTGCGGATTTCTTTGCGATGTTGGCGGTTGAGAGAATCTTTACCGCAAAGTACGCAACGAAAATCCGCAAAGTGCGCAAAGAAACCCACAAAGCGAAATCAGGACACCCCGGCCAATTGGCCGTTCCCTGTCACCAGAGGCGAAGCTCTTGTACAATTTCAGACTCAACCTCCTATCCCATGGCACTGATTGAACCTTTTCGCGCGCTTCGTTATGACCCGACCCGGGTCTCGGTTCCAAAAGTAGTCACTCAACCGTACGACAAGATCACTCCGGAGATGCAGGACGGCTACTACGCGGCCAGCCCGAACAACCTGGTCCGCGTAATTCTGGGGAAAGAGCATGCCGGAGACCACTCCTCCGAAAACCGGTACACCCGTGCGGCCCAGTCATTCGGGGACTGGCGACGCGAGGGCATTTTCCTGCAGGATGCCGAGCCCTCTCTCTACCTGTATGTCCAACGCTTTACCGTGCCTGGCGGGACAACGGAACTGGAGCGGCGTGGATTCATTGCCCTGGGACGGATCGAGGAGTACTCCGACGGAGTCATATTCCGTCATGAGAAGACCCTGGCCAAGCCTAAGGCTGACCGCCTGGAACTATTACGGGCCACCCGCGCCCATTTTGGGCAACTTTTCATGCTTTACAGCGACCCTGCCGGCGAGATTGACGCAGCGCTGGTGCCTAACGGAGAACCAGACCTCGAGACCCAGGACGAATATGGAGTGTCGCACCGGGTGTGGAAGATCTCCGATCCGGGAGTAGTCAAGCTGGTAAGGGAAAAGATGCGGGACAAAAAGCTGATCATCGCCGACGGCCATCATCGGTATGAAACCGCTTTGAACTACCGTAACGAACGCCGCGCAGCTGAACGATCAGGCTCGGGTTCCGGCGCGGCGGCCCCTCCATATGACCTGGTCATGATGACGCTGGTCAACATGGACAGCCCCGGCCTGGTGATTCTGCCCACACACCGCGTGGTACACGGGCTGACGTCGTTTTCGGCGGCCGACTTCCGGGAAGCCGCAAGCACGTATTTCAGCGTGGAAGAAGTAGACGTTTCCGTGGACGCTGCCCGCGCCAAAGTGATTCTGCGCGAGGCCGGCCGCATCGGTACGGCATTGCTGGCGGTCACCGCGGACCGCGTCTTCCTGCTGGACCGCGCGCGAGCGGTCCCGAGCGAGGTTTTCGCGGGATGGTCTCTCAGGCAGCAAGCCCTCGACGTAGTGCAATTGCACAAGTGCCTGCTGGAAGGGGTGCTGGGGATTTCCGAAGAGGCTGTCCGCGAGCAAAAAAACGTGCGCTACATAAGAGACATTGGCGAGGCGATGGAACAGGTGCGGAGCGGAGCAGCCAATGTTGCGTTTCTGATGAATCCCGCCCGCATGGCGCAGGTCCGCGATATAGCCTTTGCCGGAGAAGTCATGCCACAGAAATCGACTGACTTTTATCCCAAGCTGCTGACTGGCCTGACCATCTATGCGTTGGAGTAGCCGACGAATCAGACGCGCTGCTCTGGTTGTAGGTTTTTGCATTGCGGTTCTGTTCGCTTTCGTTCTAGGCGTTTCTGGTTTCGCGGACGAGAAGCGTCTGTCGGTTTATTCCGGCAGCGCGAACTACTCCCTGACCGTCACCGAGAAGAACGGTACAGACTACGTTGGTCTATTCGAAATCCTGCAGCCGCTGGGTACGGTCAATAGCAGGTCAGATGGCCGGGTCTGGCGGTTGAATTTCAACCATGTGGAAAGCGAGTTCGCTCCGGGCAAGAGCCGGGCGCGGATTCGCGGCCAGGCTTTCGATCTTTCCACGAACTTCCTGCTGGAAAACGGACGCGGACTAGTCCCGCTGAGTTCCCTGCCCACTCTGATGCAGCGCTATCTGGGCACGCCGGTCAATTTTCACGAGAGCTCGCGGCGACTGTTTATCGGAAATTCAGCCGTACACTTCACCGCCCAGGTGAACAAGACGAACCCTCCGACCCTGGTGATGAACTTCACCTCTCCGGTGAACCCCATGATCGCCACCGAGCCGGGAAAACTGCGAATGGTGTTTACCCGAGAGGCGCTGGTCCCTCCGGGATCGCAGACTTTGACGTTTGATAACCCGGCGATTCCTTCGGCGGTGTTTCAGGAAAGTAACGGAGCAGTAGAGATCGCGGTCAACGGTCAAGTTCCCCTGTTCGCCAGTTTCAGCAACGACGGGCGAACTATCACGATTACGCCGACGTCGCAGGCCCAGCTTTCGCAGAACCAGCTTTCGCAGAACCAGGTGGCGCAGAATCAGGCTTCGCAGAATCCGTCCACGCAGCCTACGATTCCTCCGGGGATTCCCGGGCGACAGGCACCGTCAGGAACTGTGGTGTCCGCGGTGCCTCCGAGTGCGGAGCAATATTTCGTGGTGGTGGATGCGAGCCATGGCGGAGACGAGCGGGGAGCGGCGCTAAGTGACCAGCTGGCCGAGAAGGACGTGACTCTCGCTTTCGGCTTGCGCTTGCGACAGCAACTGCAGGGGCACGGCATCACGACGCTGGTTTTGCGGGAGGGTGACGCCGCCATGAGCCTTGACCAGCGCGCGAATATGACGAATGCGGCGCGTCCGGCAATCTACATTTGCCTGCATGCTTCATCTCAAGGAACAGGTGTTCGGCTGTATACGGCTTTGCTGCCGGTGGGAAGCGATGGTCACGGCCCGTTTCTAGACTGGAACACAGCACAAGCCGGATTTCGCATCGCCAGTCAGACCGCGCAATCCAGCCTGGCGGCCGAGTTCGGAAAGCGACAGATAACGGTGCGCTCTTTGCTCGCTCCTTTGCGTCCGCTGAACAACATTACAGCAGCAGCTGTGGCAATCGAGATCGCACCGCAGACGAGTAAGCTCTCCGATTTGAATTCTCCTGCCTATCAACAGTTGGTAGCGGAATCCGTGACGGCAGGGATCGAAGCGGTACGTAATCAACTGGGAGGAGTGCGATGATCCCCCGGCATTTGATCATTGGCATCGCGGCCATGCTGGCGGTGGCGTTAGGCATGAGCGTGTACGCATGGAAGATACGAAGCCGAGTGAAGCAGACCGAATCGCCGGCGGAATACGCGCAACCGGTGGCAGCGCCGGTGCAAGGTCCGACCGAGCAGGTCACCCTTTACGTCGCCTACGACGATGCGGGCGTGCTGCGAGCGCAGTCGGCCAGCATTCCGCTGCCGGCGGGGCGTCAAGAAAGGGCGCAGGAGTTGCTGCGGGCGCTGCTGAAGTTGTATATGGACAAATCTTCGTCGCACGCTCTGGCACCGGGCAGCGAAATACGCGATGTGTACCTGGTCGATCCTGGTCTGGCGGTAATTGACGTCAACGATGCGTTTGCCGACGGTCATCGTTCGGGAATTCTGGTGGAGGAACTTACTGTGGCTTCGCTGGTGCAGACTCTGGCTACGGGCATTCCTGGGATCAATCGGGTCAAGATCCTGGTGGGTGGAAGAGAGCGGGAGACGCTGGCTGGGCATGTGGATCTATCGGGTTTCTACGATGTTTCGGCGGTGGGGCAGATGGTGGCTGAGTTGCAGAGATAATGCGGTTTCTGGTTTCCTGGTCTTTTGTTTCTGGTTTTTTGAATACCAGTTTTTAGTTCCTGGTTCTCAGTTCTCAGTTTCTGTTGGCTGCTAGAATCTTTTTTATGTTCTATCGTTCTGATAATCGCTCGCCGGAGCAGATGCGTCCGGTCAATATCATTCCCAATTTTATTAATACTGCCGAAGGATCGGTTCTGATTGAACTGGGCAATACACGGGTGATCTGCACCGCATCGATCGAGGAGACGGTGCCACAGTTCATGCGTAATCGGGGCAAGGGTTGGATTTCCAGCGAGTACAGCATGCTGCCACGAGCCACTTTGACGCGGACGCCGCGCGAAGTGAATAAAGGACGTCCCAGCGGGCGGACGCATGAAATTCAGCGTTTGATTGGGCGTTCGCTGCGCGCCGTGACCGATCTGGAACGACTGGGCGAGCGTACCGTCTGGATCGATTGCGATGTGATTCAGGCGGATGGCGGCACGCGTACAGCGTCCGTCACTGGGGCTTTTGTGGCGCTGGGGCTGGCATTGGAAAAACTGGTGGAAGCGGGCACGCTGACTTCAGTTCCCTTCCGTGATTATCTGGCGGCGGTGAGCGTCGGGATTGTCGATGGCGAGATTCTGCTCGACCTGGCTTACGAAGAAGATTCTCGCGCTGACGTGGACATGAACTTCGTCATGACTGCGGGGCGGAAGCTGGTTGAAGTACAGGCGACGGCGGAACATCAGGTGTTCGACGAGGAACAACTGGGAAAGATGATTGGTCTGGCCAGCCAGGGAGTGCAGTCTCTGATTGCCAAGCAGCAGGCTGTGCTGGGGACCTTGACGCTGCGGCAGTAGACACTCTTCTAACCACTACAGCTTCCACTGCATTGATTCCCACCCTGCGCTTGGCGCGAGGGTGGGGCAGCCTCAGTTTATTCAGTCCCTACTTTCAGTTTCGACTGATTGGGGCAACTACGTACACATACTCCAGGACTTCAGTTCCGGTGTTGGTGACGTTGTGTTTCGATCGCGGGGGAATATAAGCCAGCATCCGCGACGAGATTGACACTGGGAGCCGGCCTTCAACCTCTGCTTTACCCTCACCTTGTAGGACTACCATCGCCTCTTCGTGTTCCTGAGTTGAGTGCTCTCCCACGGAATCGCCCGGGTTGAGGCGGACAAAGCCGCTGCGCATCCCAGTAGTCTGCGGGGCTCCGCGAAGCAGCGGACAGTCACGGGCGGCGCAATCGAGATGGAACGAGAGAGGCTGGTAAGACTGCTGCTGCGAGGAAACTGGAAGCGACGCAATGAGCAGCGCGGCGCCTATCAACAAAAAATATTTCATGCGACCTCCATATGGAATTCGGAGCGGCGTTTTCAATGCGACGCTTCAGCTCGTCTCCGAAAGAAAGTGGTCCTGGCACTCTTTGGCGGCGGAGAGTAGCGGAGCGAAGTCGGGAGTGCCGCGCAGAGGCGCGATCAGGGGGTCAGTCTGCAACGCGGAGTAGGCACAGTAGCGGCCGGCGATGGCGCTCTTAAGCAGGCGGACGGCGATGTCATGCTTACCGCAGGTAATCATAAGAGTGGCATCCCAGTACCGGTTTTCGGGGTCGGGATCAGCGAAATAGCTGGGCGTATTTGCGCGGACCTGTTGATCTGACTCGGCGGAGGACGGTTGGTCGAGACAAGCCATACTATACTCCCTCTGAGGGGATCACCGACATCCACTTTCTTCGCGCTCTCTCGCGCTTCGACCATGTTGCCAGCGCGCGCTAAGTGGAGGGGCACGTTTCCCCGGACCCATGCCGAACCTGGGTCCAACCGGAGAAAGTCCATCCCGCGTTCGGTATTGCCCGCCAGATCAAACACAAAGGAGCAGGAACGGAATTGATAATTTCCGGGATCAAGGGACACAGCTTTTTCGCACTCCTGTGCGGCCTCCTGGAGAATTCCGCCGTAGCGCAGCACGTAACTTAACGCAAAGTGCGCCATCGCATTCTCCGGATGACGTGCCACCAGAGTCTTTGCGTCCTGGTAGGCCCTGCCCAGTTCGCCTCTCTCTACCCGGTTCGTGATGAGCATGCCGGCGGCGTCACTGTAGTCCGGATCGAGAGCAAGAGCGCGCTCGTGCGCAGCGGTCGAGCGTTGAAACATAGCTTCGCCGCCATTCGAGTAGTGAGAGTCGTAGTAGTAGCGCTCGCCCAGGGCGCGCCAGGCGGGCGCATAGGTGGCATCCAGACCGACGGAGCGCTCCAGCATGGCGATCGCTTCTTTATTGGGAGCGGCATCGTGAGGCAACGACACGCTGCGCAAGTACAGGTCGTAGGCCTCTTCGTTCTTAGGCCGCGTTCCCGCTTCCGCTGAATTTTCGCCCGCACCCAGCGCCGGAACCAGCCCCTGGCGCACTTTCGCGGCGATCTCTCCACGCATGGCGATCATATCTGCGACGCCGACGTTCAGGGTGTCACGCCATAGAGTGCGATTGTTGGCGACATCGACTGCTTCCAGCGTGATTTGCAGCTGGTCGCCTTCCTTAAGGTAATGGCCGGTCACGATATCGGTGACGCGCATCTCGCGTCCCGCCTGTTCCAGATCGAGATTGGGAGAGTTGTACTTGCTGGTCGTGGCGAAAGGACGGATCGACAAAGCATGGGCATAGCTCAACGTAGTGGCGATCTCGTCGGGCAAGGCCAGGCGCAGAAAATCCACACTTTGCTCCCCGCTCATGTTCTGGAAAGGAAGGACCGCGATCGTGGTGGGATTAGCGGAACTCGCCTTAGGCGCTTCGCGATGTTTCAATTTCCAGAAAATAGCGGCGACGATCGCAACCAGCACAACGGCGACTAGAACCATCATTTTCCCGCTGATTTTTCCTGCCGCCGGGTCGCGACTGACGGCGGCGGCACGAACGGAGCTTGAGGATTTGGTAGCCACGCCTCCTGTTTCGTCACTCACGACAGCCGGGGTCGACCTGCCGCTCTCTGTGTCGCGCTTCAGGCGTTGCAGATCGCTGCGCATCTCGGAAGCGTGTTGGTAGCGCAAGGCACGATCTTTCTCCAATGCCTTGTCGATGATGTCTTCAAGCTTGGAAGGTACGTCGGGATTCAGGCGCACGGCGGGCGTAGGGCCAGAATCCAGAATGGCTTTGAAAATCATGGCCGAGGTATCGCCGCGGAAGGGCAAGGTGCCGGTGGCCATCTCGTACAGCACCGCGCCAAAGGAGAACAGATCGGTGCGGGCGTCGAGTTCCTTACCCTTGGCCTGTTCCGGCGACATGTAAGCCACCGTGCCCACCATTGTCCCCGGGCTGGTGAGGTGCTCGTCGATGGTCCCGGTCATGGTGTTAGCGGATGCGACCTGGCTGGACGAACCCGCCGGGGCTGCAACCTTGGCCAGGCCGAAATCCAGGATCTTGGCGTGTCCGCGTTTGGTCACGAAGATGTTTGCGGGTTTGATATCGCGGTGGACGATGCCTTCGGAATGGGCCGCATCGAGGGCGTCGGCGATTTCAATCGCCAGCGCGAACAGGTTTTCATTTTCTAGTGGACGGCCTGCGATGAGATGCTTCAGGGTCAAGCCATCCAAATATTCCATGGCAATGAACCGCTTGCCTTCGTGCTCCCCAATCTCATAGATAGTGCAAATATTCGGATGGTTGAGGGCGGAGGCAGCGCGGGCCTCACGGCGGAAGCGTTCCAGAGCTTGCGGGTCCTGAGCGACGTCGTCGGGAAGAAATTTGAGCGCGACAAAGCGGCCTAAAGATGTGTCCTCGGCTTTGTAGACGACGCCCATCCCTCCACCGCCCAGCTTTTCGACGACCCGGTAGTGCGAGATGGTTTGACCGATCATGCTTCGCTGACCATGTTCTCACGCCAATGTGCGGCAATGGTAGGTGGATGACATCGGCAAGTCAACGAACGGGGGTACGTCGCGTTAGCTGAATCGTTATCCTGAGCGCCCGCAATCCCAAAGAATCATGCGCATCGTTCCACGATCGCTGGCCTTCTTAATATCCGACCCACGCCAGATGCTTTCGTACGCTCGGCATGAGGTCCCTGTAACGAAGAAAGTCTCGGATAGAAGGTCTCCGTTGCAGATAATTGCAAGTGCGTTGCAACAGAAAAACATGCGGGACTCTTGACCTGGCTTAGCATAATGAATTTCAATCTGTCTTGGCGTTTTATTAGTTGCAACGCAGTTGCATTTTAGCGTGGCTCGCCGAAACAACGGCGAGCCCTCAACCCCGCCCGTTCCGTGAAGGGCTACGGCCTGGCAGGCGGGATGGCGCATTCCCAAGGAGCTTTCCGTTAACAAGAGACGACGCGACCGGACTGGCAAACAGCAAGCGCTGATTTCGGCGGCGACGAGCCTATTTTCACGCCAGGGATATGAAGCAACCACCACCCGCGAGATCGCGGCGTACGCGAAGTGTGCCGAAGGTCTGATCCACCGGTATTTTGGGGGGAAGTCCGGACTACTCTTTCAAATCGTGAACCTGCGCTTTGCCGAAGAAAGAATCTCGCTTGACGAAATCCCTATGGGTTCGACCTGGGAAGATGAGATCCGGCAATTGATGGAGCAGCAACTTAAATATCTTTGGGAAGACCGGGAATTTCTTCGAGTGATGCTCTCCAGCGCCATCCTGCAACCCCAGTTGAGCAGGGTGTTGGGGGATTACGGGGCTGCGGGAGCGAGTATGATTGCGCGCCGCTTACGCCGCCATAAAGAGTGTCCTTTTACCGATGGGAAAGACATTGAGGGATTGGCGCATGCGCTGATGGCGATGAGTTTTAACTTCGGATTTATCCGAGCGGCAATCCTGGGGCAGAACCGGACACAAACCAAAACTATGGCGATTAGAGCCGCGAAACTATTGAGCCGCGCGGTGTCCTCCGAATAGCACTGGCCGTTAAATTCAGTGAGGATTCTTGCCCTTCTTTTTGCGCGCCGTAGGGGAGAACAGAGGCGCTCCCCAGGTGCTGATCGATAGCAGCGCGCCGAACAGGATGATGGCGTCGAAACTGGAACGTCCCTCGCGCACGAAGTAAACATCTTTCAAATTGAGCCAGAGAGCGAACTCATCGAGAGTGAGCGCCGCGCCCACACCGTAGAGCAGTGACATGAGGCCGCTGGCTAATACCGACGAGGAATCGCTGCCATTGCCGAACTCGCATAGCCAGCCATAGCCAACCAGAAGCAGAATCAGGATTCCAAAGACCAGATGATGGATATGGCGGCCTTCCATGATGACGTAGTGGAAGGGCGGAATATGGTGCAGGATGCAATACACCATGCCACGGACAATGGCGAAGGTCAGAAAGAAACTGACGGAAGCGATAAACAGGCGGCGGCGTGGACGTTCGACGATGCGCTCGCGCAGCAGCGGACCGAGGCGCGTGCGGCGAAGCAGGTAAAGCAGTGCTGCCGTGGTGGTCAGAATCACCGGCAGGAGAATCAGGTCAAGGTGCAAACGCATGAGGCTTTCGACCTCCATTCGGATGATGGCTTCAATTCGTCTCGCGAGCCCACCTAATTTAATTCATTTTCTCCGAGATCGTAGGTAAACGCTTCCGCTGGTTTGAAGAAACAGGCGACCTGAAAACCTTGAACCACGAAGGACACGAAGTATCACGAAGGCTTTGCTCCCAAGATTTCTTTTGTCTGGCTTCATGACCTCTTGTCGTTGAGGCTTTTCTATCTCCTGCGGGGACGGGTTGTAGTCTCCATGATTCACAGCATGGTTTACAATTGGAGCGAATTACACGAACTCGTCGGAGGATTTATGAAACTTACCCCAGGAAAGCTGGCCGGGCTTAGAAAAGTATCGAACGAACGCGGGGTCATCGCCGCGGCTGCCATGGACCAGCGTGGATCGTTGCAGAAATCGTTGTCCAAGGAAAAAGGCAGCGAAGTCAGCGACTCCATGATGGAAGAATTTAAGTCGCTGGTCACGGAGGTGCTGACGCCGCATGCCAGCGCCATCCTGCTCGATCCAGAGTGGGGACTGCCAGCGTCCAAGCGCCGGGCCCCGAATGCCGGACTGCTGCTGGCGTATGAAAAGACCGGATACGACAAGACTGGCCCCGGGCGTCTGGGCGACCTGCTCGATCTGTGGTCGGTGCGCCGCCTGAAAGAAGCAGGCGCGGATTGTCTAAAGATTCTGCTTTATTACACGCCGTTCGATCCCAAGGAAGTAAACGACAAGAAACATGCCTGGGTGGAACGCATTGGCGACGAATGCCGCGCCAACGATATTCCCTTCTTCCTTGAGTTCGTGGGCTACGAAGAAGGCGCGGACGAGAAGGGCCTCGATTATGCCAAGAAGAAGCCCAAGATCGTGGCTGCCAGCATGAAGGAATTCAGCAAGGATCGCTATGGCGTGGACGTCCTCAAAGTCGAAGTGCCGATCAACATGAAATATGTTGACGGCGCCAAGGCATTTGGCGGACAGAAAGCCTACAGCAAGATCGAGGCCATGGGGCTGTTCCTGGAAGCGGCGACGGCTACCACCAAACCGTTTATCTATCTTTCGGCGGGCGTCAGCAACGCGGAATTTACCGAAGCGCTGGAACTGGCGGCGGAGTCCGGAGTGAAGTTCAACGGCGTGCTTTGCGGACGCGCGACCTGGAAAGAGGGGATTCCTATCTACGCCAAGCAAGGGGCCGGTGCTTTCCGCGCATGGCTGGAGTCTGAGGGAGTGGCCAACATCAATAACGTGAATGAACGGTTGAAGGCTGCGACTTCGTGGTATCCGATTTACGGGGTTGAGCCGGCATTGGTGAACGCGTAACCTTCACGAGGAGTGCGAGGCGTGCCGTTCGCGGCACGCCTTTTTTCTGAATCGACAGGTGCTGCTGCGGCACCTACAGCAAGTGCATAGGTCCTTCATGGCCTGAAGGCCATTCAGGATGACAATTGTGAACAAGATCACTCATACCGCGTTGATTACCGGCGCTTCCGGAGGAATCGGATACGAACTGGCCAAGCTGTTCGCCAAAGATCAGCACAATCTGGTGCTGGTGGCGCGCAACGGGCCGAGGCTGGCGCAAGTGGCTGATGAACTGCAGCGTCAGTTTGGTGTCTCGGTCAAGACGGTTGCGCTTGATCTGGCTGAGCCGAACGCTCCTGAGTCGCTGTTTGCGCAATTGGAGAGCGTTACGGTGGATATTCTGATCAACAATGCCGGCTACGGGCAGTTTGGAGAATTCAGCGACGTTTCGCTAGACGAAAGTTTGGGACAGATCCAGCTCAACATCAATGCACTGACTGCTCTCAGCAAGCTTTTTCTTGGACCGATGATGGAGCGGCGATCCGGGCGGATCATGAATGTGGCATCCACTGCGGGATTTCAGCCGGGTCCTTTGATGGCGGTTTATTACGCGACCAAGGCGTACGTGATTTCGTTTTCGGAGGCGTTGGCCAACGAGTTGGCGGACAAAGGCGTTACGGTGACTTGCCTGTGCCCGGGAGCGACCGAAACTGGATTTGCCAGCCGCGCGGGGAACGACAAGACGCGATTGTTCAAGAGCCTTCGTCCGATGGATGCGAAGACCGTGGCTCGCATCGGATACCAGGGGCTGCTCAAAGGCAAGACGATGGTGATTCCCGGATTTCGCAACTGGCTGGTGGCGGAGTCGGTGCGCGTCTCGCCGCGGAAGGTGGTGACGGCGGTTTCGCGGTGGGTGTCGGAGAGAGTGGAGTAGGTTTTTTGCGTCCTTTGCGGAATCCCTTTGCGGCCTTTGCGGTTAAGAGTTTGACATGCGATGGTCACGATCAAAAGCTTGACCGCAAAGGTCGCAAAGGAAATCCGCAAAGGACGCGAAGAAAAACTTAGTTCTTCTGACGCGAAGTTGCCGAAGGACGAGGGAGGGCGAAGGCTACGTAGATTCCTCCTGATCCTTGCTTTGGGTCTTTGCCAGAACCGGCGGCGATGACGACGTATTGGCGTCCATCGATTTCGTAGGTGGCTGGGGTGGCGTTGCCTGAGAATGGGAGCGTGGTTTCCCACAGCAATTCGCCAGTCGATTTGTCGAATGCGCGGAATTTTCTGTCGAAATTTGTGGCTGCGATGAACAGCAGGCCGCCTGCTGTGACGATAGGTCCGCCGTAATTTTCGCTTCCTGTATTCTTCAGCCCCTGCGCGGCCAGTTCGGGATATTCGCCCAGCGGAATCTTCCAGGCGTACTCGCCGGTGTTCAGGTTGATCGCATTCAACGTACCCCAGGGCGGAGCGACGGCGGGATAGCCTTGGGGGTCGAGGAACTTTCTGTATCCAGTGAAACGGTATTTCATCTCCGGCGGCGCTTCACCGGAACTTTGCAGTTCCTTGCTTTCGCCGCTCATGACGTAGTCGACCACCGCTTCAAGCTGATCGTGAGTCAGGCTGGTGAAGCCGGGCATTCTGCCTTTGCCACTGGTCACGGTGACCTCGATGTCTTTCGGACCCATGCGATCCGCGATACCGATGAGCGAGGGAAACTGCGGTGGCGAACCGGATTTATCGTCGCGGTGGCAGACGCTGCACTGGCTCTGATAGATTCCACGGCCGCTGGCAGCATCGCCGGTGTTCTCGGCGAGGGACGCGGTCCATGCCATCTCGTTGGAATTCAGGTAGAGGATTCCAGTGGTGGGATCGGCCGCGGACCCGCCCCACTCGGCGCCGCCATCGAAGCCGGGAAATATAACAGTGTCCTGGCCCACCGTCATTGGAACGAACTGGCCGTCGCTGCGCAATTTGTGAAATTGTTCAACTGCCGCAGTGGTGAGCTTCCGGAGTTCGGTTGGTCAGCAGATCTTCAGTGAGGCGCTGGCGCGCATAGGGCGCCGGCTTCGTGGGCAGCGGTTGCTCGGTGGCTGCCACTTCACCGGGAACATCGCTGGCGGGATATTTCTGGTACTCGATAGGAAAAAGAGGCTTTCCATTCGTGCGATCAAACAGGTACACAAAACCCTGTTTGGTGGGCTGGGCGACGGCGTCTATTTTCTTCCCTTCACGTTGAACCGTGGTAAGTACGGGCGGCGAGGGGAAGTCGCGATCCCATATGTCGTGACGGACGGCTTGAAAATGCCAGATTCGTTTGCCCGTGTCTGCGTTGAGAGCGATGAGAGAATTGGCGAAAAGGTCATCGCCCAACCGGTTGCCTCCATAGAAATCGAACGCGGCGGAGCCGGTAGGGACGTAGATGATTCCATGACTGGCATCTACGGTCATGCCCGTCCAGTTGTTGGCCGAGCCAATATATTTCCAGGCATCTTTGGGCCAGGTGTCGTATCCGAATTCGTCGGGGTGCGGGATGGTGTGGAACGACCATGCGAGTTTGCCGGTGCGGATGCTGTAGGCGCGAATATCGCCGGGAGGCGCAGGCAGGGTTTCCGGATCGCGGCCACCAATGATGAGGAGGTCTTTGTAAACGACTCCGGGGCTGGTCAGCGCGATGGACTGGGTTTCGGGATTGCGTCCCAGATCTTTGCGAAGATCGATGCGGCCATGGTCTCCGAAAGATGGGATTGGCTTTCCGGTCGTCGGCGTCGAGGGCATACACCGAATTCATGACACCGGCGAGGATGCGTTTCTCTTTTCCATCCGACCAGTAGGCCAGGCCGCGGGCGGGTTGCCATCCGTGGACGGCGGGATCGAACTTCCACAAAAGCGTGCCAGTGGCGGCATTCAAGGCAATCACTTTTTGTGACGGCGTGTAAGCGTAGAGAACTCCGGCAACGATGATGGGACTGGTTTGCAGTCCGCCGGATTCTCCAGTGTCGTAACTCCAGGCGACCTGAAGTTGTTTTACGTTCTCGCGATTGATCTGGGAGAGGGTTGAGTAGTGATTGTTTTCAGGAGTGCCGCCGTAGATCGGCCAATCGTGCTGGCGCGGAATTCTTTGTGGATTGAGCGACTGATGGCTGAGGACGCTGGAACGACAATGGATTGAGATTGCGATGGCGACGACGATCTTTTTTAGCGATGTTCTGCTCATATCATCTCGCCGTCTGTGCTGCTTACGTGATTATTCCCACTCAATCGTGCCCGGCGGCTTCGACGTGATGTCGTAGACCACGCGGTTCACGCCTTTCACTTCGTTCACGATCCGGCTGGAGATGGTCTTCAGGACTTCGTGCGGCAGCGGGACCCAGTCGGCGGTCATGCCGTCTTCGGAGTGGACGGCGCGGATGGCGCAGGTGTAGGCGTAGGTGCGCTGGTCGCCCATCACGCCGACCGACATCACCGGCAGCAGCACGGCGAAACGATCTGCCAGATTTTTGTGTAGAGGCCGGCCTTCTTGATTTCGGTGACGACGATGTCGTCGCAGTCCTGCAGGATGGCGACGCGCTCGGGCGTGACTTCGCCGAGAATGCGCACGGCGAGGCCGGGGCCGGGGAATGGCTGGCGCTGCAGAATTTCTTCCGGCATGCCGAGATCGCGGCCGATCTTGCGGACTTCATCTTTGAACAAATCTTTCAGCGGCTCGATCAGCTTGAGCTTCATCTTCTCCGGCAGGCCGCCGACGTTGTGGTGGGTCTTGATGGTCTGCGACGGGCCGCGCACCGAGCGCGACTCGATCACGTCGGGATAGAGCGTGCCCTGCACCAGCCAATCGACGTTGCCTTGCTGCTTTCGTCGATGCGATGGGCTTCCTCGTCGAAGACCGCGATGAATTCGTTGCCGATGATCTTGCGCTTCGTCTCGGGATCGGTGACGCCGGCGAGTTTGTCGAGGAAGCGCTCGGTGGCATCGACGGCGACCAGGTGCAGGCCGAGCTTGTCGCGCAGGTTCTGCTGCACTTTTTCGAATTCGTTCTTGCGCAGCACGCCGTTGTTGACGAAGACGCAGGTGAGGCGCGTTCGCCTGTGCCGTCGCGCATGGCGCGATCGACCAGAGCGGCGGCGACGGAGGAATCGACGCCGCCGGAGAGCGCGCAGATGGCGCGTCCCTTGCCGACGGTCTGGCGCACGCTGGCGACGGTCGCGTCGATGAAGTGCTGCGGCGTCCAGGTGGGCTTGGCGCCGCAGATGTTCGAAGGCGAAGTTGCGCAGGATGTCTGTGCCGAGCTGGGTGTGGTGGACCTCGGGATGGAACTGCACCGCCCACATCTTTCTTCGCGGAGTTCTCGATGGCGGCGACCGCGTTGGGAGATCTGCGCGATCAGGTGGAAGCCGGCGGGCAGTTCCTCGGCTTCGTCGCCGTGCGACATCCAGACGGAAAGGTTCTGTGGGCAGGCCGTCGAACAGGCGCGAGCCGTTCTTCGATCTCGACCTCGGCGTGGCCGTACTCGCGCTTGTCGGCGGCGCGCACTTTGCCGCCGAGCGCGTGCACCATGAACTGCAGTCCGTAGCAGATGCCGAGCACGGGCAGGCCGAGGTCGAAGCACGCGCTGGTCGGCGGGCGGAGCGTCGGCGTCGTAGACCGACGACGGGCCGCCGGAGAGAATGATGCCGACCGGGGAGTAGCTGTGAATTTCCTCGAGCGCTGGCGGTGCAGGGAAGGACGACGGAGAAAACATTCTGTTCGCGGATGCGGCGCGCGATGAGCTGGGAATATTGCGCGCCGAAGTCGAGGACGACGATGGATTGGGTTTCCACGGATGAGTTTCTCAGATTGGTGGGGGCGTGTAAAGGGGCATTGGTTTGAAAACCAGTTGTCAGTTGTTGGTTCTCAGTTCTCAGTTGCTTCCTCTTTCGGCAGCGTAATGAAGACGTAGCTGGCCAGGCGTCCGACGTAGAGAAAATCTACCGCGGCGAAATAGAGCAGTGTGACCAGCAGGACGCCGCCGAAGACCATGCCGCCGGGCAGTACTTCGGCAAAGCCTAAGGGGAACGCTACCGCGGAGCTGGCGACCACAAAGAGGATCACATGGGCGATGCCGAACCATGTGCCTGCGGCGACCAGCGAACCGGAACGAGTCCGGCAGAGATCGGTGGCGGCGATTAACGATGTCGAATGCTGGAGTGCCTTCGCGAACTGCGAAGACGGAGGCCAAAGATAAATACCAGTTCAAGAGCGAGCAGGTCACACCAATCAGGATGGTCAGCAGCCAGAAGATCAGCAGAGCTGCTCCGGGCGAAGGATCGTCGGGCCGGGAGACTGACTTGGCTACCAGCACGGCTCCCACGACGCCGATGGTGGCGGCCAGCATGGTGGCGGCGCGGAGAGAGTTCAGTGCCAGGAGTGAACTAAACCGGGCGTTCGAAGAGATCAGAACCGCGAAAGTATTCGATGGCCGCCTTGAGCGTAGCCGCGCGGCCGAAGGAAGCCAGCGCGATCCAGGCCAACGGCGAGGGCGAGCGCGAGAACGATGAACGCGACGACAGCACGCGGCGCGCTTCCCTGAAAGATTCGCGAAAGGGCTTGCAACATCAGAACCGGTTGGCGAGTGCGCAGGAGAAGCATCTCGCCCGCTGTGACTGGAAGCGTGGACAGGTATTCGCGAATGCGAAGACGAGCGACGGCTGTGGCCGCCAATCCGAAACTCCAGCGCCAGGCGATTTCAGCCAGACCCAGCGAGGGCAGGCGAAATATGGTCTGGAAGCCTTCGAGAGTGGGCGAGCGCTGCTTCATAGCGAGTCAGAAGAACTTACTTCAGCGCACAACAATATTATCAGCTTGCCGGGCACTACGATCACTTTCACGATCTGTTTGCCGGCGATCATCGCGGCAATTTTTTCGTCGGATTGCGCGCTGGTACGGACAACTTCTTCGAAGCATCCGCGGGCACCACGATGCGGCTGCGCAATTTGCCGTTGATCTGCACCGGGATTTCGATTTCATCTTCTTTGGCCAAAGCGGATCGTACTTCGGCCATGGAGCGCGCAGGAGACTTCCCTTTTCGCCTAACATTTCCCAAAGTTCGTGGGCGAGGTACGGGGCGAAGGGAGCGAGCAGCAGAACGATGTCCGCTGGACCTCACGCAGCAGCGGGACTGGAACGGCTTGCGCGGGCGAGTCGCCCGCGACCACACGGCTTCGACGGCGTAGAGTTCGTTCACCAGCTCCATGATGGCGGCGATGCAGGTATTGAAATGCCAGCGGCCCTGGAAGTCGTCGCTGACGCGCTTGATGGTCTGGTGCAGTTTGCGCTGGATTCCACGAGCGTCGGGCATCGAGATTCGCCGGGAACCGGTTGGCTCCATGCCGGATCGTCCGGGCGGGCATTGCGCGACTCAAACCTGTAGACGCGAGCACAGGAAGCGCTCGATGCCTTCGACGCCTTCGTCCTGCCAGTCGAGTTCGCGATCGGGCGCGGTGGCGAACAGCGTGTACATGCGCGTGGCGTCGGCGCCGTAGCGGGCGACCATGTCATCCGGCGAAACCACGTTGCCCAGGCTCTTGGACATCTTCGCGCCGCCCTTGATGATCATGCCCTGGGTGAAGAGGCGCTCGGCGGGTTCGTCGTTCTTGATCAGTCCCATGTCGCGCATGAACTTGGTCCAGAAGCGCGAGTAGATCAGGTGCAGGATGGCGTGCTCGACGCCGCCGATGTACTGATCGATGCCAGGTCGCCAAACCAGTAGCCGGCTTTCTCGCCGTCGAACGGAGCCTGGTCGTTGTTGGCGTCGGTGTAGCGATAGAAGTACCAGGACGAATCGACAAACGTGTCCATGGTGTCGGTCTCGCGGCGAGCCGGGCCGCCGCACTTGGGACACGTCGTGTTGACGAACTCGGGCACGCGACCGAGCGGGCGAGCCGCCGGTCAAGCGTGATGTCCACATTTTCCGGAAGGATGACCGGCAGATCTTTTTCCGGGACGGCGACGATGCCGTCTTTCTCGCAATAGAGCATGGGGATGGGCGTGCCCCAGTAACGCTGGCGCGAGATGCCCCAATCTTTCAGGCGATAGGTGACCGTCGCTTTGCCGAAACCTTTCTGCTCGGCGTGCTCGGACATCGCTTTGCTGGCTGCCTCGCAGCTTTGGCCACTGAATGGGCCTGAGTTCACCAGCATGCCTTCGCTGGTGGTGAACGGAAGCTTGGGCTCGACAGCCGTTTCCTCGGGATCGCCCGCGGGCAGGATCACCAGACGAATTTCGAGTTTGTATTTCTTGGCGAACTCGTAGTCGCGCTCGTCGTGCGCGGGAACGCTCATGATGGCGCCGGTGCCGTAGTCCATCAGGATGTAGTTGGCGACCCAGATCGGAACCTTCTCGCCGTTGTAGGGATTGATGGCGTAGCGTCCGGTGTTTACGCCGTGCTTTTCGATCTCGCCGATGTCGCCCACTTCTCTGGCCTTGCGTTGCTCGGCGATCAGCTGATCGACTGGACGCGCGCAACAGGTCGTTATTTTTGGTGAAGCGCGCGACCAAGCGGATGCTGAGGCGCGAGCTGCACCGAAGTCGCGCCGTAAATCGTATCGACGCGCGTGGTGAAGACGGTGATCGTCGAATTCGCCGGATCGGTTGCGCCGTCGAGTTTGAAATCGACCAGCGTGCCTTCGCTGCGGCCGATCCAGTTGCGCTGCATGGTGCGGACTTTTTCCGGCCAGCCGGGGAGGCGGTCGAGGTCGCGCAGCAACTCGTCGGAGTAATTGGTGATGCGCAGGAACCACTGTTCGAGTTCGCGCTGCTCGACCAGCGTGTCTTCGTGGCGCCAGCAGCATCCGTCGACGACCTGTTCGTTGGCCAGCACGGTTGCGCACTTCGGACACCAGTTGACCCGGCTCTTCTTGCGATAGGCCAAACCCTTCTCGAAGAGCTTGATGAAGAACCACTGGTTCCATTTGTAGTAGTCGGGCAGACAAGTCGTGACTTCGCGCGACCAGTCGTAGGCGAAGCCCAGGCGCTTCATCTGCGCCTTCATGGCGGCGATGTTGCGCAGGGTCCACTCGCGCGGCGGCGTGTTGTTCTGGATGGCTGCGTTCTCGGCGGGAAGTCCGAAGGAATCCCAGCCCATGGGATGGAGCACGTTGTAGCCGTTCATCCACATGTAGCGGGCGAGCGCGTCGCCGATGGCGTAGTTGCGCACGTGTCCCATGTGCAATGCGCCCGAAGGATAAGGCAGCATTTCGAGGACGTAGATATTTCTGCCGGGTGGAGTGCGGCTCGGCGGCGTAGAGCGACGCGTCCTGCTGCCAGCGGTCGAACCATTTGCTTTCGATGCGCTGGGCGTTGTAGCGGTCGTCGTTCTGGCCGTCGTTGTTCTGGCCGTCGGCGCGGAGGGTCTTTTCTTCCTGCGGCATAGTGGGGACTTGCGGGTTCATCGCAACTATTTATTTTACAACGAGACGAGATTCGGGACGGCGTGGGGCTCGGAGTTGGAGGTATACGGAGTGGACACTCAACGTGGAGAAGCTAAACCTCAGCGGCTAAAGCCGCCACAAGTTGGGGCTTTTTTCGGCACGACTGAAGTCGTGCCCTTCCCGGTTGTGCTTCGCGGTCGCGCTTCCCGGTTGTGCATCCCGGTTGTGTGCTTCCCGATCGCGCCTTTGCCGGTCGTGGCTTTTTCGGTCGTGGCTTTCCCTTATCTAGATGGAGGCTTTGTGGGCTGCGGCTTTGGGGCTGCGTTGTTTGCGCAGTTCGGACTGGAAGGCTTCGGGCGCGAGGTCGGCCTTTTTTCGGAAGAGTTCGACTAGCGGATCTTCTGTGCCCGGCGCAGACGGGGCGACAGCCGCCGGTTCGCCAGTTTCCAGACCTTCGGGTTCTACCAGGAGTTCGGGAAGAACGCCTTTGGTGTTGGTGAGGGCCTGAATGAACTTTTCCAGGTCATTGCGCTGCGGCTCGGTGGTTTGGGAGAATTCGATTCCCATACCGATGTCGGAGTGCATCACCAGCACAACACCTTCGGCTCTGAAGCTGACTCCCGCAACTTTCATCGACAGAATGATGCGAGTGCGTACGCGGAAAAGGCGAAGCCGTCTCCAGATAACAGCCGCCCAGGCTGAGGTCGGTGAGCTTGCATGGGGCCGGCGGATCGTCCTGCTCAAACTCCGGGGCGTGGCTTTCGAGCCATGCATTCAGCCGTCTCGAGCATTGCAGGATCCATATTCTGGAAGCGGAGACCGACCTGGCGTCCGGGATTCTCCCAGGCGACTTCTCCGACACATTCGATGTTGTCGTCCGTGCCTGGCAATGAAAACTGCAGAGTTACCTTTCCGATATTTTTGGGACGGTGAGCCAACTGGATTGCGATGCCGCCTTCGCCGATATCGCTGCTGACGGCGCGCATCTGTCCGGCCCCGTCGTTCACCTGAATGGTGACTGGAGTCTCGACTGGGATGCGGGCATTGCGGCGGCGTTCGCGTTTCATCAAAGCGCGCACGGCGCGAAAGCTGGTTTTGGCGCGTTCGGGAGAAAGTGGCTGATGAAGAACGAAATGCGCTCCCAGGTCCCTGGAGTCTCCCAAGTGTGCTCACGGCGGCGACAATGGCCACGGCCACGGCCCGCTTGTTGACGGGAGCGGAACGGGCGATGCGCAGGACGCGCGAACCGGTGCGCTGGTCTGTGCAGTCGACGATGACCGCCTCAAACCTCCGGCGGGTGAGTTTGTGAATGGCGGATTCGGCATCGGGGCATAGCTCCATGCCGATTTCCAGCTCACTCAGTACTCTCCGCAAGACGCGCACGACTTTATCGTCGGCACAAAAAACCAGTGCTTGTAGACTCATACAATCGCTTACATCTGGTAGAGCTTGCGGCTGTTTTAGCCCCGGCCGGCGGCGGCTTCGGCACCCTCGTGCTCGTCGTCGAGCAAGTGAGCTACGCCGCGGAGCTGTTCGGCCGCGGTCTGAAGAGCCTCGATCTGCTTGCCCAGTTGGGCCTGCTCCGCCTGTTTCTTACGCAATACCTCGTAAATATCCCTCACAGTATTAGCCTCCTTATCGCACTCTAGGTTTGTCGGGGGCGACCGTCAATGATCGGTCACGGTAATCCCGTTACCGGAGTAATGATCTGGACGGTTCCGGCAGCACGACGGCACTGGTCAGAAGTGCGTAAACAGCTTTGTTCACAATACATAGCTGGGTGTGGCGAAATGCCAAAACTGAACGCGTGGCAGAAACACGGTATGGCCGGATTCCTAATTTGCACCCGAGGCCCGGGATTAAGTCATTAAATTTCTGCAACATAGCTTGACTTCCGACGGCTTCGTAGGCGATTATTTTCATTGACTTATGGCAGGCAAACGTCCTAGAATCATCAGCTTCCAGTCATACTCTGCTATTCTGGCAAGCCTTGGTTGATATCTGTAATAACGTATTGACCGATTGCCATGAATCTCCGGGGCGATCGATTGAATCTAAGGTTTAAGTTTCTTAGTTTGCAGCGTTTGCAGTTCTATCCCAGGCACGAGGCATAATTTTCATGGCGAAGCGACGCGGAAATCCCAACTGGGGCAAGCCCGAGCCGATCGGACCCATTACCCCGACAATTACTGAATTTGAGCAGGTTGTGCGGGAGTATAAGCTCTCGCCTGACCAATACTTGCGGTCGACCCGTCTGCGCGAATGGGCGCGGCGAAACAAGAATTCCAAGTACATTCCGGAACCGCTCCTGGAAGCGTGGGGATTCGAGATCGAATCCACTCTGTAACCGACGTCTGAAACGACAGGCCGCCTCAACAGGCGGCCTTTTTTGTTTGCATACCTCGGGCTGTGAGCGGCGAGATTTTCGGTCCAAGTTTCGCTTTTAGAGGACTATGCTATCCGGCGTGATGAAGTTTTCCGGAGACCAGATCGTGGCGGCCGTGGTCGCGACCAGTTTCGCGGCCGGGCTGAACGTGTATGCCACCGTGGCGACGCTGGGGCTGCTGGCCCATGCCGGAGTGCTGGCATTGCCTCCGGCGCTCCAGATCCTGGCCAGCTGGTGGGTGATTGGCATCAGCGCGGCGCTGTTTGCCATTGAGTTCTTTGCCGACAAGATTCCCGCCTTCGACCTGGTCTGGAACACTCTGCACACTTTCATACGGATCCCGGTGGCGGCGCTGCTGGCTTACCGGGCGACGGCGGCGCTATCTCCATGGGAACAGATGGCGGCAACGGCGGCGGGCGGCGTAATCGCTTTTGCGGCGCACGGGGGGAAGACGGCGGCGCGGGCGGCGGTGACAGCTTCTCCGGAGCCGTTCTCGAATGCCGCTTTGAGCCTTGGAGAGGACGGGCTGGCAATCTTTCTGACCTGGTTTGCTACCCAGCATCCCTATACCGCGGCTGGGATCGTGGCGTTCCTTCTGGTGATCATTGTGCTGCTGGCGCGATGGGTCCTGCGTTCGCTGCGGGCGTTGTTTAGTGGAGCGGAGGATTTGCTGGCTGGTAGTCCACATGCGTGACGTTTGCGAGTTGTGAGATTTGCTGCGAGATCAAAGGCTTTACCGCAAAGGGCGCAAAGATATCCGCAAAGTTCGCGAAGGAAACCCTTGCCGGGCAGGCCGTCTGGTTTTGACGGTATGCTATGAACATGCGATAGTTATGCGTTTCTCGCGTCGCTGGGAAAACCGGTTGAAAGTTAAGCCCGGCGAGGAGCCCCGAGTTTCATGATCCGCTTGATTCCGCGGGAGACCAAGTTCTTCCGCATGTTCGCTGAAGTGTCGCAGAATGTGACGGAAGGCGCTCGCCTTCTGCAGGACATTCTGAAGAACCCCGCCAACATCGCCGAACGCCTGGCGAAGCTGCAGGCGATTGAGCATCGCGGGGATGAGATGACACACAACATCATCACCACACTCAATCAGACTTTTATCACTCCGTTCGACCGCGAAGACATACATCGTCTGACTTCCTCGCTGGATGACGTGCTCGACTTTGTCAATTCTGCGGGAATGCGCCTGACGCTATACCGGATCAGCTCGCCGCCGCCGGTTGCGGCAGAGCTGGCGGGATTGATTGTTGAGCAGTCCGAGGAACTGGCCAAGGGAGTTTCCCTGCTGGAGCAGAACCAGCGCGTGCTGGAGCATTGCGTGGAAGTCCACCGGCTGGAGAACGAGGCTGACCGGGTGAGCCGGAATGCGATTGCAGAACTTTTTGATAATGAAAAGGATCCCATCCAACTGATCAAGATGAAAGAGTTGTACGAAGTGCTTGAAATGGCGACCGATAAAGCCGAGGATGCCGCCAACGTGCTGGAAGCCGTAGCCCTGAAGAGCGCTTGATGGCTTTCCGCTTCGACACAACCATCCCAAGGGGACCCCGCCGGTGAGCACAGGACTGCTGCTGTTGATCATCACCGTGGCCGTTGCCCTGACTTTTGACTTCCTGAACGGCTTTCACGACGCCGCCAATAGCATTGCAACCGTGGTGTCCACCCGGGTTTTATCGCCCAAGCTGGCCGTGATCTGGGCTGCCTTCTTCAATTTCGTGGCTGCGTTTCTACTGGGGACGGCGGTGGCCAAGACGATTGGCAAGGGCATGATCCGGCTGGACGATGTGACCCAGTACGTGGTCATCGCCGGCCTGGCTGGGGCGATTGTGTGGGACCTGCTGACCTGGTGGTGGGGGCTGCCGACATCCTCGTCGCACGCGCTGATCGGAGGCTATGCGGGCGCCGCGATGGCGCGAGCGGCGCTAAACCATGGCATCGCTCATGCCTATTCCGTGATTCTGCCGCACGGTTGGACTTTGACCCTGATCTTCATCGTAGTGGCTCCGGTCATGGGGCTGGTGCTGGCGCTGTTGCTGTCGTCAGCCAGCTATTGGATCCTGCGCAACTGGACACCTGGACAGGTAGACAAATGGTTTCGCAAGCTGCAGTTGCTGTCTGCCG
>CAVSYI010000016.1:0-77859 GCA_963732045.1 Terriglobia bacterium | reverse complement strand
AAGTGCTAGGCGGTTTATGTGCTTTCTTACGCGGCATGTCGCTTGACAAAATCTGTATTGACGATACGAATTCGAAGTACTCACTCGAATTTATCTTTGTACGGACGCCCCGTCAAAGGAAAACTTCGAAAAAGGTATCCAGAAGTCGGCATGGAGTTATGGACCAGGGGCTCATGGTGAGCCCGGTTCCAGGCCGATGTGATCGTTCACCGCATTGCGAAAGCGCTGTTTGGCTCCGAGGTAGCGCTCTGTCGTTTGGACCGAGACGTGGCCAAGTAAGAATTGGATCTGCTCCAGCTCGCCTCCGGCTTCGTGGCACAGCTTCGCGCACGTTCGCCGAAGATCATGGGGCGCGACTCCCGAGAGACCGCAATTGGACGCCGCCTCTTTGACAATGGACCAGATCACTTTTGGTGTGAAGCCCCTACCCCACACACGGCCTGCCTTGTTTATCGATCGAAACAACGTTCCCGAAATTATGGAGGCAGGATCGTGCCCACCGATCAATTGCCACCTTGACCCAATCAGGCACCGGAACCGTCCGAATGTGACCGCCTTTGCCGTTCAGATCGGCGAGCACCCAATGGCCCTCACGAAGCTGCAGATCTTCGATTTTCAATGCTGCTGCTTCCGCCCGACGCAGACCACAGCCTGCCAGCACTGCAAGCATTGCATAATTCCGACGCTCTCGCAGACTGGCGTTGCCAGCCCCCGACAGCAGACGCCGGCCCTCTTCAGCCGTAAGCCAGTTACCGATCTTAACTCCGAGGCGGCGGACTCCTTTGACACGCCGGATTCCAGCCGCCAAGTCGGGGCTCAGTGGCCCACTATCTGACGCTTCGTAGGCCAGTCGCCGGACCGCGGCCAATCTCAGATTATAGTGGAAGGAGCGTGATGCTTCTGCTCCAGTGCGATGCGATACCGAGTCACGACCGTTTTGTTGAACGCCAGTCGTGGTTCAGAGCAATACCATTCGATGAACTCACGAATCGCATGATCGTAGGAACGTTGGGAGCTCGCAGAGACCAGGCTGTTCAGCACAGCGGATTTTGAGTGTTCGAGATCAGGCAGCTTGAGAACAGTTTTCGGGGCCTTCTTCCTCTTGGGATTCGCGGACTTAGCCATCGGCGCGGCCTCCTTTTGCCGCGCCAAACAGGATCTTTCCGATCGCTACTTCTGGCCATCTCGGCGTTTCTCTGTACCGAATGCGTGAACACTTTCCAGAAGCCGACTTCTGGCCCGGAATAACTTCCGGTTTGCCCGTCATCTGGGAGACATCCTAATCATGGCAAGGGAGCGTTTTCGAAAGTCTTAGCCGTGGCCAGTCGGGAGCGGAAGGGCAGTTTCCGTTGGTCTTCGGCGGTTGCCCGGCCCATGGAGTCTACTACCATGTCAGGTCACTCACTTTGATCCCGGAGCGTGCAGGCGTCTGAGCATTTCCTGGAACCGAGGATCAGAATGAAGAGGTTCGTACTGAGGGTCGTGCGCAATCTCGACGAGAAAGCTGGAGTGTTCGTCAAACGCTTTCGCTAACCACCGTAAGCCATTCTCATTGTCGCCCGCTTGCAGGTAAAGCTCAACGAAGACTCGCGGTGAAACGTATTGGGTGTTTGGCTTGTTCCAGCCGACGTTCAACCAGCATGCGGGCCACCGCCCGTTTAGCTGCGGTAAGATCGGCGCGGTGGAGGGTGCTGTCGAAGCGTGAGAGCACTTCCGAATCCCCGTCCAACTGCAGACCGGTACGCCATTCGGCGACGGCCTCGGCTGCGAGCCCCTGCCGTTGAAGCAGCTCAGAGAGTTTGTAGTGCGGTGCGCTGTTCGACGGATCCAGCTCCATCGCGCGCCGAATTAGCCGAAGCGCTGCGGCATCGTCGCCCTGCCCTTGCAGGGCCGCAGCGGCGAGGAATGTCTTCATCACCGAGAGCGGATCGAGTTCACGGGCGAGCTCGCTTTCTGCCACGGCCTCCTCGGGTCTCCCCGCGGCGCGCAAATAGTAAGCGTTCCATTGGTGGGCGAGGGAGTATCCCGGGCTCAAATCCAGAGTGCGGCGAAGTTCGGCGTCTCCCGCCGCCCAGTTCCAGTCCTGGTGGAGAAACAGGTAGGCGCGAGCAAGATGCGCTTCGGCCGACAGCGGATCGAGCGCGAGGGCCTTCTCGATCGCAGCTCGTGCTTGCGGAACCGCTTCATCGGCCCTCATGAAACCCAAGTACCAGAGCAAGTTGTAGCTATTTGCCACTCCTGCATAGGCGGGCGCAAACCCAGGATCCCGGGCGATAGCAGCGTTGAAATTTTCGATCGCGCGGCGCAGGTCCGGCTCGGTTCGTTTTTCCCAGAAATAGAGACCGCGAAGATATGCCTCATTCAGCACCGGATCGCGTGAAACTTTAGCGGCGAAATAAGTCTGCTGCTCGGGGCCAAGTTTTGCTCTCACCTCCTGAGCAATGCTGCCAGCGATCTGCCGCTGTAGTGCAAGCATGTCGCCCATTTCGCTGTCATACTCCTCCGCCCACAGGTGCTGATCGTCAGAAGCTCGAATTAATTGCACCGTTACTCGCACTCTGTTGCCGGAAAGGGCGATCGAGCCCTCCACAACCGCATCCACTTTGAGCGCCCGCGCGATCTCGGGAAGAGGCTGAAGGGCCCGCTTGTATCTCATTACTGAGGTGCGTGAGATCACTTTCGGCGAACCCAGCTTGGCCAGGTGCGTAATGAGCTCGTCTGTCATGCCGTCGGCAAGGTATTCCTGATCAGGATCACCGGAGAGATTCTCCAGCGGCAGCACTGCGATCGAGCGAATACTTGAATTTGTCGCAGGCGCGCGATGGCTGAGAAGGTAGATTCCCGATCCGACAAGGACCAGAATTACGACCGCCAAGCTGACGATGCGAAGTCGTAAGTTTTGTCGCCGAGCCGGTGGTGCGACCGGCATTGGATTTCGGGAGACTTCTTCGCTGGCATGATTTCCGTCCACCGGTCTCAGGACATCTGTGCTGTCACGCCCGTTCACTTCCCCAACAAAGCGGTATCCAAGCCGCGGGAGAGTCTCGATGTACCGTGGAGTCTCTGCGGAATCGTTGAGTACATCGCGGATCTTCTTGACCGCGCTGTTGAGACCCTGGTCAAAGTCAACGAATGTGTCTGCAGGCCATAATGCCCGGTGAAATTCCTCGCGGCTTATCAGCTGGCCCGGTCTTTCAACCAGCATTTGCAGCACCTGGAAAGCCTGCGGCGGGAGCTTTATTCGCAGCCCGTGCTTCAGAAATTCCCGAGTGGACAGACGAAGTTCGTAAGCGTCGAAATTCACTGCGTCCGGCTGGCGGGCGACTTGTGGCACGGCTGGCGGCACTCCCTTTGGCTGGCATGAGAGTTTAGCATTGGAGTGCTGATCACCCCCTCAATTTTGGGGCGATGCAATAACGCTTTCCTTTTCAATGGACTGGAAGCCTATCTAAGAACTAGACGAAAAACATCCCGCGAATATTGCCGAATTTCACAACTAACCTCAGATTCATTTCCCAGCCGGCACAAGTTTGCACGAAAGCGGCTGAATAAGGAGAATCTTTATGCGAGTCATACGGCGAATCAGTCTCTGCGTAGCAGGAGCGTTTGTTTTGAGCATGGGCTTGAACGCATCCGCACAGATCACCATTCCGATTTCCGAAGAGCAGGTTCTGTATGAGGTGATTGGTGAATTCAATAACAGCGGCCTGGCCAGCCAACAGTTCGGGTATTTCGCGGACATCACTGGCTTGAATAACATCTTTGGCAGCCCCACCACAAAGAACGAAACGACAGCTCTCTTCACCTTCGTGACCAACGCTACGACATTCCAAGTTGTAAACAACGGTCCGTTCAGAATCGTTGATCGCACCGGCACGACCACTGTTTACCTGAACAGCGGACCGTCTGACTTCAGCAATTCCGCCACCTTCAGCCAAGGAACCCCTATCCAGGTTTCGACGTATCGACAGCAGGTCATCTTGAACACCCTAACCAACACGTTTGTGACCGTACACACCAATACCATCACAAGCGTCGAGACATTCACTTTGAACGGAGTTGCTTACCGCTTGGGGCAGTTGGGAAAGTCATTTCGGACGAACTACTCCGGGCAGGCCAATACGCCAGGAGCCGTGCCCTCCGGCTGGTTTGCGGGGACGTCAATCGGCAGCAAGAACTGATCGCGGTGGCAAGCCCCTTGGGCGGGGAGGCTCCTTAGCAGAGTCGCTCCCGGATGGTCGGCAAACCGGAAGTCGTCCGGCCTATAGAGTTGCGTCTTCTCGGCTGGGCCCGGTCTCGATTCAAACAAGCGTCGGTGGGTGTCGCTTCTGACAAAAGTGGACCAAAGGCTGTCTCACATCGGCAACGTTCGCAGCGCCATCTCGACTACGCTCTGTAATTTACTTCGGCTTGCGCCGCCCGCTGCCTCAACCGCCATTCCATAGATGACCGTCGCGATGTAGCGAGCAAGATCAGCAGGGTTCACATTGGCCGCTAGGTCACCTTCTGATTTTGCACGCTCGAAACGCCGGCGAATCGCAGCTTCACCGGCGACGCGGCAGGTGGTCAGATCCTGCCGGATGGAATCGGCCGCCTCGCCACACGCAAGCGCACCTTGCACCATGAGGCAGCCACCGGGATTGCGCCGGGCTGTGTTCAAATCGGTAGCACCCAGCAACAATCGTTCCACGACTGCGCGGGCGGTCGGCTCCCTTAATGCTTCTTGGGTGTAGGCCGCCGGCCCCTTCAAGTAACGGTCGAGCGCCTTGCGGAACAGCTCTTCTTTGTCGCCAAAGGCGGCATACAGACTCGGACGATTGACGCCCACAGCTTTGGTCAGGTCCGACAAAGACGCGCCTTCATATCCCTTTCGCCAGAACACCAGCAGCGCGCGGTCCAACGCTCGGTCGATATCGAAGGAGCGGGGACGTCCCATTCGTTTTGGGGATTTGTTCCGTTTCATACCTATCTATGATGCCTTTTCCATACCTATCGGTACAAATATTGCATCTGTTTAGTCACCCGTGACATCTGCACTAGGCGGTACGGAAATATGGCATCAGAAATAGGAAATCAAAACAGGAGAAAGCTCATGAGTAAGCTGGAGGGAAAAGTAGCAGTCATCACAGGAGGCAATAGCGGAATCGGTCTTGCTACGGCACAACGCTTCGTCGCGGAGGGCGCGTACGTCTTTATCACGGGCCGCCGTCAGAGCGAACTCGACGCGGCAGTGAAGCAGATCGGTAAGAGTATTACTGCAGTGCAGGGCGACGTCTCAAACCTTGCGGATCTCGATCGCTTGTACGCCACTGTGAAGCAGCAGAAGGGGCACATCGACATTCTATTCGCCAACGCCGGTACCGGACAATTCGCCCCGCTCGCCGCAATCACCGAAGAGCACTTCGACAACACTTTCAACGCGAACGTCAAGGGTCTTCTATTCACCGTGCAAAAGGCGCTTCCGCTCCTTAAGGATGGAAGCTCCGTCATTCTGAATGCGTCGATCGTCGCCAGTACTGGAGCGCCCGCGATGAGTGTCTACAGCGCATCCAAAGCCGCCGTGCGTTCTTTCGCGCGTACCTTCACCACGGATCTTAAAGACCGCAAAATCCGCGTGAACGCTGTTAGTCCTGGCGTAATTCCCTCACCGGGCTATCGCAATTCGCTGGGGATGACGGAAGAACAAGTCAAGCAGTACGCAGACAGCGTCGTGGGCAAAATACCCCTCGGTCGCACCGGAACCTTGGACGAAATTTCCAAAGTGGTGTCGTTTCTCGCTTCTGACGAAAGTAGCTATATCACCGGCATCGAACTTGTCGTCGACGGCGGCATGACCCAGATCTGACCAGCTTGACCACCGGCGCCTCGACGCAAATTCCGGGGCACAGGACGCTTCATGAAGGGTTGTTTCCGGGCTCCGGCCGGTTGGTGGGCAAACAGAAAGTATTGACGCGATCGGTGCGAAGATACGGACACCACATGCGCGGAGCCCATGAAGACGCTAACATTTAGCAGAGTATTCAAAGCATTTCAGTATCGAGATTTCCGTTTGATGTGGTTTGGTGCTTGCATGTCCAGCATCGGCACCTGGATGCAAATCGTGGCGCAGGGCTGGCTGATTTATCGGTTGAGCCATTCGGCCTTCCTGCTGGCGCTCGATCAGTTTCTCGGCGGGATTCCCATCTTCCTCTTCTCGTTGATCGGTGGCGTGGTGGCAGACCGGGCCGAGCGACGAAAGATTCTTCTCGGTTCCCAGTATGTGCAGATGGCCTGCGCGACGGTGCTCACCGTGCTGGTGACGACCGCACGAATACACGTCTGGCACATGCTCTGTCTCTCGTTCATTTCCGGCTTGGCACAGGCCTTTGGCGGCCCGGCATATCAGGCGCTGATTCCTAGTTTGGTCAAGAGAGAGGACATGCCGAATGCCATCGCGCTGAATTCGATCCAGTTCAACGCGGCGGTGACTATTGGACCCGCACTCGCGGGTCAGGCGTTGGCGAAGTTGGGCGAGCAGTGGTGCTTTGGCCTGAATGCGCTTTCCTTCCTTGCACCAATCATTTCCCTTACCATCATCACAGCCCGATATCTGCCCGAAAAGACCACCGAATCGATCTTTAGCAGCCTGAAGCAAGGCATCAAGTTCGTTCGCCAGCAAGGATCCATGGAGGCGCTTATCGTGCTGGCCTTCTGCATGACGGCTTTGAGCATGCCCATGCGCACCTACATTCCGGTATTCGTCAAAGACATCTTTCATCGCGGTCCGGAAACTTATGGCGACCTGCTTTCACTGTTAGGGATGGGTTCGATCTGCGGCTCGCTGATGGTCGCGGGAATGGGCAACATAAGCTACAAGGGGCGAGTTGCCCTCACCGCGCTTATCAGCCTGGGCGTGGGGATCGCAGGCTTTTCTCTTTCCAGATCGTTGCTGCTGAGCTACGCCATGCTGGTGCTCGTGGGGGCTTCCATGATGGCGGTGTTCGCCACAGTGACCTCTTTGGTGCAGTTGATTACGACCAACGAAATGCGCGGTCGTGTAATGAGCGTCTACAACTGCGCATTCCGCGGGGGCATGCCAATGGGGAACTTGCTATCGGGATGGCTCGTTCCCATGTTTACGGCGCCCGTGGTGCTTGGGGTGAATGGATTGGCGCTGATTCTAATGGCTGTGTACTTTCTGTTGGTACAGCGACGAGTGGCCGCACTTTGATGTTGTTTTGAGCGACGCCACTTCGACTCTCAGACTAATCATTGACATTGCGGGCGTAGTGTCCCTATGGTCGGCCAACCGGAAGTAATCCAGAAACAGGCTTCGAGGAAATTGGTCGGATCGGTACCGAATCTAATTGCGATCACTCAATCGACCATATGTCGAAGCCTTCCCGCCGCTCTCTCTTCCGCCTTGGACAATGCCCTTCGATTTACCGCACTTTGGACACGAACGCCCTCGGATATCTAATCTCGCACTGTTTCCCTATTTGTTGTTTGCTATTTGCCATCGCGGCCGTGTTTCAACCAGCGAGAGGGTGATTCAGACGCGCAGAAATCAATGCCGCATTGCCGTTGTTGTTTCGTTCGAAAGACTAGGCCTTCGGAGCTGCGCTGAAGATCTCGACCAAGCGGTCTGCGATCATCTTGTCCTCGCCATCCTTGAGCTGCCAGACAGCAAAGCCGAAGGTGTTCGGATCGCTGGGATGGCCATGATGACCGCCGTGATTGTCAACGGCAGGCGCGTCCGGATTGCGTCCGCGCATGCCGCTCGCACCGGCGCCCATGCTGCCGATAGCGATTGGCCGGGTGTCGGCCAGTTTCTGCATGACCTCCGGTCCGGTGATGTTGAGCTTCGACGGATCGATCTGCCAGCTGTAACGCGGCGTCACGTTGCCGAGAGCCTGAGGGTTGAACTCCCGAGGGAGCGCGCGTCACTCCGAATTTCTTCACCGCATCGGTGATGACCTGTGCGCGCGCGTCGTACATCCTCAACGTCGGCGTCGAAGTCCTGATTGACGAAGATCTCGAGCGCCTTGAGCAGGCCGAAAATGGTCTCCTTGCCGACCTTGCAGCAACGGCCGATGCGATCTTCCTGCGGGCTCATGTTCAGCAGGGAGTAGTGGATCAGCTCTTCCTTGCCGATCAGGATGCCGGATGCCTGCGGTCCGCGGATATCCTTGCCGCCGCTGAAGGTGACCATGTCGAAGCCGATTGCCGGATACTCCCAGAGCCGCTCTTTCGGCGGCACGTCGGCCGCGGCGTCGTTGAAGGTGTAGAGGTTATGTGCCTTGGCGATTGCGACGGTCTCAGGGCCGCTGACCTTGCCCTTGTCGGACAGGATATTGGTGAAGTGGATCGCCACCGTCTTCGGATTGATGGCGGCAATCATCTCTTCGCGCGTCTCGACTTCGACCAGCTTCGCGCCGGTCTGGCGGATCTGGTGGTCAAACGGATAGCGATGGCTCTTCTGGATGATGACTTCGTTCCTGGGAAAATTGCTTACGTCGGGAATGTCTCGCATGCGGGGCTCGAGGTCTTCGGTCATCATGCCGGCGTAGCCGACGACCATGGCCGCGGCTGCGCCACCCGTCACCAGACCGGTGTAGCCGGCGGGGGACTTACACAGTTTCGCGATGAACTTGCCGGCTGCGATCTCGAGCTCGTCGATCAAAACGAAGTGCTCGTTGCCTCTGCGGATCAGCTCCATGACCTCCGGCTTCATCACCGACCCACCGATGACGGTTACGGTGCCGTTGATGTTGACGAGAGGTGTTACTCCAAGCTCGGCGTAGATGTCGCCGGTAGAGCCAAGGCCGGTGGTGATGGGCACGATGGGGCTGCCGTCGACAGAGGGCATGGACAGCCTTGCGCTTTCTTGCCAAAGATGCCCGCAGCGCTCAACTCGGCCGGAGCGAACAGGCCGCCGCTGGCGGCCCCAAGCGCGGATAGAAATGAACGACGATTCCAACCAAACTTCAAATTCATGAGTAGTGTCCTTTCAACTTGCTTCGCGAAATTATTGATCAGCAGGTGGTGTGGGCGGAGTGACGACCATTGCGCTGCCGACGATTTCAATCAGCGAATCGCCGGGAATCCATTCGAGAGCCATGCAGGCGCGGGACGGAGCTTTGCCCGGGGAGAAATAGGTTCCGTAAATCTTGTTCAACGCGTCGTACTGCGCCTTATGTGCATCGAACCGTGCCTTGCCGGTCGGCATGGGGATACCGTCGGCGAGAGGCAGACAGAGAAAGACCTGGAGATGGATGATGCTGTCCATGGTGCAGCCTGCACGCTCGACCGACTTCTTGAGCGCGTCCATGGTGCGGGTGACGTGCTTTTCGAAAGGATCCGTCACCAGGACGTGATCCTCCTTGGGATAGCCGTCATTGGAGCCCGTGCCGGAGAAATAGTAGATCCCATCGTGTGTGTGGTTAGTCGCCGCCGGAGCGACGAGGCGTATCTCCGCCAGGTCGCGCCCGCTGGTGCGCGCTACCAGGCGTGGGCGAGCCAGCAGCGGGAGCCTGTTGAGCGAAGAGTTTCGGCGCGCCGGTTACAAGAGCCGCCATCGCCGCGATCTTGCCAAAGAAGTTGCGTCGAGTGTTGATTTCCATAGAGTTTCTCCTTGGGATCTCTCGGTCAGGAATTGTGCCCTACCGTTGCCGGAGCCGTTGTCGCCGGTCTAGGCAAAGGCGGCGTTCCACACCTGACACTTGGTCAGCCTTCAAGCCAAATGTCATGTCGATCCCAACTCGCCGATATTGGCTTGCGCACTCCGGTTCAGAGGTTCTTAACCGCAGGAGTACCCGGCTGAACCGTGGTTTTCCAATCCAGGATTCTGGTTTGCGTACGGTCGGTCAATACGATCTTTTCAACCCGCAGCTCACCTTCGATCATTTGAATGCGGAGGGATCCGCGATCGAGCACAATAGTGCCAAAGCCAGAGGCGGTTGAGAAGAAAATCTTAAACGGAAGAGCGTTTAGCTGCGGACCGAACCAGAGGATTCTCTGCACAGCGGAGTAACGAAAACCGGCCAGGGCCCCAAGCAACGCATAGCTGGCCATTGCCCTGGCATAGTAATTGCCACATTCGTACTCGTTCCAAGGATTGCGAACCCTGCCATCATAGCGGCTGCGCAAGGCCTTAACGATGGTCAGTCCCTCTTTGACGAACCCTTCTGCGATAAGATGCGAGGCCACCTGGTATTCAATACCACTCCACACTTCATCAGAATAAACGAAAGGCAATGTCGGTTTTCCGCCCCGGGGCCAAGTACACAACAGCACGCCCGGCTCATGTCCCATGGCATAACCGGGGCGTTGCGCATTGGCATGCTGGCTTAGGTCGGTTTTGAAATTATGGTTGAATATAGCTCGCAGATTGCTGCGGACATGTTCCCGGACTAGCGAAGTGTCGATTCCATAGAATCTTGCCATCCAAGCTCCGATGACTCCGTCAGAGATGCATCCTTCTCCGTATTGATATTTCGGGCCCTCCCGCTTCAGAAGTTTTTGCATTTCACTGCTGTGTTCATCGACCTGCGCCACCAAGGTAGCGAATGAGGTATTGCGTAGACCCTGGTATTGCACCCTCTGTTGGTAATACTCGCCGTTGAAGAGCTGCTCATCCATGAAGTGCGCACAACGCTGGGCCAGGTCTTCGTAGAACTTGGCGTCCTCAGTTTGGCCCACTGCCCGCGTCATTTCAGCGAAGGCCGAGAGGGCACCCAGGTAGATGCTGGTGCACATGCCGTCCGGCCCCCAGAACTCGATGTCGTAAGTATTGTGATGCGGCTCAAACAGACCTCCCCGGTGATCCGGATCCCAGGTGCGAATGCAGTAATCCAGGCTGCGCTTTGCCCGGGGATAGATTTTCTTCAACCAATCCATATCTCCGGAAATCTGCCAGTCACGAAACACTTTCATGATCCCGCCCAGTTGGCCGTCAGAAGCTGCGTGAAAATCATGCTTGACCGGCCCTTCGGGAAGTGCCGAACGGAAGGTGACGTGACCGTTTTCATCCATGGAACGGACCAATTCAAGTTCGCGCAATGTCCGCTCCGCCTTCGGGTACAGGTGAGGAAAAGCCTGGGCATAATTCCAGACATGCGTGCAGGAACCATGACAACATCCGGCCTCGGGAAAACAGCCCTCCCAACCCCACAGGTCTCCATTCTCCAGACGCAACACAGTCGGAGACTTTAGGATGGCCAAATTTGAAGAGACCGCATCCAGCACATAAGGCGGCAGGGTAGATGAAAACAATGCTTCCTTAAATGCGAGCGTGCGCGCTCGCAAGGAAGCGTAGTGCTCTTCGACATAAAGAGCTACTTCGCGGGCATCATTCCAAGTGGAGGCGTAATAAGGACGCCAGGCCGGAGGTGTCGCCCCTGGAACAGTACGGCAGCCAGCCTGGCTTTGGGTTTCGGGAACGTTGGCGGGAACGGCGCCGCCAACCTGCACGTAGCAATTGGGAAAGTGCCAAGTGATCAGGATGACATAGGTACGCGACGCACTCGGCGCTAGAGTTCCCTCAAAAAGAATGGATCCGCCATTGCGCCCCCCAGTGTCGATCTCGTTGGATCCTTCATTGGACGTGAATGTCCCGGTGGAGACTTCGCGCCAGAGTGCTGACAGCGAGTCAAATTCCCATCCCGGACTTCGCAGCCACATCCCTTTAATACGGGGCTGACTACCTATGGCAATCAGGCAAGCGCTACCATAACCTTCGGCCGTTGGCTCTTCCACATTGTGCAGAAACACACCCCGACCAGGAATTACGGTGTTGCGGCTTTTCGATTCCTCGCCACCGCATCCGGGCGCCAAGTGAGAAAGATGATAGGAGAACTCATATTCAACATTCCGCGGTGAAGCGTTTCGAAGGGTGTACTCCATGATGGCGCAAGGTATTCCCGAGTTCTTGTCATCCAGAGGGATAAAAGGATTCCAAGCACTCAGGCTCAGCTGCAACGGAATGGAGGAGTCGCTGATCTGGGCTTCGCCGAACGGATATTCCCCTCGAAAGACGCATTTTTCAAAGCGCGGCAACCCTTCGAACCCTCCCCGGCGGTATCCCTGTCCCTGGAGTCCCTGGTCGTAGATCTTCAGAATCGGAAACGGTCCTTCGACCAGCTTGGTAACAGGAGAGGCCCCCTTAACATGCAGAATGGCAAAACCAGCTTGAGAGGAAGCATAGCCCTCTGGCAAGGCTGTGGTTGCGGGATGATTCCAGACGGAGAAATCTTGCAAACCACCGTAGCCATTAAGACAAATACAGCCGGCTCCGATTCCTCCTAGAGGCATCGCGATTTGGGTGGCTCTGTCGCCGGTGAAGGTGCGCTGGGGTCCGCTCTGGAACAGTTTTTCAGATGAGTAAAGGTTCTCTTCCGAGACCATAGCTGGAGGCGAATTCGAACCTGATGAGACCTGTTGGTCGCCAGCTAAAGGTACTGCAGCTCCCAAAGCCGCGGATGAGGTAGTAATCAGAAACTCTCTGCGAGTTGATTTATCTGAAGATGACATAAGCCTCCCTGGGAACCAATGGGTCGCTTTCGGAGTAGACAAAACCGCTATGCCATTTCCCTGCCGGTGCTCCATGATGATAAGGGCTACCGCCTACACCCCTCGACAAAGAAACTGACCGTCAGACATTGCATAGACATCGGAAACAGGGATTGTGAATGCTCTGCTGGGAACCTCCGCGCTACGGTTTAGGGTGCGAGGCGGAAGATTTCCGTCTGCGGTAGGGACCGACGGCATAACTCGGCGGCGTCCCGTCACAGGTCGCGCGGAGTATAGCGTAAGCCCCGAGGACCTTCAATGGAATGGACTGCAACGTTCGAGAGAAGTGCCTCTCTGGGATTGCCCACTTATAGGGTCGGCGCTGGCCGACTTGTACGCTACTACTCTGCAGTGCTCCCCTTTTCGGTCACGGGCCGGTCACAGGACGTATTTGTGCGCAGCTGGTTCAGTCAATTCACGACATGTCAGAATGCTTCAGGACCCGCGTCCAGAGCTGGTTTTGTAAGTGGTGCCGGGAGGGGGGGTCGAACCCCCAAGGTACTAAGTACCGGCGGATTTTGAGTCCGCTGCGTCTGCCAGTTCCGCCATCCCGGCTTGCGGAGAAATCAAGCTTAGTGGATGATCTTTGGGTTTGCAACTTCTCCCCCGGGGGCTTGCCTTGAGGCGTTCTTACGTTGCCGTCCTGGTTCTTGTTCTTGCAACTTGCAGCACTGGGTTTGCTGATTCGCAGCGCTGGTCTGAGGAAAGGGCCAACCATTGGTATCAGCAGCAGCCTTGGCTGGTGGGTAGCAATTTCAATCCGGCCGACGCGATCAATGAACTTGAGATGTGGCAGGCAGCCACGTTTGATCCGCAAGAGATTGATAAGGAATTAGGCTGGGCTCAGAGTCTGGGCATGAATACCATGCGCGTCTTCCTGCACGATCTGCTTTGGCAGCAGGACGCCGCCGGCTTTAAACAACGACTCGATACGTTTCTGACCATTTCTGCCAAACATAAGATTCGCCCGATTTTTGTTTTGTTTGATTCCTGCTGGGACCCATTTCCCAAGCTCGGTCCGCAGCGTGCGCCCAAGCCGGGAGTGCACAATTCGGGGTGGATGCAGAGTCCGGGAGCGGCTGCGTTGCAGGACCCGGCGCAATATCCGCGGCTGAAAGAGTACGTGGTGGGCGTGGTCGGGGCGTTCGCCAACGATCCGCGCGTCTTAGCTTGGGATTTGTGGAATGAGCCGAACAACACGAACGACCGCGCTTACGGATCAGTGGAGCCAAAGAAGAAGAAAGAACTGGTGTTAGCTCTTTTGCCGCAGGTATTCGATTGGGCACGCTCGGCCAATCCGTCGCAACCGTTGACCAGCGGGGTTTGGGAGGGTGACTGGTCGTCGTCCGAGAAGCTATCTGCGACGCAGCACATTCAACTGGAACAGTCTGACGTAATTTCTTTTCATAACTATAGCTGGCCGGAAGATTTCGAGAAAAAAGTCGAGTGGCTGGAACGCTATCATCGACCGATTTTGTGTACGGAATTTATGGCCCGTCCGATGGGAAGCACGTTTGATTCGATCCTGCCCGTCGCAAAAAGACTGCACGTGGCTGCAATCAATTGGGGACTGGTTGCGGGAAAGTCTCAGACGTATCTGCCCTGGGATTCATGGGAGCATCCGTACGTGAACGAAAAACCACCAGTCTGGTTCCATGAAGTCTTTCATGAAGACGGCAAGCCCTACCGCGAACGGGAAGTGGAAGTCATCCGGAAACTGACCGGGGCAAAGTAGCTTTACCCTGACTGTCCGGACGGACAGCGCCTACAGGACTCGTTCGTGGGAGTACCCGGCGGCTTCCAGAGCGACGAGCAGTTCGGCGATCTGGTCGGGGCCGCGGGTTTCCATGGTGATGTCGATGGCGGTCTCACCGAGATTGACTCCGTAGTAGGCGCGATCATAAGACGTTTCCACGATGTTCGCGCGGTGGTCGGCGAGAATTCCGGTTAAGCGATGCAGGGCGCCGGGATAATCCGGAAGATGGACTCGCAGGCGAACCAGGCGACCATCTTTCACCAAGCCGCGTTCGATGATGCGGGACAGCAGAGTGACGTCCATGTTGCCGCCGCAGACCAGCACCGCAATATTCTTGCCGGCGATTTCTATTTTGCGGTTGATCAATGCAGCGATAGCCGCAGCGCCGGCGCCTTCCGCCATGGTCTTTTCGCGTTCCAGCAAGAGCAGAACGGCGTTGGCAATTTCTTCTTCATCAACCGTAACAATTTCGTCAACGTATTTCTGGACCAGAGGCAGCGTGCGGTCGCCGGCGCGGCGGACGGCGATACCGTCGGCAATGGTCGCCGACGGAGGCAACGTCACTGGTTTACCCGCGGCCACCGCGGCCTTCATCGATGGGAGGCGCGTGGTCTGCACCCCGATGATCTTCACCTTCGGATTCGTTTCCTTGATGGCGCAGGCGATGCCGCCGATCAATCCACCTCCGCCGATGGGAACCACGACAACTTCGAGGCCGGGCTGCTGCTGCAACATTTCGAGTCCGAGAGTACCTTGCCCGGCGATCACTGCGTCGTCATCGAAGGGATGGATGAAAGTAAGATTTTGCTCCTGGCTGCGGCGGATGGCTTCTTCGCAAGCGTCGTCGTAATTCGCGCCGTGCAGGATGACTTCAGCGCCGTATGACTTTGTGGCCGACACCTTGATCAACGGCGTCGTGAGTGGCATGCAAATCTGGGCTTTGATGCCGCGGCGTCCGGCATGATAGGCCAGTCCTTGCGCGTGATTCCCTGCTGAAGCTGCAATCACTCCCCGGTCGCGATCTTCCGCCGACATGGTTAACAGTTTGTTCAACGCCCCACGTTCTTTAAATGCGCCGGTGCGTTGCAGATTGTCGAGCTTCAGGTAAATGGAATTGCCGGTAAGCTGCGAAAAAGTTGCGGAGAGAGTGCACGGAGAAAGGTAAATCGAAGGGCGGATTCGCTCCAGTGCGGCTTGAACGTCGGCGAGAGTGATCATTGATTTGGTAGCTGCATTCTACAGGGAGAGGCGGCTTTGATGGAGTCTGGGCCGGTGTCTGTGTGGCGCGGAGCGCTGCTTGCCCGCGTTGCGAGTCGCCGACGATCACACAGTCACAACTCTTATGCTTCTACCGGAGCGCCTGTCGCCACCGGCAACTTTGCTTCCTGCCAGGCGCCGAATCCGCCGCTGACGTTGACGACATTCTGAAAACCGGCGCGCTGCAACAGGCTGCAGGCGATGATGCTGCGATAACCGCTCTGGCAGTGCACCGCCAGCGGAACATTCAGGTCAACCTCCGGGCGGAGAAACACGGAAGCGATCCAGCGGCCACCATCCGGCGCCATCGATGTGGCCCGCCATCCACTCTCCTTCGCGGCGAACGTCGAGAACGTTGATTTTGTTTTCCGAGAACTGCGTTTGCAGGTCCTGCACGCTGATCTCGGGAAGGACTGCGAGTTCGAATCCGGCCTGCTTCCATCCTGCAATGCCGCCATCCAGATATCCGCGTTCGGCTTCAATTCCAACGCGAGCGAGGCGAAGACGAGCTTCAGACAACTGTTCGGGAGTGTCGGCGATCAGCACGGGGCGCGACGACAAGCCGATCATCGATCCCGCCCATGAAGCGAATTGCCCGGAGAGAGGAATGTTCACGGAACCGGGGACGTGCGCCACCGTAAATTGATCACCGGGACGGATATCCAGAGCGAGCACGCTTTCATCCAGCAGGGCTTTCAGTTCCGCGGGAGATATCGCTTTCAGCTCCGGCAAGTCAGCGAGGGCGGGAGCGCCTCCGCGATTGATCTCGGCGTCCTGCAGAAAATATTCAGGACGAGCCGGCAAGTTGCTGGTCAATTGCTGGATAAACTCTTCGCGGTTCTTAATTTGCAGAGCGTAGTTGGTGAGGCGTTCCGTGCCAATCGTAGACGAACGTTCGGCGCGCATGTTGCGTCCACATAGCGAACCTGCACCGTGGGCGGGGTACACCAGAACCTCATCCGGCAGCTTCAACAATTTGTCATGCAGGCTGTCATAGAGCAGGCCTGCCAATTGTTCGGGCGTGTGGGTTCGCGAGAGGTCGGGACGGCCAACGTCTCCAATGAACAACGTGTCGCCAGTCAATACTGCCCACGGCCTTTGTGACTTCTCCTCATCGGTCACCACCAGGCAAATACTTTCCAGAGTATGTCCCGGAGTTTCAAGCACGCCGATGCGAAGCTTGCCTACTTGCAATTCAAAGCCGTCGTGGACAGCGACGTGAGCGAAGGTTGCTCCGGCCTGAGCGCCAAAATATATTTTGGCCCCGGTGCGGGCAGCGAGTTCCTTGTGTCCCGAAACAAAGTCGGCGTGCAGGTGGGTCTCAAAAATATGGCGGATGATCAGTCCGTGTTCTTCGGCGGCTTTCAGATAGAGATCCACGTCGCGCTGGGGATCGACCACTATCGCTTCGCCCTCTGAACCAAGCAGGTATGACGCGTGCGCCAGACAGCCGAGATAAAACTGTTCGAAGTACATGAGGTTCTCCCTCGCCGGATCGACGAAACCACGAACTTCTCATGATAACTCTGAATCACCTCGGCATGAGTCAAACGACGTGGTTCAAATAAAATGCGGAGCTTTGCTTCGCCGGGCAGATGGAGGACATCTGCCTCTAGGTGAATCGGTGACGCTGGCGGGAAACTTTTCCACACCGACTTCCGCTAGAATCGCTTCAACCGGCGGAGCAACCTGGAAAGAATTGCGCCGCCTGCCAGTCCCTCTCCCGGAGGTAGTACGATGTACCGGCCCTCATCTGGTAGTTCCGCTAGCGTCAATTCCTGGCTGGACGTGCAATCTGCTGTGCGCGAACTCACGCAGGATTACGTCACTGCTTTCAATACTGGAAATTACGATCACGCTTCCGCTCTGTTCGCGGCGGATGGTTTTCTGATGCCGCCACAACGCGACGCGGTACAGGGACCAAAGGCGATCGAGTTGATGTTGCGCAAGCTCGGTGAGGCGGGCTATCAGAATCTTCGTCTGGAGACCATTCGAGTTGAGCAGTCTGGCGATATCGCCATCGAGATTGGGCGCTACACGGCAGCGATTCAGCAGGCGAACGGCACCACTATCGCTGACCGGGGGAAATTTGTGCAAGTCTGGCGACGGCTCGGGATCTGGCTGATGACAGCAAACTGCTGGAACAGCGACTTGCCCGCTGTGAAATAGCGATAGAGAATGTGTAGCATGGCCGCCTCGCCCGCGTGCGTCCAGCGCGACAGGAGTCGCCGTCTCGTCAACACCGCAAAAATCCAAGGCAAGGTCAAAAGCCGCGGGCGAGTCGCCCGCGTCCAACACAAACACACAACACACTCACCTTGACTGACATCCACCCTTCCCTGCGGCTACAATGATCAGGCGCAATTCAAATTCAAGACATTCAGGAGAGTCGTATGCAACGCAAGGCAAGTGCAGTATGGAAGGGCGGGCTCAAAGACGGTAAGGGAGCGGTTTCCTCAGGCAGCGGGGTGCTGTCCAATACTCCTTATTCGTTCGCGACCCGGTTTGAGAGCACCCCCGGAACCAACCCAGAGGAACTGATTGCAGCAGCGCATGCGGGATGTTTTTCCATGGCGCTCTCCGGACAATTGGGAGCCGCCAACCTCACCGCGTCAAGCATTGAGACATCTGCCACACTGACCCTGGAGAAACTCGACTCCGGCTGGACAATCACCACGGTCCATCTCGACGTTGTAGGACGTGTGCCCGGAGCGGACGATGCGGCATTTCAGAAGGCAGCAGAAAATGCCAAGAGCGGATGCCCCGTCTCCAAATTGCTGAAGGCAAATATCACGATGACGGCGAAGCTGGAAGGCTGAGAGGACAGTCGTCTGTCGTCAGCCATTGGTCGTTGGTCGTTGGCCAATCCGCACTGTTAAGTCTGGGAACGATCAAGGCCGAAGGCCAACGACCAAGGGCCAACGACCGAAACGCCCTTTATTCCTGCGAGTTTAGTATCGCGTTGATCTCGCGATTGATGCGGGCCGCATCGCGAGCGGCGCTGTCGATGGTCTGGGCCCACTTCTTGTTCTTGCCGTCCAGTTCGGCTTCCTGCAGAAGATAGGCAGCCTGCAGGACTGAATCGAGCGAATTGCTCAGATCGTGGACAAGAACGCGGAGACTGGCGATGACTTCAGACGGCTTGGAGGTTTCCGTGGCGGCGCTCCTGGATCTGACGAGTAATCTGCTGCGGAGTAAAGTTCGCGAGAGTATTGTTCTCCAAAGTTTGACAGCCTGCTGTACCCCTGTAGAATATTACTCGTAGTCCTTCCTGGAACGCGGCCTGGAGCAGAGGGTCGCATCCCGGTTTTTGCCATCGTGGCGGAATTGGCAGACGCGCATGGTTCAGGTCCATGTACTCGCAAGGGTGTGGGGGTTCGAGTCCCTTCGATGGCACCACATTTTGAGTTGAACTTGTTCTTGCCTTAAGCGGTCTTTCCGGCCGCGCTCTTCCGTCCCAGCCTCAGATCGACCTCGTTCCACGGCTGGTTTCGATGGCAACGCCTTACTGAATCGAACTGGCCGCGGACGAGAAGACATTGTTTGCATTCGAACCTACCAACCGGATCGTTCCCACCACCAAAACCAGAATGACCGCGAGCATCACGGCGTATTCCGCAATATCCTGTCCACCCTCATCTCTCCACAGTCCCAAAATCAATTCGCTCATTCGTCTCCTCTCGAAATAAAAAATGTTGGCTGGGACCCAACATCACCGCGGCCCAGCCAACGGAAATAATCAAACCTACATTCCGGCGTGGAGCTCGTGTTTGGCCAGATATCGCAGTGTGCGTTTGGCGTCTTCGAGTTCCATCAGTTCACGAGGGGTCGAAGTTTCACCCGACAGCACGGTTGAGAGTCGCTGCTCAATGGCCTTTCGCGCCGCGTCCAGCTTTGGTTCAAGACGCGTCGGGTCCAATTCGAACACTGCGTCCTGGAATGCCTGCTTCCATTTGAGTTGAGGGCTTCCGTTCGAAACTACTTGCATGAGAATTTCTCCTTCAATATGAAATCGACAACTGGAGATGGACTAATCCATCGATTGGAGCTCTGCTCGATTGCAACGAGCAGGTCCGGGGCTCACGCAAAAAAGGGGCCGAAACTCAACAACGCAAGATGCAGGTGGATAAAGCCAGAAGGATGGGAAAAGGTGTAATCGCCGCAGACTCTGAATAATATCTGCTCTCGATTACGGCAGACCGCGTGAAATAAATGGGCTGCTGGTCGCGGTGAGCAAGAACGCTCTCCGCCGACTCTTTCAACATTTCCTGTTGAATGTACGCAGCGTCAAATTCCCTGAACTCGTCGTGGCCTAACGACAAGAGCAATGCCGCGGAAGCGACAAGTGCCACGATCAACGTTCTCAGGAGTTTGATTTTCACGGTCCGCCCCAACTATGTTTTCAAATATTACCTCAGAGGCAGCCCGGACGGAACACTATCTCGCATTTATTTTGTGGATTTCTCGATCCCGAAAACCGCATTGGGTGCCAGATTCCGAGCAAACGGCATTTCTCCTCTTGGACTCCGAAAACACCTTTTGCGGGGATGATCGGGCAAGAGCGCATCTCAGGGTTGCTCCGGCATTACCGGCAAGGTCGCCGGATTCACCGATGACGGATCATCGCGCAACTTGATATACAACGAGGGGCCGTCCGGACGCGGCACGCTAAGTCTGGCCTCTCCGAATCCGATCGGAACCGGTGCCGACCGTTTGAATTCCTGATCCGAAGCAACCGCTGCGATCAGAAAAAGATTCGACCCATGAAGGGTGCACGGCTTGTCGGGGCTCTCGGGACAGCGCAGTTCCTTCAGCACCGGGAACCTCACCAGTGTCGCCAGCGGCTGCCAATCCCCTTTTGCATTCCCTTCAACCACCCGAAATCGAAGTGGACCGAAAGCGGAGAGTCCCAGACTTTTCAGTGGGTCGAAAACTGCCATCACGGTCTGAGCATCCTGAGCGATAAGGCTGCCGTCGTCCAGGCTGAGAAAAGTACTGTACGATCCCTCCACGGTTGCGACTTCGATTTTCTGGGAGCGCGAGAAGGTTTGCGGAATCTCGGCCTTCAGGAAGAATGAAAGCCTTCCATCCTGAGGCAGTTCATCCGCGTTTGCCCAGTTGAATGGCAGAAACGGCGGGTCCGGGCTGAATGGTCTTGTTGAGGAGCGTAACTTTCGGACGCGGCGAGTCGATCACGGTATCGATCTTCAACACACGGCCGTCCTTGAGAGTGACGCGAGCGGCAATCTTGTCGCCGGAGTGCAGGCTCGAAATATCCGCAGCCTCGGTGGACAAGCCAAGCTCATCTTCATTGTCCACGCGCGACAGTCCGGCCGGAGCGAACCTGATGTTGTTAAGGTCCGCGCTGGCAACTTCATCCAGCCGGGTCCCGATAAGCCGGGCTTGCGCGTCCCCGGCATGGATAGCGAACTTATCCAAACGGGCGGCTTCAAAGTAGCTGCGCAGTTCGACGTCATCCACCTTGGAGGAGCCGTACTGCTTCACCGACATCGTTAGTTTGCCGGGGTTTTCATCTTTCAGAGGGACTTTGAGTTCCACTTCATCTGGTTTCGGCGAACTCCACGTCGGATTAAGCGTTTTGCCTTGCTCGCTCTTGAGAGTGATCGACTCAACACAGGCTGATGCGTCAGATTTGAAATGGATGATGTCTTCGCGGCCCACGACTAGCGCAGTTTCGTCGGCTGATGCGAGAACCCACTTGGCGGGATGGGCATTTTGCAGGCGGTAGGCGGGGCCTTCGAAGGAATCGAATCCCCAGTTGCCGCGAAGTGTTCCTTTGAGCTCGCCGTCGAGCTTGTCAGCTGCAATGTTATGCGCGGCGATCGTGAAGCCGCCGCGCGCGGCATCCGCCGTGGCCGGCAGATCAACCGACCGACCGGCTTTGTCGGTGACGTGCAGGACCACGCTATGCGCGTAGTCGGTCGAAAAAACTATAGGAGCACCCTCCGCCGCAAGCAGTAGGGAGGGTTTTTCCAGGCAAAGTCCCTGGTTGGATTCCACCGGACGAAGTGGAGGCAATTGTGCCGCTTCCACGGCGGGCAAGCTCACCACCATCACCGACATAGGTTTGCGAAACGACGGTGGATTGTTGAGCTTGAGGTTCAGTTCGTCCTGATAGGGCAGGGCCAGCGCGGGGATATAGCGGTACTGCGGAGTGCGAAAGCTTTCCATCATTTTCGCCAGATCCACCACCGCACCGACGTAAGGACTGTAGGCACCGCCGCCTGCCAGCCTTGTGGTGCTGAGCTGGCCAATGAGATCAGGCCCACTGCCGGATGTGAGCGCCGCCACCATGGACTGGCTGTGGCCGTCATCCAATACCAACTGATCGGTGTTTTGAGTGAGGCACGATTCCTGCTGCTGTCGGGGCTTCTGGAAGCAGTCGTTATCCAGCTTGATATTCAGACTCCGGGCCAGAAGGACAGACCGGTCATGCAGAACGCTGGCTTGTTCGCCCGACATGTCTTTCACCGCGGCCAGATACTTATCCAGACGGGAGCGGTCGAGACTGGCCTGATTCAGGTCCTGCGACGCCCGGACAAATGCGCCGGGCTTCCCCTGGACGGCGGACCGGAGAGTTCCGAAGTCGCCTCCGGTCTGAGGAGCCAGAAAGATCAGCGCCTGTTGCGCTCCGGTCGGAACCGTGATGACCACCCCTTCTTCGCGTACGTGCTTATTCCAGGTTTCGACCTTGGTGAACCAGTTCTCTGGCGGAGGGTTGGTGGAACCGCGCAGGAAAGCCGTGATCATCAGAAAACGCACGGATTCCGCATCGGGCATATCGGGATGGATCCACAGGCGATCACCCGCCTTCAGATTCGGCACCCGGGAAATAGGCAGAGTCTTCCCTGCCCGCGTTACACGAATTTCGATCCTGGGCCCAGCCAGATCAAATGCCGCGGTGTCTCCCAAAAGCGCACTTGCCGACAAAAGTATGAAAAGCGACAGCAATAAAAGGACTCGACGTGCCATTCCTTTATTGTAAGAGCTTCTACGCGCTGGATGGGACGCCGGAAGGGCAGAAAGAAGCTGAATGAATACACCAAAGTAAGGGCTAAAAACAGTCGTCGGTCTTCAGTCGTCAGTCGTCAGCAGAGTCAAAAGCCTGAGGCTGACGACTGAAGACTGAAGACCGACGACTGTTTCGAGAAATCGTTTACCCGGGAGCGCAGGTCATGCTAACCTTGTCGGCGCGAATGCCCAAGAAGGCTTCAGCAACCTGGCTATGATGAACCACAAAACTGCTGTTCTGTACATCCTGCTGTTGACACTCTTCGTCTTCGCCGCGATTGCACAAGATGCGGCTCCGGCAAAACATAAACTTCAAGTTCGTAAGGAAGCATTTGGCAAAACCGGAGACGGGAGGCCGGTCGATCTGTACACCTTAACCAATTCAAAGGGCATGGAAGTGCGCGCCATGACTTATGGCGGCATCATTGTGTCGATTCGGGTGCCTGACAAGAACGGAAACTTTGGCGACGTGGTCCTGGGCCACGAAAACCTCGACGGCTACCTGGTGAACCCTCCCTACCTTGGCGCGATTGTCGGACGCTACGCCAACCGCATTGCCAACGCCACCTTCAGCCTCGATGGCGTGAAATATACTTTGCCCAAAAATGACGGACCGAATACTCTCCATGGCGGCGCAAACGGTTTCAACAAGCAAGTCTGGGAAGCCAAGGAATTCAAGAACAGCAAGGGCGTTGGAGTCGCTTTCAGCTACCTCAGTAAGGATGGCGAAGAAGGCTTCCCTGGCAACCTGAAAGTCAAAGTCAGCTATACGTTGACGGACGAAAACCAGTTGATTTTGGATTACGAAGCCAGCACCGACAAGGCCACGTCCATCAATCTTTCGCAACACAGTTATTTCAACCTGGCAGGCGAAGGCAGTGGCGACATCCTGGGGCATCACGTCATGCTCAATGCCGATCGTTTCACCCCAGTAGACAAGACTTTGATCCCCACCGGCGAACTGACGCCAGTCCAGGGAACGCCCATGGATTTCACCAAGCCCACCGCCATCGGGGCCCGCATCAACGACAACTACGAACAACTGGTACTGGGCAAGGGATACGACCATAACTGGGTGATCAACCGCACGGGAAAGGGTCTGGTGCTCGCGGCCCGCGTCCATGAACCGACCAGCGGACGTATTCTGGAAGTATTCACCACCCAGCCGGGAGTTCAGTTTTACTCCGGTAATTTTCTGGATGGAACCATCACCGGAAAACACGGACACGTCTACAAGCAGCGCTATGGCCTGTGCCTGGAAACACAGCATTTCCCGGACTCGCCCAACCATCCGGATTTTCCCTCGACGATCCTGAAGCCGGGCGGTAAATTCCAGTCGCAAACCGTGTTCAAATTTTCTACCGAAAAAATGTAACGCTGGTTTCCTTCGTGTGCCTTGGTGTCCTTTGTGGTGAAGGGTTTTAGGATTTCAACCACAAAGGACACTAAGCGAAGCGCAATCCATTCCCGCAGCACTCGCGTTCGTTCCCGTATAATCAAAGGTTCCGTATGGCCACCAGACTGGACCAGATCGTCGCCGCCACGCGCCTGCGAGTTGCCAACGCCAAGCGTTCGGCTGACCCGCGCGGTCTGGAGCTGGCGGCTGAACAGCACATCCCGCGCGGCTTCCGGAGAGCGCTCGCCGACAAGAGCCAGGCCGGGCCTGCCATCATCGCAGAATTGAAAAAGGCTTCGCCTTCCCGAGGCCTGATCCGCGCCAATTTCGATCCGGAAAGCCTGGCCGGTGATCTGGAAGCGGCAGGTGCGGCGGCGCTGTCTGTGCTGACCGACGAAGAATTCTTTCAAGGCTCCCTGGAAAACCTGCGCCGAGCCTCGTCCAGAACCAAGCTACCCTGCCTGCAAAAAGACTTTATCGTGGACGAGTTCCAACTGTTACAAGCACGCGCATCGAGCGCCGATGCAATCCTGCTTATTGTGGCTGTGCTTTCTCAGGCAGAGTTAATTGCGCTGGCAAGAAAAGCCAGCGCGCTGAAGTTGGATGTGCTTTGCGAAGCTCATAACGAAGACGAACTGCACCGGGCCATCGATGCCGGTTGCAATCTGATAGGAGTGAACAATCGAGACCTGAAAACTTTCAAGGTCGATGTGAACACATCTCTCCGGCTGGCTGAAATGATTCCCCATGACGTGATCTCCGTCGCCGAGAGTGGCATTGATAGCGGTGCGGACATAGCGCGTCTTCGCAGCGCCGGATATCACGCCTTCCTCATTGGCGAATCGCTGATGAAGTCGGAATCTCCCAGAGAAGCATTGAAGATGCTGCTAGCCAACGCCGAGCACGAAGCATCCGTCAGTACGAAAAACTGAGAACTCGCCACTGAGAACCGAGAACTGGGGTTCATGACAAAGGTTCATGATCTGGATCAAGATATGCGGCACCACGAATCTCGAAGACGCGTTGACCGCAGTTGAAGCGGGCGCCGATGCCCTGGGGTTCGTGTTTTACGAAAAAAGCCCACGCAAGATTGATCCCGAAACTGCGAGGGAGGTCGTAGAACAATTGCCGCCGGACATCGAGAAGGTCGGCGTCTTCGTAAACGAGCCGGTTGAAAAGATTCTGAAAACTGTCACACATGCGGGATTGACGGCCGTGCAATTACATGGCATCGACTGCCGGAGGTCAACGTTCATCCGGAGTTTGAAAGATAGTCGGGGCTTAAAGGTTTTCCTGGTGCTGCAGGCCGATGAAATCAACGCCTTCGAGGCCGTGGGGCATAACGAGGGTGACATAGGCGCGGTCTTCGTCGATTCCGGCACGTCACAACAGCCCGGCGGCACCGGAAAGACGTTTAATTGGGGTGCTTCGGCTGTCCCGATCGAAGTCATTCGCAAGAAGATCAACGTGGTTGTGGCAGGAGGCCTGACTCCGGCGAACGTGACAGATGCGATTCGTATACTTAAACCCTGGGGAGTGGATGTGGCTTCCGGAGTCGAAGCGATGCCCGGGAAGAAAGATCCAGAGAAAGTTCGTGCTTTCGTAGAAGCGGCCCGAAGAGCCGAAAAGAAAAACTGAAATGGCAACGGCAAAAATCCATCCCCGACCAGTTGGGCGCAAAGGCGCTGCAAGATCTCTACATGTTGTTCCTTCGCCGCCGAAATCAACGGCTGGACGCTTCGGCGTCTATGGCGGACGCTACGTCCCCGAGACGCTGATGGCGGCGCTGGACGAACTGGATCAACACTACGAAAAAGCCAAGAAAGACCGCAGCTTTCAGCGCCGTCTGGATGAATTGCTTCGTACTTATGCCGGACGCCCCACGCCTCTGTTCTTCGCCCAGCGTCTCACCAAAAAGCTGGGCGGGGCGAAGATTTATCTCAAACGCGAAGACTTGCTCCACACCGGCGCTCACAAAATCAACAACTGCCTGGGACAAGCGTTGCTGGTCGAACGCATGGGCAAGCATCGTGTGATCGCGGAAACTGGCGCCGGGCAACATGGCGTGGCCACCGCCACGGTCTGCGCGCTGCTGGGCTTCGAATGCGTTGTCTACATGGGGACAGAAGACATGCGGCGTCAGGAGTTGAACGTCTTCCGCATGCTCCTTCTGGGCGCGGAAGTTCGCGGCGTGGACTCCGGTTCCCGAACCTTGAAAGACGCGATCAACGAAGCCATGCGGGACTGGGTCACCAATGTTCGCACCACGCATTACCTGTTGGGCAGCGTGCTCGGGGCACATCCTTATCCCACCATGGTGCGCGACTTCCACAAGGTTACCGGGCGCGAGGCGCGGGTGCAGATTCTGCGCGCCGAAGGCAAGCTTCCCAAGACAATCATCGCTTGTGTTGGCGGCGGATCGAACTCCATCGGGATTTTTCACGAGTTCATCAAGGATAAAAAAGTACAGCTTGTTGGAGTTGAAGCCGGTGGTCGCGGCAAACAACTCGGCGACCATGCGGCACGTTTCAGCGGAGGCTCGCCGGGAGTGCTTCAGGGAACTTATTCGTACGTGCTGCAAGACGGAGGCGGACAGATTTCCGCGACGCACTCGGTTTCGGCTGGTCTCGATTATCCGTCGATTGGTCCCGAGCATGCATGGTTAAAAGACACGGGCCGCGCGGAGTACGTCTCTGCCTCGGACAAGGAAGCTCTCGCCGCCTGCACGACCCTGGCGCGGACTGAAGGCATCATTCCGGCCTTGGAATCCGCCCACGCCGTGGCGGAAGTGATCAAACGCGCCCCCAAGATGAAGAAGTCTGAGGTGGTGATCGTGAACATCTCGGGCCGCGGCGACAAAGACATTGGGATTTTGCGCGAGAACCTGAAGTTGGACTGAAGAAACATTGGGGAATTGAGTAATTTGGTAATTGAGTAATTTCCCGCTCTCTTAATCATGCCTTTGCGATTTCAAAAACATCCGTCTCTGGTCGCCTATCTCACTTGCGGCGATCCTGACCTTGCGACCACGCTGGACATCGCGTTGGCCGCCATTGACGCTGGCGCGGACGTGATCGAACTCGGCGTTCCGTTCAGCGACCCGGTGGCGGACGGGCCTGTGATTCAGCGAGCCAGCGAGCGAGCGCTGCGCCATGGAACTTCGCTGTCCCAGGTCCTCGATGTGGCAAAGGAAATCCGCAAAAAATCGGACGCCGGATTGATCATCTTTACTTATCTAAACCCCATTCTGCGTATGGGAATCACGAAGTTCGCCGCCGCCGCTCAAGACGCCTGTGTCGATGGCGCGTTGATCATCGACTTGCCGGTGGAAGAATCCGGCTGACTACCTGGCTGAGATGGAGAAGCGAAATCTCGCCACCGTGTTTTTGGCAGCGCCCACCAGCACGGATGCCCGCCTGAAGCAGATTGCCCAGCGCTTCCAGCGGATTTGTGTATGCGGTTTCGCGCACCGGAGTCACCGGAGCGCGGCAACAGATGCCCGAAGACGCGGCCAAACTGGTCAGCCGTCTCCGCAGGTATACTGACCTGCCGGTTGCAGTGGGCTTCGGCATATCCACTTCGGCGCAGTTTGAAGCGGTCGGCAAATTTGCCGACGCGGCCGTCGTGGGCAGTGCGATTGTCGATACGATTGAACGCAATCCGGGCAAAGAAGCGGAGAGTGTGGCACAATTTGTAAAGCAGCTTTCAGTCGTCAGCCGTCAGTCGTCAGCCCTTGCGCTCTAGTTCGCCAGAATTGACGACGAAATCCTGGCAGGAAGTGCGCGAGACTCCTGTCTGGCCGCGGACAGTGTTTCAGGCGATGATTTGGCTGACGACTGAAAACTGACATGCTCTATGGACATTTCCGACTGGCGTAAGAAAATCGACGAACTGGACGGCAAGCTGGTTGACTTATTGAGCCAGCGGGCACACGCCGCTCATGAGATCGGCAAGTTGAAGCGTAATTCCGGGATGCCGATTTACGAGCCTGACCGGGAGCGCAAGGTATTCGACAATGTACGCAAGGTCAATCCCGGCCCTTTGCCGGACCGCGATTTGCAGCGTATCTTTGAGCGGATCATGGATATCATGCGCGGCATTCAGCAGCAGGAGATTGCGCCCGAAGCCGCTCCGCACTGGCGGTGGCGACACGGAATTAGATAACGACGTGAATGACTAGAGGCAGTCGTCAGTCGTCGGTCTTCAGTCGTCAGCAAATCTGAAAAGTTAACTTTGTGCTTTGCTGACGACTGAAGACCGACGACTGACGACTACTGAAACTTATGATCGTTGCAATGCAGGAATCAGCGACCGATGAGCAGATCCAGCAGGTGGTAGAACACCTCGTTCGGATGGGCTTCTCCGTCCACCGCACTACCGGCGAGCGGCAGACCGTGCTGGCCGCGGTGGGCGCGCGCGTGGATTTTGACACCCGCAACCTCGAAGTTCTTTCCGGGGTGGAGCACGTTCACCGCATCAGCGCGCCTTACAAGCTGGCAGGACGCAGTTGGCGTCCACAAGGAACCATTATCGACCTGGGCCGCGGAGTTCAGGTAGGCGGCGACCAGGTGGTTGTAATGGCCGGGCCGTGCTCCGTGGAATCGAAAGAGCAACTCTTTACCGTGGCTGAACTGGTGGCGAAAGCAGGTGCGCGCGTGCTGCGCGGCGGCGCGTTCAAGCCGCGGTCGTCTCCGTACTCGTTTCAGGGCATGGGCGAAGAAGGCCTGAAGCTTCTGCGCGAGGCCGGCGAACATTTCAACATGCTGGTGATCAGCGAGGTCATGGAAATCTCGCAGATCGCACTGATGATGCCCTACATCGACATCTTTCAGGTCGGCGCTCGCAATATGCAGAATTTCAATCTGCTGCGCGAACTGGGCAAGGTCAAAAAGCCCGTTCTGCTCAAGCGTGGAATCGCGGCCACTCTGGAAGAGCTGCTACTGTCCGCCGAATACATCATGGCGGGCGGAAACTACGATGTGATTCTGTGCGAGCGCGGCATCCGCACCTTCGAAACCTATACTCGTAATACGCTCGATGTGTCGGCTATTCCGATCATCAAAAAACTTTCGCACCTTCCGATGACTTCTGATCCGTCGCACGGCACGGGATTGCGTGACAAGGTTCCACCCATGGCGCGCGCTTCATTGGCCGCGGGCGCTGATGCGCTGCTCATCGAAGTGCATCACGATCCAGACAAGGCATTCTCGGATGGCGCACAGTCGCTCTTTCCCGAGCAATTCTCCAAACTGATGGACGAGTTGCGCATGATCGCGCCAGCCGTGGGACGCAAGGTAGCTTAGTCCTTTTCAAAGCACAGTCGTTGGTCCTTGGCCGTTGGTCGTTGGCAAACCATTAGAGTGAGGGTCTTGGCCAACGACCAATGGCCAATGGCCAACGACTTTTTCGTCTCCGTGGTTAAACCTAGAATGGCAATTCGCCAAATCACAATCATCGGCACTGGCCTCATCGGCGGGTCCTTCGGCCTCGCGCTGAAGAAGCGAGGCTTCTCCGGCCGCATCATCGGCTGTGATCGCGCTCCGGTTCTCAAGCAGGCACGGAGCAAGGGCGCAATCGACGAGGGCCAGATTGATCCGGTCGAGGCAGTTCGCGGTAGCCAGATAGTTCTACTGGCGTCGCCGGTTGGCACAATCGTCGAACTGATCGGACGCCTTGGTCCCTCCATGGCTCCAAAAGCTCTTTTGACTGACGTTGGAAGCACCAAAGCAGAAATTCTTGCGCGAGCAACGGCGACGTTCGGCAAGGATGTCAGCCGACGCTACCTCGCCGGACATCCCATGGCCGGGAAGGAACAATCCGGAGTGGAAGCCGCCGACCCTGATCTGTTTCAGGGGGCTGTGTGGTTTGTAACGCCGGCTCCGGGACAGAAAATATTTGCCGGCGCCACCAAAGAGTTTTTGGGGTGGATTAAGAAGATTGGCGCCAGCGTAGCCAGCATGGACGCCGATGCGCATGACCAACTCTGTGCCTGGATCAGCCACTTGCCTCAGTTCATCTCAACCGCACTGGCTGCAACGCTGGTGGATGAATACGGTGAAGACGCGCCGCTGCTCGAAACCGGAGGGCGCGCCCTGCGTGAGATGACGCGAATTTCGGGCAGTCCCTACTCCATGTGGCGCGACGTAGCCCTGACCAACAAGAAAAATATTCGGGACGCACTGTTGAAGCTGGAACAACGCCTGGCGCATATCCGCGAAAATCTGGATACGCGGGAGTTGGCGCTGGAGTTCGAGCGCGCGCATCACTTGAAAAAGCATTTGAGAAAGCCTTCACCACAGAGGCACAGAGTCACAGAGAAAACCAAGAAAAGAAGCTCTCAGCTATCAGCCGTCAGTCTCGAAAGACACGCTGATAGCTGACAGCTGAGAGCTGACAGCTTTGTTAGAATTCCTTCCGATGAATAAAGTCGTTGCCAACGCCGACGAAGCCATCAAAGACATCCCCGATGGCGCCACTCTCATGATTGGCGGATTCGGATTGTGCGGAATCCCCGAGAACCTGATTCGCGCATTGGTCCGTAAAGGCACGAAGAACCTCAAGACCATCAGCAACAACGTCGGCGTGGACGGACTGGGCAACGGCCTGCTGCTGGCCGCGGGCCAGATCATCAAACACATCGGAACTTATGTAGGCGAAAACAAACTGCTGGAGCAGTTGGTTTTGCAGCGCAAACTCGAGCTGGACTTGATTCCACAGGGCACATTCTCCGAGCGGATTCGCGCCGGCGGCGCCGGTATCCCTGCCTTCTATACACCCGCAGGAGTAGGGACGGTCGTCGGCGAAAACAAAGAGGTACGCGAGTTCGACGGACGTCAATATCTGATGGAACGTGCCCTGAAAGCGGACTTCGCGTTTGTGAAAGCCTGGAAAGGCGACAAGTGGGGCAATCTGGTCTATCGCAAAACGGCGCGGAATTTTAATCCCATGATGGCGGCCGCCGCCAAAATCACCATTGCGGAAGTCGAGCACCTTGTCGAAGTGGGCGAACTGGACCCAGAAATGATTCACACGCCCAGCATCTACGTGCAACGGATTTTCCAAGGTGAACTCTACGAGAAGAGAATTGAAAGAAGGACGGTGAGAAAAGCAGGGTAAAACCGTCGTCGGTCGTTGGCCCTTGGTCGTTGGCCAAAGCCCTGCACTGCACGCTCTTGCTGATGACCGACGACCGATGACCGACGCCTGCTCCTACGAAGGAGGAACAAAGCGTCCGTGGTCGTTGGTCAAGACGTTTAGGCCAAGGATTCGCCAACGACCAAAGGCCAAGGACCAAGGGCTGCACCTATGAAAGATACCGACAAACGCGAACGCATCGTCAAGCGCATTGCTCTTGAGCTGCGTGATGGCTTCTACGTCAATCTCGGCATCGGCCTGCCCACACTCGTTGCCAACTACGTGCCGGCGGGGATCGACGTGATTCTTCAGTCCGAGAATGGCATGCTGGGTATTGGACCTTACCCAATCGAGGGTGAGGAAGATTGTGACCTTATCAATGCCGGCAAGGAGACGATCAGCGAAATGAAGGGCACGGCGTATTTCTCCAGCGCCGATTCTTTTGCCATGATCCGCGGCGGACACATTGACCTGAGCGTGTTGGGCGCGATGGAGGTCGACGAAGGAGGCAGCATCGCGAACTGGATGATCCCTGGAAAGATGGTAAAGGGCATGGGCGGCGCCATGGATCTGGTGGCCAGCGCGCGCCGAGTGGTCGTCGGTATGGAGCACACTACTAAAGATTCTCAGCCTAAGATTTTGAAGAAGTGCACTTTGCCTCTGACCGGCGTGAAAGTGGTGAACACGATCGTCACCGAAATGGCTGTGATTCAGGTGACGCCCGGCGGATTGGTCCTGGAAGAGATCGCACCTGGATTAACCGCGGATGACGTGCAGCGCGTGACCGGACCGAAGCTGATTATGAGTCCATCCCTCAAAGAGATGGAAGGTTAAGCTGAATCGGAAGCGCGGTCGAGTCGCCTACGATCACACTCAAACCTAGTTAGCGGTCTGGTAGCGCCGGCCTCTGGCCGGCCCGAAGGGGTGGGCGGGACGCCCACCCGACAGCCGGCGGGACGCCGGCGCTACTAACACCTATACCTTGCCGCCTAGTTTGTTCCGCTCTTGAGTCTCGCGGGCTCGAATTCATCGCCTTTTTGCCAGCCGACCAGCTTCGGTGTGCTCGCTGCTTCCCAGCCTAACGCGAAACCGAAACGCGCCATCACCGCATCTCCTGTGAAATCCGAGTCGGGATGATACTCATCGCTGGGCTGGTGATAGTGCTTTTCCGTGTACTCGTTCGCTTGCTGCATGCCCCAGGCGGCATCGTGCCCTTTGTACTTCAGCGCCTTCGCTGACAGAAAACGCGGGAATGCCCACACGTGCCAGGCTGAAATGATCGGAGCGATAGTAGTGTCCGGCCTCGGGGTGAGAATCGGGACGGATGGTCAGGCGAAATTCCTGGGCCAGCGCCTGTACCGTGGGATAAAACGTGGTGCGCTCGCTGCCTGAAACTTCCACTTCTTCGGGCGAGCCGAGCGGAGGAATGTCGTCGTAGTTCAGATCGAGAGCAATCTTTCCGGCGGGCACCGGCGGATGCTTGCCCAGATATTCCGAACCCAGCAGACCTTGTTCCTCAGCAGTGACCGAGGCAAACAAAATAGAGCGCCGCGGCTTCAACGCTGCTGTTGCGTAAGCGTGGGCCATCTCCAGCAGGATGCCGCAACCGGTGGCGTTGTCGTCCGCGCCGTTGTAGATATTGTCGCCCGGCATGTCGGGACGTATGCCCAGGTGATCGTAGTGGGCGGAATACATCACGGCTTCGGATTTCAACTTCGCATCGGAGCCCGGCAGCATGGCAATCACATTGTTGGATTCAAACGGACGGACCTTGCTCACCATGTGGGCTTGCAGTTTCACCGGAAGTGCAACGGGTCGAAAGTCACGCGAGCGCGCGTCCGCCATCAACTTGTCGATATCCATGCCTGACATGGACGCCAGTTCCTTCGCGGCATCGAGCTGGATCCAGGCGGCAACTTTCAGCTTTGGCGAACCGTCCAGCTTGAGATACGACTTCTCTCCCGAATTTGAATTGCGCACCACTTCCCAGGGATAGCTGGCCATCTCCGTCTTGTGAATAAGGATCGCGCCCACCGCGCCTTTGCGGGCGGCCTCTTCGTATTTGTAGGTCCAGCGGCCGTAGTAGGTCAGCGCCTTGCCTTTGAAGAAATTCGGATCGTCGGAAGTAGGCTCGTTCACCAGCATCAGCAGCACTTTGCCTTTCACGTCGACGCCCTTGTAGTCGTCCCACTTGTATTCCGGCGCCTCGATGCCGTAACCCACGTAAACGATATCCGCATTCACCGTTGAATCCGTTTGTTGGGTTTCGTCGTGACGCCACGTATTCGGAAAGAGGCTTTAGCTCACGGGCCGACCTTTGGACGGGACGAACGCGAAAGTCGATTCCGGGGCGGTCGTGATGCCGACCATCGGAACTTTCTGCATGTAGGTGCCGTTGTCGCCGGCGGGCTTCAGTCCATCCAGAGCGAATTGCGTGGCAATGTATTCGGCGGCGATGTCGCCGCCACGCTGTCCGGTGCCGCGGCCTTCAAGCAGGTCGTGAGACAGAAAACGCACATGAGCGCGGATGCGTTCGGCATCGATCTTTTGAAATGCGGCAATCGCGGCCGGCGGAAAATGAATCGATATCGGACGCGATGAGTTCTGGGCCCATACTCCACAGATCAGGAGAATCAACGACAGCAGCACCAGCTTCTTGCGCATGCTTTGGAGGCTCCAAGTGGGTTGCGAACTCTGTATTGTAGCGGAGATCGAAGTGCGGGCGTCGGACTTCAGACCTCGGACTTCAGACCTCAGACTTCGGGCGTCAGCCCTCAGGCGTACGAACTGAACTCCGAGGTCCGGGGGCTGAGGTCCGAGGGCTGACGGCTGAGGTCTGAGGGCTGAGGTCTGATGTCTGAGGTCTGAGTCCGAAGTCTGAGGTCCGAGGTCCGACGTCCGATTTGAGCCCGCGACCGCGGGCTAGTTTTTTGACCCTCAACCGGCGCGGAAGTCGGCGATTTGCTCGTCCGGGCGAAACAGCGGTTTGGCGCCATCGGCCGAGGCTTCGGCCGCGCGCTGGTTGAACTCTTCCATGTCTTTCTTTATCCAGCCGACGCTGGAGATTTCGATTTCGCCGTCCTGCGCGATCCAGAATATGGTGGGGACATTCGTGAGTCCGTACGCGTTCGACACCGGATAAGAATTCGTGTCGTCGAGCAGGATGGGAAAAGTGATTTTGTATTCCTTTCGTGAAAGCGGCCGTGTCTTTTTTCGAGTTCTGAGAAATCCCTACGATGGTGACGCCTTTGTTTCCGTGGGCCTCATAAATTCTCTGCAGAAAAGGAAAAGCGTACTGGCAGGTGGGACAGGAAATCTTGAAAAATGCCGCCAGGACCGGGCCGCGGGCAAGGGCCTCGCTAAGCGAAAACTGATTACCCTCCATCGTGGGCAAGGTGAAGTCGTGGTGCTCTTGTTCCCGGTTCCAGGGCCGCCATTTTTGTCCTCCGAAAGTAATCGGCGATTTTCATGAGCCAACCCTGCCTGTTTAGATGACTTGCGCCTCGCGCAGGATTTTTCTCGCCAGTCCGGTCAGCGGCAGTCTTCGGACGCGCGATTTTGGCATCCATTGACCTCTGACCATTCTGGGAACTGGACCGCGCATCACGTGAACCGTGTAATCCGTCACGGTAATCGAGTGCCGCAATGTGAGGCTGGCGGGGCTGCGCCCGAGGACAACGGGTATTTCGGGCAGTTCCCACATGCCCGGCATCAGAGACGCATGTTTAGGCCGCTGCACCAGAAAAATCGAGTGGTTGCGGTGATCGAGCGCATAACAAATGCTGCGCCGTTTCTGACGCACTGATTTTTTGGGCAACGTCATTTCCAGCAGAACCGGATTTCCCCGCGTTACGCACAGTCCAATGACCGGACAGGACAAACATTTGGGTGGACCGGGTACACATACCGTTGCTCCCAGTTCCATCATGGCCTGATTGAAATCGCCGGGGCGTTTCCGGCTGAGTAACGATTCTGCTGCTTGCCACACACCTTCCCCGGAGAGATCGGCTCCGGAGACCCGTCCCAGGACGCGTTCGACGTTCCCGTCGACGACCGCCGCCGCAGTATCGAACACGATGCTGGCGATCGCTGCAGCCGTATAGCGGCCAATGCCAGGCAGGGCGCGCAGTTCAGGAATCGTTTCAGGAAATCTCCCGCCGTGTTCCTTCACGATGACTTTCGCGGCAGCATGCATCATGCGGGCGCGGCGGTAATATCCCAGACCGCTCCACGCTGCCAGTACCGCAGGTTCGCGTGCCGCCGCCAGCTTCTGCACGGTAGGAAAGCGTTGCAGGAAACGACGATAGTGTTCCAGCACCGCGGAAACGCGGGTCTGCTGCAACATGATTTCCGAAATCCAGACCCGGTAAGGGTCGCGATCGCGGCGCCAGGGCAGGTCGCGCCGGTTGCGGTCATACCAGTGGAGCAGGCGCTGACGCCAGCGACGAGTCGCCAGAGCGTCAAATTTCCAGGTGTCGTCTGAAGGTGTTGCGGGATGATTCATTACGCGGGAACTTGCCAAGATTGATCTCGGGATCGGGCGGCTATTTCGTTTCTACTGTTTTCTCAGTTCCCAGAACCGAGTGTGCGATTTCCATCCATCCGGCGCTCTGCTTTTGCCAGACCGTCATCATGCGAATTGGTTCTGAGGGCAACGGCTGGCCCGCGGAGGTGCCATGCAGGGCCACAGTGTAGGTCACGACAAAGGTGTCGGAGTTCATCTCGCTCTGTACGTCACCCAACACGTAGTCATCCAAATGCAACTGCTGCAAGTGAGCCAGAGCGGCTGCTTTGTCGAGTCGACCGCCTTCCGACGAAACCCCTACGAAATTGCTCGAGATACGGTGCTCCACTTCACCCCACCGCTTGGCCTTGATCTCCTTCCAGAAACTCCGCTCGAGGCCCTCGCCGCCAGTCGCATCCTTCCAGTTGCTGCTGCCGGGATGTTCGCGCCAAACGGTGCAGCCAGACATCAGCAAGACTGCGGACAGGAGCAGAAAGATCGCCAGGCGATTCTTCATGGGCAGAATTCTAACAGCAGTCTGGAGCAGTCGTCGGTCTTCGGTCTTCGGTCGTCAGCCAACCCCAACACCCTTCTTTCGTTTTCTCACAACCGACGGATGCGGCGAAAGGCCGACGACCGACGACTGACGACCGACGACTGATTACTCGCTGTGTTCCCCCGTTGACCATGGTCTAGTGAGGGCGAATAATGGATGAACCTGCCATCCGCACGCGACGGGTGAGCATTTTCGCGCTTCGACGGCTACACTGTCAGCATGAAAGACTTCAACCGCAAGGTAGAGGACGCCTCTGCACGCGTAAACAAATCGGTAGCCGAGGCTGCTGACCGTTTGGAGAAGGAGACCGCCGAATTCATTACCTATCTCAACGACGAAGTTGTTCCGGCAGTCCGTCAGCACTCGACCAAAGCTTTGCGGGTCGCGGCCGACAAGATGTCCAAGCTGGCCGACTACCTGGACGAGGTCAAATCCGACCGCAGGTGAGAGTGCCGTTTCCCGCCTGGATCCTTCTTCTGGTTGTGGCTGTGCTTATGCTGGGCGGCTGCGGCGGCAAGAAGCAGGCAAAGGTCAACACGCCTCCACCACCGCCAATGGCAGTTCCGTCCACCGCCAGGTTCAAACACCCAATCCGCCCAAGCCCAAACCGGACGTTTCAACCTCTAAAGCTGATGCGGAAAAGCAGGAGAAAGCCGACACGTCTGCGAACGACCTCGCTGCTCTCGCCTCCGTAAAACCTCTTTCCGTCGAAACCGGCAAAGCCAGTTGGTACGGCGCTCCTTATCACAATCGGCGCAGCTCGAATGGCGAGATCTACGACATGCATGCGCTGACCGCGGCGCACCGTACGCTTCCTCTGGGATCGACCGTGCGCGTCACCAATCTCAAGACCGGTCATTCCACGATCGTGCGAATTACGGACCGCGGTCCCTTTGTCGAAGGACGGATCGTCGACCTCTCATTAGCAGCGGCCAAGCAGGCTGACATATGGCAGGCAGGAGTCGCGCAAGTCAGGCTCGAGGTGTTGCGCACCCCGGTTCCCTTCAATAGCGGCGGACGATGGGCGGTACAAATTGGTTCCTTTACCGACGAAAGCTCCGCCAGGTCGCTTGCGGGAAGGCTCACCCGGCGCTACAAGACCGCGAAAGTGCTGAGCTTCGGCAGTCCGGTGGGCGACTGGTGGGTGCGCGTCCGAGTCTCGCAGGACGACCGCAAGCGGGCCGAGGAAGTAGCGCGACGACACCCACACGGCTGAAGGCAAAGTATTTCTGGTCAGGCTGGATTGAGAGCGGCCGTTGGTCCTTGGTCGTCGGTCGTTGGCCAGATACAATCTGCTCTATCCCTCACATTCAATTTGATTTATCCATCCTCTTCCCTCCATTGATTCTGCTGCAATTCCCTTTCGAGAGGGCATTGTCCTAACGTGCTTTGACCGACGCCTGACAACCGACGACCATTATTGGTTGTGAGGTTTGCCATGTACCGCCGTCCAGTTTCGTCTCTTCTTCTGTGCCTGGCTCTAGCCGCTGCGGCCTTCGCCCAGTCGCCTACTCTAGGATTAAACGCCCCGCAGCTTTACGAAAAGGGCATGAACAGTCTGATGGGCGTTGGCATCAGCCGCAACGATCTGAATGCGCTGGACTACCTCCGTCGCTCGGCCGAACTGGGCTATCCTCAGGCGCAAGTTGTTCTGGGATATTTGTACGACACTGGATCGGTGGTCACGCAGGATTCCGGGCAAGCTGCCGACTGGTACAAGAAGGCCGCCAAGCAGGATGATCGCCTGGCTGACTGGCTGTTAGGGCGTCTCTATTACAGCGGGAACGGCGTTCCACGGGACCTCAACGCGGCCGAAACCTGGTTGCAACGGGCTGCAAACCAGGGTGATCCTTTCGGGCAACAACTGCTGGGGTCAATCCGGCTGGAAAGAAATGATTATCCCAAAGCGGCGGAGTGGTTCCGCAAAGCTGCCATGCAGGGTATGCCTCAGTCGCAGGCTCAGCTTGGGGATCTTCTCAAGGAAGGCCGGGGAGTGACGGCCGACAAGTTTGAAGCCTACGTCTGGTTATTGGTCAGTTTCGATGCCGGCAATCAGGCCGTGGCCGCCGATCTCGCGGCCCTCGAAGGCGAACTGGGCAGCAATCGAGTAAACGACGCTAAGAGCAAAGCTCGCGACCTCGAGCAGACGGTCAGCCGCGCCGTAGTCGCCCGCGGATGCTCCGGCTGGCCGGGCGAATTCGATCTGGTCCCGGCGCCGCCTCCGCCAGACATCCAACGCTTCTGCCGCTAGCCGTTTGTGTGGGGCGGACACTCTTGTCCGCCCCACACAACAATTTCCTACGGATTCTCTACCGCCTGCTTGTAGGTACCGAACTTTTTCGCCACCGGCTTCAGTGTGGGATAAAACTGCACGAAGGAATGTTCCACTGCGGCGTGGTCTTCGTGGCACTGCCAGCATCCGCTCTTGGGATTGGCCTGGGCTGATTTCGAGTCTTCGTCGAAATTGAAGTAGGCCCACTTTTCCGGGAAACGGCTTTCATCCTTTACTTCCACGCCATATCCCATCAGATCAGTTTGAAAGTGTCCGACTTTGTTGATGGACCCTTTGGTCTCCGAGCCACGCTCCTCCACGACGAACATGGTCTTGTCCGGCCACTTTCCGCTCTGCATAAACTTGGCGTAGGCCCACTGCGGCACAAAGACGTTAGTGAACATGACGTGGTCCATACTTCCGGGGGTGTAACTCATGCCCAGGCCGGAGGAGAGAAAGATCCATTCACGGAAATTTTTAGGCGGAAGCAGCTGATTGTCCGTGGTGTACTCCGGCTTGCCGGAATCAGATTCGGGCGCTGCAGCCCGGATAAATCCCAGACACACAACAATTGTCAGGCACAACAGCAGGGCTTTTTTCATAATGGCCTCCCCGTCAGTGCGATTAGACGTGAGGTGGACGCAAAAAGACAGCATGGGAGTAGCGCTGGCTTTCGAGGGCTAGGGCATTCCTTCGTGTACCTTCGTGCCTTGGTGGTTAAGCCTTTAACCCTTAAACCACCAGGACACGTACACGAAGGAAAATCTGCCCGAGCAGCCTCTTACTAACTGATTTCCGTGCGCTTGCGCAGGAACGCTGGAACGTCGAGGTCTTCTTTCTCGAAGTTGGCGATCATGGCGTCACGCAAGGTATCGACTGCCACTCCTTCAGTGTGAGGCGCGGACATCTGTCGGGACGGCGCCTCTTCCATCACGATCGGCGGACGAACCGGCTCTGGATGATATTCCGGTTCGACCTCTTCCTCGGAAAACGAAGAGGAGACAAATCCGGTACGCGATTCGGCCTGGCGCCGCCGGATGTCCGAATCCTTAAATCCGGTTGCGATCACCGTGATCTTCACCGCGTCCTTGGCCTTGTCGTCGAGAACGGCGCCGAAGATGATATTGGCATCTTCGTGCGCAGCGCCCTGAATAATGCTGCAGGCTTCCTGCACCTCAGCGAGTTTGAGCGAACTTGAACCGGTGATGTTGATCAGAATGCCGCGTGCGCCGTCGATCGCTCCGGCTTCGAGCAGCGGAGACGCAATCGCTTTTTGCGCGGCTTCGACGGCCCGTTTCGTGCCGCTGGCCGTGGCCGTGCCCATGACGGCGTATCCCATGCCCGCCATGATGGCTTTCACGTCAGCGAAGTCGCGATTGATGATCCCCGGAATGGTGATGATGTCCGAGATGCCCTGCACGCCTTGACGAAGAATGTCGTCGGCTACACGGAATGACTCGAAGAAGCCGGCGTCCTGCGCGACCGCAAGCAGCTTCTCGTTGGGGATGACGATGGTGGTGTCGACCGAGTCCATCAGTTCGGAGATGCCGCGCTCCGCCTGCTGCATGCGGCGTTTGCCTTCGAATGCGAATGGCTTGGTGACTACTGCAACGGTCAACGCTCCCATTTCGCTCGCCAGGGAGGCGATGATGGGTGCCGCGCCCGTGCCGGTGCCGCCGCCGAGACCCGCGGTGACGAATACCATGTCCGCGCCTTCGAGGGCTTCGATGATCTTGTCGGAATCTTCGAGCGCAGCTTTGCGTCCGACTTCAGGATTGGCGCCGGCGCCCAGTCCGTTGGTGAGCTTCACGCCGAGCTGGATCTTCATCGGCGCACGCGACATGCGCAGCGCCTGCAGGTCGGTGTTGGCAACCACGAACTCGATGCCTTCCATGCCCGAGTCGATCATGCGGTTGACCGCGTTGTTGCCGCCTCCACCCACGCCGATGACTTTGATCTTGGCGTCGTTGCGAGTGTCTTCGTTGAAGCTGATGCGAATGTCGTTTTCTTTTTTCATGTACGCCGCCTTCTGTGGATTTTTTCCTGCTTTGTTCTGATCTCCGATCTCGTCTCGTTCCTCAAGTAGCGCCGGCGTCCAGCCGGCTGTCGGAGGGCGTCCCGCCCTCCCAACGGGCCGGCCGGAGGCCGGCGCTACAAAACCTTATGCTCCTCTTCCAACAAACATGGCCTTTAGCTTTGAACCCCAGCCATCGTTCTGAATTCCACGAGCGATGCGGGCGCGGTGGCCGTAGAACACCATGCCCAAAACGGTTGCGAACTCGGGCTCGGCCAGCGTGGACGGCATTTTGGCCAAAGGCGCAGGCCACGCCAGGCGCAGCGGACGGTGGAGCACAGACTCCGCGATTTCGAGAATGCCAGGCAAGCGGCAGCCACCACCAGTAAGGACGATCCCGCCGACACATATCTCGAACATTCCCGCGTGCCGCAAGTTATCGCGCAGCATCTCGAAGAGTTCGCGCGCTCGAGGCTCGAGAATTTCCCCCACCATTCGCTGCGAAATCAGCCGCGAAGGCCGGTCGCCGACCGATGGCACTTCGACTTCATTTCCTTCCGGAATCAGCGTGACGATGGCGTTGCCGTAAAGCCGTTTGATTTTTTCCGCCTCGGCCACGGGAGTGCAGAGTCCGACCGAAAGATCGCTGGTGAAGTGATCGCCGCCAATCGGAATCACTCCAGTGTGCGCCACTGCGCCTTCCTGAAAGACGATGATGCTGGTCGATCCCGCCCCGAGATCCGCGAGGCATACTCCGAGTTCGCGCTCGTCGGCGCGCAACATCGCATCGGCACAGGCCAGCGGCTCGAACACGGTGTCGTCCACATGGACGCCGGCGCGATTGACCGCCGTAACCACATTCTGCAAGGCGCTCGACGAGACCGTAACCATGTGCACGCGCACTTCGAGCCGGGCGGCCATCATGCCCAGAGGATCATTTACCCCGGTCTGATCGTCGAGAATGAATTCCTGCGGCAGCAGATGCAGAATTTCGCGATCGTCGGGTAAAGGGATCGCGCGGGCTTTATCTACCGCCGCCCGAAGTTCTTCGCGGCCAATCTCACGCGCGCGCGCACCGAAACTCAATCCGCCGTGGCTGTTGAAGCCGCGGGCGTGGGCGCCGGCCATACCCAGCAAGGCGTGCTCGATCGGGGCCCCGGCGACATCTTCGGCCTGCTCGACGGCCTTCTGAATCGAGCTGACGGCTTTGTCCAGGTCCACGATGACGCCCTTGCGCGAGCCTCGCGACTCGGCAACGCCGTGACCGCGATAACGCAAACCGTTGTCGGTAATTTCCGCCACCAGGGCGCAGGTCTTGGCGCTGCCTACGTCAATTGCGGTCAGAAGATGTTCGTGCTGGTTCGCCATTCCTATTGTGTTTCTCCCTTGGCAATTGCCGGGCTCGGCTTTGCCACCGGCTTTGCGGCGGCCACGGATTTCGGCGCCGTCTTTGATGGTGTCTTTTTCTGCGCAGCCGAAGCGGCGCCAGGCTTGGCTTTTGTTCTGGCTTTGCTCTTGCTCTTGGCGTGCTGAACGCGTGCCTTGTGATGTCCGGTCCTGGCGGTCTTGACGGTCGCGGCGGGCTTGGATGGAGCAGGTTTTACTGCTACTGGACCCACTGGTTTCACGGTCAGGGTTGCAGGCGGCCGGGTTGCAAGCAGCTTGGGAGTGGTGCTGATGTGCGTGATCAGCGCCGCGGGCTTGACTCCGGCGGACATTGCGCGCTTGGCTGCTTCTGTGGAAAGGGGTTGCTGCTTGGCCGCTCCCTGCAAATCCGGATTGACGATGATCTGCCGGTCGTAACGCAAATCCACCGATTCCAGTTTGTCGAACTGCTGCTGCCACTCCTGCAGGTGGGTCACGTAAATCTTGTAACGGTCGAGGTAGTTGGCCGATCCGAGGTGGACCAGCACTTCGCCCGAGCGATTGTTAGCCATCACTTTCACATCGTCGGGATCGGTAAGATCGATTTCGCTCAGTTCCTGCGAATAGTGTGCGCCGCCGGCGTCGAGCTGGCTCACGACGTCGTTGTAGATCTTCATGCGGGCGGCGCGGGTGGAGGGCGGCTCGCCACTGTTCATCCCCACGATAACCGGGAACGAATATTTCTTCCGGCTGGGCAATTCCATCAGAGTTCCGACGGCGTCTGTAAGAAGTATCCTCGAACCGACGCGTGCGAACGCCACCGGGGTGCGCTCGTGAATCTCGACCTTCAGCCGATTGGGGACAAAGCGCATCACGCTGGCGGATTCGACCCACGGAATCTGCTCCAGCTGAGTCTTACGTTGGGCCAGCGGCACGAAGAAAATGTTGCGGCCGATGTCGCCGCCCATGACTTCCATGACTTGTCCGCGCGTAACGTTGGATAGCCCGCTGATGTCGATGTCGTCGCTGGATTCAACCCGGAAACGCCATGAGCGTTCTCCATAGTGATACAGAGCGGCAACGGTAATTCCGCAGATGAACATGATGGCAATGGCAACAGCGGCCCAAGTCAGGCGGGTAACAGTTTTTTTCGGAAGTGAACCACGGCGGACGGAGACACGCTTCTGTACACGCAGGAAGGGCGCTTCCTGTTCCACGTCCAAGTCGAGCAGGCGCGCATCTTGCGTTTCTTCGCGCCCTGGCTCGTCGGCCAGTGGATACAACTCCTCCTGCGAGATGGTGGGGCCGGATTTCCGCGCCATCAAATCAGGTCAGTTGTCGTCAGGGAATCGCTGAGCAAAATTACTATAACTGCTTTTGGGGTATTGAGATAGAAAAATTTGGGAGGTTTTGCACAGGGCGATCGAGCGTGCGGGCCACCACAACTTGCGTAGGGGCAGATGTCCTCATCTGCCCAGTCGAGCGAAGCTCGACAGGCTTTTGCCGACCGAGAAAACAGCCCCGCTGGCAGATGAGGACATCTGCCCCTACGTGGTTCGCGGTGCTTAATACTCTGGAATTTCTGGCAGATCTGGAACTTCGACGACGATATGGGGTTCTGACCAAGTGATGGTGCGAGGTGTGCGTCCCACCGTCCGCAAACGGACTTTGAGCGCCTGCAAGCGAGCCAGTTGAGCCTGACGCTTTACCAAAATGCGTTCCGCACACGCCAGTCGAGGCTGAAGGTCGTATTGAACATCGTTCTGAACATCCTGTACATCGAGCAAGACTTGCGGCGCAAACGTTGCATTCGTTTGGTCAGTTCCCAGCATGATGCCCGCGATCTCGGCGTAGTTCTTCGCCACTCCGGAAGCCTGAGCCACCATTGCGATGGATCGATCCGCAAGGCGGTCACCCCATCCCCGGTGACCAGTTGCCAATCCGTTGATCGTGGCCAGCGCGAGAACACCCAGCGTCATCCAGTAAATTGTCTTTTCGGATTCCATGACATTTCCCTTTGTCCCGTTAGACGGGCCAGGGGAAAAGTCGTTATCAGGCGGAAACTGTTTTGTGAGCGGACGGGCAAAGACGTCTTACTGGAGCCGAGACGGCCGTCCGTGGTGCGGAAGTGGCCGCATCTCTTTCCTGCAGTTTTGCCAGGATCATTGGACCCAACTGGGAGACGCTGCCCGCGCCCAAGGTCAAAATCATGTCTCCCGGATGGGCAGCAGCCGCCACCCGGGCTACTCCGTCGGCAAACGAACCTGCATACGCGGCCACTGGCTTCCCTGTTTCGCTGATCTGCCGAGCCAGGCCTCGCCGCTGACTGCCATCGATCGGCGCTTCGCTGGCCGCGTAAATATCCAGGACGACCAGAGAGTCCGCATCCTTAAACGCGCTAGCGAATTCGTCCATGAGATCGCGCGTGCGGGTATAGCGATGCGGCTGAAAGATGACGTGGATCTTGCCAAAGCCGCACTGCCGGGCTGCCGCCAACGTGGCGCGAATTTCGGTGGGATGATGGCCGTAGTCGTCGATCACGCTGACACCAGCGGCTTTGCCTCGTAATTGAAATCGCCGGTCCACCCCGCGGAAATTCTCGAGTGCGTGGCGAATGTCATCGGCCTTGATGTCAAGACCAATTCCGACCGCAATCGCCGCGGTCGCGTTCAGGACGTTATGCACTCCCGGCACCTGCAGGCGGAATTCGCCGAGGTCGCGCTCCGCATAGGTCACATGAAAGTGGCTGGTGGGCCGCTGTTCTGCGGAATCGAACGTCGACTTCCCCAGCTTGATATGAAAATCCGATCCGCGCCGCGTGCCGTACGTCACCGTGCGGCGCCGTATCTGCGGGAACAACTTGCGCAAAGGCGCGTCGTCATTGCAGACGACGACCACACCGTAGAAAGGCACGCGATCCATGAAGTCGAGGAAAGCTTTCTTCACGTCGCGCATGTTGCGATAGCAATCCATGTGCTCGCGGTCAATGTTGGTGACGACCGACAGCACCGGAGAGAGTTTCAGAAAAGAACGATCGCTTTCGTCGGCCTCGGCCACCAGGTACTCCGAATTGCCGATGCGGGCATTCGAGCCCAGCGCGTCCACGCGTCCGCCTACGACGACCGTGGGATCGAGACCTCCAGCGGCCAGCACCGCAGCGATCATCGAAGTAGTCGTGGTCTTGCCATGCATCCCCGCGACCGCAATGCCGTACTTCAAACGCATTAACTCAGCCAGCATTTCGGCGCGCGGAATTACGGGAATGTGGAGTTTATGAGCCTCGACAACTTCAGGATTCTCCGGCGCAACCGCCGAACTGGTCACGACAACTTCCGCACCGGCGACGTTTCCCGCAGCGTGCCCCTCGAAGATCGTGGCGCCAAAGCTGGCCAGACGCTGGGTGACGGATGAATTCTTCAGATCAGAACCGGAGATCTTGTAGCCAAGATTCAGCAGCACCTCGGCAATACCACTCATGCCGATCCCACCGATGCCCACGAAATGAATTCGCTGAATTTTGGCAAACATAGTCAGTAAAACCTGGCCACGGATTCTCGCGGATCAACACGGATCAAAAACAAATGCGCAAGAAAGGAAATCAGATCCGTGTCTATCCGTGCAAATCCGTGGCTGCTTCTTCTTCAATCCCAGCCAACCGCGCGGCCATTTCCGCAATATCGCGGGCCGCGTCCGGATGCGCCAGACTCCGCGCGGCGGTGCTCATGCGCTGCAATCGTGCTGGATCGCCGAGCAATGCAGCGATGGTATCAGCCAGCCATACTCTCTCCAACTTGGTTTCTTCCACCACGACGGCTGCGCCTGCCCGCTCCAGCGCCTGCGCGTTGATTCGCTGATGGTCGTCCGCCGCGAGCGGGAACGGGACGAACACCGCTGGCTTCCCTGCTGCCGTGATTTCCGCAACCGTGCTGGCACCCGATCGGCACAAAATCAAGTCCGCCCGGGCAAAGAAAGCAGGCATGTCGGTGATGAACGGAAAAACTTCCGCCGACAAGCCCGACTTCTGATACGCAGCTTGGGCATCATTAAAGCCGCGCTCTCCCGTCTGATGGATGATGTGAATGTTCGGTATCTGCTTCGACAGTTCCGGCAAACACTGGATCATGGCCTGATTGATGGCGTTCGCGCCCTGGCTTCCGCCGAAGACCAGCAAAGTAGGATCAGCGTTGCCGGTGGGCTCGTCCAGCGATCTGAAAGAACGCCTCGCGCACCGGCACGCCCGTGACCTCGGCATTGCGAAAAAATCGCGCGGTCTCCTCGAAATGGACCGCAGCGCCCGAAACTTTTCTCGCCACCATGCGATTAGCGAAGCCGGGCACTACGTTCGGTTCGAACGCCAGCGTAGGAGTTCCTTTCAGAATGGCCGCGAGCATGGCCGGCCCGGAGGCGTATCCGCCCACGCCGATCACAATGTCGGGCTGAAACTCCGTCAGGATGCGGCGCGCATCCCAGACCGCACGGGGAAGATCGAATAAAGTCTTCACCCGCGTTTTGAGGCTGACCTTATTGAGTGCGCCTACTTTTACCAGTTTCAGTTCAAATCCAGCCGCTGGAACCAGCCGGTTCTCGATGCCGCGCGCGGTGCCGATGAACAGCACTTCAGCGCCGTAGCGCTTCTGCAGTTCATGGGCAATGGCAAGCGCGGGGATCACGTGTCCACCGGTTCCGCCGCCCGCAAGAATTGCCCGCATGATCTGACTATAAACCGGAAGGCCCAGTCGAAGGTGAACACGAGTTGACGCTTTAGGAGCGTCGGACTGCACCTTCCGTGCTGTAAACCAAGGTAACTCTCGCAATTTTTATCCAGTGATAGGCGCGAGCCGAATTGCCGATAAGAGACGGACTCTCCCAGTTCCAGAGAGCCCGCTGCGTGCCGAACATGACAAACCGACTCGACACTTCGATGGCAGACGAACGCCCCAGGCTGACCACAAATCAGAAGGCGCTCAAGATCAACCTCGATCCACTGCGGTACGGCGCATTCGCCGAGATCGGCGCCGGGCAGGAAGTTGCCCGCTGGTTCTTCAAAGTGGGCGGAGCGGCCGGCACCATCTCAAAATCGATGTCCGCATACGATATGGCGGTCAGCGACGCGATTTACGGACGCTGCAAGCGCTACGTGTCGCGTGAACGCCTGCAGAGCATGCTCGATTACGAACATCGCCTCAACATGGAGAGGCTGCGTTCGTCGCGGGGAAGCAGCACCGCGTTCTTCGCCTTCGCCGACACCGTAGCGGCGCGCAACTATCACGGCACCAACGAATGCCACGGCTGGCTGGGCGTAAAGTTTCAGACCCACCCGCGGGACGAAGACAGCCAGGTCATCATCCATGTGCGGATGCTCGACCACGAAAACAGCGCCCAGCAGGAAGCTCTGGGAATTGTCGGCGTAAATCTTCTATACGCCGCCTTTTTTCTGCATCACAAGCCGGCCTTGATGCTGGAGTCTCTGCTGGACAACCTCACCACCGATCGTCTCGAGATCGACATGGTCGAGTTCTCCGGCATTGAATTTCGTCACGTCGATAACCGTGTGATGAGTCTCAAGCTGGTGCAACTCGGCCTGAGCGGAGCGGCAATCTTCGGTCCGTCGGGCGAAGTCTTGCAACCGTCAGAGTTGCTGCGCAAGCGGGCGATTCTTGTGGAGAGAGGCAGTTTCCGTCCCGTCACCAAGGTCAACATGGACATGGTGCGCTGCGCCCATGATCGTTTCGCGAGCGAGCCGGAAGTAAAAGACAAGCAGGTCGTGCAGTTGATGGAAATCACCATGCGGAATCTTCTCGCTGCCGGTGAAATCGATCTGAGCGACTTCCTGGCGCGAGCCGACGCCCTGGGCGCCGTAGGCAAGACGGTGCTGATCTCGGACTACTTCGAGTACTACCGCCTGGCAGCGTATCTCACGCGATACACCGCTGGACCCATCGCGGTGACGATGGGCGTTGCGAATCTGCTCGACCTTTTCAACGAGAAGTACTACACGGAACTCGAAGGCGGAATCCTGGAAGCCTTCGGAAAGTTATTCACCAAAGACCTGCGGCTGTACGTGTATCCTCTGCGGGACGAGAGCACCGGCGTCATCAAGACAGTCGAGAATGCAGAAATCCCTGCGGGCCAGCACAATCTGTTCCGGCACCTGGTGGAACAGGGCCGGATCAAACAGCTCGACAACTTCGACGAAAGCATCCTCCACATTTTCTCTCGCGACGTCCTGAAACGAATCAAAGAGAACGACTCCGCCTGGGAACACATGGTGCCTTCCGAAGTAGCGGAAATGGTCAAACGACGCCAGCTGTTTGGCTACCGCGACCCCGAAGTCGCCGATGACGCAGCATTCGCCGCCGCGAATCGTTAAGCCCCACCCCACAACCCACGCAGGCCCGGACACCCTCGTCCGGCCCGGCGAGCAAAGCTCGCCAGGTTTTTGCCGGGCCCGAAAAGACTGCCGGGCGCTGCCCGGCCAGGGCGGGTGAGGCACCCGCCCCTACGTGGTTCGTGGACACATCGCTATACTTAGAGACCGATGAATGACGAGAAGCGCGACCGCGAACTCGGAATGGGACGTCGCATCACCCGCCGCGATTTTCTGAACGGCGTCGCCGTAGGGATCGGAGCTCTGGGCAGCACAGGGCTGACAGAGCTAGCTTCAGGCGCAACTCACGGTGAGGGCACAACCCAGCCTTCGGCCGGATTCTACCCGCCGGCGCTCGAGGGCATGCGAGGCAGCCAACCGGGCGCTTATGACGTCGCCCACGCCCTGCGTGACGGCACTTTCTGGGAAAGCGCCGGAACACCCACTGACACCGGTGAGACCTACGACCTGATTGTCGTGGGTGGCGGCATCAGCGGTTTAGCCGCCGCCTATTTTTATCGCAAGCAGGCCGATCCGAAATCCCGCATTCTCATCCTCGACAATCACGACGACTTTGGCGGACACGCCCGGCGCAACGAATTTCGCGTCGGCAATCGCCTGCTCATCAGCAACGGCGGCACCCAGTCTATCGAAAGCCCGTCTGAGTACAGCGATGTGGCCAAGGCTGTCCTGAAGGATCTGGGGATCGAGACAAAGAAGTTCTACAAGGCCTACGACAAAAGGCTCTATTCGCATCTGGGAACTGCATGCTTCTTCGATAAGGAAACCTTTGGCGAGGACCGCGTAGTGCCCGGTATGGGATCAGATCCATGGCCTACGTTTCTTGCCAAGACTCCGCTCCCTGAAAAAGTGCGGCAGGAGATCGCGCGGCTCTATACCGAGAAAAAAGATTACCTGCCAGGCCTTTCACGCGAGGAGAAGCATGCTCGTCTGGCTAAGATCAGCTACGCCAGCTTCCTGACCGAAATTTGTGGCGCCGATCCCGCGGTGCTGCCGTTCTTTCACACCTACACCAATGATCTGTTTGCGGTCGGCATTGAAGCAATCTCGGCCCTGGCTTGCTACAACAATCCCGACGACTACGGAGCGTACCGCTATGCCGGGTTCGACGGCATGGATCTTGGAGATGCCGAGGGAGAAGACGAGCCTTACATTTTTCACTTTCCCGACGGCAACGCGTCCATTGCGCGGCTGCTGGTACGGTCACTGGTTCCGGATTGCATCCCCGGACACACGATGGAAGATGTCGTCACCGCCCGCGCCGACTACGGCAAACTGGATCAGCCCTCGTCTCCGATTCGCATTCGTCTGAACTCCACGGCTGCGCGCGTGCGCCAGTCTGGTCCTCACGAGCTCGTCGCAGAGAAGTTGAAGTCGCTTATGTGCAAGACGGAAAATTGCTGACTGTGAAGGGAAAATCCTGCGTGCTTGCCTGTTACAACGGCATGATCCCGTATCTTTGTACCGAATTGCCGGAGGCGCAGAAAGAAGCCTTGCAATACGGAGTGAAAGAGCCGTTGATCTACACCCACGTGGCGATTCGCAACTGGACGGCGTTTCACAAACTCGGCATCCGGCAGATTATTTCTCCCGGCGGATATCACTGCTTCACCATGCTGGATTTCCCGGTCAGTCTGGGCGCGTACAAATTTCCCAGTAATCCTCAGGATCCTATGGTTCTGTTCATGCTGCGCACGCCCTGCAAGGCCGGGCTGCCGCGCCGCGATCAGTACCGCATGGGAAGATTCGAGCTGATCAACACCCCGTTCTCCACTTTCGAACGCAACATCCGCGACCAGTTGCAACGCATGTTGGCGCCGGGAGGATTCGACGCGTCCCGCGACATAGCCGGCATCACGGTGAACCGTTGGGCCCACGGGTACGCGTACGAGTACGATTCGTTCTCAGACCCGCATTGGGAACCGGAGGAGCGTCCCTGCGTGCTCGGCCGCAAACAATTTGGACGAATCTCCATCGCCAATTCCGATGCCGGAGCCAAAGCTTACACGGATGCTGCCATCGATCAGGCCTATCGCGCCGTGCAGGAACAATTGAAGAGTTCGTGAAGAAGAAGACCGCTCATCCCTAGTCAGTCTGCTTGGTGATATTCAGCAAGACTCCCACACAGGCCAGCGTCACAAACAGCGACGAGCCTCCGTAAGAGACGAAGGGGAGCGGGATCCCTTTTGTCGGCATGATTCCGAGCACTACGCTGATGTTGATGAAAGCCTGCACCACCACCATGCTGGTGATGCCCACGGCCAGCAGGCGTCCGAACATGTCCTGAGTGTGGAGCGCGGTACGGAATCCGCGCCATAAGAAGATCCCGAACAGCACAAGGACGACCAGCGCGCCCAGCAATCCCAGTTCTTCAGCCGTGACGGCAAAAATGAAATCGGTGTGCGGCTCGGGAAGGTAAAACAACTTCTGCTTCCCTTCCATGAATCCCAGGCCTGTCACGCCTCCCGTGCTCACGGCGATCAGCGATTGAATAATGTGGAAACCGCGACCCTGCGGGTCCGAGTAGGGGTTAAGAAAGGCCAGGATGCGATCACGGCGATAGGCAACGTGGAAAATCAGGAAATAGAGCGGAAGCAACGAGGCCAGAGCCCCGTATCCCAACCATCGCAGATCGAGACCAGCAACGAACAACATGGCTGCGGTAATAGCGGCGCAGGCGATAGCGGTACCCAGGTCCGGTTGAAAGACGATCAGCCCGAGAAACATCAGCGTGGGCAGCACCGCCGGCAGAAGAGTGTTCCGCAAATCATTCATGGAGTTGATACGGCTCTCCAGGAAGAATGCGAGAAATAGGATGACAGCGACCTTGGCCACTTCCGATGGCTGGAAAGAGAATCCACTGAAGTGAATCCAGCGATGCGTGTTGTGGGCGCGATCAAGAAAGAAAACCGAAATCAGCATCAGCGTGGTGATGCCAAGCACCGAAAACACAACTCCAGGATGCTTATAACGGCGGTAGTCGATCTTCATCGTCACAACCATGGCTGCGAGTCCAGCGGCGGCCCATCCCACCTGGCGCAGAAGAAAGAAGTAGGCGGAGCCGTAGCGCTCCTTGGCCATGACAGCAGACGCGCTGAATACCATCACCAATCCCAGAAAGACCAGGATCAAAGTAACGGTAAAAAGCCAGCTATCGACACTTACACGCTTCGCCATGGGAAATTCATTTCATCACGGAGGTGGAGAAACGGTCTGTAACTATCTTGGTTCATCAGTGAAATGTAACAACAGACCACGTGGTTACGGGCGGGATTCTGCGGCCAGGGTGTGAACGACTTCTTTAAAGACTCTGCCCCGATGTTCGTAGTTCTGGAACTGATCGAAGCTGGCGCAGGCCGGCGCCAGCAACACGACGTCCCCGGCAGCTGCGATCGCCGACGCCCGCCTCAGGGCGGTCTCCAGCGTCTCGGAGTGATCAACTTCGACGCCTTTGATCTGCGACTCGATCTTTTCCGCCGCCGCGCCGATGGTGTAGACGCGCTTGACCCGCTGCCGGAGCAGATCGTTGAGTTGCGTGTAGTCGCTATCTTTATCCTTGCCGCCAAGAATCAGGTGAACATTCGCCGGGAATGATTCCAGGGCTTTAATCGTGGCGTCCACGTTGGTGGCCTTGGAATCGTTGTAATACTCCACGCCGCGAATCGTGGCCACATATTCCAGCCGGTGTTCGACAGCTTTAAAGTCGCGGACGGCTTTTGCGATACTTCCGGCGTCGCAACCCATCACTGCGCCGACGCAGACCGCGGCCAGGACGTTTTCGACGTTATGGCCTCCCTTAAGCGGGATCTCTGAAGTCTGCATGATCTCGCGCTGGCCTTTGGCATCCCGGAAGAAGATACGTCCGTCGCGGACGTATGCGCCCTGCTTCACTTCTTTCTTGCGGCTGAACCAGAAGACTTGCGCCTGGGTGCGGCTGGCGAGTCCCGCGCTGGCGGCATCGTCAGCGTTGAGCACCGCGAAGTCTTGCGCTTGCTGATTCTCAAAGATGCGCGCCTTGGCGTTGGTGTAGGCCTCGAAGGTGCGATGACGGTCGAGGTGGTCCGGCGTAATGTTAAGCACCACGGCAACTTTCGGGCGAAACGTCTGAATCGTTTCCAACTGAAAGCTCGACACTTCCAGCACGACAACCGTGTCGGGCTTCGCTTGCTCGACCAGAGAGATCGCCGGAGTACCAATGTTTCCGCCGACCGCAGTCGAAAAACCGCCGGCTGCGATGATTTCACCCGCCAGAGTTGTGGTCGTTGTCTTCCCGTTCGATCCGGTGATCGCGACGATATTCTTCGGCAGAAACTGCGATGCCAGTTCAATCTCGCCGATCACAGGCTCGCCCAAAGCACGGGCCTGCACCAGCGGCGGCGAATCCACCGGCACTCCAGGACTCACCACAATAAGGTCCTGCCCGCGAAAGGTCCGCTCGCCGTGTCCACCGGTCTCGACTGCAATGCCGTGGTCGAGCAGCACCGGAATCTCTTCTCCTAGCTGGTCCTGCGGCTTCGAATCCGAAACCGTGACCTTCGCCCCTCGCGCCTGCAGGAACAACGCCGACGCCACGCCCGATTTGCCCAGGCCGACGACGAGAACACGTTTGTTGGCAAGATCCATAGGCTTAGCCTTCAAATCCTAACCACGGAGACACGGAGGCATCGAAGTAAAAACAGAATAAAGGAAACATTGCCGGACCCACAATTCAGAACACTTCCACTACCAGAGAAAGTCCCTACCCCGTAGTCTCTGTGCCTCCGTTGAGGTCTACCTTAGCTTTAGTGTAGTCAGGGCGAACAGGGCAAATACCAGGGAACCGATCCAGAAACGAACGATAATTTTTGACTCCGACCAGCCCAGCAGTTCGAAGTGATGGTGGAGCGGCGCCATCTTGAAAATTCGTTTTTTTCTTAACTTGTAAGACAGCACTTGCAGAATCACGGACAGCGCTTCAATCACGAAAATGCCGCCGATGAAGGGCAGCAACAGTTCCTGCTTGATCATGACGGCGACCGTGCCGATGGCGCCGCCCAGCGCCAGTGAACCCACGTCCCCCATGAAAACCTCGGCGGGATGGGCGTTGTACCAAAGAAATCCGATGGCGGATCCCACCATGGCTCCGCAGAAAATCGTCAGCTCGCCGGCCAGCGGCATGCGCTGCAATTCCAGATACTGCGCAAACGTCGCGTGACCGCTGACATAAGTGAGGACTGCCAGCGCTCCGGCGGCGATCACGGTGCAGCCAATGGCCAGTCCGTCCAGTCCGTCGGTAAGATTCACCGCGTTGCTCGATCCCACGATCACCAGCACGACGAAAGCGACGAAGGGAAGAAACGCCAGCGGCCACAGCATCGGATGGCTGATCAGTTTCTCGATCACCAGGTCAGGATGGAACTGTTTGATGAACGGCACCATCAGCTTGGTCGAGTATGCTCCGCGGGTCTGCATGGCAATCAGTGCGACCGCGATCAGAATGCTGGCGGCAATCTGCAGGCCCAGCTTGGCTTTTGAGGTGAGACCAAGATTTCGCCGGTTCACCACTTTGATGTAGTCGTCGGCGAATCCGATGGCGGCAAAAGCGCAGGTGGAAAAGACCGCGATCCAGACAAAAAGATTACTGAGGTCGGCCCACAACAGCGTGGGTACGATGATGGAGATGGCGATCAGCAGTCCGCCCATGGTCGGAGTGCCGGCCTTCTTCTGATGCGCCTTTGGCCCTTCTTCGCGGATGAACTGGCCGATCTGGAATTCGCGCAGACGATTGATGACGATAGGGCCGACGATGAGCGCCGTGAAAAGCGCAGTGAGACTGGCGAATGCTGTCCGAAACGTCAAATACCGAAAAATACGGAATGGCGGAAAATAATGGAACAGCTTCAGGTACAGCAGCCAGTAGAGCAATCAGCCTCCGTTCAGTCGTCAGTCGTCGGTCTTCAGTCGTCAGCAAAAGCGTTCGAACAGCAATCAGGCACGTTCGTCGGCCGCCTTGGATTTGCCGACGACCGACGACTGATGACCGACGACTGCCTCCAAAGCTCGTTCCAATTTCACTCCGCGGGACGCCTTAAGCAGCACGACATCGCCTTCGCGCGTCTCGCGCACCAGCCACTCTCCGGCTTCTTCCGGTGTGGCGACGAATTCCGCCTTCATTCCGGCGCTGCTGGCGGCCTCGACCATCGGTTGCGCCAGGCCCCGCACGCCGATCAGTATGTCAATACCCTTCTCGGCCATGTGCCGTCCCGAGCGGCGATGCAGTTCCTCGCCCGACGGACCCAGTTCCAGCATCTCGCCCGCAACCACGATGCGGCGCTTCGCCGGCATGCCGGCCAGCGTGTCCACCATTGCATCGAGGGCCGTTGGATTGGAATTGTAGCAATCGTTGATCACCGTGATGTTGCCCACTTGGACGACCGCACCACGTTTGTCCGCGGGGGCCAGAGTCGCCAGCGCGCCTGCAGCTTCCGAAGGCGAAAGTCCTCGTTCCATTCCCGTCGCAATCGCGGCGAGGGCGTTGTAGATATTGTGCGTGCCAACCAGCGGCAGCTTGGCTCGCTCGCGAACACCGCCGGCCACAACATCGAACACCGAGCCTGCGACGCCGCGAGACTCAATCTTCTCCGCGCGGACGTCCGCCGTCGGATGAAGACCGTAGCGCACAACTTTGCCGTGAAAGTCACGGCCGAACTGGGATACGTACTCGTCGTCGGCATTGAGTATCGCCGTACCACCCGCGGGCAGAGACTCGATCAGTTCGTACTTGGCGCGCGCGATTTCGGCCACGGACTTGAAAAACTCGAGATGGACCGGCGCCACATTGGTGACAACGCCAATTTCCGGCTGTGCGATTTTAGCCAGCGCGGCAATCTCTCCGCGATGCGACATGCCCATCTCGATGACTGCGGCCTCGTGCTCAGGCTCGATTTTCAGCAGCATCAGCGGCAATCCAAAATGATTATTGAAATTGCCTTCCGACTTCAGCACTCGAAAGCGGGAGGAAAGCACATGGGCAATGGCTTCTTTCGTGGTGGTCTTACCGGTGGATCCCGTTACTCCAATCAGCGGCTTCGCCCACAGACGGCGCACTGCTGCGCCCAGCGTTTGCAGAGCGACCAGAGTATCGGGGACAGCCAGCAACCCGGTCTTCACCGCATAACGAGCCAGTTCATCTTTGCGAACGACCGCGGCGGCGGCACCCTTCTCCAGTGCCTGCTGGACAAAATCGTGGCCGTCCATGCGCTCGCCCTTGACTGCGAAGAAAAGTGCTCCAGGCTGAATGGTGCGCGAATCGATGGAATACGACTGGGCAATTGCCTTGTGGTCGAATTCACCTGTGGCCGAAAGAAATTCGGCAATCCTGGAAAGAGGTAGCTTCATGCGCGTTTTCCAGCCGCGGCGTTCGACGACTTGCAGTCGTATCCGGCATCGCGCAAGACTTACGCGAGCGATTTCCACATCGTCGAACGGAATGGAGCCTTCCCGCGTAATCTGAACTTTTTCGTGTCCCTTGCCTGCGATGAGCACGATGTCTCCCGGGTTCGCTTCACCAACTGCCAGAGCGATAGCGGATTTGCGGTCGGGTTCGGTCTTGTATTTAGCGCCCGAACGCTGCAGCCCCACCATAGCGTCATTCATGATCGCCAGAGGATCTTCGCTGCGAGGATTGTCCGAGGTCAAGATTACGAAATCGCTGCCCCTTCCGGCAGCTTCGCCCATCAACGGACGCTTGGCCCGGTCGCGGTCGCCGCCACAGCCGAACACAGTGATGACTCTGCCCTTCTGTCCTGCCTGCTGAACGAATTCTCGCGCCAGTGCAGTCAGATTTCGCAGCGCGTCGTCGGTATGGGCATAGTCGACGACTACGGTGAAAGGCTGCTGGCAATCCACCCGCTCGAAACGTCCAGGCACGCGGATGAGTTCCGCCGCTCCTCGCGCGATTTCTTCCGGCTTGCAGTTCCGCGAATACGCAGCTCCCGCCGCCGCCAGAATGTTGTACACATTGACTTTTCCGATCAGCGGTGAAAATAACGGGATCGTCTCATTCGGCATGACTAGATCAAACCTGGTTCCACGCGGCGTGATCTCCATCTTCTCGGCATGGAAATCGCCATTGGCCAGCCCGTACGTAAACACTTCAGAACTGCGCTTCTTGCTGATCTTTACCAGCTTCTGGCCATACTCATCGTCGGTATTGAGCACTGCGGCACGAGGTGGCTCGGTGCCACAGCCTTCGAACAATACCTGCTTCGAAGAAAAATACTCTTCCATGGTGTGGTGATAGTCGAGATGGTCGCGAGTCAGATTGGTGAAAACTGCGACATCAAACGGAATTCCGTAGACCCGCTGCTGCTCCAGGGCGTGCGATGAAACTTCCATCACGGTTTCGGTCGCGCCCAACCCCAGAGCCTGATTCAGGATGCGATTCAGCTCCAATGATTCTGGCGTTGTGTGGGGCGCGGGCAAAGTTTTCCCGGCAACGTGGTATTCGATGGTTCCCGACCAGCGCGCTCTTGCGGCCAGCGGCATTGAGAATTGATTCGATCAGGAAGGCTGTCGTGCTCTTCCCATTCGTTCCGGTAATTCCCGTGATGGCCAGCCGCTCCGCTGGCTTCTTGTAAAAATTGGCGCTCAGCCGCGCCAGCGCTCGACGTCCGTGAGGAACCTGCGCCCAGGCCACGTCTGCACGCGGCTTCTCAGTCGCTGAATCGGTAACGATGGCAACCGCACCGGCCGCGATCGCCTGATCGATGAATTTGTTTCCATCACTCGACTCCCCCTGCATCGCGACAAACAAATCACCTGGCTTGATGCGGCGCGAGTCGTATTCCAGCCCACCGATCCCAGGATTGCCGGTTTGGGAGAGCACTTCCGCGCCATACAGAAGTTCGAGGAAAGTCATTGTGTTGGATTCTAGTGGACTGAGGCCCGTTTTACGTAGGGGCAGGCGTCCTCACCTGCCTAGCCGAGCAAAGCTCGGCATTTCCCGGACAACCTGAACTTCGACCAGAGCGCCAGCAAGCTTTCGCTCGCCCGCCCAGACGAGGACGTCTGGGCCTACGCTGCTTGTGAGTTCGGCCTACCGTCCAAACTTAACTGTCACCTGCGATCCCGACGCCACGTGTGATCCTGGAGGCGGCGACTGTTGCCGGGCCAGGCCGCTGCCGACGGCGTCCAGATCCAATCCGTTCTCCTGCGCCATTTCGATCGCTGACCTGACGCTCTTGCCCAGAAATGATGGAACCACAATTCCTCCCTGCTCGACGTCCAGGACAACTGTGCCGTTGGACGGAAGATGGTGCAGACGGCGGCATTGCTTCGGGGTTGGCTTCCGGCATCACGGATTGCTTCTGTTCTGGAACGGCGGTCACAACCGGTTCGCGTTGCCGCAGAGATGTGGGCACCACCACGCGGGCCGTCACATCCGGCGTTGGTTTGGCGGAAGCACTGGCTGGTTGCGCAACTGCCTCCGCAGGGGCAGAATCGGCTGCTTCCAGAGTATCGCCGAGGCGATCAGGCGAACCTTCTTCGACATCCTGATCTTTCACGCGCCGCTCCGCCATCAGGACCTGGCGATTGGATGGCAGTTCGACATCGTGAGGCGTATGAAGATATTCAAGCACCTGCTGCGCGACCCGCTGGAACACAGGTGCGGAAACCTGTCCGCCCTGATGCAGGCCTACCGCCGAATCCAGAATGACGGCAACTGTAATCGCCGGATCGTTGATCGGAGCAAATCCGGCGAATGACGCAACGTACTTGGTGCGCGAATAGGCGTGAGTCGCGGGATCGACCTTTTGCCCTGTACCCGTTTTTCCCGCCGAGCTGTAACCTTCGAGAATCGCCTTCTTGCCCGTGCCGTGCAGGACGACGCCTTGCATCATCTGTTTCATCTGCGCGGCCGTCATCGGCGAAATCACGCGGCGCTGCGCTCCGGGATGAAACGTGACCAGTCTGCGGGGTGCCCTGAGGCGCGGTGGTTCCGGCAACAATTCGCGGAGGCAGTCCACACGCCGTCATTCGCGATCGTCGAAATCATGGAGACGAGCTGAAGGGGCGTGATGCCGATCTCCTGTCCCATGGAGATGGCACCGATCGAAACTTTTGACCAGCGATTCAGCGGCTTGGTCAGGCCTCGAGTTTCGCCCGGCAGTTCAATGCCGGTCTGCTGTCCGAAACCGAAGGCGCGAATGTACTTGTAGAATCGCTCTTCGCCCAGCCGCAACGCAATCTTGATAGCGCCTACATCGCTCGACTCGGCCAGGACGTTGGACACCGTAAGCAACCCGTGCGGCTTGCTGTCGCGAATCCGCATTCCGTTGAACATGATCGATCCCATCTGGCAATCGAACAATTCGTCAGGGCGGGTAACTTTTTCTTCCAGTGCCGCCGCAATCGTAACCACCTTGAAGGTTGATCCCGGCTCATAGACGTCGCTGACCGCATGGTCTTTCAATTTTTGCGGTGTGATATCGCGAGCCAGGTTGGGATTGAATGTCGGCCGGTTGGCCAGCGCCAGGATTTCTCCCGTCTTCGGATTTTGCACCACGACGGTGCCAGTTTCCGCGTGGGTCTGCTGCATCGCGGTTTCCAGCTCGCGTTCCGCGATGTACTGGATTTTCTCGTCGACAGTGAGCACCACGTTCTGGCCCGGTTCGGGTTGCTTCTCCACGCTGCCAAACCATTTACGGTGGGCATCCACCGATATCAGCAGCTGGCCCGGCTTGCCCTGTAGTTTTTCCTCGTACTCGCGTTCGATTCCGCTCAGCCCTTCGTCATCCATGCCGACATAGCCGAGGACCTGCGCGCGCCAGGTCGCGTTTGGGATAGAAACGTTTAGATTCTTTCTGGAAATAAATTCCGCGTAAGTTCATCGCCCGGATGCGGTCGGCGGTTTCGGCATCAGCCTTACGCGCAACCCAGCAGAAATTACGTGCAGCTTTACATCTGGCCAGAAGTTCGCGCGGATCAGCCTTGGTGATGCGCGCAATCAGCGAGATGGTCGAGGCCAGGTCCGGGACTTCGGCAGGCACAGCGAATACCGAATCCACCGAGACCGACATCGCCAATTCGCGGCCGGCGCGGTCATAGACGATTCCGCGTTTGGCGGCCACCTCCGTGGTGCGCTGCTGTTGATGCTGCGCTCGGTGCTGGAAATCGCCGTAGCGGAAGATCTCCAGGTACACCAGGCGCACGCAAATGCCGCTGGCCCAGAATACGAGGATGGCGGCCAGGATGTAGAGGCGTTTATTCGCGATGTTGCGGGGAGTGCTCGTTGCCAAGGTCCAAGCCCCTTAAACAAAAATGGCGGCCCATGATGAGAGGAGCCGCCAGCAAATCTTTGTGCAGCGCCGACGCGTTGCCGGCGCTACATTATCGTGCCGAGACCATCGAGACCGGGGTCACGCTGGCCAGCACCGGCGTTGCGGCGTCCGGTGAACTTGTGTCCATATGCATCACCTGGCCGGCTTGCGGCGATTGCAGTCCGAGCTTCCGCGCCAGCGTGTCAATGCGTTCGGGATCGCGCAGCGAGGCTTCTTCCAACCGCAGGGCCCGGTTGAGATCCGACAGGCCGTCGCGCTGCACCCTTAGAGCTTCGATCTTGTAGCCATACTCAATGGCTTTGAAATGCTGCCAGGCAAAAGTCATCACCAGCAGAAACAGGCACGCCAGAGCGACTCCAAACTGTTTCATTTCGCGGCTTCGCTGCGGATTCTCCACCTTGACCAGGCGCGAATTGTCGATGGCCTTGGCAAAATAAACTTCCGGAGTTCCGGTCCATGTACGTTTCTGCCGCAGGGTTGGAGTTACGCAGTGTGCAGCCGCCATTTATGCCACCCCAGCCAGACTGGATTCGAACTGTGCAACTTCCTGTTGCGCGACCGCGTACCAGTAGGCAAGTTTTTCTTCCTGGGATGAGCGCATCCTGCGAGCGCTTTTCGGCGCGGGCTTCCGTGCGTTCCACCGTGTCCATCAGCTGGTCAATCAAGGTTCCCGTGTACATCGTGGCCTCCGTTCTACCTTCCGTCTCTCCGGGACGGCACCGAAAGAAGGTAGAGAGTTGTGTTTCGCCCTTTGTTGCGAGAGAGGCGATGCCGTCCCGGAACTTTTATCCCGGCCCATCCGTCAACGGCTGTGGCCGGGTCCCTGGCTGGTTTTCCAGGGGTAAACTTTTATTGCCAAACTTCTTATTTCTAAATCTTTTCCGCCGCCCGCATCTTTGCGCTGCGTGCCCGCGGATTGCGATCAATCTCTTCTTCCCCGGCGGTCACTGGCTTCTTCGTCAGCACCTTGTAGTGACCCTGCTTCACGCCTTCGCGGAAGGCATCTTTCACGATGCGGTCCTCCAGCGAGTGGAAACTGATGATCACGATCCTTCCGCCCGGTCTCAGCACTTGCGGGGCCGCGTTCAGCAGCTCCCGCAAGTCGTCCAGTTCATGGTTTACGAAGATTCGGAGAGCTTGAAAGGTTCTCGTCGCGGGATGAATTCTTCTTTCCGCCTGATTCATTGGCCGGGCCGCGGCCGATACCACAGCTGCAAGTTCCGCAGTTGTACGTATTGGCCGCGACCGGACAATGGCTCTGGCGATTCTCCGCGACCTCCTTTCCTCACCGAATTCGTAAATCAGATTCGCGAGTGTGACCTCGTCCACCTGATTTACCACTTGTTCGGCGGTGGGCCCGGCTTGCGTATTCATTCGCATGTCGAGCGCGCCTTCCGCCTGAAAGCTAAAGCCTCGCGATGGTGTGTCCAACTGCAGGCTGCTTACGCCGAGATCCGCCAGCAGTCCGTCGGCTGACGCCGCTCGGAACCGCTCTCCGATCTCCGCGAAAGAACCATGCAGAAGACTCACTTCAGGCCAACCCTCCCCCCCGGAAGAAATCAGCCTGATGCGGGCCTCATCCAGCGCCGCAGGATCTTTATCGAGCCCAATCAAATGTCCCGGTGCGCCGAGGCGTTTTGCGATTTCTAAACTGTGCCCGCCCAGGCCCACCGTGGCGTCGATATAAGTCCCGCCACGCTTGATAGCTAAAAAGTCGATCGCTTCTTTTAAAAGAACCGGGACATGGCCACTCTTGCTTCCACCATGTCCACCCCGCTCGGGGGTGTTTGTTAAACCCTCGTCCACTAGATGCCCAGATCGTCGAGCGTCTTCTCATCCTCAGAGGTAAACGACTGCTCCTCAATCTCGGTGCGGTATGCCTCCAGGTTGCGAACTACGAGATGCGTCAGATTTCCAGTCACCGCGACTTCCCCTTTGAGCTGCGCCGCTTCCCGCAACAACTGCGGTAACAGCAACCGCCCCTGACCATCCATCTCGACCATCTGCCCGTAGTAGTTCACCCGGTCCAGAAACTTTTTCTTCGTAGGATTGAAGGTGGAGAGCCCGGCCAGCTTCTGCTCGATCCGTTCCCATTCCTCGAAGGGATACACTTGGCCAACCTTGCCATCCAGGCTGGTGATGTAGAATTTCTCGTTGTACTTCTCGTCGATCACCCGCTTGAACTCCGCCGGGACTTTGAGCCGTCCCTTTTCGTCGACGCGAGTTGGGTGATTGCCGCGAAACATGTGTTCTGCCCTTTAGGGCGGAAAATCTTTTGAATACGGGTGCTGCCACAGCGGGGGAGGTAAAAACGGTCAAAACACGGTCATTTCTGGTTCGTTCGGGCTATTTTTCGGGGTGTCAGCTGCAAAATCCACTGGCGCCTCTCAAAGTTTGTCGTACTGCCCACGACCACTACCGTCTAGACCACTTTGTACCACATTTGTCCACATCCTACGCCTAAAGCATTTGTTGTCAATGAGAAAGTTATAGGTCGCTAGAGGGATGAATGAGCTCTTTTCGAAAGCGCGATACGTTGTAGATAACTTACTTGGTGACCACAAGGGATGGGGTTAATAGACTTGGTTCTGCTGCGATTACCTGATTGTTTTCCATGTCCGACGCGTTTCCTGAGTCAGTGCAAATCCTGTGGAAATCCATTCTCGCCGCGAGCAGTTCAAAGATAGAAAAGCCCTGGATTTCGCCGGGGCTTCTGCATCGAAACTTGGTCGCTAGATGCCTTACCAGATGATCTTCGCGCCTACCTGAATATGCCGGGAGCCGCCCGACCCGATGACCGGATTTGAGGCGTAGACGTCAGGTGTGAACTGCGCCACGCCGAAGGTCCCGGCCGAACCATCCGACAAATCATGATCGGGATCGGCAAAGTTGGGATGATTGAGAAGATTGAAGACCTCGCCTCGCAATTGCAGAGCGAATCGCTCTCCGAGTTTGAAATCCTTGATCACCGAGAAGTCCAGATTGACAAAGCCCGGACCGTACACCACGTTGCGGCGCATATTGCCGAACGTTCCCGGCGCCGGCGGCGTTAGCGATGGTGCCTCCCGAAACGTAGCATCCACCGAAGAGCTGTCGTCAGGCCCATTGATCAGTTGGTCTGCGCCGGCCTGTCCGCCCATGCGAAACGCCTGGTCGATAGCAGCGCTGGGCTGTCGGATTGGTCCGCCCGTAGCGTGGAACAGCTCGTTGACCGGATCGTACTCGACCGTGTTGAACTGATCCGCATCGAGAAACGGGATCGGAGTATTTTTCGACCAATGAAGGTTGGCAGGGTCGCCGGTGATGTTCCAGTGATCGTTGAATTCGCCGGTGCCGCTGATGTCGTTAAAGCTGTCATAGATGAATAGCGGCGTTCCGCCCTGCGCGGTGAAAATGCCGTTGACGTGCCAGCCTTGCAGCATCTGCGCGAAGCCGTGCTTTCGACGGCAACTCGTAGGTCATGGCAAAGGTAAAGCGGTTGCGAATATCCGAATCGGAATTGGAACGCTCGAACGCCGGATCGTAGCTGTTCTGAATGTTGAACTGGCGATTGCTGCCGGATGTGTCGATGGCATGCGCCCAGGTGTAGCCGGCGACGAAATATAAGCCCTTGGTGCGTGTTCTGCCGCAAGGTTACCTGCAATCCGTGATAGATCGAGTCGGCTCCGTTGCCCAACTGGTAGATGTTGCTCAGAGTCGGGAAACTGTCGCATGAACGGTCTGCCGGACTGTTCGTCTCCTCGCGGTATCGTTCGGCAAAGATGTTCTGGTTGATATCGCGAATGTTGTAGAGCCGCGTGCCCTTGTTTCCCACGTAGGCGATGGTCAGCGCAGCGTTCTTCCACATCTCCTGCTGCACATTCGCGTTCCAGTTCATCACGTAAGGAGTCGAAAGATCCTTGGTCAGGCCGAACACCGGACACGGCGCGTCGCTGCGTACAAGAAAGGTTGGCGGGCGAAAGATCGCCAAACACCGGCGCTCCGCTCTTCCAGTTTGCGCTCATCGCGTCCGGATCAGGCTCCAGCGTCGCTGCTACGATCGTTGCCGCCTCCCGGCGCCACCGGGAGCTCCCGGCACTCCGGTGGGATTGAGCGAGATGCCGTTGGCATTGGTATTGTTCTGTCCGATAAAGACCGAGATGTGCGGAATCTCGTAAATCACTCCGCCGCCCACGCGAAATACGGTGTTTCCGTTGCCGCGCGGGTCCCACGCGATTCCCAAACGCGGAGCGAAATTGTTGTAGTCGGTGTGGTAGGGCTGGTCGATCCCCTGGCCCACCTGAACCAATCCAACCGTCGGATCGAAATTGGAGAGCAGATCATTCTCTTCGTGAATCGGCAAGCTGACGTCGTAGCGAAGTCCGGCATCAATCGTCAGTCTCGGGAGTGACGCGCCAGTTGTCCTGAATGAAACCTCCGAAGGATTTTTGGATCACGATGCGCCGGCTGTTTCCCACGAACACAAAGCTGCCGCCGCTGCGAACGTCGCCGGTGGTGAAGCTCTTCCAGATCGCTGAAACGGATTTCACCGGAACCGAACGTATTGCGCAGATTGTCGGTGCTGCCGGTGCGGAACTCGCCGCCGAATTTCAGATTGTGCTTGCCGATCACATAGGTCGCGCTGTCGGTGAACTGCAAAGTCTGATTTGGAGTGGTGTACAACGGCCACGACTGGTTTCCGCCCAGAGTGTGCTGAACGAATCCGCCAATGCGAATCTCCGGCATCCCGAAATTGGTCGGATCGGTCACTCCCGTATTCAGGCCATAGGCGGTTGCCGGATCGCTATTGTGATCGGCCTGCACCACCTGTTGCCAGAACCGGTTGTAGCCAACTCGGAACTGGTTGGTGAGCCGCGCGGTGGGCGTCCAGATCCAGCCTCCGCCGATGACCTGCGCCCGGGTCTTCGACTGCGAAAGGAACAACGGATTTACCACCGTCGTATCTTCTTCGGTCTGCACGCTGTCGCCGAGGAAGTAGGTGGCGACCAGATTGCTTTTCTCGGACAAGTGGTAGTCCAGCTTCAGAATTCCGTTGTCCTCGCGATTGCGATTGTTCAAGTCCAGATTCAACGCGATGTCTGGTCCCGGATTGAAGGGAAGGAATTTCGCAAGATTCTGGCTGGTACGCGCTGCAATTCGCGTTCGCGGTGCACTGGGCAAACGCATCGGCAATGCTGTTGTCAGGATCGCCGATCGGCACCGGTGACCGGAACATTGACCGATCCCGGGATTGCCCACCACATCGCGCACGCCTTCATAGTTGCCGAAGATGAAGAGCTTGTTCTTGATGATCGGTCCGCCGGCAGAAGCGCCGAACTGATGAAAGTTCAGAGCGGCGACGGGATCCGGGACCGGGATTGAACCAGTTGCGTGCGTCCAGCGCGCTGTTGCGGTTGAAGTAGTAGGTCGAACCGTGAAATGAGTTGGTGCCGGACTTGATTCCAATGTTGATGATCGCGCCCGGCTTCCAGCCGTAGTCGGCCTCGGGACTGGACTGCACGTTGAATTCCTGAATCGCGTCGATCGGCAGGTGCGTGGCGGGCGTTCCCTCCACGCCTTCCGCGTTGATCACGGTCGTTCCGTAGTAGGCGTCGTTGTCGTCGAGGCCATCGACCACGTAGTTGTTGTCATTCGGCCGGTTTCCGTTCGCGGTCACGCGACAGAAATCCGCCTCCCGGGGTGCGCTGGATGCCAGGCTGCAAAACAGCCAGATTCTGGAAGTCGCGGCCCAGCAGCGGAAGCTCATTGATCGCCTTGTTCGAAAAAGTTCCGCCCAGCACGTCATTGGTGGTGTTCACGATCGGCGCTTCTTCAGAGACGGTCACAGTTTCGTTCACCGCGCCTGGTTCCAGTTTGAAATCCACACGAATGTCTTTCGCCACTTCGAGCTGAAGCCCGGTGCGTTGCGCCCGTCTTGAAACTGGGCGCCTCTGCCGTCACCATGATATGGGCCGGGCTCGAGGTTGGGCGCGTTGTAGTCTCCCGCGTCGTTCGCGGTCAAGGTTCCGCGAAATTCCGGTGGCAGTATTCGTGATCGTCACCTTGGCGCCGCCGACGACGGCGCCCGATGAATCGGTCACCGATCCCAAAATTCTGCCCTGATAGGTTTGCGCGAAAAGCGAGACTGCTCAGGGTCACGACAGCCAGAACCAGAATCAATCCAGATCGGAAGGACTTCATACGCTTTTTCCTCGTTTTTCGTTAGTTTGAAGCTGAGTTTTGCCGGAACTCAGCCGGCAACGATCGGCGTCGGCAGTGAAACTTGATGTTGGGAGTGTGGTCGTGGACAGAATCACAGCCCGGATTCGAGCTTTCCCGGCCTCGACCAGATGGAACACCTGTTCCAGATTGTCCGCGGTAGTGGAGGAAAGAAGTGAGTTTTCGGTCATCGAGTGAGTCTGCCCCAAATGCGCCGAGCACGAAGTTTGTCAAAGAAGAAAGCGGAAGTCAATTACCAAAATGAAACAAGCGTTTCGCAGGGACAAACATCAGTAGACAGCATTGCCCGGCCGGGTGGTGCGGATTACGCCGTTCTCCACCGAAATTGAGTAGCTTTCGCCGCCCTCGCCGGTCCATGACTTCAGATCAAAATGCGCGCCGGTTGGGGCCCGGTAAGCCGCAATGTTGTGAATCGTAAGCGGAGTATTGGGCTTGCAAACCTCGGGAGCCGACGTTCACCTGCAGGAAGTAAGCGCCGCGTGCCGGACCCGACCACCACGCTCTTGCCATCCGGTTCGACCAGGACAGCGGATTTCTCATCGATCGCAATGTCGCGCGGAGTCCTTGGCCCAGCCGTCCTGCACCAGGCGCGAAAGAAATCCCAGAGTGCGTCCCATGCGGTCGCGCTTGGCGAAGTGGCTGTCGGTGAGTGACGTTGTCGAGGTATCGGGACTTTCAGAAAGTCGCGGACCAGTGTCACCCGTTCATGATAGGGATTGGGCAGCACATCGGTGGACGCGAGGTCGTTGTCGTCTTCTTTGTCTTTCAAGCAGCCATAGCTGAATTGGCCCAGCACGGCAAGGCCGGCGCTGGTGCCGCCGATCGGCTTGCCGCCGGCAATGTTCGCGTTGAGCGCATCCTGCACCGCCGTGCCGTGCCAGAAGTTGACGTAGCGGGCCTGGTTGCCACCCGCGATGAAAACGGCTTCCGCGTGGCGGATGATGTCCGCCACAGCGGGATCGTTGGCAGCAGCCGTGTCGGGAATCACCAGCGTGGCCACCGAGTTCAGCTTGCAGATTCCGTTGACGTAAGAGTTGTAGTCATCGTCCCCGATGGCCCGCAGAATCAGAAAATCGCCGCCATTGCGCTTTCTTGCACAACCAGCGAAAGGCATCGTCGAGATCCTTGCCACCGCCCATCAGGGCTGTGCCTGCAACCGGAGTCGCCGTGCTGTCGGCTTTCTCGCCCATGCGAATGTATTGATAGGAAGAAGCCGCAGCCGCACTGGAGAAAAGGAGTATGGTCAGGAGGAAGAGAGCCAGCAGAGCCGAACGGATTTTAGAGGACATGATTTCGCAGAACCTGATCGTGAATCATATTGTTTCGAGATTGAGTGCCCGCACAATCTATCGTGCGACAGGCGGTGCCGTCCACTGCCAATTCCTGAACGGCTGAACTCATCGCGACGCGATCAGATTTGATGACTCATCGCGATTCAATTCGAACAATGGGTGCCCGGCGCCGATCGAACGGTTTTCCTGTTTTTCGCCAACCCCGCAAATCTTCCACGCATCATGCCGCCGCAAACTGGGACCGAACTGGTCCGCCTGAAACTCGTGCCGCCTCCGGGAATCCCGAATGAACGAGCCACGATCACGCGACCGGACTCCTCTAGCCGGAGTCGGTTCCGAAATCGTGACTTCGTTTCGCGTGTTTCCTTTTCTCCCCTTTCGCGCCGGATGGATCGCCCTGATCACGGAATTCGAATGGAACCATCACTTCGCCGACGTACAAAAGAAAGGACCGTTCAAGAGTTTTCATCCATCGCCACGAACTTGTGCCGGAAACGCGAGAGCAGGTGAACGGAACAGTTGTTCGCGACGTGATCGATTACGAAGTGGGGTTTGGCTGGCTGGGAGAGCTGGCGCAACAATTTTTGTATCGGCCGCCAGTTGCAGACGAACCTTCGAATATCGTCAGAAGGCTTTAGAAAAACTGCTGAGATAGCCAGGCACATCCTGGTGTCATCCGGGATCGCCAGGAGCTCCAACGCAGGCCTAGCATCGGCTGATTAGCTCACGCCCTTACCGGCTGGGCTCGACCACCACCGCGGTGCCATAAGCCAGCACTTCCGTGACGCCCTGCATCACCTCGGTGGCATCGTAACGCGCGCCGACCACGGCGTTTCCGCCCAGTTCAGCCGAGTGCTGCAGCATCAGATCGAAAGCTTCCGCACGGGTCTTCTCGCACAAGTTGGTCAGCAGAGTGATATTGCCGCCGAGAATGGTTTGCAGGCTGGCGCCGATCGTCCCGAAAATCGAACGCGACCGCACCACGATGCCGCGCACCACTCCCAGAGTGCGGACCACGCGAAATCCATCCAGTTCGAATTGCGTGGTCACCATGTTGTGGGCAACCATCCGTCCGGGCGCACCGTAGCCTGTGGACATCGTGTTCATCCTTCCTCCAGGAAGCTGCATCGTTGCCGCTCTCGCAGCTACTATATCTATTCCAGCTGTGCCGTAATCACAAATTCCTGCTCCTGCGTGTCGTACTGACACGCAGCACATTCGGCTTGCAACAGACCTGGCAGTCCTCCACGTAAGACTGCGTGCGTCCGGCGGATTCGTCCACCGTCGTCTGGTTCCACTCGCCGCAGCCGGCACATTGAAATCCTGTTTCCATCGCGGTTTCATTTTCAATTTTCAGCATGCGGCTTGCCAATTGGAAATCAGAAGACCCCCTATAATGGCGATTCCCGGATCAGTCAGATCGATGCCGCCGGAGGATGCATGGTTTCCAGACGCCGTTTTTTGCAGGCGGGCACAGTCGCCGCCGGCGCGAGTCTGACCGCATTCACGTCGTCGCTCCAGGCTGAAGAGAGCTGCCCGCCTTGCCGCCGTCCATCGCCAGTCTGAAGTCCATGAAGGATCAGGCCAAGCCGATCACGGTCGAAGAGCGAGCAGCGCGTCAGGAAAAGGCGCGGCAACTCATGGCGGCCAACCATCTCGACGCCATCCTGCTGATGGAGGGCACGTCGCTCGACTACTTCGCCGGAGTGCAGTGGTGGGGAGGTGAGCGCTTGTTTGCGCTGGTGCTGCCGGCCAAGGGGCGCGCGCTCTGCGTATGTCCGGCATTCGAAGAAGGTCGGGCGCGTGAACAACTGGCCAATTCGCCAGAAGGCAAGAACGCCGACGTACGCACCTGGCAGGAGGATCAGAATCCGTACGACTTCTCGCGCAGGGATTGAAAGACCTGCATCTCCACCGGAACGCTGGGCATGGAAGAAACTGTGCGCTTTGTCTTCAGCGAGCGGAATCGCGAAAGCGCGCCCCAATTGAAGATTGTGAGCGCGAACTCCGGTGACCGCCGGCTGCCGCATGATCAAGAGCGATCATGAACTCGAACTGATGACGTCTGGCGAACCAGGTCACGCTGGACGGCATATCAAGCCGCTTATCAGACGCTGCGCGACGGCATGACGCAGTCCGAACTGGAAAAACTGATCACGGCTGCCCACGAGCAGCTGGGTTTCCCGGCGAGGTCGATATCGAGATCGGCGAGAATTCGTCCTTCCCTCACGGCTCGATCGTTCCGCAGGTCATTCGCGAAGGCACCCTGATCCTGATCGACGGCGGCTGCCAGTCGAGGGCTACCAGTCCGACATCACGCCGCACGTTTGTCTTCGGCAAACCTTCCGACAAGATGAAACAGGTTTTTGAAATCGTGCACCGCGCGCAGACCGCCGCGCTGAAGACGGCGCGTCCCGGCGTGGAATGCCAGGCGGTCGATGCAGCCGCGCGCAAAGTGATCAGCGATGCCGGCTACGGTCCGGACTACAAATTCTTTACCCACCGCGTGGGACACGGCATCGGGATGGATGGCCACGAGTGGCCCTACCTGGTGCGCGGCAACACCACGCCGCTGGCCGTGGCATGACCTTCAGCGACGAACCCGGCATCTACATCCGCGGAGAATTTGGCGTACGCCTGGAAGACGACATGCACATCACCGAGAACGGCGCGGAGCTGTTCACGCCGCAAAGTCCGTCGCTGGAAGATCCGTTCGGAAGCTTAGTGTTTCGCTGACAACTCGACCACTGACGAACTGCTGTCAGACTTCCGGGCACCGGGGGGCATCCGGGAAGCTCAGCAGGTAGGTATTTCCCACATAGCCCAGATACTTGATTCCAATCTCGCTGGTGAAAAATCCGTCGGCCGTCAGCTCGCGCAGAAACGCAAAAGAACTCCACGCCCTGGCTGATCCCCGGATCTTTTCTCGGCATTCTTGCGAATAGGCAATCAGATCGAGAATTTCTTTCTGCTGTTCTGGCGCGCAATCGAGTAAACGCTTTGCCGTAGCGATCCGCGCACTGCGCCATCCAGCCACATGATGCCGCCGCCGAGTTTCAGCTGATATTTCGGATTCTCGCTGGTCAGCAGATCGATGAACTCCGGTGCACCCGCTTCGATTGCCCCGCCGGATTCGCTTCCGCGGGAATGATGGTCTGGCACAGGGTCTGAAGTGTCTTGTAGTGCTGGGGCGAGAAAGAATTTGGGCGTGTAAACGCCCGTCGTGGTCGCAGCCTTTTCCGCCGCCACCATGTGGTGCGCATATTCCGCCGCGTGCGCCGGAATCACCCGCAAGACCGAACCCGCCATCGCTCCCATGGTCAACGTCTTCAGAATGTCGCGGCGCGATATGGACTTGGTTGCCATTTTTCCTTCCCTACAGGCTTCCTTTCTTCGCCTGATCGATCAGATACTCCGACGCGCGCCACGAAAGCGCCATGATGGTCAGCGTCGGATTCTTGTCCGGATTGGTCACGAAAGCTGCGGCATCGGTGACGAACACATTCTTGACGTCGTGCGCCTGGCAATACTTGTTCAGCACCGAAGTCTTCGGGTTATTCCCCATGCGCACGGTGCCGAGTTCGTGGATGATCACGCCGCCGTCCTCGATGCCGTAGGGATGATTCTCCGTCCGGCTTGGCTCTGCTGATAAAAGTTCCACCCGCCGTTTCGACGATCGAGCGGAAGGTTTCCTGCATATCCTTGGCCATCTTGATTTCGTTGTCGCTCCACTGCCAGTGGAAACGCAGCACCGGAATGCCCCACTGATCGACCGTGTCGGGGTCGATATCGCAATAACTGTTTTCGTTGGGAATCATCTCGCCGCGGCCGGCGAAACCGATATACGGTGCCGTACCGTGTGCGGCAGTGCTGCTTGAGGGATGCGCCGTAGCCTTCATGTTCTTCGAACACGGTCGAAGTCGCCGACTCCCGGCATGTCGCGGCCGCCGCCGAACTCGATGTGATAGCCGCGCAGAAAATCGTTCTTGCGGTCGTATCTCCACCACGGCATGTAGATGTGCATGCCGCCGATGCCGTCGTGATTGTGGGGCGGCATTTTTTCCAGTTGCGGAAAATATCCGCCGGCGGAACTGCCCACCGAGTCGGTGAGATAACGTCCCACGACTCCCGAAGAATTCGCCAGACCGTCGGGAAACAAAGTGGATCTCGAATTGAGCAACAGACGCGTCGACTCGCAAGCGCTGGCCGCCACCACGAAAGCCCTGCGCGTGAACGCGTTTCTCGGACAGGTGGCCTTGTCGATGTAAGAGACGGCTTCGGCCTTGCCGTCTTTTCCGACGACGATCTCGCGGGCCATCGCACCGGTGATCAGCGTAAAGTCGCCCGGTGGCTTGCGCCGGCGGAATCATGACCTGGCTGGAACTGAAGTTGGAGGCGGTAAGGCAGCCGCGTCCGCATTGGGCGCAGTAGTGGCAGGCAGCGCGTCCGTTGAGCGGCTTGGTCAGGATCGCCAGCCGCGAAGGCACGCAGAGAATATTCAGCCTGTCGCAGGCCTTCTTGACGATGGTTTCGGTGCAGCGCGGCGTAGGCGGAGGCAGAAAAACCCGTCCGGTGCGCTGGGAATATTTTCTTTGGTGCCGAAGACGCCGATGTAGGACTCGACCTTGTCGTAGTAAGGCGCGACATCTTCGTAGGTGATGGGCCAGTCGTCGCCCATGCCGTCGGCTGGACGGGACCTGAAATCAACCGGTGCGAAGCGGAGCGCGATCCGTCCCCAGTGATTGGTGCGTCCGCCGACGATGCGGGAACGGAACCAGCGGAACTTGCGATCCGGGCGCGGAGGTGTAGGGTTCGCCTTCAATCTCCCAGGCGCCATCGGGAGCCATGAATTCGTCGCCCACTTCATGCCTGAGCTTCCTCCGACGCCAACGCCGCGATGAGGCAACTCGTACGGCCAGACATGCTCTTTGAAATCCTTCTCGGGATTGAGCGGCGGGCCCGCTTCCAGCATCACAACATTGAGACCGCCTTCGGTAAGCACCTTCGCGGCAGTACCGCCCCAGCGCCGGATCCAATAATGCAAACGTCATAGACTTTCGGCGAACGAACCACTTGAGGCATCAGGTTCTCCCGGAGAAGATACTGTGTCATAACCACAACACGCATAATTAGAAGCGAAGCTTTCGAAGGGTATACCTAGCCCGCCTTGACACTGGCGAACGGATCCTTCGGGTGATCGTGCTCCACAAAGTAGTGCTTAACTCCGGCTTTGTCCGATTGCTTGAAAATGAGTTTCCAGTCGATGATTCCGCTGCCCACTTCGGTCATCTCCGGAAGTGAATCGCCGAAATTCTGCCCGCCCGAGGCATCTACCTTGGGAATTTTCGTCAAGTCCTTCACATGGAGCAGAGGGAAACGGCCTGGATATTTCTTAAAATACTTAAGCGGATCTTGTCCGCCCACTTCAATCCAGCAAAGATCCATCTCCATCTTTACCAGCTTGGGATCGCACTCCTCCAAAAGAATGTCGTAGGGAAGTTTTCCATTCACCGGCGCGAACTCAAACCAGTGATTGTGATAGGCAAACTGGATTCCGGCCTTCTGGCTCGCTTCCCCAGCGCGATTGAATGTTTCGGCGGCCCGCTTCCAGCCATCCGGCCCCTTGCGAATGTCGTCGTCGATGTATGGATTGACAAGATATTGGTGCCCAACGACGTGGGCTGCTTCCAGCACGCCCGGCCAGGCATCTCCCAGGTCCTTATACGGAACGTGCGCTGACGGGCCGGTCAGTCCGTGACGATCCAGCATCGTTTTTATTTCTTGCGGACTATGGTTTTCGTATCCGGCGAATTCGACTTCCTTGTAGCCAATCTCTGCAACCTTGGCCAGCTTACCTTCGAAGTCGTCCTTCATTACCTCGCGGAGGGTATACAGCTGCAATCCAACTTTATCGATCTTGTGAGTATCGGCTGCCCACGTGAGTTTTTCGGCCAGCACGGTCGCGGCAGTCATCGTCCCCAGAAAAGTTCGTCGGTCCATAGTCTAGAGTTCTCCTTGCTTCATCTGATCCACGACGAAATCGCAGGCCCGCGCCGTCAGAGCCATGTAGGTGAGTGACGGATTAACGCACGCCGAAGACACCATGAACGAGCCATCGGTAATAAACAGATTCTTGACATCGTGCGCCTGATTGTGGGCGTTGAGCACTGATGTCTTCGGATCCTTCCCCATGCGCGCGTGCCCATTTCGTGAATCGTCAAGTCCGGAGCGTTGTCCTCGATCGATAGGCTCGATGTCTTTTGCCCCCGCCGCGGAGAGCATCTCGGCGGCTGAGATCGCCCATGTCTTTGGACAGGGCCCGCTCATTTTCGCGCCACTGCCACTGATCCTCGAGCGCGGAATTCCCCAGGCATCCACTTTCCCCTTGTCGATATCGACAGAGTTTTCGTGGTTCGGCGAAGGCACTCCCCGAAGCCGTAAAACTACATCTCCACGGCCCAGGCCGGCTCAGGGTGTGCTTGAACTTCGCCCCGAACCCTCGCATCTCCGCGCCACGCTCCCACTTGGGACGGCTGGCACTTCCCTGAAAGCCATACCCGCGCAGGAACAATGGATGCTTCTGCTTCACATTGCGAAAGCGTGGAACATAAATTCCGTTAGGCCGGTTTCCCAGCTGGATGCGATCTTCGTTTCCCGGAACGCGACCTCTCGCGCCGCCCCCCATGCAATGGTCCATCACATTGCGTCCAAGTTCCCCGCTGGAATTGGCGAGACCATTGGGGAATTCGGTGGTCGAAGAATTCAGCAGAATGCGGGCGGACTCGAGAGCCGATGCACACAGAAAAACGATTCGTCCGCGAAACTCGATGGCTTCGCGTGTTTTCCCGTCAATGACCCGCACGCCTGCGATCTTCCTTTTCTTGGAATCGAAGATCAGACTGTGCACGACGCTATGCGGACGTACAGTCACCTTGCCTGTCTTCAACGCGGCGGGCAAAGTCGAGTTCAGACTGCTGAAGTAAGAACGCGTGATGCACCCGCGAGCGCACGGACCGCATTGATGGCAGGCCGCGCGGCCATTGTGAGCCTGTGTCAGGATCGCGGTACGCCCGATCGTCATAAGGCGCTCGCCGGGAAAATATTTGGCGATTGCATCCTTGACCACGACTTCCGCGCAGTTCAACTCCATCGGCGGGAGGAAATGACCGTCCGGCAGTTGCGAAAGTCCCTCTTCCTGGCCCGAGACTCCGATGAAATCCTCGACGTAGTCGTACCACGGCGCGATGTCCTGATAGCGGATCGGCCAATCTACGCCGAGCCCCTTCGCGTTGATTAGCTTCAAAATCCAGATCGCTCCAACGATAGGATTGCCGTCCCCAGATTATCGAACGGCCACCCAACTGACGTCCGCGTATCCACAAGAAGGGCTTGCCGGGTTCGGTGGTGTAAGGATTCTGCTTGTCGTTGACGAAGAACTTGCTGTTCCACTCGTCCATTCCACCGCAAGTTTCCTGGACAGGCTGATCCTGTTGCACCCGTTTGCGATCGCTCATCCCGCGGTAGCGCACTTCCCACTCAGGTACGTGCTCGACGTAGTCCTGATCGGGATCGATGGGACGTCCCGCTTCCAGTACGAGCGTTTGCAATCCCTTTTCGCCCAGCTCTTTGGCAGCCCAACCGCCAGTAATCCCGGAGCCCACAATGATTGCGTCATAAGTATTAGCTGCCATGATTATTTCGCCGCCTCCTCTTCAAGAGGAACGCAGGCAGCGTGGCGCGCCGGAATGATCTCCCCGTGCAACTCCTGCTCAAACCCGATCTGCGATGTGTAATAACCGATCAGCGTCAGTTGCTTCATCATGAAAAAGAAATTCTTCTCGGGTGGAACGCCGCGCCTTCTTCTCTGGTCGGGGACGCGAGAGGCAGCTACTTCATCGTCCAGTGCCTGAAGAAGCTCAACCTGCGATTTCTCACCGCAATCGACAAAATCCTTGCCGAACAGTTCGCGGGCACTCTTGTCGACATCCGTCAGGCCAGTCATGAACGTCGCCTTTTCCTCTTCGTCGTACCACTCGGTAAGGATCAGATCGATAAACTCGTTTACGCGCGCCGCCTTGGCGCCCGGAGTAGAGGTCTGAGGAATAATGAGTTCGGAAATGGTTGTAACGGTTGCGTTCTGATGAGGATTGAGAGTTTTCAGAACGGCCTGTTCAGGAAGCCCTTCGTGCACCGCCTGAAACATCGAAAACGCCTGTCGGGAAAGTAGAGGAAGAGCGGCAGCGGAGGCCAAGAGCCGTAAAGCTTCACGTCTTTGCATTATTGCTCCGACGAAAATTGAACGCTTGGGCAGCTTACGCCGTAGCGGGAAGCAAGGTCAACGGTTACCTAACACAACCTGTCATCCCGAGCGCCGCATGAGCCGCGCTTGCGCGGTGAGAGCAAGTCGAGGGACCCTGCGTTGATGCGGACTGATCAGCCTATGATGAAAGCCTCAGGTTTTAAGCCGTCCCCAGCAATTCACTCCTGACATTCTTCAGCACATACAGGGCACGCTCGACTCCCACCTCGCCGGAAAGAATTGGGTCTTCATTTTCAACGCTGAAAATGCCCTGATAACCAACTTCCATGTAAGCGCGCATGATTTCTTTCCATGTCCCCGCGCTATGGCCGTAACCGACAGCCCGAAACGTCTCCGAGGCCTGGGGTAGATCGCTTTTTTCGGCCGCGAAGTTAAGCACTCCGTAGCGGTCAACGTTCTCCTTGTAGAAGGTCGTGTCCTTCATATGGGCGTGGAAAATCGCATTCTGCTTACCGAGCATGCGAATGACTTCAACCGCGTCGCACTGCTGCCAGAAAAGGTGGCTCAGATCACAGTTGGCCCCGATCTCCTCGCCGACCGCCTCCCGCAACTGCAAAAGCGTTTTTGGGTTGTACACCACGAAATTGGGATGCATTTCCAGCGCGATCTTGTGGACTCCGTGTTCACGCGCAAACTTGGCCGCCTGCTTCCAGTACGGAATGACTTTCTCTTTCCACTGCCAATCGAGCATCTTCCCGTATTCAGGTGGCCAGCGGTAGGTAACCCAGTTGGGCATGGTGTCCGTGGGACTGCCGCCGGGACAACCCGAAAACCCACGATCACGCTCACTCCCAGACGTTCCGCCAACAGCACGGTATGCCGGAATGATTCCGCGTCGCGTTCCGCGGTCTTTGGATCGGGAGATACCGGATTGCCGTGGCGGCTGAACGTCGCCACCTGAATATTGTGATCTTCGAACTTCTCTTTCCAGGCACGCGCTTTGCCCGCGTCCTCGAGTCATTCCTTCACCGGACAGTGAGCCGAATTGGGATATCCGCCGGTCCCGATCTCCACCGCTTCCACTGCCATACTGGCGCACTTCTCGATGAACTCGTCCAATGACAGGTTGGGAAACGCAGGATCGAAGACGCCGATGGGAATCTTGCGCAGGGCGCCCGGCGAGGCCGGCTTTTCACCAGCCTCCGGCACAGCGCTTGCTGACAGCGCTGACGCGGTTCCTGGAGCGGCCACGGCGGCCGCCAACAGGCTTGTGGTGGTCAGAAACTCTCTCCGGCTGCGGATTGGGGCGCTGAATTCGGATCCATCGAATCTCCCCCGATGAATTTGGTGTCGCGCCAGCATTATACGCATCCGGGCGAACCACGAACCACGTAGGGGCGGATGAGGACATCTGCCCCTACGCAGTTCGTGGTGGTTCGTGGCGCTGTTGACAACGCCGTCGCTTTCCAACATGCTTTTGTGCCCGATGAGAAAGCTGCGGAAAGTTACCCGTCCCAGTTCAGGTTATGAGCCCGTCGGCTCGTATAAGCCTGCTAAGCCCCAAACGACAGCAGATCATTCGCCCCGTCTTCGAACGGCCGCGTGAATTTGTGCTGATGAGTGTGCGCGCGGTGGCGACCCGATTAAAGACCGATCCGGCCACAATGGTCCGAATCGTTCGCGGAATGAAATTCGAGTCTACCAAGAATTCCAGCATTACGTGCACGAACTTTCCATCGCCCATGCCACATCGCTCGACACCATGCAGACCGGACCGGCGGGAAAGTCGGCCATCTCAACGCAGTTCCGGGCTTCTCTCGATCAGGACGTCAAGAGCCTGAACCGTCTCGTCCAAACTATCGAACCGCGAAAGATCGCTGCTCTGGTGCGCCGGCTTTATGCAGCCCGGCACGTGGTCCTGCTTGGCGGTGACCTCGCCGCCAACCTGGTTAATTTTTTGGAGCACATGCTGATCATCCTTGGACTGCCAGTCACCAGCGCCACCACTCCGGCAGAGGTCGTGCACGAAGTTCGCTTTCTGGGAAACGTGACCTCGTCATTGCCGTCAGTCATGGCCGCGGCCTGCGGCAAACCGTCGAGGGATTGCGCCAGGCCCGTTCGAACAGAGCGTATATGTTGGCATCACCAACACGCTCGTCTCCCCATCGGACAGTTCGCTCACGAATTTTTCTGACCTCGATCGCGACCCCCTCATTCGGCTCTTCTTATGTCGCTCCCATGGCGCTGTTCAACGTGATCGTGCTCGCCTGCGCCAACCATCGGCGCTCGCGAACGCTACAAACTCGTCAAGCAATTGGAAGAAGAACAGCGTCACGGCTTCCGCTGGTACCGAATCATCGAAGATCCAGTTCTTCCCTTGTCGTTCGATTCTTTCGGACTTGCCCTGGTCGTTGCATGCACCACCGTTGCCGCAGTGCCTCCATCTCCGCCGCCTACAACATCCGAATGGAGAGCACCTGGATTCCAATGAAAGACGTATGCGCCTGGCGGTCACGCTCTACATGCCTGACGGTGGCAAGGCCA